>JAZKCT010000008.1:0-172171 GCA_040387995.1 Bacteroidota bacterium | reverse complement strand
CACATTCCCATATATTAGTTACTTTCCATCCTTTATCGTTTAATAAATTCATGGATCGGTCGTCTTTTGCAATATTACTATTAATCTTATCCAACCACCATTCTGTTCTCGTCTTTGGTACAACATAATATTTACATCCCTCATGCCCGTGCCAAAAACAACCATGCACAAATATCACTGTCTTATATTTTGGCAGTACAATATCCGGCTTACCCGGCAAATCCTTTACATGCAATCTATATCTAAATCCCTGCGCATGAAGAAACTTCCGAACCAGCATTTCAGGCTTGGTGTCCTTACTTCGGATTCGGCTCATATTATAAGATCTGGTTTCTTTAGAATGTACATCTGCCATATATTATCAACGCAATTTTACCCTCATTGTTTCGCAAAATTCTGCATCATAAATCAAAATATAACACTCTCATACAAAACAAATTAATCACCATTTCGTTGGGTATTCGCTAAATCCTAAATACCTTTGGATATGAATGAACTGAGCATGGAATACCATTTTAAGCGCAATGATCCAAGGTATAAAATAATGGATTTAAGAGGCGAAGAACTACAAGCAGAAATCGCAAAAATGCGTCGCCATGAAATCATTGAATGGTTGCAGTGGAATGACCGCAATGGCATCTACACCGATACACAATCATTAAGAGAAAATGGAAGCGTGCTCACTTTAGAGCAAGGAATTGAGATCATGACCAGGCAGATTGAAGAGGGCTAACTCCCCTCACTGGTTTCTAGTAGTCAGCCGGTAGTGCCCTCGCACTGCGCTCGTATTAACTAGTGGTCATCTAAGGGTTCGGAAGCAGTCACGTTAGGGTTCCGGTGCATCCAGATGCTTTGGAATCCTTTTTTGACAGCTCTGCAATCATGGCGCAATGCAGGCGCTATCCTGACGCTATTTACATCTTGAAAAATAGTCTGAATAGGGCGCAACTGAATCTCCAGGAAATCGAAGGCCAAATTTACAGAATTCCCCTTATTCAACTCTGAGAAAAATAATTCACAGAAAAAAATTCCACTAAAAAATTAATGCTTTCAAAATCAGATGGATAGAAAATTTTAGCAGTGTGTAGTATTCACACTAAGTAATTTTATTTCGCCAAAAATTTGTTTTATTACAACTATTTCGAATAACTTCGTCGTCAACAGACTTATTGTTTACTTAAAGACGTTCTAAATGAAGACGCCAGATTACATAATTAATGATCCAGTTGGCAATTTGCTACTGTATTTAAATAGCCGTATGACGCTCCCGCCGACATTTAATCCGGCGATATTGCCGGTGCTTAAAGACACCACTCTTAAAAAGACCCTGGTGGTGGTAGAACCTGGGCAAGTGCTCAGTACGGCCTATTGGCTCGAAGATTCTTATGGATTTATGTACACATCCACGCCCGACAAAGATGGCAAGCCAATCATAAAAATACTGCGGATCTATGGACCTAAAACCATTATGCTCGATCCTACAGGCTTTTTTGAAAATGAGCCCAGTGAGTACTACCTGGCCATCGTAAAGGGGGCGACGATTGTACCCTTTCAGGTACAAGATTTTATAAATCTCAAAGACGAGGTTCCAGAGGCTGAGGCACTTGCCAATTGTGTTCTGGCAGAACTTAACAAACAGGCCCATACCCGCAACGCTATTTTGAATGTAAAAGGTGATGCTCGCTACCAGGAATTGATCAAACAATACGGAATCGGCGTTTCGCAGTGCTTTAGCCAAAAAGACCTGGCTTCGTATTTAGAATATGTGCCTACGTATCAAAGTAGGCTAAATTCTAAAAATCTACGCCGGAAGAATCGAAAACCTTGAGTGCAATTTCTTATGATTTCATAATTTTTTGTTTCTAGATTTGTACATAATTTTATGTTTAACTAAAATACGTTCCATTTAATTCGTTGTAAAATGAACAGGTTAATCATTTATACTAAGGATGTGCAGATCTTGACAGGCCTTAGTAAAACTACTGCTAAACTGAGGATGGCCCAGGTAAGGGTACACTTCGGTATCCCTAAAAGAGGTCCGGTTACTTTCGCAGAATTTTGCGAGTTTTTCCGGCTTAATCTACAAATGGTTTTAGAAAAAATTGGCCAGTATTATAAAAAGTAGGCCTGAGTTGGGGGTAAAACAGGTGCGGATTGGTGCGATTAAGTGCGAATTCGCCCTGTTTAGTACTATCCATTAGTTAAATCAATTTTCACCTTCTAGTTTTGATTCACCATTTGACGCAAGGTTCGTTTTTCGAGCCGCAGCTCTTCAGGGCAATGCGGGCGGATGGTATAATTAATTTAATGTTTTATTTCCTAAAAAATCAAGATTATGGGAAGAGCAATTTGGGGAACCTCTGGTGGGTTCCAAGGTAAAAACGGGGCCAACATTGGCCGCTGGGTTGGTGGTCAGAATGTGGTAGGACCACTGCCCCACCCTTCATTAACACCGCCCTCGGTGCCGCAGCTAAATCAGCGGGCAAAGTTTGGGCTAATGATTACATTCCTGAGCTGGATCAGTCCGATCATCAGGGTCGGCTTCCAAAATGAACACAAGGAAAAGCAGTCCGCTTTTAACGCGGCCTTTGTGTACAATTTCAGGAATGCCATCCTGGGTAGTTCTGCTGCCAATTACACCATCGATTATCCGGAGTTGTTGCTGAGCAAAGGAAAGTTGAGCAAACCGGATAGTGCTGCTATGGCGACTACCGAGGATGCGCAACTGGACCTAACCTGGACTGCCTATTTTCAGGTGGGTTATGGCGCAGCGACTGACAAGGCAACTTTTGTGGTGTACAATCCGGCTAAGGGTGATTTTGTGACCCGTGTTGGTGCGGTTGTCCGCAGTGCGCTGAGTTATGACTTTGTGCTGCCGGTTAGCTTTTCGGGCGATATGGTGCATGTGTACATGAGCTTCGTGTCGGAAAGTGGCAGGGTTGTGAGCGATAGCGTCTACGTTGGCTCTACTGTGGTGCAGTAAGGTTTGCGTGTTGCTTGTTAGAAAATGGTGTCTTCTCGGAGACACCATTTTTGAAGTTACCCTCCGTCATTGCGAAAGTTGGTGTTTTCCGTTCATTCGGCGACGCAGTTCGTCATTTCGAACGAAGAGAGAAATCTCTTGATTGAGCATAGTTCAAGAGATCCTTCGCTTCGCTCAGGATGACGGGTGTGTTAGAGAGAAGACGGGGCGCTCAGGACGACGGGTGTGCTAATAAACAACAAATTATTTAACAATATTAAAAATTAAGAACATGGGAATTTTAAGAAATGGAATATTAGGAGGTTTTGAGAAGCGGACCGGAGGTGTGGTTGGTCGCATATATAAAGGTAAAAATGTGGTTTCGGCACCGCCGCATGAGATGCTTAAGTCGCTAACAGAGCTGCAGCGGCGTCAGCGGACGCGTTTTAAATTGGTGAGTGAGTTCTTGGCTTCCTTCATCATTTTGATCCGAATCGGGTTTGGAACGAGCAAGAAGCTGTTCCCGATGCAACTGGCGATGCGCAAAAACTTTAAGCAGATCGTGGCTGGTCAGTATCCTGATTATTCGATTAAATATGAGCTCGTCACCTTCAGCAATGGCAGCCTCTGCGGACCGGATAGTCCGTCTGTTACGTCAGAGGGCAATGGTGTACGTTTCAACTGGCAATGTCTGTCGCAAAACCGGTTTTATGAATTTAGCGACCGGGCTTGCTTCTTGGTTTACAGTCCGGCCGACAAGTCTGCAGCTACAGCCGCTTATGCGGCAAGCAGGTCCGATCAGGAGTATCACTTGGTATTGCCTTCAGCCTTTGCCGGCGAAATGCTGCACTGCTATATGAGTTTTGTGGCTGAAAAGGGTAAAGCGGTGAGCGACAGTGTCTATTTAGGAACTATTCAATTTTAGAAATTATGGGAAAATCTATTTGGGGACCCTTTGGTCCGATGACTGGAAAAATTGGTAATCTGGTTTATTACCGGGCCAACGGTGTAAATCGTGTACGGACAATTGGCAAAATCACCGTTCCTCCTACCCCTGCTCAATTGCAGATCAGGATGCAAATGAAAGTGATCAGCCAGTTTCTGAAACTTCTGACCGAATTGCTGAACGTGGGCTTTAAGATGATGGCAAAAGTCGGGTCCAGTCCCTTTAACGCCGCGACGGCTTACAACATTCGCCATGCGCTGACTGGCCTGTACCCGGATGTATCCATCGACTACAGCAAAGTGATGATCAGCATGGGGTCTTTAGAACTGCCGACTGAAATGGATGTGCAGTTGACTACAGAGGGACTGCAATTTACCTGGGATGGTACGTCTCCGAATTATTATCCGAGGCCTGACGACCAGGCTTTATTGTTGGCCTATTTTCCTGGCCAGCACAAGGCGGTTTACGAACTGTATGGACCAAACCGTCAGGTCGGATTGGCGAAGTTTCCGCTCCCTGATGATCTGATAGCGGAGCCGATGGTCGTGTACATGGCTTTCGTATCTCCGGATCGTAAAAGATTGTCTAATAGCGTGTATCTGGGCTGGGTCAATGCTAATGAGGGTGTTGTGTAGTAGAATTGCCTTGACTCCAGAATCGTGATTTCTTGTGATTTCATAATTTTTTAAATGATGATTGGTGGTTAATTTTGTTATCTAATAATTTAAAAATATGGACGCTAATAAAAGAGTAACTGAACTGGGGTTGCTGGACAAAGTATTTAGGGAGCAAGACGACGAGCAAAAAGAATATTATAATCCGGCAGAAGGCTATGGAATGACCCTGCATTCTTACGAGCCCGAGACGATCACGATGGTGTTTACACCTTATCGCATGTTTCAGAAAACAAGTGTTGGTAATGTAATGCTTTGGTGCGAGGAAATGCATGTAGGGGAATTCATCAAGTATTTCAGCCTGGAGGTGTACTCGGATATTGATAAAATTAGTTTGGACCAGGTTTGGAAGGAGTTCTATCTCACCGGCCGGGCGGAAATTGAATTTGACGCCCGGCCGCCTTTTAGGATTAAATATAGTAAGGAAAGCGAGGTGCAGACGCCGGAGGATTTAAGGAAGTATTGTGAGGGGTTGGATGGGTGAAAACATACGCTTTCCCTCTAATTTAGGCTATAGTTGGCTATTTCACTAAATGACGCTATAACCATCCACATTGTTAGAGCAGTTTGCCCACCACCAAAAGTGAGGAAGAATCACTTTCTATGAAATATACATATATCAAGTGCTTGAACGGCAGTCGCCGTAGGCGGAGAAGGATGCCCAATAATAGGGGTAACTGAATTGCGGCTGTTTTGAGATGGATAGTTTAGCTTCGCGTAGCGCTTCTCTTATGCTTGAACCTTTAGTCAAATAGGCGTAGAATTCACTCATGAAGTTGGAGGAGGCGGCATCGCTGACCGACCATAAAGTGGCAACGATGGACAATGCGCCTGCACAATTCCATGCCCTGACCAGACTATCAATTCCCTCCCCACGTTCAAATGAGCCAACCGCTGTTTGACATGCGGAAAGGACTACCAAGGTAGCATCGGTTCTGATATCCATGATCTCGTGGGCTGTGATCACATCGTTGCTCGCTGGATTATTATCATTGAGTACCAATGCGCCGTTGGGATAATTTTCGCTGTCGGTGATCGCATGGCATGAAAAATGAAGGATCCTGGATCTTGAGAAAATTTCTGAATTCAAGATATTATCTTTCGATAATGGATTGTCCTTTTGGTTGATCAATAAATTGACTTGAAATGTTTTCGTTTCCTCAAAATACCGCTTGATAGCAGCGATCTCCTGTAAAGTCGAAGGTAAATTTCCAAGCGTCTGAAAGCTGTCGTTCGCAACCAGCGTGATCAGGTTTTCCGACTTCCGGTCTCGAAGCTCATTTTTCCGAGATTCAACAAACAGCCGCGCAGATTGCACATAATTGACGTTATAATTCTGATTGATATAGGACAAGGCTGAAAAACTGCTACAGTTGACACAATTTTCTACAACTAATAAGTCGAAAGGTATAAAATTCAATACGCCGTCGGGTGCGATAATCAGTGTCTTCTTCCTCCCTTGGTTTGCCGCTATCGGCTGCTTAAGTAAAATGTTATGCAATTCATGAGCGATGTTTTGAAATTCGGGTGCATTGTCCTTGAATTCTTCATAAGCCTGATCCTCAATTAATCCGATCAAAGTATTGGCTAGATTTGCGATCTTTTCCGTTCTCCCAATTTCGAAGGTGCAGAAGCTTTTTTTATCGATATAAAAAACGAACGCTTTACCTGACGAAAATTCATTAAATGCATACCAGTATTCTTCATCAATAGCAAATCGTTTCCCTTTTGAATCGGTTAACAAGTATTCAAGAAAGATCTCATCTTCTTCCAGCGATTCTTGAACTTCAGCGACCGTAGGAGGTCTGTCATTCTTTAAAGCTGATATCAGAGGGTTTGCCTGATTGATCTGTTTGTCAACAAGTGTTCGTTCTTCTAAGATATCTTTAAGTTCTTCCTTCAATTGATAGGTCTTTTCAGGAAACCTGATCGTTTTGGACTTTTGGATCTGATTTTGCAGCTCTATAATACGTTGCGTAATACCTTTTTTCCGTTGAACCAATGCTGGAGAATTAGTGAAATCATCTAATCTGACGTTATTTATCGCCAATTGCTCGAGATAAGATTGCGCCTTCATCGATTCTAATAAATGAAAGCCGATTTCATTTGAATCCATAGCCTCAAACTCATTTACTGCGAAATCCAACTCACCTGCTAAAACACTCAACACAGTTTTAACGTTTTCACCATGTTTATCTATTATGGACCTTGCTGTTGCCTGAAAACTTAGCCTTGGCTGATAATTTGAACCATCGGAGTCGGTAATGCTTTTTTCGATCAAATATTCAATTGGCGAAATCCATCGCCTCACTAAAGCAACCGGTAAGCTTAGACGGATTGCCTCTCGAATCTTTTCGATAAAATAGTAGGAGGCTAAAAGACAAGACCTAGACGTATTGGCCTGATCCAACAGGTAACAAAATGTCCAGCACGACTCCAGTCCAAATGCTCCTGATGATATTTTATGATCCAGAGATTTTTTAAAATAGGCAAAGGCTGCTTTATCTTGCTGCAAATTTTTGTAAATCAGCGCTAAATTATCACAAGCGATCCCAGCCCATCCAGGATGCCTTTCTCCTTCTGCCAATTTTAACATATCCAACTTGGTATTTGCCGCTTGTTCGTAGCTTTTACTTTTGCTGTAAATCACTCCCATTTGCCCATAAGCTGCAATGATGCCAATCTTATCCTGAAGCTGGTCGGCGCATATCAAGTTTTGCATTACGTGTTCGTATGCTTTGCTAAAATTCCCCAAATACGTGTAGATTACCGCGATATTGCCATGCAACCCTGCGGTCATCAGTATCGAGTTCCGATCCCAACTTTCTGCGTGCCGAAGTGCTTCCAGTCCTTTTTTGAAATAAAAAAGTGATTTTTGAAAATCCCCAAGTTCTTTATACGCCAGACCGAATGATTCATAGGTACTTGCGATATGCCAAACAGGAGGATGCAAATGATCATTGATCTTTTCGATCTCTTTCAACAAATTCAGAGCATCAATATGCCTCCCCTCTCCGGTATATATTGCGAATAAGGATTGGATGATGTTTCCCCTGACAACAATGCTATCTAAAGTTAAGTTTAGTTCCTGGGCAGTCTCCAGATATTTTTTTGCGTTCCTCAGATCACCCATGCTCCAATAGGAAGATCCAATACGGGTTAATAAATTTGCCTGATAGGCTTGTTCTCCGAACAGTTCCGCACGCATAAGAAAATCTTTTAAAGCCCGTATGGACCGCTCGTGAAGTGATAACCGTGCATAAACATTGGCTATATTATCCCTAAAGTAAAACTCTCCCCTGAGATCGTTCCCTTCGACAGCGATTACTAAGCCCTCTTCATTAAGCAGCAGATTCCTAATGTCTTCCAATTCATAGATTTTGTATTGTTTTTCCGGAGAACCGCTGCATACAAAATGAAGCATTTCAACTTCTTCCAAAAGACTTGGGTTCGCCCTAACGATCTGGATAGACTGCTCAACTTCGTCGCAATTAAAATATTCGAGGAATTTGAGCGTATCCGTCACTTCTATGAAATTTGAATTTTTTCGACACCAAGTTTGTTCGCTTTTTCGATCAGTGCCTCGATCTTTCCCTCGTCATAATCAGCTGGGAACTCTAAAGTCATTCCGTTTTTGCCAGTAATTTTGACATGCCGGTCCTTCGCTTTTGCCAACAGGGAAAAAATCCCCGTGATCAGTATGCCTAAGTTGGTTGCCGATCCGGTGATGATAGCCACCAGCATCGCCGTATCGCTTTTCTGCTGGTCGGCAGGCTTTATTTGCTTCAAGCGAAACGTGGAGAAAGTAGTCTCCTCCATCAAAGAATTGATAAACGTAGTATTGGAAATAATCTTGATCTTTTGTTCTTCTATGTTCATGGTGACCAAGTTTTGTGATAGTAAGTATATGTAAATTAGTAAATATCAATTGACTTTACAAAAGAATTTTGTCGTAATAGGATCGTTTAAGTAGTGGCATCGTCACTAAACCTAAAGTGTCTTTAACTACAAATGATAAAATGACAAGGGTATCTAAGAGAAAGTGCGTATTGCAATGATGCAAATTTTTGAGAATTCCACAAGGTGGTGAGAGGCTTTGCCATGTGATATGCTACGGTTCCATGTCAAAGCCAGGGAAGTTGCCGCAAAATTAAAAATGAAGGATTGATCCTGAGTTAATCGCTGAATGTACCAATCTCTCTATTGAAGAAATCGAAAGGCTTTAGAATTCGGCTTAAAAACACATACTAGGTTACACAGATGTTTACAAAAACAGTACGCTGGTCTTCATAAAACCCGATGTATAGATAGTGGTCCTCCTCTCCTTCTATTGTTCTTATAAAGCTTTCAACAATTTTTTCTGTTGTTTTATTTCCCAGTGTATATTGGAATTCTTCGGAGCCAATTGGTTTGGATTCACCCCTCATTCGTCTGTCCAACTGAAGTTCATGCAAGAGCTTTTGGTAGTCCCCTTTAGACAATTTTATCTGGGAGCTTGAACAATAATCTCCATGGAAATCGGGATAGGAAGCGGTTTTGGAAATGAATTCGGCAGATTGTGGCATTGCTCTTAACGTAACGGTCTTAAATTCTTCAGCAAAGAAACGCTCTGACGGAAATAGCGCTTCAAAAGTATGGTAAAGCACAAATGAAAAAAGGACGAGCAGATAACTTCGATTGATCAACCTGCTTGTTTTCGGCATTATCCTGTTTGTCCTGATAAGCCATCTTTTAATTGGGATGTAAATCAGGTATAAAATTCCTCCACAAATCCCGACGACGATAAGGATTGCAGCAAGTACAGCGATTGACATAGCTAAGTTTGACATTTCAGATTGATGTAGTAAACCAAAATTACGACAAATCATTCGAAGATAAGGCAGTGCGGTGGTAAGGGTATTGCCAATTTTAATGGAGTTTGATCAAAAGCTTTAACAGCAGCGAGAGCGATAAACTGCCTTATATGACACAGCATTTTGAACTGTATTGGGATTTGCAATTGCTCGGCTTAAAAATCTTACCAATGTCGGGCCTTTGATTACCATTCCAGCATGGACTGGTAATGAGATTACATATTAATGAAGTTGAATTTCGACCTTATTTAAACCAATGTCGATACTGAACCACTCTGACTCCTCTGAATTAGGAATACAGCATTCAATATCTAAGTTTCTGGCAAATCTGCTCAAGGCTTTCTTTCCAAATTTTAAAATCAACTCATATTCCTGTTGGCCGTCTTCCCCAATAAATGCCGTAAAATTAACCTCCCTATTGTCATTCACAAATTTGTGGGAATACGAATAAGCCGGCTGCGACATTAGAATACCATCGCACCAAAACCCCTTGATTTCTTCATGGTCGAAGGTCTTCAATGCTTTACAGATCTCATACTCTAAAAATTCACAAAAGCTTATATCTATCATATTTTCATTATTTCCGATCAATGCTCGCTATTTGCTTTAATATGCTCCAATACTCTTCTATGTATTTTATGAATGATGTAATTGCTCCATATACGCCAGTAAAATGCGGGTTTGATATTGTGATAGTACCAAGTGGTTCCTTCCAGCTTGGTATGACCGTTGGCGAGTTTTATGAGTTTGAACTGCCCTCTTTTAGAAACAAAATAATCATGCAGGTGTGGTGCATCGACATCCCAAAAGCTAATCTCTTTCATGGGTGCCGGTTGTTCCAGTACATCGAAACTGAGTAATCGCGGCTGATCCCAAACGGTGATCGGTTCGACAAAGCTACCGGTGGTGAAGTTGCAGTGCCGTACTGCTCCTACTCCTTTACCTTTAATAACTGCATTTATCGGGTACGCGATCCCGGTTTGAAATATGAATTCTGTTGGTGCTTTCAATTCAGGAAATTCTACGACATTGTGCCATACTTCCTCCGGACTAGCTTCTATTTCAATGGATGTAGTAACTGAAGTCAACTCAGGTGTGGTGTCTTTTTCTACAAAAGCAGTCGTCGGAATGGATGCGATCAAAATCAGCAAGAGTATCTGAGGCTTGTCCACTTTTTTACGGATGAGATAACTGATTTCACTTCCTACCCAGGTAAGAAGTAAGGCAAAGGGGAGTGACATGCTAATACATATCAAGCCTTCTACACTGGAAAACAGGAAGCATATATAGAGGGCCAGTAGTGATAAAAAGGCGGCCTGATGACTTTTTTGAACGTTTCTTTTGTAATAGAATAACGTGGTGGCACCGAAGCCAATCAACAATGGTATCAGGAAAAACAGGGCGATTCCATAGGCCCTAAAATAATAAATTACAATTAGGCTGAGCGCGCCGGTGAGTGCAACTGTGATCGCGACGGCTGACGTCATCCTCGCGGTACGATGACTGGGTAAAATGCGCTGGAGGTTAATCATTACACAAAGCTAAATTTTTATTTGTAATACAGTCACTGCCTACACTTTACTCTGCGATTTTCCTTCTGTAAAGATAGTCTGCGATTCTGAATATGGCATAGCGCTTGTCTGCCACATCCTTGCCAAAGAAGACTCCATTGGTCAGACCATTAATGGACTGGCCAAATGAGATGGAATTGGATTTGAGGTTTAGTCCTTTGTAGGCCACATCCCAGGGCATAAATAAATAATTTGGACGGTTATAGGAGTTTTCAACCCTATACTTGGAACTGGTGCTAAGCACCGGGTCTACCAAAAAGTTCACGCCGTTTAGAACTATCTTATTTTCTTTGTAATTATTGGTTTTGGCAGCGCAATAAGCAGCCGGGCCAACAAAGGATATCAGAATAAGATATAAGAAAGTAACAGTTATTTTTTTCATTGTTTGTTCGGTTATTTTTTGAGAATTAGGTCTAACTCGCCTGAAGTCGCAGGGATTAAATTGACTACTGGCTTAAAGGTAGATACCTCGAGAAAGCACTTTTTACAAATGTGATGAAAGGCTTAAAAAATGTGACCAGCTGAAGATTTCTATGACCTACATGCCTATATTTAATATATTTGCGGTCAAATAGAAGTCTTCATGCCTACCACCCAATCATTGACACGATCAAAATCCGATCTCAGAAACATATTGCGCTTTACCTTACTTACAGGAATGCTCGCCTCTTTTATCACCGGTTGTAAAAAAGACAGCATTAGAGATATTGACACAGATCCTGATCAGATCACGCCAATAAGTTTATCTGATATTATTTACTTTACGGTAAATGGGAAAGTCTACACGTCAAATACAGTATGGTCGGCCGGTGTTGGAAACAGCGGTGTAAACATGAAGTTTCTGGACGCGCCTGTAACGGGGATGAAAAGTTGGGGCACAGTACGCGGGAAATCTTATTATTCACCTGTTGATTCCATTTATTTCCATTACCAAAAAACGTTTTCTAATGGCAATGACAACTACAAGGTATCATTCGGCAAAGGATTTCATGTTAGGGATATGAGTTACGCTGGAACGATGTTTTTTCCGAAAGATATCCGAAGTATGCTAGCCAAAGGTGAGCAGAAATTCGCAACTGACTATCAAAGCTTTAATGCTATTGATGGCTTTTGGTTTGCTTCTGACAGGTTGGGAAGTACGGGTGTGCCTGAATATAGTTTTGAGGATCCGGCTACATACCCACAAGCGGATGCTCATTTTGAGATTACCAAAAAGGAACAGATTGACCAGAACAGTTATCGCATTGAGGCCAGGTTTGAGATGAATCTTTATGATGCTGAGCATCAGAAAAATCGAGTTACCAATGGCTTCCTGAGGCTTACTGTATACCGTGAATGGTGGGGAACGGTGCTTTTTAATTAGGTCATTATAATGACTAAACTTACCTATAAAGATTTGGGCTTTAAGGTCGACAGGAGGGCTACTCACGCTACGTATGCCAATGTAAAAAGTGGTAGTGCCGATGGTTGTGAGTGCTTTGATTGTAGAAACTACGTGCTTAACAGGGAAAATGCATTTCCATCCGAAATTAGAATCCTCTTTGACCAGTTAGGGATTGACTATAGAAGAGAGAATGAAGTGTCAAGAATGTTCAAGCACAGCGACGGTCTTCATGTTTATTGGGGTTTCTTTCATTTCAAAGGGCAGTTTGAGGGTCAAGACTCTAATGTTCCCATAGCAGCCACCAATCAGCATTCGATAATAATGACACCAATTACCGAAAATTTTAGTATTGGCTTTACGTATGGTAGATCGCTGGCTTACTTTGAAGCTGAGGATGAACTGGTGCAGGTGGATTTTGAGGTAAAATTGCCATGGGTGGCGAGCAAAAAAGAGGAATGTGATTGGTAAATCACATCATTATGGAATTTAGGAGCAACAATCCCTCTCCGACCCGATCTCCTATTAATTTTCCCTATATTGACGCTATGAAAGTGCTATCAATTTTCTTCTTCTTCCTATTTTGCTATTTTAATAGTTTCAGCCAGGCTGATAGTACTTTGTTTTCACGGTTGCAGGCAATTTATTCGAATAAAATAGATTTTTACAAAGTGGATGGATTTGAAATCAGCAGTGAAAAGTTTGATTTGGAATTCAATAAGGATAATATCAAGAAGGTGGCTAGAAAATTGGGCGTCAAAGGTGCTGATTTAAGCCAGACGGATCCGGCGCTGAAATTTAGTAATGTCTACTTCGAGAATAGTGAAGAAAAAGTGAAGGGAGTAGCTTTGCACAGCTCATGTTATCTTATCGAAGGTCTGGACCATAAGCTGACCAGGATTAGCTTTTGGGTTGCAAATAAGTCGGACAAAGATTTTGAAAGGGATTTTGTTGGTCTGGTGAGGAACAATGCGATTCCTAAAGAGGTTTTCAATCCGATGGAGATCGATAGTATCAATTTTGCGGGCAGGAAAATAGCTGTGCCTGGAATTTGCAGAAATATGGGGGTAAATGATGTGCAATGCCCGTCCAGCGGACAAATGAGCTGGAATGTTCATAAAAGCTTGACCGATGCATCCAATACGCTTGATGATCAGCTGACGGTAATCCGCCTGCAAAAAGGTGGTAAGGTACTGTCTGATACTATTGTCAATGTTGTTTTCGAAGGCAAGGAGGTTACAGCGAAAAAATTCGTGTATGGTTTTAAAGGAGTTAATTCTTTACTGCTCAAAATGGAGGGTGCAAAGACACTGACGGTATATGGGGTGGCCGCCCCTGTGAGAGGAAATTTTGTAAGCTGCCTGATGAGTTTCTGGGATATGGATTTTGTCGGCAAAACCGGTTTGCCTGTTTTGCTGGAAAAGGTGATGGTGTTGAAGTGAGATCTGGGTATGTTTATCAAATTTTATAATCTGATAAGTTAGTGTGTTACTTTCCGGCATTTCGAACGAAGAGAGAAATCTCTTGTCTAAGCACAGTTCAAGAGATCCTTCGCTTTGCTAAGGATGACGAGATGGGGAGTCGCTATTTATAGGGGGCTCAGCAATCCTTTGTGCCCTTAGCTAGTCTCCAATAGATCATTTCACTGTCTTTTTTTATGGTGCTGAAATTGAGCAGTGACAGTATTCTTTGCGATCCGATATTGTCAATCCGGCAATTTGCAGTTACGGCCCTGACATTTCCCTGCTCAAACGCCCATTTCAGAATTCCAGCGGCTGATTCAAAAGCAAATCCCTTTTTGCGCTGACTCGCAATGATACCATATCCAAGGTCAATCTCGCCATCATGATTAGGAATACCTTTGAATCCAATATCTCCAATCAATAAATTGTTACTTGTGTCTACAATCATCCAGGATTCAAATCCAGACGGTGCACTTACTTTGTTGATATTGTTGATGATTCTGGGCAGGGTATCGAGCGTTTCTAAATCGGGCCAGCCATCGCCAGGGAAAATCCCCATGCTGGCAAGGATATCAAATGAATTGGAAAGTGATTCTTGACAGATGTTGATCGTGAAAGGAATGAGGGTTAATCTATCAGTTTGAATTTTGAGTTGCATTGGTGTATAATTTTGGGGCATCCTGGTACTTGCGATAACGACGAATAGCCAATCTACTTCAAGCCCTCCGTAAAATAGTTGGAATTACATATCTTTATACAAAATAATGCCATTAACGCATGAAAATTAAGCTACTCACTTTCATTCTGATGGTCATCGCCGTTGCTGGCTGCAAAAAAGATGACACCGTAACATATCCCATCAATTATTATGGGGATAGAATCGAGGTCCAATCCAAAACCAGACTATTTAGCAAAAACGGAGAAATTAAAGATCCTATACAGATTGCTGAATTTACAGCAGGTGTCGAGCAGTTTTCAGATGTCATTCCTGAGGCAAGCGCTGCAGAGAAAAATGTTCTGGCAGCAACACTCTTAAGCTTCAATGAAGCGCGATTTGGAGAAAACCCTGAAAAATTCAGTATAGAAAAGAAGGACAATCAATACCTGTTTTATGCTGCGACTGAATACAGGTTTACTTCTGAAATAGAAATATTAACCCAACTTGGAAAGCATTCCCGCAAAACAAACACTTTTGAGCCTCATCAGGCCTGGCAAACCACATGGACCTATCTGGGGCACGAGGTAAAGGTAGCGTACGGCAACCAAAAGGAACTTCGTTTTCCACGACTTGCCTATTATCTGGCGAAGAAATCCGACAACGGCATTACCAGTTATGCTTATGGTGGTTGGTTCAACAATGAATTTAACGAAGGCGCATTGGCTTACCTGCGCGAGGGGGAACTGCTCGCCATTAAAGTATATGATGTGGTTTGTAAATCAAGATAAGTCAATGACCATTTGATTCAGTTTCATTCCAAAGGAAAACTCCAGGTGTTTCAGCTATGATCAGTACGGTTAAATCAATTGATCACAGTAAAATTAGAGGAGCTTAAAGCGTTCTGACCATTAATGGTCAACCTAAGTTTAGTTGTTCCTGCACGTATGAGTTTTGGAATGGTAAACTTAACCGTATTTTCAGTGATCTCATCAATAGGTCCATAATAGCCATTGCCAAAATCTATTGACCCGCCGAATTCAGCTCTGAAATTTTCTCCTTTTATAGTGATTTGTGTTCCGGGACTGCCTGACAATGGAAAAACTGAATGAATCACTGGACCTTTTATGATAAATCTTCCAGGCACAGTTATTTTCTGACCACCAACCATTTCAACGATGGCTTGCAGTTCCTTTCCGTCCTCTGCTAGGGGAACTGCAACCACAACCTCTGTATTCGATATGGCTGTTCCTTTGACGATTTCGTTTCCAAAATGAACATTGTACTCCTGGAACCTGTTGAATGTTCCATTGATGGTGATCTTAGTTAAAGGATAGCCTGTAGTTGGTGAAAACGAAAATATCTGGTAAGGCTTAACAGTCAGCTTTTGGGGCATGACAATGGTAAAAGGCCCGGTGATAAAGGATACAGTGTAAGTTCCAGGCTCCATATGCGGGGGAATTGAAGCAATCACATCTTCATTGAAAAGATTGGCAGAAGCTGTTTCTGTGCCAACCTGCATAGTAGCATAGTGAAATGGCGTGCTTAGGGGAAAGTTTGTTCCTTTAAAGGTGATTACTTCATTGGCCAGTGCCGAAAGTGGCGTCATAGCGGTGATCACCGGCGGGGTATACGTGAATTCTCCGGGAAGTTGAACCTCCACCCCGTTTACTTTTGCCGCTACTTTCACTTTGACGAGCTTAGATTCAAGCGCTGTGGCTGTAAACTCTTCATATGCAAAAGTGCTGGTCCTAATTCCACCAACATTGATTTCAATGCCGGTCGCAGAACTAAATCCTGCCGGCAAATTTTCCCCGGTAAAGTGAATTGCGGTATTGACAGGGCCAGACTTTGGACTGAAATCTTTGAAGGTAGCCAGAATGCTAAAACCGCCTTGGACGGAACTCAACTGACCATCAATACTAACGTCGATCCTAAGATCCTGACCATGTCTTAGTGGAATTCCGGAAGGTACTTCTACGATAATCTGCTTATCGGTAGCGGAAACGACCTTTGCTTCAATTTTTTCGAAAAAGACTTTTAGTTCTTTAGTTCCGGTGGCGAAGAAATCTCCGTCGAGCGTAATCCGGTCTCCGACCTTACCTTGTCTCGGGCTTACATTTTTGGGATCTAACTGGGGCATCGCAACACGCAACCTCTCTCCGAATACGGTACCGAGTTCATTGGTATAATAGGCTTTCGCATATAAATATCCACGGTCATTTACGAAAAAACCAGGATTCAGTCCTGCTACTTCGGCACTGAACTTGCCGTCTTTGGCTTCTTTCCCAAGCGAGATGGTCTTCATGGTCGGCCCATCAAAATATCCTCTTACATCATAGACAAAGCCATAATCCAGGATTTTGATTTTTCCTTTGCTGCTCAGGCTTCCTTCTAAAGTGACCCGGGTTGGCGTGATGGGCAGAATACCAACAGTAACTACCAGCGGATTGGTGTCATCTTTCAGAGATTCCTCTTTTTGGCAGGCAGAAAGTGTGAAGGCAATGGCGGCCAGACAGATAAGAGCGCATTGTACGAAGTGGTTCAAGGCTATAGCCTTCGGGTTTTTTGAATTGGACATGTTGAGCAGGACGTCATTTAAATTGCTCAAAGATAAAAAATTATTGGTAAGCCCTATGCGCGTTCGCCTTCCGCGTATTGCCGGATTACTTCATTCCTGATCGCCAATAACTTTGTTATATACGATGTCTTATCAAAAACGGAGCACCTTCTTTTGCTCTACAGAGATCGCTGAACCTTCGGCCAGCATGACTGAGTCTGGTTGCTGGCGGTTTAAAAACTCAAACTGGGCGCCGTAAGTCAGGCCAAAGTTTACATCTATGGTGTAGTGTTTTACAGGATAGTGTTCCCATTTCGGATGCCTCACCTCATATTCATTGGTTTTAAGCGCATTATAGCGCGCATATCCCCAATAGTGCTCTGTAATAAATTCAATTTTACTCTCCAATGGGATGCTGGCTAATTCCTTTTCCGCTGTAACACTAAATCGTTGCCATTGGTTCTTTAACTTCCACTGATAATCCACAGTTCTTTCTGCTTCATTTTCAGACCATTTATGCGACATCGGCAAGGTCACATAGTTTTCATTGTAAATGGTATTGGCTATAAAGGCCAGCGCAAATTTAGGCACGATCTCTTTGATAAAAACCACTCCTCTTTTCCATATTCCCTGATCTTTGTACCGCACGTAAAAACGAAGGTTCACTTCCTCAAAATTGGAATGAAGTGGCACTTTTATACCGAGAAGCCTGGTGTTTTTGAATAGAAACCCGATCAGGCTGACGTAGCAGATTCCATTCCACTTGTCGAGTTCTGTACCTATGGGCAAGTACGGTTGCAACACCTGCTCATCCACGGCATAGTTTGCAATGGCCAATTTTCTCCACTCGGCAGTTAGAAAGCTCATGTGGCCAAGTTAATGAATAATGCCATTTAATAAGAAAATGAAATCTCTCTTTTCTAAAACACTTAAGGGTGCATTAATTTTAATACCATTGGATGTCCCCTTGATCTGGCTCTAGCAACCAATGAAGACCTTGGACCTGGATCGGCAATGACTGTACAACTTCAGACATTCGAAGGTCCCAATTAGGTTGAAGGTTTATGAATAACATTTCCTATTATTGGAATACTAAAAATTACAATGATAAGATTAGTCACTAGAAATTTTATTTTCAAGAATTTCACGGCCATAACTTCGGAGATAAATGAAATTCAAACTTCAATGTTTGATGATGATCCTGAATACTTCCTTGAAGATGATGACCGGCAGTGGTATTATGACATGTACGATGCAGTTGATGTTAAACCCGAAAAGATCAAAAAATACTATGATGTCGTTTCTTTTGATCATCCGGAGATCGCGACTTTCACGCCTGAGCTTGGTAATAAGGTTATTAATCTATTAATTCAACTGGGTATTGAAGAGGTAATTATGATCGGTCACATAAAACTTGACTTTATAGGAAGTCCGGAGAACAAATACAAACCGCTGCAAAAAGCGATTAAGAGTTTTGTACGATTAACAGGAGACATAAAATACAATGAAGCACTGATCGCAAACATGAGCAGCTTACCTGCGTTAATCGATATTGCTTTTTGGCTTGGAAGATGTGACTGCAGTTGCCCTGAATATATTTATTTTGCTGACGTCAAAGACCGGATCGCTTTTTACTTGTGCAAGTCCGGTGGAATGCACATCATACAGTTTGACTGTGATATCGTCTCTGATGAAATTATCGAAGGATTGGATATGTATTTTGTAAAAGGTGGATGTGAAGAGAGGTTTTCTGGCAGTAGTAAAATCGAAGGAAGGATGTCGAAGAAATATTAGTATCTCCACCATATTACTAATAAATTTTATATTCGTTGTAATTAATGACGCTTTTCAAATCCATAACCATGCAGAAAACCTTATTTCTTTTAGCTTCTATCCTATTGCTATCTTTTATTTCAGTAAAGGAAGAGCCTATTGATCAATTAGATGTGAAAGGGCCGCTAAAATTTGACAACGTAAATTTTAAACTTGCCTGGGCAGCTCATCCAAAAGATGCTTATTATGTCCAGGAGTATTTGCCGGAGGCTGAAAAGCTAGCGAATTTCAAACAGATGCTCACGTTAAATCTATTTGTTACAGACATTGAGGTAAAGGATGCTGTAGCACAGAAGACCAGTGAGTTGACAAAGCGTAAGGAAACTGATGCTATGTGTAATTATAAAGTGAATGAAAGTCCGGATGGCAAAGAATTTATAGTAGATTTCTTAATGGGCGAAAGCAAGGATAACAAAATGACTGTTGCAGAGTTCAACGTGTATCGCTACAAACAAATCGAACTTGCTGCCGGTAAAAAAGCCATTCTTGTTTATGCGTATTCAAAAAGGGCATACGGTAATGATATCACAGCTTTTTTAAACACACTTGGCGAAAATCGAAAGGCTTACTTGAATCAAATGATTTCGACTGCATTGCCACAGATTAGAATAGCCAAGGAATAAAGTATAGTTATTTTAAGCTCTCTGATCTGACATAATCTCCCCCTTAAATAGTCGCATTTACACGTCATCAGATTTTGAACTAAATGCCATCTTTGTATTGTCAACTAATTCAAATTATCTGCTTTATGAAAAATTGGTTATTTCCTGCCGAAACAGGCTACGCCGCAGTCAATGGAATCAAAGTTTATTACGAAGTGTATGGTCAGGGCAAGCCGATAGTCTTATTGCATGGTGCGTTTATGACCATTGATCTGAACTGGGGTCAATTGATCCCTGAACTGTCAAAAACAAGGAAAGTAATCGCCATTGAACTACAGGGGCATGGCCATACGCAATTTTCAGATCGAAAACTAGTACACGCCACTTTAGCCAGTGATGTGGAGGGCATAATGGATCACCTGAAAATTGACAGCGCTGATGTAGTAGGCTACAGTTTTGGCGGCGCGGTGGCTTATCAATTTGCGATACAAAGCCCAAAAAGGCTTAGAAACTTAGTGATCATTTCTGCTGCGCATAAAAGCACTGACTGGTTGCCTGAAATAAACGCTGCGTTTAAACAGATGAAACCTGAGCTTTTTGCAGACTCTCCGATGAAAAATGCGTATGATGCGGTGGCACCTGACAAGACAAAATGGACAAAATTCCTGGAGCAGATGATTGCTTTGGCCGGGCAGCCGTTTGATCTGGGTAATGAAAATATTGCTAAAATCTCAGCGCCTGTTTTGATCATAGCGGGTGATAATGACGGGCTTGATAAAATTGAGCTGGTCAAAACGTATCAAATGTTGGGAGGTAATATCGCCGGTGATTTTGGGGCATTGCCTAAGTCGCAATTGGCCATTATTCCTGCACAGGCACATGTGAGCCTAATGTCGCAGACCTCAACAATTTTGGATTATTTGAATGGCTTTTTGAAGTAGGTTCTACGATCTCGAAGTATGACCGCCTTATTAGGAATTTCGTTACTTTTGGCCTACACAGCATTAAAAATGATTAATCCGGAAAGCGATACACGAATGGATTATAAGATCAGGATAACCAGGGTATTACATTACATCGATGAAAATTTGCATGCTGATGTGTCCCTGGCCAGGATTTCCGAAATCGCTTTTTTCTCGCCGTTCCATTTTCACCGCATTTTCAAGCAAATAACGGGAGAAGCCCCTGGCGAATACATCACACGGCGAAGAGTTGAAAAGGCTGCTGCTGACCTGATCAACAAGGTTACGCCAATCAGCGACATATTCGTTCATTATGGTTTTACAGATAATTCTTCCTTTACACGAACATTTAAAAAATTTTATGGGGTAAGTCCGACGGAATTCAGAAAGGTGAACCCAAACAAATTTAGTAAGATTAGTCAAGTAGTCAGCAAGATTGGTCAAGCCTATCCTGATGCTGATCAATACCTTTGTGTCATTAATGATCTTCAAAATTGGATTAAAATGAACGCAAATATTCAAATCAAAGAATTGGGCAAAATGTCCTTAGCCCGTATTTCAAGCATTGGACATCAGAATCTACCGACTGCCTACCAGAAATTGCTTCGCTGGGCTACTCCGTTGGGGCTGCTTACCGAGAACACCAAGATGATCACCCTTTACCACGATAGTTTCAAAATAACGGAACCAGACAAAGTACGCATGGACGCTTGTATCTTATTGAACGAGCCAGTAAAAGCCGAGGGAGAAGTTACCTTATCATCAATTGACAGTGGCAAATTTATCGTTGGCAGTTTCGTAATCGGACTGGATGAGTTTGAAAAATCATGGACTGGCTTGTATCTGTGGATGAATGAAAACGGTTACAGAAAGGCAGACAGAAATCCTTTTGAGTTATATCACAATGATTTCAATAAACATCCTGAAAGAAAAGCAATAGTAGATTTTTACATTCCAGTTGAATAGGATTTCTTAGGCAACAGGAACATCGTTATCTTAACGGGGAAATTACAGTATGCCACATAACGTGGTAAAGGTACCTATTGACCAAAAATACAGAGATGATGATCAATCAAATATGCAAAGTGATGTTAGCCGGCTTTTTGAGTGTGGGTATTGCGATACCTGCTGCACGTGTCCTGGCGCAAACCAACACGCCGTCAAACGCTCAGGCACCAATCCCGGTGTCTTTCACTTTGCAAAAGCCAGGTTTTGTTACCCTGGTAATCGAGGATGAAACCGGAAAACGGGTTAGAAATCTAATTTCTGAAACACCGTTCCCTGCGGGGAACAATATCGCATACTGGGACGGCCTTGACGATTTGGGGCGTTCTCCAGCCGGGGTAACCGGGAAGTTAATAACACCTGGAAAATACGTAGTGCGTGGCTTGGTACGCCCAGAAATTGAAGCACGTTACCAAATGAGCGTGTACTCGCATGGCAAACCGCCCTGGAATACTGGCGAAAAAACGAGCGAGTGGCTAACCAATCATACGCCACCTTCTACGATTTTATGGGTACCGGAAAAGAATGCGCCACTGCGTGGCGGCAAATCTATCGCTGGGGGACAAATTCTGGCGGGTAGTTGGGTGAGTGAAGGCGGCAGTGGTCTGGCCTGGATGGATACTAAAGGCAATAAGCTCTGGGGACAGGGTTGGGTTGGCGGCGCCTGGACAGGTGTAACCCAATTGGCGCGCGATGCTGGTCCAAACCCTGTGGAAGGAACTTATGCCTATGCAGCAACCGCATGGGACGACGAGTTGCGTCTGACCGAATTATTGCCTAAATCGCTGGGTGCCAGTAAAGATGCACGCATGGGCACTGGTGAGGACCGGCCGCTGCTGAAGCCGACCTGGAAGTTTCCGGCCGGAACGGCCGACCTCAGTGATAAAGGTTACGGCGCACAACGTGGTATCGCTGGTCTGGCAGTTTATAATGGCTTGTTCATTGCCAGTTTGCCGGTGACCAGTCAATTGCTGTTTGTAGATGCCCGTGCGCGCAAAGCGCTCGGTATGGCTTCGGTTGACGATCCGCGTGGCATTGCTTTCGATTCACAGGGTCGTTTGCTGGTGATATCGGGCAAGCGGGTGCTGCGTTACACGCTGTCGGCCGATCCGGTTAAGTTAGCTAAGCCAGAGATACTCATCAACACAAATCTTGAAGATCCGCAGCGACTGACACTGGACGCACAAGGTAACATCTTTATCAGCGATCTTGGCAATGCACACCAAGTCAAAATGTTTGCGGCAGGTGGCAAATATATACGCTCGATCGGACGTGCCGGAAAACCGAAGCCGGGATTGTATGACCCGAATCACATGAACAATCCTGCTGGAATTTCTATCGACGGTGAGAATCGGATTTGGGTGGCGGAAAATGACTTTACACCCAAGCGTTTGAGCGTGTGGACACGGGAAGGAAAACTGGTCAAGGCTTTTTATGGTCCCTCGCAGTACGGCGGTGGCGGCGAACTCGACCCCCTTGATAAAAACCTCTTCCATTATGCGGGCGAAGGTGGAGGCATGACCTTCAAACTCGACTGGGAGACTGGCACCAACCGGCTGCTCAATGTATATTCGCGTGGGGAATGGAATCCGGCAAATCTGCCGCAGGGCGCTATTGGCTCGACACAGCCACAAACAGTTTTTTACCACAATGGCCATCAGTATCTGACCAATGTATACAACAACAATCCGACGGGTGGCACTGAGGCCGGTTTTCTGTGGACCATGGAAAATAACGTTGCGGTGCCACGTGCGGGCTTTGGCAGCTTTTCCAGCTGGCCTGTTCTGGCTTGGTCACTGCCTGGGTATAACAAGTATTTTTATGTACGCTGGACGGGGCAAATTCTGCCCCGGCATAGCCAAACCTATAAATTCAGTACCATAAGCGATGATGGCGTGCGCTTGTGGATTGGCGACAAAAAATTAATTGACCGCTGGGAAGAAAAAGGCCGCAGCGAAGATGCTGGCACCATCACACTTGAGGCGGGAAAGCGTTATGACATTACGATGGAGTTTTATCAGAATGGTTCGGGTGCACAGGCACACTTGTTCTGGGAAAGCCCTGATCAACAGCGGGAAATCGTGCCGTCTAGCCAGCTATTCCCTACAGGGGAGGCAAAACAGCCGGGCGGAATTACAGGACATTATTTTGCCGGTTCAGTTTATGGTGATCTGCGCGGCACGAGTTATAACGTGCGTCAGGTAGATCCCAATATTGATTTCGACTGGTCTACAACTGGACCCTCAACTCTTGAATCGCCGAATGCAACTACTTTCCGCGCCCGCTTGCCTAAAAATTACCACAAAGGAGACAAGCTGATTTTTACGTGGTCGGACACGAATGGCGACGCGCAGGCTCAGCCGGCAGAGGTGGAATTTGTCATTGCCGAAGAGGAAGCTGGTGGCATTACGTTGATGCCTGACCTGTCCTTCATAGCAGGACGCCTCAATAACAAAGCCACACGCTTTGCGCCAGTGGGTATTGACGCCAAAGGCACGCCCCGTTATGATTTAAGTCAGGGGAAGGTGCTGGTAGCAGATGCGCAAGCTCCGGTTTCCAGCGGTGGTGACCAGGTGATTCATGCGCCCAACGGCTGGACGGTGCTGACCAACGCCCCGAAACCCTTCTCTCCTTATGGTGTTGGTGGCGCGCAGAACGGTGTTGCCAAATGGAGTTATCCGAGCGTGTGGCACGGGCTACATGCCAGCCACGACGCTCCCCTTCCCGAACATCCCGGCCAATTGCTGGGCACCACGCGTTTGCTTGGCGGTTTCGTTACCCCCAAGGGCTCGGATGCTGGGCCACTTTGGGCGCTCAATGGCAACAAGGGCAATGTGTATCTGTTTACCGCTGACGGGCTTTTTGTGACTACGCTGTTCAAGGATTCGCGTCTGGCCTCGTTTAATGCGCCAGATGAAGAGCGCAACCGGAAAATGAATGATTACAGTTTACAGGAAGAAGACTTCTGGCCCTCGATTTCACAAACCTCGGACGGTAACATTTATGTCACCGGGGGACCCTCCAGCATTATGCGGCTGGATGGTTTGGAAGGAATTCGCCGCCTGCCTTTAAGTACGATCCATGTTTCGGTAGCGATGCTGGAAGCCGCGCAGCAGTATTTTGTACAGCGGGAGGCTGCAAGACAGGCGGCACAGCAACAAGGTCCGCTTACCATTCCTATTCTTCGCGCTGCTCCTACTATTGATGGTAAACTGGCCGACTGGAAGGAGTCCGATTTCGTCCCGATAGACAAGAGTACTTCTGCGGCCGTGGCTATTTCGGGGGACCGTCTATATGCCGCCTGGAAAACAGACGACCCAAATCTGCTGAGCAACAAGCCTGAATCCTTACCCAACCTGTTTAAAACTGGTGGTGCACTCGACTTGATGCTGGGCAATGTGGAAGCTGGGCAGCGCCTGCTGGTAACACGTGTTGACGGCCAGACCACCGCGGTTTTATATCGCACGCGCGATATGCAAGCCGGAGGCGAACCGGTTAAATTCATCTCCAGTCTGGGTATCAATAAAACCACGACCATCGATCGCGTAGAAAACGTCAGTGCGCAGATTGTTCTGGCGCAGGACGGCAAAAACTACGAGTTGAGTGTTCCGCTCAGTTTGCTCCTCTTGCAGCCAAAGGCGGACCAAAGCATCAAGGGTGACATTGGCATTTTGCGGGGCAATGGTTTTCAAACGATGCAGCGGCTTTACTGGACTAATAAATCGACGGGCCTGACTTCCGACCTGGCCAGCGAAGCGGAACTTACTCCGCAGCTTTGGGGTACCTTTGTTTTCAAATCAGCACCCTAGCCAAACTATCTATGCTGGAGCCCATTGCAAGATCTGGAACGCATTCTAAACTATTGTTGTAGCTTTAATGCTGAATAATAAGTGAAAAGTGCCAACTACTAACTGATGAACCTGAATCCCGCTCCCTTTATGGTTTTTTGAATCAAATCTAAAATTATGATTCAGAAAATTAAACACTGCGCAGCGGTCTTGCTGCTACTCTGGCTGCCACAAAAGCTGTTGGCACAGAAAGACAATCCTTTGGTAAGGCTCAAGGCTGGGCAATGGTTGGAAATGCGGGTCATCAACCTGCGAACGGCAGATATGAGCTCGATTTATACCTACGAGCTCCGGTATGCATTAAAGAAGATCCAGGCCGACGGAATTCGGGATTTCCAGGTGACGGTCCAGCGGACGGGTATCACAAGTCTTTATCCTAGAGGCAGTCACGTAGGCTACGACTCCTACTATCCTCCCTACCTTCAAAACAGGCCCAGCGTAAATAAACCTGCTTTTCAGTGCAGCATCGATAAAAACTGGAAGGTAAAAAAACTGAGGTCCATGACTGAAATTGCAGAAGTACCACTCTATGAAATGTTGCCCAGAAAGAAGACAGGTGGTGTTTCTCTTGAAGTTATGCCAGTAGATACTGGTGCCGTGCTGCAAATTACTGAGTCGCTGATAGCTGGCAGACGTGACAATGCCGTTATTCAGGTTAGGCTCATTGCGGCATCTTTTCCGCTACCGGACAATATGGTAATCCGCGGGAAATTGACTAATCTTACGGCCAATAGTAAACCCACTTTAAACATTAACTACGGTTCGGGTGAAAAAGTCCTGCAGTTCAAACCTGATGGATCATTCTCTTCTAGTTTTGTAATGGATAAGCATGATCCAATCCGGCTTACTTATTCTGATGGAATGAACAGCCATTCTATCCGCACCTATGCAGACTTTGGAGATACGCTTATCCTTCAGGCCGATGCCCTCGACTTTGTGGGTACGGCCCAGTTTACCGGAGATCAGGCGGCAGATGCCAACCTGGGGATTAAACTTTTCGCCTTAAATGAGCAATATAAAACTGAGGCGGAAGCGATTGCTTTCGATGAAA
The DNA here is from genome assembly GCA_040387995.1 of Bacteroidota bacterium. Lineage (GTDB taxonomy): Bacteria > Bacteroidota > Bacteroidia > Sphingobacteriales > Sphingobacteriaceae > Pedobacter. Next base: position 145,805 of record JAZKCT010000008.1, on the reverse strand, counting down.
GGGGTGCGGCAAACCTGATGGAACTGCAAAAGAAACAGCATGCTGAATTCGTAACGCTCGCAAAGCCGGTTTATAATGATTTTTCTTACCATAAGATGAAGCATTTGGTTGGACAGGCACAGGCCAAACTCGATTACCTTTTTAAAGCCAGGTGGTTAAGTTCGCCTAATGCGGAAGCCGCTTTCAGGGATTTTCCTAAGGACTTTTTCCTGAGCATTGACACCCTGCCGATCTTCATGAACTGGAACAAAGCGAGCTGGTTTACCAATTATCTGCACTCTTACAAGATGTACCAGTCGGAAAGGGTGAGTATGGTCAACAACAGTCGTGTAGGTTTTCTTTCTGATTTTGCGTTATCGCTTACTTATCTGAAAGCTTTCCCGCTCTACCATTCTCTGGCCGAGGCATTTGAAGATGACCTCAGTAATAGCACCTGGAAGGAGGCTCAAAAGCTGGCTCCGTACTACGATGATTTCATCAGAAACTGTGGGGATAAGGAGCTGAATGATCAGGTCACTGAAAAATGGAAACTCATCAATGCCTGGACACCGGGAAGCAATAGTCCGCTTTCCAGCCTGAAACTTGCAGATGGTTCGGTGTTGGATTTGAAAAAGTTCAAAGGCAAAACATTAAGCATTACTTTCAACTTCCACTATCCGGAGAAAATTGAGCATTTGCTCGACAGGATTAAGAAAACGGATCCGAAAAAAGTACATTTTGTAATCGTCCAGCTGAAGGAACAGAATTACCCAAAAAGCAGTATTGATTCCATTTTCAAAAGTCTGCCTAACGTAACTTATGTGCAGGTTCTGCCTTATGATGAGGAACTGGAGAAGAAGGCAATAATCGATCATTTCGACATCAAGACTTTCATCCTCGATCCGGATTTTAAGGTGATAGACGACAACATTGATGAGACGAACACTCCGGAGGCATCTAGGAAGTTTAAAGAAGCTTTGAAGAAGGCATCCGAACCTAAAAAGGTGGGGAAAGCCGACAAGGCACAATTGATTAAAACTATAGGATGGAGCGCAGGCTCTATCCTATTCACGTTTCTGGTGCTGATGTTGGTCAATAAGAGAAGAATCACTTCGATCAGGAAAAAAGAGGCGCTGAAAAGGCAGATCAAAGAACTGGAGATCAAAGCCATCAGATCGCAGATGAACCCGCATTTTCTGTTCAACGCCCTGAATTCCATCCAGTCTCTGATCAATAACCAGCAATACAAACAAGCCAACATCTACCTGGAGAAGTTTTCCTTCTTGATGCGCAAGGTGCTGAATAATTCAGGCAAGAGTTTTGTACCATTGAGCGATGAACTCCAGGCAGTCGAGCTTTATTGTGAGCTGGAAAGGTTGCGTTTTAATTTTGATTTCAGTATTGAGGTATCGGAAGAAACGAACACGCAGCTGATTGAGATTCCAGGTATGATCATTCAGCCGCTGGTTGAAAATGCTGTCGTTCATGGACTTTCAGAAAGAGGCAGTGCGGGAAAATTGAGTATTAATATCCATCAGGATCAAAGTTACCTGCATATAGAAATCCGCGACAATGGACGGGGTTTAAGTCCCGCGTCCGAAAATCCACAGGGTTTTGGTCTAAAGCTGGTACGCGAGCGGCTTGCTTTATTAAATGCTGGCGGTGCTGATGGAAAATTAACTTTGCGCCCTAATTTAGCGAATGAAGAAACGGGTACTACAGCCGTTTTAATAATTCCTATTGACTAAAGATGAAATGATTTTAAAAAGTATACTTGTTGATGATGAGGTCAAAAGCCGGGCTAACCTCAGGGAACTGTTGAAGGAATATTGTCCCGCAGTGGAGGTAGTTGGAGAAGCCGCATCGGCCACTGAGGCTTTAAAAATAATTGGACAGCAGGCTCCCGATTTGTTATTTCTGGACATTGAGATGGGTGCGGAATCGGGATTTGATTTACTGAGGTCCCTGAATGGAAATCAGACTTTTGAAGTGATATTTGTAACCGCCTTTGACAGGTACGGAATTCAGGCCGTGAAGGCATGTGCTATTGACTACCTGCTAAAACCCATTAACATTCTTGAATTGTGTGCTGCTGTGGAAAAAGCCGCAAAACAGATCCTTCCGAAACAGGATAACAGGAGACTGCAGGAGTTGATTGCCAACATTGACCGGGCCGATGATGAGCAACGCATTGCACTTCCTCTGGCAGATAAGATTGAGTTCATCCCGGTCAATAAAATCATCAGACTGGAAGCGGAAGGAAACTATACCCACCTCTATCTGGATGGAAATAAGCATTATCTGGTCTGCAAAACACTCAAAGAATATCAGGAATTGCTGGAAGGGTACAATTTCCTCCGGACGCATCAGTCGCACCTGGTCAACTTCCGCAAGATTTCATCTTATGTGAAAACTGAGGGCGGGTATTTGGCAATGGAAGACGGCAGTCAAATTCCTATTTCGAGACAGAAACGTGAGGAGGTGATGAAGCGGATTATGAAGTAATACCAACCTCAACTCACTAAATCTCCCTTGCATTTGTGGTATGCCGGAAAAACACGATCCCGTCGAATGCGCCTTTTAGCTTTATACTCAGATTGATCTGGTTTTCAGATGAAACAACCGTCGCTCCCAGCACACGCATGTCGTGCGGGGTTTTAATGAATTGATGAATAGCGGGATCTAGTCCCGGACGGCTCAGGTCAAGGAAAAAATTTGGGTATCGGACTTGCTTGAATACGTATTCCATGCTGTTCTTATTTTCCAATGGCGGCAGCGGAGATCTGCCAAAAGGCTTGTTCCCCTTAGGGTCCCACAGTCTTGCATAGCCTTCTCCAAAACTAAAGCCCAGGGCATAGTATTTTGTCTTACAGGCTTTTTTGAGGTGCGCACCCATTGCTTTATAATTTCTCCACAGGCCAGTCAGCACATGACCATTGTGCGCCCAGATTGCCGTCTTCTGTCCGGCTGGCAAACGATTGACACTCCAGATGACATTTTCTGCCATAAATTTATCCCGGATTTTGTTGGACGGGATATCAGGTAAGTTGAGAAACAAGATCGATTGTTCAAATAGGCGAACCTGTTGCACATAAATGGCACTCGAATCTGCATTCCCCTTAGCTTTAATCGCAGCATACAGCGACCGAGCCAGGTTAAGATAGGGTTGTTTGCCTTGTTTACTGAGTTTCGGGTCACCTTTTTCCCATAGTTTATTCAAACCTGCGAGCAAATTCTTTTGCTCTGGACTGAGGATCGTCAGAAAGTAAGCGCTTTTTAACATTTCGTTGATAACGAAGTACGTATAGTGCATGTCTATACCCGTTATATTTACTTTTTCGGTTATTGGCTTACTTTGATTGTAGGCCTTGATCCAGTCGATCAGATCGGTAATTTCACGGGTCCGGTAAATTGAAAATAAAGAATACTGACTTTCGAGATCCAAGCCTGACATGTTGGATTCGAAGAGCACGAGTTTCAAATTCTGATGCAGGATAAGGTATTTAATCAGTCTGGCTTTGTAAAGGTAAAATTCCCGGGTACCATGGGTACCTTCTCCCAGGCCTATGACAGTTTTATCTTTCAGTATATCGCCGATAGGAAGCAAGTCGGTCTCATCTTCGCTATCAAATGATTTGACTTCCTGAACCCCCCTATCCAGAGCTGGAATTAACATTGATGTTGTTTGCGCGAAACAAAATATGGGACTGAGTAAGTAAAGCAGGAAGATGAATCTAAGCGTTATTTGAGCTTTGTGCATATCTATTTTTTTCTTGTAGGAAGACGGCATCTTGCGCAATAAGGTTGCAAGTCATTCTGCTTATAATCAGCAAGGATAAACTAACGCGCGCTTATCTCCCATTTTAGGCGCGTATTAAGCTCCTTGGGATAAACTTTTCGCGCTCTTTCGTTTGAGCACAAGGGCAGTGAAAAGCGCAACAAGCAGCCCAACCGGCAAAATCTCCATATAGGTGGCGCCCGCGACACCTGGCCAGCTGCTGTACCACTGCCTAAACATATCCATCTGTTCGCGTATTGCGGCTACCTGCGCAGGGCTCATCTCACTGGTTTTAGCAGGACTCAACTGGTAGGCTGCTAATTTATCAATGAAGTCGGGGAAAAAGTTATAATAAGCAATCATCCAACCGATAACATAGAGCGTTGAGGCAATGAGCGCCATATAGATCGCCATTAAAAAAGCCTTTCCAAAGCTGATGATACCGCCATTAAATTTGTCTCTGTAGTTTTTCACACCTACAAAAATGAGTGAAAAAGAAAGGATCATGGCTGCATAGCCGACCAGCATACTGCCATCAAACGAGTTTTTATTGTAACAATACGCAATGGAGGCAGCCATAAAGCTAGCAACGCAGATACCTGATATTATTCCGTAAACAAGTACATTTTTCTTCATATTAATTTTATTAAAGTTTAGGCCACAAACATGAGCTTTCGCCGCATTTTAGTCATCATACTTTAGTATGATTTTAATAAAAATAGAATTATTTCGTTGGTATTTTACAAAATTCTTCATCCGTTATTTTATTAAAATACCCATTAATGGGTATTTTTTTCCACTCAGATGGATGTTATTTTTGAAAATAAAAATCAGGATGAAAAAATAACTGGTATCACTCTTTTTAACGGCATTTGATAGCTCTCAATAAAGCCCTGTCTAACCAACAGGGCTTTTATTCGTTATAGTGGCCTATTCCTCAAAGGTGATTCTATTTACTAAATATATTAGTAATAATAACTTCGGTTGCGTAGCTTTGTAGCTTCAAAGACCAAGGTTATGCTGAGATTTAGGAAGCACCGTCAGAAAAGAGATGTGTTGGGGTTCAGACTTCCTATGCTGACGCATGAGGAGCCGGATTTGGACGTATCTGAAATCATTGTTATCGATCCGGACAATACTTTTTACATGCGAATGGGATCTGAAGCCATGACCGGCTACCACATTTTGAAGGACCATGTTTTAGTCATTGACAGGACTTTAAACCCGGTGCAGGGCAGTATTGTTGTATTTTTCCATGAGGGTGAATTTTACACGAGAGAATATGCTCCGGCGAATGGAAGACTGGTGCTCCAAGCGGATACTGCAGGGGCAAGCATCACCATTGAAAATGGCGAGGCCTGGGTATGCTGGGGCGTGGTTACTTTGACACTAAATCCGGTCCTTCGACCACAACATAGAACAGGGAGGTACAGTCGTGTTTGCACATGTTGATATCAACAATTGTTATGTGAGTTGCGAACGGCTTTTCCGTCCGGAGCTGGAAGGCCGGGTGGTTGTTGTATTGAGCAACAACGACGGCTGCGTAATCGCCAGAAGCAATGAGGCGAAGGCCCTCGGCATCAAGATGGCTGACGCAGAATTTATGGTGCGTGAAAGACTTGAGAAGAGCGATGCCGTGATTTTCAGCAGCAATTATGCCTTGTATGCGGATATGAGTGCCAGACTGATGAACAACCTGGCACGGTACACATACACGTTGATGGTGTACAGCATTGATGAAGCGTTTTTGGCACTGGGCAATATTAAAGGACTTGACCTTAATACCCATGCGGAAACGATTAGCAAAAATGTAGTTCAGGATACCGGACTGCCGATCACCGTTGGTCTGGGCCCTACCCTTTCGCTGGCCAAACTGGCCAACAAGGCGGCTAAAAAGCAGGGTCAAAAGTTTTTAGTGCTGGACACTGAAGAGAAAATCAGCGAAACGGTGCAGAATTTTCGGATTGAGGATGTATGGGGCGTAGGCATGGCCTATTTCAACAAGTTGCAGGAGTTTGGGATCCATACTGCGCATGGTTTCAGGGAACTTAAGGCAGATTTTGTGAGGCAGCAAATGACTGTTCAGGGTTGGCGGCTGCATCAGGAATTGTGGGGCATCCCTTGCAATGTGATCAAAGATGTGGCCGAACGTTCCAGGGGTATCGAGTCCAGCCAGAGTTTTAATACGTATCAAACTAAACTGGAAAAAGTGGAGGAAGCGGTATCCATGCACGCCGCTACCGTGGCGTTGAAATTGCGTCAGCAGAAAAGTATGGCTTTAAATCTGACCGTTTACCTGCGCACGAATAAACACAATGTGAAGCATGATCAGTATTATCCGAGTCTGACAGTGAAGATCCCATTTGCGGCCAATAGCACGCACGAATTGACAAGGGTCTGTGTGCTGGCGCTTCGCGCGATCTGGCAACCGGGCTACAATTATTTAAAAACGGGTGTCCGGGCGACGGGCATCATTCCTGCTGGTGAAGTGCAGCGCAATCTTTTTTGTGATCATGACAATAGTCGTCAGCAGGATCTTTCACGGCTACTTGACAACATCAATGACCGATATGGCCGTGGCACGCTTAGGCTGGCGGCCGAAGGTTATGACAAGACCTGGAAAATGAAACAGGAGTATTTAAGCAGGCAGTATACGACCAATTGGTCGGAAATCATTGTGACTAAATAATAAACGAATAAAGCCTATGTGCGGACAAGTAGAGATCGGGGAACAAAAAGACATCAAAATTATCAAGCGCGATGGTGCTGCGTATACGCCTAAAAACAATTCAGCTGGCAATCCGGGCTCAATGCTGCCGGTGGTAACAGATGCTGTGCCGGATAAAGTACAGCAATATCGATGGGGATTGCTGTCTATCGATGACGATAAAATTCATAGCAAGAACAAACATGCACGAATTGAATCTTTGTTCAAAGTACCCCTATGGCGGGATTTGATTGGGAGAAAACATTGCGTAGCCCGTGTTCAGGCTTTTTTTGAGTACAACAAGGAAAAGGAACGGACTTACCGCATTGAACGCATGGACGGCCAGCCTTTTTACATCGCGGGCTTATGGGATGTTTGGTTTGACATCAAAACTGGTGTCCTCCTCCCTACTTTCACCATGATTACCATGCCACCCAATGCCGCCATGGCTGCAATTCACGACCGCATGCCCGCCATTCTGGAACGTAATGACGTGAAGATATGGATCAACAGCAGCTATACGGCCCAGCAGCGAGTTGATTTATTGCGCGCCAAGCCATGTTTGTCGGAACAGCTGAAGATTAAATAGCAGATTATCCTGGAAATCTATTCTAGATTACCCAGTGTGCTGCTAAACAACACGAGTACTTTTTTCCAGTCTTTTGATCGATCCAATGTGATCATTCTGCCGTTCGGAGAGATCATTACTTTGTATGGATAGCCATCCAGCTTATATTTATACTGTATTTTATTGTCCGACATCAGTACCGGGATGGTATACTTGTTCTTGTCCAGATATTTTTTCACTGACTCCACATAATCCTTACAGGCTATGCTCAAAAAAGCGGCATCTGCATATTTACCTGCCTTGATCTCCTTGTCGAACGCATCAATTTCGGGCATCTCGCCCACACATGGTCCACACCAGGTGCCCCAAAAATCAACCACTGTCCATTTGCCTGCATAGTCCTTTAATATCCAGTCTTTTTCGTCCAGGTCTTTAAGTTTAAAATCGGGAGCTATTGCCCAGCTGCCAATCAACTCCTCTGCCATGGCTTTTTTGAAGTCCTTCTGTGGAAAATACTTTGTGTACAGCGCTTTCATTTCGGGTAAGCTTTCCGGTTCGGCACTGATGTGTGCGGCAAAGGTCTTGATGGCCTGGTTAGCATTACCCGAACTAAAAAGCGTCTCTACAAAGTCCTGACGGTATGTCTCTTTGGATTTTAAAAAGTGCATGTCGTAGCCGCTCATGATGCTCTTGTCGGCCGGGCCTGAAGGCGAATACTGTGCTGCCAAAGACAGGTATTGGATCGCCCTGGCATCCCCAGCAGACTTGGCCGCCTGATACTTCAGATAGTATCCATGGGCCAGGATATTTCGGTCATCTTTACGGCCGTTGTACAGGGTATCGGCGACGGCCAGATGTAATTTACCAATCACGGCATCGAGCAACTTAGCAGCCTCAGCTGGTTTTCCGACATTATTCAGCAATTTGTAAACGAGTAAGCCGTATCGCCCACCCTTGCCGAGTTGCATGGTTTTCTTGTCCATTTTGCTCATGGCAGCAGCTGCAATTGCTATCTTCTTAAGGTCTTTGGGATTTTGCTGCGCCTGTGACCAATAGTACAATGGATCTGCTGTTTGTCGCATGACCTGGTTCTTGTCGTTGTGCATCAGCCTAAGCATTTCCAGTGCATTGTTCCAGCGATCCGGATACGAAGCATAGGGGCTAAGGAAACATTGCGCGGCATGTTCATGGAGAAATTCATTGAAATTCGTAGTTCCATAAAAGTGACGGATCACTTCATAGGCTGCACGCCCGTCTTTGTCATATAACTTCAGGAACTTATTCGTCAGGTGGTGATAGCTCTGGGGCACTGAAAGAGATTTGTTGGGCGTGGCCATCAAGAGACTATCATACAGCGCCTCGGCTTTGGGGTTTTTATTTACTTTCTGAATCAGTGAAAGTTTACTGACCAGGTAATAGGGATCTGTGGCAAACTGCGCATCTTTTGTTTTGAAGTACTGCTTCATCGTTTCCAGATCATAACCCTGGTAATCTCCAAATGCAGCTCCCCATGTTCCTGTCTTTATCGCCATATTGAGCCAGGCGGTATCCGGATGGCTCTCTTCTGGATTTGTTTCCATCTTAAGCGCATAATCATACTCATCACGTCCCGTTACAGAGCTGTAGTTAAAATCATAAGACGTGTTTTTATCAAAACTGCGTAGCAAGCCTGTTTTCGGCTCCAGGATATAACTGCCCTTTTCTTTATAATGGTCCTCTGTGGAAAATTTCACCTGAAGCAATGGTTCAAGTCGAACTGCTTGTTTTTTTAATCCAGGAACTTCTGTGCTAATTTTCAGATTGCCGCTGGGCGGTCCGTTAAGCTTCTCGAGCTTATAACTAAGTCCGCCTTTGGACTTCCATGTTCCGGAACTTCCAATTGGTTCATCAGGAAATGGGAAAAACAGTTGCTCGAGATGGCTCATCAGGTATTCTTTGTGGCGTTCAATTTGTCCTCTTATTCCTTTTTCCAGTCGCCAGTCTCTATCCACCCGATTTAAAATCTGGTCAAAACCGGTAATGTCCAGCAGTTTGCCTTTTGGGCTAACGGTCATTGTAAGCGGCTGTTGCAGCATCGCTATGGTAGTCAATACTCCAGAATTGTTGAAGCGGGTCGCTCTTGGATTGTCGGTATCAAGGTCTGGGGTTGCCCCTGCCTGAGGTTTCTCAATTGCCTTAACAAGCTTGCATTCAAACACATGATCTCCCTTGGCATTCTTGCCCATTGAACGGAGCACATAGGTGTGCAGTTGATCCATTTTGTGCGTACCCTTTCCTGTGATATGCCTGGTGTACGCAAATTCCTGCCCTTTTGGAACGTTCAATTCCTGGCAAAATCCCAAAATAGGTGCTAGGAGAACTATTAGAAACGCGAATACTTTATACATCTGGCCGAGGGTTAACTCATCCAAGTTACAAAATTTCAAAGTATAGTTGATGTCATTATATGAAGTTCTGAGGGATTTCTTCTACTAAAATTTCATTTCCAGCTTTGTCGAAATACATACAAGTCATTTTGTCCATACAGATAGCCCACTTTTCCACGCCATATGTAGCACACATTTTAATGAAAGTAAGGAAGTCGGTCTTGCCTTGCTGATGCGCTACCAGTTCTGCCCTAAATTCTTCATTTTGCGGATTATCGGAAATCTTTAAGGACTCATATTTTGCTGGAACATTTGCTGTATAGCCATTGGCACCGTGGTAGTTAATGTGACCATCTGTGACATATGCCTCATAATGGGTAACACCCAATGCCTTGATTTCCTGAATGTAAGACGGAAAGTCAGAACCTGATTTTACTTTACCGTGTGCTGTTTTGATTTGTTCTACTGTAAACATATTTTTTTGATTTTTTGACTATTAAAGGATTGACATTAAGATCATCATGCAAAATTGCGAAGATGAAAATCCCTCTAATTGTAAAAAATCGTTTTTTACAAGAAGCGTTTAAAATTTTCGGGCGTATCTCCCGTATATTGTTTGAAGCCTTTGATAAAATGAGCCTGGTCAAAAAAATTATATTCGTAGCAAATTTCGCTCAGCGTTTTCGTTTCATTAATGTGATCAAGAACAGTATTGAAACGAACAATAGAAGCAAACTTTTTAGCAGTTGTGCCGACCACCTTTCTGAACCTTTTCTCAAACGGACTTTGACTGATAGACAACTGACCGTTGAGGTCTTTTATGCGGATGGTTCCATTACTTTGATAGATCAGTTTAACTGCTTCAACAATCAGCTTATCAGTTTCAATTTCTTTGAGTTGAGTTATTAAGAATTGTTCTACAATTGTGATTCTTTGTTGGTCAACAATAGCAATCGCAAGTTTTTCTTCGACTTCACGTACGCTGTTTTTTTCAAAAATATCGGTAAGTGAGCAACTTAAATCAAACAATTCGTTTGCCGGGTGCAAAGCAAAATGAACAAATCCCGTTTCGCTGAAATAAACCAATACCGTTCCGATGTCATCAGAGTTTTTGAATATTTTAAAGCCGTCAGTAATTCCCGAAATACCTGCTGAATCCAGCGTGTTTTCGGCACTGTTATGTATGATTGAAAGTTGCCCCTTATATTGAAATCCAATGACCAGTCCCGATGATGGGAAAACTTTATATTCATTTTGCAGGTCATCCTCTGACACTACCAAATACTTAATGTAGGGCCTTAGTTGTTCACATGGAAAATACTTATCAAATTTCATTACGTTAAAATACCCTTAACAGGGTGTTCATTCCTTTTCTAATAACCCAGCCAACTCTTCTGACTTGTTGAACTGCGGATTGTGGTCAGCACTCATAATCATATATTTATATCCTCGCTTTTTTGCCCGCTCACCATACTGGTAAAAACCATCACTCTCCGGCTTTTTACCGGGATCTACTGTAAGGATATAAGTAGCTGGTATTTTTAGTGCATCTGGATTTTTAAAAGACACCGGTTGAGTGAATGTTTTAATCGATTGCGGTACATCCTTAGGTGCAGGCGCATTTGGCTTAACCCATTCTGGCACCATAAAGCCATCTTTTGCAGAAAGTTCCGGTCCCCCAGTCCCTGCTCCTCTTGAAGTGGCTAAGCTTTCACCATCGTTTGGCAATATCGCATCCAGAAACACCAATTTTTTAATGCGTTCTGGAATGCTATCGGCAACGCCGGTCATCACCATTCCTCCATAGCTATGCCCGACAAGAATCACATTTTCCAGTTTATCGTATAAGATCATATTCACCACATCTTTGATGTGTGTATTCAGGTCGATATCTGGCGAGCTCAAATGCGCACGCTCTCCCTGGCCTGTTAGACTGGCCCGATACACCTCTTTGCCATGCTGAGTCATAATAGAATCGGTTTTCTTAAACGCCCATCCTCCACCCCAAGCGCCATGTACGAGTACATAGAGAGGCTTTTGCTGCGCAATAGATGAAACAAACATAAACATTGCGAATGTGGTGACGGCAGTGAAGATTCGTTGCTGTAGATTCATGTCTCAATATATCGAATTATCTGAATATATCTGCTGAAAAAACCTCAAAGTAATAGGGCTGAAGCTGGTGGATGGCTATTCTCCCTCTAACCTACAGGACTGGCGGGTATGGTATTAGGATTTAGTCGTCCGGACACCTATCAGACACCTGTGATACACCTAGGATACTCGTCCCTCATTATTGTCTCTTCTAAGCGTTGGCTAATCTTGCCTTAAGCTGACCCTTTGGAATTGCTCGTGTATCGGTCCTGAACACCAATATAGAAAATTAAGCGCAATAATCCCTATATTTATTCAACGAAAATTACGCTCCAGCATGATCTTTTTACATTATTCACGTTTATCTCTGTTGTTATTTTTGCTGCTATGCTGCAGCAGCACAATCGCCCAAATCACCATTTCCGGCTCAGTTGTTGATGAAAAAACAGGGGAAGTCATCCCCTATGTTACGGTGCAGCTGAAATCCGAGAACAAGTATTCGAGGACTGATGAAGACGGGCTCTTTAAAATTTACCCCAACAAACGGACTGCAATGGATACGCTTGTTTTTAGTTCGATTGGTTATCTGCAGAAAAAGGTTGCGATAGCTCAATTAGACAATGACCTGAAAGTAACGATGGCTCCAGATGTAACGCAATTGAAGGAGGTGAAGATATCGCTCAGGGAAATGACCCTTGGTAAGTATACAAAAGATGCGAACTATAAACCGATGAAAGGTACCTCCATGGTTACCCACCGCTTTATGAAGAAAGACGACTATAGCTATCTTAAAAAAGTCATAATCTGGCGCAAACCAGACCGTCTGTATGGAAAGCAAAAAGCGAAGTTCCGAATCACCATTTACAATTCAGAGGATAACTTTGGTCCGCCAAATGGAGTTGTGTATGAACAAATCCTGGTTGATGATACGGATCAGGAAGAACTGGTCGTAGATCTTATGAAATACAACATTTTGCTGCCGACGAATTATTTCTTTGTGGGTGTGGAAAGACTTGACTCAAAAAATAAGAACCTGGTGCCCTTTGTCTATGTAACGCCAACTGCTAAATATTGCTGGGTGAAACTATTTCGGAAAAAAGAATGGCGAAATGCATATGCACTTCCTGCTATTGTTGCCGTTGTGATGTGAGTCTTGTCACATCACTTAAATTTCAAAGCATAAAAAGAGCCGGGTATTCGCTTAGTGCTTCACCTCACTAGCAAAATTCTTCTCCCCTGCCTCGATGGCTATTTTAAAATGATTTTCTTCCGGCGGTTTTGGACAGGTGTATCCACCGCCAAAAGCACAGTATGGATTGTAAGCTTTATTAAAATCCAAAACCACAGTTCCGTCTTTCAGATCGCCCTCACGAAAATCCAGATACCTGCCACCTGCATACGTATCAGCACCGTTTGTTGAATCTGTAAAAGGCAGGAACAGGTAATCGCTATATTGAGGTGTTTTTGCCAGATTGGTATTCCGGTATAGCCTCAACACCCCTGGCCGGTCTTTGATGGTAAAGTACAATACTGCGTAAGGGACATATTCGGTTCCTGTTCCACTGAAAACAGGCATAATAAATGGCTTTGCATCGGCTAAGATCTGAACCTTCGCAGTGATGCGGTAAGTACTGTCAGCATCATAAAAGCGGAGAAACTTTAAGTCATTTTCTTTTAGCGGTGAACGTTTGTCCTGCAAAAAGTCGTTGGCATATGCTTTTCTGTGTAGCTCAATCTGCGTTTTGTAGTCTTGCGAGAAGCTTTGGAAACTTGCAAGGCATAAAATAATCAAGAGGCACCTCATTTTTGATCTTTGTCAGTTTCTTCTGTTGGCTCCCAAAGTTCAATGGCATTTCCTTCAGGATCGAGTATATGAACAAATTTACCATAATCATATTCAGAAATCTCATCGGTAATTGTCACGTTTTCCTTTTTTAGCTCTTCTACCAGTGCAACTAAATTTTCCACCCGGTAATTGATCATAAAAGGCTTCAGCGATGGATCGAAATATTTGGTGTTCTGCGGAAAAGTACTCCAGGCCGTAGAACCCTTCTCCGAGGGATTGTCGGCATTTCGCCATTCAAAATTCGCTCCATATTCAGTAACGGGTATTCCAAGATTTTTGGCATACCATTCATTCATACCTTTTGGATTTTCGCATTTAAAAAATACACCACCAAGGCCAGTTACTTTTTTCATGTTTAAACGTGTTTATGGTTAAAAATAGATATTGAGTAGAAGACGATCAATTTCCATCTATTTTAGGATATTACCAAATCTGTTTTCGGCTTCCTGGTTATCATCGTTCTTTAATCAGCGAGGCGCATCACCTGATATAGTAATACTTAAAAATTGTTGAAAATAATTAAATTAGGGTAATGTTAAAAACAACAACATATGAAGGCAATTGAAGTAGTATCTATACCAGTGAGCGACCAGCAGGTAGCAAAAGCGTTCTATTTAAGTATCGGCTTCGAGATCATCGTTGAGGCGCCAATGGGAGAAAATGGGGATTGGATTCAGCTGGGCTTGCCGGGTCAGACCACCTCCATCACACTGGTTACCTGGTTTCCTAAATTCCAGCCAGGCCATTTCCACGGTATGGTTTTGCAAAGCACCGATATCGAAAAAGAGACGGAAGAGCTGAAACAAAAGGGCGTTGCTGTAGATCCGATTGACCAAACACCATGGGGCAAGTTTGCAACGTTTTATGATCCGGATGGCAACGGATTAACATTGCACCAGGAATAGACAAAACCACATTAAGCTTTGGTCTTTTTGATACGCAACTAAAAACCGAGGCTTATGACCTTTTGCTATCAGATGTGATTAATTTAATTGCTCGCTCTCGGGATATTGCAGGTTTAAGGTTTCAATTATGCTGTCTTTTGTCGGTCTGAATCTTACCAAAGTCAGGAAAGGGATAGCCACCACTAAAAGAAAAACCAGATTGGCGCTAATCAGAAATGCAACAGTATTCATTAACGCAGCTCCTTCCAGTAGTGCGGTGCGGATCAAAAATGCTTCCTGATATTTAGTTAGTTTCTTATCTAGTGTTTCCATTTCAGCAATCGCTGAGGCATTTTTATTAAACAAAAATACACCAGCTACGACAGCGATGATTCCCAAAATTGGAAACAGCGGATAGAACGGGTTGTCCTGACTAAATGATGCTTCAAAATAGATCTTGTCCTTGACTGTAAGCGTTGCCACAGCGGCAAAAGCAAGTATGGCACTGCAAAATGCCAGATGTATGGTCTGGATTGTCTTTAGTTTACTAACTGGTTGCATCGTATAAAATTATAGGGTACAATTTATCCATTTTTGTCTAAAAAACCTTATATTCTCAGTTAGACTATACAAAATCCAAATAGGTGTCCTTCAAAGGGGCTTGTTAAGGACAGGAACACGACAGAAACATAAAAGAAACGGGAAAGGTTCGGATAAAGGTACCCTTTACCCGAATCTTTTGCCTTATTGACCCGAAGCTCTTACGTTCCTGAATACTTCAAAGCCTCAGGCATAGCCTGATTTATCGGTTATAAGTTTCAATTGCCCTCTCCAGATTTTTGGAACTGGAAATATGAAGTGCAAATCCGCCAATACCAAACCCTACCCCCGCGCCAAAAAGGACTGCCGCTGGCAAGAAGTTAGGCCTTCTGAATGAAGATTGTCCATGCAAAGGACTGTTCTTCATAGCATCCATTTGTGATTTCGAACTGGTCATCAAAGCCACCAAACTGGCCACCAGGGAAGCTGCCCCAGCACTGTAAAGTATGTTCCGCGTGGTGATGCTCTTTCGGTAAGTTTTCAGCAGATCCATGCTCTGCGCGTCATCGGCCATATCAGTTGTCAGGTTGACGTAGTTTACTTTTTTCAAGTCGCCAAGCCCTTTGTTGTAATAGTTGCGGATATCGACACTCGGATCGATCCTTTCGTCAGATCTGTGCCGCCAGTCGTACCTGTCCGGATCAGAAATGATCTCCTTGTACAAGTTGATCTTTCCTTCTATAATTCGCTTAGCAAAAGAAGTTGAGCCAATAAAACTCAGCTTTCTGGTGTTGGCAAAGAAACCATCTTCGTTATTGACGAATTTCACCTGTATGGTCGGAATCTTTCGCCCTTCGGCCCTTACCTGCCAGGAATCAAAGAAGTCGGGACGAAATGAAACATCTCTGGCATTAATTACAGAATCTGAGTAGAGATAAACAAAATTTTTAGATTGGTCTACCTGAGACCGGGCGGTAAAGGCATAACAAGCCATTACGACCATGAGCATTTTTTTCATATCGGTTATTATTTGTGTGTATCTAATATTACACAAATAACAGCCCAATATTTAATTGTAAAGGATAAAATACAGGACAGAGCAATCAAAACAATCCGGTAGTTTCGGCAACACGGCATGCCTCCAGGGCGTTGGTCACGTTTAGCTTCTGAAAGATATTCTGCCTGTGCCTGTTTATCGTGTTGATGCTCAGCGATAGTTTGTCAGCAATTTCTTTACTTCTTCGGCCATGCCTGATCAGCTGCAAAATTTCTTTTTCCCTGCCAGACAACAGGTCACTGAATACTTCATTTCTATAATCTATGATTTTTCCAGACCGGGTATTGATGATCACACCGCTGGGCACTTCAAATTCCGGATGATCATAAATGATGTTGTACAGGCACAATGCCAGCCAGATGCTTCCGTCTTCTGAACTGCCGATGTATACCAGGCGATGCTTAATCAGCATGTATTTGCCGTCCTTATCCTTGATCCTCAGCTTGGTGATCACACTGTAATCGACCCGTTCGGCTACATCAATGGAATTCAGTAGCTGGAAAAACTGAAATTCAAGTCTGTATTTCTTCTGCAAATCCTCAGAATGCACTCGGCTTAGCAACTCGTCCTCCCAGATGGATTTGATCTCCGCTTTCTGCTCAAGCCCAAGATGTTCGGCTACAGCGCCGTAGTAGATATAGCTTTTCCTGGCTTTTAGGTCGCTTAGTACACTGATACAGTTTTCCAGTTTGGCGTACATCTCAGCAATCCGTTTACTGTTCTCCAGTTTCACATCAGGATTTGAAGTCGTTTCAAAAGGCTGGGACAACAGCTTGATATCAAGCAGATCACGCGTATTCTTCATGAAGGGGTATGGTTATTAATTACCATTGAATTTGGACCAAACAGTCAATAAGTTTGTGAACTTAATAAAAAACGATGAAAAAAATTCTATTGGGGCTGGTTCTCCTGCTGAGTATAAATGAAATGAAAGCACAATCTCTCAACAAAATGCAATGGTTCAATGAACCGGAGCAGTGGCAAATAAAGGACAACAGTCTGATTATGCAGGTTACACCAAAAAGTGATTACTGGCGCATCTCCCATTATGGATTCACCGTAGATGATGCACCATTTTACTATGCCACGTATGGCGGCGAGTTTGAAGCAAAAGTAAAGCTGACAGGTGCTTATAAGGCTCGTTTTGACCAAATGGGACTGATGATCCGGACAGATCATAAAAACTACATCAAGACTGGTGTTGAGTTTGTAGATGGGAAATTTAATGTGAGCACAGTGGTGACGCATGAGAAAAGCGACTGGAGCGTGTTGCCGCTCGACAAAGTGCCGCCTTTTATCTGGATAAAGGTAGTACGCAGACTGGATGCGATCGAAGTTTTTTACTCCCTCGATGACAAAAATTACATCATGACCCGCAATGCACCTTTGCAGGACAATACACCTGTGATGATCGGATTGATGGCTGCTTGTCCGGATGGCAATGGCTTTGAAGCAAAATTTGAACATTTTAAAGTGACACATTTACCTGACCAACGCAGGCTGGAATGGCTTAAAGCACACCAATAGCTGGTATTATGCTATTTATTTTCACGCATTTGTTTCAAATCATCGTATCTTGTAGTACAATCCATATTATTCTACCATAATTCTTTATGCTTATGCAGCTTTATCGCCCTGTAAAACTTGCAACGGTGACACTACTTTCCAGCTTCGTACTTGCTGGCGCAGCGTATGCACAAAAAACTGAAACTAAATATTTCAACGATGTAACGACCAGTCATATGCCTATAGATCCGGAATCACATCCTTTGGATGTCGTGCTGGCCGATGTGGACAAAGATGGTGACCTGGATGCGGTATTGGCTTTAGAAAACTTGCCGAACCGGCTGTATCTGAACGATGGTACAGGAAAATTTACCTGGAAAAAAGGGGTCTTTGCTGAAAAATCCCACGACACAGAACACGTACGCAAGGGAGATTTTGATAAGGACGGCAATCTGGATTTTATATTCGTAGCTGAAGATGACCACAATCATGAGTTCTATCTCGGCAATGGCGATGGCACTTTCAGGGATGTAAGCGATCGCCTGCCTGCAAAAAGCGAAGCGAATGGTCTGGATGTAGGCGATGTGAATGGTGACGGCCTGTTGGACATCATGGTAGGCAACACTGCCGCTCCGGCACATAATTTTCTGTGGCTTAATGACGCTAAAAAACCTGGGTACTTTATAGACTACACGCAAACAGGTTTAGCAGGACCGGGATCTCATACCCAGTCAGTGAAGCTAGTCGATCTGAACGGGGATGGTTTTTTAGATTTAATCGAGGGAAATGAGGTGCCTCCCAATCGTTTGTTTTTTAACGATGGAAAAGGAAATTTCAAAGAGCAGGCAAGTAGACTGGAATTGTTGGTACCGCTGCATACCAGGGAAGTTTTGGTTTTCGATGCTAACGGTGATAAAAAGCCTGACATCCTGTTTCTCAACCTCACCAGTAATGGGGGTGCCTTCGAGAAAGACCCGACCGCACGTTTACTAATTAACGATGGCAAAGGAAATTTTAAAGATGAAACTGCTAAGCGCATCCCTAAACAGGAATACTCCAGTTATGCAGGTGCAATTTTTGATTTTAATCATGACGGACATCCGGATATCATTTTAAGTGCACTCAAGATCCCTCCTTTTCAACCGATGCAGGCCCAGGCTTTGCAAAATGATGGTAAAGGAAACTTTAAACTGGTAACCAGCGAGGTGATCCCGGAATCTGTTGTCGGCCGAAGCTGGGGTATAGCTATTGGTGATGTAAACAAGGATTGTAAACCAGACTTGTTTATCGGACAGTGGGGCACACAAGCGAGACTATTACTGGGAAAATAATGCTTTTATTCAGTCAATCTGAATTAATTTAAAGATGCTGTAGCGGACAACGTTCCAATCTCGTTTTAGTACAAAAACCGAATATGAAAAATATTAGCTACCTCTCGGTGCTCGCATTAATCCTAATGCTCTGCACGTCTTGCAAAAAGGAGAAATTTGATTTTAAAACAGACTTTGAAAAAAGTTCTGCAGCCTGGAAAACCTTTAAGGCTAAATCCGGAAATTCTTATGTGTATCAAGTCAGCACTTCCTCCTGGACGAACTATCAGACCTTTACGACCATTACTGTAACAAACGGGCAAATAACCGGCAGGGACTACATGGCCAGATCAACCGAATATCACCCGTCTGCAGCAGTTACCATACATGAGCAATGGAATGAAGGGCAACAAACGCTAAATACGCACACTAGTGGCGCTGCTTCAATTACTCTGGACGAAATCTATGAACAGGCAAGGACCGTTTGGCTGAAGAAAAGAAGCGATGCCGACACCTATTTTAAAGCTGAAAATGATGGTTTGATCTCGAGTTGCGGATTTGTACCTCATGGATGCCAGGACGATTGTTTCACCGGTATTCACATTGAATTTATAAGAACATTGACAGCAGAAGCATTTTGAGAAAAAAGTCAATGTTAATTTATTCTGACTTCAAACTCTTTACCGGATCTTCCATTGCGGCACGAAGGGACTGAAAACCTACTGCCAGTACTGCTGTCGTGCCTGCAAGTGCTCCTGCCAGAACGAACATCCAGACCTGGATCTCAGTTTGGTAGGCAAAGTTCTTCAGCCAGATTTTCATCATCCACCAGGCTACTGGTGCCGCGAGCACAAAGGCGATTACTACCAGTTTTACAAAGTCCCTGATCAGCAAACCGGATATTTGCTGTACGGAAGCGCCAAGTACCTTTCTGATCCCAATCTCTTTGGTCCTTTGCACAGCTGTGAAAGAGGCCAGTCCGAATATACCCAGACAGGCGATGAAAATGGCAAGTACTGAGAACGTAATGAATACCTTAAAAAACTTTGCTTCTGACTGATACAGGTTCACGAGTTCGTCATCTAAAAAGGAATATTGAAGCTCAGCATTGTGATCAATCTCGTATAGGCGCTTTTGAATGTACTTTAGCGTTTCATCCATCCGGGCTGGATTAATCTTGATGGCCATCTTTTCAAATCCGATGTACCAGGGTATGAACATCACGGGACTGATTTCTGTATGAAGGGATTCCAAATGAAAATCTTTGACCACGCCTATAATCCGCATCTGCTGATCGTCTTCTGTTACGATCTGACCGATCGGATTTTTAAATCCTGCCAACTTAACTGCCGATTCATTGAAGATCACATCCCATATTTTTGCACCACTTGATTGGGGTTTAAATCCACGTCCTGACTTGATATTAACACCAAATGTGTTGAAAAAGTCAGGGTCTACAAGACTCCTTGGCAGGATGAATTTCTTGCCGGAAGCTTGAAGGGGCGAATAACTGCTAAATCTGTACTTAAAGTCTTTATCAGTTCCTGTCACGTTTTCTATGTTGCTGTTTTTCAGCAATTCTTTTTTCAGCAATTGGTAATTGTCGCGCAGCTTCTTGGTATGAAGTGAAAACATCACTACCTGTCCGGATTTGATGCCCAGCTTCTGATTGCGCAAATAATCCCACTGGGTGTAAATGATGATGGTTCCAATGATTAGTAGGATAGAAACGGCAAACTGGAACACGACCAATCCCTTTCGGAAAAAAATTGCCGTAGTACCCGACCTTTCTATTGAGCCCTTCAATACCTTGACGGGCTGATAAGATGAAAGCACCAACGCAGGATAGATCCCCGCCACTGTACCCGCCAGCATGGAGATTCCCAAAAAGCCAGTTGACTGTCGTAGATTTAAGAAGTCGATTTGCAGCATCTTACCCGAAAGCGCATTGAAAAGTGGCACAAAGAGTTCAGCTATGAAACCGCCAACAAAAAAAGCGAACACAGAAATGAGTAGCGATTCGCCAAGTATTTGCACCACGAGCTGCCCCCTTTCTGCCCCGATGACTTTACGGATTCCAATTTCTTTTGCCCTTTTTATGGCTTGTGCTGTAGCCAGGTTCGTATAGTTGACACATGCCAGAACTAGAATGATCACTGCTATTGCAGAGAAAATATACAAATAGGTCATGTCCCCATTCGGCTCGAGTTCTTCTTTAAGATTCGACTTTAAGTGAATGTCATTCAGGGATTGTAAGGGGAAATGTGTCCACCAGTCTAAAACCTCTTTGGGATAATTTTTAAATATGTAATTGTTGATGTCCTTTTCCAGTTTTACAGGATCGGCGTTTGGCCTGAGTAAGAGGTAGGAGAAATGAGAAGTCCAGCCCAACTGGCTTTTACGGTCCGGCATCAGACGGTCCGCCGTGGCTGTAGACAACAGAAAATCTTTATGAAAATGGGAGGCTTTGGGCATGGTTTCAAAAACCCCTGTCACTGTAGCCTGGTAGCTCGTCTGATCGTAGGGATTGAAGAACTTTAATGACTTGCCGATTGGGTCTTCGTTTGGAAAGTAAAGTGCTTGTTGTTCACTAGAAATGGCTACAGTATAAGGATCAGTCAAGACTGTCTTCGGATTTCCTTTCAATAATTTGAAAGAAAAGAAATCAAAAAATCCCGGATCGACAGAGGTAATCCGCTTTTGCAGAAATTTTTTATTCCCGTATTCGACGACACTGTTGCCCAGGTCATAATCGATTCTCATGACCTGTTCGATTTCCGGAAATTTCGCTTTAAGATCGAGCGCCAGCTTGTAAAACGTAAGCCCGGTAGTTACGTCCCCCTCGCCTGTCTTGAAGCCTTCGGCAATCCGGTAAATCCTATCCTTTTTCTCGTGAAACTGATCGTAGCTCATTTCATCCTGAACGTAGGTATAGATGAGCATACAACTGGCCAGGCCTGTGGCCAAACCCAATGTATTGATCAATGCATAAAACTTGTTTTTGCGCAGTTGACGGAAAGCAATTTTCAAATAGTTTCTAAGCATCAAAAAAGTATTTAGGTTTTTTGCAGGAACAGCAGAAAAGTTATGCCATTCTCTAAACAATGCGTGTGGAGTACATGATTAGGGATTTTTGCTTTACTTGTGTTCATTTTCGCACAGGCATTGTGCGCTTATGAACTTTTTGCCCGTATTTATTTTTGGTGTTGCGCAAATAGCCAGTCCCACAGCCCCGGCGTGATGCTGGTCTGGTACCAAATGTTATGACCTTCGTTCGCAAACTCTGTATATTTCGGATGGCCACCTGCCTTTTTTATTGCACTGATGATGTCTCTCGAACCACTAACCGGAACGTTGTGATCCTCCTCACCATGAAATGCCCATACTGCTACATTGACAGCATTAGCGGCACGCGATGGATCGCCACCACCACAAACCGGAACCGCAGCTGCAAAAAGATCAGGCCGTGTGCTGATGAAATTCCAAGACCCATAGCCACCTCTCGAAATTCCCGTTACATAACGTCTTTTAACATCTATGCCTGGTTCCTTATTGAGCGAAACAATTGCATCATAAACCAATGAATCTACTGAAGGATAGCCCGGAATGCCACCCCAGCCTGATCCGGCCGGACAGTTGGGCACGAAAATAAAGGCAGGATATTTTTTCCTGTTCTCTCCGGTAGCAAACAGCTCTGCTGCTGCAGCGCCCTCCAGTTGCCTGATTTTGTCAGTACCTGGCTGGCCACCGTAGGGCAAGCATACCAGTAAAGGATACTTCTTTGTGGTGTCGTAATTTAGTGGTTTCAGCAACCGATAGTATAGGGTATCTCCTTTGCTGTTTACATAAATATGTGCTTCAAATCGACGTGCCATCGCTTTGGTGTGCTCAAAGTTATGATTGGACCAATGCCGGGACCAATAGACATCAGAAGAAAGTTTAACGCCGTAGGTCAGCACACCAATGCCTAACAAAACTACTGACCATTGCCAGACAGTTAAGGGAGACTCTTGTTTGGTTGGATTTTCTGTATCTCGTTCGGTATGACGGGCCTCATCTATAAAATTCAGGATAAAGAAGATGGGACATAAACTGGAAATCAGGCTGACCCAGGGTGCGAACTTCTCGATAGCGGCAGCTGTTTGGGCAGAGGGATCCAACAGCATGCAAACAATGGATATTACTGTAGGCAAAGCGACGATCAACAAATAGATTCCTGCGATACGTAGCCAATAACGATTGCCTGCACTGGGAAATATGAGGCTTATACTCAAAACAATAGTAGTGAGCACATGAAATATAAGTACAGGAAAATATAGCGTATGCTGTCGGAGGGTCGAAAGCGTACTATATATGACCAACGCATAAACCACTGAAGATACGATTGATAGCATCCCAGTTGAAAAAGCAAAATGATATTTTTTGGACCAGTAATATTTCAATGCCAATACGCTCATGAACAGAGAAACAATCATCTGAAATACAAATAGCGTTAAAAAGGATTTCTGTCTGAATAAATCTGCGCCCAACATAAAACGAAGTGCAGTTTGCAGTAGTCCGGCAAAAATCATGATGCCTAGCAAGAGGTTGATGAGGTTGTAAAAGCGTCTGGTCACGCTCTAATATACCGATTCAAAATTTAATAAAGATTTTAAATTGATATCCGCTTTCTGCTATAATTTGAAATCGTATTTCTATTTTGCGGCCGAATTGATAAAACACATATGGCTTCAGGTTTCTTTGCAATTTTAGATGATATAGCTGCTTTAATGGATGATGTCTCGGTGACGGCAAAGATTGCGACAAAAAAAACTGCCGGGATTTTAGGCGATGATTTAGCCGTAAATGCAGAAAAAGCCACTGGATTCCTTTCGTCCAGAGAACTGCCTGTACTCTGGGCCATCACCAAAGGATCTTTCATCAATAAACTGATTATTGTCCCCATAGCACTATTGCTCAATGTATTTTTCCCGGTCGCGATCAAAGTTATCCTGGTTTTGGGCGGATTTTATCTGGCCTATGAAGGTGTAGAGAAAATCATTGAATACTTCTTTCATCGCGCTAAGAAAGGTCATGAAGTAGTGGTGGAAGTTAAAAAAGATGGTTTGGAAGCAGAAAAAGCGAAAGTTAAATCTGCCGTGATGACTGACTTCATTCTCTCTATTGAGATTGTTATTATCGCACTGGGAAGCGTGCTTGATGAAAACCTAACCTTACAGATTCTAACCGTTTCGATAGTGGCATTATTAGCGACGATTGGCGTTTATGGCATTGTTGCCCTGATCGTAAGAATGGACGATGCCGGGTATAAATTGATCAAACGCACTAATAATAAAGGCTTTTTTGCCGCCCTTGGTAATTTACTGGTCAAATCACTCCCTGTAATCATCAGAATTCTGAGTGTGGTTGGTACACTGGCCCTGGTTTTGGTCTCAGGTGGGATTTTTGTCCATAACATTGAATTTTTACACCACATACTGCCCAATTTACAATCAACAATTAAGGAGTTGATTGCCGGGCTGGTCGCAGGCTTAATTGCAGTAGCGTTTGCAACTGCTGGAAAAAAGGCAATTGGATTGTTTAAATCATAATTTTTCTATATACAGCATTACCGGCCCTAACAAACCAGAAGCCCTTAAAGCCGACCCTTTGCCCGGGCCTGCTATAGTCCAGGTTTTACGGTTCTCTTCCGCTTGTCCGGCATCAAAAACCAGACGGTTGAACCAGGTGCTCGTCACCTGTACGGTTAGCGTGTTTTGCCCTGGTTTAATAAGATCCTTCAAATTGACTCGATAAGGCGCTGCCCAAAGTTTACCTGCTTCTTTGCCGTTAACCGCAATGGTAGCTGCCATATCAACTTGTCCCAAGTCGAGGATATATTGCTGTCCGGGAGCTATCTGCTCCAAACTAAATGTCGTACTATAGGTCGCTGTGCCTGAGAACGCTTTCCCTTCTGCAGAAATATCAAGCTCCTTCCAGGGTTTTAGCTCAGTCAAATGAATACTTTCCGGAGCTCCCCAGCCTGTTGGAAAAGCAAGTTTCCAGGATCCTGATATTGGCAAACTGGACATCAATTCGCTGGCTTTAAACTTAGCCGCCAACGCTTGTTCCGCATCTTGTCTGAAAACAACAAAACAAGAACCTCCTTTCAGCAGCTCCAGTTTAACGCCTGTACGGTCGCCTTTCTGCTGACTATCTGCCGGTTTTGAAGTGCCGCTGACTGGATCCCAAACTTCTGCATTGCCCTTTGCACGAAAACTCAGTTCTCCTTTAAAATCCTTACCCCGTTCGGCTGTTACAAAATACCAATCCGCACCTTCAATTCGCCTGTGTAACCATAGTGCATCACCGCCGGTAACATCTGGTGTCATTTTCAATGCTTTCAGGGCCTGATCAATGGTCATTCCTGAAATCACCATGCCCTTCCCTACTTTTCTTAAACCTTTAGCTCCGCCCCAGATAGCTTTCAGGGCCAGATTAAAACGTTTTTTTGACGATTCCCCTCCCGATAGTGTAGCCAATCCAACAGGCGCTTCACCTACAACGGTCGCCCCGGCATCTACCAGGGAGCGTATTTTTTCTAGAGTTTGCGGCAGCATATGTGGTACATTTGGCAACCACAAAACTTTATAGCTGATTCCTTCCGGCGTTACCAGCATTCCATTTTCTACTTTCAGTCGGGTCAGGAGTACATCAGGATTGCAATAATCGTATTTAAATCCTTCCGGAAAAGGGGCATTCTGATTGGGCTTGTGGTCGATTTCATCACCAAGGTACCAAAGTACATCAGAAACGGGTTTGCCCCGCTCGAGCAGATAGCTGCAGCGCGACAAGTAGTCTGTGAACTCGGACATATATGGCCACCAGGTTTGCCCTCTCAAAAACGGCGTACCGATGCCAGCGCCAAACGAAGTCCCCGGCGGCAAAAATGGAGTCTGTGGGTTGTGCGTATAGGTGTGAAATACATAGTGACTCACGCCCTGGATACTATTGACATTGGCCACCTCTTTCAACATGTCCAGGTGTTCATCCCAACCCAAGGAAATATTGGTGAACGATTCAGCGGCTACACGTGGTTTGCCATACAATCTGGCCGCAGATGCCGTAGGTTTAATTGGTTTGAAGTTGATTGAACCTACAAACCCATCGCTCATCGGCTGCCAAAACTCGCACATCGGCACATCTGCATATTTAAAATACTCCATGATATCGGCGGGCACCACATCACCGGGACCAGTTTCATAAGTCACTGAAAGTCCATTGTCCTTCGCCAGCGAGGACATGCGGCCGTAATAATTGTTGGTCAGCAGGTCATTTAAAGTTTTGCGCCAGTCGGTCAGAAAACGTGCAGTAGTCTCATGGTCTTTGATCACATAACCAAATAGCGCCGGAAGCCAGGCCCGCAGCGAATAATTCGAGACACGTTTAAATTCCTGTTCCATATCTGGTGTCCAGCTCTGGGTGTGACATTCCCAGCTATCGATGAGCATGCCATTCAATAGTCCGCCCGACAGCGGTCCGTTCGGCCCGGACAACCTGCCTATATAACCTGCAAAGTGTGCTTCTGCACCTGATTTTGCAAATTTATTAGCTTCCCAGCCTGTCCCTTCAGCTGGTGCCGGACCATTCTGCTTTCCAGCGTTGACATGGCCAAAGCGCAGGATCGTCCATTTGCCCTTTGGTGCCTGCCAGTTGAGTCTACCGTCCTTGTCCATTTTACCGGTTAAGTCAAGGATCTGATCTGGCTTGATGAATGCAAGAGCTGACTGTTTAGGGTTTTGACCGGCTCTTTCTATACTTCTCAGGGTCCAGGCGGCCTCCGATTCCCAGCTGTTTTTACGTGCTGCTGAAAAAAGGCGCAGGGAACTGAGCGTCATGTGGTATTTATTGGTGATGGAGATCCGGTATTTCTTCACTCCGGCCAATTCTGAACAGGCGAAGGTAATGGGACGATCGTCCTGCCAGTTGGACTGAGGCATTTCAGCACTTAGAATATCTTTTGTTTTGCCGTCTGACAGGATCGCCTGGATGTTTATTTTTACACCTGGTTCGTAAGACTGGCCATGGTTGAAGGCCTGGACACTGGAAAATTCGACACTGCGGACTGGGGTTGCTTCAGAAAAGCTAACCTCTACCCAATAGGGTTTG
The DNA here is from genome assembly GCA_040387995.1 of Bacteroidota bacterium. GTDB lineage: Bacteria > Bacteroidota > Bacteroidia > Sphingobacteriales > Sphingobacteriaceae > Pedobacter. Next base: position 119,022 of record JAZKCT010000008.1, on the reverse strand, counting down.
TCTGCTGCTGCCGGCGACAAGCGGATCGGTTCTTTTGCTTCACCGGCAAAATAGGATTCCCAGTTTGTGCCGGTATTGGTGTTGTATGACTGCGGTACCAACGCCTTACCGGTATCTCCGGCAGGAGTTGGAAATGCCAGTATGGTGATATCCTTATAATCACGCCATGCTTCGCCGTTAGGTTCCGGAACAGGCAATGTCTGTGTAATAAGCTGTCCTCCTGTAATATCGGTACGGTTCCAGACCAAGTTGCGCATGGCATTCTCCGGCGTGATCCAGGGACCTCCGGAAGTCGCCCATCCAGGGCAATTGTTCATAGAAAACCGAAGTCCCAGACGGCGGCACTCCATTGCCGTATGTTTTACAGCATCGTCCCAGTTGGGGCTCAGACTCGTGATTTGCGGTGACACGCCTGGCCATGGTCCGCCAAACTGGCCATGAAACAATTGAATTCCTGAGATACCCGCTTTTGCGATTGCTTCAAGGTCTTTGGTGATCCCCTCTTTGGAAACGTTCCCCCGAATATAATGAAACCAAGTTTCCGGATGATAAACTTTGGCAGGCTTGAGGAAGTTGACCTCGTCCTGTTTCCCAAATGGTCGGTTGATTTCTGCCTGAGATGGCACAAAAGGTACTTTAGTTAGTTGAGCCGCTGACTCAATTGTAGTGGTCACCGAGATTAGAATCCCGAGGAAAAAAGATATAGATAAGAAATTATATTTCACGCTGTAAGCTTGCCAGGTATCGGTTATACATTTGGTTAAAATCAAAATCAAGTTACCTAAGATTGGGCGGACAACCATCCTGTACTGTCGGTTGGACATGTTTGATGTGCATATTATTTCGTTGCTCAGCGATCCCATACACCCCGCAAGCACAAACGCTCATGGGCATTTCATGGTTTAAGAACTGGAACTGCCGACAGCTTGCAGAACTGCATATATTTAGCAAACTTTGTGCGGATATGGAATACAGTTTTACAAACGCAACATTAGATGACTTGCCACAGATCTGGACAATCTTGGAAAAAGCGATCTTACGCCGAAAAGAAGATGGGAGTAACCAATGGCAGGACGGCTATCCAAATCCTGCAGTGATTCAAAAAGACATTGAACGAAACGCTGGCTTTGTGATGATGAATGGCCCTGCAGCAATTGGATACGTTGCAATTCAGCTCAACGATGAACCAGCTTACGAAGAAATAGACGGAAAATGGTTGACAAACGAAGATTTTGTGGTATTTCACCGGGTTGCCATTTCAGAAGACTATCTTGGCAGGGGTCTTTCCAGAAAAATGTTGGCATTCATAGAAGAGTTCGCGCAAAAAAACAAGGTCAAGAGCATCAAGGCCGATACCAACTTTGATAACGCAGCGATGATCAATATTTTTGAAAAGACTGGTTATGTTTATTGTGGTGAAGTATTTTTTAGGGGCAGTCCAAGACTAGCTTACGAGAAGGTATTAGACACCCACTTATAGACCAGTGTCCAGACTAAAGCGATGCAGATCAGTGATATCCCCGCGCTAAAAGCCACTGCATGAAGGATCGAACTACTGCCACCAGTCGCCACTGCACCAAAAACCGCTACTCCTATTGCTCCAGAGGCTTGTCGCACCGTATTCAGTGAAGCAGATGCGGTACCCGACAGCGATTTGTCGACGCTGGCCAAAGTGCCTGTTGTCATTGCAGGTACAGCCATCCCCATACCCATGGGTAATGCAATAAAAGGCAGCAGCAACTGCCAATAAGGGGTATCTGCTTTTGCTACCAGCAGCAATCCCGCAAAACCAGTAGCAAACAAAGCCAATCCCCCGAGAATTGGAAGCCTAAGCCCGTATTTGTTAATTACCCTTCCACTTAATACGTTAGAGATGACAAAGCCGACCGTCAGCGGGAGAAAAGCCAGCCCCGCGATAAGCGTTGGATAGTGCAAAACATTTTGTAAGTACAGGCTTAAAATAAATACGGAGCCATAATATGCACCATTGAGCACCGCCCCAAGCGTGAGCAGCACGTTAAATGTCGCTGATTTAAATAAATACAAAGGCAGCATTGGATGCGGGACCTTTCTTTCAATTCTTAAGAACAACACCAACATCAGCGCGCTAAAGGTCAGTCCGCCGTAAATCATTGGATGCTGCGGACCGAAATGCGGATATTCGATAATAGCAGCAATCAGCGCTGTGATGCAGAGCATCCAGACCAGTTGCCCTTTGAAATCGAACCCCTTACCCTTTCCCGGGCTGCTTTGAGGTAGCCATGTACTTAGCAGCAGTCCTACTGCACATAGGGGCGCGTTGACAAAAAATATAAACCGCCAGTTGCTCACCTCAATCAATAAACCGCCTATTACAGGTCCTAATGCAATTGCGGAACTTCCCAGTGCTGTCCAAAGTCCTACCGCACGGGCCCTTGTACCAGGCTCATGCGAAAAAGCATGGTTTAAGATCGACAGTGAGCTTGGGATCATGGTTGCTGCACCAATCCCCTGCATTACACGAAAACCTATCAGGCTGGGTGCATCCCAGGCCATCCCGCAGCCTATCGATGCAATGCCAAATACCAGCATGCCCAATTGAAATATTCGTTTAGCACCGAGCAGATCACTTAAGCTCCCCGCCGAAAGCATCAATACTGCAAAAGCAAGGGTATATGCATCGATGATCCACTGGAGCGTACTGATATCCGACCGGTAGGTTTGAGCAATCTGCGGCAAGGCGATGTTGACGATAGAAACATCCAGTTGTGCAACGACAAAAGCGAGACTGGTAATGGTGACCATCCATCCAAAGGACAGTTTACGTGGAGCAAGCGCTTGCATCTAATAAATACTATGAAAAGGTAACATGTAAACTTTCATTTGTTTTGACTCTGATTTTTTGCTCAAGGGTTACCAGGATTTCAGCTTCTTTCTGCTCGAATTGCAGAGGAACGCGTCGAGCATCCAGCATGAGTACTGCAGAATTGACCCGCCGATTGTTCAAAATCTTGAAAGAAAGTTCCTTCAACTCCAATTGTCCATATTTCAAGTGCAAGGTATGCACCTGTTTTTCGCCGGTTTTCTGCTGCGTATAGGTACCCCAGCCCTCGGCAGTAGTAAATGGTGCTTTGAAGTTTTCCTCATTCCAGGCTGGTGAAAATTTGATGTAACCTTTTGGCCCGTGGTAATCAAATCCGCAGGCACTAATAAAAGTACCATAGCTTGCCATGGCCCTTGCATAGTGGTCACTGCATTCAATCTCATTGAATGGATTTCTCTTAGCCCCATGGTACCTGTCGTGAACCGCCCTGGTCAGGACCAGACTTTCGGCAATCATCCCTTCAGCCATCAAATGTGCGGCTACCTGGTGTTCAAATCCACTCATACATTCATGAAAATACCCCAGTTGCCACGTTTCGTTGTCACCAAATGGCTTTTGTTCGTTGTGTGGGTTGGTATTCATGACCATTCCACCCTCGCCTGCCAGCGCATAAGGTCTTCCGCCCAAGTGCGTTTTAATATAGGGCCCGACATCCATCGTAAAATTATACTTCCACAAAGCTTTAAGCGCGGCAACAGTTTTATCTTTACTGAGTATTCTGGGCAGGCCCGCCTGAAATGCCCAGCTCTGACCATAAACCTGGTCAATATGGCAGGTATTGTAAGAACCCAATTTTTTACGTCCCTGAACCTGATCCGGCCGATGGATGAAATATTCGCCGTTAAACAATTCATTCTCCATGTTCCTGCGCCCATTCTTCACATAAGTTTCACAGGTCTTAGCAAACAAAGTGTCGTTCATCTCTTCAGCCATTGCCTGACCCGCTCTTGCCGCAGCAATACAGAGTCCAACAATCCAGGCGATCTCTCCCTCCCACACTGCATCCAATGTGTTTTCCATGGGCGTATCCGTCATTCCATCACCATTCTTATCCTGGTCCAGCATAAACTGGGTGGCTTTCTTTATTAGAGACCAGTTGTCCTGCAGAAAACTGTTGTCCCGGCTCATTTTATGCTCACGGTAAAATCTAAGAATGGTACCAGCCTGTCCGTCAATCGCTGGCCTGCTTTCATTCTCGCCCCGGAATATAATAGCACCGCTGTCTTTTTTAAATCCAATACCAAGATCTACACGCTGCCTCAGGTCACGCTCCAGTTCCGGGAATATCCTGGCTACTGAATGTGCATATTGCCAGACGTGCGTGCAGGTGCCGGGACAAGCGCCTACACCTTCCCAACTCCAGAATCTGCCATCGGCAAAGCGATAGGTATTGGCCGTTGCCAATGTGGCAATATTGATAAAGGTACGTTCCAGAAACCAGTGGGGAAGTGTCGCGTCATTCCAGGTCATACACCACAATTCTGTGTCCTTCGTCAGTCTCCCGAAATTGGAATGCAGGTAAGTGCTTACTGCCCCGGCGTCTTTAAATTTAGTGGCATAATGAAACCCCTGCTCCGCATCTTTCACAAGTTTTTTTAGTCCGGCATTTGCACGATTGAAATGCCAGGAGATGGAATAATCGACTTTAAATGAATCACCCGGATTAAGTGTTTTGAAAACCTGAATTCCGCCCAACAGCTTTCCAGGGCCATCAGCAGCAGCTGATTTACTACTTTCGGCGGAAAAATGCCGTTCCGAAACGGGCCAGGGATCAAGGCTGGCATACGTTTTACCTTTCCCCTGGTGCAGTGTGAAACACATGGTCCCGCTATCCTGTGCATTTTTTAAATCCTCGTTTGCCGTCTCGAATGAAGAAAGAATGTGACTTGAGTTCTCCGTATCGGAAACCTCATTCTTTCGGCTCCCCAAGCCCGTTTTTGCAGTCAACTTGTTCACCCCATTTTCCATCCAGCCCAGCACAGAGACAGCAAGGTTGCTGATCGTGGTGTTCTTCACTTCTAACCTCAAAATAGTGGTCGGTAGGGCTGAATTTCCAGCATCAAGCGGAATAAATGGCGCATAAACTTTCAAAGTTACGGCTACCGGAAAATTCCGGCTTCTGTACGAGATCGTAGCCATCGGGTATGCAGGTTTAAAAACGATCTCATCCCAATGTTCTTCTTTTAGTTCTTTTATAAAGGTTTTACCACCGGTCACAACCTTAACCGCAAAGCCCTGGTCCAGTATTCTTTTATTATTAGCGATGGCGGGTTCAATATAGGCAGCACCATCCCTAGCGCGCAACTTTCTCAGTGATGTCCCGTCATTCCAGCTCACGGTCTTAGGTTCTATACCTTCCTGATCGCCTTCAAAAGTTTCATTATAGATCTGCCATAGCCAGAGCCTGCCATCGCCGCCCACATAGACCGTTCCGGCATGGAGACCACCAACAGGCATCCCCAGATATTTAAACTCATTTTTGCTCTTGTAATAGGCAGTCTGTTCACCTCGTTTATAGAGTGACTTTACCCATTGTGTATCAAGTCTTTTGTTTTCAGGGATGTTATGGATCGGATACTCAGCCGCAAATATACTTTTGGCCCATACGGGAAAAGGCAGGGAAACCACGCCAATTGCGAGCAGCCCTGCCTTTTGTATAAAATCTCTTCTGTCGGATGATTGGTCATTCATGGTGAAACATGTGGTACTGTCGGTTTAATATACAGTTTTTTTCGAAACCTCCACAACTTCATGTGCCTCCCATGCCTTCGGCACCTCCAGTTTGTCAATCAATTTTTCCATTACCAATTCCGGCACCATTGCTTCCCTGTTTTTGTTTTGCTTCATCAGCTGCTGATAAGGAACCTCCACGTACACCAGTTTCACATGGGCTTTATAAGTCAGGAACAATTCGATCAGCTGCGAACGCATCTGCAGCGTGACATTTGTGGCATTCCATACAAAGGATTTTTTCATCCGAAGATAAGACCTTGCCAATTCTTTGGCATGTTGTATCACTTTACCGTTACCAGTTTTGTCCGTTGGTTTTACTCCAAACCTCGTTCTAATTTCATCCAGCGAAACAACTGGAAAATCTTTATAGGCTTCTTTAATGTATCTGTCTTTTCCGGCACCGGGTAAGCCACACATCACAATCACCTGAAATGCTGGGACCTCAAAAGGCACGTAGTTTATGTAACTATCTTCATTCTGAAAATAATGCACTTTTGCCTCGGAAGTATCAAAAAGTTTTGGACCAGACCAGCAGCCTCGCTCCCTACAATATTCTTCAAAACAAGCCACCCTGTACAGCATTTCTTCCTGATCTTCGCAAGTACGACCTTGCATATCGGCACGTGCCAAAATGGTCAACAATTGCAAATTCACTTCAAAACTCGCTCTTAGTAATGTCCTTTGCGGATCTGCTTTTTCAAACAGCCATATTGGCAAGCCATGATGTCTAACTAATCCCGCGATCTGTTCTCTGACCTCAAATGGTGCATTTAACTCCCGATACAGCATCTTTCTCACTGTCTGTGCACCTTTTCTGGCGTGTCCGGGCGATGAAATTCGTCCATCGGTCTCTATGACAGTGGTGCTGTATTTCTCAACGTCATGCAACAAAGCCGCCGCCCACAGTATCTCCTGATCCTGTGCGGCTAAAGCTTGAAAATCAGGATCTTCAGTCAATGCAGTCAATACCATTTTGGTATGTACAGCCACATTTCCCTCCGCATGATAGTTCGCATCCTGTGGAACCTCATCCATTCTCCTTACCCATTCAAACTGGCGTTCAAGAGCGTTCCAGCCTTTATTTTCTGTTAACTGCCACATACGTCCCTCCTTTCGCTGGTTAAGGATGCGCGTTTCCAGTTGCGTGTCCAGTGCTGGTCAGTTTGAACATGGCCCTTTCTTACGTACTTAAAAACGTTTTTTGAAAAGTCGTCCACATTGTATTCCGCTAAATTGCGGGTTACAATGCCCTCCATAGTTCCCGGCAGGTTGCTGCCCGGCTGTTGCGGACAAAAAGCCCCGGTTCCGGACGCCAATGCAATAACTTCCTTTTCAAAGTCAGACTGGTTGACTGGTGTATTGAGCGTGTATATTTCGGGTACAGTCGGTAAGTCCAGCAGATTGGCATAGAATTTTGTTTCCTCCCAACCAAGCCATTTGTCTTGCACCCTAACGGCAAAAACGAAAAAATGATGATCTAACTCCTGGTATTCCAGAGAATGAACAGCATATAGGTTCTCCAAAAAAATTTCAAGCGGACCAAGATCGTGTTTTATAGATTGCCAGAATCGCCTTAAGCTTTCCGTCCATGCCGAGGTAGTGGGCGCTGCGTGTGAACGCGCGAAGACACCATGTCTTGACAGACAGTTGTTTTCCCCATCTAGTTTTTCGGTATGAACCAGTAACGGAATTTTATTGAGGTATGTAAAATAGTCTTTTGCTACCCTGTCATCGCCCGATGTTCCCGGCGAAAACGGATAATGATAAGTACGACCATATTTTTGTGAAATAGCCATGTTGATTTTGTAAAATAAAAAAAAAGAAAATTACTTCCTCCCTGAAAAGGGAAGATCATTTAGTGCGGATGTCTAAATGAAATTACATGACTCAAATGCTTAGATAGTTTAAATCCGGTTTAAAGATACGCATTAACCGGCAAATTCCTAATTCTCCTGCCAGAGGCCCTTGCAATTGCATTTGTAATTGCGCCAGGCACAACACACATCGCGATTTCACCGACGCCCTCTACTTTCTCATCAGGACGGGCGATAACTTCAACCTCCACTTCCGGGACATCACTAAACCGGATAATCGGATAACTTGCCCAATTGCGGCTTTTTACGGTCTGCTGTTCAAACTTAACTTCTTCAAACATCGTCCAGCTGGCGGCTTGTATCATCCCACCCTCTACCTGATTGATAACACTATCGAGGCTGATCACTTCCCCGACGTCGACAACAGCCCACAACTTTCGCAGGGTCACTTTAAAGTTCATTGGATCGACATGGACTTCTGCCGCTGCTGCGATATATCCTGCGCTATTTTTATACCTTGAAAATGCAATACCCAAACCAGAATTTTTAGGCATGGTCAGCAGCGCCACTTTCCTTCGCAACCGCTGCATCACTTCCAATGCCCTTGGATCTTTCAGATGCATAATCCTGAAATCGAATGGGTCAATTTTAGCCTTCTCCGCCAGTTCATCCATAAAAGACTCTACCGCAAACAGGTTGGCAAAAGACCCAAGGCTGCGCAGATTTGAAGTGCGCAACGGCCCGTTAAAGAAGTTGGCGGTTACGCTCTGGTTGGCTACTGAATAGTACAGATCCGCATTGCGAAATCCGCCTGATCCGGCAGGATTTTTCTTCTGTTCCCTTGCTTCTTCCCGATACGCTGTAGCGTTTAAATAGCCTTGATTACCACGAATGTAATGGGTGTCGGACCAGATTGAATTGCGAAAATGTTCAATTCGTCCGCCTTCTCCCAAGACACCTTCCAACTCCATATACATCGCGGTACCGTATGGTTCCCAGCTATGTTCCTGTTCGCGCGACCATTGCAAACGCACATGTTTGCCAGGAAAAGCTACCGCAATCATTGCAGCTTCGGCCGCTGCATCATCTGCACCATTGTGACCGTAGCAACCCGAACCACGCAGGCAAGTCACATGAATTTGTTTGACAGGAATATCGACCATACCACTGATGGTGTCACGCAACGGATAGGCACCCTGGCTATGCGTCCATACTTCCAATATACCTGAGTCAAAACGTGCCACAGCACAGGAAGGAGCAATTGCACCATGCATGATATAGGGTTTAAAGTAGGACGCCTTTATCACCTCAGCACTTTCGGGAAAAGCTATCGGTGCGGTCTTAACTTTAGCAGATTCGACAGTCCTGCTTTTCAGCAGTTCAGGCATGGACTGAACCGGAGAGGTTTGTTGCGGCGCCGACCATTTAACAAGGTCCTTAAGTTGACTTTGCGCTTTAACAGCCTGGTATTCATCCTCGCAGATCACCGCGATAAAACTTCCGTCCACAATGGTTTTAAGAACTTTGCCTGTCTTAAGGAATTCTGCCTTATCATAACTCAAAAATCTGGCATCATAACTGGGCGGACTCACCGTACGGGCATGCAGCATGCCTGGAAAACGAAGGTCTTGAAGGTACATCTCCGCTCCTATTATCATTTTTTTGAAGTCTTCACGCGGAACAGCATGTCCGGATACCCGATATTGCCCTTTAGGTTTTAACTTTATCGGCAGACGGACTTCAGATTGCAGTTTCCTGCCATCGAGCAGCTCAAAGAAAGAAATCTGCCGACTACCAGGTGTCTGGTAAACTTTCCCATCAAGCATTTGCAGTTTGTCCACAGCAATCCCCAAAGCTTCAGCAGCAAGGTCCAATAGTTCACGCCGTGCGGCAGCTGCCGCATACCTGACTGAGATGACACTATTTTCAGTGGAGAAACTTCCTCCGGTAAAGCCTTCGTTAGGCGTTCGGCGTGTATCGGCAATCACGACCTCTACCTGGCTAACTTTTAAGTCAAGTTCTTCTGATACCACTTGCGCAATGGCGCCGCACAATCCTTGCCCCAGTTCCACTTTGCCTGTAAACACGCGCACAGATCCATTAGCAAGCACCTCAATCCAGGCGCTCAGCGCAGGATTGCTCCTTAAAACTCCTGGTAATTCCGGATCTTGTCCCGGAAGCAAAGCCGCAAACACACCAGTATGACCCAGTGAAAACAGTACCGTCAGGCTTCCTGCTGATTTGATAAAACTTCTTCTGCTTGCTTTCATGCGGCTATTTCTTTTTAGCATTTGCAGCACGCCTGATGGCGCGCAAGACCCTCGCCTGTGAACCGCAGCGGCAAAGCACACGCTGCATTCCCTTTCTTATACTGGCCTCTGTCAGGGGCTTAATCGCATTGTTGAGCAGGCCAACTGCAGAAATGACCATCCCGTTCAGGCAATAGCCACACTGTGCAGCCTGTTCATCCAGAAAACTTTGCTGTACAACGTGGAGTTTGCCGCTTGTCGAAGCCAGTCCTTCTAAGGTAGTAATGACCTTTTTTTGAAAGAAAGAGACAGGACTTGTACAACTAAATTCAGCTTTGCCATCAACAAGCACCATGCAAGTCCCACACTGCTGCATTCCACAACCGAATTTGGGGCCGTTTAGCGCCAGCTGATTGCGCAGTACATACAACAGCGGCGTAGTCGGATCAACATCCAGACGGTGCTGCCGACCGTTTACATTTAAGACAATAATACTCATGTTAAGTCCGATAGCTATGGACTTTTAATATAGCAGTTTATTCTGGCCTACCAAAATTCCTGGATCAGTTCGCGGCTTACGGCTACTCCTGCCATAGTGCCCATTGCGACAGCGTTGGCCAGGGAACGCATTCGCGTAGTATTGTCGCCACAGGCATATACTCCCTCCATCGTAGTCTGCTGCATGGCATCAATACGCAGATACCCCTCTTCGGTCATTTCACAACCAAGCTGAACCGGGATGCTGCAATGTTGTTCGAATGGGTTTCGCGCATAAAGCGCAGTCATAGGCAGTGAGGTACCATCCTTGAACACAATTTCCGTCATGAAACCATTGGCGTGGGTAATTTTTAAAAACTCCTTTTCCACAACCCCTATTTGCCTACTTGCCAGTTGCTCGCGCTGCTCGGTGGTTAAGAGCGCGTGGCCATTGGTAAACATTGTCAAGTCTCTCGTCCAGTTAGATATCAATACAGCCATTTCATAGGCATCTTCTCCATTGTTAAAAATTCCTGTCTTTTCGTGCCTGACTTCATAGCCATGGCAGTACGGACAATGTAAAACTGAAATACCCCAGCAAGCTGCAAACCCGGCTATATCAGGCATGATGTCCCTGATGCCTGTTGCGAATATCAGCTTTGCCGAACGAAACACCTGCCCTGTAGAGACCATGATCTCAAAACCGGTATCCGTCTTTTTTCCATAATTAGCGATGCCCTCAAAAAACCGTACAGACTCATAAGCCTGAACCTGCTTTCTTGCAATGGAAGCAATCTCAGCTGGCGTATTTCCGTCCTGCGTCAGGAAGTTGTGCGAAAAGGGAGTCTGGCGATTGCAAGGCAGCCCGCTGTCAATCACCAAAACATGCATGAGTGCCCTGCCTAAAGCCATTGCAGCGGCAAGCCCTGAATAACTGCCTCCAATTATGATGACGTCGAACTGTTCCTGGTCGCCAACTGATAAAGATTTTACATGCTTCATATCAAAAAAATGAGTAAGAAATTTATACAGCAAAGCTAGCGTTCAATACAGTGGTAGCGATAGGACGAAAATGAAATTGAATAGGACTTACTTGAAATTCTGTCGAAATGCTTCCGGAGAATAACTGGTATGCTTCCTGAAAAACCGGATAAAGTAAGATACGTCCTCATAGCCAAGATGATGGGCAATTTGGTAAATCTGCTCTGATGTTGCAAGTAGTAACCTTTTAGCCTCCAGGATAGTCCGTTCATTGATCAGCTCTGATGTTGTTTTTCCTAATCTCGTCTTCACCATTGTGTTCAGCTGATAATTGGACAGGTTCAGCATGGCTGCATATGCCGATACTCCTTTGCCCCCACCCACATTGCTTTCCATCAAATCCAAAAACTTCTCCAGCAGTTCCTGGTCTTCCGATGTACCCAGCATGGCAGCGCATTTGCTGCTATGGCGGATCAGTTCAATAAAAAATAGATCCATATTTGCCCTGATGGCCTCGTAATGTTCATCCTGCAAACTGGTATCCTCCTGAAAGATGTTGTCAAGGGTCAGCATCAGTTTCTGAAATTTTGCCGGAGGAAACTGGTAGAGGTTGCAGCGGCTTGCGTTGTGCAGCAGTTGTTTCGAAGTCTTGTCTTTGGGCAAATAAAATTCATCCTTAAATTGCATCAGGTAGCCGGTACTGTTTGCATCCAATGTAATTTGATGTACCTGGCCCGGGCGCATGATGAAAACACTTTGATCGGTAACGGGATGTAAATGGAAATCTATATCGTGCTGACCACCTCCATGTGCTACCACCAGTATGTAGAAAAAATCATGTCTGTGCAATTCCTGAACCATGGCTTTCCCGCTCAACATCTCCTGAACATCCCGGATGCTAAAACTACCAGATAGCTTTGGCTCTTTTAATATTTCATGAATGTGCTTAACCGGTATTTTCTCCATCTTAGTCAAAACTAATGATTTGACTCCATAGCCTGTAATTACAAAGCAATTTTAGGATTAGCTTTGCTTGCGGACATATTTTGTCAGGATCACGATCAACTGACCTTCAATCCTGCCTTCAATCTGTTCTTTATTGTCGTCGACTAGCTTTATGTTCTTGACAACTGTGCCCAATTTCGCACTAAGACTGGAACCTTTGACGTCGAGGGTTTTCACCAGAACCACTGTATCCCCGTTTTCCAATACATTGTTGTTCGCATCTTTATGAAAAGCGACTTCAGAATCGTTTTCGTGATCACCTGTTGCTTTGGCCCAGGTTAAAGTTGCATCATCCAGATACATCATGTCTAAATAATCAATGGCCCAGCTCTCCTGTCTCAAGCGGTTCAGCATGCGCCAGCTCAATACCTGTACGCCAGGAACTTCGCTCCACATACTTGACCCAAGACATTGCCAGTGCTTGCTGTCCAGCGTCTCCTTTTTTTCAATCTGGGCGAGACATTTTGCACACAACAGCGCACATTCGTCAGCTGTATTTTGTGTTTGAGGCGGAACCTCATAGACCGTCAGATTTTCAGTCGCCGCACACAGTTCGCATTTGTCATCACTTCGTTTTCGCAGCTGCTCTTCCAGTTTCATATTTTTAGGGGCTAAGGGCGGCGAATATACAATAAAACCCGCTCTTTTACCATTGGCATCCAGGCAAGTCTGAATATTAACTATATTAGTGGCATGAACATCGTCATTCTTTCAGCAAGTGTCCGCCAGGGCAGAAACAGCCACCGGGTTGCGCTTTATTTTCAAAACTACATTAAAGAACACAACCTGGCTACGGTAGACATGGTTGACCTCGCCAGTTTCAATTTCCCAGTCTTTGAGGAACGTCTTCAGTACATGACAGATCCTGCAGCAAATATTCTGGAATTTCGCGACAGAATCAATCAGGCAGATGGTATCGTACTTGTAACCCCCGAATACAATGGTGGCTACCCGACCAGCTTGAAGAATGTAGTCGATTTGTTGTATAAAGAGTGGCAGCGTAAGCCAATCGCCTTAGCTACCGTTTCAGCAGGGCCGTTTGGTGGTGCGCAGGTCATGACCTCCCTTGTCTTCTCCCTGTGGAAAATTGGCGCATGGGTAATTCCTGCGATGTTTCCTGTACCTCAGGTTCAAAACAACTACGATGAACAAGGGATTCCGAAAGACAAAGAAGCAACGGATAAAAGGGCTCAAAAGTTTTTAAGCGAACTGATCTGGGGCATTACTGCCAAACGTAAAATGGCCGAACAACCTTAGGATAAGGTACTTAATCAGCGGGCTGACTTCTGTCGATGATGTTCTTGATGACTTCGTCGAGTTCTTTGGCCGAGGCTTCCAGATAGGAGATTATTTTTTCCTGTGTATCCTGGTCATTTTGCGCATCGTTGAGCAGTTGGACAAGGGCAAGCACGCGCGCCAGGGGGCCCCGTACCAGGTGCGATTGAGCCCAGGCAATGTCCTTCAGCTTGACGTTATGTTGTTCAATTTCTTCTATGTGACTGACCTGGGTTTCTACGAGGTTCCTCAAGCGGGCTTCACTTTCCAGCAATTCTTCCTGGGTTTTTTTGCTCTCTGTAATATCCAGACAGGCACCGATCATTTTCACGGGCTGCCCTTCTTCATTGCATTTCACCGTACCCCAGGATCTCAAATGTCTGATTTCACCACCGGGCCTTACAATGCGCTCCTCAAATCCAATATCAGTTTTGCGCTCAAGGACCGCAGTAATAATGTCATAAACTCGCTTTTTGTCCTCCGGATGCAGCAAATCCTGATAGGCTTCGAAAGTCGCCTTAAATTCCTGCTTATTAATCCCATAGATGTCGTACAAGGTGTCTGACCAACTCACCACATTGTCCTCAATTTCCCAGGACCAGTTGCCGAACTGGGCAAGCTCCTGCCCCTGCGCCATGAGCTGACTATTTTCATTGATCGTTTCAGCATACTGCCGGTTTTCTATAATGACAGCCAGCAAGGAGGTGACTCGTTCAATGATGTCTTGCTCCTGTTCACCCGGAACCGCTGGGATTTTGCAATAAATTGCAAACGTAGCCATTACTTCGTTATTAGAATCGATAATCGGGTAAGACCAGCAAGAATTGTAACCCTCGTGCTTTGTCATACCCTTAAACGCCTCCCAGCGATCATCTGTACTGATGTCTTCCACCACAATCTTTTCCTTCAAATAGGCAGCCGTTCCGCATGAGCCGACCTTAGGGCCGATCGCGGCACCTTCGTACTGGCTGATCAACGAAGCGGGAAGTGAAGGAGAAGCCCAGTTGTAGAGGCAATTATTTCGAACCCGCAATATGGAGCAGGTCATTTGAGGCATCAGGGCTTCCAGACCGGTCATATAAAACGATAAGACCTGCGACATGCTCGCCTCACCTTTGGAATGAAGCTCCAGTACATTTCGCTCCAACTGGTTTAACTCGTTCCAATTGCTGGTTTTCTTCTCATTTACATTCGCTTCTTCTTCCGCAAGTTGCAATGAAGTAATGTCCGTTGAGCTCTGCACAATATAACTCATCTTGCCCGAAGCGTCGAAAAGCGGAAAAGTGTCTATTTTCCAATAGCGCCGGTCAGGCAGGTCATAACGGTGCCTTTCTATCTGGTGAAGTTTTTTATGAGTTAATACGAAGTCAAGGGCATATTTGATATGATCTGTCCTGTTGCCATCGTCATCAGCATTCATTGGAAAGGCTTCAAAAAATGGCTGGCCTATGATGTCCTTTTCCCCGGGTAATATGACTTCAGAAAATGCTTTGTTAAATGCCACTATTTTAAAATCAGGTGCATTCGTTTCCAAAAGCACACTCGGCGTTGGCAGACAATCAAAAATTGCTTTAATCTCACCCAGTGGCATCATATCTTGATCGAGTTAATCCTTAATGCAAGTTAACTTTTTTTCGCCAGTAATTACCTGCTAAATAATTTTTCATTATTAGAATATCCGCCTCTGCCCAATCCAAACCGTAGAGCATTTCAAGGTCTGCCCAATAACAGGCAATATGCTCTTTTAAGACAAGCTCTCCACTGGTAATGGTACAGATAAAGGGAATGAGTTTGATGGTAAAATCTGGATATCGATGGATGTTGGCCTCCATTTCAAAAACCGGACAAACCAATAGATTAAGTTCTTCTTTAATTTCACGGATCAGACACCCAGCCGCATTCTCACCAGGTTCCACTTTACCGCCGGGAAATTCCATCTTCAAAGGCATTTTCATGGCTGCGCTCCGTTGGGCAACCAATACCTGCTTGTCGGGGTTAACAATAATTGCACAGGCGACTTCGATCATGATCTTGAAGCGAAATTAAAGTAGATCCAAACTAAAGTAAAAAGTAGAACCGCCGTCCTCTTTACTTTCTACTTCGATCTGCGACTGGTGGTAGCGCAATACCTCTGAAACCAAATACAAGCCAATGCCAAATCCGGATACCGTTTTCAGTCTGTCGTCATCGGCCCGGTAGAAACGGTGGAAAAGTCGCTTTTGATTTTCAGGACTGATTCCCACACCCTCATCACGGACATAGATCTTCACCATTCCAACCTGCTTTTCGCAACCCAGCGTGATAGTCCCACCATTCGGGGAATATTTAATGGCATTGCTCAGCAAGTTATTCAATACCTGCCCAATCTTATCCCGGTCTGCATTCAGCGTCACTTCTTCACAATCCACCAGTTTTATCTGGTGTTTTGAAGTGAGTACCTGCACATCTCCTGCAATTTCGTTAGCCAGTACGTTAAAATCGAAATTACTTTTGTTCAGTGGTATGTTCCCTTCTTCCAGTCTTGCCAGGTTCAGAAAATCATGGATCATAGCAGTCATTTTTTTGACCTGCGCCTCCGTCCTGGTCAGCGCATTAATGCGAAATTCATCGCCTTCTTTTTTAGATTTTGCAAGCAGCAACTGCACATAAGAGTTGATGGTCGTTAGCGGTGTCTTTAATTCATGGCTCACAATGGCCACGAAATCGTTCTTTCGCTGCTCCTCCTGTTTTTTATACGTAATGTCCCTAATGATCTTGGACAGTCCGATGATGTTGTTTTCTTTGTCCCGCACCGGCGAAATGGTGATGGATACATCCAGCAGCTTACCGTCTTTCGTGAGTCTTTTGGTTTCAAAATGCTCGACCCGTTCGCCTGTTTTTAAACGCGCCAGTATTCTCGGTTCTTCATCTGTACGGTCCGGAGGAATCAGCTTGTAAATGGTTTCACCAATAATCTCTTCCTCTGTATAGCCAAACATTCTTTGTGCCGAGTCATTCCAACTGGTGATGACGCTTTCCAAAGTTTTGCTGATGATCGCATCATCTGAAGACTCAATGATCGCTGCAAGTTTAGCGCTCCTTTCCTCGGACTGCTTAATATCTGTTATCTCAAGTGCAATGATTAGTCCGGCCTCTATCTCATTGTTGTTGTCCTTAAGCGGTACAAAGTGCACCATAAAAATTTCCCCGTTAGCCGCCTTCCGCTCTACAGAAAACTTTTCTCCTGACAAGACCCTTTCATAAAGGTGTTTAGAGGCTTCATACCTTTCCGGAGGCGCAATTTCAGTCGGATGTTTACCTGCGTAATCCCCGCTGCTGTAGCCCATTTTCTCCATGATATCCCCTTCAATTGTGATAAACCGATGGTTTTTATCGATCATAATGATCAGGGAATTCGGGATGTTGAGTGCGATGTTCCTGAATAGTTTCTCGCTGCGCTGCAAGCTGTCCTGGGCTTCTTTGAGTTCGTCGTTCGTGGTGGCAAGTTCTTCATTAACGGCGGAAAGCTCTTCGTTGACTGCCATATATTCTTCATTCGCAGCAGCCAGCTCTTCGTTGAGCGATTGAAATTCTTCCGCACTTTCTTCCATAGCCTGGCTAGCCAATGCCCTGACTTTTTCAGTGCTTTCTTTACAGATCACCAGGATACCGCCGATCTGCCCGTTCTCATCCCGTATAGGGCTGCATGAAAAATCAAAACCGGCCTCAGTAAAGTCCACTGCTGTTCCGAGCCTCGCTGCGTCAAACATAGGCCCGATCTTGTCCCAGATTTCCGCATAGGTATCTTTGGCGCTCCTGCCCGTTGCATCTGGATATTTGGTCAGCCCGCCAATGTGCCTGAAGGCGTCATTATACAACTGAATGTTATCCGCTCCCCAACAGATAAGCATCGGAAATGTAGTGTTCAGCACCATGCTAACCATTTGTTTTAAGGCTGAAGGCCACTGTTCGGGTTTACCCAGGGGATTTCCCTGCCAGTCCAGCGACCGTATCAGCCCCGCCATTTCAGCCCCGCCTTCTAAAAATAATAACCCCTTATTTTGTAATTCCTCTGTTGATCCCATTAATAAATGCTGTTGATTCCCATAACAACTTTCTGGAATAAATGTAATAAATCTTACTCAATACCGCTGCAAAAGCTCAAGCATTTTACGATCCAGCTTGTGCCCCATATAATTTTCATAGTCGACATCAGTCCGCCCGCTGTCCAGGATGCCAAAGCTTCCCCTGAAATTCCATAAGGACCATCCCCAGCCATTTTCCTTCCAGATCTCCAGATTGTCTTTCATCCAGGCAAGTGCCACGGCATGGGGCGTATGCTGGTAGGCGCCCCATTCGCCTACATGTACGCCAACTCCCTGAGCTTCCAGTTTTTTCCAGGGTTCGAATATTTCCTGCCGAAGCCGGTTTTGGTCCCAGCGGTCTTTGCCATCAGGACTTAAAGGCCAGGTTGGCAGGGCCGAATCGATCTTGGTCCATGAGGCCTTGTAGTGACTTACCTGCATGGGGCCATAACCCCTGGTACTTTGTCCCACATTTAATTTTGTCGCACCAAACACAGGTTTGGTACCGTACTGTAAGCCATCTATGATGATCAGCCGTTTGGGATCTTCTTGCCGGATGGTCTGGATGATTGTGGTTACAACCCTCAGATAATCGGGTTCTTCTACCTGTGAGGGTTCGTTGATCAAATCAAAACTGAGTTTGTTGCTGCTAATTCCTTTGTACCTTTTGGCGAAATGCCGCCAGTGGAATGCCGCTGCCTCCAGTGCTTTCTCATCCTTCCAAAGATTCAATGGCTCTGCCGGAGCGTTGACACAATAACCTGGGATGCGGTGCAGGTTTAAGTTGACATGGATCTTGTGCTGATCACCATAGGCAATTGCCTGATCGATCTCCTTCAGTACCCTCTCGTCCATCTGAAACCAATCACCAGGATCTGACCAGCAGTGGTAGGACATCGGCAACCTGGCAAAATCAAAGCCCCACTCAGCCATCATGCTAAAATCGTCCTCTTTAAAAGGCTGATTAACTTCTTTATTGAATTTCTCCAACAGGTTGAACCCACGCCATTTAGGCAATTTAGCATACGAGCCAAACGTTGCCGCCTGCAACAATGACCCTGGTATTAAAAGACTTGTTGCGGTTAAGCCTATTCCAAACTCAAGGAATTTTCTTCTTTCCATTTTATAATCCCCTGTTTTTTTGCATCGGCGCGATACTTGGATCATGACCTCTGAAAGCCTTAAACATCCGGTTATAATCTTCCGTATTGCCCTTAGATAAAATCATGTCCCGAAAGCGCTGTCCATTAGCTGCAGTTAAGCCGCCATTTTCCTCAAACCAGGAAAAGGCGTCGTTGTCCAGCATCTCGGTCCATAAATAGGCATAATAACCTGCCGCGTAACCATTGGCCCAGATGTGCAGGAAATAACTGGAGCGGTAGCGCGGCGGCACATAAGAAAGACTCAACTGGGTCCGCAAAAGCGCGGCAACCTCAAACTGATCGGCATCTTGCACCGGATCTGTACTTTTTAACTTGTGCCATTCCAGATCCAATGCCGCGGCAGCCAAAACTTCGGTAAGCGCATATCCCTGGTTAAACGTAGCGGCCTTTTTTATCTTGTCCACCAACACCTGTGGCATCAGCGCTCCTGTTTTGTAATGTTTGGCGTAGTGTTTAAAAATCAGTGGGTCAACAGCCCAGTGTTCGTTGAACTGGGATGGAAACTC
The DNA here is from genome assembly GCA_040387995.1 of Bacteroidota bacterium. Classification (GTDB taxonomy): domain Bacteria; phylum Bacteroidota; class Bacteroidia; order Sphingobacteriales; family Sphingobacteriaceae; genus Pedobacter. Next base: position 99,892 of record JAZKCT010000008.1, on the reverse strand, counting down.
GACGAAGTCCCGGGCCACATTGGTACCTGATAGCGTCGGGTACTGCTGACTGGCAAAAAAACCATGCAAGGCATGTCCGAATTCGTGGAACATCGTGGTTACATCATCAAAGCTGATCAGCGCCGGCTGACCGGCAGCAGGTTTGGTAAAATTGCAGACATTATAGATCACCGGTTTGGTGTTCCAGAGTTTAGACTGACCTACGATGTTGCTCATCCAGGCACCACCGTTTTTATTATCACGCTTAAAATAGTCGCAATAAAAGATACCGATGGTCGTCCCGTCTTTTTCCAGCAACTCGTAAACCTTCACATCTTTATGGTATACAGGCAAGTCCGTCCGTTGTTTAAAGGTAATCCCATACAATTGGGTAGCGGCATAAAACACCCCGTTTTCCAGCACACTATTGAGTTCGAAATAGGGCTTCACCTGACTTTCGTCCAGGTCATATTTTGCTTTGCGCACCTTTTCGGCATAGTGGTCCCAGTCATAGGCCTCCAGTTTGAAACCGCCTTTTTCCTGATCGATCACCGCCTGGATATCTGCCGCCTCTGCTCTTGCTTTTGCAGTGGCTGAGGGTACCAATTTACCCAGGAAAGTTTCTACAGCTGCCGGCGATTTGGCCATTTGATCCTGCAATTTCCAGGTGGCGTAGTCGCTGAAACCCATCAGTTTCGCTTTTTCCGCACGGATCTTGGCAATCTCTACAATGATCTTGCGGGTATCGTTGGCATCGCCTTTTTCAGTGCGGTTCCAGGACGCATCAAAAAGCCGCTGCCTGGTGGCACGTACGGAAAGCGCCTGCAGGGATGGCTGGGTGGTCGTATTTTGCAGTGGCAACAACCACTTGCCTTCTTTTTTATTGTCTTTTGCAGTTTGTGCGGCGGCACTTAGTTCTCCTTCGGACAAGCCTGCCAATTCTTCTTTGCTATCCACCACCAATCCGCCGGCTTTTGAAGCGGCAAGTAGCTGATTGGTAAACTTCGCACTCAGCGAGGCTTCCTGTTCGTTGAATTTCTTTAGGCTGCTTTTGTTTTCTTCCGACAACCTCGCACCTGCGAGTACAAAGGTCTGGTATTGGTACTCCAGCAAACGGTTCGACTCTGCATCCAGTTTTAATGCAGCCCTGTTGTTGTAAATACCTTCTATTCTTTCAAACAGCTTGGCGTTGAGCGAAATGGCATCCTGATGTGCTGCCAGTTTGGGCGCTATCTCTTCCTGTAGTTTTTGTAAATGGTCATTGGTATTTGCGCCCGATAGTAAGTTAAAAACATTGTTCACCCTGTTCAGCAATGCACCCGAGCGCTCCATCGCAACCAATGTATTCTCAAACGTTGCAGCCTCTGAATTGCCTGCGATCTTTTCTATTTCCTGCAGGTGTATTTTCATTCCTTCTTCAAAAGCAGGCATGAAATCGGCATCCTTAATCTTGCTGAAATCAGGCGCTTGGTAGGGCAACTTACTTTCTGATGAAAAGGGATTGGATGCTGAAAATGCTGTTGCAGTTGTGCCTGACTTCTTTTCGCTATTGTTACACGCACCAATTATGGCCATCATGGCCAATAGTGGAAGTTTTACGGATGGTCTCATGCACTAATATACATAAATTCTGTACTTTAGACTCCATAGCACCATCCATATGAAAATTGCATTCTTTTCTGCCAAACCTTACGACAAAAACTTCTTTGACCTGCACAACAAGCCCTATGGTTTTGATCTGCAGTTTTGGGAAACCCACCTCGGCCCGCATGTTGTTAACGCGGTGGACGAAGGCACGGAAGTGGTCTGCGCTTTTGTCAACGATAAACTGAATGCCGAGGTCATCGAAGTACTTGCCTCAAAAGGAGTTAAAATCATCGCCTTGCGTTGCGCAGGTTTCAACAATGTTGATTTAGAAGCAGCTAAGGCTAAAGGCATCCGGGTATGCCGCGTTCCGGCTTACTCTCCAGAAGCTGTGGCTGAGCATGCAGTGGCCATGCTGCTTACCCTCAACAGAAAGACACATAAAGCCTACAACCGGGTGCGTGAACAGAACTTTTCACTGAACGGCTTGCTTGGCTTCAACTTACATGGCAAGACGGTTGGCGTGATCGGCACCGGCAAAATCGGCAAAGCCTTTTGTAAGATCATGCTGGGCTTTGGTTGCAAAATACTGGCCTTTGATCCTTTTGAAGACCAGGAGCTGAAAACTGCAGGCGTACACTACTGTTCATTTTCTGAATTGCTAAAGACTTCAGATATCATCTCACTGCATTGCCCTTTGGTACCGGAAAACCATTACCTCATCGATGAGGCTGCGCTGTTGCAGATGAAAAAGGGAGTAACTATTCTCAACACGAGTCGCGGTGGACTGCTGAACACCGATGACGTGATCCAGTCCTTAAAATCCGGTCAGGTGGGTTATTTCGGCATTGATGTGTACGAACAGGAAGAAAAGCTTTTCTTCAAAGACCTTTCCGGGACAATTATTGGCGACGATAAAATCCAGCGTTTGATGAGTTTCCCGAATGTACTGGTCACCGGACATCAGGCCTTTTTCACAGAAGATGCTTTAGCACAGATTGCTACCATCACGCTCAACAGTATTGATGAAATCCTAAACGGCACTGACCCTAGAGATCCATCCGTCATTTTAGTTTAAGAAGACCATGAAACTAATTTTAAATTTGATAGCCACCGTCCTGATCTTCTTTTTATATCCCTCTTTTGCTTCGCAAGCGGCAAAAGATAAAATAGTGGTTTATCCAGCCCCCAAGGGCGAAACACTAAATACAGATTATAAAGTCTCCGTCTCTGGAAGAACGCTCCCGGTTTACACCGCAAAAATTGCGGCCAATGATAAGCCTTACCAGTTTGACGGCGTATCTGACATCAAAAATTCCCATAAATTCTTTGACAATGCGGCATTTGCCTACTTTGATTTGGAAGGCAAAGCAACTGTAACAGTTACCATACCCGTTGAAGTTGCCTCAGCAAAAATCCTCCCTGCTTCTGCTGGAATCAAGCCCGTTATAAAAGGCCGTACAATTACTTTTTCGGTTTCCAAACCCATCAACCTGACCATTGAGCTCAACGGTGTCTGGGTTAAATCCCTGCATTTGTTTGTAAATCCCCTTGAAGTCAACCCACCCAAACCCAATGATCCAGACGTAATCTATTTCGGCCCCGGAATTCATGAAATTTCCCGTCTCGAAGTAGGCGACAACAAAACCGTATACCTCGCTGGCGGTGCAATCGTCCGTGCCGTAATTGATCCGAAAGAGAAATACTGGGTCAACAGCACAGACAGCATGCGCAACTATGCCCCATCGATTTCCCTGCAGGGCCGTAACATCAAGATCCGTGGTCGGGGTATTCTGGATGCCAGCGGCTGCACCACACATGCCCGCAATTTGTTATTTGTAAAAGGGCGCAACATACAATTAGAAGGCATCATTTTAAGGGATCCCAGCACCTGGGCGGTGCCCATAAGGCAGTCCGACAGCGTAACGGTCGACAACATCAAGATCCTGGGTTACCGTGCCAATTCTGATGGTATAGACATCTGCAACAGCCGGGACGTGACTGTCAGGAATTGTTTTCTGCGCACCATGGATGATTTGGTGGTAGTCAAGGCGGATAAAGACCAGGGCGATGTAGCGCGCATCCTGGTTACCGGCTGCATATTGTGGAACCAGTTGGCCCATGCCTTGAGCATTGGTGCCGAACTTAGGGACAATGTAGACGATGTGCTCTTTAAGGATTGCGACATCATCCGGGATAAAGGCAGGGAATGGTCTTTACGGGTTTACCAGTGTGACGCAGGATTGGTGAGCAATGTCAGGTTTGAGGATATCCGGATCGAAGAATCACACAAATTCATTTCTTTGTGGATTGGAAAAGCAATCTGGTCGAGAGACAAGGATTATGGCAATATCAAAAACATCGTCTTTAAAAACATTACGGCATCGGGCGACCCGCTAACCATTACACTGCAGGGCCATGATGACCTGCATGGCATCAATGGCATATCCTTTGAAAATGTAAGCACAAACGGGCTTAAGCTTGACAAGACCCAAGCTCAGGCAAATGCTGCTGTACAGGGTCTGACCATAAAATAGCAAAACTGTTCAAATCCCCACCTCTTTTAGGAATTATTTCGGCTTAATATATGGATAAGCGCAGGCCGACACATCTCGTTTTCTATATTTAATACCAAAGAAATATTTGATTAACAATTTCGGGTAACCTATTGATTGTTCAAAACTTAGTTTGTAAGTTTAACAACCAATCAAGCCCTGATTTTTAAATACCAGTTAATTAACCTTTCTAAACCAAATATAAACCGAAATGAGTGGCTTCCCCATTTTAGACCTTGTGGCAGGATTGATTTTTATCTATTTCCTGCTCAGTATCATTGCCAGTTCCGTGGTGGAACTGATCTTAACATTTTTCAAATTCAGGGCTAAAGTACTGGAAACATGGCTTCTAAGAATCTTCGCCGAAGAGGTAATAACCGTTGGTGGTAAGAAAGTCAAACTTGGAACTGCCATTATGGACCACTGCTCTAACACAGCACTATCCGCGACTGGGGGCTCTACTGCCTACATCGACGCCAAAAACTTCGCGTCTGCTTTATTAGAAAAAGTATCTTTTGACCCCAACAACGAAACTTATATTGTTAAGGACATCAGTGATGCCATCACTTCCCTCACCAACTCTTCGTCCCTTAGTCCTGAATTGAAACGCGTATTCCTAATGTATGCCGAGGAGGCCATTCAGGACAGCGCTGCGAATGTGAGCAAGGGAATCAGCGATCTTGCAGCCTTCAAAGGCAAAATAGAGGGCTGGTACGATTCTTCCATGCTTAGGATCGGCGGACACATGAAGCGCAAGTACGCCATGCCATTCACCATACTGGTGTCTGTCGTGGCTACCATCGGCCTCAATGCCGATACCATCGAAATTGCAAAATACCTCCACCGCAACCCGGAAGTAGCAGGCAAACTCGCCACCCAGGCTTATGCGACAGGAAAGGACAGCCTGAACATCAGCCTGCAGCGACTCAACAATGCCAAGGCGGTAAACGCAAAAGACAGCGCGACAACCAAAGAACTGGAAGGTGCTGTTGCCGATGAACTGGCCAATATCAGTGATGCCAGGGCAGTACTGGATCAATCACTTCCGCTGGGCTGGCCAGCGCATAAACACAAGGATACCAGCTGGTTTGTCTTCGTCCTCAATAAAGTCACTGGTTTAGCCATCACCATCATGGCGCTCATCATGGGTGCACCTTTTTGGTTTGATGTGCTCAACAAAATATCCAACCTAAGGGGTAGCGGCACCAAACCTCCGGTGGAACCACCTGCTACGAATAGTTAACTGAACGTTTTTAAATCCAAATATAAATTATGAAAATCACAGACCATATGCTCGTGGCGGAAGCCGGCGACAAAATCAAGATCAACCTCAGTCCTTTTGTCGGACCGGTTATAGCTCCTAAATTTATGATCATGCACTACACGGTGACAGACGGCGCCAGTTCTGCGGTCAACTGGTTTAAGGACACCAAAAACAACACATTAAGGCTTGCCGCGCACATTGTGCTGGACAGGGATGGCACCATTATACAAATGATTCCTTTCAATAAAAAATGCAGTCACGCCGGCTCCAGCAACTGGAATGGCGTGGACGGGATGAACAGTGTAGCCATTGGCATTGAGATCGTTAACCCCGGCCAGGTATCTGCACAATTCCCGCAAAGAACCAGCGCAGTAATCAGAGCCAGTCACAAAAACAGTGCCCTGGGTGCGGCTCCGGGAACCTGGTTTGCCTATCCGCAGGCACAACTGGATGCGCTTTACAAATTGAGCAAGCTCATTCTTGCCACCTATCCGGCCATTAAATCTGTATTGGGCCATGATGATGTGTCCCCGATCCGTAAAGCCGATCCGGGCCCGGCCTTCTCCCGGGACGCCTTTAATACCGCAGTCTTTGGCACTCCGAGTGACATCGCAAAGATATTTACGGTCAATACGGCAGATACCAAGTTCAGAAACACCAATTCGACGGTCAACAATACGCCGCTGAAGGTATTGCCTGTGGGCTACCAGGTTGGCCTGATTGAGGTCAATGGCGACTGGTGCAAGGTTTTCCTGGCAAACGGCAAAAGTGATGTAATCGTACCGGGCAGTGACCCTGTGAAGTGTTACAAAACAATTGGCTGGATCCATAAAACACTATTGACTATTAAACCCGGACAGCATTAAGAACCACCGATGCTAAACAAATAAAAAATAAATTAGTATATGCATATAGGTGTATGCGAAAACTTAGTTATTTTAGCATAAAGATTACTACTTATAGATTTAAATGTATGAAACCGGACTCATTAATTTGAGCCTGGTTTTTTTTGCTTTATATCTTTCATGACCCAGTCCATTTCCTGGTCTTTCCCCGTTAAAAACTCATTGATGCGGTAAATAACAGGCACATCGGGCATCAAGCCCCTGCCCTCGGTTGCGCTCTGCTTCAGCAGGTTAAAGGGAATAATGCCATACCGCAAATTGAGTTTGCTTTGTGGTAAAGCGAGCAGTTCAAACAGCCCGCCCGTGCAACCGTTTCTTCCACCACCAGTTTCCTCGCCTACAAATACCACATTCTTCTGTCCCTGTAGATTGGACGCCAGCAATGCAGCGGCAGAAAAAGTCCCTCCGTTGACCAATACATAAACCTTCCCTTTAAAGCGGTCGGCCTGCGGCATAGGCAACGAAGCATAACCCGTTTCCTTGTAGTACTTAATCTGCCGTTCCCTGATCTCGTTTAAGGAAGGCATGATCCGGTTCCTGATCAGTTCTTCGGGCCTGCGGCCGAAATAAGTGGGGGTGTCAATCAGGTAGGTAAACAATTCGATTGCTTTGTACAGCTCACCTCCGGTATTGCCCCTCAGGTCTAGAATCAGGGTTTTCGTTTGTTGCTCGCGACAAACCTTGAAAAACTCCTTAAAGTCATTCTCCGAATTAGATGCCGCCAAAAAACTATTCACCTTCAGGTATTTAACCTCCGGATCATTTAGAATCGGTTTAACTGCAGAAGCCCTAACCGCCGGTTGTTTCAATACCGTGCTGTCTGGATATGATTTGATAGAGACATACTTCTTGTCCATATTGTTGTCCTTAATTTCCAGGGCCACAGAGTCCTGGTTCCCATAAATAGCCCTGTATAAACCGGCTACATTATTGTCGTTCAGAATGTGGTACTTCCAAGTCAGGTTGTAGCCATCCGCCGTTATAATTCCAAATAGTTTATCGATGATCATGGATGCCGGAATCTGGTTGATACTCACGATCTCTGTCCCCGGCACCAGCGTACTGTCTTTGGATAAATTCTTAAAGATGTACAGCCTTTTCCCGATAACTTTGTATTCAAACTGTCCGATCGGGTCGCGGATCAGCTTGGCGTATTTGGTTATTTCTTCCTGACTGAGTCTGAACAGGTCAACCGACAAGGAAAGGTGTCCATCGCCGATTGTGCTCAGCACTGCCGACAAATTACTGAAGAACGCAATACTGCTCATGGGCTTAGTGATGCTCCGCTTCAGGCTGTCAAACCGGGCGCTCAAAGTCGCTTTACTGATATACCGGTATAAATTCGGATGGTGTTTTTCCAGAGTCCTGCGCAGCAGGTCAATGTCTTTTCGGAGCGCCAGAGGCTCATGCTTCTTTTCGATCAGATCATAACCCAGCTGGGCATGGCTATTAAAAACAAAGCAGAGTACACAGCAAAAGCTCAACAGAAATTTCATATTCGGAGTGTTAATACCTTCTAATATAACACAATCCAAAAGCATCCTTGTTTACAATAGCGGACTTTAACCAATTTTAACAAATGTCACTAATGGTTACAGGTTGAACCTGTATTCAAATTCTCTGTCCCTAATAGTTCAATTGCACTTTAACAGTCCTGACTCCCATACCCCCCCGTCAAACAAAAACGCTGCTAAATCCCTGAACAACACAACCTTTGTTTTAGACATTGATAAACCGTTTTATCAACATTATTATTATAAATTGTTTCGCAAAAGATTATTCCCTATCTTCACTTCAACCAAGTATAGTATTTACGATTTATCAGCCCTCAACACCATGTAAAGCATCGCATAAATGCCTTAAATCCGCCTGTCTTAATCCAAAAAAAGACAGAAATCTCCCGCTTCTAATCAACCAAATAATCCAATAAAGAACCAAATTATGCTTAAAAAAAACCATGTCCTATTGTTAACCTTTTGTACGGGCCTGCTGCTTTCCCTCGGCGGCTGTTCCAAAAAGGATGTCGAATTCAACATCGTCGAACTGTCCCTCGACCAGTCGGCCGTAGCGCTTACGCCCGATAAAAGTCTCAGTGTCAACATCAAAACAGGTAATGGCGACTATACCGCCAAATCCTCTAACGACAACGTTGCCAAAGCGGTCATCAATGGTGATGTCATCACCATTACGGCCACCTCAAAAGAAGACCGTGCCAATGCGGTCATTGTTATTACCGATAAAATGTTCAAGAGACAAAGCATCGATGTAGTCATTGCCAAGGTATTTGACCTAACCCTCAGTGCCAGTACCGCTGCGCTGGAAGTTGGCGTGCCCAACAAAAGTGAAGTGGTCATCAATATTGCTACCGGTAATTTTGGCTATAAAACCGAACTGGTCGGCACAGCCGGACAGTTTGTGGCACTCGATAATGCCAAACTCGCCACAAGCGGCAAGTTTAGCATCAAGGCTGTTGCTGCCGGAACGGCCAAAGTAAAAGTTACGGATGTACTTGGCAAAGAAGCCTTTGTAGACTTGACCGTGACCGCTCCCAGTGCACTGACGGTAGAGAAAAATACAGTCAACCTGGATGCAGTACAGGGCTCGGCACTTATACTGGTAAATACGGGCAACGGCGATTACAAAACGACCGTTGCCAATCCGCTGATTGCCAAGGCCAGTGTAAACGGCAATGTCATCACCATCAAGGGAAAGGTAAACGGTACCACTACTGTGGTCGTTGAAGACAAAAAAGGCCAGAAAAGTACCATCAACGTTACCGTGGCGGGCGCTGCTTTTGCCATGAACCTGAGCGACCAGTACTTCGCTTACGCCAATTTCAACGACATCGGCATCTCCGATCCTTTTGTAAAGACCCTCAAACAGGTCACTTTTGAAATGACCTGCAAAATGGATGGCTACAGAGGCTTGCAGACCTTTATGGGACTGGAAGGCAAACTGATCATCCGCGGTAAAAACGATGCTTTTCAGGCTACCCACCCCATCCAGATTGTTGGTTTGGGCGATAAGATTACCCTGGAAAGTACCAAAAGTTTCAACCTCAACGAGTGGATGAACATTGCCCTGGTGGTAGATTGCAACCAAAGCGACGTGAAGGAAAAATACAAATTGTACATCAACGGCGTGCAGGATGTGCTGATCATCAACCGTCAGGAAGAAACCCATACGGTGGTTGATCTAACTTCAAGCAGCGATGGCAACCGGTTTGAGATCGGCCGTGCATTCGGACAGGACTTCCGCGCCATGAAAGGTGCGGTTTCTGAAGCCAGGGTCTGGACCGTGGCGCGTACAGGTCAACAGATCAAAGAAAGCATGTGTGGTCTGACGGGCACGAGCACTGGACTTCTGGCACGCTGGAACTTTACTGCGGGTGCAGAAACCGGTTACATTCAGGACAGCAATGGCGGCAAGTATGAGACCAACCTCATCATCGCCAATGCCAAACTGGGCGGAGATTATACCCAGGTCAAAGCACCAAAAACTGTATTCGTAAGCAAAGGTTGTCCAAATTAATTCCCATTCACATGAAAAAAATATCCACCATACTCCTGCTTTTATTCATCAGTTCCGCCGTATTGGTATCCTGCAAAAAAAGCAAAGAAATAGTACTTCCTGAAGATACCATCGCAAAGACCATCAGCCCGGTATCGCAACTCAAAGCAGTGCCCACTACCGAAGAAAATGAACTGGAAATCAGCTGGAAGAACCCTGCCGATGAAGCATTGTTGAAAGTAGAGATCACCTATATACCCAACAATACAGGCGTTAAAACCACTCCCAATCCTGTTATTTTGTCTGCTGCACCATCAGCAGAGATGAAGTTGACCGTCAAAGTCCCTTCCTATGCCAAATACCTCTTTAGCGTGGTCACGATCAACAAAGCAGGCGCACGGTCGACCGAAGCCACCGCTGACGCGACACCTTTTAAACCGGGTGTAGTAGACCTCACCCCTGTTTTCCTCAAAAGAGCGGATACGCTGATGAGCTCCATGGTGACTTTGTACCTGCAAGGCATGCCGCGCGACATCTGGAGTACCAACTACCCGCGCACCCCAGGTTTCTGGGACGGCGCAGCGGTAATTTGGGGCCATGGCGCCGCTTTCTCTGGCTACGCAGCCTTAAAAGAAGCCGCCGAAGCCTATCCTGCGTACAAAGCCAAGTATGCCAGCAACTACGACAGTCGCTTGCTGACGGCCATTGATCAGTTCCGCAACACACGCAACGGCAAACCTGAGGCTTTTGCGGTGTATCCGGGCACGGGCGATGAACGTTATTATGACGATAACATCTGGGTGGGTATCGACATGACTGACCTGTATCAGTTGACCAAAAACGCCCAATACCTGACGCGCGCTAAAATCGTGTGGAACTTTATCCTGGCCGGCACGGACACCCGCATGGGTGGTGGTGTATACTGGAAGGAAGATGGTGATTCTAAAAACACCTGTTCTACGGCTCCTGCCGCTGTTTTGGCCGCCAAACTTTACCTCGCTACCAATGACGCCACCTACCTGAAAAGTGCCAAAGACTTGTATGCATGGGTCAAGACTACCTTGCAGGATCCTGCCGATAACCTGTATTGGGACAATGTACACCTGTCCAATCCGGCCAACCCGGCTTCTGCGCTGGTCATCGCTAAAGACAAATACACCTACAATTCCGGACAGGCCATGCAGGCAGCAGCTTTGCTCTACAAGATTACTGGTGAGGCACATTACCTGACCGAAGCGCGGGACATTGCCAAAGCAGCGTATAAAAAGTGGTTTATTCCCTTCAATTCCTACGCAGTTGGCCAGTCCTTCCGCATTCTGGAACCGGGTCATGTATGGTTTCAGGCCATCATGTTCAGGGGCTTCATCGAATTGTACAAACTCGACGGCGACAAAACTTACGTGAATGCGTATAAGAATACGATGGCCAATGCCTGGTTGTCCAGCTGCCGTAACAAAAGCAACAACCTGTTGAGTGCTGATTTCAGGGGCGGAAATGCCCAAACCAGCTGGGAGATCATTCAGGAAGGCGCTTGTTTAGAGATGCTGGCAAGATTGGCGTTGTTAGAACACGAAGGGTTGTAGTATTAAAACCCGTTGCCGGGGTGTTAAACCGTTTGCAATGCACCCCGGCATTAAGATTCCCGCTATCGCGGGACTACCTATTAAGGACGGCACTAACCCGTCGCAGTAAAACTAACCCCCGTCATCTCGAGCGCAGCGAGAGATCTCTTGAACAATACCTAATCAAGAGATCTCTCCTTCGTCGAGATGACGGGGGTTTTTAATGACGGAGGTTTTATCCTCCACCCCCTACCTATTCGACAAATTCAGCACAATACCGTCCCTGTCCGGCGTCACCCTAAACACACCGCCTTCCTTTTTAGAAAACGAACCATTCGTACTCGTCACCGAATACGCCATATTTTCAAACGAACAATCAATCTGGTTCAAGGCAATATTCCCAAAAGGCAAAGCCGTGCCCGGCGCAGTCATATCCAGAAACCAGGCCACATCACTACCCACAACAACAAGCTTCATCTGCTTCTCGTCCAGGTCAATCACCACTTTACCGGCAACACTCGTCAAGGGCCATGAAATGTGCAGTTTGCCTTTCTCTGAACTCAGGATCTCCGGTTTACCGCCCTCCAGCAGCACCTCCTTGCCGTCAATCAGGGCCTTCAAACGCAAACCAGCCATATCCCCTTTTTTGCTCCAGACATACCCGTCCACAAATGGCAACGTAAAGAAAGAACACTCGTTAGAAGTAGCTTTATTCTCCGTATACACCGACGGAAACTTCTCGTCAAACAAGTGAATATCCCTGATGTTCAACGTATTATTCTCCCACAAAATATTAGTGCGGTAAAAACGGCTGTTGAACCAGACCGTCCTGCGACTGCTTCCCGGGAGGTCTTCGTTGACCGTCACCGAGGTAGCCGGGGTCACCTTATAATGCTCCTTAAACCATTTGCCCGAAGCGGCCAAAGTCTCTACTCGTATCTTATTTTCATCCCGCAGACGCGCGATCAGCGGCATCTGGATCTCAAAACCTTTGGACATGCCGTCCCAGGTAAAGGAATTTTCCTGTCCCGCCTGCGCATAAGCAAACTCCATCGATTCACCTTCCACAAACTCCTTGAAAAACCAGTTCACCCAGGTCTCATCTCCGCCTGCGGCGGGATAAACCGGTTCCAGCGTCACCACGCCCTGCCGATCGGTACCCAATCCATTGTCGTACTGGCGGACCGGATCGCTGCCCAGCATCCTGAAAATCGGCACCGGCAACTGGTTCTTCGCGTTTTGCGCCGGCATATAGGAGTTGATCCTGCTCGGATAATAGGCCTGATTCCAGTAACCGCCCCAAAGCGTATACCCATCTGTCCCCACCTGGTCCTTGCAATTGGCCGAGGCCACGATCTTATATTTGTCATACAGGTAATTCAGCGTATGCGAATCAATGAACCAGGAGGCCACCGATTTCGGATAATAACCAAAGATTTTCTTGAAGTCAGCCATGTACACATCGGCCAGTTTTTCGCGCTCCGCAGGCGTATAACCCGTCGCGAAACCCACATCCGCATGCCAGTCCCAAGGGTAACGCCCGCGCCATTTCAACCCCGCTTTCTCTACCATAGGCTGTGGAATCTCCCACCAGGCGCCAATCTCGTAGCTTCCGGCAGGCAGGGTTTTCAGCAGTTTCTGGTAACGTGCATCCATCAGGGCGTCATACTGCAACAAAAACGTACCGCCCAGCTTGTATTTTTGCATCATCTCTACCTGCTTCACCACCGTCTGGTACAACACATCCTCTGTAATCTTCGGATCCCTGGGCTCCAGTAAACGAATGAAATTCACGATGTTAACAATCTTCGGTTTGGGATCGGCAATAGCGTTAGTTGTCTTTGCGGAAATACTTGTTACCGCACTGATAGTAGTTGATGAAAGATTAATGCTTGTTGTAGCACCTGAATTAGCTGACGAAATATTGATGCTTGTCGTCGCAGCGGCAGCAGTTGATGAAACGTAGATGCCTGGCGAAGGGACGTCAGCACTCGGATCAGCCATGGCCTGTACCGCAACAGCGTTCATAGCCAGCGCCATTAGTAAAATTAATTCTTTAAAACGCTGATTTAATGCAGGAAGTCTCATGGCAAGGAAATTTGGTTAGTAAATCAAAGCTAACCAGCACAAGCGGGTAAACCGTCATGTACCATCCTGCGCGAGCGCTGCACCCCATTTCTCTATCGCAAGTCTCTCTGCACCCCGTCATCTCGAGTGCAGCGAGAGATCTCTTGAACAATACCTAACCAAGAGATCTCTCCTTCGTCGAGATGACGAGTGAGCTTAATTACGATGACTCGGGATGGCTAAATCACAATGACGAGATGGCTAAATCACAATGACGAATGAGCTAAATTACGATGACTCGGAATGGCTAAACTACAATGACGCGGAATGGCTAAATCACAACGACAAGGAGGCTAAACAACCTGGCGCATTATTAACGAGGGTGCTAAATAACGGGCTGAAAGAATGAGAACCCCTTAAAAACAAATCTCTCTCATAAAACAATCAAATAATACCAAAATAATCAGTCTTGCTAATCTCAAACCAGTCGCACTCAAGCCCCTCATGTGTCAACCTTGCCGTAATCTTCAATCCTGATTTCAATAATGCATTCCTGGAGGCCATATTGCCCACATTAGCCAGGGCGTAAACCGCCTCCAAACCCATCACCTCAAATGCATACTTAAGCGAAGCTCTGGCAGATTCGGTCGCATAACCCATGCCCCAAAACCTGCGCAACAACCGATAACCCACATCATGAAAATTGCTGATGCCATTCACGCAGTCCGTCCGGAATTTCAGGCCGCCCCAGCCGACCAGCTCATTACTTGCCTTGTCGACAATCGCCCAGCGACCGATACCAAAATCTATATATTGTTGCCTGACAAACAGGATGTAATCCTGCACCTGCGCTATCGTTCGTAAAGGTTGCTTACCCAGATATCTGTGCACTTCCGGATCAGCATCCATCTCGAATAAAGCAGCCGCATCCTCAGCCACAATCTCCCTCAAAATAATCCGGTCAGTCTCCACGTAAATCTTCATAAGTCAACAACAATATTAATATTTACAAATCCAACCCCTCAATGCCCCTAAGCAATCTTCAACTCATTCAAATCCAGTTGCAGTTCCGCTTTGCGGATCTCTTCATCGCTGTAAAACTTCTCTTTCCGCAACTTAAACAATTCCTTGCGCTGCACAGCATACAAATGCCTTAAAACCTCATTGTGCCGCTCCACTTCCCGCCGCTCGGTATCGTCACATTCCAGCGAAGCGAGCCTTTGCTGCAGCACACCGGTCTGGTTCTCCAGGTCCTTGTGCAAGAAAGCAACCAACTCATTCTCTGCCATTTCTGTCTTGAACCGATCCAGCAAGACCTCAATAGCCGCCTGGTTCAGCCTGATCTGGATGCCCGCATGTTGCTCCTCTTCGGGCAGCACGTTATCAATTTCGGTCAACCGCATCCAGCGTACTACAAAAGGCAGGATCAATCCCTGGAAAACAAGGGTTACAAAAATCACCACAAAAGTGATGAATACAATCATATTCCGCAACGGAAAAGCCGTACCATCCGTCATGAGCAAGGGAATGGACAAGGCCGTAGCCAAAGAAACCACACCACGCATGCCTGCAAGGCAGATCACCATCGGACCTTTCCAGCCTGGCGAGGGCTCCTGCCTCACCTTTTTGCTCAGCATCCGGGGAATAAAAGTAGCCGGATACACCCAGAGACAACGCAGCACAATGGTAATTCCGCTGATAATCAGTCCGTATTTGATGCCCTCAGACACCAAATGGTGACCCAAGGCGGCTATAATCTCCGGTAGCGCCAAACCTATCAGTATAAACACCACGGCGTTCATCACAAAAATCATAGTGCGCCATACGCCAAACATATTCATGCGGGTATCTCCGGTCTGAAACACCTCGTGCGAACGGTAAGAAATGAACAAACCGCCCGTCACCACCGCCATTACCCCCGAAAAATGAAATTGTTCTGCCGCCAGAAACAGCAAATAAGGCGTCATGACGGTCAGCGCTGCATCAATAGCCGGTGTAGTCGGCAGAAACCGGTGGATCACATACATGACATGCGCGCCTGCAAGACCTACCACAATCCCCATCCCGGCCACGATAAAAAACTGTCCGCTAGCTTGTTGCAAGGAAAAAGTCCCCGTCATCACCGCCAGTATCGCAAAGCGAAATACAATCAGCGAAGAGGCGTCGTTGATCAGGCTTTCCCCTTCCAGGATGGTCATGATGCGCTTTGGCATCTTCAATCCCTTCAATACAGTAGCCGCTGCCACCGCATCTGGCGGCGCAATGATGCCGCCCAACACAAAGCCCAGCGCCAGCGTAAAACCCGGAATGAGTGCTACAGAAGTATAGGCCACCACCATCGAGGTCACGAAAACGAGTCCGAATGCCAGCAGACCGATCGGCCGTTTCCACTTCCAGAAGTCGTTCCAGGAGGTGAACCAGGCCGCTTCGTATAACAGTGGCGGTAAAAAGATCAGGAAAATCAGTTCCGGATCCAGGTGCAAATGCGGGATACCGGGTATAAAACTAATGGCCAGTCCCGCGATCACCAAAAAGATCGGATACGCAATCCGGACCCGTTGGGCAAGCATGACCAATAAAAAAACAGCAAATAACAAGCTCAGAATGAGCAATAAATTGTGGTGCATATCAAGAAGTAATTTAAGCCGTGGCTAGATTGGCATGCAGGGGTATTGTAAAAGAAAACGCACTGCCCTCACCCACTTTACTTTCCACCCAAATCCTGCCCCCGTTTTTCTCCACAAACTCCCGGCACAGTTTTAAACCCAGTCCGGTACCCTTTTCATTGTTGGTACCATAGCTCGAAAAGAAGCCCTGGTTGTCAAAAATCTGCATCTGCCGCTCCGCGCTAAGCCCAATCCCCTGGTCCTTAATGCTCAACTCAGCCACCCCAAAACGTTTGTTGACCTTCAGTTCGATCTGACTATCGGCATAACTAAACTTAATGGCGTTACTAATCAGGTTCCGCAATACCAGTTCCAGGTGATTTGGATCTGAATATACTTCAAAATTATCATTCCCGGAAATCCGCAGTACGATGGATTTGGAAAGCAGCGCAACCTCAATCCCCTCGATCACCTTTTTCATCACCTCTTTCAGGTTTATCGTCCTCGGTATCACCGTAATGCCATTCAACTGGCTCTGACTCCAGATCAATAAAGTATCTATATTTTGCCGCACATTGTCCATTTGTTCGGATAACTTAATCGACATTTCTTCAAATTCTTCCCTGGAAAGCAGCTTTTCGTTCAACATCTGCAGCACGGTTCCGGCACTGGTAATCGGTCCCCGGATGTCATGCGACATGATGGCGAACAGCTTTTCCTTATTGTCGTTCAGCACGGTCAGCGCCTCATTCTGCTTCTCGATCTGGTACTGGTAATTCAGCGTCAGCCGTTTCATGTAATACAGGAAAAACAAAAACAACAATACACCATTGAGCAGCACTACAAAGCGATGCAAACCAGATACTTGTGAATAACCGGAGATATAATTCGGGTGCGTATGTATAAAAAGAAATAGAGAAATATTGATTAAACTAAAGGGAACCAGCACCCGGTAGTCGTCCACCAGCGCAAAGTAAACACCCATAAACAAGAGCAGGTAAAACTCCATGTTGTTGTTGTACATCATGGCACTCACGGCACAGGAAATGGAGTAGATCAGTCCCACAACCAGCTGAGGATAACTATAATAACCCCTGCTGTGGAAAATCGGCAGGGCAAAACCCGCGATAAAAGTAATCATGTTGATGTACATCAACGTGAACAAACCATGTCTGTAGTTGATATAAGCGAACAAAATAGACGATACGCCGCCCATGACTCCAGCTATATTGATAACTAAAACCTTCCTGCGCGTCCGATATTCCATTTCTGGACGAACGCCAATTCTGATAATTCGAGAAATAAAATCCATGCCTTCCTAGATTCCAAATATAACAAATTGATTGACTTATGTATATCTGAACTTTAGATAGTTTTCTTTGTGATTACTTAAAATCTTCTTAAAAAGAATTAAAAATAGCGACTGCGGTGCATTCTACTGACTTTTTAGGGCTTAAATCGTGGTGTTAGAAAGTAAATTATTTTATTGCATCCTATTTTTTCAACAACGATTTATTTAGGAGATAAAAGGCATTGAATGATCGTGACAGGTGATTCGTATTTCTTGCAAAGGTCATGGCTACGTCCAGCTCTCACTAATAACTCTGCTCTTGCTCTGCTTTAAATCGGCTATTCCTCGGGTTTGATTCGGCTAAAACTGATTAAAAGCAGGTTTTGGCTGGCATTTGGAAAGAAATAAAAAAGAGGGATATATTTTGGCTTATTGGACGGAAATACTTAGCTTTATATTAGGTCCGCAACGGACTGAAGTTCAGTAACGTTAATACAGATGGCAAGAGTAAAATATGGTCCTTATGGACCGGTCGCCGGCAAACTGGGCCCTAACGTATATTACGTCAGGTTGGGGCAGCCTGTTGTCAGAATGATTCCACACAAAAGTCTTAAACCGGCTACTGTAAAGCAACAAGGATGCCGCTCCAACATGAGCATTGTGATGGAGTTTGTAAAGGCGGTCAACTTATTTACCAACCAGGGTTTTAAAATAAAGGCCAGAAGTTTCATTGGCAAGACGGCGCAAAACATGGCGGTTTCTTACAATATGCTCAACGCGATTCAGGGTGTTGCTCCTGATAATTCACTGGATTACAGCAAAATACTGGTTAGCGAAGGTAAAATAGAAAATCCTTCTGGCATACAGGTGGTATTGGATGGAGACAAGCTCAAATATACCTGGGATACAAATAGCGATGGGAATTATTTCCAGAATCAACAACAGGCAATGTTGTTGGTTTATTATCCTGAAATTAAGTTGGCAAAGATGCTGCTCAGCAGTGCAAGACGCAGAGAAGGAGTTGATTACCTGCCACTTCTTATCCCTTACAACCATTTACAACAGCCTACCGCTACCTATGGCGAAACTTATATCGCTTTTGTAGCGGACGACCGGGAGTCAATTTCTACCAGTGTGTATACGGGAAGGATTGAGTTGTTTCCTTAATTAATATTGATCGGCAGGTTCATGGCAACGCGCACATTTCTTCCTTTTTGTACACCAGGCTCCCATTTGGGCATAGAAGACACCACCCTGATCGCTTCCTGATCCAATAAAGGATGCAGCCCCTGCACGATTTTAACATCAACAACCCTGCCCTCACCATCTACCACAAACTTGACCTGTATCTTGCCTTTGGGACTGTTTTTCAGTTCATTAGGATAAACAAAATGGTCGCCGATGTACTTATAGATCTCCTGAGTACCGCCCGGAAACAGCGGGAATTTATCAGGTGTCTGAGAAAGCATGGCCGCTTCTTCCTTGATTTTCGTAGGGGTTTCATTGCCCTGCTCGTCCCACTCCTTTCCGGAGTTCATCTTTCCATTCACGAAAAAAGCCTGTGCCGACAAGGCACCGTTGCGGTAATACCAACTCACCTCACCATCCATGATTTCGGGCGAGAGGGAGGTAAACTTCCCGGTCATCTGCAGCTCTCCGGTACCATAAAAATCAGTCACCTTGTAACTCTTTCCGGCCACGATCGTTTTGATGACCCGGAAATAAGAACTGCCGCTTTTAGGCATCGGCTTCCAGTCCGCGCTAAAATACACAGTGTCGATTTCCTGAGCCTGTGCAGCGGTTGTGAAAAAAAGGAAAAACAGTAGTGCGGAGGTAATGGAGCGTATTTTCATGCCGCTAAGATAATGAATTATTATTTTTTTATATTTAGAGATGGCTAAATTTTCCGTTCAAACCGCAGTTCTGCATGATATTTTTTGTACTCCCCCTGGTTTTGGGCCCAATCGTAGGGCCATTGTGCCTCAGCTTGTTAGATTTTTTGGCAGGACGCTGCAGCGAAGGGTGCTACCTTTGCTCCTCTTTGCACTGCTGACTGCCTATGCAGCGCTCAGTTTCGCCCAGCAAAAGCACGTATTTACCTCCGGATTGGTCATCCGTTCGGGGGCCGGATACGGTCGTGAGGCCTTGTACACAGACCCGGTGGCCTACGCGCTCTACACCAACACTTTGGCTACGCCGGTTGAAGGAATGGCTTTTGGCAAAGACAAAAGTGGCAATGACTTGAAGTGGACGAAGATTTCTGCGGATACGGCGGGTCGGTTCAGGGGTCGCGGAGGCGCGGGCAATTATGTCTATTTCGAATACGATGCCGCGGTGGTTAAGCCTGCTGTGCTGAACATCATTGGCAATGCGACGGTTTTCATCAACGGGGAGCCGCACATGGGCGATCCCTATGCTTCCGGTTGGATGAACGTGCCTTTCAAAATGAAAAAGGGAAAGAATGCGTTTCTGGTGCGGGGACAGGGCGTCGAGGCTAGCCTGAGTTTTCCGGAGCGGGCGGTGTATCTGGATGTGAGAGATGCTACGGTGCCGAGTATTTTGTTTGGAAGTGCTGGGTTTGGGAAAAGTGAGGCAACTGAACTAAAAGCTGCAGTGGTGGTGGTAAACAGTTCAGCATCAACACTGAAAAACCTACAGATCAAGAGCAAACTGGCAGGCAAAGAACTGACGAGCATGTTGCCGGAAGTGTTGCCGTATAGTACCAGGAAAGTGTATTTTAGTTTTAGTGGCGCAGCTTTGGATGCTGGTGGCGCATCAACAGATGCAGCGGGAAAGGCGGTAGCTTTAGTAGATAAAGTGGTTGGTGTAGATGGTAAAACGGTAGGTGCTTCCGGCAGAGCGGTTAGCGGCAATGGTAAAGCGGTTGTTGCAGCGGTCGGCGGCAATGGTAAAGCGGTTGGTGGAGCGGTTAGCGGCAATGGTAAAGCGGTTGGTGCAGCGGTCGGCGCTGATAGTAAAGCGCTTGGTGCAGCGGATAACGCGGCGGGTATGGAGGGCAAAGCAGCAGGCGTTTCCGGTATCGTGATCGGCCCTAACGATTGTGCTTTGTCGCTGTTGCAGGGCCAAAAAGTCCTTGACCAGAAAACACTAAAAATAGAGCGTGTTCCGCTTGGCGATAAATACAGCAGGACTTTTATCAGCGGCATTGATGGCAGTCTGCAATACTATGCCGTTGCCCCCAAAACCAGGCCGCAAGGAAAAGGAGCGGCCTTGTTCTTTTCGGTACATGGTGCTGGCGTAGAGGCGATTGGACAAGCCAGAGCCTATAAATCTAAGGATTGGGGCGACCTGGTGACGCCGACCAACCGCAGACCGAGGGGTTTCAATTGGGAAGATTGGGGTCGCCTGGATGCGCTGGAAGTATTGGCCATTGCCAAAGAAACACTGCAACCAGACCCGCAGCGGGTGTACCTGACCGGGCATTCGATGGGCGGACATGGCACCTGGTTCCTGGGCGCCACTTATCCCGATAAATGGGCCGCAATGGCACCCTGCGCAGGTTATCCGACGCTGAAAGGCTATGGCTCGGCAGACGGGCTGATCCCCGACAGCAGCGCCTCTGCGCTTGGCCAGGTTTTGTTGCGCTCCAGCAACCAAAGCGATGTGCCCAAACTGGCGTACAACTATAAACAGCTGGGTGTCTATATCCTGCACGGCGATGCTGATGAAACGGTTTCTGTGAAATATGCAAGGCAAATGAAAGCACAACTGGCTGGTTTTCATGCCGATTTGAGTTACTATGAGTATCCGGGGGGTTCGCATTGGTATGGCGATCACAGTGTGGACTGGCTGCCGATTTTTGATTTCTTCAAATGGCACCAGATTCCTTTGTCCAAAGCGGTAAACACGATCGACTTTACGACGGCCAGTCCGGGGATATCGGCCTCCAACCACTGGATCGGGATCCAGCAACAGCTTGTGCCACTGCAGTATTCGAGGGTAAACCTGAACCGGGACCTGATCGCGGGTAAGATCAGCGGAACGACTGAAAATGTGGCTTTGCTGAAAATCGCGCTGGCAGATTTTGGTCAGGGCAAAGCAGTGGAGATTCAATTGGACGGCTTGAACACCCTGAAGTACAGCACCTCCACTCCTGCTGATAGCTTGTTTCTGGAACATGGCGCGGCTGGATGGTCCGTGGTTAAAGCACCTTCTATCGCCGCCAAAGGCCCGCATCGCTATGGCACTTTTAAAGAAGGTTTCAACAAAAACATGCTGTATGTATACGGAACGGGCGGCACGAAAGCGGAACAAGAATGGAGCATTGCCAAGGCACGGTTTGATGCCGAAAGTTGGTACTACCGGGGCAACGGGGCCTTTGACATCATCGCAGACAAAGACTACTCGAAGGCCAAATATGCGGGCCGGAATGTGGTGCTGATTGGTAATTCGCAGACGAATTCTTCCTGGAAAACGCTGCTGGGCGATTGTCCGGTAAAGGTACTTGCGGGTAGCCTGGTTGTGGGTGGCAAAAAATGGACAGGCGATGACCTGGCGACTTATTTCATCTGGCCGATTGCCGGCACTGCAGCCAATACCGTTTCTGTGATTTCAGGGACGGGTCTGCCGGGCATGAAGGCCGCCAATGCCAACCAGTATTTTGCCGGGGGCAGCGGTTTCCCGGACATCATGGTGTTCAGGTTGAAGATGCTGACAGCGGGTATTGACCAGGTTGAATATGCCGGGTTTTACGACAATAACTGGCAGCTGAAGTAGGGATTTCACTGCTGATTCTGCCGCTGTTTATTTAGTTAAAAGCTTATATTGTAGTATGAAAAGGATTTTAACCTTGTTGTTGTGTGCGTGTTCTGTGGTGGGCATGGCTCAAAAGCGGGACACGGTCTTCCTGAAGGCCAGGAATCTCGAGGGCCACAGTATTTATATTGATCAGAACAGGAACGCGAAGATTTATAAAAGCATTGCGGATACCAGTTACACAGCGTTAGACCGGGAGCACAAAATGAGCCTGAAAGCGCTCAGCAAATACCGGACTAAATCGTTTAAGAAGTCCAGTACACTGGATATTCCGCGGAAGTGGTATGCGCTGAAATGGTATAAGGGCAAGTATTATGTCTATGCGCCGTCAGATTGGTCGAGCGCCAGGATTTCCATTAGCGACAGTACCTTCATTTTTCAGCAGATGGAACGTACGGTTTCGCTGGTTCATAAAATCGCAAAAACGGGCGCAGACCGGTACAGCATCCTGAGGACGCAGGAGTATGCGAAGCGGCGGAGCGCGGTGAATATC
This sequence comes from Bacteroidota bacterium, assembly GCA_040387995.1. GTDB lineage: Bacteria > Bacteroidota > Bacteroidia > Sphingobacteriales > Sphingobacteriaceae > Pedobacter. Next base: position 77,300 of record JAZKCT010000008.1, on the reverse strand, counting down.
TATATGGTAGACCGCAAGCGCGGCATTGCGATTTTTGAGAACCTGTATGACGATCCGGACAACAAAGGGTCGAGTTATGAGCTGATGGTGGATCTTGATAAAATAAGGAATTACCCGGTGATTGTGAACTATAGTCCGCAGCACAAGGAACTGGAGTTTGGATTTGACCAACCTGATTTTAAAGCTTTATTGAAGGATGTGAAATGAATGGCTGGTTCCGCGCAATGAACATCTTTGACGCAGCTTCGATGAGCCGCGGAAACGTGTATATTCTTATGGGATCAGGTAGTTCTCTTATTGGATCAGGTGAGTTTTTATCTCGTTAAATCAGCGTTTAAAGGCTGCAAAGCGGGTTACTAAAGTTTTATTGAAAAAAAAGTGCTTTTTATTTGTGGATACAAAATATTTATCTACTTTTGTTGCGAGAGCGTTAATTTAAACGGGGGTATGAGTCGCCAGACTTTGCTCCCGTTTTCTTTTATACTGATTTTTCGCTCTGAGGGATTTGGGAGTTGGGGTTTTTTGGGCCTCCTGCTTAACAATTGGCTTCGCTTCGATCTTCTTGATATTTCATTCACATTAACAAACTGTCTTCATTACGAGCTTCCGGATAAGCTCATTCATATTAACGAACTGTCTCCATTTTGAGCCAATTGATATCTTATTCACATCAACAACGGTCTACATTTTGAGCTGATTGATAATCTGCATATAGCCTAGCCCTTGCTATAATTCCGATCTTCTCGATAATCCTGGCCGATTAACAACTGTCATGATTTCTACCATACGGATAGTATACGTAGCGCATAGGAGCTGCAATCATTTCGGCCGCGCTTGCTGCCGTCCTGCACAATTGCAAAACACGACACAACAATGCACTGGGAGCACGCATCATTCAGGCGCGTCGCCTCTAGTATCAAAAAGAAAAAGAAGAATTTAAATCCCGAAACAGGCGGTTATTCTGCGCGAAACGTAGCCTCGCTACGCCCGAAACAGACTGTTACTCTGCCCTAAAAGTATTGGATACCAGTTTGCGGGGGCGCTTACCTTTGTGGTTATCCTGACCAGACTGACCGCCCGCACTCCCTTCAGAGGGGAAATGGTTGCTTTTAAATGCCCTTGGTTTTTGAACGCGGTCTTCATCAGCCATCTTAACCGTGATCTTCCGGCCTTTGATCACCATGCCGTTGACTGCGGCAATGACACGGTCAGCACCGGCCTGGTCCATCATTTCAATGAAACCATATCCTTTATGCCTGCCTGTCACTTTATCTTTCAGCAACTCAATGCTGTGCATCATGCCATGAATACTGACTACCTCTATCAATTCTACATCCTGTATATCAAGTGGATAACCCACAACAAATAATTTAATCATATGCTCGTTTAATGGCACAAATTTACATTTAATTGCCAAAGAAAAAACATGGAATTATCAACGCCTGTCTGGCGGCATGATCGGGAAGGCTGTTATTTCGCCGCCGGGCCCAGGAAAACACGCTTAATGGCCTCCAGATAGCCATAACCGTAGACGTTGTCGGGTTGCAGGTAACTGGTCTCCGTCCATTCATTCCAACTGTTGATCGTGATCAGGGGAACTTGTTTGGGGTGCGCATCGGCATAATCTTTAGCAGCCTGGAGTGCTTTGCCGAAGTTCTCGGGCGTGTTGTTTTTCACCACGGCACTGCGGCCGGTCCGCGGACTATTGTCCCATCCAACACTGATGTGCGGGTAGTATTTGAAGTCAAATGCGGTATCGATCCTTGCCCATTCCTTCTTTACGCCCTCCATGATTTTCATGTAATCCTGGTTGACATCCGTAAAATGAACAAACTGATAATGGGTGGCACTGGTAAAGCCCAGTTTCTTGACGAAAGCGCTTTCTGGATTCTTGCTCTTTGTGCCGTCAAAGCCACTGTGGTTCACATTGATCGACCACATGGTGAGCTGTAGGTCCAGGCCCGGGAAGCCCGCCTTTTTGGTCTCTTCCTTAAACCATTTCAGCGCATCGGCCGCCTGGTCTACCCCACCCAGTCCTTCAATCAGTTGCGGCATGTCGTAAATCATGAATACCGGTTTACCGTCAATTTTATAATACTGGGGCAGTTTAAAGTACTTCTCTATGTTCCGTTTGCAGATCTTTTCAAACTCTGCCCTGCTGACTTTGCCAGTCCAGATGACATTGTTTTCATTAAAGGCATTCAAACGCGTATCCCAGGTATTGACCACATCGTGATTAGCCCACATCAGGTAAAATTTCATCTTGTCTTTGTTGTCCGCCTTTAGAAAGCCATTGTCCAGCGTGGTCTCCATAAAAGGCCGGCCATCGTACCAGTACCAGTCAAAAATGAAGACATTAACGCCATGCTTGGTCGCCTGGTCTATCTCCATAGACATGATTGCAGGGTCGGCCTCGTTGATGGTGCCCCAGAGCGGTTTTCTGTTCCAATAATGTCCCGGCAGGCGCTCCTGCACGTTCATGACGGTCTCCCACTCCCCCATTCCTTTAGGCCAGAAAGGTCTGAGCCGCGGATCATCGCTGACGTAAGCCGGATATAAAAAGGCAGCGACGTCATACCTTTTGGCGGCATTCTGCTCCTTGCCAGAAGCAGGCTGCGTTTTGTTTGTAGCAGGTTGACCTTTACGCGTAACAGGTTGCTCTTTAGTAGCAACAGGCTGCTCCTTTTTTTGGGCATAAGCTGCCGCAGGAATGAGCAATTGCATAGTCAAAAGAAGGCTGAGCGCCCAAAAACAAAGAGCGGCTAAAGGCTTTGAGGCGCTGAAAAGATTGGCGTGTCTGAAGTTCATATTTGGTAAAGCGGTTTAGCGCTCCTAAACAAATATATCCTTCCGGCGGGAAAGAACTGTCATGTACTGTGATGTCCGGGTGTTGTGATTTGCGACAGTCGTTTTTCATCCAGGATCCTGATCTTCCTCCCGGTAATGGTTAGGATTTCCTGTCTGGCGAAGTCATTCAATACCTTAAACAAGGTTTCGTAGGTGGTGCCTGCATAAGAAGAGATGTCCTGGCGACTCAGTTCCACTCCGACAACCCCGTCCTGATCACACCCGAACTGCTGTCGCAAGGAAAGAAAAGCCTGTGCAATGCGCGCTTTGACCGGCATGTGCGCCAGGTCGCGCATGCTGGTGTGTGAATTCTGCAGTTCAGCAGCAAAAAACTTCATGAGTTCATAGGTAAGATTGGTATTTACTTTGAGTGTCGATTCAAAGAAATCCATCTGCAGAAAGCATACCGTTGCGGCTTCCAGCGCCGTAGCTGACACTGGGTATACAGGTTTCTTTCCAATGCCCATATGGCCGATGATGTCGCCCGGAGCGGCGAAACGAATGATCATTTCTTTTTCATCGTCCCATCGTTTGTGGACCTTGAAATTTCCCTGATACACGAAATAGATACCGGTTACGGCATCGCCTTCACTAAAAAGCTGCTCCCCCTTTTTTAGGTCAAAGTTTCGCTTGTTGACCGCAATAGCAGGTAGCCAGTCGGGCAAACAAAGCTGACACAGGAGGCAACTTCTAAGATCGCAGGATTCCGTGCATTCTTTCATGGTTCAAATATTGCAATTTTTAACAACATTATGGGTATGATAAAGCATTATCCTGAAGAAGTTGTCTAGAGAATAGTATTGTTTGCGCAATGTTATTACTCTTAAAATTATCTATTATAATCTAAATATATTAAATAAACAATATACATAGCTTTTATATGACCCGATAAAATCCTAGCTTTGCGTCAGTTTTATTGCCGGTTATTTTAAACAAAAATGAGCACACCTCTATCAACAGGAATTCCAATTTCTCCGGGTTTGACCCCAGTATCTTTTAAAACAAACAGCAGCCGGTCGGCCAAGAGACGCCTGCTTCAAATCTCTTTACTGTCGGTTGCAGTAGCCGTAGTGATCAGCGTCATCGCAAAAATCCTGGTGTTGCTGATTGATCTGGTGACCAATATCTGTTTTTATGGTACGTTTGATTTCAGCTTCCGCAGTCCGGCCGATAACCAGCTGGGACTGTTTGTAATCATCCTCCCCGTCATCGGCGGACTGATCGTCGGCCTAATGGCTCTATTTGGTTCTAAGGCCATCCGGGGCCATGGCATCCCCGAAGCGATGGAACAGGTGCTGACCAACCAAAGCAGGATCAAGCCATCCATTGCTTTTCTGAAACCGGTATCCTCGGCTATCGCGATTGGTTCAGGTGGCCCCTTTGGCGCGGAAGGGCCGATTATTGCGACCGGCGGAGCATTGGGCTCGACCATCGGACAATTGTTCAGGATTACCCCCAATGAACGAAAGGTGATTTTGGCGGCAGGTGCAACTGCAGGGATGTCGGCCATCTTCGGGACCCCGATTGCAGCGGTTTTCCTGGCCATCGAACTCCTGCTTTTTGAATTCTCTCCCAAAGCGATCCTGCCTGTGGCGCTTGCCTGTATAACCGGGGCTGCAGGACACCAGCTTCTTTTTGAGCCTGGTCCGGTCTTCTCCATGCCTGATCTGGAAAGTCCTACAAACTTAGCACTGGGCATTTACAGTGCCATGGGCATCGCCATCGGGTTCATTTCCCTGGCCCTTACCAAGATCGTTTACTGGATTGAAGATGCCTTTGAGCAATTGCCGCTGCACTGGATGTGGTGGCCGGCAATAGGCGGACTGGCAGTTGGCACCATTGGCTATTTTGCCCCGCACACGCTGGGTGTCGGGTACGATAACATCATCAGCATGTTGTCTGGAAAAGTGACGCTGGCACTGATGCTGAGCCTGTGTTTTTTCAAACTGTTGTCCTGGGCCATAGCCCTTGGCAGCGGCACATCTGGCGGTACATTGGCCCCGCTGTTGACCATAGGCGGCGCTACAGGAGCCATCTTTGGCACAGTGGTCCTGATGCTTTTCCCCAACTCAGGAATCAGCATCCCGATGGCCGCACTGATCGGCATGTCCTCCATGTTTGCCGGTGCCTCAAGAGCCTATCTGACCAGCATCACTTTTGCGCTTGAAGCAACGATGCAGTCGCACGCCCTACTGCCCTTATTGGGCGCCTGCACCGCATCTTACCTCGTCTCCTTTTTCTTCATGGAGAACACCATCATGACTGAAAAAATAGCGAGAAGGGGTATTTATACGCCAGACTCGTACGAACCGGATGTACTGAGGCGGATGACTGTAGCGCAGGTATTGGGCAAGGGCGCTAAGCATCCTAACGAAGCAGAACTGATTAAAACACTGGAAGAAAAGCAGTTGCCCTTGCTTAGCGTAAATGATCCGCTTTCCAGAGCAGCCGAACTACTGGCCTCAAGCGGAGAAGAATTCCTCCCTGTAAAAGCTTCCGGAGCAGAGGGCATTATTGTCGGACTGCTGAGCTATAAAGATCTGCTGCTTGCCTATAAGCTATACCATCAGGAAAACGAACGTGCTGGTGTGAATTTGTCTCTAAAAAGAGGACGACTGAAGATGTTGATCAGAAGCAGAAAGCTATTAAAGAAATCCGAGGAACGGAAATAGGTATTTGACGATAAAAACAGGTATAATCATCCGGCAAAAGCCGTACTTATAACCCAAACTTCGATAGGGTGCTTTTGTTGTTTTATCAAACCTTTTAAAGCGACAACATGAGCACATTATCATTTACCAGCCAAATCTGCGAACACCGGTCTTCACTCCTGCTTTCGGCACTTAAGTTTACCCGTAACCCGGACGATGCCGATGATCTTGTTCAGGAGACGATGATTAAAGCGATCCGTTATGAGAATATGTATAAAGAAGGTTCCAACCTGCATGGCTGGTTGTATACGATCCTCAGAAATACATTCATCAACAATTACCGGTCTGCTACCAGGAAAGCAGCGGTGATCACCAGCACGGACCTGCAGCAGCACCAGTCTTCGAGCAACCGTCATGTGAACAACGGGGAAGCTAAATTTGTGATGGAGGACGTGAATAAAGCATTGGCGAACCTGGATACCGTCTATTCAGTTCCCTTTCTGCGTTATTTTGAAGGCTATAAGTACCATGAAATAGCGCAGGAAATCGACATCCCGATTGGAACGGTAAAGACACGTATTCACGTAGCAAGGAAAATACTAAAAGCGCAACTGAAGATGTACCGCTAAGCGCTTGTGAGCGGCTTTGCTGGGTGCTGGTGCTAAACAGCTGGCTAGGTGCTTGTGCTAACCGGCTCGTGCTAGGTGCTTGTTTTTTTGACTGGCAGGCTGAACCAAAACTCAGACCCTACGCCTTCCGTACTGTTTACACCAATCCTTCCCTCATGCTTTTTGATGATCTCCTGGCAAATGAACAGGCCCAGGCCCATGCCACCGGCTTGATTGCTCGCAGATTTTACACGGAAGAACTGCTCGAATATCCTGGACTGCTGATCGGCAGGGATGCCCCTGCCATTGTCTGACACACTGACCAGGACTTCATTTTCAGTCTTTACGCTCTTTATTTTAACAAGCAGTTCGGCACCGGAGTATTTGACGGCATTGGTAATGAAATTATGGATCACTTGTTCGATCCGGTCATGATCGCCCTTCAATAGCGGGCAGGACTGGTCCAGTTCGTATTCAATCCGACAGTTGGGATGCGTTGCTATCGCGCTATCGCAACAAGTCTTAATGGATTCATTGATGTCGAAATCGTTCATCAGGCAATGCAATTTCTCGGAATTCACTTGCACACCATCCTGCAAGTCAGATATCAAATGTAAAAGCTTGTTGAGCTGGAGATCCATCTTCTCAACCGTCTTGATATAGCCCAACTGATTTTCCTTACGCAGTTGCATGGTAATCATCTGTAGATAGGCTTTCAGTACCGTGACGGGAGTTTTTAGCTCATGAGCAGCCATGTTTACAAAATCCTCATACGTTTTCCGTTCATTCGGCTGATCTTGCGTATCACTCATAGTAATTATAATAAGAGTATGCAATTTAAGCGATGAATTTTCTCTTTCGGATACGTATTTATACGGTATTTGATTGTGGCAAATACTAGCTTTGGTTAGCCGTTTAATTGATCAGCCTGTTTTGGATGGCATAACGAATGAGTGCGGCTGTGTTTTTTGAGCCAGTCTTATCGATGAGGTTCTGGCGGTGCCCCTCGATTGTCCTTTTGCTGATGAAAAGCTTATCGGACATTTCGCTATTGGTCAATCCTTCCGCAATGAGTTGCAGCACTTCCATCTCGCGCAGTGAAATATCGATCTTCGGCAGATCGCTTGGAATGGAACTTTGTCCTTGTTGGATGGCCTTATCCAGCATCCCGATAGCCAGTTCAGCGCAAAGGTAACGCCCACCCTGATGGATGTGTTTCAGGGCAAAAAGCAGTTCCTCTGAACTTACGTTCTTCAGCAGATAACCAGACGCTCCCTCAACAAAAGCCGCTGTTACGTATTTTTCAGTTTCATGCATGGATAAGATCACTACTTTTACTTCTGGCTTTAACGCCTTCAACTTGGCAATCAGCGAGATCCCATCCAGTTCAGGCATGTTGATATCGGCAAGCACCACATCCACATCGATTCCATTTCGCAAAAGATCAAGCACCTGCAATCCGTTACCGGCTTCGGCGGCGATGTGGATGGTTTGATCAAGTTCCAGCAACATCCTTATCCCGTTTCTAACGATGTTGTGGTCTTCAGCAAGTAGTACGTTCAGCATGGTAGCGAGTTTAGTGTGCTATCAACAATTTTGATAGCGAAATGTTCGCACTCCCCTGGGATCTATTGTATTTTTTTCAACCTTTTTCCTTTTGGCGCAACAAGCTGCTATATTTGCGGGATGAGTCAGCCGTTGCGTATTACATTTGAAGGAAAGGATTACACCTACTCAATATTAACCCCCAAGATCACTAAAGACGTCACTTTAATCCGCATTGAACTGGAGGGACAGGAGTATGAACTGGCCCCGGACGCTAAGCGTCAGTGGGTTGCAGTTGATGCCACGATTTACGATCAGCCGGAACTTTTGAAGTCGATAGGCAGAAATATCGCTGTCCGCTTCAGGCTTTAATAAACCATCCTACGTTTTTTGTGAAACTTTTTCCTTTCCACGCTGTTAAGCCTTCACATCAAACTGAAGAACAATGGGATTTATTAAAAACGCACTAATCGGCATCGCGATTTACGAAGCCGTGAAATACCTGATGACCCCAGACGAATTGGGCAGGACAAAAATCGATGAGCTTAAAGAAAGAGCCCCGGAATGGGTAGAGAAAGCCAAGGCGATAAAAGAAGACATCCAAAACATCAAAATGCCGCAGGGCCTTTAGTAAAGAAAGCCGTCCGTAAGGATGGCTTTTAATTTGACCGGTAGTTTATGAACCTAAGCCATTTGCCACAAGAAGGGTTTCCTTTCGGAAACAACATTCATTTTGCCTACAGCATCAATGCTGCAGATTTCCTGTATGTACACGTCTCGCTGCAATGGATCGTCGCAGATGGTGGTGTTTCAGCAGCCATAGCCAAGATTGAGCCCGAGGACGTCCGCTACTTGCAGGATGTCTTTGAGAGCGTAACAGCTGGCAGGTTCAATGGAAAGATCACCTTTAAACTGCGTACGGATGAAGGCATTCGTTGGTTGCAGGTGACACCCTTTTTGGTAGATTATCAGGGCGAGAAGACCATTATCGGAACTGCAATTGATCAGACGGATGAAGTCACGAACATGCATTCGGTGATCAAGTTCACAGACAAGAAAAATTCCATTCTGCACATGCTTGGTCACGACCTGAGGGGTCCGCTTAACATTGCCAAGTCGCTGACCAGAACCATCAGCAGGGACACCCAGGACCCTGTATTGCTGGAAAAATCCGGGCACATTACCAGTATTCTGCAACAAGCCATCGACCTGATTTCCGATCTGGTAAAAAGGGAATTTCTGGAAACCACCAATACAGAATTGGTTAAGAAACGCATTGACATTGTGAAATATGTGCAGGAGTACCTGGAAGAATGTAAACGCTCGGAACCCCTGAGTAAAATTACTTTTCATTTGAGGACGTCAGCTGAGAAAATCATGATCAGAATGGACGATGCTAAGTTTATGCAGGTCATTAACAACCTGATCTCCAATTCCCTTAAGTTTACACCCGCCGGGGGATTAATTACCATATCGATTGAAGAACAGCCTGATCAGGTGAGCTTCAAATTTTCTGACACCGGGATCGGCATTCCGGAGGCGCTGCTGCCCGAGATCTTTGAAAAGTTTACCGCTGCGCGCAGGCCCGGACTGCAGGGAGAACCGACATTGGGACTGGGACTGTCAATCGTAAAAACCATTATCGGTTGGCACGACGGAAGGATCAGTTGCGAAAGCAAAGAAGGGATTGGCACGACTTTCTTTATCAATCTGCCAAAGAACCTCCCGGTATAACAGGTGTTACTTTCTTCGTCAATATCAGCTATTTTCTTCCTCAAGATCAGCCGAGCCACTGACCAGGTCTTTTAACGTAAACAGGTTAGCAATTGCAGCGCCCATCGTATTGTTGAAATACGTATAGATGGTCTTCCCCTCCGCGATCCAGTCTTTAATGTAACCTGCGTATTCATACAGCAAATCATCTTCATAAGCACCCCTGTAACTGCCGCCTGGTCCGTGAAAACGCAGATAAACGTAAGGCAGTTCAGTCTCCAGCATAGGTGTAATGGCCGGTGGTTTATCCTGGATCACCATAGCCATACCAAAATCTTCCAGCAAGCCATAAACTTCATCCTGATACAACGAAACATGTCTGAATTCCAATGCAATGTCCCAGTTATTGTCCGGATCATGGTCACGCAGGGCAGCTACTAATCGCTTGAGCTGATTGAAGTTGTCCATGCGCACACTGCCGGGAAACTGTACCAACAGCGAGCCTTTTTTCTCAGCCGCAGCATCAATTACCTGCATAAACCGGCTCAGGGTATCAGGATCAAAAGCAAGCCCCTTGTTGTGGGTAATTTCTTTAAAAAGCTTAAACGTGAACCTGAAATCCTCAGGCACCTCATCTGCCCATTTTCTTACCGTAGAAGCCATGGGCACCTTATAAAAGGAACTATTAATTTCTATGCTGTTCATCAATGACCCATAAAAGCACAGCCTGCTTTTCTCCTTAAATTCTTCGGGATAAAACAACTTATTTTTAACGGGCAACAACAAGCCGCTTGTACCCAAATAGAATTTAGCTGAGGGATTTTCCGGGAAAGGCATGGCTAGGTCTTTCATAGTTTTAAATAAAGTGGATTTGCTATGTAGCAACATCTTTTGGCGATGAATGTTTAAGAAACAGTCTTGAATAAGAATAATGACAGGAAAAGCAGGATTAAAATGATTCAGTCTGTTAAAGATAAAATACCACAAACCAATCCCATTACCCGGTGTTTTAAAAGAACATAAAATCTACAACTATGGAAACCAACAATCAAAGCGAACTACAGGAAGAAGAAATTTCCAACCCAGAACAATTCCAGGTGGGACGTATCCCATCTGAAGATGAAAATGACCTGCAAAACAGCAATGAGGACGATGATGTCGAACTGGGATTTATCAATGAAGAGGATCTTCAGGCTGATGATGAAACCGATTCAGATCTGGATGATGACACTGATTCAGATCTCGATGACGATCTGGAAGGTGAACCAGGCGATGAAGATGCGGATTTTGAGAATCCGGACGACGATCCTGCTTAATTGTATTTTAAAAGCCGTCCGTAAAAAGGACGGCTTTTTTTTACAAAATTGACCTGACCAATCCGCCTTCTACCCTGATCGCAGCGCCGTTCGTTGCCGATGCCAGCGGACTCACATAATACGTTACCGTACTCGCTATTTCTTCTACAGAAGCAAAACGTTGCAGAAGCGAAGTGGGTCTTAAGTTTTTAAAGAAATCGGTCTCTACCTCATCCGTTGTGATATTGCCTGCTTTGGCCAGGTCTTCTATAAAAGTTCCTACACCCTTAGATTTGGTAGGGCCTGGTAAAATGGCATTTACCGTAACGCCACTGCCTTTACTGAGTTCGGCTAGGCCACGGCTCACCGCAAGCTGTGCAGTTTTGGTCATGCCATAATGGATCATTTCATCGGGGATGAACACTGCGGATTCGCTGGAAATAAAGATGATCCGGCCCCAGTTCTTGGCCAGCATTTTTGGGAAGATGATTCTCGATAAACGGATGCCGCTCATGACATTCACCTCAAAAAAGCGGAACCAGTCCTCATCAGGAATATCAGCAAAAGCTTTGGGTTCAAAGATTCCTGCATTGTTCACGAGGATGTCGACATCCGGCAATTGCCCGATCAGCGCATTGACTTCGGCTGCATTGGAAAAGTCTGCCGCCAGACCCGATACTTCAGCACCGCTGACAAGGTGTTTTAATTCATTTACTGCAGCTGCGACGCTTGCCTCAGTCCTGCCGTTGATGATTACTTTTGCGCCTTCCTGCAGCAGGCTTTGTGCGATTGCAAACCCAATTCCTGCAGTCGAGCCACTGATAAAAGCTGTTTTATTACGAAGTTGTAAATCCATGGTATTAAATTATATACCTAAAACTACAGCTATATTATTGCCAAAGTTTCATGGCTATAAAATTGTGGCATAAAACTGACGGGTTTAAGCAACTCACTGACCCTCTCCTCTAACCAATGGAATCTCAAACCAAAATTCAGAGCCCACATTGACCTCGCTGTCCACTCCAATTTTACCTTCGTGCCGCCTGATGATCTCAGCGGAAATGTAGAGGCCAAGACCCAGACCGGAAATAAGATGTGATGACTCTTCCACCCTAAAGAACCTGTCGAAAATGTACTCGGACTTATCTTTCGGAATCCCCATTCCCTGATCCTTCACCGACACCCTTACCTTGTTGTTGTCAGATCGTGTACTGATCAGGATTTGTTTTCCCTGAGGGGAGTATTTTAGGGCATTGGATAGAAAATTAGAAATCACCTGTTCTATGCGGTTTTTATCGGCAACTACAGTCACATCCTCAATTTCGGTTAGGACCTTCGAACCGGCAAGAACGCCTTGAATACCATCAATGCATTCGGCAACAACCTCCTTGATATTAAAAGAAGAATAGTTAAACGTCATTTTGCCAGCCTGGATTTTAGTCACGTCCAACAGGTCATCAACCAGGCCTGTGAGCTTCCCGATCTGCCGGTCCGCTTTATCGACATAGCCCAGTATCTTGTCAAATCTTTTTTCATCGGCCAGCTTCATGGCAAACTGAAGGTATCCCTTGATGCTGGTAATCGGAGTTTTTAACTCGTGACTGGCAATGCTCATAAACTCGTCCTTCTTGTGCATCAGGTCCTTCGTGGTCTGCTGCGCTATGACCAGATCGGTCACTTCAAAAGCAAAGAATGAAATTCCGTCCACCAGCCCCTCAGTAGAATAGACCGGGTTAATTACCAAATCAAACCAGGTATCCCGGAGTTCCCCGGTGTCCTTGTTCTTTTTTTGCAGCTTATAAGCACTGCCAATAAAGGTCTCCCCGGTTGCTATGACATTCTTTTCAATGTCGATCAGGGCATCAGTCCCGAACTGAGAATCTTTCCTCATTTTTTGGCCGATATAATCCCCGGCTCCTTCAAACTCTACAAAAGCCTCGTTGACAAATTCGAACACTAGCGCTTCACCCCTGCGAATGGCGATCAATGCCGGTGCCTTTTTAAAGATGCTATAGAATTCCTCCTGTTGTTTTCTCACCAGCTCCTGCAGTTCAGCCCTCCTTTTTTCATGCTGCTTCTGCTTGCTGATGTCTATGACATAGGTGACAGCATCCTGCCCGTTCTCCTCATCCAGGATCGCCGATCCGACCAATACGTCTACCGGAATACCTTCTTTATTGTAGTATTGTTTCTCAAAGGGCGGACAGAAACCATCTGCCTTAAGCAAGGCTGCTGAGATTTTACTGATGGGCAAATATTCATCAGGGGTAATCTCCTGCCAACTGATGCTGCCATTTTCGAAATCGGAGGCCGTATAGCCCAGCATGTGCAGGAAAACACCATTAGCCATATCAATTTTGCCAGTCTCCAGGTCGGAGAACAGAATGCCAATCACACTGGAATCAAATATTTTCCTAAACTTCCTTTCGGTAGAATTCAGTTTAATTTCCGTATCCCGCAGCACGGAGATGTCCAATATAGAACCCACCATTCTGTACGGCACGTTATTTTCGTCCAGCAGGATGCTGCCACGGTCCAGCACCGTAGCATAACTTCCGTCTCCTTTTTTGATGCGGTATTGAGAAGTCCATTGCGAATCACCTTCATTGATGGCATGGTAAACACTCTGCTTCACCATTGCGCGGTCATCAGGGTGGATGATGTCAAAATAAAAGGAGATATTATTATTAGATGCATGCTGGTCGTAGCCGAACATACTGGTAAAATTGGCGCTCCTCCACATGGTATTATCGGCCAGGTTCCAGTCCCATATCGTGTCGTTTGTGGCCTGTGCCACTAAATTAAACCGGTTCTCGCTTTCAGATAAGCGGGCAGTCCGCTCCTTGACTTTGATCTCCAGATCGGCATTCAATTTCCTGAGGTTCTCCCTGGTAATGAGCAGTTCGTTGTAGTTTTTCTTGATCTTTTCTTCTGAAAGCTTCTGCGGCGTGATGTCAGTAATGGTGGCGGCGAAGCCGTCAGACATCTTGACGATCACCAGCTGAAGCCAGGTTTTATCGTTCACTTTCAACTCAAACTGCGAAGGCAGGCCTTTCTCGACCACCGCAATATAGCGTTCAATTAAATTTCCTCCAACAAGCTCGGGCAACTGATCGATCAGGGAACAGTTAAACAGGTCCTCCCGGTTCTTTTTCAGGATATGCATGGCGGCATCATTTAAAGAGATGCACCTGAAGTCTTTGATGAGGTGTTGTTTATTTCTCACCGCTACAAAGGCCATTACGCCATTGAGACTGGCATTAAATACCCCGGTAATGATGTTGTTGAGTTCCGTTACTTTAGAGATGTCAACAAAAGTGATCACCACACCATCCGTCTTTTTATCCTTCCGGATATAGGGCATGATCCGCATCAAACTGCTGTTGCCATTCTTCAGCTGCACCTCCTTCTCGACAACTTTCCCTGTATTCTGAACGCTGTGAATGTCCCCGTTCAAATTATCCGTTTTGATGTTGTTGGAGATCTGTTCTATAGAACGCCCGATATCCGCCTCTATTAAATTCACCATACCTATCGCGGCAGCGTTAAACTTCCGGATGTACATACCCGAATCCACAAAGATCTGGCCGATATCGGTGCTCCTGAAATAGTTATCCAGGTCATCATTCAGGTCAATCAGTTCCTTTATTTTTAACTGGTGTTCGGTATTGAGCGTATATAATTCCTCGTTCAGTGATTGTAGCTCCTCGTTGCTGGACTGGAGTTCTTCATTGGCCGACAGCAGTTCTTCATTGGTAGATTGTAGTTCCTCGTTGGTGGTTTCCGTCTCTTCAACCGCCATCTGCAGATTTCTCCTGGTCTCGTTCAACTCCGCCTCCAACTCGAAGATATACTCGTTATGGTTCCCGTCCTGAAAATCAAAGAATCCGGAGCCATCCTTTTCCTGATGGTTGTCAAGCGCGCTTTCTCCAAACATAATCATCGTGAAGCCATTGCCGCTTTCATAATCCGGCGGTTGCACCGAAATGTGAACGAACAGCTCCCCTTCCTGATTTTCAAACCGAACCCTTTTCAACTGGATCACGATGTTTTCCTTCCAGGCCTTCCGGATGGCGGTATTCAAAATAATAGAAACACCTTTGGGCACCATCTTCAGTATGTTCAGTTCGATTTTATCCTGCGGCAGCGACAAATACTTTCTGTAGTCGCCCATCACATCCTGCATCACATAGGATTTATCAATATAAACCCCAACGTAGCCCAGTGATTTAGTGATAAAATCATTGAAGTTCTTTTCGATCGGGATCAGGCCATTCTCACCAAGGCCATTGGTTTTACGGGTTTCGCTGGCGGCACGGGAACCGGTGCTGTAGGTGTTGTAGTTCGCATAGTTCAATAGCCCGGTCTTCTGATAGATCTTCCATTTCCCAGATACCTCAGTCAGCCCCTGTTTCAGCGATCCTGCCGTTTCGCTTGAGCCCAAAAACAAATAGCCGCCCTGAACCAGCGAAAAATGAAATACCGACAGGATCTTTTCCTGCAATACTGAATTCACATAGATCAGCATGTTGCGGCAGGTAATCGCATCGTTTTTTATAAATGGCGGCGCTTTGGATACATCGTGCTTGGCGAAGACCACTTGTTTGCGGACAGCAGGTATCACTCCATAAAATTTACCATCCTGCTGAAAATACTTTTTGAACAGCCTAGGTGGAACCTCTTTTTTTATACTCGCCGGATACTGGTTCCTGGTGGCGATTTCAATGCTTTTTTCGTCAATATCTGTTGCAAAAATCTTGATCTCGATTTGCTTTCCGGATTTCTCTACCAGGTCATTCGCCAGCACTGCTACTGTAAAGGCTTCCTGCCCGGTACTGCAAGCACAGACCCAGATCTTTAGCATGTCGACCTGATTTTTACGGTCAATAACCAGTTGCAGCTGGGCAGCAAATGCTTCAAAAGCAGCTTCATCCCTGAAAAACTTAGTCACCCCAATCAGGAAATCCTGGCCAAGCGTCGCCACCTCCTGCGCATTTTTCCCCAGAAAGTCGACATAAGCATCGAGTGTCTTGATTTTATGCTCATTCATTCTGCGGCCAATTCTCCTGATGATGGTTGGCGTCTTGTACAAATTGAAACTATTGCCGCTCTGTGTTTGTACCAGGGCAAAAATCTCATCCAGTAATTTCTCGTTAATCTTTCCGCTTTCCAGTACTTTAACCGGCTCTTCGTTGACATAATTGAAGAGCTCCTGACTCATATCGGCCGGTTTCAGCACATAATCGGCATTTCCGGAGCCAATGGCACTGTTTGGCATCCCGTCAAACTTTGCAGAGGCAGGATCCTGAACGATCACCATTCCGCCGCATTCTTTGATGGACTGAATGCCTTTAGTACCGTCCGTTCCGGTTCCAGACAACACAATGGCAATCGCCTTTTCTTTTTTATCTGTCGCAAGGGTATGCAGGAAATGGTCGATGGCCGTATTCGGTGCCTTTATGGACGACTTTTCTGCCAGTTTAAGCCTTCCCTGCCGCACGGTCATCAACTTATTATTCGGGATAATGTACACGCAACCTTGCTGAATGCTAAGGTCATTGCCCGCTTCGAACACCTGCATCTGCGTATGTTTGGCAACGAGCTCTACCAGCAGACTTTTATAGTCGGATGACAGGTGCTGGATGACAATGAATGCAAAGCTGGAATTGGCCGGCATGTTGTCGAAAAACTCGTGAATTGCCTCTAAACCTCCTGCTGAGGCGCCAATGGCAACAATATAAACGTCCTGCTTTCTTTTGGTAGGTTGTATGTCTTGACTCATGCGATAGGATTAAAAGTTCAACTGCCCGGATCGGAAATCAACTAAAAAAGCACGCAGCAACTCTGCGATCTCCAGTTCTTCGGGCGACCATGGATCAGACTGTCCCCGGACGGTCTGCAACCAAAGCTTAAACGAATTTCGCGGATGATAGTTTACACCATTCTTCTCAAAATTGATAGCCTGATTAGGATCACCGCCCCATTTGATGTCCCGAATCACCTCTGAACGGAAACAAACGACGAAGTCGCCCTTGCTGGGATCGATCGGTATGACCATGATCCCGCTAACCAGTTCCTTGTACGACTGCGCCTCCTCATAAACCTCCCCGAGTTCATGGCTCGAATAAATAGTACCAAAGCCCTTACCAGATAGCCATAAAAAGAGATTATCCAGATCTTCAGTTTTTGGTGCCAGGCCGGCAGCAGTTATTTTGCCAGCCAGGCTAATGGCAAATCCGGTCGCCTTAAATAAAGTCAGCAGGTTTTCGTCTTCCAGTAATCCCTTCTCGATACTTCCCTTTGCAAATATATTTTCTGTGATAACTGACTTAATCCTCAGCAATTCTGCTGACCTGCTCAGTTGTTGCTGTTTCACGACCGCAGCAATCCGGTAGGAGATTTCCATGCTCAGCCACTCGAAAATAGAACGGAGTTCAACACTCAGGTATTTTTCAGTAATGTGGTGACAGGAAATCAGTCCCCAGAGCTCGCCTGCTACCATTACCCTAATCGACATCGAGGCGGTGACGTTCATATTCGCCATATACTCCAGGTGTACCGCGGCGACGCTGCGCAGGTTACAGTCCGACAAATCTATAAAGCCATTTGTAACCGGATTGAGCACAGGAAAAAGCTTAAAGGGCGTATAGGAGCGGTTCGGAATCAACCGGTAGGGATTTTTAATATACAGCGCACGTGCCTGTCGTGGCACATCTGAGGCAGGAAAGGTCTGGCCAAGATAGCTTTCCAATTCTCCTTCAATCTCTTCAGCAATCACGGTACCGTTCCAATCTTCATCAAAACGGTACATTCTTATGCCGTCAAAACCGGCCAGGCGCCTGATCTCGTGGATGCTTTCCTGGCAAATTTCCTGCAGACTGTCAGACCTTTCTATTATAGAGATGAACGACCTGACCTCCTGGAATACTTCAGTGAAACTTCTCTCATCTTGTAAGTCAGCCTTTTCCAGTTCTATTATAACCAGCTGTTTTTGAACATGAAGTAATATATTAAAAGGAAGCTCCTCATCAGCATGACGAATGACAGATTTGAGCGGCACCCTGTTCCGTTCCCCTTTGGCTATCTCCAGCTTTAGCTGATCCACTTCTTTAGCTGAAAATACGGCTGTCAAATCCTGACCCACCAGCTCCCTGGCGCTTGCTGAAATGACCTCGCTTATATTTTCACTGCACTGAATAATCTCCAGTGAGGAAATGTCCAGCACCAGCAAATAACCATAATCCTGTACGGAATTGGTTTGGTGTATGGCCAGTTTACCACAAAATTCAGCATCGTAGTTCTTATTTTCAGGCATATCAGGCAGTATCAGATAAAAATTCTTCATCTGCCGAAGCAAAAACCGTACCTGCTGAACAGTTAGGTACGATATTATTACAACAATCGCCCATTCGGATCATTTGCCAATAGCGCTCATTCCTGAGAGGTGTTAAAAACCTAAACTAAGCGAAACTTTTTTGAAGGGCGGAGGTTTATTCAATACACAAAATGAGCTATGCAAAAACAACTACACAAAGATTTTAGCCGGATATGGGAAGATGCGAAACGATACTTAAGTCTCCGGGCTGAACTATTTAAACTAACCGTCATAGAACAGGGATCGAAGTTATTCGCCGATCTGCTGAGCAATACACTGGTTCTCTTTTGCCTGCTTCTGGCTTTTTTAACCTCCGCAGTAACCCTCGCTTTTTACCTTTCTTACCTGTTGCACAGTTACACCGCGGGCTTTGGCTGCGCAGCCGTTTTCTTTTCATTGCTTGCGTTATTGGTACTTTGGCAAAAAGCAGCAGTCGAAAAATTCATTACCGGAATAGCGATCAGGCGGTATTTTGCAAAATACCACCTTGCAAGTGAGGAAAAAGAGCTCAGTAACCACCTTTGGAAAGAAGACGCGACTACACAGAAAAGTCAGCACCCTATAAACACGCCCAAATGGGAAACCACGCCAACCCAAACCCCTAAAAACAACCCCATGAAAAATAAAAAGATCACACTTAAAGGAATCTGGGAAGTACTCAAAAATTCATTTACAGGCTTCAGCGACCATAAAGTCACCAAGTTAAGCGGCTCACTGGCCTACTACACCGTGTTTTCCATGGCGCCTTTACTGGTGGTCATCATTTCACTCTGCGGTATTTTCCTCGGACAAGAGGCCGCCCAGGGTGAGATTTACAAACAACTGGCGGGTTTTATGGGTAAAGAAACTGCTTTACAACTCCAGGAGATCGTCCAGAAAGCCGCAATCGGCAACAAAGGTACAGTGGCTTTTACCATCGGGATCGTCACCTTACTGGTGGGTGCCACAACCGTATTCTCCGACATACAGGATTCTATCAATAGCATTTGGGGATTAAAACCGAAGCCTAAACGCGGCTGGCTAAAAATGCTGCAAAACCGCTTTCTGTCCTTCTCGGTGATCATCAGTCTGGGCTTTTTATTGCTCGTCTCGCTAGGCGTAACAGCCGTACTCGATGGCTTCAGCAACCGGCTCCAGGCCAGGTTCTCTGATGTATCTGTGGTACTGTTCTACATTCTGAATCAGGTCGTTACCCTCGCAGTGGTATCCCTCATTTTCGGGGTGATCTTCAAAGTCCTCCCGGATGCCATCATCAAATGGCGCGACGTGATCTACGGCTCCGTGGTCACAGCCCTGCTGTTCATGCTGGGCAAATTTGGGATTTCCATTTACATCGGTCAAAGCGATATCGGCAGCACTTACGGCGCCGCTGGCTCGCTGGTTATCCTGTTGCTCTGGACCTACTATTCCTCCATCATCCTGTATTTTGGAGCCGAATTTACGAAGGCCTATGCAGTAGCCTACGGATCAGAAATCCACCCATCGCATTATGCAGTTACGACTAAAGAAGTTGAAGTAGAAACCGGCAACAATTCCGTGCAGGACAATGAAAAATAAGATGAAAGACACACCTGAAACTACCTCGACAATACAAAAGATTGCCAGAATCATCCTTGGCCTGTTTATGGTTTTCGCTGGAATAGGTCACCTCAGCATCCAGCGTCAGGAATTCCAGGCGCAGGTGCCTCACTGGATCCCACTACATGCAGATTTGGTGGTCCTGTTATCCGGAATCGTTGAAATTTTATTGGGCCTGGCCATGCTCTTCTGGCGAAAAGAAAGATGGAAAGTTGGCCTGGCCCTCGCCATTTTTTATGTACTCATCTTTCCCGGAAACATCGCCCAATACACCGAACACCGCAACGCGTTTGGTCTGGATACCGATACCAAACGCCTTGTCAGACTCTTTTTTCAACCGGTATTGATTCTCTGGGCGCTTTGGTCCACAGGCGCATGGAAGCACCTGTTCAACAAAAGAAATTAAATCTGATCAGGCACCCTTTTTACCACTCAAACTGCCCATCAACTGGCTGTACAAGTCGTCTTCTTTTTCCTTACGCGGCTTCAGT
Source organism: Bacteroidota bacterium (assembly GCA_040387995.1). GTDB lineage: Bacteria > Bacteroidota > Bacteroidia > Sphingobacteriales > Sphingobacteriaceae > Pedobacter. The sequence continues at coordinate 57,197 of JAZKCT010000008.1, read as the reverse complement.
TTTTTAATCGTCGGGCGTTTTCCCTTGGCTTTTGCCTGGATCAACTTCAACAGCTTCTCCTGGTACGTATCCTTGTATTTCGAAACATCAAAATCCTCTGCATATTGGTTCACAAGCGCCAGACCCATGTCCATTTCTTTTTTATTGATGGTGATTTTGTCCTCAATTTTCAAATCTTCAGCCTCTCGGATCTGTTGCTGGAAACGAATCCGCGTCACCACCAGCGCCTTCCCTACCGGATGGACGATACATAAACTTTCAGAATTGCGGAGGACAAAACGTGCCAGTCCGGCTTTCTTAGACTTCTTCAGTACTTGTAGGAGCAGCGCATAGGCTTTGTTGCTTTTCGCCTCAGGTTCAACGTAATAGGAAGTCTCATAAAACATCGGGTTTACCGACGCGATGTCTACAAAACTTTCAATTTCGATGGTCTTGGTCTTTTCCGGCTCAGCCGCCTCAAAATCGCTCTCTTCGACAATGACATAGTTGTCGTCCTTGTACTTATAGCCCTTCACGATCTTGTCGTAAGGCACCTCCTTGCGGGTATTTTCGTTGATGCGCTGAAACTTGATGTGCGCATGATCGCGACCGTCCAGCATGTCCAGATCCAGCGACGAAGTCTGAACTGCCGAATATAATTTCATCGGAATACTGACTAATCCAAAGCCAATGGTTCCTTTCCAGATTGATCTCATAATACTGTTGTTAAATCTTATAATTCCTGTCCCAAATCCTTATTGATGCCCTGCGGGTGATGCGTTTCAATCTGATCTGCCAGCAAGTGCAGCAGTTCCTCGTCCAACTGACCCGGATTTTGGCAAATGTGAAGGTAATTGTAAGCGTCAGGCTCAAAACTGGCCACCAGTTTGCCTTCCTTAAATACTTTTACTTTACAGCTTTCTCCACTGTGGTGTAGGTATTCACCGATCTCAAAATGGTGAACCTCTTTATCTACGCTGATACTGATCGGGTAATTTTCCATAATCCAGGTTGTATACAGCTAAACAATTCTCTAACCAAGTAGTTTGACAATTCGTTATAAACCGATCAGGTCCTGCAATTAACCCTCTACCCCAGGATCCTTCAAAAATTCATCCGTAAAATGCCTGCGCTGCTGTTGCTGCGAAAAATGATCAGCATTAAACTGCCCTGAAGCGCCCTTAGGGATAGAAAGCGAATCCCATTGTGATGCCAGCATTTTGCCGATATAGACAATCTGCCCGATATGATAAGGATAATGCGCAAGTTGCCTGTTGATCGCTTCCATCACCGTATGGCCCTGGTTCCGGATGTAAATGATCTGATCTAAGTCACTGTCGGACAAACCATTCAGCGTACCCAGCAGCGTCTGCCAGCCTCGCTCCCAAAGCTCCATCATTTCTGCCCTGGAGCCCAGGTCATTGTCAAACTCCGCATCCCGGTTGCGCCATTCTTTCTCTCCGTCGCTGGCCAGAAAGTCCGTCCAGCGACTCAGCATATTCCCCGCCACATGCTTGACGATAGTCGCGATGCTATTGCCATCCGGATTGTGCTGCCAGAATAAATCTTCATCAGATACCTGCCCGAAAGTCTGCTCGCCGAGCATTTTGTAGTACAAAAACTGCTTAATAACGCTGTCCAAATGGTCGTATTTCATAACCCTTGATTTGATGTCCGTCAGTCCCCCTAATATAAGGGTTTTCGTAAACACCGAATACGCATTAAAACCGCGTAACTTTAAAAATGTTGCGCTTATTTTTTATATTTTTGAATATGACTAGAAAACTAACTTCAGGAATCTTAATCCTTGCTTTGGCCACCTGCCTTACGGTATTCAGCAGCAGCAAAACTGTAATTAGCAGCAGCAAAACCACCGCTCCAAAGCAATTGCGCCATGTCGTAGCGTTCAATTATAAGCCGGAAGTGACCCCAGAGCAAAAAGCAAAAGTGACTGCATGGTTTCTCAGACTAAAGTCTGAAATTCCGGAGATACAAGAGTTGGAAGGCGGAACAGATATCAAACCAGCTGGCAAGAAGTTCAGTCAGTGTTTTATCGTGACAGTGAAAAACGAACAGGACCTCGGCACATATGGCAGTCACCCTAAACACAAGGCTTTTAGTGCATTTGTAGATCCCCTGCTGGCAGAGGTGATGGTGGTAGATTTCTGGTCCGGGGAATAACGCTGTCTGTCGGTATTCAAGAGGTTATCGCAACCAGGCCCAGCACTTCCTGCGCTTTAAGTAGCTTTCATCGTGATCATTAGTGTAAGCCTCCCTTTCAAATCGGATGTTGCGATAAGCCTGGTCATGGTTCTTGTAAATGAGTAGGTTGAACAAATAATTGAACAGGTAAAGAACATAAAATGGCAAGATCAAGAGTTCCAGCTGCTGACGAAAATGAATGAGTTCGTGCCTGACTATACGCCTGTTGCTCAGCAACTCCCGATCCTTAAAAATCATAAACGGGTACAGCGCCATCGCTGCGGCTGGAAGGCTGCTGACAATCAATGTGCGGTATCTCATACTGGCCTGCCTTCAAAAACCAATCCATAATATACATCCCTCTTTATCATTTAATGATTTTTTTACCTGCTAAAGCGGCAGCACGGTTCTTCTACAGCTCTGGAAGATCGGTGGTTCAATAAACATTCATCGGTAGATAAGCTCAGAAAACCAGTATGAATTAACTATATTTCAAATGTAGTTGAGATATGCTATAAATATCCATCATGATATTTATAGCATACTCAAATGATACGCAAAGGATACGGAAACCATACTTATATCCTGAAATTAAATTTGCAATAGCTACCAATGAAGCAAAATTTATTAGGTGCTTTGCTAGTACTATTGCAATTTTATTCTTTATTTTTGAATATAGAGTTGTATTCATTAACCAAATGTAAATATGGCAATTGCGAACAATGGCCCTCAGGGCGAGCACCGCGGTAAAGTCGGAAATATCGTTTATTACAAACTAAAGGGGCAAAATGTGGCCCGGAAAACCGGTCGCCGGACCAAGCCCCCTACCACGCTGCAATTGCGGCATTGGGCGGTCATGAAACTGGTTCCTCCTTTTCTCAAGGGCCTTTTGGATTTCATCAATGTTGGTTTTAGTGCCGAGATGGTTGGAACGACGAAAAATGCCTATAACCTGGCTGTGGAATATAACATCAAGGAAATTGTGAAGGGCGAGTATCCCGATCTGGAACTCGACTATACGAAGGTAACAGTCAGCAAGGGTATCTTGAAACCTGCATCAAATCCGGTTCTGAGCGTGGTTCCGGAGGGTATTGCATATAGTTGGGACACCGATCCGAGGATGGCCTGGCCGGAATCAAGCGATCAGGTGATGATGCTGGCCTGGTTTCCGGGATCTCAAGTGGCCTGTTATACCCTTTTCGGCAACGACAGACTGCTGGGCAGCGACATACTGCCGATCCCTGAAGATCTGCGTGAGGAATATATGGAGACCTATGTTTCTTTTATTTCGGCCAACCGCAAACAGCTGTCGGATAGTATATATACAGGAAGTTTTAACGAGGAGGGCTGAACAGATGGGCATCATTGATTCGGGGATCCTCGGACCCTTTCGCAAAAAAATAGGGCCTGCCATAGGCCGCCGGCACATGGGTCAGAACCTGATCCTGCCCCTGTACCACAAGACAACCAAGCCACCGACAGAAAATCAGATCGATAAGCAAGATAAATTTGGCATGCTGAACGGTTTGCTGAACAAGATGAAACGCTTTGTCGAGCCCGGTTTTAAGGCCTACGCCAGGAAGAAGAGTGCGCGGAATGCGGCATACAGTTACAACTACGCGCATGCATTCGTTGAAGTAGAGGGGCAGACGATGATCAATTTTCCGATGCTGGTATTGAGCCGGGGCAACGTGGCCAAGCCGGATGGACTGAAGGTCGACAGACAGGGGAATCAACTCAATTTTACCTGGCAATCCCAGCGGCAATCGGCGAGTTGCCTGTTTACCGACCTCGCTTCTTTCCTGGTTTACAATCCCGTTAAAAAGCGGGTCACGCTTCGCAGCAGAATTGTGAGCCGCTATGAGGGCATTTTTAGTATGGTACTGACCGACAATACTGCGGGTGATGAATTGCATTGCTACCTCAGTTTCAGCACGGCTGATGGTAAGGCCGTGGGAAACAGCAAGTATATCGGCGCTCCGGCACTGGAGTAACTACGTGTTAAAAAAATTTGGTAAAGAGACCAAATAGGGCATAATCCGGCCCGGCATTTTACCTGGAAAAATAACTATACTGCATTTGCTCAGGCTATTGATTTGTTAAACATTTTAGTTGTAAATTTGAACAAATTGATGCCTGTGAAAAATCTGTCCTATCAAGAGCTCGAGCAACAAGTCGCCGCATTCCAGACCCGCGTTCAGGACCTGGAAGCTGTCAATGAAGAATTGACCGACTTTATCGAAAATGCCGCTCTCCCACTCCACTGGGTGAATGGTGAGGGCATTATTACCTGGGCCAACCAAGCCGAACTAACCGCACTTGGTTATGAAAAAGAGCAATACATAGGCCAGCCAATCAGTAAGTTCCATGCCGACCAGAACGTCATCGGCGATATCCTGACCCGGCTGAAAAACAATGAGACCCTGCATAACTATCGCGCGCAACTCTTATGTAATGACGGGTCAGTGAAACACGTACTCATCAGTTCCAATGTGTTGCGGAAGGACGGAAAATTTATACATACCCGTTGTTTTACCAGGGACATCACCCCGATTATACTGGAAGAGCAGCGCAAAAATGATTTTGTTTCCATGGTAAGCCATGAGCTCAAAACACCGCTGACTTCCATACTTTCTTACATACAGGTAATGCTGTCCAAATCTAAAAAATCTGAGGACTCCTTTATGAACCAGGCGCTGGGCAGAACCGAAAGTCTAGCCAAAAGTATGACGAGAATGATCAATGACTTCCTGAACATTTCAAGGCTGGAAGAAGCTAAGGTTCAATTGAATATCGAGACTTTCGAGCTTCACATCCTGATTCAGGACGTCATCCAGGAAATGCAACTGACCAGTCAAGCGCTCGATATTCAATTTTCGCACAGCGGCCCGATATGCATCTCCGCAGACTGCGCCAAACTGGCCCAGGTCATGATCAACCTGATCAGCAATGCGATAAAATACCACGGAATCAAGTCCGGTTACCGTAGGTTGCGAGGTTCAGGAAAGCGGGGTGAAAATTTATGTGCGCGACCAGGGTATCGGCATCAGCGAAGCTGACCAGAAACGCTTGTTTGAACGTTTTTACCGGGTAGAAAGCCAGGCCACCAAACACACCACTGGTTTTGGGATCGGCCTCTACCTGGTAGCAGAAATACTGCGTTATCACCATACTAAAATAGAGGTTGACAGTGCAGCAGGCAAAGGATCAACCTTCTATTTTGTGCTGCCAATAGTCTCCCATTAGCGCGAAAGCATGTGATTTCAGCTTAAAGTCCGCGGTTGTTAACCAGGTATTCTCTGATTTTATCCGGGTCATCACCCACTGCGGAGCGTGCCTCATCAATGGCCTCCTGATCTACATTGATTTTATTTTTCAAATCTGAATTTTCATCGTTTTGCGCTTCAGACTTTTTAATCTCTTCGGGATAGTTGTTCTTGATTTCCTCTTGCATAATGAATCTTTTTCTCGGGGAACAGTGTATTTTCTAAGATAACAGTGCGCAGCTCCAAAGGTTCAAACAAAATCACGCTGTACCAGGATTTTTTATTTAACAACTATCGAAGCTAACAAAAACACCAAAAAAAGACCCGGCATCTGCCAGGTCTTTTTTGGCTGGTCAGAATTTAAATTATTTCAATTCTGCTTCAATGGTATTGATCATATCCAGATGGTGTTTGACTACAGGAGCAGTTTTTGCCGCAAAGCCTTTCAGTTCGGCATCTTTGAGCCCCATACTTCCTTGCTGCATCAGCGCCAGCGTTTTTTGGTGGCCATCTACCATTGCTTTGGCGTAAGCTTTGTCAAAATCTGCACCAGACTTGGATTTCAGTTCGTCCATTACCGCTTGATGCTCCTGGTCGAGGCCAGTCGGCAGCATCATGCTTTTAGACTTTGCAATCGCTTTGAGTTCTTCATTCGCTTTGCCATGATCGTTAACCATCATCGAGGCAAAGTCTTTTACTTTTGCGTCAGTCGCCTTGTTAAGCGCCAGCTTGCCCAGTTCCACTTCTGCCATTCCCCCTATTGCAGCTTTGCTCGCAAAGGTTGTATCGGCGATGAGTCCCTCCATATTAGCCGTGTCTGCAGATAAGGCAGCCTCATTGGCGGCCGTCGAATCTGCGGCCATTTTCGATGTATCTGAGGTATCCGTAGCATTGCCGGAACTGTTTCCGCAAGACTGGAACATTAAGGACGCTCCAATAATTGCTGTAGTGTAGATTACTTTTTTCATGTTTTCAGTTTTGTTTTTTTAGCATAACCGCTTAGCGTAATAAAAGTTTTTCGCTTAAAAAGAATTAAATACGTGAAAATGATGCGTTAAATACGGTACGGAACTGTTCATACTTGATTGTTGAAAACTGAAAACAATTATTCCAAAATAGAGTAGTGTTGTTAAACCAATCATTTACCTATGAGCAACTCAGGGAAACATCAATCGTTTTTATACCGTAATGGACTTAGTCTGGTATTCCTTACTTTGTTTTTGGTCACGCTCGTGGCCCAGGCCATCACAGGCTGGAAAACGCACAATCAGGAACTTAAGGATGATCATCAACAGGAAATTGGCCTCGGTATCTACCTGCAAAGCGGGCATTTCATTTCCGCGACATTTGAGAATTTTGAAAGTGAATTCCTGCAAATGTCGCTGTATGTACTGCTCACTGTTTCCCTCCGCCAGATTGGCTCTGCTGAATCGAAGAAACTCGATGAGGCCGAAGAAGTTGACCGTGAGCCTGTCCCCGGTGCCGATGCGCCCTGGGCTGTGAGGAAAGGCGGCTGGATCTTAAAGATTTACAGCAATTCCTTATCCATTGTTTTTGGATTACTCTTTCTGGTTAGCTGGGTTCTACACCTGTACGGCAGTTGGCAAAACCACAATGTAGAACAGCTGGCCAAACACTTCCCCCGGGAAACAGTCGGCCAGTACCTTGGGGAGGCCGAGTTTTGGTTTGAGACCTTCCAGAACTGGCAAAGTGAATTTCTGTCTGTATTCGCTATCGTGTTTCTGACCATTTACTTGCGACAAAAAGGATCTCCGGAATCAAAACCAGTTGACGCCCCGCATATGGAAACCGGGAAATAAATTGTTATTTGACGTTAAAAACCAGCTGGGAGAAGTTGTACAGGTCTTTTTTCCAGACCTGGAAATCATGCTTGCCCGGAGCTTTATAGTAGACGTGGGATATGTTGTTTTTGATCAGATAGGCAGCCGTTCTTTCACTTATAGCGAGCAGGTTATCTTCTGTTCCGCAGGAGACCCAGAGCAAGCGGATATTTTTTCGCGCCGCATTTATGTCAGGAATAAGGGCTTCAGGTTGCTTGGTGTTGGGAGCAGATGAGAAGCCACCGATCCATGCAAATTTATCCAGATTGCCCAACCCGAAATTCAGCGACTGCCCTCCTCCCATGGAAAGGCCGGCAATACCACGGGAATTTCTATCTTTCAAGACCTGATACTTTTGCTCAACATAAGGGATTAAATCGTCCAGCAAGTCACGCTCGAAATTGGCGAAAGCGGCAACCTTGTCTGCGGCCATGACGTTACCCGTGGCACGGTCATCTGCCATTGCCCTCCCGTTGGGAAGTACCACAATCATCGGCACTATTTTCTTTTCTGAGTAAAGGTTATCCAGAATGTGCTGAGGGTTACCGTTACGCAGCCATTCAAATTCGTCACCGCCGATGCCGTGCAGAAGATACAGCACTGGATATTTGGTTTTATCGCTATAACCTGGAGGCAGATAAACCACGGCCTTTCTTTTGTTGCCTACCGTTTTAGAATCATAAGTGATCGTGTCGATATGTCCATGGCTGATGCTGCTGCGCATGGCGTCAAATCCTTCAGGAGGCAAACCAAGTCCTTGTGCTGAAGCTGAAAGCATTTGCGTGAACAAGGGAATCAGAAGAAAAATTAGTCTTTTCATAAAGTTTATATGTGGTATGTCGTTGGGTGGGTGAAAGATCTGCTTACGCAGATGAAATATTTGTTAACTGGCTAAAAGAAACAATCGATTGCAATAAGTGTCATCTTTCAAAGATATCAGTGTAGTTTTGTGAAAATTAGACCGAAACAGACATCTTTTTGTTTGAAACAGACCATAAGACAATTGTTACAATGAATTGAACAGCCTCTGCCGCCTATTTAAGACTCGAGGCATGGTCGTTTGGAAAATCCTCACCTGACCAAATCCGTTGCGCACTCCATTTTGCTGGCGGATTTGCCCAGAAAGGATCACTATCGGGCAGGCCTAAAGGAAGAAAGATCGCTGTGGCCAGGTAAGGACTGCCCTGGTTGTTGTAAACATCGGCAATATCAGGTTGGCTGCCATATAAACCCAGGCTCAGCCAGCCCTGTTGGTACGTACTTCTGCTTTCCAGTGTTTTTAGGATCACGGCCGTTAAGCCGCATCTGACCTGTTCAGGTTTCAATTCAGCTGGCAGTTTCTTTCCTAAAGCCATATTCGCCAGGTGATGAAAAACTGCGCCTCTGTAAATTATGGAACGCCCCAAGACCGGGAATGTACCATCGGTATGGATGAGCCGTTCCTGAATGACTGCGTAACGCTCGTTTCTTTTTGCGATTTTGGCGAACATATCTTTGTAATCCGTTGTGCGGCTTCCGATTACATCGGACAAGGTTGAGAGATAGGGATGAATCACAAAGCTGTTGTAATAATCAAATGCAAAGCTGGAACCATCTTTATATAGGCCATCGCCCACATACCATTGCTCCATTTGCTGCAGCGCGTAGTCGACTCGCATCACGTCCCACTGGTTGTTATATTTCGCAAGAAAAGCTTCATTGACTGCTGAAAAAAGCAACCAGTTTGAAAAGCCAGGTTTAAACATTCTGGTTGTCCTGATCGACTTTACCAAAAGATCCTGGTATTTGCCGCCCAGGTTTTCCCATATCCAGGGGGCTCTGATCACTGCGATTGCGATAAACGATGCGTCTACCAATTGCTGGCCGTTGAGGTCGTAGCGCATAAAGTCTTTAGCCGTGGAATCCAGTGAATTTCTTAGCCCTTTTATGACCCAAATCCGGTACTTCTGCCTTAGCCTGACTTCTTCAGGATTACCGCCCTCGAGTTGGATCCAGGGGGCAATGCCACTCAGCACCCGGCCGAATACTTCAAGGTATTGAACTTTAATACGGCTTTCTCTATTATCAACCCGCTGGGAAGTAACTTTCGGCATGTTGATTCGCAGGCTGTCGGCAGCCACGCTGCTCAATACCGGCGCCACCATTTCGTCCATCTTAGAAAGCCAGATCGCCCGGTCAGACTTCACCGGCTGTTTCGCTCCTTTCTTTTGGGCATGACCGCTGTTGAAGACTACTAAAAATAAACAGGAAAATAAGAGACATGAATATTTCATAGATTCAAAATATCTACCAATATATCAAAAAAATGCCAAGGGAAGTTATAGTTGAAACGCAACCCGGATGTTGAAATGAGCCCAATAATTAGTTGGATATCTTAGATTAAAACTATTTAGCCCGGGCAATGTTAACCTAAAAAATCCAATCCCGAAATCATGAACAAAGCAGGCAAAACACTTCTCTCCGGATTTACCGGCACCACATTCATGACTGCGGCCAGTGCGCTGATGTCGCTGTTGCCGCATGAGAATTTTAAGGAGCCAGAACATCTGGCTACTATGGCGGGCAGGCTGGCACCGCTGCTGTCAAAAAACACCAAAACCCTGGCCGGATGGGGTGCACATTATGGCATGGGTTTTCTTTTTGCGGCCGTGTATGTGGAACTCTGGGAAAGCCGAAAAATTGAGCACACGATAAAAAACGGGATCATCTTAGGGCTGCTTAGCGGGTTGTTGGGTTTACTGATCTGGAAAGCAACCTTCAAGGTGCATCCATTGCCGCCTAATATCCGCTACCTGGACTTTTACTTACAGCGCATCCCCGCGCATGTGGTATTCGCCATATTTACTACTATTGCGTATCGCATGATTAAAGCTGAAGAAGATTCGACTGGCGAGGAGACGAAATCTCCTGGTGCAGCAGTCAGCATTAATTCGTAATGCTAAGACCGACTTAGATGACTTCCGTCGTTTGCAGATCATCACAGGAATATTTAATTTGGGGTTTAATTTGGGGGATGTATTGGGTTTCTATACGGTCAGTGTTCCAGGTGTGTGTGCTGAGTCAGTTCCGGACGGTCCAGATGGTGCCGATGCCCCTGATCTGAACTCAGATCAATATGATGTCCCCGAAAAAGTTTACCTCCCAGTACAAGGTTTGTCCTTCGGGACGATACTTTAAGCCTACTTCTTTTCGTGATATATTTCAAGCCTTCATAAAGTGCAATTCCAATTAAAGCATTTTTTATAAATCCCATAAATCAATTGTTTTCAGGATAACATTTTTGGGGGTCAAGTGTTTTCTGTAAATTTGGAACAAACAAACGCCGCAGTTAGCAATGGCGATACTGAAGACACGTAAATAATGTTGTAAAGCCATGAAAACACCGCCGCTGAACCTGGAAGAACTGTTTCGCAGCCAGATTACTGAACTTCACGCCACGGAAAAGAAGCTGCTAAAAAGTTTTGAGTCTCTTTCAGCAGCCACTCAAACCGATGAACTGCGATCGGCTTTAAGTGCGGAGCGGTCAGCACAAGCAGATCATGTATCCCGACTGGCCCTGGTTCTGCAATCCCTGAAAATGAAAGCTACAAGGGACAGCGACACGATCAGCGAAGAACTGCTCAAACAGGTATCAGAAGTAACCGGTTATAAAAAGCAACAAGACTTGTTTAAGGATGTACAGATTCTGCACTGCTTGAAGGCCGTCTATAGCATTAAAATCGCCAGGTACAGCAGCTTGCAACTGATTGCTGCAAATTTAGAGATGAAGCATCCGGCTATCCTGCTGGCTCAATCCCTGGAAGAGTCAAAAAATAATTTTGCTTATCTGATCCAGATCGAACAAAATATCATTTACCCTGCAGCGATTAAAATCATATAGTACCAAAGGATCTGCCGTTAAAAACAAAAGGAAGTTTCATAAAATGAAGCTTCCCTTTATTTTTTTCTTAGAGTAGATGTGTTTGATTTAAAGCACATATCATGCCAGATTTTCTACTGAGGCCGTCCCACCCACCTGGATTGCATAAAGATCGGCATCGTACTAAAAAGCAGCCATTATAGGTTGTGTTCGGTGATCAATTCACCGATCTGCTGCACAAAGCCGTCTTCCAAATTGTCCAGCGTTGTCCATTGCACCTGGTCTCCTTCGGCTACCGTATAGATCACACCGATCTTATTTTCACCTTCCATGATGCGGTACAGCCCGTTTTCCTGTGGTTCAATGGTAAAGCTGTCTTCCAAAAGTTGTATATCGAATGATTCCATAGTTATTAGTTTTAAGGGTAACAAGCCCCGGCTGCGTTGGTTTTATTTACTTCTCAATTTGTTAAGATAGTTTTATGCAATGACGAACCCCATTTCAGGACTCAGCAGCACCGCCAGGAACTTCTGGCCTTACTCACCACGCAAATAAGATAGGTTAACACCTATGCCGGATGGGTCAACCAGCACAGCCCAGCCCTGATCATCGGGCCGTTCGCGCAATACGTAATGAAACGCCTGCTGCCAGAACGCTAAGGTTTCCGCTGCCCCGCCAGGGATTTTCACAAGCAAAATGAACTCCGGCTTCTTCCGGCCAAAACAATTTAAATTTATTCATCTTTTAAAACAATCTGGAATAAACCTTGTTGACAGCACGAAATTAACCTATAACACTGCTTAATATGAATGGATTATCTCCCTGGGCACTATCCGCAAGTTCTGAATTATCGGAAGCTACACCGGCAATTTTTGAAAGGCAGGCCGGGAAATTTATATTTAAGGTAGTCAGAACAACAGACTCCCTTTGGGTTAAAACCCTGCTCCCGAGAGGAGGTACGCTAGCCTTCAGAACCGCCTGTAGTCCCGGAAGTAGCCTGGAAATCGACCAGCAATCCGAAGTCAGCGGTGGGGTGGAATTCCGGCTTTCCTCAGCGGTTGGCACCTACCAGACCAGGATTGTAATCGAAGACCAGGAACCAGGCCCCATACTCCGCTATACAACTACGTTGACACCCGCAAAAGACCTCTCAGTACCCTACTGGCCGAAAGATATTTTAGCGCTGAGTAAAAGCGGAACGCCTGAAAACACGGCCGGTAAGATCCACGCCAGCCAGTTTGGCACGAGGACAGGATTTATTTATATGAGTCAGACCCGGCCGAAATCAGCCAGCCTGCTTTATCACCAAAACCTTACTGCAATTTCGGAGTATTGCGAGCAGACGGAAAGCTCTGTCGCAGATACTGTAGGCGGGGAATGGCCCGAGCTGGGATTTGCATTGCCTCCTTCAAAAAAACCTTTAAAGACTGGAAGCCAGGTAGTCATTTCAGACGCCTTTATCGCTTTTGATCAGCAGGTACCTGAACAGGAAGCAGATGTAATGCGCTTATACCTGAACTTGCTGGCCAGGATTTACCTGCAAATACCCAAACCGGATACACGCTATCAGCAATGGCCGGATATTCTGGAAAAAGGGCTGAGCGATTTGATCGAAAGCCCCGGCTGCTGGACCCAGGTTGCAGGTCACAAATATCTTAATGCTTATGTGAGCGATTACGAAACCCCGCCAGAGATCATGGTACAGCTTGCCGTTCTGCTGCCGCTACTAGACTACGTAGAATGGAGCGGCAAAGAACTGGAGGTGATGAAGACAATCAAAGAAGGCCTGCCTGCATTTTACGATGAGAAGCTGGGCACGATCATGCGCTGGCTCCCGGCAGCTGAAGATAAGCTTAAAGGGGAAGAAGAGCAGAAAGTACCCAAGGTTATGGATTCCTGGTACTTGCACCATCCCCTGCTAAACCTCTCAAGGCTGGCCTTAAAGGGCGACAAGGAAGCAAAAGGCCTGTTCCTGAACTCACTTGATTTTGCGATCAAAGTCGCCCATCACTTCAAATATAAATGGCCGGTGTTTTACAAGATGGATACTTTGGAAGTTGTCAAAGCGGAAACAGCCGAAGGCAAAGGTGGAGAAAAAGATACCGCCGGGATCTATGCCCATGTGATGCTCCAGGCCTGGGAACTGACCAAAGAAAACCGCTACCTGAAAGAAGCTGAAAAAGCAGCAAAATCCCTTCAGGGCTATGGCTTCGAGGTTTTCTACCAGGCCAATAATACGGCCTTTAGCGCGGGTGCACTGCTGAGGCTTTTCAAGATCACCAAAAACGAACTGTACCTGGATCTCAGTTATATGTGCCTTGCCGGAATCTTCAGGAATACCCAACTCTGGGACTGTAATTATGGCTACGGCAAAAACTTCCCGAAATTCTTTGCACTCTATCCGCTAAATGATGCGCCCTATACCGCTGCCTACGAAGAACAGGAAGTCTTCTGCGCGCTACATGACTATTTAAAACATGCAGAAGGTGTTGAAATCCTGCCATCGGTGCAATTACTGATCGCTGAATTTATCCGCTACCTGGTAGACCGCGCGGTATTTTATTATCCAGCTATGCTGCCGAAGGAGATGCTGGAAGCATCTCCCAAGATCGGAGAAGTGGATCCAAACCTTTGGATCGCACTGGAAGACTTGCAGGACGGCTGGAAGAAGTCTGGCACAGTGGGACAGGAAGTTTATGGCGCAGGTAATGCTTTTGGTATCCTGCCCCGTCATTTCCTGAAAGTCCCGGGCGAATCTTTTATGGTGTATGTGGATTACCCGACCTCGGATTTTACCCCGCAAAAAGGAAAGCCTGTTACTTTCAAAGTCCTGGGTAATCAGGCGCTCAGCTGCCGAATGGTATTGGTAAAGACCGCTCATGATAAAATCCCCGAACTCACTGTTATGGTAAAAGGTCAGCAGGAGGCCCTGACAGGCAAAAAGGTAACAGGTGGAAATATCGAATACACCATACCGGGTAACAGCAGGGTGAACATCAAAATACGGGATTAGCAGACATGCTTTGCAGGATCTCCCGGATCGAGAATTTCGCACCGCATACGAACTCATCTGCTGCACCATAATAAATTGTGAGTTCATCACCATTAACCACGTGACCATTGGTAAAAACCACAAAGCCAAAAAAGCCGCTAAGTTCATAATTTTCTGTCGGAACCATAATAGGCTCGATAGTTCTGGCTATAATGACAGTGGGGTCTTCCAGGTCCATCAGGAAGGCCCCCAGACAATACCTGTGTTCAGCGGTTGCGCCGTGATAAATTTCCAGCCAACCCTGTTCCGTTCTGATTGGTGCAGCCCCGGCACCAACCCGGGCACTGTCCCACATCCCAGGACGGGATTTAACAATACATTTGTGATTACCCCAGTACAGGCCGTCCAGCGATTCGGCCAGCCAGATGTAGTTGCCACCGATATCCTTACTGCTGGGCCGGTGTAGCGCGAAATACTTTCCATTGATCCGCTCTTCAAAAATAGCCACATCCTTGTTGTGCGGGGGAAGTATCATTCCCTTGCGTTCGAAATGCTTCCAGTCAGCTGTGGTCTGCAACCCCACGCCAACTCCACTGTCTGACACATCGGTATAGGTAAGGTAATACAAGCTCTCTAAAAAAGAGACACGGCAATCTTCAATCCCGTACCGCTCTAGTTTCCCGTTACCAAAAAGACCCGGGTAGTCTTTATCTTCTGTAAAGTGGACACCATCGGTGCTGCTTAAGAGTCTCAAATGCGATACTGTAGTCAGGTAATCCAAGCCCTGATAATTGAAAATCCGCGAGTCAGTAGCAATCAGGTCAGGGTCATTCAATGGCACCTCTAAAATTTCCAGTTTTCCTTCATCATTCAAAACGGGAATAAACGCCCAGCCTTCGACTTGTTTGATACTTTCAGCCACCCTGACCAGTAACCAGGTTTTTCCGGCAAAGGAAAACACACCGGGGTTGAGGAGGCAAATGACCTGCAGCCCCTCAGCGCTGGGCCGAACGTCTTTAGGTAAGAGTAAGGGATTTTCAGGGAATCGTCTGGCAAGGTCTTTCATCTTTTCAGCATAACAAGGTTCGATTGCTATGAAACACCCGGGAGCAGCGAAAGTTTTAGAAGTGGATATCACCATTTCGTTTGAAGGCCTCCAGGGAGTATTCCGCAGCTGAGCAGATCAAGGGGGGACTATTGGATCGGAACCGTACTAACCTCATTATGGTTTGGCGAACCATCATCCAAATTCACTAACGAACAACTTTAATAAAGACATCAGCAATTACTTGGCTAATCTATGAACAATTTAGTAAGCTGGTTTGTTATTTAAAAACTAAACTACTAATCATGGAAACTAAAATTAAACAAGAAACAAAGTCGAAAGTTCATATTCCGGTTGCCGTTAGACGCGATTACTATTTTCACGCTGATGAGGACTTCAGGGAAGACCGGGAATGGGGAAAAATAAACGCTGACCAAATAAGTTCAGATAGCCCAGAAATTTTGCGATCCATAAGAGCATAATATTAGTAAGTAAGCTCGTACCTCGCAACATAATTTTAATTTGAGTGGCCTAGACTTTAATTAAGAAACTGAAGTACCATTGTTTGTCAACCAGTACTTATTAGGTGCCATGTAACTAATTCGGCAACAAGCGTTCTAATGAAGTGATGAGATTTAGAAAGAAAAAATCGAGACCTATAAAGCGCACGGACTGGCACTGGAGCCTTAAAGGGCTTTACTTTTGCTTCGAACTGACGCTCACTGTTCTGGAAATATTCATTTAGCGGTTACACCAGAGTCTAACCAACGTTCCATATTTGCACGGCCATAACGTCGGAATTCTTCGGATTTCAGAATGAAGATTTCAACAGCCCCCATGAAGACATGGCACGTTGATGCCCAGTTCACATGCGGCGAGGAATTTAAAGCTCATCAAAACCAGTCTTGGTGCGTAGCGCTCAGCCTTGATCTTGCCGGTCTATCGCTATTCATCACTATCGGCATCCGAGCCTTCTGGACTATCTGTTCCCCTCTCCTGGTCTGATTCACCTTTGAAATTACCATCTTTATCATAGGCCTTATCAGCATCGCTGCCGCTGATTTCTTCAGCTGGCACAACTCCCTCTTTTTCTTTTTTTTCTTCCTTAACTTCCATAACGCATTCCTTTTTAACTGCTAACAAATTCGCAACACAAGAGTTTTAGCAAATCCTCTCAACTTATTTTGGGCCTAATTGTTATACAGGTATGGAACAATTCAGAATAGAAGTCGCCATTGGCGACAAAGGTAAATTCTACGACATCAAGCCACTAGGCAACGCCCGTTACCAAATATTTATAGAAGGCGAAACCATCGGCACCGTCCAGCTCGACGAGAAAGACCATGCACACTGCGAAAGCCAAGGATGCGAGCTGGATATCCCGGCACTGCATGCCATCCGGGAAGGCATCCAGTTTCATGAACAATGGAATCATGGTATATAAAAACAAAATCGCCCTTGATGCAAACTAGCTGGTACTGATCTTCCATAGATAGTAGTTCACATTTACAGGAACTTTCCAGGCAGCGCATTGTTAATACATCAACTAAAAATTTGAGCCATGAGAGATCCGAATGAAAAACCAGCACAGCAACAGAAAACAAAAGACCAGGTGAAAGAACCCACTCAGCAGGACGGTACGAACTGGGAAGAAAACCAGCGCATCGATGAGGAAGGCAATGAGTTAGACCCCGGGGATATCAAATAAGTAATCATCTACCCATGAAGAAAGTACTAATGATCCTGACCTCGCACAGTGCGATGAAAGATACCGACAGCAAAACCGGTTGCTGCAGTATGTCACGGACCTGCAGCCCTGATCGCGGCAGCGGAAATTCGCCCCGGCTTTTTACAGGGCAAAACCATCTCCGCGTTCAGCAATACAGAAGAAATCATGACCGGACGGAGTGGCAACGTACCCTACCAGCTGCAAACTAAACTGGAAGAACTGGGCGCAGAAGTGAAAACCGCGCTAATCCCATTTACCTCACATGTGGAAAGGGACAGTATACTGGTCACCGGGCAGAATCCAGTCTCAGCCGGACCAACAGCTAAAGTCCTGATCGAGGTACTCGAATCGCTGAGGGAGCCACAGTTGTAAACCAATCGCCAATTTACCTGTATTGTTTGGCCTGTTAACAGGCCTTGCTGCGGGCGCAGCCATCGGGATTTACTAGCACCTGAAAGCGGATCAGAAACCAGGGATAAATTGAGCCGATCCCTTAAAGATCTTGGAGATTACCGGGGGGCAACGAAAGTTTTATAAGCGAACACCAAGTCTCGCGCTGCTTGAAAAGATCAGGCGGGAACTTAATTCCCAATACCCTGTTTCTAAAAAACAAAACATTCCTGTATCACAATGGTTTATAGCCTACAACTATCAACATTTACTATGGAACACAACAATGAAATTATCAGTGACCTAAAAGGGCTGATTAACATCCTTAATGATGGAAAGGAAGGCTACAATTCGGCAAGTGAAACGACAGAAAATCTGGAACTCAAAGCCTTGTTCCTGGAATTCGCTGTACAACGTGGATTGTACGCTGACGAGCTGAAAGCACATTTAAAAGAACACGGCGGGGATTCAGAAAATGAAAGTGGTGGCGTTCTTGGCGTCCTGCACCGGACCTGGATCGACGTCAAGCAGGCCTTCAGCAGCAAAGAAGATATGGCAATACTTGGCGCAATTGAAACAGGAGAGGAAGCTGCTATCGACAAATTCGAGAGTGCAATCAACGACCCATCCACGCACGCAGACCACGTCAACCTTCTTCAACTCCAGGTCACCGGTATCCGTGAAGCCCTGAGCCAGATACGTGGATATCAGGAACGCTTAAAAGTCGCCCAGTAAAGATGAAAACAGGAACAGTAAAATTCTTCAATTATCGTATGACGAGCAGGAAGTCTCAATGCTTAACGTAACGAGTATGATATTAAAAGCCCCTTTTTGGGGCTTTTAAATACGCTACTTACCAAGCTTTTTGATTTCAGAAAAACGCGGTGTCCTGTTGGCCGACCAAAGATAAACAACTACATAGCCATACAAAGAATCGCATCCCCAGGACATCGGATGCATTTTTCAATAAGTCAGGCCAAGCAAGGTAAAATGTAACTTTGGACAAATCATTGGCAACAGTGAATTCGTCCTCAACAATTAATATCCTTCTTTCCCTGATGACACGATTTTAAAGCCTACAATAATCGTTAATCCCTTAATATTTAAAATGGAAAAGGTCCCATTTAACTGTTTGCTTAAACCTCGCATAAGGCTCATGCCAAGTGTTTTTACTTTAACGGGGTCAATTTCCACTGACAAACCCACGCCGTTATCGCGTACGGTTAACTCGTATTGGTCGGCAGTAGCCATAGTCAGAGTAATGTGTATTGACCCGCTTCTACGATCTGGAAATGCGTATTTCAGCGAATTGGTAATGGCTTCGTTTAAGATCAGTCCCAGAGGAACAGATTTGGTTACTTCTAAGTCAATATCTGAAATATCCAATTGGAAATCAATTCGTCCGGCAACATCAAAACTACTGGATAAGTATTGTACCAGATCGCCAATGTACGCGGGCATATTTACCATTGACAAATTATCTGACTGATAGAGCTTTTGGTGAATCAGAGAAATGGTTTGCATCCGGTGTTGGCTTTCTCTAATGGCCTGGTAAGCGATCGGATCCTCCATATATGAAGATTGGGTATTCAATAAACTGATAACGACTTGAAGATTGTTTTTTACCCGATGATGAATTTCTTTCACCAACCACTCTTTTTCTTCAAGCAGATTGGTGAGGGACTGGTTTTGCTCATTAATCTCGGCTTGCTGCTGTTGTAACTGTCGGTTCACGCGTTGTTTCAGACGGTACCGATTGTAACTTAAACCGAGAAGCATGGCAAGTAATACTGCGCCGCCAATTATCAGATTTTGGGTAGTCTTTTGTTGTTTGTAATTGATGGCCTGCAGTCGGGCCTGTTTGCTGAGCATTGCAATATTTATCTCTTTGGCTTTTAACAGCTGATCCTTTTTCTCGGTCTGATAAGCGATATCTACCTGTGCGATTTGCCAGATTTTTTTTTCGCTGTACATTTTATCCCGTAAACTAATGAACCGCCGGTAATTTTTAATTTCGCTGACATAATCACCTTTCACAGAATCTAATTTATATTGAATTGCCAATGCATTGATCAAGGTGGATTTGTCTTTAAGTAAGGTACTCCAGCGCTCAAATTTTGTCGTGTACACCTGTGCCTTGGCATAATTTCTAATTCCTGAATAATATACCGCTAACGAACGTGTGATAGCTGCGCTGTGGAAATCAGCTATATCAACTTGCGATTCCAGGCTCAGCAGCGTGTCTGCGTATTTTTTTGCAGTACCAAATCGTTTCCAGGACGTCAATATATCGACGGTGGCGATGTGAAGTGTCAACCTGGTAATTAGGTCTTTCGGGTGATAAGTTCTTTGAGTTTCCACCAGCAATCGATAGCCTTCTGCTGGTCTGCCTAGGGCGCTGAGCGCCATGGACACATTCCGGGAGAATAAAATGATTGCATCTAACTCTTTCTTTTTACGGGCGAACTGGAGGGCTTTATCGAAATAATTTAAGCTCCGTTTGAAATCCCTGATGTTAGCATAAGAAGTCCCAACCCTATTAAGTAAATAACCGAACATTATAGTTGTGTCACCAGCAACTTCGGCGGCCTTGACACTTAACAGATCATATTCCAGTGTTTTATCGTACTTCCCCAGCTTTCTGTTTACGTCTCCTAAAACAGAATATAATCGCCTTAAATCTATCTTTTCGGATTTTTTGTATAGGGCCAGAGATTGGTTCAGTACAGAGAGTGCTTCTTTATGACGGCCCTGTTCCTGGTAAAAATCACCAAGTACGGTCAGCGTGGCCGCAGCCCTGTCATTGATGCGGGCGCGTGTAAATAGTACTAAGGCTTTTTTGTAATAAGCTATCCGGGGGCCATAGCCATGACCTTTAAAATAGGAATAACAATTTTCGAGAATAAGCCAGCTTTCGGCTGCTTCCCTGTCCTGCCCATTTTTTAAGAACACAGTAATGGCACTCCTTAGGTCGGCATTGCAATTTGCACTGTCACCCTTTTTTTTCCAATCACCGGCAGACTGCATATAAAAATTACCGAGAATACGACGTGTGTCTGATGCACGATTTTTGATATGCGCCTGGTTAAATAGTCTTAAGGCCTGTTCATAGTAGGCGATTCTTGGGCCGTAGCCGGGGCCATGGAAAAAAGCATAGTAGTTTTCCAGAGTGAGCCATGCCTCAGCAGCTTCTCTAATTTTTCCTTGCCTGGAATATTCAGAAATTGCCTTTCGTATGTCGGCATTGGCATTGACGCTGTCTTTTTTTAATTTCCAGACCTCGGCCGATGCGACGTACGCATCACCGGAATTTCGGGCGTTTATTCCCTGAGCTCTTGCCCGCGCCGGAAGGCAGAAGTATGCCAACCAGAGAATAAGGAATAACCGTCCTATTTTCATGCCTGGTAAAAAACAAAATATAGTCCTTAAATGTAAGAAATTGGTGTCAAGTTATTTACACTAAAATGAAACATGCATGCTTACTTCATATCGTCATCCTTGACGATATTTCGTTATTTTGCGAGTAGGCTGTGAATTTCGGCGACAGTTATCACCTTCTTTCGAGGACCGTAGTTATTCGGGAACGCAAAGCTAATGAAACCTGCAAAGGATAGCGTGTCTGTCGGCCACCGCTAGGGCAGATCAGATGTAAAAAGCCTTTTTAGTTGCGGAAGCAGCAAATTGGTTGCTGGTAACCACCTATGACTTGCAGATCTTACATGAATCAGTATGGCATTTTTTTATTTTAATGCTTAACCATTTCTCTACTGTATTGTACACCGATTCCATAGGCACCCCCATATTTAACTATCAAATCGTTAACTGGAAGATAAGTTTCCTGACGGGCCCAATCCCGCTGTAGCTCCAAAAGGTACTGCATAGAGGTAACGGGGTGTGCGCCGGCCTGAACCATTCTGGCAATAGCTATTTCGTGCGCTTCCTTAGTCAGGTCTCCACTCGCATCAGTAATTACATACACATCGTATCCCTCGCTGATTGCTGACAATACGGGTCCAACGATACAAACGCTGGTCCAAAGCCCACCCATTACAAGAGTTTTCTTCCCCTTTGCAACCACTGCCTTATAAAACTGCGCGTCCTCCCAACTGTTCATCGTAGATCGATCGATATAACCGGATGTCTTCTTAGGATAGAATTCTTCAAGTTCTGGAAATACCGGGCCGCTAAATGATTTCTCTGCCACAGTGGTTACAACTGTCGGTATCCTAAAGATCTTCGAAGCTCCGGCAACTATTGCCGTATTGTTCCTTAATTGATCTATGGCAATACTTTTTGTAGGAAATGCCATTTGTCCTTCGTAATCAATCAGAATCAGTGTATGGTTAGTTGGACTTAACAACATCGGACTTGGTTTCTGGGAATAAGCGCTAAAAGATGCGATGCCGATAAAGGCACATAAGAATAATTTTTTCATTTTTTTTAATTGAAGTGGTTAATAATTTATTAATTAAAATCTGTGGACACCGACAATTGCAGGTGAGCTGATAACTGCTGCTTGAGTTGCTTTAATTTATAGTCGGCAAAATGGCCGGGCAAAACCACAGACTTTTTCAAAAGGACATAAACACCTGACCATCCCGATCCGTCAACAAAAGGCCTGTGTACGATAACAATGCTTTTTACTCCCAATGCGCTCTGAGCGATGGATGGGCTAATAGAGGCTAAAAACAACAGCACCAAGTGTGTCAGGATGGTCATTTTCTTTAATATTGTTCGATTTTTCATGTTAATTTCTTTTTTGTATCAATGCTATAGCAAGCAAGAAACCAAGAACATAATAGGCTTATATTCAATATTTTAATAATTTTAAACACATATAACCTTACTTCATTTCGTAACTTATAAAGGTGAATTGGCTTAATGACGTCATCTAATTTTGAAATTTAAGGAATATCAACAATCTCCAAAATGGAGGTGTAGACCGCACAAAAAATTTTAAACTCTCGGTGACATTGATCAATAATAAACCTACGTGAACCGGTTTCCGTCAGATACCTTGTATTAGCTCCAGGGAGGACCCTTTTATGCACCAATAATTATGACTAATGGCCTTTTCAGGGTAAAGCTGTTGTTCTTAGCTTGATTCTCTTTGATTTTCTGTCAAAGGGCGAGTCGTTACCATCCTGCAGCATGAGGATAACATCTAATCTCACTGATAATATCCCCCAAATTGTGGGATTGTATAGCATTGATTGCAGAATTATTTTTGTGTTATGAAAAAATTACTGTCCTTCCTACTTGTTTTAATATTAGCTGCCTGTTCAAAAAAAGATAATTCCGCAATTTCTTTGACGACAGGCACGCTTTCGGGCGTGATCACCCCAGCTGGTGCGGCTGCTGAAGTATACATCGTCGCCAATGTGAGCGGACAATCACGTAGCTTTCATTCGCAGCCCGATGGCAACGGACACTTTGCCTTTAAGGATTTGCCTCCTGGGGAATACACAATAAATTTCGATGTTACTCCTGGCTATTATTTGCCAAACGTGGTAGAAACTAGCGTTAGCGTTGGAAAAGAACAATCGCTTGGTAATGTGGACTTTTTGGATCTTAGAAAAACCGGTAACATCACTGGAAATATCAACCCACTAAATGCTGCGACTTATGTCATAGCAACCAGAGAGAACAGCGGAGCAAACATTCCCGAGGTTTATGCAACAGTTAATGCCTCTACGGGCATCTTTGAACTTACCCGCGTGCTGCCTGGTAAATATACGCTCCGGTTTGGAAATACGCTGGGGTTTGCGGCTGAGCCCTTAAAATCTGTCAGTGTCACAGTAGATCAAAGTACCCCTGTCGGAACCATTAATTTCCGCAATGCAGCTACCGGTTCTATCAGCGGCACCGTATCTCCGGCCACAGAGGTACTTCAGATTTGGGCCAATTATATTGGCGCCTTTTCAAAGTTATACACGGTCAAACCAGAATCCGACGGTAAGTTCCGCATCGAGAATGTCAGTCCCGGTAATTATTTCGTGGCTGCCACCGTCAATGCAGGTAGTGGTTTCTTTGCGCCTTATAGCCGTTACTATACGGTGACGGAAAGCAACGATACCAAAGTAGACGCTATTACTTTGACCAGTACGCCACCTCCGTTACCTGTTTCCTGCAGTATCGACGGTGTACTTAACCAAGCAACTTATGCATCAGCTTTGCTAAGTCCCCGCACATTGACAATAAGTACATCGCTTAAAGGCTTGGCATTTGCCATTACGCTCAGAGATTTTACGGAACTAGCAGACCGTACTTTTACTAGTATGAACGGTTCGGTTATCTTTCTGGGCGAGCATAAAAAGCCCGGCCCGATTGGGGGATTGGGTACCATAGGTTATGAAAAGCTTTGGTATGCTAACAGCACTGGAACTGTCCATATTACTGCAATAGACCCGGAAGCAAAAACAATTTCAGGCACCTTCAGCGGAACGTTAAACGAAAGCAAGGACCCAAGTAATATTAAAATAATCACCAACGGAGTATTTACGAACCTGCAATATCGCTAGCATGCGCTTTATCTTATGAAAAACTTAATCACCATCCTTCTTATTTTCTTTCTAACTTCCTGCTCTAAAAAGGAGATACCTGGTGTTGATGGGAATATATCAATCCCGCCGACTTCCACAGTCACCACTATTGGCACGCTATCAGGTATGATCAATCCAGCCGGTGCCGCTATGGAAATTATTTTAGCCGCCGATACCAATAGTAAGCCGGCCTTATTTCGCGTGGTTCCGGATGTCACCGGACATTTCAATTTCAACAACCTACCTCCGGGAGTCTACAATCTCAGTTTTGCAACCACAAGTGGCTTCATCTCACCTAGCCCCTTACGTACACAAGTCACCGCAGGAAAAGACAAGTTGCTAGACGTCATCAATTTTGAGATAGTGCAAACTACAGGAACAATAGCAGGTATCGTTAGTCCGGCTACTGCCGCCACGATGGTTTTCGCCACAAATGAAGGAAGTTCAAATACTTCTTCGGAAATCTACACTGAAGTGAACAAAAGTACAGGCACATTTGAATTTAGTGGCGTCAAGCCTGGAAAGTATACCATAAGATTTGTTAACGTCGCGGGTTTTGCCCCGCCAGCCATTCCCCAAGTCAATCTTATTGCCGGCCAACGCAGCTCAATGGGAACGATCAGCTTTCGCAATACCGCTACGGGTTCTTTAAGTGGCACGGTATCGCACCCTAATGAAGTTATGGAGATTCTGGCCAGCGGCAATACAAGTCCAGCGCAACAATTCACCGTTAAACCTGATGCTAATGGCAACTTCATCATTGATCAGATGAACCCCGGAGAGTATTTCGTGGCCGCCCTCAAAATATCGGGGAGTAAATACTTTGAGCCCTTTGGTAGATATGTGACCGTAACGGAAGGACAACATTCGAACGCTGGTAATTTTGTTTTTAGTGTTAATCCTCCAAGTTATCCCATAGTTGTAACACTGGATGGCACCTCAGTTCGTGCAGCGACTAGTGCCCGGCTGACGGACAACATTCTTCGCGTCAATACTTTTTTGGGACGTCTGGCCTTTAGGCTCACGATCAACGATTTTAAAGGTGTTGGTGACTATGTTTGTACGGCTGCTTCGGGCTCCAATATTTTCTTGGGTGAATGGACGAGCACAGTAAGCTTGAACCGCCCGACCGTATATGGATACGGCCGTACCTGGAACGCCAATACGGATTCCGGGAACGGAACCATCCGAATCACCGCGTATGATCCGGTAAACAAAACCATTACGGGCAACTTTAGCGCTGATCTGAGCGGCAGTGACAATTCCTTCAAAAAGATTAGCGGTGGTGAATTGAATCAATTGCAATACCGTTGATGAGGATATGCAATTGATTCATGGTACGGATTGGCGTTTACCGAACCTTCAGCATCTATCTCTACCATCCGGCTTCTAAGCGTTTTCACATTCTGACAGAGCCAAATGCCCCCAAGGCCAAATGCTTGGGTCTTTATGATGTAACCCTGGATAAAAAGAATAAGCTTCTAATCTCCTCCTGCCGGGGAGGAGCAATCTGGTGGAAAGATGTATATATCAATAATGCGCAGCAACCTCAATGCTATTGTTTTGTAATCCGCTCGAATGATTTCGAGAAATCCGCCCTTTTGATATCGAGATAACCATTGGCTCCTTCTTTATACTTTTCTTCAATGACAACCCTTAGTTCGGCAGCAACGCGATCATCCTGATGTTTATAAACATCCATGAATTTCGAGGTCTGAACAGATGAGTTTTTATAATTGTCTTTAAAGTAAGCTTTTACTTTTTGCTGGTCAGCGTAAGACTTGATCCTGAAAGCGATGCCCACCAGTTTACCTTTCCAGGAAAGCAACTCTACATGTCCTGGAATCACCCCAGCAAATAGAAACTTACCATCATTGTCAAAACCATAAGACCCCATATCCTGCCTGCCGCTTAATTTTCCTTCGCGAAGGCCGGGTACATCTTTGATCACGGTCTGAATATCTTCATTGAATCTGATCTTTGCTAAATCCATTTTCTGCTGTGACTGGCATCCAAGTTGCCAAAATATTCCCGAGGCAAAGAGCATTGCTGTCAAAACTTTATTTAGTTTCATATTTGAATGATTGAGAGTAAAACGGACAAAACCGGCCTTTTGTTTCACAGCTAAAATAGAAAGGAGGCTAATGCGTTAATAGGATATGAAAAACAACTACCTGAAATTTGTGACATTGAACTTTCTTGTTGGCCTTTCCCTCACATTGTTGGATGTGTCCAATTCCGCTGCTATTCCAAAGGTGGATTCCAATATCCATGAGCAGACAGACTCGATTATTACCTAGGTACATGGTACCACTATCATCAGGATGGAACACTTCACCGTTCTATCTATTACCACAACGACCTGCCAGGAAACGCATTCATCCTTGAAAAAGAATACTATACCAATGGGAAGATCAAATCGATTGAAAAATACAACAATTACGATCTTTATCAGTCCGAAAAGAAAAAACTAGGGAAGTGGCAGTACTTCAACAGCAATGGAAAGCTGATCAAAGAAGTACAGCATTAAATCCAAGTTTATACCTCTCCCATTTTCTGTATGAGGTTAATGGCCTTGGTCCATTTTTGGTATACCTCAATTGGCTTAAGATAAGCTGGAATGTCGAATTCCCAGGGAACCAACACCTCAATATCATTGCTGCCAGAAAGCTCTGGTATCCACTTCCGGATAAATTCCTGAGCTTTATATTTATTGGACTGGTGCACGGGGTTGGTATACCAGATCTCAAATGCCTGCATATGCCAGTTCATCCAATTCGAACTCACATCATAGTCGATCAACTTGCTTTCAAAATAAGCTGCTCCCCATGTCCAGTCTATCATTAAATCGTGAGTTAGATAACTTGCACAGTTTACCCTTCCCCGGTTACTCATAAATCCAGTTTCATTCAGTTGCCGCATATGGGCATCTACAAAAGGAATTCCGGTGGTACCTGAGCACCACTTCTTAAACTTCAAGGGATTATTTTCCCATACCACATTTTTGTTTTTATAGCCTTTGGACTTGAAGATAACAGATCCTAACCGCATCCCCTTAAATGTAAAGTAGTCCCTCCAAACCAACTCAAAAACCAGCCACCAGGTACTCTGGTTCTTTTTAATTTTTGATTCATACGCTTTTACCTTCTCATAGATCTCCCTCGCGGAGATGCAGCCCAAAGCCAGATAGGGAGAAAACTTCGAACTATAGTCCAGGCCGTCTGACTTATTTCTGCTCCACCTGTATCCGGTCAGTAGCTCGGATTTAAACGTGTAATACTGCAATCTTTCCAGTGCCGCTGTTTCGCCACCCTTCACTAGTGGCTTTGCATCTTTATATTCATCTTCGCTAAAGCCATACAGCTTGTACGAAGGAAACGTTTTGGTTTTTACGTTTGCAATAGCTTTCAATTTGGATGGTAAAGGAAAAGTATCCCGCGGCTGGGCTTCACGTCCGGCAGGTATTCTATAGGCTTTGCTGGTCAATGGAATTTTAGCAATCTCAAAGGGTATGTCATCTTTATGATAAAGCGTTTTGCCCCAGAAAAAATGAAAGTCCACTGCCGGCAGCACGTCCATCACCGCATGCACCAAATTGATTTCATAAGGCGCGTATTCTTCTTCCGCATAAATATCAGTGATCCCATATGCTTCAACCAATTCGGGTAAAGTAACGGTAGCTGAAATTTCCCCAACAACTAAATCTCCTCCCAAAAATTCAAGGTTCTTTCTCAAATTAAGAACAGACTGATGCATGAATTTAAATCTAACCGCATCTTTCTTGCGGAAGCCAAGCTCTGATTGCTCATAATCGCTTTTTTCGATACAATAACAAAAAACCAATTCACTGCATTCCTCCTGGGCCTTGATCAAGGCTTCATTATCGTGCAACCTCAGATCATTCTTAAACCAAACCCCGTTTCTTCATTTAATTATTTTTTATGCCTAAAAAATGCTGCTGAGCGCTATGGTTTGGCTTTCTCCAAATACCAATACAACTGGCTGTTAAGCGTACACTGTTAACTGCAAGTAATTCAAACACCCCTGCTTACATAAAAGTTTGAAACTTACAAGTGAAGATTGTGGGTTCAGTCTACGGAATCAGCAAATTCATTTTGAAATTATCCTCTCACCAATCAAACACCATCCTCAACCCTAATGAAAGAATACTCCATCGGATACTGGGTCATGTTCTCTATCGGTAGCTTGTTCGCCGGGCATTATATCCCAGGAGAATAAAAGAAAATAATCGAACGCATCCCACAGCACCTCATCGCAAATTATTTAGGGATTACCCCGGTCAGCCTAAGCCGCATCCGCTGGCGAATCAGCGGCAAAAAATAGCACAGCAATTTTATTATCTTTTGTTAACGTTTCGAGCACCAGCTATTGATGAAATTTGATCATCAAATAAATCAAACAAAAGGTCATGAAAAAACTCATTCAGGCAGAAGCCGTCGTCCCATTTTTAATCTCCCTTCTACTCATCAACAGGTTACCCATGCATTTCGACTGGTGGATCTGGCTGGCCTCGTACTGCTTGGTCACAGCAGCTTAGATCGCGTAATGGGCTATGGACTAAAATTCGATATCAGTTTCTGTCATCCAGACGGCAGCGGCTATTGTTCCAGGGTGATCAATCCCAGTAAACAGGTTGAGATACATCTGGCGCCTCTGGGCCAGCTTCCCAGCCGTAGCATCACACTCGCTGAACTCCAAAATCTACAAGTTCCTTCCACAGCAGTTTTAGTACCTGGGGCTTTTATCGCCCGTTTACTTGGCCTTGGTGTGATCAGCGCCGTCCCCAATTCCCAAAGCCGATAATGGTCAATCATTTTGACTTCCTGCGGGAAGATTTAACCCTTATGATCTTAGTGAGGACCTATAAGTTGATGAAATCTTAGATTTTTAAAAACCATGGCGCTAAGGAGTTCGTTGTATCATGGTAAATCATTGGCTTATGAAATTTGAATGGTGGCATACCGGTACAATATATCAGGTTTATCCAAGGTCCTTCCAGGATTCAAATGGGGATGGAATTGGTGACCTTCAAGGTATCTTGCAGAGACTGGATTACCTCCAATGGCTGGGCATAGATGCCATATGGCTTTCTCCCATTTTCCCCTCACCCATGGCTGATTTCGGCTATGACATAGCAGATTATGCGGGCATTGACCCCATCTTTGGTTCACTGGCAGATTTTGATGAGCTGCTCGCTGAAGTGCATGCGCGAGGGATGAAACTGATCCTGGACCTGGTGCCCAATCATTCCTCCGACCGCCACCCATGGTTCCTGGAATCCAGGTCTTCAAGGGACAATCCCAAACGGGACTGGTACATCTGGCAGGATGCGGCCCTGGATGGCGGGGTTCCCAACAACTGGAGAAGCGTTTTTGGAGGCAGCGGCTGGGAATGGGATGAAAACACGGGTCAATATTACTATCACGGCTTTTTAAAGGAGCAGCCGGATCTGAACTGGCGTAACGCTGAGGTTGTGGCGGCCATGCTTGAGGTAATGCGGTTCTGGCTGAACAAAGGCGTGGATGGATTCCGGGTAGACGTGATGTGGCATATGATCAAGGACGCGCAGTTAAGGGACAACCCGGTTAATGAGGGGTACATGGATCATATGCCGGATTATGATCAGCTCATTCCTCTATATTCTACAGAGCAGCCCGAGGTGCACGAGATCGTGCGTAAGATGCGGCTGGTGATGGATGACTATCCAGAGCGGATGATGATCGGCGAGATCTATTTGCCGCTGGAGCAGCTTATGACTTATTACGGCATCAACAATGATGAGGCGCACCTGCCTTTTAACTTCCAGTTGCTCTCTTTGCCCTGGGACGGCGAGGTGATTGCCCAGGCCATCCAGGCTTACGAAGCTGCGCTGCCTGCCCAGGGCTGGCCGAACTGGGTATTGGGTAACCATGACCGGCCAAGAATCGCAACGCGCGTGGGCTTCGATCAGGCCCGCATTGCGGCCATGCTGCTGCTCACGCTTAGGGGTACTCCAACCATTTATTATGGCGATGAGATCGGGATGGCTGATGTATTTATACCTAAAGAGGAAATCCAGGATCCCCAGGGACTGAACATGCCTGAAAAAGACCTGAGCCGTGATCCTTGTCGTACACCTATGCAATGGAGCCCGGCATCAAATGGCGGCTTTAGTGATTCAAAACCCTGGTTGAGATTAGCAGATGATGCTTCGGTGCTTAATGTTGAGCATCAAAAAAAGGACGATTATTCCATGCTTTCTCTGTACAAGCGGCTGATCAGTCTGAGAAAAAATGAACCCTCGTTAAGCCAGGGTGCTTACCGGCCGCTTTCTGCTGATCCTTTTCTAATTGGATATATCCGGGAACAGGCCGGCTCGTCCAGCTTTTTGGTGGTCTTAAACCTATCAGATGCTCCTTATGATTTTACTTCCCGGGAGGTTCTGTTAACTGGCTTGATAGAAGTTTGTACAGATCCCGATCTTGAAGGACTTTCGGTAAGTCATACTATCGAGCTTAAGGCTAATGAAGGGATGGTGATCCGTCTATTAGCGAACCCCTAAATCAGGCGTAGTAGAACTCCGGCTGAGCAATGGAATGATGTTGTACCTTTTACTGGTCGATAAGTTTGCTACAGCAAAAAGTCAGGTTACATTTGTTAAGACAGCACCTCCCCAAGCCATTCTACGAGTTTCCAGGCGGCATAAATTAATGCTATTGATAGCATAGTTAGAACCAGCAGCACCCAAACAACAATATTTTTTCCGCTGCCCTGATGTTTATTTTCCAGGTAGTGCTCCCGCATCAGTTTCATATTGCGGGCGTTGGCTTTGAAGAAGAAATCAAATATCTGGCCGATAACCGGTATTGCTCCGATAGTGGCATCAAGTAAAATGTTGAGGCTCATCATTACGACGAGTCTATTGCTCGCGCCTTTTCTTGCCATTGCCAACAGCAATCCGCCTGACACTATAAATCCCGCCATATCCCCGGCAAAAGGGACCAAGTTAAGCAATGGATCCAGCCCAAACCGAAAATTGGTGCCAGGAAACCTGAATTGGCTGTCCATCAGGTAAGAAATGCGGGATACCCAGCTAAGTCCAGGAATTTCGTGTTGTGGCTTATTGTCATCCGCTTTCATCATTAATTAACCGGAATTGAGCCAATTTTGTTTGCTCTTCCTAAACTGCATAAATCGTCAATCACCCATAAATATCATCTCTCATGAGTAATTGGAGATCATTTGCCGATACAAAACTTCAAGCATACTGAAATACAGTAATTTACACGATTTTCGGGGACAAGGAGCTGACATTTTTGTGAAAAGAGCCATCTAATCTAAAGTATAATCATTTTTTACCTGAATATTATTTTATATGTGACAATACAGTGACAAATATAGGTAAATTGTTGATTTTTTTCTTATTATTTGGCTAGATTTTACGCCCCATGTGATAGTAATAGTTACATACGGTCAACAGCCATATTATGTAGTGATTTCAACTTTGTATTTTGATTAACTGGCAAAATGTTTTTACCTTAAATCTGATATGCAATATGCGCTTATTGATGGAATAAAAAGGGAGGCAACCCATACTGGCCAGAAAGCATTGTGTGAGGGCTGTAAAGGGAATATGATCTCAAAATGCGGAGATATCATGCCGCACCACTGGGCACATAAATCGGGAAAAAATTGTGACTCTTGGCGGGAACCGGAAACTCATTGGCACCGTCAATGGAAAAATCACTTTCCCCCGAGTTTTCGTGAAGTAATTTTCCACGATCCTGAACTCCAGAAATACCATAGGGCTGACATTCATAACGAATTAGGATTGACCATTGAGTTTCAAAACTCGGCTATAAATCTCGAAGAAATGCTGAGCAGGGAAAAATTCTATATGTACCTGGTTTGGGTAATCAACGGAGCTAAACTCAAGGGATTTACTTTAGGGGATTTTATGCCGGATCCGGAACAGTTGGTTTTTGATCCCTTTGAAATTATAAGCGGTGAGCAGGTCACTTATACACGAAAAAATGAACGATATCTCCCCCCAAGCTGAAGGATAAATTTACAATCGAGAATGTCCCGGTGCCGGAAGCGGCAAAAACGCTGGATAAATACCATTCTTACAACTGAAAGTACACCCATAAAACATGGAACGCCGCGAAATCTGCTGTCTACATCGATCTTGGTGATGACTATCTCTACCAGCTGCGATCAAAAATCCAGCTCAAGGACCCCTTCAATTACATTAGAAAGCTGAACAAAGCAGATTTCATCATCCGTCATGGCGGAGCGCCTTTTTAACGGTCCTGATTGTCATGGAATTTCTCAACGTTTCAGCCTGACCCTCGCTGCTTTCCGTGGTGACCTGTTTTTTAAAAAGTCTTCGGCTACGTTTGAAGATTCTGACTGTGTGGTGCGCTTGCCTTCCATCAACCAGTTCAGCAACTCCCCTTTCTCAAAGTAAAGCCTTTTACTTTTCTTGATGACAGGTATTTCCATCCGGCATACTTTTGTATATATCGTAGATTCAGCAAGTTTTAAGAACTCTGCAGCTTCTGCCAGCGTCAAGAGTGTGTTCTCCGGCTCCCTGTGCTCGCAAAGTAGCGTTAAGGCCATTTCTATTCTGCCCAGCTGCTCCCTGATCTCTGATACCGCCCCCGGTAATTCTTCAAATGTTAATTTTTCCATATCAATGTTGTGTTAATGTGCATACTTTTTAAATAAAATTTCAGGCCCAGAATACGAAGCCTTATGCCTGCACAAAAGTACAAGCCCTGCCCCAGCCCATCCTATTTAAAATATATCATGGATCAGCCCTGAGATATTTTAATCCACATTGCTGCCAAAAGAAATCCACATGCCCCTGTTCCGATAAATATTGTGTTAATTTAGCTGGCAGACCAGACCAATCATGAAACGCGCTTACAAAATCCAGCTTCAACACAACCTGAAGGCCCTTTATTGCAAGGCTGACTGGAGTATAAAAAGTAACTTTGAAAACGGGCGGGATGAGATACTACTGATCCTTCCTGACGGTGAGCAGATCGCAACTTTTCATGCCAGCCTTTATGATGATTTGTCCCTGCTTCCAGAGATTGACCACCCCAGGGAGCGTGTGCTCATCAGTTTTTGCCATCAGGATGGCAGCGGTTACTGCTCCAGAGTAATCAATCCCAGTACCCAGGATGAAATTCATCTGGCGCTTTTGGGACAGCTGCCCAGCCGGAAAATCACAGGCGGAGAACTTCAGGACCTTTAAGGTTCAGCTTTCATTAAACCAGCATTCAGATCAGGCCTGAGTTTTTGGATCAGTCCCTGTTCAGAGGTGGCGCTAAGGGTAGCGGTATGGAAGCTTTGCTGACCGGCCAGTTTATAGTATACCCAGTACTGGTCGTTATAAAGTCCGTCATCATAAGCCAGCGTTTTAATCCATTCTAAATCTGAGAGTTTTAAACCCCTGGCAGGAAGTAATTCAGCGACAAATGTCCTGATTTCTATTTCCTGGAAGTCATTGGTAAAATACCACCTCAGTCCGTCAACCTCAAAAGTGTCCAGAGGTATGAATTCTTCATGATAATAAATTCCCCAGTTATAATAACCGTCATCTGTAATCCGGATGACCTCTGCGTTCAAATAGACCACCTCCGTATCAGGGGTGATCTCATAAAATTTTCCGTTAATTAATGTTTTCATGTTTTTGGATTAAGTAAAAAATTGAATTGGCATGTCCGTTTAGCATCTGTTAAACTGATCAGTTCTCCGGTATAGTTTAGTCCGTTTGGGTCAAGCAGGAGATACTTTCCATGCTGTTGCCAAATGATGCGAAAAAGCCTGGAACGGACGTAGGTATTGACTAACTCAATCACTTGGGACAGCGTATCCAGTTCCCTTTCAAAGGGCTCATATTCCATCTGCTGGTAACAACCCTTCTCATCAGTTCCGTACAACCTCAGCCAAAAGGTAGTGTAACATTCTTCATCATCCGGCCGCTGCTTACTGGCGTTGGGAAAAGACAAACTGACCACCTCACTGAAATATTCAGCTTCCGCAGAATCCGTATTTTCATTACACCAGGTGGTATCTTTGAACTGGACAAATGCTGCTTTACGGTTTAACCGGAGCAGGTAGCTTTCATTGATCTTACGTCTCATTATTGCTCCTCCCTTTCTTTTGGACTGTTGTTGATACCTGATACCAAATGCGTATTCTGGTCTATGATCCGGCCACACTGCTCACAGCGGTAAAGTTCCAGCCAGCCGGAGCCGACAGTAGGTTCCATAGGGTCACCCCAGCTGTCGCAGGGGTAGAAGCCATGACTTTCCGGGTAATTTCCGCACAGGCAGATCCAGCAGTCCCTATCACCCTGCTCATGGCTAATGTACTGTCCAGGTACTACCGGCTCGAAAGATGCCGGGGGAACCGGCACTGTATTTTCCAGTACGGACAAACAGTCCAGGGTGACCAGTAGATCCGCTTGTTCAATTTCGCCTAAAGCGGTAAAGTCCGACAGTGTACGGACAGTTGCCTGGTGATACTCCAGCGTGATTGCAGGCAGCCCATTGGCATCAAGGATAAAGGCATCGGTATGCCTGCGCAATTCAATTTTAAACGGAAACTCTTTAAGTTCATCCATGTAAACGGGACGGCCAATCCGCTGTAGTTCAGCGGAGATCCCATGCAGCAGGTCGTTTTGTAACTTTAAAAATTCATTTTTCAGTTGGAAAACTTTTTTTGATCTTTTCATGTGCTTTAAATTTTGGCAAGGGCCTGTTTTGACCTTTGAGGAAGGCTGAACAATTGCGCGCAGGGTTGCTGGGCCAGACTTCGCGGCAAAAAAATTATAGCGCATGCGAATTTATTTGTCCAAACCCGAAGGGCATGGCCTTGACCACAGAAGGGGATAAATTTGCCGCTTCAAAGGTCAAAAAAAGGCATTTGAAAACTTACACCAGAACAGAAGGTGATTGATAACGGTGACGGTAAGAGAAGCGCCTCTCACTGAGTTCGAGCGCCGCGATAATTGACAATGCCTTTGCCGGGCCAATACCCTTGAAACTGCAGAGTTTTTCCACATCAAAACGTCCCAATTCGGCCAGGTTGCCATCTGCCGCTTGAAGTATTTTTGTCGCAAGATCCACCGCGGTCTGTCCGCCCGTACCCGATCCGATAAGCATGGCAAGGAGTTCAGCATCGGTTACAGCTTCCCTGCCCTGGGATAAGAGTTTTTCCCTCGGACGCTGTTCCGGCGACCAGCTTTTTATTCCCTGAACTGCGTTTGCTGCGCAGTATTGTTCAGATTTGCCGCTATTAGGCCTGCGGTGATGCCCAACATCGGTAATGACCATAGATAAAGCTTCAAATAACATCATGAAATTTTCTTCAAAGATGCGGACAGAATTACGCAGATAGGTACCGTCTTGCTGCAGATCACTCCTGGTGATCTGGATATAATCGGTATGGTTACGCGCCTCCATGAAATCAACAAAATAGTTCATGCCCGGGTTACCAAATGTTTCGCTTGCTATGCAGTTCTTTTTCATAATGCTGCTAGGTTAATGTGCCGTAAAGCTCAGCATCCGGTTAAAATTACTCGTAAAAAAAACGGTTACAGCCGATTAAAATCGGATACATAGAACCGGATTCTAAATAAAAAGAGACGAAAATTAGCACCTTTACACGCAAATCGGTTATCTTAGTCAAAGCAGAAACCAATATTCTAGAACCATCCCTATGGAAAAAGGAATTGAAAAAGCGCATTGCCTGGAATGCGGTGCTCCCGTCACTGGCCGCCGGGATAAAGTCTATTGTGACGACTCGTGCCGTACCAGTTTCAATAACCGAAAAAGGCAAACAGAAGCCGCTGTAGAACCTGAATTCTTGAAAGTAATCCCTAAGATCATACTGGGTAATTACCAGATCTTAAAAGGTCTGAACAGCGCCCCTTTGACCAAGATCAAACGTAGTAAACTGGAAAAGATGGGCTTTAATTTCGGTTACATTACCTCCACCTATGTAACCAAAACAGGAGCTGTTTATAATTTTTGTTTCGACCAGGGCTACCTGCAGCTGAGTGATGACCTGATCCTGCTGGTCCAGCAGGACAGCCAGGTGGTTTACTAAAAAGGCCCGCTAATGCAGGCCCTTTCCCCAAAACACGAATGTCTATTTAGAATTCTTTTGCTCCTGAACCTCAGTTCTGATTTCCTGGGCAAGGCTTTTCAGTTCAAGCATCGCTTTACGGATACGTGTGCCGGCAGCGCTGTTGCCTGAATTGTAAAATTTCTCTGCGTCTACTTGCGCTGATGCAAGTACCTCTTTAAGTTTGGTAAACTTTTCCATGTGTAATTCCTTAGTTTGGTTTAATGAATAATATAATCCCGCCAGTTTATGCGGCATGCAAACATATAAAAATTTCTTAACTACTGAAAACAAGGTGATTATAAAACAAGGGACATCTACTCCGTACTCAGTTGATCGCGTTATGCGGAAAACACATGGGTTATTCGTCGCGAATTTATTATATTTGTTTTGAGAGCGTTAATTTAAACGGGGACCAGGTCTTATGATCGGTCCCCGTTTTCTTTTAACCAAATTTTAACAAAACCGCATGGAGAACCAGCATCAGATCATTACCCAGGCAGCTTCCTACATCAACCAATCCATAGCCGGACTGGAGGTGAAAAATGCTAAAATTGATTTCAAGGCCTCATGGTATAACTTAACTCAGCCGCCCGGGATCAATGAATTTATCAAAGACACCGGTGCGATAGCCAATTCCTTTGGTCCTGACGGTATGATCATTATCGGGTTTGACGACAAGAAAAAGGAACTGTCTCACGCCACATTTGCGGAAAGCGGACTAAGGGATTCTTCTCAGCTGCCCCATCTGATCAATAAAAGAGTCGACAGGTTATTTTATTTCAGTTTGATCGAAACAGAAATCCTGGGATTTAAGATCAGTATCCTTCACATTCCACCCTCTTTCGATAAACCGCATGTGACCCGTAACTACCAGACCTTTGACAAACAAACCTCACCCCGCAAAATTTTCATATTCAGTGAAATTTCAAATCCTTGTTCCATAGCAAATCAAATAAAAGAGCCGCCCGAATAGGCAGATCCATTAAAAATTCACCTTAATTACTGATTACTTAATTTCGATCTGGCGGCTTTGCACCTTAGCGCTCAAAGAAACTACGACACACCACTTTTTGGTTCACCTAGCCATGCACCTAGCCTACCACTTAGGGCAGATCAACTACCACCGCCGCTTACTCGACATTTGGTTACCCGCATTACCCTGATCTCGCAAGGCTTTCCAAAAGAATGGAAGAACCGATTCTTCATGCGATCAATGAGATCGGAGGTACCACGGTAACAGGAGCAGATATACCCGGTGCTAAACCCATGCGCAGCGCCTATCAAAGAGCCCATCAAATCATCTGCCGGAAATTACAAAGAAGCACTTAGCGGCTTTCCAATCCGTATCGTAATTCAAATTACCTTTTAAAATCAGTGATACGGCACATAGAAACTACCGTTTACTATATTTTTCTCGCTTACCCCCGCCTTTAGTTTGGCCGTAAAGGTACCAGATACCATTTTAGCAACCGGATCAATAGCGGTAATCTTCACCGTTGCTGTTGAACCTGATAATGCAGTGCTCCAGTTGCCTCCGAAAGTGATGAGGGCATCCGGTCTGGTATTTTTCCTTATTTCAGTGAATGACATGCTGGATCCTGTAGTTGCGTTGCATACATACTCTCCGATGCCATTTATTCCCTTTAGCATGATGATCAACCGAAACCCTTCGACTGCGGAGTTCAGTCCAAAAGTACTCGAAGTATAATACGCATCAATGTCACCGTTGGCCGTCTTGTAAGCTGTTCCGTTTGCCTCAAACGCAACGGGATACGGCGGCACAGTGGTTGTCAGCAATATAGTCCCCATATCGAGTTCCTGCCCATTGCCAAGGCTGACAGGTTTACGAAAAGGTGCAAATAAACCACTCCCCTCTGCAGGTGTTGCACTTACAAAAAATTTGCCGTAAGGTAAACCAGAGAGCCTAAAGTTACCGCTACCATCAGGGACTGCCGTGTATTGTTTTCCGGTGGCGTCAGATATAGCTGATATACCTGAAACCGATCCTGCCGGAGATACGGATCCGCTGATACTCCCTGAAACCACATCCTTTATGCTTTTTATTCCCACATCTGTAGTATGACCGGCCTGTACGACAACATTTGACGTCCCCGGAGCATAATAACTGCCCGATGATTTGGTGACATAATTGATCAAATAATCCCCCGGGGGCAGTTTGTTAATTAAAAACCTACCAGTTACCTCATCAACAAAACCATAATGCCTGATGTAAATATTTGCCATGCTTATTGCTGCCAGGCCCGTGACTAATGAGGGCCGGTCGATAGTACCGGTTATTCCGCCAGTTGTCTGGGATACTGCAAAGCCCAAAGTGCCGAGGTCAGTCAGTTCCCCAGTTACTACTTTGACCTGCGGAACATCGGGCAATTCGTAGTCGCCGGTCAAAGTATACCTCAGCACATAGTAGCCTGCAAAGAGGTTTGTAAATTTAAAAGCCCCCTGATCGTTTACCGCAGCCGTGTAAGTCACCGTCTTTCCATCGACCACTGCAGTTGTGCTAACCGAACTTACCGCACCGGCAGGGCTGATCATACCACCAATCGAACCACTGTTTTTGGGCGCAAAAGTAATAGAACCGATATCAAACGTTTTCTCTGAGGCTACCTTCACTGTCATGACATCCGCGGGAACCAGGTAGCCCGGAGCAGCGGTAAAACTTAGAATATAAGAAGAAGGGGGTAAGCCAGAAAAAGAAAAGGTACCATCCTGATCTGGTTTAGCAGTATAATTATAAATCTCGCCGTCTATCCTGGTGCCCATATGCACAGTAATCGCCGCCGCCGCCGGCAAGATGATACCCGTAAGTCCACCGGATGGAGCCTCTGTAAACACACTGGTCCCTGTGTCTGAAGTCTGGCCATTGTTCACTTTTATAGTTTTGTTTACCGGAATTTTAAAACCTATAGCGGCAGCAAAGGAAACTACATACTCCGCTGCAGGCAATGCATCGAAAACAAAATTGCCGTTGACATCCGGTTTAACAGAATAGGTCTTTGATTCGCCATTCACAGTAGCGCTGATCATGACTTCTTTAGCGGCTCCAACTGGACTTACCTCGCCAATTATCTTACCGGTTGGAGATGCGCCTGGCCCATCTTTTTTATCTTTAACTTCCGTTGGATCTTTTTTACAGGCCGCCATCGACATCAATGAGATCAGCAGCAGCAACATGAGTTTTTTCATGAGTTCACATTTAATGTTCCAAAACTATGTTCCCCAGGCGTAACCATCAATCCCGCAGATTGGGGGATTTTGATTTTACTTGATTTTACAGATCCAAAAATCCCCCA
Organism: Bacteroidota bacterium; assembly: GCA_040387995.1. Lineage (GTDB taxonomy): Bacteria > Bacteroidota > Bacteroidia > Sphingobacteriales > Sphingobacteriaceae > Pedobacter. Next base: position 17,894 of record JAZKCT010000008.1, on the reverse strand, counting down.
ATCTGCGGGATTGCAGTGCCCAAATTCCTCGCTACTTTTGTAAAAAAACCGCCATGAAAAAACTGCTGCTCCTGATTTGCCTGTCTGCTCTGACACTATCATGTAAGAAAAACAAACAAGAAGTACCTACAGTAATCCTTGGCGCGATAGCTGGCAGTATCGAACCCGCCGGAGCCGCCAACATGATTTATGCAATTGACGAAAGGGGCAATCAAGTGTCGGTGGCAATTGATCCCCATACCGGATCCTTCAAAATCGAACAGCTTATTGCCGGAAATTATAGACTGTCAATACCTCTCAATACAATGTACCAGCCGCTGCCTGACCTGAGTGTACCAGTAATGGATGAGAAGATAACCGAGACTGGGCCAATTGGGATAACCCTGAAGAATCCTTCAGATCCCAACAATAAATATGTCCGCGTACTCTCCTACAAAATCAATGGTATCGGGATCACCCGCTACAACCGCCCTTGCAGTTTTAACGGCGACATCTTAAGTTTCTCTACGTTATCCATTACTTTCGGCGCAGGCGTCCCCGAAAACATAAAAAATACCCGGTCCGAATTCACCTTGTCTGTGGCCGGCATTACCGGTCCAGGTCAATATACGTTGACTGGCAGCAACAGTGTCGTCAGGTTAACCGAAGTCATCAGTTCAAACTACTCACTAAAAACGGAAAGTACAAACTGGAATAACAGCAAGGACGCCCCGGTGGGGGAACTTGTGGTGACGGAGATAGACCGGATAGGACGAACCATCAGCGGAACTTTTTCTGCTACGTTGATCAAAGATGAATCTGGTATTTCGAAAAAGTCGGTTACAGAAGGGCGCTTTTTCCTTGATTACTAACCGGGCTGACAAAATAGACGTTCAGGATAGCCGACATCTTTGTTCGACTTTTCTTTTTAAATTAGGACCATGCCGTTTGACCGACTAATTACGTTTTTCCTGCCTGCGCAAATGCGAAGCGATAAAACACATCCCAGGTACAGCGAATTCCGGGTGATCATCAGTTCTTCACTGCTGGCAATGCCGCTGATGTTCTTGTTCCCGGTGTTTTTATTCTTTGTAGACAAAGAATTTATAGGCTACCTGATCAATGATGTCCTGATCGTCATCACGCTTTTGTGCATCAGGCAATATGCGCATTACCGCATTCCGATGAGCATCACCGCGCTTGCTACCTATGTGATCATCTATGGTTGGATACGGGACTCGGGGTATATCTATTCATCCAACCTAAGCATCCTGCACATCTTCCTGCTAGCTGCAATCTGGGTGGACAAAAAATATGGTTGGTGGGCCATATTTGGAAACCTGGCAGTATTCGGTTACATCTATTTCCAGACCCTGCACTCCAGTATGCCCACCCCTGTTCACAGTATCCTAGGCGGGCCGGTGTATGCCTTAGGAATGAACTGCCTGATCACCATCTTTTTTGGTGGCTTTATGTCTTATCAGCAATTTGACCAAGAACGAGACCGTGCCAAGATCAGGACTTTGCAGGATCAAAAAATCAGCACCCTCGACGAAGCAGTTAAAAAACGCACCGAGCAGCTCAACACCATGCGGGAGACCATAGCTGCAGATTTTCACGACGAAACCGGGAATATGTTATCTGCCATTACCAGACAGGCGGGTTTATTAAAACTCAAACTGCATCAGGATCACCAGGTCAGGCCAATTGTGGAAAACATCATTACCAATAGCAATAGCCTGTATGCCAGCAGCAAGGACTTCCTGTGGCACCTCAACCATGACAGTGATGACCCGAAAGAATTATTCGACTACCTGACTGGCTACGGCCAGCATTTTTATAACCAGTTTGATGTGGCTTTTTCATCTGCGGCAGAGGAATGCGCTTTGTTACAGCTTGATCCCCGGGCGACACTCCACATCATCTTTATTTTCAAAGAAGCCATGACCAATGTGATCCGGCATGCCGGTGCTACCGAAGTGAAACTAAGCATGAGCTGCGGGCGGGAAACCATCACCTATACCTTGCAGGATAATGGACGCTGGAAAGATCCGGCTCAGGCTACCGGACACTATGGAATTGCCAACATGGAACGCCGTTCCCAGAAAAATAACTTCAAACTGGAACTGGTCAGACAAATTACTGGAACCGCCATTCAGGTCATGGTACCGGTAAGTGCTGCTCTACAATCATAATCATGGAAAAAAGAATCACCATAATCGAAGACAACAGTAAGATCAGGGAAGGTTTTGCAGGGGATATTGAAGCTACCGAAGGCTACCGGGTCTGCGGCCAGTACGGTAGTTGTGAAGAGGCGTTAAAACAACTGAGTAAAGATGCCGCTGACCTGATCCTTATGGATATCGACCTGCCCGGCATAGATGGAATAGAAGGTACACTGAAAATCAAAAAGCAAAGGCCAGATTGTATCATATTAATTATTACTGTGCTTGAGGACAGCGACAAGGTATTCCGTTCTCTATGTGCCGGTGCAGGGGGATACATCATCAAAAATTCCAATGCCGATAACATTATCAAGAACATTACAGAGGCACTTTCTGGTGGCGCCCCAATGAGCCTGCAAATCGCGAAAATGGTAGTCCAATCTTTCACCCGCGGCCAGGACTCACCACTGTCGGATCGCGAGCAGGCCGTACTGCGCGGCATCGCAGAAGGCAAAAGCTACACAAAGATCGCCCTTGATCTGTTCATCAGTAAAGAAACCGTACGCAGCCACATCAAAAATATTTATCTAAAGTTGGCGGTGAACAGTAAATCAGAAGCATTGAAGGTTGCGGGCCAGCACAAATGGCTAGGTTTGTGACTATCCCTAATCTTATAACCGAAATCTGTCATCGACATATGAAGCTGTTTTGAACCAACATCTGTTTAACCTTTGACTATGTTATATAAACAAAAATGAGAAAAATGGAGAGAAAGTTACATCACACAACAAACACACAAAATGAAAAAACAGATGTTCATCTTGCTGACGTTGGCGCTGTGTCCCATTAGTTTGGCATAGGTTACCAAACAGCCATAGCTGGCAATCTCATAATGCTCTACTTTTTGGGCTGCTGAAATCAAAGCGGCATCCAATACTTCCAGCTGCCCCGGACAATTTTTTAGCCTTTCAGCAATTGTGTTTCCGCGCCCAAGATATCTCTTAACTCATCTACGAATAATTCATGCAGGTGCCCGTTCGGCATATCCTGGTTGTTGTTTTGTGTAGCTATAATATCATTTTCAAAGGTTTATAGAAGAACGACTTAACCCGAAACATGGTTTTCAAAAATGTCAAATACCCGATGGAAAACGCAAACCAAAAACCGGCTCAAGCCGTTAATTGTTGCTCATACAAAACTTAGTGCAATGAACAATCCTGAAATGACAAACACAATATAGCAAGCGGATAAATTACTGTTGGAAAAAAACTCACCCTGGCCTTCCCCTAAAACGCTACAGCAGGAAGGGTATCGGCTGAATTCTCCATGGCATTTAACTCAGGTAAAATCCTTAAAGGCGGATTTGTGTGTTATGACGCGTCCCTAAAAACCAGTTTCCTGGGATGTACCTAAGAGCTGATCGAAAAGTGTACCCCGGAAACCATGGAAGTTACCAAAGCCATCGCCGAAGGTAATCCAAAACACAATAAACATACAGCTAAAAATGTAGTAAAATGTTAAAAATTGATCGTTTTTTGTACATAACCAAGCTCAATTAAATCTAAACGCATTTTGTAATGCCAATATTTTTAGTTAAACAGCAAAATTCGCTATCTTTACCCTATGAACCTTTTTGCAGAAACCGAACTGTTTGACGGCGGCATTAAGAAGTACACCGACTTCAATTTGCCGGATACCGAATTGCGGCTATGGCAGCACTTTTTCGGAAAGCGGGAAGCAGATAATTACTACAACACGTTATTGAAGGAATCTCCCTGGCAGCGGCGCTCGAGGAAGATGTACGACAAGGTAATTGCTGATCCCCGGCTGACCGCATATTACGGGGGAGAAAACGGTAATGCCTGGGCGCCGCTTTTATTAGAGATTAAAGCGGCCATTGAACAAATTACTGAAATTAACTTTGACAGGGTACTGTTAAACCTCTACCGGGATGGTAAAGATTCGGTAGCCTGGCACAGTGACAACCTCCCGGCAGATGGCAAACACCACCACAGTGCTTCGGTAACCTTTGGTGATACCCGGATTTTTAAAGTGCGGCATAAATCCAATAAAGAGATCAGGCAGTTGAACATTCCCTTAACTCATGGAAGTTTGCTTTTAATGGCAGAGACCATGCAGGAGTATTATGAGCATCGCGTGCCCAAAACTGCCAGAGCCATTGGCCCCAGGATCAACCTCACTTTCCGAATCTCCGAATCCAGTAAGCCTATTTATTTCGCGCCTCCGGTACCATCTCAGTTGTAATCCCTATCCCACGTCAACTCAAATGCTTTATCAGCAGCAAAGCCACGTGCTGTATCGTCTGTTCAACAATCTCTTTGTGACCTCCCTGGAAAAAGACGCGGTCTGCAAACAATTCTTTGTCTTGGAAAATTGCATACAGGAACATAGTGCCCACGGGCTTTTCTATCGTTTCGCTTCCTCCGGGACAAGGTAACCCGGTTATACCTACATGAATATCTGCGGGAATAAGCCCTGCCAATCCCTGCGCAATTGCCGCAGTAACTTCCATCGATTCAGGGGTGCATTTATCCAGCATCTCATGGGAAACATCTAGCACGTTGCACTTCAATTCCGCATCGTAGCATACCAATCCACCTCTAAGAAATTTGCCAGCATGACAGGCCAGGGAAAATTCAGCAGACGCACTCCCGGCCGTTGCACTTTCTGCAAAAGCAATTGAAAATTTCTTGTCGATCAGCAATTTAGCCGCGCGTTCAACAGCACTGGTCAGTTCAGTGATTTTGCTCATAACTTAAAGGTTTCTCTATAAACAAATCACAGTTACCCTGGTTTTAAAATGTACGCGGATCATTGGTCGCAATTCGCAGGGATCCAATAGATCAGCTTAGACCCTACTGATTTTACTGCTGGTAATGAGTAATTCGTCCTGTTCAAATTTTTTCAGGAGTGATGCTTTCAGCTTTTGCCAGAAATCCAGTTCAACATTTGCCGCCATGACTTCGTAAACAAGAATCTTTTCTTTAACGGTTTGCCCTTCATCCTGCTTCCAGAATCCTTTTGCTGGGCTACGTCTATAAACCGTCAGGCCGCCAAACTTATCAGTGAGCTGCGAATGGAGCTGGCTATAATGCCGTTTGGGAAAACGCTTCCCTTTAGGATCATAAACAGGGACCACCAACTGGATCAGCGTATCCTGGGAATCTTTTGCAGCACCCGCTTCGATACGCTTCGAAGCCTTTGCAGCGTCCAGTCTGGCCAGCACCTTAAATGCCTTTCCCGCCTGCTCATTGTAGTTTTCAAAGAAGCTTACCACCTGGTTCAGCATGCCTTTGGGTAAATCGTTTAAACTATTGACCCCGGCATATTGAACCGATACCTGTGGCACCAGTAGAAAACGGTCATTGCGCATCTGTTTACCGTCCCGCTCCTTTTGGCTGGCCTTCAGTGCGCCGATCACCCTGCAGTCCATCGCGCAGCCGGTGAAAGTGTCGAGTTCAGAAATCACCACAACATCCAGTGGGTCTCCATCACCTCCAACGGTACCCGGAATATACCCGAAATCAAAAGGAAAAACCATGCCGACAGGCATCACTTTTTTCAGTTTGAAGCAGCCCAGCGCCGGATCAAAATCAAACTTTTGACCATTTCCTTTCGGCGTTTCTATAATTACGGTAATAGCTTCCATAGATCAAAGGCAAAAATGAAAGTTTACAACTGGTTCTGCGTCCGGGTAATTTCCCTTCCGATCAGATCGATCACCTCCTGATCCAGCAAAAGGTCCTGATGACCGGAAGTTTCATCATAGGAATAAACAGGAAATCCTCCGGGTTCCAGTTCATCGGCAGTAACAGCCCCCCAGTTTTCTCCATCACTTCCCATGAAAATTTCTCCCAGCAATGCGCCATGGTAAATGATCTTATAAGTTCCCGCTTCCTGCGGATGGATATTCAGGTCAACCTGACTGGCTCCCGGTTTAATGACAATGTTAAATGGATCCATACTTTTTATTGTTAGCTTATAGACCAACAGCTCTATACCAAAAATGTTTTCTCATTTTAAGTGTCATCGCCAAGGCTTAAAACTTAAACCCAACTCGAAAAATTCAGAAAACAAGATCATTCCTGCAATGGTTATAACGATACCAAAACATAAAAGCATAGGATCATGGCAAATCAAAAAAAATCTGGAAAAAAAAAAGGAGTAAAATCAGCAGATGCCGGGGCAGTGATCGCCGCTAAAAGTTCGAGCGTATCATTTCCGGTAATCCCTATCACTGTAAATACGGTGCGGGACAAATCGTAAAATAAATTTAATGGTTATCCCCGGTACACCCGGGGATAAATGATATACTTACAAAATATGTGTCTGAGCAGTTGATCGTTCGATCCGCTCTTCCTGTTGCTGCAACCAGCCATACACATAATTGGTAACCTCTTCCCAGCCAGGCTCATTACAGATGTAATGGCTCCTGTTTTCAAATTCAACAAAGTCCGTAATGCTTTGTTCATCGGTATAGGCTTTGTAATTTTTTTCCACGAGTGAATTGGGAATGATTTCATCTTTTTCGCCGGCAATCAGCAGCAAAGGCGCATGCGGAGCATCCAGGTTCAGGTGACCTGCGCTACCCATGCAATCTCGTAAAACGTTGCGGCTATCGTGGGTCGCAGTTGCTTCGAAAGCAGCAAGCGATTCCTGCTCAGATAACGTATTGGCAAATGATCCATGGAACATTTCCGGGTCAGTGTAAATCGGTTCATCGCCTTTCAGCGGGTTAGCAATAATTGCGCTATTTTTAAGAAAACCCCAGTCGAAGTCCAGCATCATATTTGGCGCTACCGAATTAACGGCTACACCAATGGAGGCGACATCCCTGTTCACCAGTAGCTGGGCAATCAGCCCGCCTACCGAGTGCCCGATCACAATCGGCTTATCATTCTCCAATGCCAATATTTCAATAGCTGAAGTGACCTCATCCAGACTGAGTTCACCCAGACCTTCAGGAGGATTGTTCCTTAAATTTGAAGGCTCCCCTTCATGTTTAGGCCAGGCAGGCGCAATACAGTTATAGCCTCTTTCGGTAAAGAAGGCAGTCCATTTCTCCCAGCTTTTGGGATTCTGGAACATTCCATGTACAAAAATGATGTTTTTCATAGGTAAATTTTAATAGGTATTAGATAAACACGACGACAAGCTATCGGTTTCGAAAAATTAAGAGCAATTGGGAATGAATCAGCCATTTCATAAAACCATATCCCGGACGGGGTGTTAACAGAACAAATACCTACGATGCTTATGAAAAACAATAAATTACTCTACCCGGCAATGTTGGCGCTGTGTCTGAGCGGGCCATATGCACTTGCCCAACGCGGAATCCCACCAAAAGATGTCACCAAATCCCTTTCTGTGACCAAGTATGCCCAGGTGATGGATTTCAAGCCTGAAATGCTGAAATTACTTAAAGTTGCGGCAGGCTGGCAGGTGAGCCTTGCGGCTTCGGGACTTGGCAAACCCAGAATGCTATACACCAGTCCGCAGGGCAATGTCTACGTCACCCGGCGTGATGGCGGTGATGTCCTGCTGTTGCAGGATAAAGACGGGGACAGCAAATTTGAAAACCTGGTCACAGTCGTTTCCAACTTCAAAGGTGTTCATGGCATCACGATGAAAGACAACTGGATGTACCTTTGCAACAGCAATGAAGTGCGCAGGTTCCCGGTGAAACCGGATGGAACCCTGGATGCAATGGCAGGAGAAACCCTGATCAAAGATCTTCCTGACGGCGGGCAGCACCCCAACCGCACCATGGACTTTGGCCCCGACGGCATGCTGTATATCAGCGTAGGTTCCCTGTGTAATGATTGCAAAGAGAGTGACAAAGAAACCGCAGCCATGCTACAAGTTGATCCTAAGGATTGGTCGCGCAGCATCTACGCCAGCGGACTCCGCAATACTATTGGATTTGACTGGCATCCGCAGACTAAGGAATTATGGGGAATAGATAATGGTGGCGATGCCAAAGGAAGCGAATGGCCACCGGAAGAAGTCAATCAGATCGTTAAAGGCGGAGACTATGGATTCCCCTATGCCTACGGCAAGCAGGAAGTAGACAAAAGCCGGGAAGACCCGGCCGGAAATACCAAGGAGGCAGTGGTTAAAAATACGAAGCCGTCCGTACTGGAACTGACCGCGCACATGGCACCCATAGGATTTACATTTTTCCGGGGCGCTGCAAACATTCCCCAGGAATGGGCTGGTGATGGACTTGTCGCCTGGCATGGCTCATGGAATACCGAAAAACCGGTAGGGTTTAAAGTACAGCGCATCCATTTTGAAAACGGCAAAGCAGTAAAAGCGGAAGATTTTCTAACCGGTTTCCTCCAGGGAGAATCACGCTTCGGAAGACCGGCAGGAATCACAGTCACTAAGAACGGTACGATCTACATTTCAGATGATGCCGGAGGAAACATTTACGCAGTTAAAAAAACCAATTAAGATGAAATTACTCACATATATTGCGGTTGGTGCTTTAGCCCTTACCGCTATCGCCGCAGCAAAACCCGAACCCACACCGAGGATAGAATTTGACGCTTTGGAAGCCTATCCGGAAGGCATTGCCTTTGATAAAGCAGCCAATCAATATTATGTGTCCTCTGCAAGACTTGGACATATTGGCAAAGTAACCCCGCAGGGAGCTTATTCTGTCCTTCATGCAGACAGTACACTAAAATCTTCCTATGGGCTAAAAATACATCCAGACGGTAAACGCCTTTTTGCCTGCGTCTCAGATGCCAATTACAGCAAGTTCACCAATCCGGCCACGCGGATGAAAATGGCCAGGCTGATCAGCGTAGATTTGAAGACAGGCAAAAGACTATCAGATGTTGACTTATCGCTGCTGATCCCCGGAAAGCATTTTGCGAACGACCTCAGCTTTGATCCTCAGGGCAACGCTTATGTCACCGATAGCTTTGCCGGTGCAGTGTATAAAGTAGACCCAAGCGGAAAGGCCAGCGTCTTTGCCAAAGATGAGCAGTTCAAAACTGAAGGCGTCGGACTGAACGGCATCGCTTACCATCCATCAGGATACCTGATTGTAGACAACAGCTCCAAAGGACAACTCTTCAAAATAGACCTCAAAGATCCTAAGAAAGTAACCAGAGTCGCCATCGACCAGTATTTTATGGGCGCTGACGGATTGCTCCTAAATGACAACAATACCTTGACGCTTGTCGTTAACGGCGGTACAGATAAGATCTTTCAATTGAGCAGCAGCGACAACTGGCAATCAGCCAAAGTCACCGCATCCACATTGGTGACTGATAGGTTCACTTATCCGGCTACGGCAACCCAAAATGGGAAAGACATCTGGGTAATGAATGCCCAGTTTAACCAGCTGGTGGACAGCAATTCTGTACCGGTCAAAAAATTCGCCATCCAACAGGTAGTATACAAACCGTTGAACTAAGCAGTTAAATCCTTGATTCGTCATGAAAACGTAATCCATTACAACCTGAATCTGTTTAATCATTATTCACGTTAATTAAACAGAACCGCAAGAGAGATGAAGTTGATTCGAAGCGAAAGAGAGAGCGAGAGATTGGCGGAGCGGTTTAAGGGATGATGGCAAGAACCGGGCGGAATACCCCGGTTCTTGCTTTTTATCAGGATTTTTTGTGATGGGTTGCATGATAGCATAACCGTTGAGAACATTCCTGGTAACACACTGATTACATTGGCAGCAAAGCATTAAGATGTTAAAAGAACTGATCCTGAAAATACTGAATAAAATCTAACGCCCGGCACAATGGTCGAAGTGAAATTCGAACGGTATGACCTCGCCTTTAAAACAGATGAAAATGCAGACCTGTCCTGTTATTCATAGGAGAAAAGATGCAAGCGGAAAAAACAAGGGCGAGCGTTACGCACGGAGCCTACTGGAAACATCGAAGGAATCGTATTAAAAGACCATTGGGATCACAAAGGAAAGATATCTGCACAACTCAACTGATCAGCTCAGTTGTTCCTGCTGTCGCGCCCTTTCCAGGAGCTGACCATGCCACCCGGAATATCACCGTATAAAGGATCGTGTTCCGGAACAGGGACGCTATCCACCGTATCACGCACCCCAGCTGGCCGCTCATCATCCAGCTTTACCAGGTCAGGCTCCGCGCTACCAGGATATGCGCCCACAACAGCAAAATCATCACTATGGCTTAAGGAGATGTGACCGGTTCCCGCGGGAAGCAAAATGACGTCCCCGAGCCGGACATGCAGCTTTTCGCCCTGCGGTCCGCCCAATTGCAAAAGCGCATTACCGGCATAAACACCTAAAACCTCGTGTGTATTGGTATGGTAATGATGAAAATCATAAACCTTCCATCGAAAGGCATTGCTCCAGCTGTTCTCCGAAAACCGGGCCTCTAAAAAATCAGCAGCCGGTTTGCCTTCCATCGTAAAAGCATGGTGATAAACGATTACCGGGTATTTGCTGTTGGGAATTGTCCCGTCGTCACTCAGGTTAATAATTTCAAATGAAGGTTCCATAATAAAGTTTTAAATTTCGCAGGCATAGATCTGCTGCCCGATCTCCTCGGCAAACCACACAGGGAGCTGGCCGAAACCATTCCAAAAGATTCCTGCCGCAGTGATTTCCGGATAAAGATCAGCCAACACCTTATTCCTGTGACATATCCTGTATACACCATTCTCCATCGGCAATACTGTTAATTGCATGCCGGAGGCCCTGATCTTGTAAGGTTCTATGTCGTAGTAAAATGCTTTCATTACATATTATGCTCGGTGATCAATTCACCAACCTGCTGCACAAAACCATCCTCCAGTTCATCCTGGGTAGCCCCTTTCACCTGGTCGCTATCAGGCTCCGGAAAAATCACACCAACTTAATTTTCCCCTTACATGATCCGGTACAGCCCATTTTCCAGCGGTTCGATCTGATAGCGGTCTTCCAGTACAGGCTATTCACCCGAGAACAGTTTATGCAGGAATATATTCCTGCGAATAGAATTCAGGATAGGAAGGTCCAGCGTACAGCCTTTGGTTTCACAGTGCTCATGGTTTTCGTGATCAATTTTAATCTCTCCGGCCGGGGCTCCCTTTTCATCAAAAATTTCATACCACTGGTTGCCCTGTGCTTTTAGCCTGAATACCCTTTCTTTATACTCATCCGTTGCCTGTATCTCGAATTCATCCATAAGGTTTGCATTTTTTAGCAAAACAAGCCCTCAGGAGCTTTTGTTTTAGTAAAAATTGTCAAGCTATTGGCCTGGCGAATCTGCATCAGATCCTGCCTGGCTATCTGAGCGCTTCGGGTCACCTTCCTTTAAAAGCGCGGCTTTGCTAAAGTTGCCGTCCTGATCATAGGCTTTATCCGCATCGCTGCCGCTGATCTGTACATTGGGTATAACGCCGGTTTTCTCATTTTCTTTAGAGTCTTTTACTGCATTCATTTTTTATAATTTAAGTGTATATGTTAAGTAGTATCCATAACTCTTGGTGTCTCTTTTTCAGTGACTATTCGAATAGTTGCTGCTCGTCCGTATAATACGTTTTCCGCCCACCATCTTTCCCCACTTTGATCTGATAACCAGTGGGACTTTTCTCTAATTTAGGATGGTGAACCTTCAAAAAATCATATACTTCCGCATTAAAGCTCTCCGGGATCGCCTTGGTCAGGTTCATGATCTCTTTGCGCAGCACCTCGTCGGTGGCTTCATGCAGTACTTTAATCATGCTTTCAGGGATGGCTTTAGCGACTGAAAATGGTGAGATACGTGCCTGCCAGAGAATTTCGTCCGCGTAGGTGTTACCAATACCGCGGACAATCTTCTGGTCCATCAGCATTTGCTTGATGTGTGTATTCTTTTTAGAGAGCACCTTTTTCAGGTAAGTGATGTCGAAATCTTTAGACAGTGCGTCGGGCACCGCTGAAGGTTCAGGGTTGAGCGTTGGAGTAGCCTGCTTTTGAAAATCCGTCAGGGCAAAGCTGTTGTCTCCCTTGAAATGGAGTTCTACAATCCGGAACCTGACTTCATCGTCTCTTTCCACTAGCTGGATCTGCCCGTGCAGCATCAGGTGCAGGCCAAGCACGTTGCCACCGCCAAAGTGCAACTGTAAGGTTTTGCCTTCCCGCAAGACGGATTGGAGCTGATAGCCTTCAAAGGCTTCTTTAAGTTCCTTTTCAGATACATTTAGTTTTTTGGGAACGATCACTTCGATCTTTTCCAGGGTTTTATTTTTGAACCGCTTCTCCAGGTTGGCGGCAAATACTTCCAGGTCAGGTAGTTCAGGCATAGTTATCCTTGTAGGTAAAGAGTAATGGCCTCTACATCAGGGCCTGCGGCTAATATAGCCTTTTTAAGGTCTTCTTTACTGATCTGGAACTGTTCAGACCAGAAGGACAGGTCTTCCTCGCTCTGGGCGTCGATCTCAAGTCCTTCAGCGTTCATTTCCAGCTGCTCGCTGATGCGGGTAATGATGGTATCCAGGTAGAGACTTAAGTTTTCTGTAGCCGACCAGTGGTCACTTGAGGTAAAATCCGGGGCCTGGTCGGTATGGATAGATCCGATCTTCTCAAAATTTTCGTTAAAAACGGCATAGTCGCCCGTCCCACCTGAGAGGTCCCGAATACGCAGACGCTCCAGTTTGCCGCTAATATTGATGGTGATGTGAAATTCATGATCAGGGTCATTGTACTTCAGCACATCCAGCAGCTCCTCCTCCCGGAAGATGCGAAAGGTGTAATTCGCTTCCTGGCCCTCGTGCTGCTGAATATATTGTTCCAGGTAATGATGCAGCGCCTTAACTACCGGCGCAGTTTCCTGCAGTTGGGGATCAAGATGTATGCTGAAATCTTCGGCATCCTGCGCGGCATCAATCCGGTAAATGAACGGGAATCCCGTTCTGAGGTGATCTTCTAGTTTCTTCATAGCTGGTAATTGGCTGGCGTCAACCATGGCCGTTGATTAACACGTGGAAGCGGCCGGTTGTTTCAGTAATGAGGAGGGGATGAAAAATAAGTTTTGATTCGCTTTTAAAACTGATCTTCATCTGTCTTGTTTTAACCATGTACAATTTACATATGGATATAAAGGATCAAAAACAAAACATCCCACAGGGAAACGTCCCTGATGAAAGTAAGGTCAACCATAAATGGTTTGTCAGCGGTTATATTTTATTTGCGCTGCTCAGCTTGGCCTGTTACCTGATCCTCAGGCTTCACATGTTTTCCTTTTCCACGGGCGTGAGCCAGTTGCTTACCAAGCTTACACTAGCCAGTTGCCTTATTTTTGTAGCTTTGACGGTTTCAAGATTTGCAGAAAGCACCGTTACCCGGCATGCGCATACCAAATCCCAGGGCTACAACCTGGTCCGGGTGATCCGCCTGCTGACTATTTTTGTTGTCTTTCTAATTTTCGTCTCTTTTTTGAACGCCAACTGGTATACCGCGGCCGCCTCGCTGGGAATCATATCGCTGATACTGGGCTTTGCTTTGCAAACCCCTATCGCCTCGCTGATCGGCTGGGTATATATCGTTATCCGCTCTCCGTTTAAAGTCGGCGACCGCGTACAAATCGGCGATTTTAAAGGGGACGTGGTAGAGATCAGCTACCTGGATTCCACGCTCTGGGAATTTGCAGGAGAATACCTGAGCAATGACCTGCCCAGTGGTCGACTGATCCGCTTTCCAAACAGCCTAGTGTTCCAGCAGGAGACCTACAACTATTCCTGGAAAAAGTTCCCCTATATCTGGAATGAAATACCTTTTCATGTGGCCTATGAAAGTGACCTAAACTATATCGAAGAGACGATTCGCAAAATCGCCAAAGCAGAATTGGGGGATATGGATGAAAAAGTAAGGGAGCTGAGAGAAATGATCAAAAATACGGCCGTAGATGAACTGGAAGTAAAAGAGTACCCGTATGTCCAGTTCCGCATCAATGCCAATACCTGGGTAGAGGTTCTGCTGATCTACCTGGTAGAACCAAAGCATTCGGGAACCACGCGCACACGTCTGATCCGAAATATTTTGGCTGAACTGGTAAAGCAGCCTGACAGAGTGATGTTCCCGAAAAGCAGTTCTAGATAGCGGCATTATCAAGCCGGCGAACGTAATCTTTTTGGTGAGGACATTCTTTTCACGTGCTAACTTTGCCCGCTCAATTTTAAAATGTATACTTAATTTTGGAAGACAGATGAAATGCTTAACCATTGTGGATGACAATTCTTGGAATATTGCAAAAATTGACTGAAATGAACTATTGCACTATGTTTGCGAATGGTCTCCGGGCAAATAAACTCCCAATGCTGATCCTGTTCATTTTTTCGGGGTTCTGCCGTTGCTCCACAGAGCATGGGAAAGAAATGTTCATTATCTATGAGGCCGACCTTGGCGAGCATGAGATGAGGTTTTACTGGAAAGATCCGAATAACCAGCGATTTGGTCAAATCAGCATCTGCAAAAATGGCTTAAAGAACACCGGCAGATATTATTGTTTGCCACCAACGGGGGGAATGTATGATTCCAGTCATTCCCCGCAGTGATTGTACATTGAAAATGGAAAACTGATCCGCCCGTTGGACACCATCCAGGGAAGCGGTAATTTCTACTTAAAGCCCAATGGTGTATTTTATATGACCGGAGATAACCTGGCAGTGGTGTGCTTCACGCCAGATTTTAAATCTAATAGGCAAGAAAATACGCCACCCAGTCGGGTCTATGCTTTTGATAGATGGCAAATTCATCCTGCCTTTAAACCGGAATCTACCAGCCTCAACATCAGGAATGGCGTGGGCATTTTGCCTGACAAGCGGGTTTTACTGGTGCAGGCCAGGAACGAAATCAATCTTTTGACTTTGCCGCCTACTTTAAATCCCGCAGGTATAAAAATGCGCTATACCTGGACGGGTTGGTTTCACGCACCTACTTTCCCGAAAAGAAGTGGATACAGCTAGACGGAGATTTCGGGGTAATTTTGGGCGTATCGAAAGCATCTTATTAAACTATAACCACGGTGTAAAGCTCTGGTTATTCGCAGCAAGACAATGCTCAAAGTTCCACCTCACAAGCGTTAAATTGAACATCAAGGCGAATTAACCCTCCGCATTTCCTTAATTTGATTTATTTTAGTGCGGAAAATCTCTTTTCTAGAACAGATAACCAGTTCCGCCTTTTTTCCTGGCTTACGGATTTTACCCTATAATGGCTGATCCAGCTCAGGTTTCTGTAACCCATGGTTTTAAATACACTTCGTAACATAGCTTTCC
The DNA here is from genome assembly GCA_040387995.1 of Bacteroidota bacterium. Taxonomy (GTDB): domain Bacteria; phylum Bacteroidota; class Bacteroidia; order Sphingobacteriales; family Sphingobacteriaceae; genus Pedobacter. The sequence goes on along the minus strand of JAZKCT010000008.1, from coordinate 2,481 downwards.
TGATTAAATTTCCTATGATTAGTGCATACAATATTTTCGGCTTGTTCATAGTTGTGATGATGGTAACACCTTGTAAGTTTTTTAAAAGTGGTACTAATCCGAAACCCCTTGGATGATGGTCATAAACCACACCGGGCAATAGCACCCTGTCAACAAATCCCTTTGTCATGGCGGGCATCAGGTCCCACCAGACAGGGAAAATAAAAATCAGATGATCGGCGCTTTTTAAGCGTTGATTATAATCGATCACCTGCGGATCGGGGGACTGATGATCTACAAAACCTCTCAGATCAGCTTTTGACATGACTGGATTAAATCCGTCATTGTCCAGATGGATGAGGTCAATCTGGTGCCCCCCTGTTTCCAGTCCTTTCATAGTTGATACTAAAATAGCGTTACAGTAACTATTTTCATATGGGTGATTAAAGACAATTACGACATTCATTTTATAGGGCTTAATTACGCGCTACAAAGATGAGTCGATCCTAAGGCTCTTGCCGATAACAATTGTTAAGAAATAAATTCAACGCCGGTTTCTTATCCGGCTTAGCGAAACGGAGGTAATCCCTAAATAGGAGGCAATATAATGCTGGGGGACACGCTGAATAATTTCGGGATGCTTTGCGATCAATTGCTGATAGCGTTGTTGCGGATTGTTTTTGAGATAAGAAAAGAAAAGCTGCTGGCTTTGTACAAGGCGTTTGAATAAATGTGCTTCTATCTCGCTCTTGATTTCGGCTGAATTCTCCCAGACAGTCTTGAATTTTTCCTGCGAAATGGTTTGCAGAACGCAGGGCTCGATGCTTTGAATGCTATACAAACTAGGCCGGTTTGTCCTAAAGCTTTCTATTGAGGAGACCTTGTCGCCCTCAAAAAAAAACTGGGTGGTGATCTCATTCCCATTATTGTTGACCCATGTCCGTAAACAGCCTTTCTCAATAAAAAACATCATCCTTGATATCTTTCCTTCTTCCAGCAACGTTGTTTTAGCAGGAACTTCTAAATGCTCAAAAAGACCGGTAAAGTTATCCCACATGTTTCTTTATTATTAGTTTTTAGCCAATATACTGGAATTGGTCAAGAGCGACAAGCAAAAGCATGTCCATGACTCGCGATTACTTTTTTCCAGGGTCAACAAGCCTGGCAAAAGACTTTGCCATAGCTTCGGCATCTGAGCTGTATTCCTTTTTATAGTATTTTAAAAGGGCCGATTTGGTGGTTTTTTTCTTTTTACCATGTCCTTCCCAGATCACGCCGAGCGAGGAATAAGCAGGCACATTAATTCCAATAGAGAGAAAGAAATTTGAAATGTTGCCGGTAATGTGCTCTACGCCATCAGAGTCTCCGGTAACAATGACACCTCCAAATTTGCCCTCTAAAGGTGATTCTTTTCCGTCCAGGATCTGATCATAAACTTCATCAAGTCTTTCGATCACACGCTGGATCTCAGAAGAATGGTTATTCCACCATATTGGAGTAGCAAAAAAAAGTATGTCCGCCGCCTTAATCTTTTCATAAATTTCGGGAAAGTCGTCAGGCGTTTCAAGATTAATATAGGTACCCGGTAGAATGTTGTATTCGACCAGGCGTATGATTTCACATTCAATGCTTTGCTTTGCAAGATAGCTGATGGCAAAATCGGTAAGCACTTCAGTATTTGACCTTCCCTTATTTTTGAGGGTCCCGAGTAAAATAATTGCTTTCATAAATAACGTTTCAATAGTTCATTGATATAACTGTTTTCGGAAGCCTTTGTTTGCCTACCTAATCGGTGACTGCGGGTACTATCAACCGACAAGTCGGATCGGAGCTGCTTAACGGGGGGAAGAAAAAATACCAGCAGCAACTTACTTTTCCTTTCTTAGTCGCTGTTTCGCTGCTTCGAGTTTTTCGGCCTCATCTATAGAATGGGATTTATGGATATCGTCATCCCCTTGGGCAACATCGGCCAGTTTCTCGTAAAACTTATGCAATGTATCAAGCTCTTCCTCGCTCAGATCCTCGATATCGACCATGCGGTTGCTTGTGTGACGCGAGGCGGCGATGAGTTCGTTCAGCTTTAGCTGGATTGCTTTGCTGTCCTTGTTCTGTGACTTCTGGATTAAAAAAACCATCAAAAAAGTAATGATAGTAGTACCTGTATTAATAACCAGTTGCCAGGTCTCCGAATAATGGAACACCGGGCCACTTATTGCCCAGGCGATAATGATCAATGCTGCAATACCGAAAGCCGGGCCGCTACCGGTCCAGCAGGTTATTTTGTTTGCAATAAGCTCAAACCGGCTAATTTTTTTCTTGTTTGCCATATTGGTATTCTTAAAATAGTTACGCTGAGTTGCTGATGGTTAGTGTTTGAGTTCCGGGAATTACGCCAGCGATCACTCGCCTGAATTCTTCGGTGCTGGTGAAGGTTAATTGTTCCACAGTCCTTGTTTCAAAGCTTACCTGGAAAGACGGCAGTTCAAAAGGCCATGGACTTAT
>JAZKCT010000007.1:0-9092 GCA_040387995.1 Bacteroidota bacterium | reverse complement strand
CTGACAACAACGGGGTTAGAACGATAACAGTTTCGTACTGATTCATTGTTATTTATTTATTTTATGTTTTATCCGCTTTAATAGCGGGATGCAAAAATAGAAATAAATTTCTATTAATCAAACAGATAATGAAAAGATTAATGACCGCCGAAGAGGTAATTGACGCCAAATGATAATTTTGTAGCCTTCACTTTGAAGCCAGAATAGGTGGCCAGAGGTGCTCCAGGGAAATATCCGGCTGAAAGCTCAAATTTCTTATCGAAAACAACTCCGATTTTTGTGATCACAGACCAATTGACCGGCGTAAAATCGATTGCATCACGGGCCTCATAAAGTTCCTTGTCTATCGTGTAATATCGCCTCACTTCATTATTGGTGTATTTGGCATAGCCGACTGACACCCCCCCTCCCGCATAAATTTTGAGTGCTTCAGCATTATAGAAATTGTAAATAAACTGGGGTGCAAGCGTCACAGTGAAATAATCAAACTTGTGGTCCCACAAACCATTGTAGATATGGTTTTTACTGGAGTTTACACCCGCTTCAAGCCTAAACAGTGACTTCCCTACCGCAGGATTGGCGAATATATCGAGGCCTAAACTGACAAACGGACTAAAAGATTTGCCATTCGTAGCGTTTTCGCCAGCCAGAAAATAAGCTCCAGAATACCTGGTATAGGTAGCGATCATGCCAGTTCCGGCAAAAAAACGGGTGGACTTAAGTTGAGATCGAACAATCTTCTGTTCGTTAATGATCGATACGACCTCCAGGATCTCTCTTTTACCATACCTCAGATTTTTTAGTTTTTTTTCATCAATCTTATTCTTAACATCAAATAAACCGGCAGCGGTATTTAACTGTCCGCGATATGTGTTCAACCGGATCAGGTTTTTGGTACCTTCATGATCCATATACACCTGTCTCACCAATTCGTAGGGTTGCTTGTCATTGCTGGCCAACAAGAAGAACCGGGTCTTTATAACATCTGTATAGGCATATAATGTCAAATTTTTCCCTTTTTGTATCACCTCCAAAAACACAGGGATTTGGACTGATGAAGAATCCAATCCATTCGAAACTTTATTGATATCCACAGCTGACAAGCTGACCTTTACAAGATGACTCTCATAATATTCAAATCCATCAATCCCATAGCCTGAACAATTAGTGGGGTTAAAAATTTCCACAGTCCCATCCGTAGATCTTTTGAAATTAACAGCAGAAGGACTTTTCTTGTGTTCCTGAAAATCGACAAAACCCTTAATGGTATCTTTTGCAGAGGTGAGCAGGTAGCCCTTCTTAAAATTGGATTGAGAAAGAGCGTATACAGGAAAGAAGATTATAAAACACAAAAAAGATCTAAACATAATGCAGTTATTTCCCACCAAATAGATAGTTGACGCCGAAAGTGGTCCTTTCCATATACGTATTAAAAGCGCCAAGGCTGGTAATCTTTGATGGCGCTTGATAACTCACCGAAAATTCAAACCTTTTCCGGAGCACGATTCCCGCCCTGCCGAAAATATATGCGTTTACAGGTTCGAGTTCCCCATCCTGCTTTTCAATTCGCTCAGTCTCTCCTGCATTGGAAGCCGGATAAAATTTCACAGGAAGATTATTGCTGTAGTTGGTGTAGTTTACACCTCCACCGAGGCCGGCATAAATCTTTAGTCGCTCACCATTGTAAAAGTTATAGATCAGATGCGGCAGAAAGCCAAAGGAAGTCTGTTCGAAAGTATGCCTTGAGTTACTGCCCTCCAGTGTCACCTCGCTTTTTCCGGTAAACAGGGCGAATTCCACCTTTGCCAGCAATCTCCCCTCAGCCGGGTCCAGCGCCCAGAACAGGCCTGCTGTGGCCATTGGCGAGAAAGAGTTCTTGCTTTTGGCATTGTCATTTGCAAGGGCATGACTGCCAGAGTAAGTTGCTATATTGTTGTTCACACCGCCACCTACAAAAAAACCGAGGTTCGTCTCAGCTCTCGGGGGACGCTCTCCGTTAATCGATGAAACCACTTTGAGCAGGTCATCCTCTTCATACTGCAGCACATCCAGTTTCTTCAAGTTATACTTACCAGGGTTATCATGCTTATTCAGTTCATCACTCATCTGCGTCCGATAAGTATAATCGCCGTAAATCTTGGAATCATTCAGTTTCAGATATTGGGTTCGTAACAATTCATAAGGTTCGATATCTTTTTCGCCCATTAAGTAAAAGCGAGTCTTGATTTCGTCTGTATACACAAACAGGCTCAATTTTTTTCCTTTTTGCAGCACCCTAAGGAAAACCATATATCGTTTGGTAGTTGTGTCAAGGCCAACTTCAAGGCGGGAAGTCCGTGTATAGGCCTGGGTCGCATTGACGGTATATCTTTCAAAGGATGCTTTTCCATTTATTCCATACCCTGCACAATCAGATAAATCATAAGTCTCTGCCTGCCCATCAAGACGCTTTTTGAAATGCACAACGGTGGGATTCACCATTTTCCCCTGAAAGTCCACATAACCAGTCAGTTTTGCTTTGGCATTCGTTATAACATAGCCTTTATAATAATTTGATTGCGCTGAACAAAACAGCGGAAGGGCCAAAAAAAGCCAGGAGAAAAAGTGTTTCATGTAATTCGGCGTTTAATTTGTAGCAAAACTAAAGTTAATTCACATACATACAAGTCTAAATTCCAGACAGTAATTCTTGAACTACCAGTGATGGATCTTTTTTTTATAGAAGGCGCCAAAATTTCATTCTCAGTTAAATTTATTCAATGAAGTCTAACGGGAACCTAAAAGAAAGTTCAAGCCGAGCGTTACACGCTGCATACTGATATTAAACCCCTCGTAGCCTGTAATTTTAGCGGGCACAATATATCCACCTGAAACTTCCAGTCTCTTATTAATAATCACCCCAATTCGACCTACGGCTGAAATGTTGAATGGTTCAAACTCAAGTTTCTGTTCTTCAAAACTCCCTTCAAAACCTACTCCTGCCGGAATTGTCCTTCCGGCCCGGTTGTTACGATAAGTTGACAGGCTTGCTAGTCCGCCTATTCCTGCGAACAGTTGCGATTTGCCTACCCGGTAAAAACTATAATTAAATTGGGTGATGAAAGAAAGAGTTGTTTGATCGAATGCATGACTAAAATTATTTTTCTCAATCTTGTTTTTGCTATTAAATATGGCCAGTTCGAACTTCATCACATATCTCTCCAAACCCGGATCAAAAGGGGCATTGAATCCAACTGCTAGCATAGGCATATAAGAGCCGGAAAAGACATTATCTTCGTTTGCGAGAACATTATTTTTAGAGTATTTCGGCAGACTCACACTCAAACCTGTTCCTACATAAACTCTGGTACTCGAAGTATTGCTTTTCGGAGCTTTTTGATTGTTGATTACGGATACTATTTTCAGCAAATCCATCTGTTCGTATCTCAGCGCATCAATTTTCTTTTCATCGTATTTGCCTACTCCTTCATTTTTACTTAATTCGTCGACTATCTGAGCCCTATAGGTGTAGTCGCCCAAGATTTTAGAACTATTTTTTTCGAGATACTGAGCGCGAAACAGTTCGTATGGTTCCTTGTCAAGCTTGCTAAGTATGAAAAACCGTTCCTTAATGTCATCTGTATAGGAAAACAAGCTCACATTTTTTCCAACCTGCAAAACCTTCAGGAAAACTGTCTGACGTTTCGTTGTTGTATCCAGGCCTACCTCCAAACGGGACGTGCGTGTATAAGCCTGGCTCACATTCACTGTAAAGCGTTCAAAGGATTCCTTTTCATCCACACCATATCCGGCGCAGTTGTCAACAGTAAAAGTTTCCACCTGTTCGTCTGGCCCCGTTTTAAACCGTATACTCGATGGAGAAATCATCCGGCCCTGATAATCTACAAAACCGGTCCGTTTTTCTTTGGTATTGGTCAGGATGTATCCCTTTAAATAATTTGATTGCGCCGAACAAAGCAGCGGAAAGGTCAAAAATAGCCCTAGGAGAAAGCGTTTCATTTAGTATAGCGTTTAATTAAAAGCAAAATTAATTTTATTTCCCACATAAACAAGTACAAATACAGTGCTTCGCAAAATCTTAGAAACGCACTTTTTATTTTTTCACATTTCCCTCCTGCTCCATAAAAAATTTATAATTTCGTTGCGATGGAGAATTTTATAGTTTCTGCCCGTAAGTACCGCCCGTCAACGTTTGAAACCGTTGTCGGACAAGGCCACATTACCGGCACACTTAAAAATGCCATTAAAAACAACCAGCTTGCGCAGGCATTTCTATTCTGCGGTCCCCGTGGTGTAGGTAAAACCACCTGCGCCAGGATCCTGGCCAAAACCATCAATTGTACAAATCTAACCCCGGAACAGGAAGCCTGCGGTACTTGTGAGTCCTGCATTTCTTTTCAAACCGGACACTCTTTTAATTTTCATGAGCTCGATGCGGCGTCCAACAACTCTGTGGACGACATCAGAAGCCTGATCGAACAGGTGCGCATTCCGCCACAAGCTGGGAAATACAAGATCTATATCATAGATGAGGTACACATGCTTTCTGCAAATGCTTTTAATGCATTTCTGAAAACACTGGAGGAACCGCCTTCCTATGCCATATTTATTTTGGCTACTACTGAAAAACACAAGATCCTGCCTACCATTTTATCGCGTTGTCAGATCTTCGATTTCAACAGAATTCAGGTAGACGACATCGCCAGTCACCTCAATAAGATCGCAGTCCGTGAAAACATACTGGTTGAGGCCGATGGCCTCCACATCATTGCCCAAAAAGCAGACGGCGGACTAAGAGATGCTTTGTCCATGTTCGACCAGATTGTTAGTTATACCAATAAGAACCTGACCTACAAATCAGTAATCGATAACCTCAATATCCTGGATTACGATTACTATTTCAAGCTAACCGGCTATCTGACCAGTGCCAATGTAAGTGATACCCTGCTCTTGTTTGACGAAATCTTAAACAATGGTTTTGACGGCAACAACTTCATTAACGGTCTATCCAGTCACTTGCGCAATTTATTGGTCGCCAAAGATCCGCAGACCACCAGGTTGCTGGAAGTGAGCGAGAACATCAAGCAAAAATACATCAGCCAGAGCCAGCAAACGCCGGTGTCTTTTATCCTCACTGCATTAAACCTGGCCAATCAGTGTGACCTGAATTATAAAAACAGCAAAAATCAACGGCTTCAAGTGGAGCTGACACTGATCAAAATGTGTCATATCCCCGCTGTACTCCAACTGGCGCAACAACCCAATACCTTAACTGACACAGATCAGATTAAAAAAAAAACTGATTTAACTTCCCCTCCTGCAGAAGTTCAAACTGTAGTTCCGGAAAGCAAGAGACCCGAAATTCAGACGATAACTCAGGAACCAGCTCCTGCTTTAAAAGAACCAAAACCACTGTCTTCCATTAGTTTACCGCCAACAGGCAAAATTGCTTTAAAGCCACTTTCAAATAACAACAGCACTGCCAGTCTCATTCCGTCATTAACTGATCTGGAGCGTGTCGCTCATGGAGATGACGATAAGGAGCCTAAATACATTACGGGTGATGCAAAAGAGCCATTTGACATAGAAAAACTTTTACCGCTTTGGGAAGCCTATACCAATAAAGCAAAAGTTGACAATAAAATCAATGTTTACACACTGCTCAGTGGAGCAGAGCCAGAACTTGACGCGGATGATGTGATTGTCGTTCATGTAGAACACAAGCTGCAGGAGAACCTGCTACAGGAAGAAATGATTGAATTGCTCAATTTTCTTAGGCCGCAGCTTAAAAACTTTAACATCTCCATCAAAACCAAACAGGTGGTAAAAGCTGTTGTCAACCGCTTATACACCAACATTGAACGCTACCAATATCTTGTCGAAAAGAACCCTAAACTGGAGGAGATGCGCAAACGGTTCAACCTCGATGTGAATTCTTAAATCAACATGCTCCAGGCTACTTTACCGGTGCATCATTTATCGGGTATCCTTCTTCGTCCAGGTCATCCCGGTCATCTTCAGGGGTCCGCGACAAATATTCGTCAACCGGATCCAGGACCACACTTTCTCCGTTATCCACATGCATGCCCAGGTCATTTAACGTATTTTCCGCTTTGTCCTGGTTGCGCGCGTACTCATCTCCTATGTATGGATTCTGCTCGTCATAATCCGAATTGTCATCCCCCCCGTTGGCCGCAGTAGTATCATAAGGCAACGGGTGATCATAGTCCTTATCCAGGCCTTTTACATCCAGTTCATAACTGTTTTTGTCTGCATCAAACGACAATTCGTTAAAATCCTGGGTTTCTCCCAAATCCGAATCGTGTATTTTATCCTGAGCTTTCTGGCTGTTGTTTTCGCTTGAGTTCATAATGGTCAATTTTATGTTGGTATAACGCCGGGCTACTGGTATTTGTTTTCAACAAACGGCTGTTTAAACTAAAGGAGCCCGTCTGCGCTTGGCAACCGGGCTCCTTCAGGACCATTGTTTTCCTTTCTCAAGGATGGTAAAATCTTGCTTTGCAGCTGCAAAGCCTTTACTTATTTATAAACCTGCAAGCGCAGTATTTAAAGTTTCACTTGGACGCATGGCTTCAAATGCCAGATCATCATTCGGATGGTAGTAGCCGCCAATATTTTGTGGCTTACCTTGTGCAGCGATCAGTTCTCCTACAATCTTAGCTTCGTTTTCTGCCAATTCTTTTGCCAATGGCGCAAAACTGGCCTGCAGTTCTGCATCTTTAGTTTGTGCAGCCAATCCCTCTGCCCAGTAAAGAGCCAGGTAAAAATGCGACCCCCTGTTGTCAATCTGCCCTACTTTACGTGCAGGCGATTTATCGTTTGCCAGGAATTTCTCAGTAGCCAGATCTAAAGTCTCCGCCAAAACCAATGCTTTAGAATTGTTTTGGGTCTGACCCAAATGCTCTAATGAAACAGCTAAAGCCAAAAATTCTCCCAACGAATCCCAGCGCAGATAGCCTTCTTCCAGAAATTGCTCAATGTGTTTTGGTGCAGAACCACCGGCTCCGGTTTCAAACAAACCACCACCATTCATCAACGGCACAATAGAAAGCATTTTTGCTGAAGTACCCAATTCCAGAATCGGGAACAAATCAGTCAGGTAATCACGCAATACATTACCCGTTACGGAAATGGTATCTTCTCCTTTACGGATTCTTTCCAAGGTGAATTTAGTCGCCTCAATTGGTGAAAGGATACGGATATCCAGTCCCTCTGTATCGTGGTCTGCCAGATATCTGTCTACTTTTGCAATAATTTCCCGGTCGTGGGCCCTGTTTTTATCCAGCCAGAATACTGCTGGCGTGGCAGACAAGCGGGCTCTATTAACAGCGAGTTTCACCCAGTCCTGGATCGGAGCATCTTTGGTCTGGCACATCCTGAAGATGTCGCCTTTTTCTACCGGTTGCTCAAAGAAAACCTGACCAGATGCATCAGTTACCCTGATGGCACCACCGGCAGCAGCCTGAAAAGTTTTATCATGAGATCCATATTCCTCTGCCTTTTGAGCCATTAGACCCACGTTTGGCACAGAACCCATGGTGGTCACATCAAAAGCACCATGTGCCTTGCAGTCTTCTATTGTAGCAGTATAAACACCAGCATAGCAGCGGTCCGGAATGATGGCAATGGTATCTTGTTGCTTGTTGTCTTTATTCCACATCTGTCCTGAAGTACGGATCATCGCAGGCATTGAAGCATCAACGATCACATCAGAAGGTACATGCAGGTTGGTAATCCCTTTATCTGAGTTGACCATAGCCAGGGCAGGTCCATTCGCAATCGCAGCATCCAGATCTGCTTTCACTGCTGCTTCTTGCGCATTACCCGCAATTTTAGCATAAACATCACCCAGTCCGTTACGGGTATCTACGTTCAGTTCTTTGAAAAGCTCAGCATACTTCGCAAACACATCTGCAAAATATACTTCCACGATCGCACCAAAAATGATCGGGTCAGAAACCTTCATCATGGTTGCTTTCAAGTGTGCCGAAAGCAATATACCAGCAGCATTTGCTTCTTCAATTGCTGCGGCAACAAAAGATTTCAACGCAGAAAGACTCAATACTGAACTGTCGATTACCTCTCCGGCTTTTAGCGGCGAAAGGCCCTTCAACTCTGTAACCACTCCATCAGCGCCAACAAATTCTATTTTAAACTGACTGGCTTCAGGTACAGTCACCGATTTTTCAGAACCGTAAAAATCTCCCTCGCTCATGCTGGCAACCCTTGTTTTAGAATCTGCCGACCATTTACCCATCGAGTGGGGATTGGCCTTTGCATAATTTTTTACAGCTTTAGGAGCCCTGCGGTCTGAGTTGCCCTCACGTAATACCGGGTTCACAGCCGAACCCAATACTTTAGCATATTTCGTTTTGATCGCCTTTTCTTCATCCGTTTGCGCATTGTCCGGATAATTTGGAATGGCAAAACCCTGAGATTGCAGTTCAGTAATCGCCCCTACCAATTGCGGAATAGACGCCGAAATATTTGGCAATTTAATGATATTGGCCTCTGGCGTAGTCGCAAGCTGACCAAGTTCTGTCAACGCATCTCCAATTTTTTGATCTTCCGTTAAAAATTCAGGGAAGTTTGCCAAAATCCGTCCGGCCAGAGAAATGTCCCTTGTTTCGACATCAATACCCGCAGAAGCGGTAAAGGCCTGTACAATCGGCAGTAATGAATAGGTTGCCAGCATGGGCGCTTCATCTGTTTTGGTATAGATAATTTTTGATGTGTTTGACATATTTTTATAAATACGGTTGTAAGAAATGAGAAATTGAAGCCAGTTTCCTGAGAAACCTGCTCCTTGTTAAAATCGCATAAAGATATAATAAAACAGATTAATTTTAGACATGTAATGGTCATTAAGATCTTCTTTTCATCTACTCTTCCTCCACCTCAACCGCTGCATTATCCTCCCGGCTGTCCATAAGGGTTGATACGGGCAGCTCCCAGCTAACTCCCTGTAGGTTCCTAAGATGCACCCGCCTGATTGCGTCGAACGAACAGTAGAGCAACTGTCTTATCCGTATTAAGCTATACAGATTATTGATTTAATTTTGAATTGATTA
>JAZKCT010000006.1:0-300779 GCA_040387995.1 Bacteroidota bacterium | reverse complement strand
CTCTTGGTAAAATAACTGATCGTTAAAGGTACCATAGGAAAAATACAAGGCATCAGGAAAGCCAGAAAACCACCCGCCAAACCAGCAAGGAAGGTCTCCCATAAGGTTTGCTGAGCGCTGGAGGCTCTATCGCTAGAAGCTGCATCAGTTCCGGCATTTGCTGTCGATAAGGAAGCAGAATCGCTTACCTTGGTGGCAATTGCAGTTGTAACAACCTGGGTGTCTTTAACCGCAGAATCTGACATGCCGCTATCGGGTGCGATATCTGTGAATTCCAGGTCATTCAGTGAAGTATCTGTCGACTGTGCAAGGGCAAAATCCGCCGTAAAAAAGAAAATAAGAATCCCTGCAACAAGCATTTTCATGCTTGCTTTGTAGCTGTTCTGCATCTGTTTTTAGCTTACTTTACAACAGCAATAGAGAACTCAACCGATTCTGGCGGAAGACATTGCTGATCATCACACACCATATATTCCAGTGATCCTTTTACAGTTGGATTGGCTCCTGTATATTTAATTTTTTGCTGGAAAACCACTGATTTTTCAAAATAACCAACATTCATTTCAAAGGTCTTCTCGAACTTGGTAATTGGTTTTGGCTCTATGGTTTTGCCAACCAATGTATAACCTTTACCAGCAGGAAAAGTAAACGTTGTTTTTACCGGTCCGCCATCCGCCATATTCTGCGAATAAATGTGCCATCCGTCTTGAATGGTTGCTTTGATGTACAAAACGGCTTCAGTCTTAGAAGTTTTCTTTGCCGCATAACTCCATTTCACCGGTTTCAGGATCTGGCTGCTCGCTGAAAAGCTAAAAAGCAGGCCAAGGGCAAATAAAAATAAGTTTTTCATGTTTACGCTTATTATTGTTGTTTGTTAATTTGCATTGTTAATTAAAGGCGATCTATCGGATCATAACCTGTAAACTGGGTATCGGTAGAGATGAACGAATCCTTGATACACTCCTCTCTTACTAAATCGGTGCTAAGATACTTTTTATTGCTATCACACAGTAATGTTACCACTACTGCTTCGACTCCCATTTGTTCCTTTAGTTTAATCGCACCGATCACATTCGCCCCCGATGAAATACCCACCGCAAGTCCCAGTTCTTTGGCCAACTTCTGTGCCATGATGATGGCGTCTCCGTCATTGGCTTGTATAACTTCGTCCAACTCATTTAATTTGACAATCTCAGGAATAAACTCGTCTGATATGCCCTGGATCCTGTGGCTGCCTACTTTATAGCCGGTGGTCAGCGTCGGACTTTCTGCCGGTTCCAGTGGATGGATTTTAATCAAAGGATTGTGGGCTTTCAGGCGTTTGCCCACGCCCATGACCGTACCGCCTGTTCCAACACCCGCTACAAAGGCGTCCGGAGTCAGGCCAACCTGTTGAAGTTGTTCCCAGATTTCCATACCGGTCGTTTTCTCGTGGGCAGCCCCGTTGTATTGATTTTCAAACTGTCTGGGTAGAAACACGCCACCCTTAGCAGCGAGTTCCTCGCACATTTTGATGCTTCCTAAAAACCCGCCTTCTTCCTTGCTGACCAGGATCACTTCGGCACCCATACTCCTGATGATGTCGATCCTTTCCTTGCTCAGCCAGTTTGGCATGATGATCTTTACGGTATGGCCCAGCGCCTTGCCAATGGCGGCAAACGCAATACCTGTATTGCCACTGGTTGCCTCGATAATGGTATCATCCGGTCTGATCGCACAGTTTTTATAGGCCTCAAATAGTATGTTCAACGCCATCCTGTCTTTTACACTTCCGGTCAGGTTATAATGCTCACATTTCACATAAATCTTGCCCGGCTTCCCTTTATAAGTATAATGCAATTCCAACATTGGGGTATTGCCCACCAAATGCCACAAATGCTCAAACTTCTTCTCCAGATCCTCACTCAAACACACGGACGCTTTTGTTTCAACCAACATATCAATTGCTATTCTAATTATCGTCAAAACTCAATATTATAAAGCATACCTACAATGGATGGCTATATAATCCGTAAATATTCTGGAAAATAGGCTTAAAATTGTATTTATTTCTATTTTTGCTTTCGTTAGGATTCGTTATTTGTATTTTTTCCATTGATCATTTAAATTTATATGCAGTTAACATTAGATGCCGTCGACATTGAAATTTTGAAATACCTCCAAAAGGATGCAACGCTGACGAATAAAGAGCTCGCCTTTAAGTTGAATAAGTCGATCGCTACCATCCACGAACGGATCAGAAAACTCAAGGAACAAGGTTATATACAAAGAATTGTAGCCATTCTGGACCGTAAGAAGGTCGACCGAAACCTCATAGCATTTTCACACGTTTTCCTTAAAGCACATACCGCAGAAACACTGGTGGAGTTTGAAACTGAAGTCGCCAAGTTCAGCGAGGTAATGGAGTGTTTTCAGATGACTGGTGCTTATGACTTTATTTTGCGCATCGCAACCAGCGACATGGATGCATATCACCTGTTTTTACGCAATAAACTGGCTACTTTACCAAACGTGAGTACGGTACAAAGCTTTTTTGTACTGTCCGAAACGAAGAGCGATACTGCTTATCCGCTGTAAGTATTTTGTTATACCCTCGCGCGCAGCTACTCAATACCTGCTGCGTACTGTCTGCGCTAAAAAGTACCTGTTAGCGCAGAAAGTACGCCAGAAGTACGCGGAAAGCGCGGAAAAAGGTTAAACATGGCAATAAAAAAGGGCTGCCCGATAAAAGACAGCCCAATGAAAACAGAATTAAAGAAAAATTATATTCCGCCGCCAAGTGTGCGGTAGAGTTCTACAGAGGCGGTCAGCTGCGCGGTTTTGATTGCTGCCAGTTCCAGTTCGCTTTGCAGTGAATTGCTTTGTGCGGTGATGACTTCCAAGTAGGTAGCCATGCCATTTCTAAACAACAGATTGGCATTTTTAACCGCTTGTTGCAGGGTATTCACCCTTTTTGAAGAGATGTCGTATTGTGCTTTCAGCTTTTCGATCTTCACCAGTTCATCTGAAACCTCGCCTACGGCATTTAGCACAGATTGTCTGAACTGGATGACCGTTTTCTCCCGGTCAATCTTCGCCAGTTCATACTGGGTTTTCAATTGCTTCCTTTGAAAAATCGGCTGCGTGAGACCACCGGTTGCTACTCCAAATAAAGAGGCAGGTACGTTGAACCAGTTGCTTGCTTTAAAGGAATTTAGTCCACCGCTTGCACTAATGCTAAGCGTAGGGTACAAACTCGCTTTGGTGATCCCAACACGGGCATTTGCGATGTTCAGCGCGAGCTCCGCACTACGTACATCAGGCCTGCGGCCTACCATACTGGATGGCAAACCGGCTGACAGTTGCGCAGGAACTTTTGTTTGCTCCAGACTGGCCAGCCTGGTCACTGCGGCGGGCAATTGTCCGGTTAGGATACGCAATGCATTCTCCTGAATGGCAATGTTTTGCTCCAGTTGAGGAACGAGTTGTGCCGCAACCAGTTGCTGTGCTTCTGCCTGTTGGATGGCCAAAGAGGTCACCTGTCCGGCGTCAAACTGCATGTGGATGATGCCCAGGGTACTGTCACTCAGCGCCAGGTTTTTCTGTGCAACCGCTAATTGGGCATCCATCATCAACAGTTGATAATAGCCCTGGGCTACATTGGCAATCAGACGGGTCTGCACGGCCTTTTTAACTTCTGTAGTTTGCAGATAGGCTGCCAGAGCAGCTTGTTTCTGACTTTTAATCTTACCCCAGATGTCAGACTCCCAGCTCAATCCAACATTGGCATTGTAGTCCTCAATGTGCGAAGTCTTTAAAAACTGACTGGCACTGAGGCCGTTCAGACTATTGTCCGACGGACGGCTGGAACTGGCGGTGATCTGCAGGTTGATGGTAGGCAGGTTGCCCAGTCTCGATTGTTTGAACAACAATTCTGAAGCTTCGATATTTTTGACAGCCAGTTGCAGGTCGTAATTTCTGGCCAGTGCAGTGTCGATCAGTTGCTGGATACCAGGTTCGGTAATGAAATTTTTCAGCGGTACGGCCGCTATACCAGCGCTGTCCTGTTGATCTGCCGGGCTGGCAAACCGATAGGCAGCTGGCGTTGCGTCTGCTGGTTTGACAACATCCTTAGACACCTTACATCCGGCAGCAAAGGCAGCAACGAGCATTAATGTATATAAATAATTAGGCGATTTCATGAACAAGTTCGTTTACGTGATTTTTAGCAGGAATAACCGGTGCCGGTTTACGGCTGATCTTTTCCTGCAGGAATTGAAAAATAATGAACAGTACAGGGATGACAAACAAACCAAGGATTACCCCGGAGACCATCCCTCCTGCTGCACCGATACTGATCGAGTGGTTACCCTGTGCAGATGGACCTGTAGCGATACTCATTGGGAACAGACCAACCACAAAGGCCAGTGAGGTCATGATGATCGGACGAAGCCTCAATTTAGCAGCTTCCAATGCGGATGCGACCAGAGGCTGACCTGCCCGTCTGCGCTGCACGGCAAATTCGACGATCAGGATCGCATTTTTGGCAAGCAAACCAATGAGCATGATCAGTGCTACCTGTACGTAGATGTTATTCTCGATACCGGTGAAGCCAATGGCCACAAATACACCGAAAATACCGGTTGGAATAGATAAGATAACCGCAAGTGGCAGAATATAACTCTCATACTGCGCGGCCAAAAGGAAATAAATGAAGACCAGACACAAGAGGAAAATCACAGTAGATTGTCCGCCTGAGGACAACTCCTCACGGGTTTGTCCGGAGAACTGGTATGCATAGCCTTGGGGCAACTGCTGCGCTGCTACTTCCTGTATGGCCTTGATGGCGTCACCGGAACTGAAACCTGGTTTAGGTATTGCGTTTACTTGTATGGAGTTGAACAGGTTATATCTTGAAGCTGTTTCTGATCCATAGATCCTGCGTAATTTGACCAGTGTATTGATCGGTACCATTTCACCGGTTTTGTTTTTCACAAAAACACGGTCTATAGCCGAAGGATCTGCTCTGTCAGCCACATCAGCTTGTACAATTACCCGGTAGTATTTACCAAAACGGTTAAAATCTGAGGCCTGCGCACTACCAAAATAAGTCTGCATGGTTTGCAGAATGTCTTTGACACTCACGCCCAATTGATCTGCCTTCTCATCGTTGATATCCAGTTGCAATTGCGGATAATCGGCCTTAAATGTGGTAAAGGCAACCGCAATTTCCGGACGTTTCATCAGTTCGCCGATAAAGCCATTGGCAATGCCGCTGAACTTGTCCAGTTTGCCGCCTGTTTTATCTTGCAATACCAGGTCAAGCGCTTCTACGTTACTGAAACCAGGAACAGTAGGGAAACTGAAGGCAAAGAAGGTACCACCACTGATGGTGCTTAGCTTCGCGTTTACCTGGCCCATGATGACATTGATGTCTTTCACTTCGCCCCTGTCTTCTACCGGTTTTAAGAGCACGAAACAGATCGCTGAAGAAGGACTGGTTGAATTGGTTAACAGGTTGTATCCCGGAATGGAAGTCACGAAGTTGAACGTACCCATGTCTTTCAGTGCATTTTCTGCCTCGGCCATGACTTTAGAAGTACCTTCCAGTGAAGTACCTGAAGGCGTGTTGACCGCAATCGCGATAAAGCCCTGGTCTTCGGTAGGAATAAAGCCGGTAGGTGTTGTCCTTACCATCCAGACGGTAGCCAGTGTGATGACTGCCAGACCACCCATGCTCAACCACTTGTGTTTAATCAGGAATTTTAACCCACCCACATACCTGTTGGTCATGGAATCAAAACTGCTGTTGAAGCCGGCAAAGAATTTCTGACTGAATGTTCTTTTTACCGGCTGACCATGCGCATCATTTTCGTTTAGTAAATGTCCGTCTTTCAAGAATAAGGCGGCAAGTGCGGGACTTAAAGTCAATGCGTTTACAGCAGAGATCACGATTGCAATCGCCATGGTAAAAGCAAACTGCCTGTAAAATACACCCGTAGAGCCTTCCATGAAACCAACCGGCAGGAATACTGCGGCCATGACCAGGGTAATGGAAATGATCGCACCAGTGATTTCATGCATCGCTTCTGTAGTAGCAGCCTTGGCAGACAGCCGCTTGTGTTCAATTTTGGCATGTACAGCCTCCACGACCACAATTGCATCATCCACCACAATACCGATGGCGAGGACAAGTGCGAATAAGGTCAGTAAATTGATGGAGAATCCAAACAACTGCATGAAAAAGAAGGTACCCAGGATCGCTACCGGAACTGCAATAGCCGGGATCAAAGTAGAACGGAAATCTTGCAGGAAGATAAATACCACGATAAACACGAGGACGAAAGCCTCAATGAGCGTATGTTTCACCTGGTCGATGGATTGGTCCAGCGCTACTTTCGTACTGTAAAAAATATTGTGTTTGATTCCAGCAGGGAAATCTTTAGATGACTTTTCAATCAGGTTATTGATGGCAATCTGGATGTTGTTTGAATTGGAACCTGCCAATTGCACCACACCAATGACCACTCCTTTTTTACCGTTCAGACGGGTTAAACTGGAGTAGGAATAAGCACCGAATTCGATCCGTGCTACGTCTTTCAAACGCAGGATCGTTCCGTCATTGTTGGCACGAATGGCAATGTTCTCGTATTCTTCCGGCTTGTTGAGTTTGCCTTTGTATTTAATGACATACTCAAACACTTCTTTGCTTTTTTCGCCGAATCTGCCCGGAGCAGCTTCCAGACTTTTGTCCTGTATGGCTGCCATCACCTCATTTGGCGTCACTTGGTAGGTCGACATCTGTGTTGGATTTAGCCATACCCGCATGGAGTAGTCTTTTACCCCACCAAAAATACTGGCAGCACCTACACCCGGTATCCGTTTGATCTCAGGAATGATGTTGATCTGTGCATAGTTGGCCACAAAAGTCTGATCGTATTTGCTTTCATCTTCGGTATAAATACCAATCGCCATGATGAAGTTGTTTTGCTGTTTGGCTGTAATGATCCCTTGTTGAACCACTTCAGCAGGCAGTTGACTTGTTGCTTGCGCCACCCGGTTTTGTACATTTACAGCTGCCTGATCCGGATCTGTACCCAGTTTGAAGTAGACTGTAATGGCCAGTGAGCCGTCGTTACTTGCTGTAGAGCTCATGTAGCTCATGTTCTCAACCCCATTGATCGACTCTTCAATAGAAGGAGCCACTGATCTAAGGACTGTTTCTGCATTGGCACCGGGATAAACTGCGGTTACCAGTACAGAAGGTGGCGCAATGTCCGGAAATTGCTGTAAGGGAAGCTTAACCAGGCCGAGTACCCCGAGGATCACCAGCAGAATGGAGATCACAGTAGCCAGTACGGGCCGTTGTATGAATATTTTAAACATTGTTTTATCTTTTTAATGGGTAATTATAATTTGGCAACCTTTTCAGTAGATTTTTCAGGTTTGATGACCTGACCTTCCTGCAAACGGTCTATACCACTCAATACGATCTGGTCGCCGATTTTGATGCCATCTTTAACGAGGTAATTGTTGCCGCTTTTTCCAATCACCGTGATTGGTTGTCTTTTTACTTTGTTGCTGTCTGCCAGGGCAAATACAAAGATCTTATCCTGCATTTCTACTGTAGCAGATTGCGGAATCAATAAGGCATCTTTGTGTTCTACACCAAGGCGGATTTTACCGGTATTTCCAGACCTAAGCAGTCCCTGCGCGTTTTGAAAAGTAGCTCTTAAAGAGATGGAGCCTGTTTCTTTATCAAACTGTCCGTCTACCATGTCGACTTTTCCTTTTTGCGCGTAAATAGTTTGATCGGCCAGTACTAAAGATACGCCAGGAATTCTACTGGCTTTCTCAGCGAGACTTTTGCCCGGATATTTAGAGTTGAAAGCGATGAAGTCGTCTTCTCCAAGTGAGAAATAAACATGCACTTCGTGTGCATCAGAGAGTAAAGTAAGTGGCAGCGGATCAGCAGGATTCACCAGGCTACCTTGTTTTTTAGGCAAACGGCCTACGTAACCGCTTACTGGTGCTTTGATCACCGTGTAACCTAAATTGATGTTGGCACTGCCTACACCTGCTTTAGCTTGTTCCACATTGGCCTGAGCCACTTCATAGGCTGCTTTGGCACTTTTTAACTGGAACTCAGATACGACTTTATTTGCAACCAATGGCGTCAGTTTTTCTACTTCCAGTTGAGCGTTGAGCAAGGCCGCTTTAGCCGACTGTAAAGAAGCTTTGGCATTATTTACGGCCTCCCGGTAAGGTTGTTCGTTGATCTTAAACAAGGGCTGTCCCCGCTGAACCAAAGCGCCTTCACTGACGTAGATTTTATCGAGTGCTCCGGTTACCTGCGGACGAATCTCCAAATCAACCGCGCCTTCTATAGACGCAGGATATTCATTGAATGTCGTTTCAGATGAACTGCTCACTTGCGCAACGGGCAATGATGGCGCTGGTGGTGGTGGCGGTGCTGCGTTTTCTCCGGAGCAACCGTAAAGGAATATAGCTAATAGTAAAATTGATGTTTTCATAACGTAATTAGGTGATTTAACAGTGTTAAGTAATTGTGAATAAATTGGGGGATTTTTCATATACATATGGATTATGGGAAATTGGGAATAACGGTTGTAAGTGGTTTAACGGTGTTAGATATTGTTTTTAAAAAATGGGTTTATTGAAAACCCTCCTACTTTATATTTATCGTCGATCTACACCAGCAATTTGCTAAGTAACATTCGACATCATGCTTATTTTTTCTCTATATGCTGCGCAGGTCATTTAATCGTTGATGTAACGGATAATTCCTTTGATGGCGTCTTTTAATATGCGCTGGTTCATTTCTTCATTCCTGCCTTTGTTGACCAGGTTGATGGAAATCAAACCGTGGATAATCGACCAAAAGGTGTAGAACTTCCTGCAAATCAATTCCTCTGATGGATTTTCAACTGTAATGATCTTCCCAATTACATCGTAGATCAGGTCGTCGGCCAGTTCGGCTTCCGGCATGGATTTCTTTAACTCACAACAATTCATGTCCACGCCATACATCAGCCTGTAAAGCTCCTTATATTTAAAGGCAAAATCCCAGTAGGCAATCCACATCGCTTCCAATTGATCCTCCAGGCCTTCCTGCTTCTCTTTGGCTGCCCTGACTTCACCGGCCAGAATTATATAACCCTTCCTGGTCAGTTCTAATAAAATACCTTCTTTATTGGAAAAATACTCATATATAATAGGCGCTGTATACTCGATCTTGTCAGCGATCTTTCTCATGCTCAATGCTTGCCAACCCTCTTCCTTGACGATCTCTAAAGAAGCATCAAGAATGTTTAATCTTGTTTCTTCTTTTAACCTGGCAATACGTTCTTTGCTTCCCATGACTAACTGATGAAAGGGTGTAAATCATTTAACACCGTTAGGCAAATGTACAGAGTCTTTTGCCACACCGTATCATCTATTTGTCAAAACGTTTTTAAATAAACTTATTTTCTTTATTTATTTCGTCTTATTAATCGCAAATTCGCTGTTGCACAAATAGAATCCAGGTATGAACAACAGCGTAACTTTAAAAGATATTGCAAAAGCGCTCAATCTCTCTATTTCCACTATTTCTAAATCGCTGAATGATAGTTATGAGATCAGCACGGACACCAAACAGAAAGTGCTGGAGTATGCCCAAAAGCACCATTACTCTCCAAATCGGTTGGCCAAAGGCTTGAAAGAAGGCAAAAGCAGGTCGATCGGCGTTGTAGTCTGTTCACTGGAGAACAATTTTGTGGCCCAGATGCTGGACGGGATCGACCGTTTTAGTACAGCAAAATCTTACCAGATCATCATCATGCAGAGCAAGGAATCTCAGGAACAGGAACAGGCTTGTTTGGAGTTGCTGTACGCTGGTGGCGTAGATGGGATCCTGATTTCACCAGCTTGTGAAACAACAGATTTCAGTTACCTTAATTTTTTGCAGGGTGCGGGACTGCCTGTTGTGGTGTTTGACCGGTTGAGCGACCAGGTCAATACGCACAAGGTTGGTGCAGATAATTTTAAGGGCGCTTATGATGCGACCACGCACTTGATTGAACGAGGCTATCGCAGTATCGCCCACCTCAACACCAATACGACTTTGAGTATTTCAACAGACCGGCTAAATGGCTATAAGCAGGCGCTTGCTGACCATGGCGTCCAGTATCGGCCGGAACTGGTCAGGTCCTGCGACTATTCTGACACGCAAAAGCTCAATGCCGACCTGGAACTGGCCATCAAAGACTATATGGACTTGCCGGATAAGCCAGACGCCATATTTACTGCGGGTGACCAGATCAGCACCCGCTGCCTGGCATTATTGAATAAACTGAAGTATCGGATTCCGGAGGACATTGCCCTGATTGGTTTTACCAATACAGACCTCGCTGATGCCCTGAATCCAGCCCTGAGCACTGTACATCAACCTGCTTTGGAGATGGGTCAGCTTGCCGCAATGAAACTGATCTCATTAATCGAAAGAAAAAACAATGACCCCGTAGACTATGAAACAGTCATGCTCCAGACAAGTGTGGTCGTTCGAAGTTCAAGCTAAGTCAAGCGAAAACGTTTGCGTTTTTATATCTTTATCATCACGTCTGATTTTAGACCTGAAGCCGTATTATTGCACAACCAATATTTAAACCATCATGCAGCGAGATCATATATTAGTGTTTGGTGAGCTTCTCCTTAGATTTAGTGCAATAGCAGAAGATTTTATTACAAAAAGCCATACTGTTTCTTTATTTCCCGGTGGCTCTGAAGCAAATGTTTCTGCTTCATTGGGCCAGTGGGGCGTTCCGGTCAGTTATCTGACAGTAGCTCCAGACAATGCATTGGCAGATAGTGCTTTAAAAGCATTGTCTGAACTGGGCGTGAATACTTCTAAATCATTGAGACAGGGACCGCGTTTGGGTCTTTATTTTTTGCAGTCTGCCAATGGATTGAGCAGCGGACAGGTGGTTTATGACCGTAAGTTCTCCTCTTTCAGTAGTTTGCAGCCGGGCATGGTAGACTGGGATACGCTTATGAAAGACCAGACCTGGTTTCACTGGACAGCACTAAGTCCCGCTTTAAATGAGAATATGGCTTCAGTCTGTCTTGAGGCGCTTCAGGCTGCAAGAAGAAATGGCCTGAAGATTTCTGTAGACCTTAACTATCGAAGCAGGCTTTGGGATTTTGGTAAAGAACCAATTGACGTAATGCCTGAATTGGTTCAATACTGCGATGTGATCATGGGCAACATTTGGGCGGCTAATAAAATGCTGGGCACCCGGGTAGAGCCAACGTTAAACCGGGATACTAATGCAACTGTTTACGTCGAACATGCCAATGCAAGTGCCAGCGAGATTTTTAAGGCATTTCCATCTTGCCGCCATGTGGCCAATACATTTCGGTTTATGGACAACCCTAAACACAACCTGTTTTACGGAACTTACCATACTTCAGCAGGCAATTTTATCTCTAAAATATACGAAACGAATTCGGTGACAGACCGCATCGGTAGTGGCGATGCCTTTATGGCCGGGTTAATCTACGGTGTGCTGAAGTCAGATTATGACGGGCAACAAATCATTGATATCGCTACTAAATCAGGTTACCAGAAGCTTTTTGTAAAAGGAGATTTTGGTGATGGAACATTATAAAAGAAAAAGATGACTTTAATATCCAATACTTTACAAACCATACTGGACTATCCAGTGATTCCAGTTTATTATCATCAGGATCCAGATACCTGTATCCAGGTTCTAAAAGCATGTTACGAAGGCGGTATTCGTGTCTTCGAATTTACCAATCGTGGTGAACAGGCCCCTGAAAACTTCAAAGCCTTGTTGGCTTACCGGAATGAACATTTCAAAGACCTTAAACTGGGCATCGGTACGATTAAAGCTGCCCAGCAGGCAAAAGATTATATCGGTGCAGGTGCAGATTTTATTGTAAGCCCGATTGTAAAAGAGTCAGTAGCACAGGTAGCAGCAGAACATGGCATATTTTGGATACCCGGTTGTATGACCCCAACAGAAATCAGTTTTGCTGAAGAACTTGGCGCGCAGCTGATCAAGCTCTTTCCTGGTGATACGCTAGGTGCTGGATTTTTAAAAGCGATCAAACCTTTGTTTCCCGCTTTAAAGTTTATGCCGACAGGAGGCGTAGATCTAAGCAAAGCAAATGTAGAAGGCTGGCTGGATGCCGGGGTTTCGGCACTCGGATTTGGATCGAAATTATTCAGTAACGATGCTGATGTGACGGGCTATAACTGGCTTACAGAAAGATGTCAGTCATTACTGGAAATAACAAACAGGAAGTAAATTACTTCCTGTTTGTATTTAAGAATTGCATTATCTGCCGTTTCTTCTGTCGTCCTGATCGTACAAGTCGATCAATTTTCCTTGTAAACGGATAACTGTGTTCTCCAGTTCGCTTACTTTAACTTTTAACTGATCGATCAGTTGAGTCTGTTCGCTGATACCATCTTCGCCGACATCCAAAAGTTCTCTCAAACTTAAACCGTGTACTTCAGCGATCTGATTGATCCTGCTAAAGTTTGG
This sequence comes from Bacteroidota bacterium, assembly GCA_040387995.1. Lineage (GTDB taxonomy): Bacteria > Bacteroidota > Bacteroidia > Sphingobacteriales > Sphingobacteriaceae > Pedobacter. The sequence goes on along the minus strand of JAZKCT010000006.1, from coordinate 288,228 downwards.
ATCAGTAATACTTGTTTCCAATTTCGAGTAAGCCGGAATGGAGATCTCTAACAGATCGGCCATTGCCTTTTGATTAACCCCTTTTTTCTGGCGTAAGATTCTAAATTTTTCCCCTAGTGTTTTCATAAATAATGAATATAAAATTCCCCAATTTTAAATTTGAAATAAAATTAAGAATTATTAAATAAAATACTGCACTATTTTCAGGCATATTTTAATTTATTTATTGATTTAATTATTTGCCTATTAAATTCAGGACGACATTTGAAAGCGCATGTCGCTAATAAACAATTAGTTACTATTCTCCGAAAGGAAAAGATTGTGCTATATGAGTTAATGTTTATAATCAAAAAATTACATTTCTCTGCTTTTCATTTGACTTAAAGCGTAATTTACAGCCCTGGCGGTAAATGCCATGTACGTTAATGAAGGATTTTGTGTCGAAGTAGAGGTCATTGCAGCCCCGTCTGTTACAAACACGTTTTTACAGGCATGCAACTGGTTCCATTTATTCAACATCGAGGTTTTCGGATCTTTACCCATACGCACCCCTCCCATTTCATGAATATCCAGACCGGGAGCCTGTGATGAATCGTTTACCCTGATATTTTTAAATCCTGCAGAAGTAAACATCTCAGACATCTGTGCGATATAGTCTTTTTTCATTTTAGCATCATTCTCGTCATAGTCCACAGAGATTTTTAGCAACGGTATTCCCCACTGGTCCTTTTTATCCGTGTCCAGTTTCACATAATTGCTCTCCTTAGGAATGGTCTCGCCCATCATGTGGGATCCCACCCTCCATGGTGTTAATCTGGTAGACTGTAGCTCAGATTTGAGATCGGCACCTATTCCTGAGGTGTTCATATCTGTTCCTCTATAAGCCGAAAACCCAGCTGCATAACCTCGTTTGAAATCGGTCTCCTGTTTGTGCAGGTTTCTGAATCTTGGTATGTATCCGCCACCAGCAGGATTTCTTCCGTCTGTAGCGAATTGCTTTAGGCCGTCGTATTCAGCGCTTATCCTAGCACTGTAATTGTGGAATGCAACGTATTTTCCTAATACCCCACTGTCATTCCCAAGTCCATTTGGAAAACGTGATGAGGTTGAATTCAGCAAAATAAGATTGGTGTTGATGGCTGCTGCATTCACGAAAATTACCTTTGCATAGTATTCCGTTACCGCCTTGGTATTGGTATCCACAACCCTCACCCCAGTTGCTTTCCCCAGTTTCTCATCATAGATAATAGATTCCACAACAGAAAAGGGACGTAACGTTAAATTGCCTGTTTTCTGCGCCCAGGGTAAAGTGGACGCATTGCTGCTGAAGTAACCGCCGAACGGACAACCACGCTGGCACAGCGCCCTGTTTTGACACTGAGCCCTGCCCTGGTCGTAATGGATCTGTGAAGCTTTTGAGATGTGCGCGGCCCGCGCGCTGATGACGTGACGGTTGCCATAATTACCAAGCAGGGATTTTTTGAAATAATCCTCTACCGCATTTAGCGGGTAAGCCGGTAAAAATTCGCCATCCGGAAGTTCTGCCAGACCATCCTTATTGCCCGATATACCAGCAAACTTCTCTACATGACTATACCAGGGTGCAATGTCTTTATACCTGATCGGCCAGTCTACCGCAAAATCATCGCGTAAAGGCCCCTCGAAGTCAAAATCGCTCCAGCGCTGGGTCTGTCGCGCCCAAAGCAGGGACTTTCCGCCTACCTGGTAACCCCTGATCCAGTCGAACGGCTTTTCTTCTATATAAGGATGTTCTTTGTCCTTTACAAAAAAATGCATAGAATCTTCCCTGAATGCATAACAACGGCTTACCATCGGGTTTTCCTTCTTAATGGCCAGTGTTGGTTCTCCCCTGTGCTCAAACTCATAAGGAAATTTATTGGTTGTTGGATAATCCACAATGTGTTTTACATCCCTGCCCCTTTCCAATACCAATGTTTTCAGGCCTTTTTCTGTGAACTCTTTTGCCGCCCAGCCTCCGCTGATTCCGGAGCCAATCACGATGGCGTCAAAAGTATTTTTCTTTACACTGTCTATATTGAGATTTGACATGATTCTAATTTTAAGCTTTAACAGGAAAATAACCATTGTAACGTGCGGGAACTAGTTCCCATTTGACCAGGTTGGTCATCACATACCTGGAATTCCTGTAGCCATTGATGGTTTGCTGCTTCGTCACTGCATAAAAAGTTTTGACATCATCGTTAAAACCAGCTTTACCTGAATTTACTTCCGCTATCCGTTGCCTAAGTGCATCTGGATCTAAATTATTGAAGGTGTTGAGGCCAGAACTAAATCTTTGTTGCGTGGCAGTATCATAACAATCGTCTACCATTTTCATGACAAATAAATGCAGACCGAGGTCTTTGGCGCCCGGAGTAGTTGTTTTAGGGATGATGATTTCGGTAATTTCTGCCAGTAATTTCTCCTGCGCAGCATCGATGCCCAACTGTTTTAGCGCAATCGATGCCTTTCCTTCAGCCTTTAAAAATGAGGGCAGCAAAGCCATTCCACCTGCAAATATCATTACTTGTTTGATAACAAGACGTCTTTCCATATCTATGTGTTGTTATCGTAAATATATCGAAAAATAGAATGCAGGAACTATATTTTTATTTTGAGGAGTGCAGCATCGGTTGCTGCCAGAGTTAGATTTAAAAATTTCCTGATGTTCAGTTTCTGATGTCCAAAAAGTTCTGTTCCTTCATAAGTTGTTTTGGTTAATCCAAGGCGTTCCAAAGGGATATTAAATGTTTTTGCGTTCGCTTTATAGTTGAGTACGGCAACATAGAGGAAGCCGTTGTTTTTGCGGACAAACAGTTCATTCGCTTTATCTCCGCTGTTACCGTCCACCGGCATAAAGGCCACACCAAAGCTGCCGGCCTTTAACAACTCCTGATCCTGTAACCACTTCTTTGCGGCTTGTTGCCATGGACCTTCTGCAGAATAATCATCACCGGCAATAAAGGTACCTGTGATCAGGGCTGAAGTAATCCTTGCCCTATTGGCACCCTCGCTTTCTGTGCCAAATACAACATGGTCTGCATCCAAAAAATTGTAAACATAGGTCTGCCACCATCCGTAGTTGAGGCTGTTTAAGGTATATTCTGTGTCCTTAATTGTCTTCCAGGCATCACAGGCAATTCTGCGCATGTGGGCGTACCTTCCAGTGGCCAGACTCGGAGAGATCGCTGCATAAATAAGCATCTGTCCATCCAGCCGGTCTACCAGGTATTCCATCCCCATGCGGTAAGCCTGCATTCCTGTAGTTACATTCTTATCATAATAGGCATCTGATTCGGCAGCCGCGTGGCCCAGAAAATCTACTTTGATCATCTTAAACCCACAAGCCTTCAGTTTGTCCACGATATAGTCTATCCGTTTTTTTGTGCCCGGATGTGTTGGGTCAAGCGCTCTCGCCCCGTCAAAATCGTGATAACCGTTTCCAACTTTTGTCCACATCTCTGAAAACAAGTACCTGCTGCCTTCCGCTTCTCTTTGGTTCTTTGATTTGAAACCCCAGTCGGTAAATGGCGCCCAATATACGCCAGGTTCAAGACCTTTACTTTTGCAGTAATCGGCGAATTGTTTCAGTTTGCTATAATCGCCACGCATTCCTCCAGTAAAATTGTCCCAAAAGGAATCCAGATCAATATAAGCAGTCTGGCCGTTCCTAAAGGCAGGGAGCTCAGTGGCGAAAAAATCTACTACTTTCAATGCTTTTTCATAGCTGAGTTTTTCCTGGATCACGCCCCAACTGTTCCAACCAAAAGGCACAGGCTTGGTCCAGTTAAATACATAGGGCTTATCCTGTATACGGTTTGCCTTTCCATATGCTTCCAGACCCGTCCTCCAATCGGCAAAATAGCCAACAAATAGCTTAGGAGATTTTACAACAGCGCCTGTCAGGTAACCATGTTCGGTTTTATCCCTGGTCACTTTTTCGTCGGTATAGCCGCCCCAGATGCGCAAGTCCGTCAAAACACCAGCTTTCCCTTTGCTTTGGATACCAGTTTTCCAGACCATGTGTTCCACAGATCCAAGAACCAGTCCTTTTCTGCTCTGGTTCTCGTAAACTGCCGTCACTTCTGCACTGGTATTTTCCGTCATTGATGCGGTTGATTTTGCGTCATAGCGTATAAATGTGTCGTTGTCAAAAGGCACAAATAATGTTCTATAGTCACCCTTCAGGCCTATATCCACATGGCTTGAAACCAAAGGGGCCATCATATTTGTCTTTAACTTTGCTCCCTTTAAATTGACCTCTGTAAAAAAATAGTCATGACCGGGATACACGTAAAATACCTGCTCCATGTCTGGCATTCCGCTTTTGGTAAGCGTAATGGTATATTTATTTCCTTTGCCAAAACCATCAGTGATCGCTGCTTCCACGAAACTTGATTTATCGTAGTCTTTACTGCTGATCAGTACGGCATTATTCTTCACTGTTGCATAAGCATCAGCGATAATGATTTTTTGTCCTGACAAGACACTGTAAGTTTTGGTATTTGGGTCAAATACTATGGAAGAAACTGATCCATAATTAATCTGTATCCGTTTTTGGGCTGTTTTGCTAACTGTCTCATTTGCTGACAGACTTGAAACGAATAACAGCCAAAGGCTGGCAATTAGAATGGTTGGTCTGAACATAGGTGTTATGGTCAATTGTTAATTAGGAAATTTACGATTCTGCAGGCATTACCACTGCTTTTAGGATCTTTTTGGTCACTGATCGTCAGACTCAGTGTGTGTTCGCCAGTACCCAAATCACTTCCTAAAATGAGGTACCAGGGAATGTGTAATGAGGTACTCCATTGTGTGAAGAGATTAATTTGTTGTTCATGTCCATTATCAATCCGGTATTTCAAAATACCGGCATCTGCACCGGATACAATGTTAATGCCGACCGCATTGCCGCTGAATTTTAAACTGAGAGAAGCGCCAGCTTTATTACTGACCAACATCGGTACCTGCACAAAGCCCGGCCGGGTGGGTAGTTTATCTTCAGGGCTCCAACTTCTGTCCAGGGTCCAGTTTTGGTCATACACTGCATGTTCAGGCCCGTAGTACTTTCCATTGGTAAAACTGGCCTGATTGAGCATTTTGGGTAATTTCCCTGCTTTGTATTTAGATACAGACGAAGTTAAGGCTGAATCCAGCAATACTTTTATGGCACTGAAATAAACTTGCTGTCCGAAAGGCGAAGGATGAAGGTCCTTAAAATCTTTCTCCCAGCTAAATTCTTGATTGCTCATTTTGTCACGCACAGCCTTCGCCAGGTTGATGGATGGCAATCCATAATACGTGGCTACCAGTTCATGATTGGCTACAGAAGTTGGTATGAGGCCCTCATCATATAATTTGGTCTTATCGGGGTCTGCAAACGACATCAGCAGGATGTCGGTCAGTGGGTTTACTTTTTTCACATGTCGCACGATGCCCTCAAGCGACCTGACCTGTGTAATGCTATCTGTGCCATTGACCTGGTCGTTTACAGCTGCTTCCAGGAATAATAAATCAATCTTTCCAGAATCTAAAACGTCCCGGCTCAATCTGAAAGCATGAGGTAAACTACCAAGAGAAGGGATACCGGCCGCTATGAAATGAAATTTGGTATCAGGAAAACGTTCTTTTAAGTAAGCGCAAACCATGTCCCGCCAGCCTCCATTGTAGGTGATGGAACCTCCCAAAAACGCTACGGTAGCATGCTTTTGCTGAGTAATGGCTTGAGCCGTATGTTGAAGCCCCTTTCTTTTGCTAACGTAATTGTCGAATGATAAAGGGTTGACCTGCGCAGTTGATACGGATGAAAAACAGGCGCAAAGTAAAGCAAGGCAAAGCCATTTCTTGTTTAATACTTTTATTACATTCATGGTTGCAACAAAGTAAGCGGTAATGCTACAAACAAATTCTGTAATACTGACAATTGATTGTGTAAAATTGGCATCCAATACCATTGAGCCCCCATTTTACATTCGGGAGATCAATGGCATGGACCACCAAAACTAAAACAAATATTTTGTACTCAGGAAGTTAGAACTGTTACTGTCAATTATTTCGTTAAGCAGGTGTTTGTTGTTTTCATTGAGTTTTGTAGCGACCAGTGACCGGATGGAGAATGACCTCAGGGCATCTACTACAGAAAGCGTACCTTCTGCACTGTCCTTACGACCGGTAAAAGGAAAAACATCAGGCCCACGCTGGCATTGGCAATTGATGTTTACCCTGCTCACCTGGTTCACCAGAGGATCAATCAGTTCAGCTATTTCCTCATCGTCATTGCTAAATATGCTCACCTGCTGACCATGTGTAGATTCTATCAGGTACTCAATCGTTTCCTCTAAATCATCAAAAGCGACGACAGGGATGACTGGGCCAAACTGCTCTTCTGTATACAGTTTCATGCCCTTCTGAACCGGATACACAATGGCAGGAAATACAAATGACTCGTTGGTTGCCCCGCCGTTCTCATTGATCACTTTCGCCCCCTTGGAAACCGCATCATCAATACATTCCTTCAAATACGCAGGTTTATGGGGTTCCGGAAGTGGTGTCAGCGCAACACCTGCCTCCCATGGCATTCCAAACTTCAATTTAGAGACGGCATCGGACAATTCGTGTAGAAATTCGTCCGCAATACTTTTGTGAACAAATACGATTTTTAAGGCGGTACAACGCTGACCATTAAAAGAAAGTGACCCAAGTACCGTTTCCTGAACGGAAAGCTTCACATCTGCTTTAGCTGTTACAATAGCCGCATTTTTTGCATCCAGTCCAAGTATGGCACGCAGGCGGTTTACTTTAGGATGCAGTTTTTTGAGCTCATTGGCGACCTTACTCGAACCAATTAAAGTCAGCACATTGATGTCACCTGATTTCATCAGATCGGGAATAATCTTATTCCCGCGACCATAAATGGTATTCACCACACCTTTAGGAAAACAGTCCCTAAAGGCCGTTAATAGTGGATAATGCAAAAGTGTTCCATGCTTAGGCGGTTTGAACAACAACGTGTTACCCATGATCAATGCCGGAATTAGCGTGGTAAACGTTTCATTCAGCGGATAATTGAATGGCCCCATACACAAGACAACGCCTAATGGTGATCTCCGGATCTGAGCCACAATCCCTTGCTCGATGCTGAATTTGGAGGATTGACGGTCCAAATCTTTGAGGGCATCAATCGTGGCGTAAATGTACTCAACTGTGCGGTCAAATTCTTTAACAGAGTCTGCATGTGATTTGCCAATCTCCCACATCAGCAATTTGACAACTTCGGCTTTTTTCTCAATGATCTTGTGGGTGAATTTCTCTACGCAGGTAATGCGGTCGGCTACACTCATCGTTGGCCATTCTCCTCTGCCATTGTCATATGCTTTGACTGCTGCGTCCAAGGCCTCCATCGCTTCTTTTTCATCACAAAGCGGGTAAGTGCCAATTACCTTACGCTTCAGTCCATCAGGGGTTTGGATGCAAATTGGAGATAAAACCTGGTGAACTGCCCCGTCCCATGGGTGCATCGCCCCATTACTCAGGTATTCACGTTGGTTAACTTCCTCTTTTAACCGGAATTCTTCGGGTATTTCTTGTTCTGTTACGAATATTGAACTGAGGTGTTCGTTAAATGTCATTCTAAATGTTTTCTAAGTAAATGATCTTCACTAAAGATCTGTAATTTCTTTGTATTTCGGTACAAGTGCCTTCATAATCACCCAGGCAATCAGATAGGCTGTCGCGCAAATGGCAAACATAATTGCATACCCGGTCTCTATATGCCCGATTTTTTTATAGTTGGTAAACAAAGCCCCAGCCAGTTTGGTCACCAATACCCCACCGAGCCCGCCAATCATACCGCCAATACCGACAACAGAACCGATCGCCTTTTTCGGAAACATATCGGATACTGTGGTAAACAGGTTGGCCGACCATGCCTGGTGTGCCGATGCGCCCACGCCAATCAGCAATACCGGGATCCAGAAGGTAATGTGTCCCAAGGGCTGGGCTGCAAGCACCACCAATGGGAATATAGCAATCAGCAACATGGCTTTCATCCTTCCCCCATAGACGTCATGTCCACGGTTGATAAAATACATTGGAAACCATCCCCCACCGATACTGCCAAACATAGTCATACTGTACAATACTGCCAAGGGCAGCATAATCTGTGTATCCACCATGCCATATTGGTCTTTCAAATATGCTGGCAACCAAAACAGGAAAAACCACCATACGCCGTCGGTCATGAATTTACCCACTGCAAAAGCCCAGGTTTGTCTGTAGGTCAGCAATTTAAACCAGGAAACTTTGGCTTCATGCACAACACCTTCACTGATGATACTTGGTTTTTCAATTTCTCCATCCCGGATATAAGCCAGTTCTTCGGGAGACAATCTTTTTTGGTCCTCTACACGGTCATAATATTTGTACCAGAAAAACAACCACAGAAAACCAATACCACCTATAAATATAAATGCCGCTTCCCAACCCCATTTGGCCGCTATAAAAGGTACGCTCAAAGGTGCCAATACCGCACCGATGTTTGTACCTCCATTGAAGAACCCGGTAGCAAATGACCTTTCTTTTTTTGGAAAATATTCTGCAGTCGCTTTAATTGCAGCCGGAAAATTTCCTGCTTCTCCAAAACCAAGCACGGCACGGGAAATCATGAAACCAACGATAGAGACTGAGGCAATACCTATACCTGCAAAACCTAAAACTGTAGAAACCATATTCCCCATCGGTATTGCAAAAGCATGCAAAATGGCTCCCAATGACCAAATAATTATGGCCCAGGCATATCCTTTTTTAGTACCGAGTTTATCAATGATTCTACCAGCGAACAACATTGAAATGGCGTAGGTAAATTGAAATACAGAAGCAATATTTGCGTAATCGTTGTCTGTCCAGTTAAAAATCTCCTCCAGATGAGGTTTTAGCAAACTCAAAACTTGCCTGTCGAGATAATTTACAGTGGTTGCAAAAAATAATAAAGCACAGATTGTCCACCTGTATCCAGGTACTTTTTTATCGGTCATTATATTTGGTTTAAGGTTGGTTAGTTTTTTATGTTGCTGGCATCAATGCCTGTTTCAATCCTTTGGATGAAATATAGCTATAATTTTGCGCTACAGTCTCAATAAATTCAGGCAAGCATGATAAGTCAGTACCCCAAAGTTGTACATCAGACAATACGGATCTGACATATTCCGTGCCATCCAATTTACTTTTTTCATAGAAATAAGCTGCCTGATCATCGGTTACCGGGTATTCACGGTCATTATCGAAGCCATAGTATTTATCACCTACTTTTTTTGTACTGTTCATAAACTTTAAAAAGGCAGCAAAACCAAATGCGATGTGCTGTGGAACCTTATTGTAAATTTTATAATACTGATTCAGCACAGGTACGATACGGATCTTCATTTTCATGGCGTACTGAAAAGAAATATTAAGCCATAAGTGCTCAATATATGGGTTAGCAAACCTGTCCAATACCGCATCTGCAAAAGCGCTGGCTTCTGCCAAATCTACCTGATACGGAATGGCTGGGATAATCTCTTCACGCATCACTTCAGTAATGTAGTTTCTCAAGTTTTGATCTCGCATTGCGGTGTTGACAGTTTCAATTCCAGATAGATAGGCGATGGCGCAGGCCAGCGTATGTGAGCCATTTAGCAGCCGTACCTTCAATTCCCGGTAAATCTCAATATCTGGTCGTACAATCACCCCAGGATCGGCACTTTCCAAATTGAGCAACTTCGAAACTTTTTCATCACCTTCAATAGCCCAAAGCCGGTAAGGCTCGGCCATGATCAATAAGTTGTCCTGATAACCAAGCTCTTCTTCCAGAACAGACAAAGCCGCGCCGTCTGGTTTACCAGGTACAATACGGTCTACCAATGAATTGCAAAAGAAAGCATGTGTCTCCAACCATGTTGCAAAATCTGGTTCCAGTTCATTGAACGCAGCGAGCTGGTAAACGATGGCTTCTAGCTTTTTACCATTATCAGGAATGAGTTCTGTAGCAATAATAACAATATCGGCTGCCGGAGCGGAGCCTATATTCTGATACCTGGCATAAAGCGCGCTGAGTAATTTTGCGGGATAGGAAGCCGGGGGGTTCAAGCTGATTTTTTCATGGACCAACTGGATGCCCACCTCTGTGGTATTAGAGACGATGACCTGCAAGTCTGTGCTGGCAGCTATTTTTAGTATTTCAAACCAGTCTTTATCTGCCGATAATACCTTGCTGATAGCAGAGGAAATGATGTTTTCTTCTACAGGCTGTCCACCTTCTAATCCGCGTACGCAAATGGTATAGAGTCCATTCTGGTCTTCAAAATCCTTTAAATCTCCTTTGCTGGTAGATTTAACGACGACAACACGGCCGTTAAAGGTGTTTTGCCGGTTGGCCTTATCAATAAAATAATCTGGTAGTCCCCGAAGCAGCACACCAGTTCCAAACTGAAGTACCTTCTCCGGAAGTTGAAAAATTTCGTCTCCGGGGATGGAAACGTTTTCAGTGCTGATTTGATTTAAATTTTGGTTAGCAATAATCATAAACGCGTTTCATACAGTCGATGACAATTCTACATAATTCCCGCAAAGATTCAGGCTTTTCAACTGAAATTATTTACGCAATCGTTATCGCTGAAGTACCGTAAATAAGGGAGAAACCAGGCGTTTTAGCCAAATAAGTCGCTGCTCAGATAACGGTCTCCCCTGTCGCAGGTAATGAATACGACGATGCCAGATTCCAGTTCAGAAGCTAAGCGCAGCGTACACGCCAATGCGCCGCCACTGCTCATCCCAGCGAAAATACCCTCAACTTTGGCCATTTTTCTGCACCATTCGGTGGCTTCCAGTTGAGATACGTCCATTACGCGGTCTACCCTGCTCGGATCAAATATTTTCGGCAGGTAGGCCTCCGGCCACCTTCTGATCCCAGGGATCGAGGATTCTTCCGTAGGTTGACAACCCACAATCTGTATGTCAGGATTTTGTTCTTTCAGGAACATGGAATTTCCCATGATGCTGCCTGTTGTCCCCATCGAGCTGACGAAATGGGTAATGAGACCATTGGTATCGCGCCAGATTTCCGGACCGGTGGTTTTATAGTGGGCCAGGTAATTATCCGGGTTTGAGAACTGGTTCAAAAGAAAATACCCTGGCTGTGTACCCTTTTCTTCTGCATAATCCCTGCATACTTCAATAGATTCCAATAATGTCACCTTGGCACCGTAGGCCTCCATAGTTAACGTGCGTTCTCTGGTCGAGTTGGACGGCATAACCAATTCAATCTCCAGATCATATATACTCGCGATCATCGCCAGCGCGATACCAGTATTTCCACTTGTAGCTTCAATTAAGCGTGTACCTTTTTTGATTTCTCCACGCTCTATCGCACTGCGGATCATATTCAGTGCCGCCCGATCTTTGACACTCCCTCCAGGATTGTTTCCTTCGAGTTTGGCATAGATCTTTACATCCGGATTTGGATTCAGCTTCCGGATTTCTACCAGCGGGGTATTCCCTACAAATTCTATAATGTTTCCCATTGTTACTGTGTTTTGGTTTGCACCTTGGTGGCAGATTGGTGGTATACAGTTGAACCGGAAGGGACGCTCTTTGTGAGCCACACGTTTCCGCCGATTACGCAGTTGCTTCCGATTACGGTATCGCCACCGAGGATGGTAGCACCTGAATAAATGATCACATGATCCTCAATAGTTGGATGTCTTTTGGTATTTGCCATGTATTTTTCTACACTAAGTGCACCCAAAGTAACGCCCTGGTACAATTTCACATGGTCCCCAATCACCGTGGTCTCTCCTATTACTAACCCGGTCCCGTGATCTATATACAAATACTCTCCTATTTGAGAAGCGGGATGAATGTCAATGCCGGTAATAGAGTGGGCATATTCCGTTAAGATACGCGGAATGATCGGTACGTTAGCCTCCAGTATCGAATGTGCAATGCGGTACAAAGCAATGGCAAGAAAGCCGGGATAACTCCTGATGATCTCAAACTGGCTTTTTGCAGCAGGATCGCCTTCAAGTATCGCACTGATGTCCGTATTCATTCTTCGGTACAGTTCAGGCAATTGCTCAAATATGTCGGCAGCGATTTGTTCATTGTCACTATTTTCACAAGCCTTTGTGGCATTGAGCAGGTTCACCAAAGCATTTTGCTGCCTGGCAAACAACCTTTTAATTTCATTGATGGAATAATCCGGTGAAGTTACCCTTTCAGGATAGATCAGGTTCATTAAGCCGATGGCCCATTCGGATACTTCCTGATTGGATGGTACTGCTTCAATGTCTCGTTGTTTATTGAAAATATGAAGATAAAATTCCTCGCTCATTTTGGTATTGATCTTTAAAAATGTAAAAGAAGCAAAATTATTCCCTATTCACGACAGGAATTAAGGTAAAAGCACCATCTGACTGTAAAGTTGCTGTAATTTTTCATCTGCATCCTTACAAAAACCAGGATGTACCTTTGAGCTTTGCAGCACAGTGCTCCTTGTTGCCGTGAGCCACCTGAATCTGGAAGCCAAGTCCAGCAAACCGATGGGGCCACCTGCTTTTGTACCTGAGCAAATGTGTTCAAAGGCCTTCAAATGGTGTTGCAGGTCTTCAAAATCCAAATCCGGACAAAAAACACCCAATCGATTTTTATCGAGTTGGACTATAGCTTTCAAAAACTTTTGCTTCGCACAGTACAGAATTAAACCTACATTGATAAACTCTTCGCGCTCTACCCTGGGTACGAGCCGGATAACCGCATACTCAAATAAGTCCAGCCCTTGCATTTTGTGCTTCTTTTAGGAATACTTCAGAATTGGCCTTTCTCAATTTCAGGAAATTGGCATATACTTCACGGCGTTCTTCAACAGATTCTTCTCCAAGGTCCTGAGCTATCCAGTCAGACGGAATCAAAGCGACAACCTGATCAATCTGTTCGTCTGTCAGCAAAGCTTTAAACGTTTTATCTACCGCATCCAATTCGGTCGCCATTGGCAACAACACGTGATCTTTTATCAATACAAAGGGTTTTACGGCCTGTGCTTCCCAATTTTGCATGGAATGGTGAAAATACAATGCTGCACCATGATCTATCAGCCAAAGCTCTTTATGCCACAGCAGCATATTTGTATTCCGGGGTGTGCGGTCCATATTGGTTAGCAGACAATCCAGCCACACAATTTGTGAAGCAAGTTGACCATCAATTTTGGTTACTGTTGGATCGTAAGTAATTGAACCCGATAGATAATGCAAGGCCAGGTTCAGGCCTACGCTGGATTTCAACAAATCCTGGATCTCTTCATCAGGTTCCGTTCTGCCAAAGGCCTCATCCAACTTTGCAAAGACAAGTTCAGGGACTTTGAAGCCGAGTATACGGGCAATTTCGCCGCCAATCAATTCAGCGATCAGTGCTTTTACGCCCTGCCCTGCACCTCTGAATTTCAGCACATATAGAAATCCGTCATCTGCTTCCGCAATAGCCGGCATCGAACCACCCTCACGCAAAGGCGTTACGTAACGGATCACATTAACTGTCCTCAACTGAGAAACGCTATTTTTCATAGCTTCAAAGTTACAATTTCTTTATAAATACTGCTCCATTGGAATCTTTACTGATATCACCCCTCACCATTGCTTTGATGGTAAAAGACGCACCAGTTTCATATTCTTTTACACCGAAACGATATACATTATTTTGTTGCGCCCCGCCTGTAAAGCCATTGTGCTGATCTGCGGCAATTTGAACACCGTTTTTGTAAACTGTTATCCCCGAAATGTCTAGTCTGGAATCTCCGCCAGTATACCAAAAAGCGAGTTCATAATTGCCATCGCTATTGACTTTACCTGTAACATCGATATCCAATACCTTAAAATCTTTAGCGTTTATTTTTTCGGGCCTCCACTCCATCACAAACACACCGTATTGTTTAAACCGGGCATACTTTTCCGGAAAATATAAGGGCAAAGAATAGACATTTCTGTTAACTACAGTGATGGCACTAAAATCCGATAATTGCCTTACTGAAACTGGGTCTTTATAGACTTCAGAAAAAGCGTTTGCCCGCTGGCCATCCATACGATACCTAATCTCAGCGCCTTCTACCACATTTTCAAGTTTCACTAAAAAACTTCCGGAAGCAGCTTCATTGCTCAACAATTTAGGCAGCGGTACACGGTAACCATATCCAGCGTGGTCATACCGTTTATAGTGTCCACGCATCCGGTTTTCAAATGAAACCCAGTTTTGCCGTTCCACAGGTGTCCAGCATACCTCTGCCAGGGCAGCCATCCGAGGAAATGCCAGATAATCAAAGTACTTTTCTGATCTGTTTTCATTCAGTTGTGGCAGTTCCTGCAATAAAGTACCGTGGATAAATTGATCAGACCATAATGCAGCACTGGCGCCTAACACCTGTTTGCGGTATTTTTGCTCCAGACCGGGTATCATCGGATTCAGGTGGTATACTTTTTCAAGAGTTATAGGCAAAAGCCATGTTGCTGCTTTTATTTCCCCTGCAATGTTGCTTTCTGCAACGTCAAAATAAAGGTGACTGGTCAGCGAAAGCACCACATCATGCCCTTCAGCTACAGCTTTAAAAGTTTTATTCGGATCATGCCAGATCATACCTACTGCTTTTTCTTTCAGTCCATCTTCAATGATCTCGTCCCAGCCAACTATGGTTTTGCCATATTTGCCAACCATTTTCTGCACACGCTGGTTAAAATATACCTGAAGCTCTTTTTCTGTTTTCAAACCGAGTTCTGCCTTACGCTTCTGGCAATGGGGACAAGCCTTCCAACGCTCGTAATTTGCTTCATCGCCACCAATGTGAATGTATTTGGAAGGAAATAATGCAAATGCTTCTGCAAATACATCGGCCAGAAATTCAAAGGTAGATTCCTTTCCCACACAATAAATCTCCTTGCTGATGGAATGCTGGGTTTGAACCTCATATTGTTGTCCTGTGCAACTTAAATGCGGATAGGCTGCAATCGATGCCAGTGCATGGGCAGGAAGTTCAACCTCCGGAATGATCTCCACATTTCTCAACGCCGCATAGGCTACCATTTCTTTAATGTCGTCCTGCGTGTAATAACCTCCGATCCGATCGGGATCCTGACCCCTCCAGGCCCCTATTGAAGTCAGTTTCGGATATTTTTTGATCTCCAGCCGCCAGCCTGCATCGTCCGTCAGGTGCAGATGTAAAGTGTTCATTTTGTACATCGCCATCATATTGATAAACTTCAGTACATAATCTTTACTGAAAAAATAACGGGATACATCCAGCATCATTCCTCTCCAGGCATATAAAGGGGCGTCCTCTATCTCCAGGCCATGGATTAACCAGGCTGTCTTAGGCTGACGTATTTTATCATGGATTTCTGCCGGAAGCAATTGCAGCAAGGACTGTGTTCCATAAAAGATGCCAGCCGCTGAACCACCGCTCAACCGGATAGCTGTGTTGCTTATACTTAGTCGATAACCCTCCTTGTTGGCGGAAAATGATTTGTCCAGTGAAAGTACGATGCCTGTTTGCACCCCCGGCTTCAGGACGGCAAGTTTGAAATTAAAACCTGTTGCTGGTGATAAAGCCGAGTAAAGCAGTTCTGCCTGTGGTTTTAATCCTTGCTCATAGTGGATAACGGTTTGTGCATTTAGCTTGAAAACCGATTTATTTTCGGTGATACTTTTAGGTAAGGGAATAATATTTACCTGAGCAACAACAGAAAAAGCACTCAATATAAATAAGGCAGCAACAAGGATCTTTTTCATTACGGTTATTTGGTTTATTATTTGATCTATACAATAATAGTCAAATAATTAAATACCATACCCGGTCATGCGGACTGAAAACCGAACAAACGTTTGCGTAAAATGCCTTTATAAATTAACAGGTTTAACAGGATCAATGCCATTCCATAGAACACGTCCTCTACAGGAATCGTAAGAATCCGTAAACCGAATATTCCGGTTTGACTGTACCATACCACCGGTTCATCCAGGCCGGTACCGGTCAGCAAACCATTTACAATGAGAAAAGGAATTAGCAAAACACCATAAATCAGGTAAAATTTGCCCAGCCAACTGATCTTCAATACAAATCTGGAAAGGATCAACAATGCAGCAAGACCGAAAAAGGTAACCATCGTATAGATTTGCGACCTTCCTATTGCTCCAGCTACCAGCATTAAAATGATCAACAAAGGTGTAAAAATTACTTCCAGGCGAGCTGGCATTTTTTTCGAAAGTAGTAAATCCAGGCAATGAAAGGTGAAAACACAGGAATAAGGAATGCAAAGAAAGAACAGCAATTCCTCAAGCGGTAGGTTGCTGATGTATAATCCGCAAAGATATCTTGAATTAAATCCCCAGACACCAAGACTTGTGAAATAGATATCCCAGAGAACAAAGACCAGTCCTGAGATCAACACGGCAGGAAAAAATGCCTTCCAGGTCTTGTAAAACTGCAGTCTTGGATGGAAGGAAAATAAAAAAGGAACCAAGATCGTAAAAAAATCAATTAGCAGATAGGTGTACTTGTCCATTGCTAGCCTTTTCTGGTTTCCATAAAATATTTAAAGGGGACCCAAAGCATCCCAAAACATTCACCGTGTTCCTTATTAATGTGCTTATGGTGCATTTTGTGTGCCCTTCTGATGGCCTTGAAATACCAGTGATCGGAATTTCTAAATACTTTGAGCCTTTGGTGAATAAAAATATCATGTACAAAGAAATAGGCTGCCCCATATAGTGTGATTCCAACACCAATCCAAAGTGCGATTGGCTTGTCTAATAAAGAACCAAAAGCGAGACAGATAATGCCTGGTATAGCAAAAATTAAAAAGAAAAAGTCATTCCGCTCCAAAAAACCTTCATGGTCTTTATGATGGTGATCTCTATGTAAAGTCCACAATAAACCATGCATCACATATTTATGTGTGAACCATGCTACGCCTTCCATTCCTATAAAAGTAACAACAACGATTCCGATATTTATTA
The DNA here is from genome assembly GCA_040387995.1 of Bacteroidota bacterium. Lineage (GTDB taxonomy): Bacteria > Bacteroidota > Bacteroidia > Sphingobacteriales > Sphingobacteriaceae > Pedobacter. The sequence continues at coordinate 271,179 of JAZKCT010000006.1, read as the reverse complement.
TCCAGTTTGCCATAAGCTATATCATTTGGTGTTCACAATATGTGAGGACCTTATCAAAACAAATTTTTAACCACTCGGTATATTGTTGGGGATATAAAGCAATATCTGTCTCTAATGCTTCCAGCGTAATGTACCGGTAATCTGCAACCTCGTCTGGATTGATCAGAGGTAGGTCATCGGTTTGTCCGAAGAACACATGATCAAATTCATTTTCAGAAAGCGCCTCATTTACAACAGCTTCATAAGTAAAACTAAAGCCATACTTCAATTCGCAGCTCATACCCATTTCTTCCTGCAGGCGACGATAGGCAGCCTGCAAAGTATCTTCTCCAATACGTGGATGGCTGCAACAGGTATTGGTCCACTTGCCGCCTGAATGGTATTTGTCCAATGCACGTTGCTGTAAAAGCAGTTCCCCATTGTTGTTGAAGATGAACACAGAGAAAGCCCTGTGCAACTTACCCAACTGGTGTGCTTCCAGTTTAGGCATGCTCCCGATCTCATTGTCCTGTGCATCTACCAATATTACATCATCTGTCATTTTATCAATTTTTTCCGTTCAGCCTCAGTACAATATTTTGAGGCTGATAGGTAGGTTATTATATTATTCTTCAATACTTTGTCATTCACAACATCCAGCTTTTTCAAAAGAAATTGTTTGTCGTTTTCAATTTCACCAGAATATCCCAGAAAGCCTGGCAGATTGGTTTGTATCGTAAACCTGAGGTAACGCATTTCTATTCCATCCCGGTCACGCGCTATTGCATTTTCAATTAGTAATTTCCCCTTTCTGAAACTGCTCAACTTGCTGATCGGACTGAATGCATATTTGGCCTGGATCATTTCTGCAGCACCTTTATAGCAAACCATTAGCGGATCGGATTGCAAGTCCAACTTTGTAAGCATTTCCAACAATTGGCGTGCTGCAGTTTTACTGCTGGCCGATTGATCATATAAAGAACGTATTTCTGTCAGATCCGGTATATTTGCAGCCCTTACCGAAACCTTTACAGAGAGCAAAAATACCAGTAAAAACACAAACCTCTTCATATTGCATTCATTTTATATCGAATCAGGGAATCGCACATTAAACCAAACTTGTGGCTATTTGAAATTCTGATCCGCTCGGTCATTACCTTTTCGGCTGTCGACTTTTTGATTTTATTAAATAACTCTTTATAGTAAATATAAGCCAGATAAACGCCACTTCTGGAAGATGCAGGCAATTGTCTGATGCCTTTAAGTGCTTCCTTAAACTCTACTTCAATGTCTTGTTCGATCAGTTGTTTTTCATGATTGGAGAACTTAGAGAGGTTCACATTTGGAAAATAAGTACGGTTAAGTCCATAATAATCAGCGTTTACATCTCTCAGAAAGTTTACTTTCTGAAAGGCAGAGCCCAGTTTCATCGCTGAAAACTTAAGTTGGTCATAGGCCAGTTGATCGCCTCCGGTAAACACCTTCAAACACATCAGGCCTACTACCTGGGCTGAACCCAGAATGTATTCGTCATATAAGTTCTCATCACAATTATCCAGTTCCAGGTCCATCTCCATACTTCTCAAAAATAACCGAATCAGTTCGGGATCAATTTCATAATCATTAACGACCTGCTGAAAAGAATTTAAAACAGGGTTCAGACTAATGCCCATATCGATGGCTTCATAACAATCTTTTTTAAATTTATTGAGTAAGAAGGCTTTATCAAAATCATGAAAACTATCTACTATTTCATCAGCAAGGCGTACAAAGCCATAGATTGCATAAATGGGGTTACGGAGTTTTTCGTTAAGAAAATAAATGCCCAAAGAAAAACTGGTACTATAACGTTTAGTAGTCATCTTGCTGCATGCTGCAGATAATTTATCGAAGGTCTCTTTCATAAATTGTCGTTTAGGTATTTGATCATTTGGCGGGCAGCTACATTTCCTGAAATGATGGAAGGTGGCACACCAGGTCCGGGAACGGTCAGTTGTCCCGCATAAAAAAGGTTCTCCAGCTTTTTATTTCTCAATGATGGTTTTAGGTTGGCGGTTTGCATCAGCGTATTGGCCAGGCCGTAAGCATTTCCTTTATAAGAATGGTAATCGCTGATGAAATCAGTAGCGCAGTAGCTTCTTTTATAGTCGATATCTTCACGTATTTTCTGTCCGGTATAATCTTCCAGACGATCCATAATTAATCCGAAGTACTGTTCCCGTAATTCTTCTGTATCCTCGATGCCAGTAGACAGTGGCATCAGAACAAACAAATTCTCGCAGCCTTCGGGTGCTACATCAGGATCCGTTTTAGAAGGACAACAAACATAAAATAAAGGTTTAGAAGGCCATTTTGGATCTTTGTAAATTTCTATTGCGTGTTGTTTTAAGTCTTCGTCAAAAAATAAAGTATGGTGCTCCAGACGATTGATCTTGGTCTTTATGCCAAGATAAAAAATCAGGCAGGATGGCGCCAGCACTCTTGAGTTCCAATATTTTTCATTGTAATTGCGGTATTCCTTATCCAACAGTTTTTCTTCTACATGGTGGTAATCTGCCGCAGCAACTATACCATCATAGTTCCGTAGCCTCAGGGAGGTGCTCAGGTTCACAACCTTGCCAGCCTTTACTTGCAGTGTTTCTACAGGTTCATTCAGGAAGAACTGAACACCCTGACGTTCAGCTACTTCTTTCATTGCCTCGATCACCCTGCCAAAACCACCTTTCGGATACCATGTCCCCAGTTCAAGTCCCGCATAGTTCATCAAGCTATATAAAGCCGGGGTATCTTCTGGTGTAGCGCCTAAAAATAGAACTGGAAACTCCATTAATGCGATGAGTTTGGGGTGACTGAAGAATTGTCGGATGTGTTTGCTGAAAGATGTGAATACCTGCAACTTGAACATCCCTTTGATCAGATCCATATCTGCAAATTCCATGATCGACAACCCCGGCTTGTACACCAGTTTCTCCATTCCCACCTTGTATTTATATTCTGCTTCCTGCAAAAACAGTCTCAATTTATGCGCACTTCCGGGCTCCAGGGATTCAAAAAGTGCGCACAGCGATTCAAAATCAGCGGGGACATTCATGACATCATCTTTACCAAACACGATGCTGAAACCGGGGTCTAACAATTCCAACTCATAAAAATCGCTGGCCTTGTACCCGAAATCATTAAAAAATTGCTCAAACACTTCGGGCATCCAGTACCAGCTTGGACCCATGTCAAAAATGTAACCAGAATCGGTGACCAGTTGTCTCGCTCTGCCACCTGCCGATTCGTTTTTTTCATATACATGTACGGTATACCCTGCCTTCGCAAGATATGCCGCAGCACTAATGCCCGCAAAGCCAGAGCCGATTACTGCTACCTTAATTGACATGACTCAGGTTTTTAATAGTCAATTTAAAATCCTGTATGGACTGTAACCAGTCCACATTTTCGGCAAGTTTGAGATCCGCAATCAGTTTCCCGTTTCCAGATACATGTATTTTCTTTTGCGGATATAAATCACTTAGTTCCTGCAGGTATTGTTCGGCGACAGACAAAGGTCTGTTGCGCACCATAAACAACATTAAATGTCCAGCTTCGACTCCAGCCATCGTTTCTTTTAACGATTCAAGCGGTACTTTAGCGCCAAGATAGATGACCCTTTGCCCGGCTGAACGCAACAGGTAACTGGCAAAAAGCAAACCAATTTCATGGTCCTCATCTTCCGGAAGAAATAGCACCCAGGTCGACTGAAAGGTTTTATTTAAAGGAATATGATCAATCGATGCAAAAAGTTTACGCCGGATAATATTGGACAGGAAATGTTCCTGCGCGGGACAAATGTGATCTCTCCGCCACATGAGCCCCAACCTGACCAGCAAAGGGTAAATGACGGATTGGTAGCTTTTCACTACCCCATATTCTTCGATACACTTGCTGATCAGTTCATCAAAATGAAATTCATCGTAGACCAGACCATAATTCAACAATTGCGAAATGTAGTATTCAAAATGGTGTTCCTTTGAAAAAGTATTGTCTATTTCCTGTGCCAGCAATACATCCATTTCCATTTCGGATAACGCACATACTTGTGAAATCTTCATTCCAATTTGGCTAAGCCCCACAATGTTGAGCAATCTGCGCAGGTGGTTGTCGTTATAAAAGCGCGTATTGCCCTCGGAACGCAAAGGTTCCAGCGCTTGATACCTGCGTTCCCATATTCTAATCGTATGTGTTTGAACTCCGGAAAGTTGTTCCAGATCGGATATAGAATACCTCATTGTCTAAATTTATTTCCATAAATCTAGACAAACCCATGTTGATTTTGTTTTTTATTCGACAAACAACACTATAATGTTACAATCAGTATGAAGATACAAGTTTATCTAACAGTACTTTAAAACTATTATTTTTAGTATAATTAGCAGACAACTAACTTTATTAGCATTATATTTGCTGCTATAAGGCGATGAAACAACAAGTATCAAAACAGGAAATTCTGGACCAACTTAAAAAGGAAATACTTCTCTTACAAGGATTCAAACCTGCTATGACCCTAAATTCTGATACTGTTGGACTTGGATCTATTGAAACGGCTTTCCCCAATGCTGTATTCCCTAAAGTCGGGATTCATGAATTTTTAATCATGCAAGCTGAACATACAGCAGCTTCAGGTGGATTTATTGGAGGTTTACTTACACCAATGATGAAAAATGGAGCTGCCTGCCTCTGGATCAGTGCTGGCAGAACATTATTTCCGCCAGCTTTGAAAGCTTTTGGGGTAGACCCACACCGCATTATTTTTATAGACTTAAAACGGGAAAAAGATGTTCTGTGGGCTCTGGAAGAGGCTTTAAAGTGTGAAAGTCTGGCTGCTGTAGTTGCCGAAGTCCAGGAAATTGGACTAACTGCTTCAAGAAGATTACAACTTACCGTTGAGAAAAGTAGGGTCTGCGGAATGGTATTGAGAAATGATGCGCGCAAACTGAGTACCACTGCTTGTATTGCCAGATGGCAAATCACTCCTCTGGAAAGTGAATTGGAACCTGGTATGCCGGGTTTAGGTTTCCCAAGATGGAAAGTCGAGTTATTAAAAGCACGCAATGGAAATCCCGGAGTGTGGACTTTGGAATGGTCTGGCGGTGAGTTTAATAACATTAAAGGATGTATTGCAGAACCTGACCATATGTCCGAAATAATTTCAAAAACAGCTTCCTGATGCAAAAACGCTTTGTGGCAATATGGTTTCGTTATTTAACGACCGACTGGCTAACCCTTCGTCGTCCGGAACTAAAGGGCTTGCCCCAGGTTTTTGCCAAATCCGATCACGGCCGTAAAGTGATCACCGCAGTCAATGCTCTAGCTGAGGGACATGGCATCAGTCCCGGAATGCCGGTAGCTGATGCCAAAGCTTTGATTACAAATCTTCATGTAGTGGATGAAAAACCAGGTCGTGACCTTAAGCTATTGAAAGGACTGGGTGAGTGGTGCATCAGATATACTCCGGTTGTATCGATAGATCATAACGATGGCTTATTTCTTGAAGTTTCAGGCTGTACACACCTCTGGGGATCTGAAGAGGATTACCTCAAAGAGATCACTACCCGGTTGATCAGCAAAGGATATCAGGTCCTGGCCGCCATGGCTGATACTGCAGGGACAGCATGGGCTGTATCTAGATTTGGAAAGCGCAATCCAATTGTTGAAATCAATGCCCAGGCACAAGCCTTGCTAACCCTTCCTCCTTCGGCTTTGCGACTGGAGCCAGACATTGTATTACGTCTGCATAAACTTGGCCTCAGTCAAATCAGCAACTTCATCCGAATGCCAAGGTCTGTACTAAGACGTCGTTTTGGAGAAGGACTTTTATCAAGATTAGCCCAGGCCCTTGGACAGGAAGAGGAAGTGATCGTTCCTTTGCAACTGCCTGTACCTTACCAGGAAAGATTGTCAAGTTTGGAAGGAATCAGGACGGCCAAAGGAATTGAGATCGCTATTAAAAAACTACTGGAAATACTTTGTACAAGACTTCAGAACGAAGGTGTTGGTCTAAGGACAGCAATCTTAAAATGTTACCGCGTAGATGGAAAAGTCATAGTGGTAAGTATTGGCACCAATTCTCCTTCTTATCATATCGGACACCTTTTTAAATTGTTTGAGCTTAAAATAGCTCAGATCGCCCCTGCTTTGGGTATTGAACTTTTTGTGCTTGAAGCCACTAAGGTTGAAGAAGTTTCTCCTTTACAAGAAGCGCTCTGGGCAGCGACTTTGGGATTGGACAACCAGGCAGTGACTGAATTACTGGATCGGGTGGCTATTAAAGTAGGTATAAATTCGATTCACCGCTACCTGCCAGATGAACATCACTGGCCAGAGCGGTCAATCCGTCTTGCAGGTTCTATTGCTGAAAAACCAGTTGTTCCATGGCGCAATGACCGTCCCCGGCCAACTATTCTGCTGGCAAAGCCTGAACGAATAGAAGTAACAGCGCCAATTCCGGATTATCCGCCCATGCTGTTTCGTCATAAAGGGCAACTGCACCACATTAAAAAAGCCGACGGACCAGAGCGGATTGCACAGGAATGGTGGCTGGAAAGTGGAGAACACCGGGATTATTATCAGGTCGAAGATGAGAAAGGGCAGCGCTACTGGTTGTTTAGACTGGGGCATTATAAAGACGATAAGTCTAACAATTGGTTCCTTCACGGATATTTTGCATAATCAAAAAGCGTTTAAATGACTTATTCTGAATTACAGGTCACCAGCAATTTTAGTTTTTTAAGGGGCGCCTCACACCCCGAAGAACTCATAGCCCAGGCGGCTGTTTTTGGTTATTCTAAAATAGCCATCACTGACCGAAACACATTCGCCGGAATTGTCCGGGCACATGTAGCAGCCCGCAAAACAAATATCAGTATCATTCCTGCATGCCGGCTGGATTTGCTGGATGGACCTAGTTTGCTGGCTTATCCGACCAGCAAGCCAGCTTATTCCAGGCTGTCGGGTCTATTGAGTCTGGGTAATCTGAGGGCAGAAAAAGGACAGTGCCATTTATACCAGGCCGATGTCTTCGAATATGCAGGGGGGATCAAGTTTATCTTGATCCCCCCTGCTGTGCTGACAGCGTCTTTCGAATTTGATAAGGAATTCCAGCGGCAGTTGCAAGGATATCGTGAGGCATTAGGCGCTGAACTTTACCTGGCAGCAAGCCGGTCTTACCAGGGAGATGACCATAAAAAATTGTTTCGGCTTTCACAGTTGTCAGACCGTTTAAACATTCCTATGGCAGCTACCAATGACGTACACTACCACATTCCTGGACGCCGGGAATTACAGGATGTCCTCACTTGCGTAAGGGAAAAATGCACCATTCAAAACGCAGGTTTTAGGCTCCATGTCAATGCTGAGCGTTTCCTGAAGCCTGTTGATGAGATGCACCGTTTGTTTCGCCATTATCCTGAAGCCTTGCAGCATACAGAGGAAATTGCGCAGGCCTGTCATTTTTCACTGGACAGTCTCGAATATCTATATCCTGAAGAGATCACTTCTGAAGGAAGAACACCCCAGGAAGAGTTGACTCATCTTGCATGGAAAGGTGCGAAGGAAAGATTTGAAGGAGTAATTCCTGAAAAAATCTCTTCAGCCATTGAATATGAATTAAAATTCATGGAAGAAATGAATTTTGCCCCGTATTTTCTTACCGTGTATGATATCGTTCGTTTTGCCCGCGAACAAAGCATTTTATGTCAGGGACGGGGATCGGCAGCCAACTCTACTGTATGTTATTGCCTGGGCATTACTTCTGTTGACCCGATGAAAATAGACTTGCTTTTTGAACGTTTTATTTCTTCGGCACGAAATGAACCTCCGGATATTGATGTAGATTTTGAGCATGAGCGAAGGGAAGAAGTAATTCAATACATCTATAATAAATACGGCCGTGACAGGGCAGCTATTGTAGCTACGGTAACCCAATTGCACCAAAAGGGCGCCATCCGGGATGTAGGCAAAGCGATGGGTCTGTCTGTTGATACAATTAGCAAGCTATCTGCTTCCATCTGGCATTTTACCGAAGAATGGTTTGAGAAAGACAGGCTGGTCGAACAGGGCCTGAATCCAGATGATCCGCACTTACGCAAGGTACTGCAATTGACCGGGCAAATGATTGGCTTTCCCAGGCAACTTGGTCAGCACACAGGCGGTTTTGTGATTACCAGGGGTAAGTTGTCAGACCTTTGTCCGATTCTAAATGCCCGGATGGATGGCCGTACCAATATTGAATGGAACAAAGACGACATAGATGCGCTCGGATTTTTAAAAATAGATGTATTGGCATTGGGAATGCTTACCTGTATTCGTAAAGCTTTTGATTTGGCCAAAAACCACCATAATCTGGATTTGGACCTAGCCAGTATCAATAAAGAAGAAGATCCTAAGGTATATGAAATGATTAGCCGTGCGGATACTTTGGGCGTATTTCAAATCGAAAGCCGTGCGCAGCAGTCGATGCTGCCCCGCCTGAAGCCAAAAGAATTTTATGACCTGGTGATCGAGGTGGCAATCGTACGTCCGGGACCTATACAAGGCGACATGGTACATCCTTATCTGCGGCGCAGAAATAAGGAGGAAGATGTTGATTATCCTTCACCTGAGCTCCGTGAAATTTTAGAGCGGACATTGGGTGTGCCTTTATTCCAGGAACAAGCGATGAAGATTGTCATGGTTGCTGCGGGTTTTACAGCCCATGAAGCGGATGAGCTCCGCAGAAGCATGGCTACTTTTAAAGCAAAGGGTATGGTGCAGAAGTTTGAAGAAAAACTAATTTCAGGAATGATCGCTAACGGCTACAATCAAGATTTTGCTAAAAAACTCTTCAGACAGCTGGAAGGTTTTGGCAGCTATGGTTTCCCAGAAAGCCATGCAGCCAGTTTTGCGCTGTTGGTCTATGTTTCCTCCTGGATCAAATGTTATTATCCGGATGTATTTGCCGCCGCCTTGCTCAATAGCATGCCTATGGGTTTTTACCAGCCCGCCCAGATCGTGATCGATGCACGTAAACATGGCGTAAAGGTTAGACCAGTAGACATTAACCATTCGTTATGGGATAATTTATTGGAAGAAAAATCAGGCAGGTATTGCGATTTGCGTTTGGGTTTGCGTCAGGTAAAGGGTATACAGCAAGAGGATGTATTGACACTGATAAAATCCAGAGGTGCAGGTTATAAAGATATTCCGGAAATCATGGAAGCGGGTGTATCGCAAAATACGCTGGAAATACTTGCAGATGCAGATGCTTTCAGATCTATAGGCCTGGACAGGCGTCAGGCGCTTTGGGAAGTATCTGCCCTGCATGACCGCCCTGTTGCTTTGTTTGCAGGACAAACATCAGAAAGTGCACTGGAACAACAGGTGGAGCTTCCTTTGATGCGTAATTCTGAACATGTGGTACAGGATTATGCAGCCACCACCCTATCTGTAAAGGCACATCCGGTTAGTTTTTTAAGGGAGAAATTAAAGCTACTTCATATTTCATCTGCCGATGATCTGGCAAAGATAACTGATGGTACGCTGGTTAAAGTAGCTGGCTTGGTATTGGTCCGGCAACGGCCGGGAACAGCAAAAGGAGTTTGTTTCATCACCATTGAAGATGAGACGGGTTTTTCTAATCTGGTGGTATTTCAAAAATTATTTGACAAATACCGTCAGGAAATTCTGGCGGCTAAGCTGCTCATGGTTGAAGGTAAACTTCAGCGTGAAGATAAAGTAGTACATGTGATTGTCCAGCGATGTTTTGACCTATCTAAATTATTGAAAGGACTCACAGATACAGGGCAGGAAGATTTACCCTTGCTTACACTTTCCCGCGCAGATGAAAAAACCCCTTACCAGGCGGGCAGGAATTTTAAGTAATTGAATTTGCTATTTTACCCCACTGTCAAAATGCCTTCTTAATTTTTCTTCCTCCAGATCCAACAGTTCCAACTGTTCTTTCACCAGCTCATCACTCACATGCTCCTTTTTATTTAACTCCTGAAGCAAGCCCCGCTGTTCTTTTAGTAGCCGTGCCATGATTTCCCGGTAATCTTTGTAATAAGCTTCAGCCCTGGCCTCATTATCCCCTTTTTCCCAATCTTTCAACAGCTCAATATCTGCGCTAAATCGTAACCTGATTGCTTTCACCATGTCATTATCCCTGGTCTGTACCTTGTAATCTTCATCAAGAATTTTTAAAGACAAGTGGGATATTTTTTTGCGTACCAATTGTCGCTGCTGTTCATGCGTTATGGTGAGATCCGGATCTGGCATATTGACCAGCCTGACCACCAGTGGAAGTGTCAAACCCTGCAATACCAATGTCACCAATATAACGGTAAAGGTGATGAACAAAATCAGATCACGATTGGGAAAGGCCTGTCCGGTATTTAGTGTAATGGGGATACTCAATGCGGCAGCGAGTGAAACGACGCCACGCATCCCCGTCCAGCCAAATATAAGTGGTGCCTTCCAACCCGGGTTGGGATCGGCCACAGTAATGAAACGGCTCATAATCCGGGTAACAACAGTCGCACCAAGCGTGCTGGCTATTCGGGTCGCGATCAACACTCCTGTAATGATCAGACTATATTTGAGCGCAGGTGCAAAACCGCCTGGGCCGAGGTTTTTAATAATTACGGGAAATTCCAGACCAATCAAAATGAAAACAAAACCGTTGAGTACAAATGCCGCGGCCTCCCATACATTCACACCTTGTAAACGACTACGGTGGGTTAGAAATTCATGGCGGCGAACAGAAAGAAATAAACCACCGCTAACTACAGCCAGTACACCTGAAAAGTGAAATTCTTCTGCCAGCATGTACATGGCATAGGGCGTCATAAAAGTTAGGATCACATCGGTATTGGTAGAGGTAGGCAACCACCTGTGTATGGAATAAAACAACAGTGCAACGACAATGCCTGTAACTATGCCCATAACGATTACCACTACAAAATTGGCAGCTGCCTCGCCGAAAACAAAGCTCCCTGTAAGTACTGCAGCTAATGCGAAACGGAAAATCACCAAACTCGACGCATCGTTCATCAGGCTCTCTCCTTCAACGATAGTCACGAAACGTTTAGGCACCTTGATATTTTTAAGGATGGCACTTGCCGATACTGCATCTGGAGGCGATACGATCCCTCCCAGCAGAAAACCCGCAGCCAAGGTAAAACCGGGTATCACACTGGAAGAAACCAGGGCAACTACACAGGAAGTCAGAATCACAACAGGAAACGCAAAGCTGTTGATGACTCTGCGCCACTTCCAAAAGTCCTTCCAAGAGGTATTCCAGGCAGCCTCGTAGAGTAAGGGTGGTAAAATAATTACAAAGATCAGCTCTGGTTTTATTTCAATACCTCTTAGAAAAGGCACAAAACCCAAGGGAAGTCCCACCAAAACCAGCAAGATAGGATACGCTATCTTCAACTTTTGAGCAAGCATCACAATAAAGAGAATGACGAAGAGGAGAATGAAGTATTGTACTACGACATGGTGCATAAAGCTAAAATAGAAAATAAATTCCTGTATCACTTGTAACTCCGCCAGTTATTGTCTGTTTGTGATCCTTTTATAAGCTATTTTTTGGTTTTTGGTTCAACCTGTTTTAAGTATTGGTTATTTAAGCAAATCACATAAACAGACCTTAACTAAACCTTAACCAACACATACTCAAAACTTAATTAAACAGCATATCATTTTGGTTATAGATCAGATTTAGATGAAGCGCAAAATCCAAATTTGTTTTTAAAAATAAAATCATATAGCTTTACAAAAAACTTTAGGGGTGCCCTTGTGCTGAGAAATACCCTTTGAACCTGATGCAGTTAGTACTGCCGAAGGGAAAAGTAGAAGCAACACTATTGCTGTCTTTTCGACCCATTTTGGGCTGTCTCCTATAGTTTTCCTGAATTTGATCATTGCCTAATGCATGAAATATGGAAATTACTATCAACCAACAACGTCATCAGTTTAAATCTGGCTGTTCTGTAGCACAGATGCTGGAGAAAATCATTTCGGAAGAACCGAAAGGCATTGCTGTGGCCATTAATCAAACTATCATTCAGAAATCACTTTGGCAGGACTATCTTTTGAGAGATGGAGATGAGGTAATGCTGATCAAAGCCACCCAGGGTGGCTGAAAACCATAGTCACCAACCGAATTCTAAAATATTAAGATTATCTGGATATTAAATCCCTAAAAACAGCAGACATGAAAACCGAAAAAATCCCTAATCAGCAACTCATTAGCCGAAGCCCCTTCCCTGCCTCAAAAAAAATACAAGTTAAAGGACAGTTGCACGATATTGAAGTCGCCATGCGCGATGTACAGTTGACGGACACCAAAATCCACAATGGTTTTGGTCTGACAGAACCCAATCATGCAGTGACCATTTACGATACCAGTGGCCCTTATACGGATCCAGATGCAGATATAGACGTAAAAAAAGGATTGCCAAAACTCAGGGAAAGATGGATTACAGATCGAAACGATGTCACGCAACTGGGCTCAGTTTCCTCAGCGTATGGACAAAGTCGTCTGGCTGATGCTAACCTGGATACACTGCGATTTGCCTATATCACCAAACCATACCGGGCAATAAACGGGGCAAATGTTTCTCAGATGCACTATGCAAAAAAAGGAATCATCACTGCCGAAATGGAGTACATCGCTATAAGAGAAAACCAGAGAATTGATGTCCTCAATGCGCAGAACAAACAAGAGGACCCTATGCTGCATCAGCATAACGGCCATAGTTTCGGTGCCAATACGCCAAAAGGATATATTACGCCGGAATTTGTGCGGTCAGAGGTTGCAGCAGGCAGGGCGGTCATTCCTTGCAACATCAATCATCCGGAACTGGAGCCGATGATCATAGGCCGCAACTTTTTGGTGAAAATCAATGCCAATATCGGCAACTCGGCAGTTACCTCCTCCATTGAGGAAGAAGTAGAAAAAGCAGTATGGGCATGCAGATGGGGCGCAGATACGATTATGGACCTATCTACAGGGAAAAATATTCATGAAACGCGTGAGTGGATCATTCGCAATTCTCCAGTTCCGATTGGCACTGTGCCCATTTACCAGGCTCTGGAAAAGGTAAATGGCAAAGCCGAAAACCTGACCTGGGAACTCTTCAGGGACACTCTGATCGAACAAGCTGAGCAAGGTGTCGACTACTTCACCATTCATGCCGGCGTTTTGCTGAGGTATATTCCGCTAACAGCCAAGAGAATAACCGGAATCGTATCCCGGGGTGGTTCGATTATGGCCAAATGGTGCCTGGCCCACCACAAGGAAAACTTCCTGTACACACATTTTGAAGAAATTTGTGAAATTATGAAGGCTTATGATGTAGCATTTTCCCTGGGCGACGGACTTAGACCGGGATGTATAGCCGATGCCAATGATGCAGCTCAATTTGCCGAACTGGAGACTTTGGGAGAATTGACAAAAATTGCCTGGAAGCACGATGTACAGACAATTATCGAAGGGCCAGGCCACGTGCCGATGCACCTGATTAAGGAAAACATGGAAAAACAACTGGAGCATTGTGCCGAAGCTCCATTTTATACACTTGGACCACTTACAACAGACATCGCTCCCGGCTACGACCACATAACTTCCGCTATTGGAGCTGCCATGATTGGCTGGTATGGCACGGCTATGCTGTGTTATGTAACTCCAAAAGAGCATTTGGGATTACCGAACAAAAAGGATGTAAAAGATGGTGTAATTACCTATAAAATTGCAGCACATGCTGCAGATCTTGCCAAAGGACACCCGGGAGCACAATACCGTGATAATGCATTGAGCAAGGCCAGATTTGAATTTCGCTGGGAAGACCAGTTTAACTTATCTCTGGATCCTGACACAGCCAGAGAATTTCACGATGAGACCTTACCAGCTGATGGTGCTAAGATTGCCCATTTCTGTTCAATGTGCGGACCAAATTTTTGCTCGATGAAAATTACACAAGATGTCCGCGAATACGCTGCAAAGCAGGGCTTGGAGGCAGAGAATGCGCTTATAAAAGGCATGGAAGAGAAATCAAGGGAATTTTCGGACAAAGGCAGCGAAATTTATCTGTAGATGAAGCTAATGGTGATAAGTAATCCAGCCTCTTTTAATGGAGAAGCCAAACTGATCAACCAGCTCTTCGATCATGGACTTGAAATTTTTCACCTGCGAAAGCCAGAAATTGACAAAGTCGGTTATAAGCTGCTATTAACGGAAATAGCGCTACAATACCATGACCGGATTGCATTACACGGTCATCATCATCTGGCAGAGGAATTTGGTATAAAGCGTTTGCATTACACAGAAAATTCACGTAAAAAATTGCCTGAGGGATGGTTAAAGAACAAAAACCCTGACCAAATAATGAGCACATCCATTCACATTCCAGCAGAGCTGAACTCGGTGCAGGAATTTGATTATGTCTTGTTGGGGCCTGTATTTGACAGCTTCTCAAAGGTCGGTTATAAGGCCATCGCAGCGGAGGATTTAGATTTGCGGAGTTGGAGACTTAGTCCGCATTTGCAGACCAATCTAAAAATAATTGCCCTTGGCGGCATCGGGATCAACACGATTGAACGGGTGAAGCCCATCGGTTTTGACGGAGCAGCCATGCTGGGCTGGATCTGGAATGACCCATCAATGGCCTTGGCTAATTTAAAACAAATCAGATGCTGGATCAAAGAAAATACGTAGTCAGCATTGCTGGTTTAGACCCAAGTGCCGGAGCAGGGCTGCTGGCCGACGTGAAGTGTTTTGAACAGCATCAGATCTATGGCTTTGGCGTTTGTTCTGCACTAACCGTACAAACTGACGAGACTTTTATAGCTGTTCAATGGCTAAGCGCAGATCAAATTATTGCGCAGTTGACCCCTTTGCTGGCAAAATTCGAGTTAGCCGCAGTTAAGATAGGCCTGATCAGGGATCTTGGTGTGTTAGAGACCGTTGTTAATTTCATTCGTACGGTGGACGAAAAGCTACCTTTGGTGCTGGACCCGGTACTAAGTGCTAGTGCGGGATTTAACTTCCACAATTGGAATGCTAATGAGTTGGTCGGCATATTGAAACAAATCAACCTCATCACCCCAAATTATAGTGAAATGAAACATTTGGCAAAGCACGATGCGGCAGAAAGCGCAGCAGCCGAATGGGCCACATATTGCCCTGTGTTGCTAAAAGGAGGCCATAATCCGGATGCAAAAGGAACGGATCTGTTATTTAAGACCCCAGTAGAAATTGTTTCTTTTGATCCCGTTACAGACTTGATTTATGAGAAGCATGGCTCTGGCTGTGTGCTTTCCTCAGCAATTGCTGCAAATCTCGCTCAGGGGCATACCATTGAGGAAGCCTGTAGCCTGGCCAAAGCCTATACTGCTCAATTTTTAAACAGCAGCTCTACACTACTGGGCTATCACCACGTCCAGCAGGCATCCCTTGAACATCCATCTTTACAAATGCCCTACCTGAGCAGTTCAGGTAAAATTGACTAACCTAACATTTCCTATGATTGATAAAATACAATACATCTCCCAAAAATCCGGTAGCGGCACGCATTTAAATGCAATTGAATCGGTTTTAAAAGCTGGAGGAAAGTGGATACAGCTACGGATCAAAAACCTTGCTCCACCTGAAATTCTTGATTTGGCCATACAGGCCAACGTATTATGTGCGTCTTTTGGCGCAAAACTGATTGTAAACGACCATCCGGATATCGCATTTAAGGTCGGTGCCTATGGTGTTCATCTGGGCCTGCAGGACATGCCCATCCGGGAAGCAAGAGCCATTGTAGGTCCAAAAAGCATCATTGGTGGGACGGCAAACACCTTTGAACATATATTACAGCGAGTGAGCGAAGGTGCAGATTACATCGGATTAGGCCCATACCGCTTTACCACCACCAAGGAAAATCTGAGCCCGGTTATTGGACTGGAAGGATACCTGAGCATCATGGAGCAAGTACATGCTGCCGGTATTCAAATACCAATTATTGCCATCGGTGGCATTTTGGCTACCGATATACCGGAATTAGTGCAAGCCGGACTATATGGAGTAGCGGTATCCGGTGCACTTACCAACCGGCCTGATGCCTCTGATTTATTGCACAAAATGTATACTTCTGTCGGGCTAAATAAAATCGACAATTTACAATTATCCTTATCCGAATATGATGTTAAAAATAGCAGATAGAACCTTTCATTCCAGGTTATTCACCGGAACAGGCAAGTTCAGTTCTCCGGAGGAGATGGAGCATTCCATACTGTCCTCAGGATCGGAACTTGTTACCGTTGCGCTGAAGCGCGTAGACCTGCAAGATAATCAGGACAATATTTTACAGCACCTGAAACATCCACATCTCCATTTATTGCCCAATACGTCGGGCGTACGCAACGCCAGGGAAGCAATATTTGCTGCTCAAATGGCAAGGGAGGCATTGCAAACCAATTGGATCAAACTGGAAATACACCCTGATCCTAAATACCTGATGCCAGATCCAATCGAGACGCTGAAGGCAACAGAAGAGCTTGCCAAACTCGGCTTTGTGGTTCTGCCATATATTCATGCTGATCCCGTTTTATGCAAACGCCTCGAGGATGCGGGCACAGCAGCCGTTATGCCGCTTGGCGCGCCTATTGGTAGTAATAAGGGACTGAAAACCATCGATTTTTTGGAAATCATTATTAGTCAGAGTAATGTTCCTGTAGTCATAGATGCAGGAATTGGCTCACCATCAGATGCTGCATGGGCAATGGAAATCGGTGCTGATGCGGTGCTGGTCAATACAGCAATTGCAGTTTCCGGCAACCCGCCAAAAATGGCACAAGCTTTTAGAATCGCTGTTGAGGCAGGCAGAATGGCCTATGAAGCCAGGTTGGGATTGATCAGTAATTTTGCAGACGCAAGTAGTCCGCTTACCTCATTTTTGGACTGAGTAGCCCGTTCCCCTCGTATTAAATCATGAATTAACAACAAATATTGTTTTAAATGAACTGCTTTACAACCTTATTCAAACAGCATGACTGGGCTGAAGTGAGCCGTAGTATTTACGCCAAGACCGCTCAAGATGTAGAACATGCTTTAGTTACCCACAAGAGAACACTGGAGGATTTTAAGGCGTTGATTTCGCCAGCAGCCAGCCCCTATTTAGAGCAAATGGCGAGATTGAGTCAGCAGTTAACCCAAAAACGCTTCGGTAAAGTAGTCCAGATGTACGTCCCCCTATACCTGTCAAATGAGTGCAATAACATCTGCACTTACTGCGGGTTCAGTTATGACAATAAGGTACGCCGTAAGACACTTTCTGCTATGGAGATCATAGAAGAAGTTGCTGTGATTAAAGAAATGGGATATGACCATGTATTGCTGGTAACCGGAGAAGCAAACCAGTCCGTGCATACCGGATATTTTAAAAAGGTATTAGAACTGATTCGTCCACATTTTGCCCAGATCTCTATGGAAGTACAGCCTCTGGAACTTGAAGAATATCAGGAATTGAAGCCCTATGGTCTCAATACAGTTTTGGTATACCAGGAAACCTATCATCAGGATGACTATAAAAAACACCATCCTAAAGGAAATAAATCGAACTTTCAGTACCGGCTGGAAACACCAGACCGTTTGGGCCAAGCAGGAATCCAAAGAATTGGTCTTGGTGTGCTGATTGGACTGGAGGACTGGCGTACAGATTCTTTTTTTACTGCCTTGCACTTATCTTACCTGGAAAAAGAATACTGGCAAAGCAAATACAGCATCTCTTTTCCGAGATTGCGACCATTTAGCGGCGGATTGGAACCGAAGGTAGTGATGAATGATAGGGAACTTGTGCAGTTGATCTGCGCTTACAGAATCTTTAATGAGGAAGTAGAATTGTCTATTTCTACCCGTGAATCCGTATCTTTCAGAAATAATATCATCAAGCTGGGCATCACATCGATCAGTGCCGGGTCTAAAACTAATCCTGGTGGATATGCTTCTGAGCAACAATCTTTGGAGCAATTTGAGATCTGTGATGAACGAACACCGGCACAAATTGAGCAAATGATCACTGAACAGGGTTATGAAGCGGTGTGGAAAGACTGGGATATGAGCCTAACGTAGGAGTTTAAATAGGATCTGAATATACAGGTAATGAATGTTGTTGAATTAAAAAGATATGACCGGCAGACCCTGCTTCCGGAGCTGGGTATTGAAGGGCAGCAAAAGTTGAAGGATGCAGCCGTACTGGTGATTGGCGCCGGTGGCCTGGGCTCTCCTGTGTTACTCTATTTGGCGGCAGCTGGTGTTGGCCGTATTGGTGTAACTGACCACGATGTGGTGGAGGAAAGCAATCTTCAACGCCAGATTTTGTACAATACAGATGACCTGGGCAAAAACAAAGCAACTACGGCGGTGGAGAAACTCAAGCTGCTAAACCCTTATGTAACTTTCGAAGCCTATCCTTTTAAACTTATACCAGAAAATGCAGGCCAACTTATTGGAAGTTACGACCTGATTTTAGATGGCTCAGATAACTTTCCGACAAGATACCTGGTGAATGATACTTGTGTAGCACTGGGAAAGCCATTGGTATTTGGGTCAATACTAGGATTTGAGGGTCAGATATCGACTTTTAACTACCATGGTGGACCGGACTACCGTCAACTTTATCCAGAGCCACCTACAGCAGAGGATGCTCCCAACTGCGGTGAAAGTGGCGTGATCGGTACTCTACCAGGGATTATTGGTACCTATATGGCCAATGAAGCCATCAAACTCTTGGCAGGATTTGGAGAGACACTGTCGGGAAAGCTGATGACCATTGATGCCCTTGGCAATGAGGTCCGGATCTTCAAATTACAATTTAAAGTGCGTGCGGCTCAGACCACTCCTTCTGCAAATCCGCCTCAGCTCATTGATGCATCTGACTTAGCCGAATGGCTAAAGAATGGCGAAGATTTTGCCCTGGTCGATGTGCGCGAAACCTATGAATACGATGAAAAAAATATTGGTGGAATCAATATTCCTGTGTATGAGCTACCAGGCAGAATAAATGAGCTTCCTGCTAGCGAGAAGCTTGTATTTGTCTGTAATACTGGAAAAAGAAGTAAGATGGCAGCAGCGCTAGTATCCAGAGAAAATCGGATGCTTCAGGTATTTATTATAAATATTTGATTTTTTTTTCACTAAATTAGTGTTCGTTCTTATTTTCTGCACAATCTTGCAATACTGGCGCCAGTAAATAAAAAAATTTTTATTCATACTAAGAACTTGTAAGATTATGGAATCATTAGATTCAACACCAAGAAAGTACATTCTAGGACAAATGCTAGGTAATGTATCCCAAAAAAATCACCTTAAGGTATTGAAATACCTGGCAAAAATTACCGGAAAATGTGATAACACCATGAAGAACTATGCGAAAATACCGATAGATGGCAAAGCCGAAATACCATACGGCACGGCAATTATCCTGGAAGAGTTTTTTGAACTTCCGCCAAGGGGACTATGCACGACTCAGATTAACTGTATCAGCATGAAGGCCTGGCTTAACGAAGTAGCTTAAATAAGCCAAATAATAAAACCTCGATTTTGCTGGTCAGTTTAGTACCTTTGCAAATCATTAAAGCCATTCCCGGCGCATTGGGAATGGCTAAATTTTTACCACCATGATTGCAATAGGACAATACAACGACTTAAGAATTATTACGAAAACAGATCTGGGCCTTGTGCTTACAGACGGTGAAGACGAAGCATTACTTCCTTATACCGAAGTGCCAAAAAACATAGAAATTGGGGAGAACTTCAGTGTTTTTGTATATGCTAATAAAGAAAGTAGATTGATTGCTACCACTAAAAAACCATTGGCATGCGTTGGTGATTTTGCGTTGCTGACTGTTGTAGATGATGGCGAAGATGGCGCTTTTATGGATCTGGGACTGGATAAAGACATTTTTGTACCGAGTCGTGAGCAAAAAAGGCCCATGTTCAAGGGTGAAAGCCATGTCGTTTATGTTTTCCTTGATACGAGCAACAATAGAATGATCGCCTCCTCCCGACTGCTTAACTTTGTTGAAGAAGTCGAGATTGACCTGGAAGAAGGTGATGAAGTAAGTTTATTGATTGCTGACCGTTCAGATCTCGGGTACAACGCGATTATCGACAACAAATACATAGGCTTGCTCTATACCAACGAACTGTTTGATGCCTTGAATCCGGGTGAAGTTAGAAAGGGCTGGGTAAAAAAAATACGTGTAGAGGGTAAAATAGACCTGAGTCTACAGCCGATGGGCTATGGTCATATCCTTGAAAATAAAGATGTGATCCTCGAAGAACTACGATATGCTGGCGGCGTCATTGAATTGGGTGACAAAAGCGCACCTGATGCCATCTATGATCGTTTTAAAATTAGTAAAAGTGCTTTCAAGAAAGTGATCGGTGGTCTATATAAAGACCGGCTGATTACGGTTTCTGATCATGAGATCCGCCTTTATGTGGATGAAGAGGCAGAATAAACTGCCTTGTCTGTCACGTTCCTAGAAACTGAAACCTATTGAGATATAAGGCATAGTGGCTTCTCTGGAGAAACCTACCGCTGCCTGAATGAGCAGCACCTCACCTGGCACCACATATAAACCGCCTCCATATCCATGGTGCCATTTGTCTGACGATTCTCCTTTTTCCCAAACCCTGCCCGTATCGTGAAAACCGATCATTCCTACAGTGCCCGGAACCAGATAGGAAGTAAAATTGAACAAACGGAGCCTTAAATCGATGTTGTGATAAAACATAGTCGTTCCGGTAAAACGTCTGCTATTAAATCCCCTTAGACTGTTGACCCCGCCTATCTGCATGCGCTGAAAAAATGTGGGATCGCCGATCACTGTTCCCCCACCGATTCTGTTGGCAATGACCAGACCCGATCTGTTTGGATTTAGGTAAAACCTAAACTCACCAGTTAATGATCCATATTTATCTGCTGTTTTATCCAGGCGGTGCTGCGCAGTAAAAGAAGTTTTCCAGTAAATTCCTTTGGTTGGAATTCCGGCATTATCCCTCGAATCATAAGTCAGTCCTGCAACAAGCCCAGCATAGTATTTATCCAGGAAGATTTCCTGCTCGGGATGAGCAGCATTATAGTCATTAAAAAATCGCTCTTCATTTCCAGATTCGGTACTGCTGTACCAGGATAATAAAACCCCTCCGTCAGCTGTCAGGCGCTTGTTTAAGTGACGGCTCAATCTCAAGTCTGTATTCAGATAATTGTATCGGTTCCTGTAATAATCTATCCCATCCTCACGATCCAGCAATTCCTCATCATCATCGTCCAGTTTAAGGTATTGGGTATTGTTGCCAATTCCGAAGAAATTGCTTTGGTTATTTGGCCCAAGCATATTGGCATGTACGACCAGATCATTATTACCTAGCGCCTTTTTGAACTCGGCACTGTAGTCGAGAATGAAAGACTTTCTTCCTGTAGTATAATTGGCCCAGAACTCATGTTTCGCGCCAAAAGGCGCTCTCCTGAAACCCTGAGTTTCATAAATATAGCCCAGACCTATCTGCAGGCCCTGATCGATATTGTAGTTTAGACTAAAAAGCGGTCCTGACCTGTCGTACAGAAATTCGTTTTTATCGAATCGATTGACCATTGTATCTTTGGCCAGTCTAAACCGGGCAAGCGCGTGATTAGGGAATTGGTTAGGCTCGTCTTTACGATCGTACAAAAAGGGCTTGTTTCTAACCTCTTTTGCAATGTCAAACTGGTCTGAGTCATCGCCACCGATCATGCGTACCAGAATACCTGAACGGGAACCTCCGTGAACAGAGAAAACATCTGATCCCGCCATCCCATATAAACGGATTTCTTTGGTCACCTGCGGGTTGAATATTCTCTTGTAGACTAATCTCCCTTTTTTTCCTTCTTTATTGATGTTGGACACAATGACCTCTACTTCGCCATTTTCCAAATTATTGATATCAAAAAATTCCTTTTTATCAGAAGCAGAAATATCTACATTAATCGATAAGAACCGGTAATACTCCAGCGCAAGCGTCTCCAATTGGTCTCTTCTTGAAGTCATAAACCCGACCAGTTCTGCACCACTAAGCTTGAATATCGTATCCGGCATTTTTCTAAAAGCCTGATCGATCAGTTCCGGTGTGAGTTTTTCCTGAACGTATTTCACTTCATCCTTCCAATCCTGCTCAGAGAGCTCATTAAGGAAATAACGGTCGAAATAACGCTCGTTGAAATTCCAATGGTTTACGTCCCGGATAGTTTCGCTGTATGGTTGTAGGTGCGACTTCAACCACTGGTGGTTGAGCACCCATGGAAAGATACCGGAGGTTTTATAAAATACTTTATCCCTGTCACGCGGTACCGGCAAATAAGTTGTTTCACCTTTGTCCTTCTTTGGAATCCAGCGCCAGTTGTCTTCGTGCCTGTCCCAATCACCCAACACAAAGTCGAGCAGCCTGGCCCTGAGGGTCAGTCTCTGGTCGGCACGGGTATCGTTATCTTCCTGGATCTTGCGTTGAACTTTTATAGTATTGTCCGTTTCTTCTTCAAAAGGAGAGCGCGGCTCTAACAGATAGGCTGCATTCGCAAAATCCTTGCGGTACTCGCCAAGTACGGGATCATCACCTACGTAAACAATTTCCGGGGAAGCATGTGGTAAATCCAGCGCAGCTGCCAGTGGGGGAACGATCAGTGAAGCAAAAGGATGATTGGTAGACACCTGATCCTGGACGATATCTTTTGCAATGGTGGGCTTTAAGCTTTCAGGTAATCCTCTTTCAGGATATTTCTGTATTGTTCTAAGCGTCCATTCTTTACCTGATGGATCTTCCAGTCTTAACGACCTGGTCTGCATTCCTCCACCAAGCTTCACTATTTTTAATCCGCCTTTTTCCTGCTGCAAATCAATGATCCTGATTTTGACCGGAGTAGCCCAAATCTTACGGTAGCTTTCTCCCAGCCAGAAACGATGAAGACCGCTTACCTTATCGTACTCCGGCCCCATAGCTACGGTAATGGAATCGCCGGACTTTATTTGTGCTATAGCCGGAATGCTGAGCAACAGCAGACAAGAGGTCAGGAGATTCATTAAACGCATCATCAGTTGATTGATCTTTTTAAACTTACGCCCACCCTCAGGGCTTTTAATCCTTCTACACCTTGCAATTCTTCTATTTCCAAATGCTCGAGGTCATTGTTCAACAGACCCTGGGTTTGAAGTTTCTTAATATAGGCTAAGTATTCTTTTGCCTCTGAGCTTGTAAAATAAACAATTGCTATTTTGCCAGGCTGGGTCAGACGTTCATCTGTATCTTTAATATGCGCTTTGTCGATGCGCTTTTTGACCATTTGGTAACGGATATTGTAACTGCCTTCTACGTCAAAACGTTGTTCATCTATTCTGAAACTGACATCAATTGGCTTATCATACACAAAGATTAGCTGGGTTGTTTCTAGAGGCAAAGAAAAATAAGGACCGAGATTGTTAGTAGTCTGCGCGATCTCTGCCAGAACTCTTAGTTGCTGCATTCGAAAATTACCAATAATCTTGTCTGTAAAAGGCTTTTTAGGAGCGATTGACTGGCCAAGATAAATATCGAACTCGACCCCGTCTGTTCTGAATTTTTCAAAATAGTTTGGATAAACGCTTTGCAGTTCTGCATTAAATTCATCCAGGTGACGTGTTACAGCCAGATTGATCATTTGCATGCTCTTTTCATAACGTTCCCGGTTTTCAAACACTTTGCTTTCAGTACCTGTGAGCTGAAAATATTCGTCTACAATCTGTATGAGCTGTGGATGGCTCTCTTTAAGTTGTACCAATGCGGCAGGAATCTGGCGCTGGAGATAATCCTCAGTTTTCAATATCTCGCGGTCCGAAAGTGCATCGAGGTGCTTGTAATTCCAGATGGCTTCCTCTTTGGGAATGGCTTCTTCGTTGCATAACGCAATCACGTCTTTCACTTTTGAAATGGTTCCTTCCAGGATCTCAAAGTGGGTGTATAAGTCCCTTCTAATGGCAGCGTTACGCTGGATACTTGAATTTTTGATGTCTATTGCACCGTATAAAGGAAAAACGTCTCTAAAAAAAATCGATTCCACGGGCAGGTTTCTTTCCCTGGCCCCAGACTGAAGGTAGTTGTATGCCGCTTCATGAAAACGCCATTGAATGGCCGGCTGCAAGGCGGTAAATTTGTCGGTGATGATATCCTGAATGTCGTTGTTGAAATCGGTAATGATGTTTTGAAACAACTGTGCCAATAGCGGAAACGAACGTTCGATTTTAGTAAGTGTATTTCCGTTGAAGTTACTAGTATCCTTCGTGTATAATTCGAGACATCCTACTAGTTTGGCGTTATAATATAGAGGGAAAAGTGCATAGGATTTGATTCCAACATCAGCAAGTAGGCTCAACATGGGATAATTGGTATACTCCTCTTCCATGATTTCAGGAAAAATCAGTGTTCTTGGATTCAATAGATAGTCTTCTATCAGATCTCCATAATAACTATCCTCCATACCCGCATCTTTGGCCAGTTGCACCACAACACTTTGAAAACCGGACCGCTCACTGATCATCAGCTTTTTGTTCAGCTTGATGTAAGGTAACATTCCAAAATCCACCTGATCTGTCCCAACCAATGTTTGCAATGCAGTTGCTATTTCGGCACTGTGCTCTCCTTTTTGAGACTCATTGTGCTGAATAATGATATTTTTGACTGTTTCAAGCGCATACTCGGCCGTGACATCTGTAAGGCTGATAATAGAGATTCCTTCAATACTGAACATCGACGGTGGTATCAGCTTCGTCAGCATCCTTAGCGTGTTGCGTTCATCTTTAATGTAATCTTTAACGTCTTTGAGGTTGTATTCCGGAAGTTTTGAAGATGTCGTAATATCCAGAAAACGGGCATCTATATCAAGTCTGTAATACTTGAGCAGATGGGTTTCAGGATCTGTAATCGAATGGATGGCGTACTGCTCACTGTTTAAAGAAAAACCATAGAACCGCTCCATGATCAAATTATAAAAAGTGGCTAACATATTTTTATCCATCTCCTTTTGCGAAGGAAGACTGAGATCCGACTTAAGACTGCATTGTGACGGCTCCATAAATACCCCGTAAAACGCATCCGTACCAAAGTGAAAAAGCCCGGACAAAGGTGTTGCTATAGCCCAATACTGTTGAGTTTCGTCATTTATAATAGGAGAAAGCGATGTATGGATGAGTTCAAAAAGTGTGGCATATTTTTTTGAGTCATTAGAATCAATCGGTTCATTCAGTTCAGGATATTGTTTGAACTGCTCAAGAATGTAGCGGTAAAAATTGATTTTTGAGGTCTTTTCTGTAGCTACTTTAGCTTGAATGTATTCGATAAACGGTCTTAGAGAGAGTTTGATAGACGCACCAATTGGTTTCCCAACGGATTCATTTACCTTATTTAGATTTAGCGTGATGGCTTGCATGCGTGTAAGTAAAAACTTGCTCAAATTTACTACCTGTATTTGCATAATAGGTAAAACGAACGTAATTATTTATCAATTGATCTACAATTACAAATCCAGGGTAAACTGAAGCATATAAAGCATGCTTCCCTTTCCTTACAAAGCTATGTTTTGCGCCGGATCCACTTACGACTTGAATGCCCTTGTTTTCAATGAACTGCAAGCCATGATCGTGTCCTGCAACATGTATTAAATCAGAATAACCGGCAAAAGTGCTGTCTATTCTCTGAATCATATCCTGATAAAGCGGATGCTTTAAGTCTTCTGGATTGACAAAGGTAGACCTGAGCAAGGGATATAAACTACCCAGTCCCGGAAGCGGGATATAAAGATTTTTATTGATATTGGTAAACGGAAACAAATGGTCTTTCAACGAATAATATCCAGCGTGACTTCCATAGCTTTGGAAAGGATGGTGAGCAGCCAGCAATATCACTTTGCCTTTATGCTTCTGAAAAAGAACTTCAAGGCGCTTGATCATCTCGTCTTTGGTACTGCATTCACAACCTACCGTGTCTTTATCGTGAGGAAATACCCACCATTCGCTATCAAATGCTATGACTACCAAATCTTTACCCAATGCGACCTCAACTGGCCCCGGGCAACCACCATCTGGAATCAGTTTAAGCAGACTGTCGCCCTGTTCTTTTAGGAATGAACCCTGCCGTCTGATTTTATCCAACCCCACTGGCCCACTTTTATCCCAGTCATGGTTTCCAGGAATAAAATACACAGGAGCTCCCAATGCTCTGAAAGGCTGGTATTGGGACTTGATAATTTCGTGGGTCTGCTGTTCCTCCTTGCTTCCTGGCAATCCCATCCCTCTAGGATAAATATTATCACCCAAATAGAATACGGTAGTTTTATTCTTCAATACTTTTGCAGCAGCCTGATTGATTACTCCATCCTGTTGTGTGTCCATCTCTCCGGCGTCACCAATCAGGATTACTCTGGTCACTACCGAATCCGTTTTTTGGGCAGAACCGTAGACATAGCTGAACAAAAAACAGCAAAATATCAATAGCGCTTTATTTTTTTGTTGAAGGTGCATATTTAAATTTTATGATGTTACCATCAGTAATCTCATCTCCCTCATTTGAGATGTAAAGGTTCCTGTCTTTGTCAAACGCAAGGCCTTCCGGTTGGTTAAATGTGGAAGAATTTAAATGGTGAGCGGCCTTGATCTTCCAGTCAGCATCCGTAACAAGCAGAAGTTTATTCGCAGATGAAAGAACATACCATTCTCCGGTAAAGGCATTGCGCGTCAAGGCAGACGGACTAGAACTGGTTTTCAATTTCGTATTGAGTTGTTTAAGCGTACTCAGGTCAATTTTAAATGTACCACTTTCTGTTACTGAATCCGCTGCAAGATCATAATCCAAGACATAGCCACTCACTTGCTTGTTCTTTTTATCTTCGGAACAGCTCTTGCATAAGATATAGAGCTTATTGGTGTTAGGATCAGCATATATACTTTCATATTCTCCCTTCGGCACTACATGTTTCAATTCCTTGACCTGATCTGATTCTTTTTTAACAGCTTCCCCTATTGAGAAAGAAAACAGTGAGCCGCTACTTTTTAAGACCAATACCTGATCGTGAAGAATGGCAAGATCCTCGTAGTCACCTTTCGGTGCGAACTTCATATTTTTCTGTTTCTGCACATCCCATTTTTGACGGAATAGTTTACCGTCTTCATCCTGGATACTATAAATTGTATCGCTGTTCCCATCATGGAAAGCGATCCCCGAAATTTCAAGCAGACTGGATGGCATATTAAACTTGTCAGGTTTTAGAAAATCATAGCCATCCGGACTTGTATATTTATTTTTTGCATTCATGCAGGAATATGCTCCTGTAAGGGTTATAAAAATCACGATTAACAAACTTAAGGAGCAGTTTCTTTTCATAAATCATCAGGTTTGTAAAACATTTTGTTGATGCAGGAATAAATAAATAGCCTGTTGAGCGGTGTCGTCCTGTTGTAAGTTAACAATTTCCAGTAGCATTTGCTTTACTCTGGGATCGTAAACAGGGAAACAAACCTCTATCCTGCTGTAGATATTTCTATTCATCCAATCTGCGGAACCCATAAAAATCGCTTCATCTCCATTGTTGTGGAATATGAAAATGCGACCATGTTCGAGGTACCGGCCAACAATGCGCAATACTTCAATATTTTCACTCAATCCGGCTACTCCCGGGATCAGGCAACAAATACCCCTGACGATGAGTTTAATTTTAACTCCGGCTTGCGAGGCTTCATAAAGTTTCGAAATGAGTACCCGCTCCTCCAGATTATTCATTTTGATGGTGATTTCAGCAGGAAAGCCTTGGGCTGCATGGTCAATTTCTCGCTGGACCAGTGATAAAAATTTATTTTTCAGGTTGAACTGAGCAACGAGTAAATGTTCAAAATTGATCTGGTCTTCTGCCGCCGGCACCTTCTTTTTCTTACTCAAAAACCCAAACAGTAATTCCAATTCAATCAGCATAGGCTGATGTGCAGTTAAAAGAATGTGATCTGTGTAAAACTTTGCTGTTGTTTCATTCAAATTCCCGGTAGCCAGCATTCCAAGGTATTGGATTTTCTCAGCTATCCTTCGTTTTACCAGTGCTACCTTAGCATGAACTTTTAAATCCAGACTGCTGTAAATGATCCTAACACCCGCGGCCTTCATTCGCTTCGCCCATTTAATGTTGTTCGCCTCATCAAATCTGGCCTTTAGCTCTACCATAGCCGTTACTTTTTTGCCATTCTTTGCGGCAGTACTGAGTGCGCTGACAATAATAGAATTGGTAGCCACCCGATAAAGCGTGACATAGATCTCCTCCACTGAAGGGTCGGTAGCTGCCTCATTGAAGAATCGTAGAACCGGGTCATAGCGCTGATAAGGCACATTGATCAGAATATCCTGTTTTAAAATTGATTCAAAAAGTGTTGTATTATCTAAAATGCGCATTCCAGACACAGCAGGCCATTTAGCATAGCTAAATTCTGCCCCGTCTAGAGGGAAACCGTTGAGATCCTTCAAATTGTGATAGCTGCCTCCTTCCACAATTCCTGCTTTCTGCAAATTAAGTGCATAGATCACGCGATACAAGCTCCTTAAAGGAATGCCGGGTTCGCAAAGTAACCTTGTGGCCAGACCAAGATCTCTTCTTTCCAACTGTCTTTCCAAAGCTGAAGTGATTTCTTCTCCCGATATCTCTTCAACGTTGAGTTCGGCGTCTCTTGTTACTTTTAAGTTATAAACGGACTTTACCACATCTCCAGGAAATAAATGTGCCAGATTGTTCTTCATAATGTCTTCCAAAAAGAGAACAAAGGTACCTTCAGTTACATGAATTGAATATAAACGGGGAATAACATCCGAAGGAATATTAATTAGTTCAAGACGTTCTATTTTATTTGAATCTTCCAAGACTACCAACTGATACAGTTTATTGTTTTCTGCAAAAAAGCCGGTCAGGTTTTTATCTATGCGCTCAGAATGCAAATAGGCAAGTATCTGTGTATAAAACAAATCGTTAACCTGCGCTGAAATATGTGCTGGTATCGACTGGTTGTAGAGCCAGTGAATTCCTTTTTCTTCAAGAGCGGGACGAATTTGCTTGCTCAGAATTTCGCCGAATTTATGCTGTTGCCGGTTGATCTCCATTTTGGCAAGTTCATAATTTCCAGCTAGATTGATATCCTCCTGGCGTTCTTCTACTGCCATCAGAACAGGCATCCTAACCCGATAAAATTCATCCAGATTTGAGGAGTAGATCGATAAAAATTTAATGCGTTCCAGTATTGGAACGGTGTCTTTGCCCGCTTCAAGCAAAACCCTGCCATTGAAACTCAGCCAACTTAAGTCCCTGTTAAGATAAACAGCTTTTTCCATAAGAAATTACATAGTCACAAGAGCTGATGCAACAATAAAAGCGAGCACAGCAGCAACAATACCAAACATAAATACGTTATATGCGATTCTAAGCAGGCGATATTTACGACCTAAGACTACGCCCTGTGCATAAACGTCCTTGATTAAACTTCCATATAGAAAATCATGGTCTTCCATCATTTTAAGCATTCCATTCTGATAATCGGTTAAACTCATTCTATAGAAATTGCCAAAAAACAGCAGGTTGGTACGTTTTTCTTTAATGTCATCAGGTGTAAACACACCTTCGGGAATAGAGGGCCTTGTTGCTAAAATGGAAAACACCATTGTAACTACGCAAACCACTAGTAATAGCATAGTAGGAATGATAAGGTGGGGATTGTCTTCCAGCTTTCGTAGCAAAATACTTAGGATGACCGAAAGTATAATCGAAGTGGTCGAGATCATAATGTGGGCTTTATTATCGGCCATATCGCTCAAACGCTGGTGATTTGTAGACGTGATCCTGAACATAGTCTCAACACCGCGTTCTGGCTTGTCACCCTTTTTTCCTTTATCTTTCTCCATTCCAGGCATTTTAGTAGATTCGATGATATCTACATTTGATTTAATGAGTGATTTATTTTCCATTTCCGCCAGATTTTGCGCCTTTTTTGCATCCAGTATATCCCTGCAATAATCTGTATGAAAATGATGTGCTTTAAATAATGATATGGTCTTAATTCTCCAATCGTCCTTGCCTATCTTTTTATTGTGAAAAGCCTCTGCTTCCTTACGCATGAGCTTGTTCCTTTCTTTGAAACTGTCACTGCCCAAATGAAAAAGATCAGCATCACAGACGATTTGTTGTAGCAGTCCTTCTGGCCGTTGTGGCATCATTGTAGCATTAATGCAGCCTGCTATCCTGACGATCACCTCTTCAGTCACTCCTTTTTCTTCCAGGAATTTCCGGGCAAGCTGTATGCCTTCAGATTCATGCTGACTGCAATTATAGAAATAACCGATGTCATGAAACCAACTGGCAGCCACAACGATAAAAAACTCTTCATCTGGCAACTGGTAGTGATTGGCGATCCTCACAGCGTTCTCTACAACCTGTTCGGTATGATTCAGGTTATGATAAATGAAACGACTGTCGTGATGAGAATGAAAAAGATTTGACACATGTGTGCGAAGTTGATCTAATATTTCCCGGTACTGCATCTGTTTTTAATGTTGTTTAGATCTTAAAATGACCCATCATAGGGTTTACGGTATAAATATGGTGCATTTAAAGTTTATATTTTAAAATTACTACAAAAGATGTCCAATAAAAAACAATTTTTCCGCCGCTCGAATAAAGAAGTGGTTTGTAATTCAAAGGATAAGCAGTCGATTGAGTAGTGCTGCACGATGGGCATCTGATACTGGAACGAGTAGTTTGTGTATGACCAACATATTGCCTTCCAATGCATCAATCTTACTGACGTTCACTATAAAAGACCTGTGGACTTTTAGAAAAAATCGGGAGGACAACTTTTCTTCCACAGATTTCAACGAGGAATGAATGCTGTAAATATGGTTGGTCAAATGGATTTTCACATAATCTCCCTTCGCCTCCATGAACAAGATGTCGCCAACTTTCACTCGTTTGATCACATTGAGTTCTCGGATAAAAACAAAGCCATCCTCCCTTTTTATAGCTTTAATGTTTTTATTAGAAAAGACCCCTCTTCCCTTGTGAATGGCCTGCATGAAACGTAATGATTGGATTGGTTTTAATAAAAAGTCTACCGCACCAAGATTGAAGGCCTCGAGAGCCTGACTTCCAGATGAGGAAATGAAGATGATCATTGGTCCTCGTTGATCAAGATTTCGCGCAAATTCGATACCACTCATTCCAGGAAGTTCAACGGAAATAATAAGCAAATCTATCGGGTGGGATAAAACGTAATTACTAGCATCTTCCGCATCGTTACATTCAGCAATCAATTTGAGCGAGCTATCCAAACCGATCAAGCGTCGTAGTGTACTTCTTAGAACAGGATCGTTATCGGTAATTAAGCAATTCATCTGGCGGTATATACGATCTAAAATAGCGACATGAAGACCCTGAAATAAGCAATGAACAAAATGAACAGAATGAACAGGTGAAATCGCTGATTCATCGGGTAATTACCCCTTTCTATCCTATCCAACTTTAAAAATGAACAAAGGGCTTGTACATTCGCATACATTTTACATCTGAAAAACCATGAAAACAATCGAAAAATTAATGTTGCTCTCGGCAATTTTGCTGACAGTCCAATTTACTAAGGCACAATCCAGCGCTATGAAAGATCCAGTTACATTTAAACTGAAGAATGGCATGACCGTAATTGTAGTTGAGAATAGTGAAGCCACAAAGGTTTTCGCCGGATTCACTTCCGATTCCCGTTTAAGTGCCTCTGTAAACAAACCAGGCGTACAGGAATTGCTACTTGCCATGATGAACAGCAACCTTCTGCGACTGGATAGTACGTTGACTTATACAGAAAAAGGTGGCAATATTAATACGGATGCTGGCCATTTCGACAAAGCATTGGAATTGCTTTCTTCTGCTTTAAAACACCCACTCTTTAGTCAAAAAGATTTGGATAATGCTCGAAACGAACTAATCGGCAGTTTGGAAGGTAACAACAGGTATTTTCCAGATGGTATTTCTAAAACTTCATTAGGCGCATTGAATATGCAGGACGTTAATGTGCTTTATGATGCTATAATGGTTCCTTCAAAAAGTTTTCTAACTATTGTCGGCAACATCAGAGTGTCAGAAGCGAAGCTATTGGCTAAGAAATCCTTAGGCAATTGGAAAGGCAGCAGCAGCCTGGAAATCGCAAAATAACCTCACTATTCACCAGCGGACTGCCTCGAAGTATTCCGCTGGTTTTAATTGGAGACCTTGAGGTTCGCTTTCATGATAAAGACGTTATAAGGCCACCACATCGACATCGTGAAGTAAAGCACGTCGGCTTGTTGTTTAACTGGTAAGATATATGGCGCATATAATCCCGGGTAATCTGCTGACTTGACCAATATTTTTGCTTCAGTCCAGCTCTCTGTTATTTCTGTTGCGTCACGCATGACCAATGCATGAGATTTTTCGCTCATATATCCGATAATCCATTTTTTATAGTGGTAGTTATAAGTGATAGATAGCTCCCCAGCAGGATCGTCTATGATTGGTGTAGCATTACACTCGTCGTTTTCCAGCCAACCTTTTGTCTTACTCCAATATTGGTAAGCAGCCTGATCCAGAATCTGTTTTTCTTTGAAACGTGCCAAATAGATTGCTCCTTGTCGTCCGGACTGCGTACCGGCCATATAAATGTAATCATCTTTTCTGGCATATCCCACCTGGGAAAAATTGCTATTGCCATTAAATCTTATCTCCTTACGTTGCTTCCATGTTCGGCCGGCATCTCTAGACTCGTAAAGACCGGAATAATTGGTCTTCCACCTGCCAGCTGAACCCCAATGACGAACATCCATATAATGCACATAATCCAGACCATTTGCATGGATGGCGGCGGTAGGTATTGCCGTATGACTGCCCGTACCGTCTGTTACATGGGAACTATAAATGATTTGCTTATTTACCATGGTATCGAATGTAATTCCATCTGAGGGATCAAGATCGCTGGCGATACCCAATACATTAGAACGCCAATTTCCAGCCCTTCCAGGTCCCCCCTCTTTTACCTGAAAGAAGTCACTTCCATATGTGTCTCCAAAAAAGAAACCCATTTTACCTCCGCCCATATCCCAGGCGATGCCGAGATCAGTGCCTCCAATATCATACTTTTTATCTGTTTGATTGGGATTGGGCAAAGTCTCTCCGTTCTGAGTTCTACCAGTAAGCCGGGCAATACGTTTTAAATTATAAGGCATAAGGCTCCGCTCCGAGATTACCTGGCCATCCTTGTTTATCTGAGCGATGCAAGGAAGGGAAGATGTGATAAACACCAAGATTAGTATGTTTCTGGCTATAATCGATCCGATAAAACAGTTTTTTAGGCAATCCTCAATCATAATAGTTTAAGCAAATCTGTTTTAGATAGTGATTTGAAGATGGACATTTCAGTCTTAATCAGATTAGTAGCCAGGTCCTTTTTAGATTCTTGCATGAGCATAATCTTTTCCTCTATGGTATCCGGACAAATCAGTCTAATAGCCATAACATTTTTTTTTTGGCCAATGCGATAAGCCCTGTCTACCGCCTGGTTTTCTACAGCAGGGTTCCACCAGGGGTCTACCAAATAAACATAATCGGCCTGTGTGAGGTTCAGACCTATCCCACCTGCTTTCAAGCTAATCAGAAACACCCTGATACCTGGGTCGAATTGAAATGAGTCTACCACTTCAGATCGATTTTTTGTCTGTCCCGTTAAATAAGCAGAGCTGATGTTCCGTTTGTCGAGTTCTGCTCTCACAAGATCCAACATGGTCACAAATTGGGAAAACACAAGAATCTTGTGATTGAGTGACTTTCCTTCAATTTGTTCCATCAGCACATCCATTTTGGCAGATGCATCACCAAAATAAGCATCCTTATTTAAAATGGCTGGGGAGTTACAAATTTGCCGGAGTCTGGTAATACCTTGAAGCACGTGCATGCTGCTTTTTTTCAATTCATCTTCAGCTGTTCCCATCAGATAATCTCTGATTTCGTCACGCGCAGCATCGTAAATCTCACGCTGCTGGATGCCCATTTCACAAAAAATTATCATTTCTGTTTTATCTGGTAATTCTTTAGCCACCTGCTCCTTAGTGCGCCGCAATACGAAAGGATTAATTTTCTGCTGTAATTCCCCGGCTCGTTTACTGTCTTTAAACTGATCAATGGGAACTGAATAAAGCCGTTTGAACTGTTCTCTGCTACCCAGCAAGCCGGGACAAGCGAAAGAAAGTTGTCCATAGAGATCGAAAGTATTGTTCTCAATCGGCGTACCAGTAAGCGCGACTTTATTTCTGGAATGAAGTAGCCTTACTGCTTTATAACGTTGCGAATCTGGGTTTTTAATGGTTTGAGACTCATCCAGGAAAATGTAGTTGAAACGATAGTTTTTTAAAAAGCTGATATCGGACAACAAAGTTCCATACGAAGTTAAAATCACTTCGTAGTTTTCGAAATCGTCCACCAATCTGGTCCGGTCAGACCCGTAAATGGTTTTGAGTTTCAAAGTCGGCGCGAACCTTTGAATTTCCTGCTGCCAATTGAATACCAACGAGGCGGGAACCACAACAAGATTTGTATTCTGAATTGTTTTTTTACGCTGTGATAATATAAATGCCAAAATCTGAATTGTTTTACCTAATCCCATATCGTCCGCTAGACAAGCGCCAAAGTTGAAATCGTCGAGGAAATTGAGCCAATTCAGTCCCTCCTGCTGATACGCTCTCAGTGTCGCTTTTAATTCAGAAGGAACAGAAACAGGCTTAATCGCATCAAAATTAGAAAGTTTAGTGCGATAGAACAGTAATTTCTCTCGTGTATGCACGTCCAGCACTTCAGTTTCGTATAGTTGTTCTACAGAAGCGTAGTTGATATTTGGTGTGCGAATTTTTTCCGCTATAACCTCGCCTGCGCCAAAGTACCCTTGAAACTTTAACAACCATTCATTAGGCAGGACGCCAATGGTTCCGTCATCCAACTGAACAAACTTGCTTTTATTACGTATGGATTTGTGCAAGTGCTTCAATGCCACCGTTTGTTTATTGAATTTCACTTTGATTGCAGTTTCAAACCAATCAATCCCGCTGATTACATTGATCGAAATTTCTGCCCTGTACGGACTGAACTTATTTTCTTTAAGTTGGTTAAAACCAAGAATGGCTATACCCTTACTGCGCCAGGCTTGGAAAGACTCCAAAAACCATTCGCTATTCAAAAAATGTTTACGATGGAGATAAAAGCAGTCCGCATGCTTCTGTTCAGGGAACTCATTCATCTGCTCCAAAAATTGGGGGTGCATTTTAGCAATAGCGGTGATAAACTGCAACTCCCGCTCCTCATCACGGTCCAACGTAAACATTTTACCCAGTTTATCTTTAGCACGGATCTGCTTGGTAGAAATAACGGGAATTTCCAAAGTACCATAGCGCATCACTGGGGTGATGATTACAAAATTATCTGATTCGGAAAGATAAATGATTTGTTCGTTTTCCAGATCGAAGCCCTGTTCTATCACCTGCTTCCTGGTGGCCCGCTTCAAATAAGAGTAATTAACTGTGATGCGTTCTTCTAATACGGATAAGATCTTTTCCTGAAAATCTTCATATTCCGACCTGGGGATAATTATGGTCTCTTGCTGGTGTTTAAAAAAATCGATCACACTGAGAATGTAAGGATTATCGATCAGATACAGCTGATGTCCAACTTGCATAAAATAATTAAACCGGATCTTTATGTTTTGTAGCGGATACGATTGATCCCTTAATTTCAAAGTCCCTGAAATCTGAAAATCATCATTCTTCTCACCGACAGTAATCAGCAGTTCCGGCATCAGGACATCAAGTTTAGATAACTGAATTGAATTCGCTGTAATATTGGAAGATATTGTATCGTCGTGCAAGTACACAGGCAGATTCATTGGATTGCTGGTTATTGCTTTCAACGCCTCTAGATCAGTTGCTGAGCGCCCTTCATTATAATTGTTTTTAAACCTGGAAATACCAGTATAAAACTTTAATTCAGCTGGATTGTGACTTTTCCATACTTTGTCCAGCGGATCTAAAAATTTAAACGGATTTTTGAGTTTACCATTTTTAGCTATTTCCGCCTCAGCGAGTTCGATAACCAAATGTCTATAAAAACGGTGCTGACTAAAAATCAGCACCGTAGCAGCATTACTATTTGGATTGGAAGGCAATTTTAGTCCCTGATTAGATTTTAAAATTTTGTCCAGTTTAGAAAAATCAAAATTTGCTAGACTATACTCCTCTTTATCCTTCATCGAATCTCTTGATCTGTTTTTTAAGATCTAAAGATAAGAGAAATTTTATTCGGTCAGCAATAACGTATCTATGTCTTCCATTAGCTTTTCTACATCAGTTTCAACAGTACCATCATAGGCCCCTCTAATGCGCTTTTGTTTGTCAACAAGCACCAAATAACCCTGATGCACGAATCCACCTGGTGCTTTCTTATCCTCCACCGTCGCAACGAGATAATTTCGTTCAGCTAAAGCGTAAATTTCATCCCTGCTTCCCCAAAGGTATTCCCATTGAGTACCTGACACACCCAATTTATTTGCATATTTTTTCATTCTGGAAGGTGTATCGTATTTGACATCAATGGTATGTGATGCAAATTTCACCATTGGATTTCCCTTGTACTTTTGATAGACTTTGAACAAATTACGGTGCATTACCGGGCAGATGGACGGACAGGATGTAAAGAAAAAATCAGCGACATAAATTCCACCGTCAAAATCTTTCTCCGATACAACCACGCTGTCCTGATTTAACAGGCTGAAAGATGGGATCGTCCTGAAAACAGAATCGATAACAATCTTTCCATTTACTTTCCTCTCCGTTGTTTCCATTTGCAGAAAAGGCAGCCGCTTAGACTTGTCTTTACAGGACATGCAAAACAAGAAGGCACATAACAGTGTCAATAAGTTTTTCATGGCATCTTGAATTTTTTCAGGTAAGTATCAGACGCTACAATTTCCTTCTTGTACAAACTATCAATTTGTGCGATTCTTGCCTTCTCTGATTTAAAATATTGAACAGCTTCTGTATTCGATTTACCTGTTACATCAGGTTCGAATTTATGCATCCAGTCGTTCATCAATTCTTCCGCATCGCCCAGTTCTTTAACGAGGCTAGAAATGGCAGCAGCTTCCTTCAAGGTATCCACTTCCGGGAATTGCAATTTCAGTGATGGGAGTTGATGTAATAAGGTGTCCAATTTCATTTGATTATTTACGATGCGTCCGTTGTCACGCATCACCTCATCGTGAAAAATCATTACCTCATCACGTACTTTTTTGTAGTCCTCCTCTTGTTTGCAAGCCGAAATCACTACCACCAATAACAATATATTTATGATTTTATTCATTCCATTACGATTATTATAAAACAATTGATTACTTATCGATCCGGTAAAAATACCGCGCATAAATTCTATGCACAAGCATTAAGGTGAAACAGCAAGTTTCGACTTTACCTGTTTTACTTAAAATATATTTTACCAGGAATAGAATTTAATCCTTTTGAGGTGGGTGAAATATAGCATTTTTAATATTTTTTGGCATTCCCATTGAAAAAGGAACGTGCACCTTAATTTTTGCAAATGCGTAGAACTTAAATGTTTGAATAGCGGAAACCACCATATTATGGACCTGCATTTTCTGGGACTGTTGTTCTTCTTTTTGCTCCTTGTCTTTTGCCTGCTTCAACTTTTTTATTAGATAGCACTGTCCATTGCAATGCATTTGCGGCTTATCTCTATTTTCACATAGTTGTGTGGATATGTAATTTAGATTTACCTTAAAGCAACCATATACTATCAAATTCGAAGAAGTCGATGTTAGTAAACCGAATAAAAGTAAAAATGATATTGATCTCAGCCACATAACGGCATAAATATAAAAAAAGAAGAACCTAAATCTACTTCAAATCAGGATTTAATAATTTTTACAGGTTTTTTAAATTCATCTATAGCCACAAACGAAAATTCACCCGTTACCGCCTTTTCGCGTGTATCACAGTACATCTGCTCAATGTAAATTTCAACTTTAACTTTCATGCTTGTATTGCCCACATGACTGACGCGGCCAATGAGTTCCACAATAGTTCCTGCCGGAATGGGTTTATTGAAGTCTATCCGATCACTACTTACTGTAACCATCCTCTGTCTGCTAAATCTGGTTGCCGCGATAAATGCAACTTCATCCATCATGAGCATCGCAGTACCGCCAAATAAAGTATCATAATGATTCGTTGTATTCGGAAAGACAGCTTTAAAAATCCTGGTTTCTGAATTATGAATCCTTTCTTCTAATGTCATGAATTTTTATCTCTTAACTTACCCCACTTTAGATAGGTTGCGCCCCATGAAAAACCTGCACCAAAAGCTGTGAGGATCATTTTATCGCCATACTTAAAGTCATCTTTAAAATCCCACAGGCATAAAGGAATCGTAGCTGCAGTGGTATTACCATAGCGGTCGATATTTACTTTAACCTGATCACCAGAAAGGCCCAGATAATCACCTACTGATTGTATAATGCGTAGGTTAGCCTGATGCGGGATCAGGTAATTGATTTGAGAACTCACAAGGTCGTTAGCTCTGAGAATCTCGTTACAAGTATCAGTCATACCCTGAATGGCAGCTTTAAAAACTATACGACCATCCTGACGAACATAGTGCAGCTTTGCATCAAGTGTGCTTTGAGACGCAGGAAATTTAGAACCGCCTGCAGTTACGATCAAATTTTCCTTCCCTGAACCATCAGTCCTGAAGAAGCTATCCATTAATCCAACAGGTTCCTCTGTTTGTTCAAGCATGACTGCTCCTGCACCGTCACCAAACAGGATACAGGTATTTCTGTCTGTATAATTGACTATGGCGCTGTTTTTATCAGCACCGATTACGATTACTTTCTTACACCGGCCACTTTCGATCATACTTGCGCCCAAAGTCAGGGCATATAAAAATCCGCTGCATGCCGCATTGGTGTCGATTCCCCATGCATTTTTTAAGCCAGCTTTTTCACAAACCATGCTACCTGTTGAAACCATTACATAGTCAGGTGTTGACGTTGACACAATTACACAATCAATATCATCCGGATTTACGTTGGCATCCTCCATTAGTCTCTTTAAAGCATAAGTTGCCATATCAGAAGTTGCAATATTCGGGTCGTTCACTATCCTTCTCTCTTTTATCCCGGTTCTTGATACGATCCAGTCATGATTGGTATCAACCATCTTTTCAAGGTCATGATTGCTCAATACAGTGTCGGGAACATAACCACCAACCGCGGTAATTACCGCATTTTTCCTTATTCTCATTGTGTGTTTGTAATTCAATAAAAAAGGGTGGGTTCGTTCTACCTGCCCTTATATTTTTACAAAGTTACAGCTTCTTCCACACTTTTCCGCAGTACTTTATAGCAGCATTCATTTCAGGGAATGCATTTCATTGTTATTTACGGAAGACTTCTTTAGAAATAATATACACCAATCAAATGATCAAAATGTACTACCTGAATTTAATACATAATCTATTCATATAAGTATATACAATTATATATATGATTTTCAATTAATTAAATAAAGATAAAACACATTATCAAAGATTTGCAGTTAGCACCTATTAATTTCATTCATATTTTCTAAAAGCATGTTAAAATAGTACCACTAACGACCTCAAGGCAGATCGAAATAGACAATTATTTTTACAATAAATTACTATAAATCATATATTTAAATTCAATATTAAAACAAAAAGTTTATAATTTAAATTGTATAAAGATGGAATGATAAAGTGAGTTGCACGTACAGGAATAAACAGTTTATTATCCGTATGTATGAGTTCCGTCGCCTCTACAAATATTTAAATCTGAATCCTTTTTTAATTTTTCAGTAACGTACATTTGTAGGATCACAACCACAAATTATGAAGTCAATTAAGAATTTATTCATCCCCTTGTCCTTAAGCTTCCTATTCTTTTTTAGCGCCTGTAAGGACAATAGAAAATTGCCATATTATGGTCAATCTGAGACTAAAGAAATAAAAAATGCGGACGGCAGCATTACAGTAGATACGATTTACAAAACCATACCTGATTTCAGTTTTTTGAACCAGGATAGCACTTACATAACCAATGACACCTTTAAAGACAAAATCTACATTGCAGATTTTTTCTTCACTTCTTGCACATCCATTTGTCCGACGATGCACCGGAATATGAAAAGTATTTTTGAAGAATATAAAGACAATCAGGACATCATGTTTTTATCACACACCATTGATTTTAAGTATGATAAACCATCCAAATTAAAGAAATATGCAAAAAAACTTGATGTATATGGTGATAATTGGCAATTCGCCTATGGCAATAAAGATAGCATATATAATATCGCCAGGGATTACTTGGTTGTAGTAATGGAGGACAGCACTCAAAAAGAAAAATATGTTCATCAGGGGTGGCTGGTACTAATTGATAAAAACAAACATATTCGCGGTGCTTATGATGGCACTAATGACACGGCTGTTGCCCAACTTAAAAAAGACATTCCGGTTTTGCTGGCAGAACAAAAGAAATAGTTAGTGATGCGCAGAAAGTTAATTACCGTCTTTTCATTGGCTATTTTATTAAGTATTGCCTTTTCCTGCCAAAATTCAGATCAGTTGAAGCAGCAAATATATTATACCAATGGACGTGATCTGTACATTAATCGCTGTCAAAATTGTCATGGCTCAAAGGGTGAGGGACTAAGCAAGCTTGCACCCCCATTAACTGACTCGATCTTTCTCATGAAAAACAAACATCGTTTAGCTTGTATGATCAAACATGGATCAGACACCACGGTAATTGTTCATAATGAACCTTACGATGGTAAAATGCCTGATAATCCAAAAATGGCAGATATCGACATTGCTCAACTGATTGTTTATATTACCAATACATTTGGTAATAAACAAGGTATTTACAGTCCTGAAGAGGTAGCAAAGGACTTAAAAGAATGTAAGTAAAATCTTTGCTATTAATAAACCTGAAGAACTTAAGCAAACTAAAATATTTACATTTGAGTAACCTGATCAAATACTATGTTTAAAATTCAATTAATTGTCATCTATGCCTTCTTAATTTTTCTGGGATTCAGATTTAATGGTAAAGATCCAAAAACAAAAAACACACCTAACAAAACTGAACTGCGCGATACACTAAGAAATGCGTCAACCTGGCCTGGCGATTTAAAACTGACCAATTTTGCTACTGCTGAGCTTACACCCAGCCCGGCATGTCTCGCTGTAGCTGCTACAGGCGAAGTATTTGTTGGTGTCGACAAAATCGGCTCATTGGGCAAAGACCCTGGTAAGGGCAGTATCGTAAAACTTGTAGACACTGATAACGACGGCAAAGTGGATAAAAACACGGAGTTTGCGCAGGTCGACAATCCCCGTGGAATAATTGCACAGGGAAGGAAAGTATATGTGCTGCATACTACCTTTTCTAAAGAAACCAAAATCGCAACTGGAATGGATCTGGTAGTATTTGAGGACATCAACAACGACGGTGTTGCAGATGGCCCTTCTAAACCACTAATTACCAATATCAGTTCTCCAAAATTCTTGCAAAGTCGTGGCACCGATCACGCCACCAACGGCATCAGGATGGGGATTGACGGTTGGATCTATATTGCCGCTGGCGATTTTGGATTCTATAATGCTGTAGATCAACAAGGCACAAAACTGACTATGCACGGTGG
The DNA here is from genome assembly GCA_040387995.1 of Bacteroidota bacterium. Lineage (GTDB taxonomy): Bacteria > Bacteroidota > Bacteroidia > Sphingobacteriales > Sphingobacteriaceae > Pedobacter. The sequence goes on along the minus strand of JAZKCT010000006.1, from coordinate 229,298 downwards.
TGGTATTGTCCGTGTACGTCCAGACGGCACTGAAATGGAAATCTACACACATGGAACGCGTAATATCTACGACGTGGCCATTGACCCTTATATGAACATCTTTACACGTGACAACACCAACGATGGCGGAGGCTGGAACATACGGTTCAGTCACCACATCCAGTCAGGCGAATATGGATACCCACTATTATTCAAGCATTTTACTGAAGAGATTATACCTGGATTGGTGGATGTAGGTGGTGGCTCAGGAACAGGCTCCCTTTTTATGGATGAACCAACCTGGCCGGACAAATACAACCATGTACCTATGATGGCTGACTGGGGAAATAGTTATTTATATATACATAGGGTCACAGCAGATGGGGCCAGTTTCAAGCAAAAAGATGAAACCTTTATCAAACTGAATCAGATTACAGATTTAGATGTAGATGGTTCCGGTCGTCTTTACCTCGCTGCCTGGGATGGCGCCGGTTATTCCGGAAACCCGAGCAAAGGGTTTATTGTAAGGGCAGTTCCCAAAGACTGGAAATACAAAGCGTTTCCTTCCCTGAAAAAAGCTTCTGTAAAAGAACTAACCAATTTGTTAAGATCAAATAGTGCAGTGGCCCGGCTGGGTGCACAGCAAGAACTGCTGACCCGCCCTGAGAAGGATGCAGCGAAGGCATCCTGGAGTGTGGCTGCAGATAAAAGTTTGCCATTGTATAATCGTGTTGCTGGTATCTTCACCTATGCCCAGATAACCAGAGAGAGCGGCAATGCCCAATTGGCCACATTGATTTCTGAACAAGAGGTCAAAGAATTTGCCCTGCGTGCCCTGGCAGATAGAAAGTCAAACAGCAAATCAGTGGCCATAGCTGACTTTATTAATTCGCTCAATGATCCATCTGCGCGTGTTCAGGCAGCAGCCATTATAGGACTAGGCCGCTTAAACCGTAAGGAAGCTATTGCCGCTCTGTTGAAAGTTAAAGTGCCGGCATCTTTTGCGGCCCCGGCAAAAGATATCGAAGGTCCACATGCTACACCAAACGCTGAAATTATACCTGCCCACCTGGCTGTTCGTGCTTTATTGAGTCTAAATGCGGTCGAGGATTGTGTGAATGCAATTGGAACTGAACATTCTACCATTGCACTTTGGGCTTTGCGCTATATGCATGATCCAAAAGCAGTGGAAGGCCTAATTGCTGCTTATGGGATTAGCAATAACCCTGCGCTTAAAAAACAGATTATTTCCAACCTCTCCAGAATTTACAAGAAAGAAGACGATTATACAGGACAAACCTGGTGGAGTACCAGACCAGATGGCCATGGCCCTTATTATGTAACGGTAGACTGGGCATCATCGCCGACAATCAAAAAATTCTTGCTGACGGAATGGAACAAGCGGGGTGCAGACAAACAATTCTTTACCGACCTAAATGCCAAAAATCAAATGGGTATTACTGAATTTGGTAGCGAAGAAACATTAGCTGCCAAAGACGATATTAAAGTTGACCTCGACAAAATCAGAAATAAAAAAGGTCAGATCGGCGAGTCTTCTATTGAAGATGTCATGCTGGCCATAGCCAATATCAAAGGCAATCCCGCTTTGGGCAAAGGATTATTTGCCAAACAAGGTTGTATTGCTTGCCATAGTCTAAACAAAGGTGAGCCACTTAAAGGTCCGTTCATGGGTCAAATCGGTTCCATTATGAGCCGTGAGCAAATTGCAGAGTCTATTTTGAAACCGAATGCTTCCATTTCGCAAGGTTTTGCAACTGTACAAATCACGGCGAAAGGTGATAAAAGTTATATGGGTTTTGTCACCTCCGAAACAGCTGAAAAAATTGTAATGAGAGATATTGCAGGCCAGGTAAGCACAATAAAAACTGATGATGTGCTTAAACGCACAGAAATGGAAACCTCCATGATGCCCCCGGGGATGGCAAACTCTTTATCTTACGAAGAATTTGCATCGCTGATCACTTTTTTGTCTGAACAGAAAAAATAGTTTTAGTGAGATTCTATGGTATAAAGCCACTGGTTAAAATCAGTGGCTTTTTTTGTTACTAAAGTTTGTTTAACTCACTCATCATTCTTCTTCCTCAGCGTCAAAAAAGAGTTCTGCTATGTTCAATTGAAAGCCAGGCAGAACATCTGAAGCAAGCATTTGACCCGGAGTGTAAGGTCGACCGGCAGAAAAAACACCTTCATCGGTCAGAATATACTTGAACACAGAACGTTCCGAAGGTTGTACAATCCAATATTCACGAACGCCAAATTCTTCATAAATCCGATACTTATTGTCCAGTTCTGTCTTACTGTCACCAGATGACAGTACCTCTACAACAATATCAGGAGCTCCACTGCAACCACGCTTGTCGATCTTTGACCTCTCACAGACAACACATATGTCTGGCTGAAGAACTGTTGTGATATCCACATCATCCTTAGACTGATAAGGAAACCGGACATCAAATGGAGCGACAAAAACTTCACATCTTTTATGTTTCAGGAATAGCGCTAAAACGACGAATATCCTACCTGTACATCGTTGGTGCAACGTGGATGGCGACTTCATCGGAAAGATTTTGCCTTTAACTAGTTCCAACCTTTCCGATATTTCCCATCTGAGATAATTTGCATATGAATAAGTTCCAGATACATCGATTTCGTTCAGCGTGCGAATAACGGGTTCTTTCTGGTCATAAAACCTGGGATGCTTTTCATCAGTATTTTGAAAATTGTCTTCCTGTGTGCCAACTCGATTATCAGATAACTTTATATTCATATATTATTTTTTATTGGTGGGGCCTTATTACAATCAAGTGGAACAAATGTAAATGACCTTCTTAAATAAAAAAAAACTTTATTTTGTGGTAAAAATCAATATTTTAAAAAACATGCTGGGGTAAACAGATTGCCCAATCACTATTGAATCTATCCTTCAAAATAGTATCTTCGTACCAAAATGCAAGCCGTTCTATCGCTGTTTTGATTTATCAGAAGAGAGGAAAGTCCGGGCAACACAGAGCATCTCGCTTCCTAACGGGAAGAGGTTTGGAAATGAATATTCAAATTATGGAAAGTGCCGCAGAAAGTACACCGCCGATGGCTTAAATGCACAGGTAAGGTTGAAAACGTGAGGTAAGAGCTCACGATTTTTCCGGGCGACCGGAAGATTGGTAAACCCCGGGAGTTGAAAGACCAAATAGGCTGACGCATGTAGGGCTGCTCGTCCGATGTCAGTGGGTAGGTCGTTAGAGATAAATGGCGACATTTATAGTGGATTAATGATAGAATCCTGATTTATCGGGAACAGAACCCGGCTTACAGGCTTGCATTTTTTTGATTTTACAAGGCATTACTGATAAAAGTAATATATTAGCATACAGATAATAAAACATTGACACACCACATGGCGAAACTGTTAATAATTGATGATGAGCGGGCAATAAGAAGCACTTTACGTGAGATCTTAGAATATGAAAATTACGAAGTAGAAGATATCGACAATGGTGTAGACGGTCTGGAGCTGATTAAAAAAAAGAAATACGATCTGGTTCTTTGCGACATTAAGATGAGCAAGATGGATGGTATGGAAGTGCTGGAACAGGCACAGGCTTACAGCCCTGATCTGCCTTTCATCATGATTTCCGGCCATGGAACAGTTGAGACAGCGATAGAGGCCAGCAAAAAAGGCGCATTTGATTTCATATCCAAACCACCTGATCTAAACAGGCTCCTGATTACGGTTAGAAACGCGTTAGACCGAGGTACTTTGGTAACCGAAACTAAGGTACTGAAACGTAGGGTTAGCAAAACAAGAGATATCATCGGTGGTTCTGAAAACATCAACAAGATCAAAGAAACGATTGAACGGGTAGCCCCTACAGAAGCGCGTGTATTGATTACGGGCGCCAATGGTAGCGGTAAAGAACTGGTTGCCCGATGGCTGCATGAAAAATCTAATCGTGCTGATAATGCGTTGATTGAGGTGAACTGTGCGGCCATTCCTTCCGAACTAATAGAAAGTGAGCTTTTCGGTCATGAGAAAGGATCATTCACATCTGCTGTAAAGCAGCGGATTGGTAAATTCGAACTAGCCAATGGTGGTACACTTTTTTTAGATGAAATAGGTGATATGAGCCTCTCAGCGCAGGCAAAAGTATTGCGTGCCTTGCAGGAGCATAAAATTACCCGTGTAGGTGGTGAAAAAGAACTGGAAGTAAATGTTCGTGTGCTTGCGGCGACCAATAAGGATCTGATGAAGGAAATTGAGGATGGTAATTTCCGTATGGATCTATATCACCGCCTCAATGTAATCAATATACATGTACCGCCTTTAAGAGAAAGGACGGAAGATATTCCTGAGATCGCTCAAAACTTTCTGGAAGACATCTGCAAAGATTACGGCATGCCTGTAAAAAAGATTAGCGACAGTGCAATGTCTGCTTTACAAAGTTTGCCCTGGACGGGTAACGTGCGGGAATTACACAATATGATTGAGCGCCTGATTATTTTAAGCGATAAAACAATCACCGAGAGTGATGTAATTGCATTCGCCAATCCTGGTGGAGGAACAAATATCGGAGCCGCAAACGGAAATACTATAGCCGCCAGCAGCAACGGAACAAGCCAAAATTTTAATTACGAGAAATTCAGTAATTTTCAGGATTACAAGGACTTCGCCGAAAAGGAGTTCATTAAGTTCAAGCTGGAAAAAAACAATTGGAATGTTTCAAAAACTGCAGATGATATCGATATACAGCGAAGTCATTTATATAGCAAAATAGAGAAATTTGGATTAAAAAGGACTGCTGAATAGCAGCCCTTTTTTCTTCTAAACCTTTTTAAGTATCAGGTAGCCATGAGCTGGCAACGTTATCTTTGCTCCCAGTACTACTTGTTCAGAGCTGATCGCGTTCTTGCATACCTGTCCGATCAAAGTGGCAGGAACATCAAAATCAACACTTCTGTTCCTTACATTGACCAGTATGGTAACTTCTTCCAATCCTTTGGTTTTACGGAATGCAATCACATCAGTATGGTTATAACTGGTTAGCACACCCGTCTTTAAAGCCTCACTTGAGGACCTGGCAGCCAGGATATTTTTATATTCCAGATTCATATCTGCATTGATGTTCCAATCAATAGCGTCCCTTTCAAAGAAATTGATTTTTTTAGGACAGCCAACCTCTTGTCCGTTGTATAGCAATGGCACCCCGTCCATGGTGGCCGCCAATACAAAAGCAGCTAAAGCGCCTTGTTTTCCCTTGTAGATCTCCACTGTGCTGCCGTCAGACGAAGTAACATCGTGGTTGGTCGTGTATCTTAACCTGTAGCTCCCCTCAGGTAGTTTTTCATGGGTATTTGAAGTAAATAGGGAACTGGGCGCTTTTGATTCCGCGAAGATGCCTTTTAAAGTATTGTAAAAATCAAAAGCATAATTCATTTGGAAACCAGCTGTAATTTGTTCAGGCTTGCTCCCTTCCCCCAATAGGATCAACTTTCTGTAGTTCATTTTTTTTAAAGTATCCAGAGATTGCTTCCAGAAATCGGCAGGTACAAAATCAACCGCATCACAACGATAACCGTCTACATTTGCAGTAAGCACCCAGTACTTCATTGCCCTGATCATCGCCTTGCGCATGTCCGCATTGTTGTAGTTTAAAGCTGCGACATCCAGCCAGCCCGTCCCTGGCGGACTAATGATGCTGCCCGCATTGTCTTGCTGATACCAGGCTTTATTACTAATCCAGGCATTTTCCCATGCCGTATGATTAGCCACCCAATCCAGGATAACAGCCATGCCGCGTTTATGGGCTTCATCTACTGTTGTACGCAAATCTTCCAGCGTACCGAATTCTGCGTTCACCGCATTGTAATCCTTAACGGCATAGGGTGAGCCCAGTCCGCCTGCCGACTTCAATTGTCCAACCGGATATACCGGCATCAGCCAGATTACATTTACACCCAGGTTTTTAATTTGGTCCAGGCGTTGCTGAAGTCCTTTTAGATCAGCCGATGCACTGAAAGAACGCAGGTTAACCTCATAAATGACGGCGTCTTTGGTATCCGGAACTCCGCCGAATGGAGATCCGTAGGCTACCGGGTCCTTGTAATTATCTGAAGGAGGGGCAACTACCGGTGGATCTATTGGAATTGAACCGGATTTTTTACATCCTCCGAATGCTGATAGACTCAACAGCAGAATAAAAATAGAAATGTTTGTTTTCATCATGTTGTTATTTAATAGCTGATCTCTATTGGTGCACTGTCATTTCTAATGATGGCATACCTTATTGCAGTGCTTTCTTCTGTTACCGCATTTGCCTGCGGATCTGTCTTTGCCGCCGCAGAAAGAAAGGCGTAATTACTTTTTGTTAATTTAACAGTTTGTCCGGCAGACTTAATGTCCTCAGCATCGGCAAAACCATGTAACACAAGTTTGATTTGGTCAAAATTTGTCTGATAGCTTCCTTCAACTTTATGAAATACAATCTTTCTTGTTTTAGGGTCAAAACTGATCAATCTTTTATAGTATTCCCCTTTTTCATAATTGAATGTTTTACCATCATCTTCATAATACTGAAATTCATTGGACTGGGCACCATTATAGACATGTATACTTAAAGTATCAGTCGGTTTCTCACTGGTACTTTGCACAAGTGATTGCATCGGAACGATGCTGCCACCTTTTACATAAACAGGCAGCTTGCCGATACTCAATTGTACGATTTTCTCCCGACCTCCCTGTTCTGCCTGATCATTGAACAAATCATACCAGGTGCCTTTAGGAAAATAGATCTTTCCATAGGTTTGTGTACTTTCAAACGGGGCAATCATAAATGCATCCCCAAACTGGTACTGGTTTTGGAACTGTGTATCCAGAATTTTCGGATCATGCGTGTAATTGATCACCATTGAACGCATCACCGGTAAGCCGCTTTTCGTCGCCTCATAGAAATTGGAATAGAGATAAGGCATCAGCTGGTAGCGCAAACTGATATAGCTGCGTGCGATGTCCAGTACATCCTCTCCGAAAGTCCAGGGTTCTGCTGCTTTAGAATTAAGTGCAGTATGGTTGCGAAAATAAGGCGTGAATGCACCCAGCTCAATCCAGCGGGTATACAGTGCAGTGGTCGGATTGCCTGTAAAACCTCCTATATCCATACCTGCAAAAGCAACGCCACTCAATCCCAGGCTATTGATCAACCTTACCCCTGCCAGCATATGGTCTTCTTCTGCCCGGTTGTCTCCGGTCCACAAAGCACTGTACCGCTGCAGCCCTGCATAACCTGATCGTGTAAGAATAAACGGACGTTCGGTCAGCTGTTTTCTTGCCCCTTCATAACTTGCCCTTGCCATTTGCAATCCATACACATTGTGCGCGGCAAGATGGTTCGCCTTTTTGCCATCGTAGTCAAACAGCACATTATCCGGCATCTTTTGTCCCCAGGTAGCGATCTCGTTCATGTCATTCCAAATTCCACTAACACCCGATTCAGCAAAGAACTTTACTTCATTCTGCCACCAGGAACGTCCTTTAATGCTGGTGAAATCAGGAAAATTGCACCATCCCGGCCATACCTGTCCGGAATAGGCCGCTCCGTCAGGGTATTTCAGATAAACGTCGTCCTTTATCCCTCTTTCATAAGCTCCGGCACCTTTTTCAACTTTAATTCCCGGATCAACAATCACGGTTGTCCTGAATCCAAGCTTGTTTAGGTCTTTATTCATCTTAAGGGGATCAGGAAAGCGGTTCTTATTCCAGGTAAATAATTTATAGGCATCCATATAGTGGATATCCAGGGTAATGCCATCAGCCGGGATTCTTTTCTCCCTCAAAGTATTGGCTACGCGCATTACTTCTGCTTCCGGATAATAGCTGTACCGGTTCTGTTGGTAGCCCAGTGACCACAATGGTGGCATAGGCATTCTCCCGGTCAGCGAGGTATAAGAACTGATGATATCCGCAATGCGGCTATGATAGATGAAATAATAGTTAAGTTCGCCTCCCCTCGCCCCGAAAGAAGAAAACCTGTTGTTACTCGCGCCAAAATTAAAGTCCGACTGATAAGTGTTATCCAGGAAAATCCCATAATTGAGACCATGATGGATACCGATATAAAATGGAATCGTGGTATAAATCGGATCTTCTGCGACAGCGTATCCATACTTATCACTGTTCCAATTGGTATAGCCATTTCCTTTCCGGTCCAGGTTACCGGTTTTTTCGCCTAATCCAACAAAATGCTCATCCTCCTGCATTTTCTTATAATTGGTCACAGCCTCACCCGCCCATGACACCGATAGTCCTTGTTCGTCTTCACTAATCAGTTTACCATCAACTGTATAGAAAGATACAGCAAAAGGTTTTTTCCGGATAACCATTTTTAGCGAATCGGTTGTAATGTTGATCTGCCCGGCATCCTGTGAAATTTTGGTATTTACCACGGTCGGTTTGACAGTTACCGCATAGGAGAAATCGGGTTGCAAAGTATGGCGGTCAACCCTCAGTCGAATGACTGAGGGTGTGTAAACTTCTATCCTGGCAAATGCATGGTCCATTTTCAGGTCAACTGCTTGCTTTTCTGTCTTCACAGATAAGATATTTCCGATCTGTTGAACCGGACTATTTTGGGCAGTCAACCTTAAAGAGCAAACCGAAAAAAACAGAATTAAAATTGTGTATTTCATCAGGAGCTAGTTTTTAACAACCGTATAAAAATATTTGTTTTGGCTAGCTTGCCTCATATCGAGCGTCACGGTATAGCTTCCGTTTTCATTGATAGTAACCGCACCATCCGTTTGAATCAGGTTACCACTCAAAGCATTGGAATCGGCAGGACCATAATTGATTTCCCAACCGTTATTGGCCCTGAATTTCAGCGCGCCAGATACCAAATTGGCAGTTGCCTTCCAAACGCCATTAACCACGTCATAGGTCATTGGGGTCGAATTGTCCCAGACTCCCGCCGTGGCAGAGCCAATCAAGCCAAAAGACTGGATCAACACGGCGGAATAACTGAGTTCTTTTATATCCACGTTCAACTTGTAGTACCCTGGCGTGACGACAGTAACTCCGCCGGCAGTTCCATCTTCCGTTAGCTTGCCGGCAGTTCCCGCATTGCCATAATTGATGTGGTCCCAATCTGCAGCTGTGGTGAACTTAAACTGATCGGCAGCGGCCATATACACATAGCCTTCGTACTTGCCATTACCAGTCAGCCGGATGACCGGCGCTGTTCCCGGCGACCAGCCCTGGTAGGCGCCCGGTACGCGAAGTACATCAGGTGCCAGCTCTTTGTAGGTGGTAACTCCTATTTTAAGCGTTTGGGAAAACAAAGTATCCTGCTTTCCCAGATAGGCGCCGATCCGGAATTCAATTTGAGATGCGGCATTTGCAGGAAGCTTCAACTGGTTCAACAACCTGTTGTTCAGATTACCCCAGGTTAAAGAAAGTGAATCTGCATTGGTACCGCCGATATTAATGGCCGTACCGAAGTTTTTTCCGGCAACATCCAGCTGCACAAAATAATTGACAACCGTTTTCACACCATAGTCAGCGTTATTCCACCTCAGTACGAATTTCTTGGTTGTATCCACAGCAGTCACAACAATAGCGGTATTTGCCGCAGGTGCTGAGATTTGGGGAGCTGTAGCATCGGATTTCACTACCGCAACGATATTATCCTTTTTGCAGGAACAAAATGCAACAGCAGCTAGTATGGTCAATATAATAGTTCTTTTCATGGTGGTTTACTTAGTAGCCCGGGTTTTGAATTAGATTGGTATTTAACAATAGATCAGATGCAGGGATCGGATATAGGTTATAATGCGCGTCAGTGGCTTTTCCGTTCATCACATTGCCTTTCCAGTCCCACAAGTAGGTTCCACCCGTAAACATCCCAAACCGGATCAGGTCTGTTCTCCGGTGTCCTTCCCAATACAGTTCCCTTCCCCTTTCGTCAATCAGAAAATTTAAGTTGAGCTGACCGGCATTGATGTTGCCGGAAGTATTTCCATAAGCCCTCGTTCTTAGTTCATTAACCAATGAAAGTGCTTTAGCGGCATCTCCTCCTGCCCCGCCTCGGACGGTGGCTTCTGCGTAATTCAGGTAGACTTCAGCCAGGCGAATTAAAGGGAAATCTGTATCAACGAAGGTGGCATTACGTCCAAGTGCGCCTGTTGAACTGATGTTTTTAAACTTGGCACACAGGTACCCTTCGGTAAACACATTGGTATGGGTGATGGTCAACGTTTGGTTATTGGAATAAAATAAAGCCCTGTGGTCCGTAGCTCCGGATGGATCGGCGAATTTGGTATTTACAAAAGATGGAACGATCCTGTTACCAGCCCATCCCCCAGAGGCGATGCCGAAACCGTTTGTTGCATCTTCAGATCCACCTACCGCAGCGTGGATCAAAAACGTAACGTCTCCATATCCCCTCGAATTATTTGCATCAGATGCGATCGGCAGAATGATCTCCTGTCTGTACTTTTCATTGTCTGAGAGAAACAACTGAGGGTAACTGCTGTGCAATTTAAATTTACCTGAATTGATCACTTCATTGGCGTAAATGATGCATTCTGCATTTCTCTGTGTACCCGTGTACACTTGAGCATTAAGGTACAAACGGCTCAGCAATGCCCATGCGGCGGCACGGTCAACCCTGGCATATTCATTCATTCCCGGATCTGCCAATGCAGGAAGGATTTCTTTGAGTTCGTTCTCAACATACTTAAAGAGCTCCGCCCTTACAATGCGCTTCGGCAGGAAAGCACCGGGTCTATCTGTCTCCGTCACAAAAGGCACGTTTCCATACAAATCCATTGAACACTGGTAAAAAAAAGCACGCAAGAACCGTGCTTCGGCAACATAACGGGTCACCTCTGTCTGCATTGCCGGGTCTAACTTGCTCATGTTTTCATTGGCAGACCGGATCAGCTCATTGCAGTAACTGATGTTGATATATAGGCGCTGATACATCAGTTTGACATAGGGATTTTGATCCGACCAGCTGTGCGAATGATGTTCTGTTTGGTCGCCCCAGGCGTTCAAGTTTTCATCTGTCGATGACTCCTGATTCGTCCAAAATTCCCTCAGAAATGACGTAGTTCCTTCATCATTTGCCTGAATTTCAGGTAAACCCGCTTCCCCTCGCTGCCCTGTAAGTGATAATGTCGCATACAGTTTTGCAAGGAATTGCTTGTAGGATGCAGGATCATCGAATACGGTAGCCGATGAGATGATGGTCGAATCTTTTGGTTTGACATCCAGGTCCTTCATACAGGAGCTGAACAATAGTCCCGTAAAACCTATGATTATGATTAATGATTGATTTAGTTTCATGATTTTCTTTGCTAATGGTTAGAATGTACAGTTTAAGCCCAATTGAAAAATTCTGGCCCTCGGGAAGAAATTATTGTCCAGACCACCGCTGATCTCCGGATCCAGTCCTTTGTAGTTGGTGATCACAAAAACATTTTGTACACCTGCATTCAACCTCAATTTTAACTTGTTGTTGAAATATTGCGGCAGTGAGTAGCCAAGGTTAATGTTATCCATCCTGAAGAAAGAAGCATCTTCGATGTAATAATCAGACAATATGGTTTGCCCGGCAGTGGTAAATTTGGTAAGTTCTGCAGCCTTAGTCGGATTAGAGAGAAAGCCAAGTGATGAATAGAATCCACGATAGGTACTATTAGCAGCCACGTTGTTGTAGTTGTAGTTGCCCAAGCTTAATCTTCCGGAAAAGCTAAAATCCCAGCGTTTGAAAGTCAGCCTGGAGTTAATGCCCATTTGCACCGTCGGGTCCGGCTTCTGGTAAATATACAGGTCACTTGAGTTGATAACATTGTCTCCGTTTCTGTCTACGTACTGGTCCTCCAGAGGCAATCCCTGAGCATCGTAAATCTGCTGGTACACGTAAAATGAGTTGATCGAATTTCCTACACTCTGTGCCTGAATGGTACCCGAAGTTGTTCCGGCAATACCTCCTTTTAAAATGCGGTATTCGGGATCTTTGTTGAGCGAGAGGTTGGTGATTTTGTTTTTGTTGTAACTGATGTTGTACCCCAGTTGCCAGGTTAGGTCTTTTTCGGAAATTATAGCGGCATTTAAACTAAACTCCAGCCCTTTATTTTCCATGTTCCCGATGTTTGTCAGTACAGATGGGAAAAAGTTTGTTCCCACCGGAACATTGACAATACTCAATAAATCTTTGGTCTTTTTGTAATAAGCGTCTATCGAACCGGTAATCCTATTGCCTAGAAAACCGTAATCCAGGCCAATATTAGTGGTCGTGGTCGACTCCCATTTGATATTGGCGTCATAACCGTCTGGTCTTAGGGTATTGTAAAATGTATCACCCAATTGATACCTTGCCGCTGGATCGCTAATGGTGAACTTCGCCAGATACGGGTAGTTATTTCCTCCGTTCAGGTCTTGCTGACCGGTTGTTCCGTATCCAATACGTAATTTCAGGTCAGATAGTGTTTTGCTTTCCTTCAGGAAACTTTCCTCTTTAATTTTCCAGGTAAAGGCGGCAGCTGGAAATAAGCCCCAGCGCTTGTCTGGCGAGAATCTTGAAGTAGCATCATCCCGGAGGGTGGCAGTCAGCAAATATTTGTTTTTAAAAGTATAATTCAACCTGCCGAAAAATGACAGCAGGTAATACTCAGTGATATAGCTGTTTGGTACCTGCAAGGAAGTCAGGTTATAATCTGCACCCTGACTGTGGCCCTCTCTGTAAAAATGTGACCAGGAGTGCCCTGCAGTTACATTGATCGTACTTTCTATCGATTTCAGGTCTTTGTCATAGTTTAGGTAGAAGTCCATTAGTTTGTTCTTTCTGGATTCATCATATACACTATTGCGTCCGCCTTCTACAACCGGATTATAGATCCACTGGGTCTTGTCCAGCGCATTGTTGTGGCCAAAGGATTTGGCATAATCGTAGCCAAAATTGGCGTTGACATGCAGTTCAGGCAGAAAATGCAATTTATAATCCAGCTGGGCATTACCAATACTTTTCCTAACTGTTGAGGTGTTGTCAGTCAGTTCCAGTTGTGCCACAGGATTAGCTCCTGCCAGTGTAATCGGCGGACCGTCTATTTCATGGTTGGTCGTCCAGGTCGTATACCCTCTCCACCTGGTGTTGCCGTTAAAAACCGGTTGTGTCGGATCATAACTAACGGCATTGGAAATTGCATTCTGTTCCGCAAAATTATTGGTATTGTAAAGCCCCTTCAGGTTAATGTGGATGTTCAAATGGTTGTCAAACAGGCTTGGGTCCAGGCCCACTGAGGCTGTCGTACGACTAAAATTGTAAGTTTTCAGCACACCGTCTGAGTTGTTGTACCCGAGGGATATTCTGTAAGGTAAATTTCTGGCTGTTCCCGAAGCACTCAAGTTATGGTCTTGTCCCACAGCCTTCTGGTAGATTTCACTTTGCCAATTTGTACTGGTTTTTCCAAGTAAGGAGGTAATTGCTGTATTCCCCCCGTAAACTTTGTTTACCGTTGCCCTGTACTCGTCACCGTTGTAGACATCCACGTATTTTGGCAGGACGGACACAGACGTGGTCACACCGTAGTTAAGCTCAAAAGATTTTGAACCGCGCTTGGTTGTGATCAGCAAAACCCCATTGGATGCCCTGGCACCATATATCGCTGTGGCAGAGGCATCTTTCAGTACCGTAATGTTTTCTATGTCATTTGGGTTGATAGCGGCCAGAATATTTGCGGAACCGCCCATACCTGTATTGTCAACCGGTACATTGTCAATCACGATCAAGGGATCATTGCTCGCATCCAGTGAAGCGCCACCTCTCACCCTGATGGTCGACGTATTGCCCGGTGCACCGCTGTTGGACGTAATCACAACACCCGGAAGCTTTCCGGTAATGGCTTCCTGTATGGAGTTCACCGCTCCTTTGTTGAAGTCTTTGGCAGTAATGACACTCAGTGATCCCGTCGCATCGCTTTTCTTGACTGTTCCATAGCCGATTACGGCTACTTCATTCAGGTTTTGGGAGGAAGATTTTAGCTGTGCGTTGACATTTACAGTACCTTGCACATTAACAGCAAATTCTTCTGACTGATAGCCAAGATAGCTAATGATGAGTAATTGGGCACCAGATGGCACGCCTGTCAATTTGAAATAACCTTCACTGTTGGTGGAGGTACTTAATTTGCTTCCTTTCAATAACACAGCAGCCGAAGGCAATGGCTGGTTGCTTTCGTCAACAACGCGCCCTGTCACGGTGTTGGTCTGCGCAAAAGCGAGGTTAGACAGCAGCAGCAGAATCAGCAGTAAGCTGCGCCTTAAAGAGTAGATCTTTTCCATTCAATTTATAGATTTATAGTTTGGTTTTTGCGCTTCAGGGTTCGTACCCATTGGCAATCCAAAGGAAAAGAGGCTACAACTGAAAAGCAATCAATCCAAATCCAGTATAGAAATTATAAATGAATATTTAAATTAAACACTTGACAATCAATAATATATGTAGATATTGTAAGCGCCAAATATAGAACTTATATAAACCGGTATAGAAGACTATACGGCTTTAATTTCCATAATGTGCGATTCGAACTCTTCATTCGGCACCAGGGACCTGGTCTTTAACCTGTTTTTATAAGAATAAATTGTGTTTACCGAGTACCCAAGTATCTTAGAGATCCGGTCGTTGTCGTGAATTCCCATCCTGATCAGCGCAAAAATACGCAACTCTGTATTTAGCAATTGCTCGCCCGACACGAAATGGTCTTCTGCTTTAAACAGCGTATTAAATTTTTGTATAAAGTCAGGGAACATTCTGAGGAAGACCTTGTCAAAAGTATTGAACAACTCCTGGCGTTCATGCTCCAGATTCAGGTTATGAACCGTGCTCAGCGCATCTTCGTAGCGTTTACTGCTGAGTTTTTTATCCAGCGACTTCTTAAAATTCTCCAGTTTATCAATATATAAGTAGTTGATATTGAAGTAAAAGCCGATGTATTCATTTTTTATGGCATTACTGATGCTTAATTTACTATTTACTTCTTCAAGCGCCTGGTTCGTCTCTTTTAAGGAAACGTTGGCCGCTTTAATGATGTCATCCGCAATTCTTAGTTTTTTCAATTGCCGGAAGATGATCACGGAAAACCAGATCACAAAAATTACCAGTAAGGTGATGATGGAGGAATAAATATAAAGCCTGCGCTTTTGGTGCTCTATCTGGTCTATCCACTGTGCTTCAATAATGGGCAGAATATTACTGATCTTCACTTGCCTGTGCAGAGCCCCATAATGTGTGGCTTCGTCCATAGCCTGTTTAATATAGACGTAGGAATTGTTAATGTCTCCTTTTTTAAACATCACATCGGCTAGTTTGTAGCTCGCAACAGTTTCCTTGGTAGCCGATTCCAGATCACTGATTGCCGCTTTGATCAGCAACTGCAACGATTCTTCATGTTTACCTCTCGATTCCAAAATAAAACTGAGGCAGCAAGCATTGATGGCGAACTGATGAGGGGATAAACCCTGGAAATTTAGCAGGGTATGGTATACTTTTTCACCGTCCTTATAATTACTGGTTCGCAGGTCTTTCAGGCCTTTTAACTCCAGATAGCTCAAGCTGCCCGGCTTACTAAGGGACAAAGCAGAGTCAATGCATTTAATTCCTTCGGGATCATAGACCATGGTGTAGTCAGGGTTCCTGTTGTAATCGGACAGATCAAAATAAGTCCGCGCTTTCACAAAATAATATTCTATCTGATGGGGAACATCAAGATCATGCAATTGAATGTGCTCCAGTTCATCCAATGTCTCCTTAAACATACCTGAAGAAAGCAGTGTAAAAGCCATCGACATCCTGGACAAAGCGATGTACCTCCCCTGACGCAGTTCGTTAAATGCCAGTGCTTTGAGTTTCTTTGCATAGGTATAAGACGAGTCGTAACTGAAAGTTTTGTACTCATTGTAGAGCTTTTCGTTTAACTCATATTTTAAGACGGGAGAAGCGGCAACTGAAAGTGCACGGTGCAAAGTCTCGATCCGATTCTCTTTCTGCTTTACATATACATGCTGAACAGCCAGAGTCTGGTTCAGTTTTTTGAACAATTCGGCCGACGATTGTGCATATCCCTCCGCAGAAATACAGAATAGCACTGCAAGAATATATACTAGCTTGTTCAAGTTCATGGTTTATTTGGCGTTCGCAGAACTCTTAAAGTTATTTAATTTATTCCAGCTAATCGAAAGTACTAGGCGTCAAACTTATCCAGCAATTTGACAAGTGTCGCAAAATCTTTTGGATATGGCGCATCGATAAAGATGTCCTGATCATCCAATCCCTTGAAGGTAACAAATCTGGCATGTAGCGCAAAACGTTTCATGATTGGCTGTTCTTCTTCATCTTTGGTCAACCTGTACCCCTTTTTTATGCTCGATAAAAAAACAGGTTTCCCCTTGTACATGTGATCCCCAACAATAGCAGCACGCTGTGTTGCAAGATGTATTCTAATCTGATGCATTCGTCCTGTTACAGGCTTGCATTCCATTAATGTATAATGCCGGTAATTCCGAATACTATTAAAATACGTTTCTGCACGTTTACCCTCTTTCCTGTCTATAGTTACGCTTTTATTGCCATCATTTAAAATTGGCAGATCAATAAACAGGTCCTTGAAAACAAATTGTCCATCAACAATAGCGTGATAAACTTTATTTACACGTCGCTTTTCAAACTGTATAGCGACATGTCTATAAGCTTCAGGTGTCTTGGCTATAATCATTGCCCCGCTAGTTTCTTTGTCCAAACGGTGCGCTACCTGTGCATCAAATGAATACTGCTTGGCGAGTCTCAGGATATTTACTTCACCAGAACCTCCCCGCTCATCTAACGAGGCTACAAAGGGAGGTTTATTTACAACAATATAATCGTCGTTTTCAAATAGGATCAGGTCTTTAAAAGAAGGATATTTCACTCGGAGATTTTATGTAAATCACAAAAGTACGTAATCTTACCCTTATTGTAGGTTAGGAATCGGTGATAATATTATAAAGGTGCCTTAATTAACAAGCAATATCCTATGAAAGTTCGAATTTATAGCCAACTCCTTTTACAGTGGCAACATAGGTCTCCCCAAGTTTTTCACGAAGTTTACGGATGTGTACGTCAATGGTGCGATTCGTTACTACAACAGAATCCTCCCAAATGTTTTTCAAAATGGATTCTCTGGTATATACTTTGCCCGGTTTAGAAGCTAACAGATATAGTAACTCAAACTCTTTCTTTGCCAGCACTACTTTTTGCCCACTCTGGTATACCAAGTAAGCTTCTCTGTCAATTACAAGATCTCCAATTTCGACTTTATTGTCAGAAATCTCATCTGTAGTATTATTTCGTCTCAGTATAGCATTGATCCTACTTACCAGCGCCCTTGGCTTGATCGGTTTGGCAATGTAGTCATCCGCCCCGACGTTGAATCCTGCAATCTCAGAATATTCCTCACTCCTGGCTGTCAGAAATACCATAAAAGTAGTTTTAAATTCTGGTATCGCACGCATCAGCCTGCAAGCCTCTATCCCATCCATCTTAGGCATCATGATGTCCAAAATGATTAAATCGGGATGTACCTTTTTCGCAACAGCAATACCCTCCTGACCATTATTAGCCAGAAATACCTGATAACCTTCCTTTTTCAAGTTATATTCTATTAGTTCAAGAATATCAGGTTCATCGTCAACAATCAGTATTTTTTGTTTTACAGCACTCATAGGTTTAATTATTTGTTACGAAAATAGGTAATCAATTATAATATAGCGTTAAACCCATGTTAACAAATTGTTAATAGACAATGGTATATTAACATAAATTTAGGCTTATCATAAAGTCTTCCTTAGGAATGCTTCCAGATCAGGCCCTCTCAAATTTTTCCCAATGATTTTGCCATTAGGATCAATTAAAAAATTACTTGGGATTGCCTCAACGTGATATAATTTTACAACATCACCCTCAAAATCTTTTAACTCACCTGCTTGTGCCCATGTTAGGTTATCAGAAACCACGGCTTTCTTCCAGGCAACCGCATCTTTGTCCAATGAAATACCCAAAATAGTAAAGTTCTTGTCTTTATAAGTATTGTAGGCTTTAACGACATTAGGATTCTCCTGTCTGCATGGAGCGCACCATGATGCCCAAAAATCGATTAGTACGTATTTTCCTTTGAAATCAGAAAGCTTTATAGGATCACCAGCCAGGGCAGGAATCATAAAATCCGGCGCCTTGCTGCCTACTTGAACTGTTTTCATGCTGGACATTTTGCTGATGTAATCTTTAACGGTTTTATTTTGTTTAACGTCCCCTTTAATATGATCTGCAAATTCAACCATATCTTTTTCATACTCTGCAGGATTCAGCATATTGATGGCATAGAAGCCAGCAAGAGACTCGTTGTTTGCTTTGGCAAAAGCAAGTACAGCAGTGTTTAGGCCTTGCAATTCTCCGTTATATTTAGGTGCCATCTGTTGCATAATCATTTCGCGCTGATCAGGTTGTTTAGCTACGGCCTCATCGAACTGTCCTTGTATGAGCTGCATCCTACCCAAATAAGCATTTTTTGTTGTATTTAGTTCCTGTAGTTTATCAGCTTCTCTCGCGCCTGAAATGGCATATGCCAAACTTTTATCAGTCAGGTCGGCACTTATCTTAATATCATCTCCATTTTCAGCGATAAATACATATTCACTATGTCCAGAGGCAATCTTAAAGAAATCTACGCCTGGAGTGGCATGGCTAAACTTAAATTCACCCTTTTCAGAAAATACGGTAGAGTCAATCGGAGCCAAATTGTTCACCTGCACACCATACAGATATACCTTACTTTTTGGCTCGGCATTTTTAAACTCGCCACTGATTACAAATTTAGATTTGTCTTTACATGCCGTAAAACCAACACTGATCATGATTAACAGATAACCTAATCTTTTCATATTTATGCTATTTTAATTTTTCTTGTATCAATTCGTTTATTTTTTGAGGGTTTGCCTTACCCTTGGCGAGTTTCATTACCTCCCCCACAAAGAGGCCTAATACTCCTTTTTTACCTTTTTTAAAGGCTTGAACCTGCTGTTCATACTTAGACAACACTTCGTCTACAAAATTTATCAGCTCATCACCATTTTCAACAATCAAAAGATTTAGGTCTTCAGCGAGACGCTGGACATCTGTCTCCTGATTATTTTCCACTTTAAGCAATTCCGGAATCAATTGCTGTAAAGCCACCTGTGGTGTAATCATTTTATCGTCTACCAAGTTGATGATATCAGCAAGTTGTTCAGGACTAATATTAAACCGGGCAATGGTTAGATTGAGCTCATTCAGCAACGCTCTTATTGATCCGGTTAACCAGTTTACCAGGCTCTTCGGATTGTTCACACCTGTCAGCGCAGTTCTAAAATAAGCCAGCATGTCGTGATCTTCTGCTATTAAAGTCGCATCAGCCACATTAACACCGTAATCTTGAACAAGATGTTTACAGATCTCTTTAGGCAAATCAGGCATGTCAAATTTTAATTGTGCCAGCCATTCATCCGAAATATGTATCGGTGCCAGATCCGGATCAGGAAAATACCGGTAATCATTAGCTTCCTCTTTGCTGCGCATTGGCGACGTAGTACCCAAATCTGCGTCAAAATTTAAGGTGCTTTGAATGATCTGCCCACCATTTTCGATCACCTCTTCCTGTCTGCTGAATTCAAAATCCATAGCCCTTCTAACATTCCTGATGGAATTGAGATTTTTTACTTCGCAACGTGTTCCATATTCCAATATGCCTTTCTTACGGATGGATATGTTTGCATCACAACGCAGACTACCCTCTTCCATGTTTCCATCGCTCACATCCAAAAACCGAACAAGTTTACGCATTTCAGTTAACAGCGCTGAGGCCTCTTCAGAACTACGAATATCAGGCTCCGTTACAATCTCTATCAAAGGTACCCCAGCCCTGTTCAGATCTACAAAGGAATATTGGTCATCCTGATCGTGCAAGCTTTTACCTGCATCTTCCTCCAAATGGATTCTATTGATACCTATACGCTTCTCCTCTCCATTGGCAAGTGTCACATTTAAAAATCCATTCTGACAAATGGGTTTATTGTCTTGTGTAATCTGATATCCTTTAGGAAGATCGGCATAAAAATAATTCTTTCTATCGAAATAATTGACTTGATTGATGGTGCAGTTTAAAGCAAGTCCCATGCGTACAGCCTTGGCAACCACCTCTTTATTTAACTTAGGTAAAGCGCCCGGCAAAGCCAGCGAAACTGCAGAAATATGCTCATTTGGTCTAGCTCCAAAAGCGGCGCTGTCTGCTGAGAATATCTTTGATTTTGTATTTAGCTGTACGTGGATTTCCAAACCAGATACCAATTCATATGCTGATGCAGAAACTTCTGTCTTCGTACTCATTTATAGGCAATAGTTTAACTAACAAATTCTAATTTAAGGATACAAACATAACCATTTATGCGTTATTAACACAGGTTTGTAGCCATAATTATACTTGTGGCATAAACTTTGAAATTAACAGTATACACACAAATATTAAACATGAATTCTATGAAAAAATTAATCTTATTGTCGATGCTCGGATTTGCGTCAGCAATAGCAACCACAGCAAAAGCCCAGGTCAGTATTAATGTAAGCATCGGTTCACAACCCAGATGGGCACCAGTATATTACGAAGAAGTGGCTTACCAGCCGGTGGTAACGAGATATTATGCTCCAGCTACACGTTATGTCGCTGCCAGACATTATGCTCCGGCACGCCGGTACGCACCAGTTCACCATTATTATAAACCAGCGAAGAGGTATTATGCACCCCGCCATGAGGTAAGATATATCAAACACGACAAGTACCATAACCATGGCCGCAATGGCAAGCATGGCCGCGGGAGACATTAATGATACTAAGAAATGCCGGAATACAATCTCCGGCATTTCTTACCTGTCAAAACTGTTGTATTAATACACTTCCGCTCATATAGGTCATAATTAATACGACCAGAACACCCAGTGCAGCAAGCCATACAGGATGTTTATAATCACCCACAACCTCCTTTTTATAAGCGGCAAATAAAATCATAGCTAGTGTGATTGGCAAGATGAAACCATTGACTACGCCTGCCAGTATCAACAGATTTATGGGTTTGCCAACCACAATAAAGATCAGCGCGGAAACCATAATAAATGCTATAATCATTTTATTTTCGTGGTTACTGATCTTTTTACTGAAAGACTTTACAAATGATACGGAGGTATAAGCAGATCCAATTACCGACGTGATTGCGGCAGCAAACATTACAAGCCCAAACAAACGATAGCCAATTTCTCCTGCCGCGAGTTGAAAGATAGCGCCCGTTGGGTTCCCTGAGTCAATGGCAAAACCCTTACTGAGTATGCCAAGCGAGGCTAAGAATAAAAATACCCTTACTAACGACGCTACTGAAATACCCATGATGGCGCTGGTTGTAACTTGTGAAAGCGATTTTCGGCCCTTAATTCCAGCATCAAGCAGACGATGTCCGCCAGAAAACGTAATGTAGCCGCCCACCGTACCGCCAACCAATGTAACTATTGTCATCAAGTTTATTTTCAAGGGCACAAACGTGCGGAGGGCCGCATCCTTGATGGGAGGATTGGAAGTAATGGCAATATAAATAATCGTAATAATCATCACAAAACCCATCAGCTGCGCAAAGCGATCCATCGTCTTACCCGCCTCCTTAACCAAAAAAATAGCGATGGAAATGGCCGCCGATATCAACGCACCAGAACTCACAGAAATCCCAGTGAGCGCATTTAAACCGAGTCCTGCTCCAGCAATGTTCCCTATGTTAAAGGCCAAACCGCCAAGAACAATCAGCAATGAAATAAAGCCGCCAAAGCCTGGCAGCAGCAAATTTGCAATTTCCTGGGCACGTTTTTCCGACACAGCAATGACCCGCCAGATATTTACCTGGACTGCTATATCTATCAATATGGATGTCAGGATCACAAAACCAAAACTCGCACCCAGTGACTGGGTAAATACCGTGGTCTGGGTTAAAAATCCCGGACCAATTGCGGATGTCGCCATCAAGAAGGCAGCACCAGTGAGTATTCCCCAATTCTTTTTCCTTGTCATTTTTACTCTATTTGCCTGTTTGCCTTAAGGTGATTTCAATCTGATATTGCGTTCTTTAAAAGCCATGTGTAATTTTGCAGCAAATTCCAGGGCATGTTTGCCATCACCGTGAATGCATATTGTTTCTGCTGCAATTGGAATCGTCAAACCCCTGGCCGTTACTACAGTCTGGCTGCAAACCATCTGTATCGATTGAGCTAAGGCCTCGTCCTCACTTGTAATTAGTGCATTTGGCAACCGTCTGGAAGTTAGGTTACCATCATCCTGATAAGTTCTGTCCGCAAAAACCTCATTTGACACACGTAGACCAATTCGTTCACCTGCGCTAATCAGTTCACTGCCAGACAATCCATATAAAATCAACGCTGGGTCAACTTTATAAACCGCTTCAGCGATAGCATTGGCCAGGTTTTTATCAATTGCTGACATGTTGTACAATGCACCGTGTGGTTTTACATGGTGTAAAATTCCGCCTTCAGATTTCACAAAGCCATATAAGGCTCCAATCTGATAAACAACCATGTCATAAGCTTCTTCTGCACTGATGGTCATTTCCCGACGGCCAAATCCCTGCAAGTCGGGCAAACCCGGATGTGCACCAATACTGACTTGTTGAGACAACGCCATGCGCACCGTCCTTTTCATGACTCCAGCATCTCCTGCATGAAAACCGCAGGCGATATTTGCTGAGGTAATATAGGGTAATATAGCTTCATCGTTACCGATCAGATAGGTTCCGTAACTTTCACCCATGTCGCAGTTCAAATCTATATTAGGAGAATATAAATCCATATGCTACAAATATTTAAGATTTATTGTCTGTTTCAATTGCTTCACTAGATCTTTACGCGCCGATAGAGCCGCGACAGCTGTTTCCAAATCGACCAATTTAAAGCGGATCTTTCTTCCGCTTTTCATTTGGGCAAGCTTCGGCAGATCGGCACCAATCACCTGTAAAACACGCGGATAGCCACCTGTTGTTTGATGATCAGCCATAAGAGCAATCAAACCACCATCACCTGTCACCTGCACCGTACCAAATCCAACTGCGGTGGACAACATTTGTCTGGAATTTGAAACCAAAATTGCCTGACCGGATAAACGATATCCCATGCGGTCTGCTTCTTTGGTCACCTCATAATCGTCAGTGAACAAACGACCTGATTCATTTTCAGAAAACCAGCGATACTCCGGCCCTTCCGTCACCCTAATTTCCGGATCATTCAAATCAGGATACCAGCTCAGATCTGGCAACCAGTTAAAGCGGGCATTATTTCTTTTAAAATTTTTATTAAAATGAAGTAAATCATCTGATTTTAGCATCCGTCCTTCATACCCCCCAAAACCAGCCTTCAGATAAGTCGACTTACTTCCGAGTATCAATGGGAGATCAAATCCTCCGTAAATGGTAATGTAAGTTCTACATCCCGTGACGGCTGCACCGAAACTCAACACAGATCCCTTAGTTACGAATAAGGGCTTCCACATTTTTACGGGCAGCCCGTCAATCGCAGGGCTTAAATCTCCACCTGTAAGCGCAATTAGCTGATCTGTTTCAAACAAAAGTTTAGGGCCCATCAGCGTACACTCCAGCGCTGCCTCTCCCGAATCATTACCCAATAATAAATTGCCAATCTCCAGCGCGAGCGTATCCATCGCCCCGCTAACTATGATACCATCCTTCCTAAAACCAAAGCGGCCCAGATCCTGTACAGTTGTCTGCAGACCAGGCTTAATGACTTTAATTCCCATCGCTTCCTCCCTTTAACTGGTCAAATTCCAGTACATCAATTGCTACAAACCGAACTTTGCATCCAGCTTTTAACAATGCTGGATGTTCCCTTTCCAGATCAAATAAATTCAACGGTGTTTGACCGATAATCTGCCATCCCCCAGGGGAATCAATAGGATAAATACCTGTTTGTTTCCCAGCAATCCCAACAGAGCCAGCAGTCACCAAGGCGCGCGGACTATCCTTTCTGGGAACCGCTATACGCTCATCCATTCCACCGAGGTACGGAAACCCGGGAGCAAATCCAATCATATGTACCAGGTATGTTCCTGAGGCATGCAGCGACACAACTTTCTCTTCTGTTAGTCCATTATATTGCGCTACAAATGGCAAGTCACGACCGGTCTCGCCACCATACAGTACGGGAATTTCTACCACCTGATCAATTTCTTCCTCCAAATCTGGGTCTGAAATTTCATCCAGCATCTCCATCAGTAAAGACCTCGTAGTTTGAAAATCTGATACCATTATGTCATAAAACAGGGTGACTGTCGTATAAGCTGGCACATATTCGACAAATCCCTCAAATGAGTACTCATCCAGAAAACGACATATAGCGCTAATCAATCCGCTTGTCTCCGAATCAATTTGGGTTCCGAATTCCATAACAATAGCCGATTCGCCTAGTGGGTAGATACTTACGTTCTCAGTTTTTTTAGCTTCGTTCATGCATTAGTATAGATATCCTGTGTCATTGTTGAAATTTGCGGCAGGGCAATCCTGCATTGACAAGTTTTGTTACTTAAGAATTAATACTGATGGAAAGCATCAGAAACAAATTCGAGTACTTTCGGCAATGACGCACGCCAGTAAGTCCAGGTATGACCACCGTCGCGTACACGAAACTCATGAGGCACCTCTTTTTTTCGCAGCGCTATGTGTATTAAAGCATTACCTTCATAAAGAAAGTCATCATCACCACAATCAATATACCAGCGTACCGCTTTTTTCTGTTCATCTGGCATGTTGTTGACTAAAGCAATCGCGCTATGTCGGTTGTAAAACTTGGTAATCGTGCTATCTGCTATGCTGGTATTGTTTCTTGTCATAGATCTTTTGGCGTCATCCAGACTAACAGGCCCAACGGCAGCACTAAGGGGGCATGCTGAAGAAAACAGTTCCGGATGGTGTAGTGCATACATAAACGTACCGCCTCCACCCATCGACAAGCCCGCAATACCTCTTGAACGTTTATCTGTTTTAGCCCTATATTTTTTCTCTATAAATGGAATCAGTTCGGTAAAAAAGAAATCTTCATAATTCCAATCACCTTTGATATCGTTAAAATAGCCCCGTCTACCGGTATTTGCGTCAGGCATCACAATGATCATTGGTGTGGCCGTACCGTCTGCTATAGCCTTGTCAGTAATGTTTAGGACCTCTCCAAATTGTACCCAACCGGTCTGGTCGTCGCCAGCACCATGTAATAAATAAAGAACAGGGTACTGACGTCCGGATGTTTCATAATCAGGTGGCAAATATATGGCGTATTTGCGGTCACTTTTCAGGAGTTTACTGGAGAGGGTCAGATTATCAAAGACTTTTCCATGCTGTGCCATTACAGCAGCAGGTGCCAGCAACAAAGCTACAAATGCTGCAGTGAGTAGTTTTTTCATCATATGGTTCTATTGGTTTAGGCCGGCAGATGCACTATCGGCTTTATAAAGCTACCAATAAAAACATTTTTTTTTCACATTAGCAGCTTATTGCTCATCTTTTATTTCCGAATTGTGATCGGTCAATGCATTTTTATACCCCAGAGAGTAGTTTATGGCACCCCAAGCTGTCAGCATGGTAATGATGTCTTCCTCTTTTAAGGGTCCTTCTACTTGTTCCTGGCAAAATTTCAGATATTCTTTTTCAGTCATTCAATTGGCAATTTGATGAACTGAAGATAAATAAATTTTGAATACCTTCAATTCTTGCCGAATAAATATTGAATCATGTTAAATATCGAATTTAAGATACAGCCCATCCTGGAAACGGAGCGCCTTATACTTAGGCAGCAAACTATTTCTGATGCCGCTGCGTTGTTTGCTTTGCGTACAAATCCCCAGGTGATGCGTTATATAGACCGAAACAGTCCAAAAGACATTAGGGAATCCGAGGCCGCTATACAGGCAGTTAATGCTGGCTTGTCCAATGGAAGCAGCCTGATTTGGGCAATTACCCTTAAGACTAGTCCAAACAAGATGGTTGGTAATGTTGGGTTCTGGCGAACAGACCTTTTCAATCATAGGGCTGAACTTGGTTACATGTTACTCCCCGATCATTGGCGAAATGGCATTCTGTCTGAGGCTTTAGCATCAGTGCTCAATTTTGGCTTCAAAGAAATGGGACTGCATTCTATTTGCGCTAACATCAATCCAGACAATAACGCATCACGCCAGTTACTTATAAAGCATAGCTTCGTTAAAGAAGCGTATTTCAGACAGGATTATTACTTCAACGGCAAGTTTCTCGACAGCGAAATCTATGGATTGCTAAATAACACAGTATAAACCAGCCTTACCTGATAAAAATAAGCTTGGTCTGCGACTCGGTTTTCGAAAGTGTAAGTATATGGTCATCATTGGCTACATACGCTGGCAAAATGGAGCTTTCTTTTCCAGCTAAGTTGTCAACGGTTGCTCCAGGCTCAGAAATCCCCTCATTGTTAATAGCTATGACTTTAACACCGGACTCATTATAAACCAGGCAAAGTTTGCCCTGCAAAATACCTGAGGCAATCCAGGATTCATTTTTAGAGGCACCTACTGAAAGGTTGCTACTAACAGGAATATCGAACTTCTTCAGTCCATCAGAAGCGAAGCCTGTAACATAAAATCCAGTTGCCGTCTGGCCAATCAAAAAATAAGTGTCCTTATTGCAGATCAGGTTCAGAGGCTTCAGGCTTAAGGAAGCTGCTGAAATGGCATTTACCTTCACTACCCCGGTAGCCGAACTGAACATCCAGGTTCCGGTAATGCCCGACGTTTTACCCTCGGGTATCGTCTTTTTCCTTCGATAGCCGGCAACAATCAAGTCCCCGTTCCTGTTGATGATGCCCCGGCAGTCACTATTTTCATCACCAGCATCTAAACCATTGAGCAGCAACTCCGTACTTCCAGTAGCTTTAATATTGCTTTTATAGATATGTGGAAACCATTTGTTTTTCTCGCTTCCTTCGGCAATAATGAACATCTCCCCTTCATTAGAGGGCAGGAACTGACGGATCCGCAGGGCTTCGTCCTCAGCGTGGTCGACAGCAAATTCACCTTTGTGTATGATGGTCAGGTTTTCATTCAGGAAAAAGTATTTGAACCGTTCTCTCCCGCTCGATTCCTGAGGTAGTTGAGCGATGAGCGCAATTGATTTTTGATCTGGTGTCGAACTGATGTGCCAGGTACCAGGCTGTTCTTTCTTTTCAAAATCAAAATACCCGACCAGCATACCTTCAGAGGTTAGCCCACCATTGTTATCTACCGCCTGCATGGCCATCACATTTCTGCCAGTTTTGAAGTTTCTACTCTCCACAAAAGCAGTTAGATTCCTGCCAGCCAGCGCAATACCAGCCAGCGAAAAATGATTATCGCCTACTTGTGTGGCCACCCTTATGTCACTGCTCAGGTGGACATCATCAGTTGCACGGTCTATCATAAGTAATGAATAGATCTTTTCCTGACCTTCAGTCCGGGGAAACAGCAAGAAATCATTCCATTCATTGGAATAGGAAAGGAAATCAGGACTTGTAATCAAGGGCCAGGATTTTACCGGGGTTACCGTTGTTTTATATTGGGCAGTTAAAGTAAGGCTCCAAAAAGTAGCTAAAAAAAATAAAAAGTGCTTCAAGGCTCAGTTAAATTTGTCTTGAATGTAAAGTTAGCAACTTTTAGCCGAGCTTTAGTCAGCATGTTTTATTTCATTGAAAAGGCATTTTTAAAAAAAAACGTTTAAGGCAAGTTCTAAAATGTCCGCATTTGAAAAAATATGGCCATAAAAACTTTCGTAAGGCTGTTTATTCGACAATCATTACTTATTTTATATAATAATTATAAAATAATTATAAATCCATTGAATATCAATTTCAAGTTTACTACCTTTAGGAATAATCACATTAAACATGTTTGTAGCTCCCTTAATTGACAAATATTTCAACCAGGTTTGCATTCATGAAGATCTTTCAGAGGTCTCTGAGTGGCTTAAAGAACTCTCTTATCTGGTGGTAGTCAATGATGATCTCAAAGTGGAAGGAATCATTACTTTAAAAGATGTTCATCTTCATCCGTATGGAGAAATCATAGACTGCGACATTCAAAAACCCGTTCTTCATTCTTCTGATACGGTACCCGAAGCATTGGACTTGATGGTTAGATCCAATGCAGATTTTTTGCCCGTATTTGATAACGACCGCTTCATTGGGGTGATTTCCTGGAAGACCTTAGCAGGAAGACTGGTAACTTTGTTAAATATGGAGCAAGCTGGTCAGCTTTAATCAATTGACTTTTTCAAATACAAACTTGACATTCTTATAGTCAATAGGTCTGTTCTTTTTGAAATAAGTCCGGTCCAGGTAGATCTCCATAGAGCCGACTCCCAGAATCAACTTATTATTTTGCTGCAACAATGCAACCGGAATTCTGCGCAATTGCTCCATTCCGTAATGGGTAAACAAATAATTCCCCACCAGGGTATCTCCTTTTACATAGCCCTTCACTTCTCCAGAATCCTTGTAATGTCCATCATATAAAATTTCAAGTGTACCTTTAAATTGCTTATCGGTCACATCTACTTTAAAAGTAGCAGTATCATCGCCAGCTACCGCTCGATACCACATTTTAGTAGTACGGTGGTCGGACCCACTTGTATCGCAGCCTGCCAGCAGGGCGGTACCCATCAATAAAAAGAAAATCCAGACGTTTTTCACATTCAAAAATACTAAAAGACAGGTAATATAAGCTGAAGAATATTGACCTCCAGCCTATATTATTATTTAAAACTGTACACCGATCGCTACGGACAAGGTAAACATCCGTGTATTAAGATTTTCACCGTAAGGTGTTGTCGACCGGTTGAACACCGGACTTAAAGTATAAGAACCTCTTAAATCCGCAAAAGGAACTAATGTTCCAAAGCCGTGTAACTTCTTGCCGCCGACTTTAAGTCCCCCGATGACACTGGTGTTAAAATTACGGACATCGCGCAGCTCCGCTTTTCCTGCATCACCAGCTACACGGTAGCCTTTCACTTTCGGATAAGTCATCTTTGTCTTCTTGCGCACAGCCACACCCCTGCTCACTCCTCCGTAGATTTTCAACCAAACTTTAGAATTTGAAGGAAGTACGTTATAATTGATCATCAGTGGTAGTTCCACGTAATCAATGTCAAAATAAAAGAAATTATGGGCCTGTGTTTCATTTCCCTCATCGTCATAAACGACAACATCATTATTCTCCTCCCAATAGGCTGATCCTTTACCCGAATACTGCAATTCTGCACCGAGGGATAGCCGTTCGCTAATGTTGTAGTCCAGCGTAATACCGCCTAAACCACTCACATTTACATAATTATCAAAGTTGCCGTAGTCACCCGGAATATGCGGATCAAAACGTTCGACATCCTTTGTAAAAGTGGAAACGTTCACACCGGCTTTCAACCCTATTTTGATGACTTTTTGAAAGGAAATCTGCGCATGCACAGATAGGCCCATGGCCATAGCCAAGGCAGTTAATAGATATTTATTCATAAGATTACATTTGTGTTATACCTAATTTAGATAAAAATTGTTGCATAATAATCTTTACCTTATACTTTTTATCATTTGCCATTTTAACACATTTTTGATTTACTAAAAATAGAAACTGAACCAAAATGATGCTTTCTTAGATAGAATCGCAAAACTTTTAGAAAATACAGATGATATTTTTCGAATAATTGATATTTAACCACGTCATTACCACCATTTTCTAAAATACAACCTCATTTTATTTAAAAATTACAATAAAATACCTTATTATTAGACATATTTTGTGACATATGAATGAAATTGATCTTAGTAAATACCAAAATGTATCCAACACTTGGGACGAAATGTATATTTCGAATAATAATCTTAGGGAACAGTATCATAAAATCATCAATTACCTTAAAAAAGAGTCGGCAAATGACCTAAACAAGAAAGAGGAACTGGCAAAAAGACTCTTCATGAGCCAGGGAATTACCTTTACGGTATATGATAGTGGTGAAGGAATTGAAAAAATCTTTCCTTTTGACATTATTCCGCGTGTAATTACCTCTTCTGAATGGGCTTTTATAGAAAAAGGCATCAAACAAAGACTGAAAGCTCTCAATCTTTTCCTAAAAGATGTCTATAGCAATCAATTTATTATTAAAGACAAGGTTATTCCTGCTGCATTAATCTATTCCTGCCCGCATTTTCTTCGGGAAATGTACAACCTGAATGTTCCGCACGACATTTACATTCACATTGCAGGTATTGATTTGATCAGGGACTATGACGGTACGTTTTACGTACTGGAAGATAACCTGAGAACACCTTCTGGTGTCAGTTACATGCTCGAAAACAGGGAAATCACCAAAAGATTGTTCCCTGATCTGATTCCCCAATGTAAGGTCCGGAGCGTAACTGAATACCCAAATATTCTATATAAGAATCTTCTGGCACTCTCACCAAGGGCTGTATCCAATCCAACTATAGTCATGTTGAGTCCCGGCATGTACAATTCCGCTTACTATGAGCATACTACTCTGGCAAGGTTAATGGGTGTCGAACTCGTGGAGGGACGTGACCTGGTGATCAGCGATCAGAAAGTATTTATGAAAACAACGACCGGACTGCAGCAGGTCGATGTCATTTACCGCCGTGTGGATGACGACTTCCTCGATCCGCTGGTATTCAATCCGCAAAGTGTGCTCGGCGTGGCCGGATTAATGAGCGCCTATCGCAAAGGCAACGTCGCTATCATCAATGCGGTCGGCAATGGTGTTGCGGACGACAAAGCTGTATATAGCTATGTACCGGACATGATCAAATACTATCTCAACGAAGAACCGCTACTAAAGAATGTACCCACTTATAGTATGGGCAATTTGGATGAACAGGAATATGTCTTCAACAACATCAATAAAATGGTGATCAAGAAAACCAATGGCAGTGGCGGATACGGAATGCTGATGGGACATGCAGCAGAACAACAGGAAATCGATGACTACAAGAAAGAAGTACTGAAGGATCCAAGGAATTTCATCGCCCAGCCGACCATCAGCCTATCAACCGCCCCCTGCTATATGGATGGCGTATTGCAGCCAAGACGTGTAGATCTCAGGCCTTTCGCTTTATATGGCCCCGATGGCATTTCTATCGTACCGGGCGGACTAACCCGGGTAGCACTCAAGGAAGGTTCGCTGGTAGTCAACAGTTCACAAGGCGGCGGCAGTAAAGACACCTGGGTATTATCATCTTAAAATTACAGAAACATGTTAAGCAGAGTAGCATCAAGTTTATATTGGTTGAGCAGATATGTAGAACGTAGTGACGGCATCTTGCGGATGCTTAAAATTAATTACGCATCTTCACAAGACACCATTGCAGAATTTACCTGGGATCCAGTGATCCGCATCTCGTCGGGAGGAAATGAAGAAGAGATCATTTCGATGAAAAACGACAGTCGAAAAGTAGTAGAATACCTTCTTTTTGACCGGGACAATCCAAATTCAATCATAAACATCATCACCCTGGCCCGTGAGAATGCCAGAAGCGTACAGGAACACATTGCCAAAGATCTTTGGCAATGCCTGAATGAATATTACCATACCGTAAAAGATCCAAAATTGTTATGGTATGTCCAAAAAGATGATCCCATTACAGCATTGGATATCTTGATCAAACAAGTGATGTTGTATTATGGTACGGCGGATAGTACAATGGAGCGTGGAGAAATCCGCAGTTTTATGAGCATCGGCAAGTATCTGGAGCGTAGTATCCAGTCGATTGACATCCTAGACATCAAATTTATCTCCGTATCGGACAATCCGGATCTGCTTACTGACACCTCCTACTGGAAGCACCTCCTGTTGTCCCTTGGTGGCTACGAACTTTACCTCAAATCTTACCGTGAGGGTTTTAGTGATGAGAATGTACTGGAACTGGTGATGCTAAACCAGGATTTTCCGCGATCTGCCAAATATGGTGTACACAACATTCAACGGTATTTTGAACGGCTAAAAAGTGAAAAGAATATTGAGCACTACAAAACCCTTTCCTTTAACATCGGCAAACTGCATAGCTTCATTACTTATAGTTCTGTATATACCATCAAGGAAGAAGGATTGCACAATTACCTCGTAAAGATCAGAAATGGACTGTACGGCATTGGTAACCTGCTTCACGAATACTATTTTTAATATGCATACAAACAGCAAACCTGTCAGCTATTATTTAATAGAAATTTAATGTCCTGTTTTCAATAAATTAATCCAATATTGCTTTAACCAACAAACAAAAAGCAATAGACCTGATAATCTCATACGATATGCCTGTTTTCAAGATTAAACACATCACCAATTACAGATACGAATCGCCGGTACGGGACAGTGCCAATCAGATCATTCTGTTCCCCATTAAAGATGAGTACCAGCAAGTGATCAAGCATGACCTGAATATTTCCGGCAGTCCGGATGTGGACATCTATATCGATTATTATGGAAATGAGATTGGTACTTTTACACAAAAGGAACCGCACAGTCAGTTGAAGATCTTCTCTAAGATCTATGTAGAAACTCAACCTAAACCCTTGCCTCAGGACGACATCTTTGTGAATGAGCATTGGCTTTTGCTGGACAACATTAAGTTTGAAGTACCCTATATCGATTACCTCAAACAAGAGTATTTTCCGGAAACAGAAGCCTTGCAACAGATTGTAAAGTCACTTCGGGAAGATAACGACACACCTTATAAAACCGCGGTCAAATTCTGCAACTACGTATTTAAAGAATTCACTTACATCAAGGGTGTGACTACGGTCGACTCTACTGTTAGTGAAATTCTGGGATTAAAAGCTGGTGTGTGCCAGGATTTTGCGCACATTCTGACTACCATGCTTCGTTTCACACAAATACCTGCGCGTTATGTGAGTGGCTATATTTGCCCAAACCGCGATGGTATGCGCGGTGAAGGCGCTACCCATGCCTGGGCAGAAGCTTATATACCGGAGTATGGCTGGCTTGGCCTGGACCCGACCAACAATTGTATTGCCAACGAAAATCATGTAAGGCTCGCCGTCGGACGTAATTTCAGCGATTGTTCTCCTGTTAAAGGTGTTTTTAAGGGCGCTTCTGGCCATGTTATGGACGTGACCGTTTCTGTTGGTCATGACGATGATGACGCGCCTGAACCGGATTCGTATTTTCAACCAAAGGAGATCAATTACAGCAAACCGAATCCAAGCGCACCCAACAAAAATAGTTATCAGCGCTATATGGATGCCATGATGATGCAACAGCAGCAGCAACAACAGCAGTAACAACTATCACCGATTCAGTAAAACACTCTTTGCCGGGGACGCCTAGTTAAATTTAACCCTAATGAACCTCGGTCTGTAAAGCTGTGGATCATTGTTGAGGTCTTTGAAGAAATCAAATGAGTTCACATTGTAACTAATGAGCAACTCGCCTTTTTTCGATAATGAAGGATGTGCCTTGGCATTGTAAGGAAAATAAGACTTTTGGGTCAGTGCGTCAGAACAGTCCCACAAACGTATCGCCGGTCCAAATGGACCAATCGGACTCTTTCCGATCCGCATACTAATATGCCTCCCCATACCACCCTCCTGAAAAATCAGCGCATAACTTTGGTCAGGCAAAACAGACACACTCAGTTCATTCGATACCCCCTCTGTAATTGCCGCCGCCAGATTCATGTCCGGGTTCCATTTTGTACCATCCCAAAACATCCATTTGCTATAATTCTCGAAATCTTTCGGCAGCACACGCGCTACAAGGAGATTTTTGGCTTTGCCCTTCACCCCATAGACATAAACATATGAATCACCATTTTTTACGCCAGCTTTTTTAGTGTTGACCAGTACCCCCGCACCAAAAGATCCTATTTCTCCTTTGTCCTTACTGTAGTAGAAAGGGCTGTCCTTCTGTTCATACTCCATGTAAGGCTGCTCCTGCCCTGCTTTGATCTTAATCAGTGTATTACCCGATTCTTCAAAACCAAAAGTTCCATCGCTAACACTTCTTACGCGGTACCCAAACAGGAACAGGCTATTGTCCAGCGCCTGGTTCACAAAACCATCGCCAAGCCAATAATAATCCTTAGGGATTGTCAGTGGAGTTTTCGGCACAAAAACAGATTCCGCATCCGGCGTCCCCATGTTGTTCCAGTAAAAACTCAACTGATCTTTTATTGGTTCCGTACCTGTCAATAAGGCCGTAGAATTATGGATCATCTTAGAGCCCGGCTGCAGTTTACCGTCTTTAATCTCCCCGATCATACTATCGCTAAATATAAATAAGGTTTTTGGTACCTGACCATCACCAGATTCCAGACCATTTAAGGGAATAGAAAAGATTCCATCACCGCCAAACCAACCGCTTGTGCGTGTAAATAATGCTGACCATTCCGGCGCTTCCTCAACGGTAAACTTCAGTTGACTTACCGCTTTGTTAGATGGAATAGATTTTTGTGACACTTTGGTTTGAGACTGGGTTTCCTGGGCACCGCAAAGCGAAGTACCGACCACCAAAACACAAGCCAGAGATAGTGAAAAAAGAGACCGCATCATCATCTAGCCGTTTAGGGTTCCCAAGTGTATGCTATCAGAGGCCCTTTCACGGTCGCTCGCGACAAAAGCAATGTACACCTCCATTCTGGCATGTTGAAGTTCTTCATCTATTTCCAGAAAATCCGCTCCGGCTGTGCGCAGCGCGCCAAAGATTTCCAGAGAAGCCTCCTTTTGTTCTGGAAAATAAGCAACCATCATTACCTGATCTTTCCTGTTTCCGTACGCCATGTATTGCGGATTATCCCAGCTTAACCTAAGCATGGTACCCTGTTGCTCAACCTGCGGATTTATTGGCTGCAACAAGTCCCCTTGGGCAAGCATCGCCTTGCTATAATCCAAAGAAATTTCTGGATAGTCTCCGATAGTGGCATTTTGCGTCAGAAAAGAAGTAGCCATATTGTGGGCTGATTTTCTGGCAATCAAGGCCTGCTCTCTGAAACCGATATTTATGACCGGCTTAAGTTCATGAAGAAACGCTATCACAACTGCCATTCTCTGACGAACAGCCAACTGAGGAAGGGTCGGTTTTTTATTTGTCTTGCCAATCCGTCTGATTACATTTTGCCCGTTGAGCTCATAACTTACCAGGTTTTGAATTTTGCCAGTTGTCATTCCGAAAGGCCCATTCTTTAAAATTCCCATTTGTATAAAAAAATATATGCATTCCAATACAATTGGATATACATCACTGTTGTAAAGCTAATCTATAATAACGTTACACTGATAACGTATTCGTTTATTTTTTTATTCTGATGCTATCTGCTGATTAATTGCCATGTAAGGTTTGATTAAGCTGCACCTTAACCAAACCTTAACCAACACATACTTAAAACATAACTAAAACATACTAAATTTTACATGCATAAAACTGGAGCAAGCTTACCATTACACTAAAACATAACATGCCTGCCTAAAGGATAAAACTAAAGAAATTAGCGGGTTAAAGGGGTTATCAGCTGTTAATGGTGAATTGATCAATTAGCTGCATGGACAAAATAGCAGCCTCGGCTGAACAAGGATTGTCACCTTTTCCGAGAAAATACTGAGTTACCAGTTCAATCATAGGTTGTTCTACATGCGGAATCGGATCAAACAAAAAGGTTTGAATTTCTCCGTCTTTACGCAATGTTAACTCGGCGCCAAAAACCGGGAAACTGATCTTACCATTACTACCGATGAGCTCACACAAATCAGTTTGATCTTGTTTGGAAACAGTAAAACACCAGCTACCATTGAATACCACGCCATTTTCAAAAAGAATCTGACCAACAACAAGGTCATCGGCCTGACTAGCACCGGATTGGTTGCGGGACAATCCTGAGGCCGATATCGGTGTACCAAAGAAATAAACCATCAAATCGAGTTGATGTGGTGCCAGATCATGAAATAGGCCTCCACCAGAAATGGCGGGATCTAACCGCCAATTGGTTTCCGATGAAGCGATCATAGCAGTATTTGGCGGCTGAAACATTTGCAGTTGCACAAAGCGGATATCGCCTATGGCTTGATCTTCTAGCAACTGCTTAATTTTTAAGAACATTGGTTGGGCGCGGCGGTAATGGGCAACACATAGTTTGACGCCATATTGGTCAGCAGCGTTTCGCATATTTATGGCAGCCAATGCATTAACCGCCATCGGTTTTTCTACATACACAGGTTTACCGGCAGCCAACGCCGTTATCGTGTAGGCTTCATGTTGCAATGGCGGGGTAGCGATATAAATGGCATTAACCTCAGGATCATTGATCAGTGCATCAGCATCAATGTACCATTTAGGTACCCCATGCCTTCGGGCATAATCTTCAGCCTTTCCTGCATCACGGCGCATCACTGCAACCAGTGAGGAGTCGTTTACTTTATTAAAAGCCGGCCCACTTTTGATTTCGGTGACATCACCGCATCCGATGATGCCCCATTTGATTTTTCCCATGCATTAAAGGTCTGTTGAGTAATAGATTTGTGTACTTCGAAAGCTAAAATACCAATTAAAATATCATTCAAAATAAAAGCAGGCGGAATTTTATATCTTAGTGAAGTAAACCAAAATACATACTGTATGAAATCTATTGTTCGCTCATTGGCCATTGCCTGCCTGCTTTTCACTGCACCTGTCGCTACTTTCGCTCAAAAAACAGTGAGCCTTTTTAATGGAAAAGACTTGAGTGGCTGGCATGTTGATGTGCCTGCGATGGACAAAGATCCGAACGCAAGAAATCCCTTCATCATACGAAATGGGCTGCTGGTGAGCCTGGGTACTCCTGGAGGGCACCTCATCACCGATAAAATCTATAAAAATTACAGAATTGAAGTTCAATATCGCTTCGCAGCAAAACCGGGTAATTGCGGGGTATTGGTGCACGCCTCTACATCACGGGCACTTTATGATATGTTTCCAAAATCGATAGAAGTGCAGATGGAAAATACAATGGCTGGCGATTTCTGGTGCATACAGGAAGACATCACCGTTCCGGATATGGAAAAACGCAGAGGACCGAAAGAAAACTGGGGTGTCAATGGCAATAAACTCAGAAGGATCCGCAGAACAGAACCTAATGTAGAAAAACCTGTGGGCGACTGGAACAAAATGGTCGTTGAATGCGTTGGTAATGAAATAAAAGTTTGGGTCAATGACATTTTTGTAAACCATGGTTCGGATTGTACGGTCAGCAGCGGGAATATCGCCCTGCAGGCAGAAGGATCGGAAGTAGAGTTCAGGAAAGTGGAACTGACGCCGATAAAGAAGCTGAGTAAAGACCCGAAGTAAAACTGGCTAACGAAGAAGTCTTAATTTCTCTTTGATTATCAAATTTGGTTCGAGCAGCACCGGGCGAAACATCGATTGCCGGGTGCCGGACCTTTTCAATTTGTTTGCCGCAACCAGAGCGAGTGTATTTGCCAATATTTGACTTGGATCGGTTCCCAATGTTTGCTCATCAGCTGCAATATCAACCGGCATGCCATCGAAATAATCGCCCTCTCCTTTTGAGTTCTTGATCAGGAAACTTGTAGCGTACAGGGTGTATTTGTCTATTTTAATCCCAAATGAGCCCACCGGCTTCCCATAGGTTTGTTCACCTATGAGCTTGACATTGAAATACGGTTTCAAGCTATTGATCAGCAGTTCACTTGCAGAGGCAGTACCACCATTTACCAAAAAATAAAGCTGTTGGAGGGTATTCAATTTGCCTTTTTTGTCAAAGAAGAACGTATTGCCAGCAACAGAAAAATCGACGTCGGCGTAGGTTGCCTTGCGCCCGTTTATGAGTACTTGCAGATTATTTTGATCCAGATAAGGTTGGTTTTTCAAAATATTTGCTTTGCCCTGCTGCATTTCGCTATTGAAATGTTCACTATACATCATCTTACCATCCATTGCTGAGGTCGACATCAAATCAGCAATGTACTGCGCTGTTTCTACATAACCCCCATTATTGTTCCTCAAATCGATAATTAAAATACCGATACCCGAAGTGGCAAAATCTGCAAAGGTCTGGTCCAGTACTATTTTAAGTTCAGAGAGGTGGGCAAACCTGTTCAACTGGAAATAAGCTGATTGTTGCGAAATCTGGTAAGAAAGTAAGGTGTTGACCGTTCCAGAGCCATTTGCAGCAGCTATTATTCCGTTGCTGCTGGTTTCAGTGTCAAGGTAAGAATATTTAGACAAGCCCGGAACTGTAGTCTGTTCATAGGGTTTTTGAGTGAAGGGATTAATTTTGAATTGCGTAATGTCGAATAGTGCTTTTCTAAAAGCAGAGGAAATGGTATTGCCTTCTTTGTACTTTCGTGGATTAAAATATTGATAATCGGGCAATGCGTCATTCCAAACATAGGTATGCTTTGCATATAAGAAAATGGAATCAAGGCTTAGTTCTGTACGCGTACCTTCGGGGGGTGATTCTGGAATTTCTTTTTCTACTGGGGTAGGTTTTTTACATGCAGCAATGCTGCCGGCCATAAAGACCAGCAGCATTAGTGTTTTGAGTGGATGTTGATCCATTTTACAAGGGCAGCTTTTTGTACTCAAATTTCAACCACGAATAATCTGCAGGCGGATTTGCGGTATTGTCGCCCGGCTCATACGGAGCAGCATTTTTATAAATACCGATCATATGAAGGGCGTATACATTTCCGGTTTTATCTTTGATCAAAATTGTGATGTCGCTGGTTCCGTAAACAGTATGTTTAGGAAAATAGTAATTGTACCATCCATCGATGGTGTGTCCGCTAGCCGCAGCCTGGTAGTCAGCCGTTGTTAACACGTGTCCTGCAGGTGCAGTTGCTGGCGGAAGGTAAAGCGATCTGTTGTGACCAAAAGGCACTGCCGGAGGTGTCGTTGCAGCAGTCCAGGCAGTACTTGACGAGCCAGAAGTGGTGTAAGTAGCCAATACTGTAGCGAACGGAACGTTCAGGTATTTGATTTGTGCACCTTCAGTGGCATCAGTATTAACCCTGATATCCGCATTGCCGGTACCCGAAAGTGAAATATCCCATACAC
The DNA here is from genome assembly GCA_040387995.1 of Bacteroidota bacterium. Classification (GTDB taxonomy): domain Bacteria; phylum Bacteroidota; class Bacteroidia; order Sphingobacteriales; family Sphingobacteriaceae; genus Pedobacter. The sequence continues at coordinate 190,063 of JAZKCT010000006.1, read as the reverse complement.
CACTGGAAGGCGCAGTAGTAGCTGTAGCGCCTTTTTTGTTGTCATTTAAACTGAAATCAAAGAAATAAATGCCATTAGCGATGTGGTTACCCGAACCGCTGTAAATACCCTGTGACACAAAATAGTTACTTACAGTATATATATCGTTGCCATCACGGTATACTTTACCGCTATCGACATCTGTAAGACTGGCCGATGCCCCCTGTACAGGGCTCAGGGCTTGTTCTGCATTCAGTTTTAGTCCCGGAGATGGGGCATCAGCACTTTCCTTTTTACAAGAAGTTAACACAGAACCTGCTGCCATGAGCGCCAATAGGCCAAACATGGTGATTTTTTTACTAAATTTACTGCTGGATAGCAGGGGATTGCCTTGGCGTACTACGCCTGATTGGTAATTGTTCATCTTAAAAGAATGATTTTTATGATTAAATAATTATTGGTATAAAGCGATACCTCTTGATATCACAGGCCACGTAGTTGGGGTAGTTAATTCTGCGAAAATTGATTACCCTGCCTTCATGGCATTTCGGCTTCTGCAAAGCCTGCTTAAACCGGGCCCTGGTTTAAAATTTCTTACTTGGTTTTTAAGTCAGTGCTACCTGCTTTGCTGATGTAATAGCGGAAGCTCAAATAGCCTGGACGTGATTTAACACTGTTTTTATCTGGTGTATTGTTATAGGTATTGATGAGCTGAATTTTAACATACCTTCCGTCTGTAAGCTTAAAGACGTGAATGTTATTGGTAAAAGGAACTTTATGACTAAACTCTTTATCAATGTTGTATTCGTTGTATGCCCAATAAAATGCGAACTGAGTGTATTCTTGTCTGTTCTCTGCCGCGGAGCCAATCACATTCCTGCTGTTATCCAATACTTCAAACTTTACCCCATCAGGTACTTTCTCCATATCATCAAATTTGCTAAAAAAGGACTTCACATATACCCTGCCCGGCCCTTCCCAATTCGGTGATTCTTCATCGCCCGTGAGACCATTATTGGCCCAGATTACACTTACAGTTTTGCCCTGGAAACCGAAATCCCACTCTCCTGATGCTATTTTGCTGCTGGCAACAAACTCCATTTTATCAAAGTTAAAAAGCGTCCAGCTTCTGATATTGGCATCGGTCGTATCAGGTATAGGTAATTGGGTTACTTCTATAACACCACTGTTGTATTTTTTGATGTACTTCGATACTTGCTCAAAGTCTGGCTTAACTTCTGGTTCAGGATCTTTATCTTTTTTACAACTGGCCAGGGCGGTGATAGAAATCGTTAACGTTAGTGCTAGGATTTGTTTAATATTCATGTCTGTTATCTTGTTTTTAATGTTCTGTTATTTGGTGTTTCTTGTATATAGTATCTGAAATTGTAGAAAGGTGCTTCGAATTCGTACTTATCATTTACAACTGAGGGGTTGCTGCGATACAGGCTGGTGATCTGCAATTTGACATATCTGCCGTCTTTAAGGCGCGTGACAACTGTTCTGTCCCTATAAGGACGCAAAATGTGATCGCTTAAACGGTAACTCGCCCATCCGTCCTGTGCAGGAAAGTCTTCCATTTCGATCTCTACAGAAGTCCTAAGCATGGCTTTGTCCAGCGCCTCGTCCAACTCATCAAAGGGCGTACGATATACCCTCAGTTTGCCAAGATCCCCTTCAGATCCTGTTACGCCATCGGTAACAACATAGGCACTGTAGATGTCATAGAATTTGATGTGCCAGGTTGCAGTTCCGGCTTCAGCATAAGATTTAGCTACACTGTGGCGCTTATCGAAGTTAAAATAATAAGGTTCGAAACCAGCCGCCCCATCTGCTGCATTACCCTGAATTCCAGGCCAGTCTACTATATAGACCACTTTAAATTTTTCATCATAATAGACATATCCTTTGCCCTGCCGGGTTTCCGTATTGGCTTTGTCATAAATGAGCTTTCCAGTGGCATCTTTATACGGGATAACTTTGTTATAGCTATAGGTGGTGTCCTGAATCTTGACCGCACGGGTCGGAACCCAGTTGGTGCCCACTATTTTTGCGGTGTCGGGCAATGCCGGCTGTTCAGGTGTCTCTGTGTCCTTTGAACAAGAGAGCATGGCGATGCTACAGGCAAAAGAAATCGTTAATGTTTTAAATGTTTTCATAAATTGTTACTTACTTATTTTAGTAAAATCTTTGCTTCCATCTTTCAGTATGATATACTTGAAGGTGATGTATGGCGCCTGGGATTGCAGTGTCGGACTTAGCGGGCTGTCCTTGTAAAAGCTATAGATGATCAGCTTTGCATAGTTACCTTTTGCAGTTTTGATGAGGATAGGCCTTGGCAGGTTGTATACAATATGCGCCCTTTCTTTATCGCCAGGAAACATTGCGCCGTAGAAATCGTAGAAGGCATACCCGGCACCACTGCCCAAGAAGTGATCGAGGCTTAGATAGCCACGTGATAAAAGCTGGTTGTCATTGACGCTCACTGTTTTCAGATTATCGTAAGCCTCATCCAGCAAATCTTTAGCAATGGGCACCTGCTTGGGCTGTTGTTTGCTTTCATCATAGTATTTGGCTTCAACACCGGAGTCTTTCACCAGGTACAAACCACCCCTTGCCGGACTACCATACCCTGGTGCTTTATTGCCGTTTTCAAAGATGGCCTCTCCATGATTGGCCCAGATGCTGCTGTTGTAGATACTGGTAAACGCAATGTCCCATTTGTCGGTAGCGGCATATTCAGCCGGGATTGCACGACCGTCTTCCAGACTATAGTATACCGGTTTGAAATTGCCATCACCTGTACTCATCTTAGCTTCAAGATCTCCTTTAAGCGTTGTGGTGTATTCTCCACTGGAAGTCACAGTAATTGCGGGCAGTGCAGGTAATTCATTTTCCGGTGTAGCCGGATCATCTTTACCGCAGCCCGAGAGCAGGGCTGCCGAAAAGATGAGGAGCTTATAAAGATGATTTTTCATGGGGATATTCAAGTATATCTATTTAGAATGATTTTAAATAATAGCAAATATGAAAACAATCTTCCAGAGTAAGGAGATTAATCTCTTACCATTTCGGGATAAAAATTACGGTTACGGGATTTATTTTTGCAAATCGAGAAATGCTAATTGGTAGTCAAATTCCTGCTTCCGTCTGTCTGCAGGTAATACCTAAAGGTAAAATAAGGCGCAGGCCAGTTAAGATCACTCACCGTAGCAGGTGCGCCTTTATACATACTGACCATTTCCAGTTTGGCGTAATAACCATCAGCAGTCCGGATGATAAAAGTCCGGTTCTTCACAGGCACGGCAATGTGTGTTTTAAGATCGTAAAAGAACCAGCCGACCCCATTGCCAGAATCCCAACCGAAACCAGAAAGGCCATTCGCGGTGAATTCGGAATCTGCCGGTGCCTGTGTGACCTGGTTATAGGGCTTTTCTGCAATGAGGATACTTCCTTTACCTGTTCCGCCATAGCCTGGCGTACCGATCGCTGTGCCGTTATTGGCCACAATCAGTGAATTGTATTCTTTGGTAAATGCGATGTCCCATTCATTGCTGTTCTTTTTTGCAGAATCTACTTTAGCACTGGTTTTCAAACTGAAATAAAAAGGGGTAAATTCATTTCCGCTGCCTACCGTGTTGCCTACATCACCAGGAAGATCCTTGATGACAACGCTTTTGTCATCCTGCAATTCAGGTTTAACTTCTTCTCTTGTACAGGCACTCATCGTGACACTAACCAGAAAAAGTGCTAAAAATGTATATCTATCGGTTTTCATAAGGATCTTGATTTATTTGTTGATGGCAAAGGGCTGCTCCTCGTCCAGTTTGATCTCGCTGGGCAGGATTCCAAAATATCTTTTGAAGGCATCAGTAAGGTGGCTCTGGTGATTGAAGCCTACTGCCGCAGCAACCTGTCCAATGCTTTTCCTTTCTTCCAGGATTAGTCTGCGGGCCTCTTCCATCCGCAGCCTGGTTACGTAACCGTAGATTGTGGTACCGTAATATTCTTTAAAGCCTCTTTTGAGTTTAAATTCGTTGAGCGTGGTCTGTTTAGCCAGTTCTATAATAGTAGGCGGATAAGTGTATGCTGCGTCCAGAATTTCCCTGGCATGCTCGATCTTCTTCAGGTCATCCTGCTTGATCAGGTATTTGTCTACTTCAGCCATTCCAGATTGCATCTGTTCGAGTTGCAACATCAGCAATTCCAGGATCTTGGATTCGGTATGCAGCCTTTTCAGTTCTCCTGAGCGCTTACATTCGCAGATGTCATTGATAACCCGCTTCATTTCTGTAGTTACCGGAAGGTCTTTGGCGGAGTAAGAAGTGTATCTTCCCTTCAGGATTTCCCTGACGAAATCGCTGTGGAGCAGTGAATGCTGATCGATCAGGTGAAAATAATACTGCTTGGACAAAACCAGCAGAAAATACTTGTATTCAATATCCGGCATCATCGGGTATTTGCCTTTGATGGAAGGAATATAGCGAATGTTATGCCTGCTGCCTGCCCTTCTTCCATTCTTATCACTGCTTTTTTCCAGGGCCGGATTGCTCCCGTAAAAAATGAACTGCGAGGTAATGGCTTCCCCTTCTATCTCTGAAAGTACCTTTACATTTTCGGAAAACTGCATCGTAGAATGGACCAGGAAAAGTCCGCCGGCGCTCAACTGGTAATTCACCAGTTTTTGCGCAGGCAAACTTTTGATGTTGATGTTCTTCTCAGAAAGCGGGGTATTCGGCGAGTACAGCTCAGAGATTTCTTCTATGAACAGCCAGTCATCGGACCCTTCTATTTTTGATTTGATCTTCATCAGCGTTTAATTAATGATTTTTCATAGGAATGAGGGAATAAAAGGATTTTACGACGCCACCGGGACCTCGCCAAATACGTCACCAAAACGGGAGAATGTCTCGTCGGCCACACGAATCGCTTGTGCCTGCTGCTCTTCTGTCTCCGCCAGGGTATTCATTACGCCTACAAATTTGCCCCACATCTGTCCAGTTGCTTCTCCGTAGCCTGAAAAGAAGGATACACCTTTATCCACTCCGTATTTGGCGAGCATCTGTACAATAATCGGTCCGCCCATGATGGAGCCTTCCATCACATATAGTGCACCCAGTGCTTCTACGGCATTGTTGATCTGTGGCGCTACTGCTTTAGGTAGTTCAGCTACGCTGGAGCCCAATTCTTCGATATCTCCCTTGAGGTAAGATGAGTTTCTGCGCTCTGCATAGTCAGGCAATACCTCAGCACTAATGAAAGGTTTGATTGCCTTTTCTACTTCGCTGAAATAAGCATAAAAATGTTTCAGCACATCTGCGTAATCTGCGTTGCTGCGGATAGCTTTCAACTTTAAAACTACTTTTTTCTCTAATTGCTGATGCGCTTCTTTAGTTTCTTCTTTGATTTTGGTGCTTAACATGGTCCTTTTTTTTATAGGGTTAATAATGTGTTTATTTTTCGATGATCGTAATTGGCGTCTCCGCAATTCCGAGAACGAAACCTGATTCGGCATAGTATTCAGTTGCAGGGTACCAATACCTAAGTCTGTTACAGCTTCCCACTGGAAAATCTTCTGGTATTTGCAGGATAAGGCTTCCGGCTTTTGCTTCCTTAACGATGATGCTGATGTATTTTCTGGTAGTCAGGTTGTATAATTCTGCTTTATTGATGTTCTGCAGATCTTTACCTGCGGTAATGGTCAGCAGAGCGCCTTGTTTCAAAGTTATAGGCTGCTGAATGGTTGTAACCGGGAGGTTTGGTCTGTTGTCTGCAATGAGAGCGAAATCCTGAAGATGAGTCACGCTTTTACCGCTAACCACAACTTTTACACCTTTATAATTTCCAAGCGGTGCTTCGGGATAGGCTTCGATACTTACTTCTGTCGCGTTGCTTACCCGGGCTTCGATCTCCTGGTCATTGGTGCCGAGCAACGTTACTTTGGTTTTTCCCGCTGCGACATCAAAAAAATCACCTGTAATGCTTATCGGACTGGCAGGAATGGCAAACACCTTGCTGTTGTAAGTCTGGATGCCGAACACGCCTGTCAATACCGGGATAGGACTGTTTACAACCACTTTCAGCTGGTAGGTTGCTGAAGTTCCATTTTCTGCTGTAATGGTATAAGCGGTCTGGTCGTTGAAAGCGACCGCTGTCCCCGAGGCCGGACTGACTTTCGCTTTTTCAGCAATCGAAAATTCCGGGGTAATGGTAGCTGGCAACGCTTGCTGAGGTGGCCAGTAAACAATGATTTTTCCATTTTCTATGGCAGCTTTCAGGGTTTCGCCATTTGCATCTTTCAGCGAAAAGTTCAGCATATCGGTGTAAGGCAAATTGGGATATTCTTTTTTACAGGCATTGAAGATTAACAATGAGGCGATCAGCAAGTATAAGTATTTTGTCTTCATGATTATTTAGCAATTACGGTAATGTTCCAGAAAGTGGAGGTTAATTTAGGAAAACCCTCAAAGATAATGGATGGTGCGTATACACCAGGAGGTACGCTGGCCGGAATCCGGATATTGGCGGTATTGATGGTCTGGTTTTCGATACCCAATTCTACTTTTTGACCGTTTACCTGGATACTAAAAGATTCAAACTTGGTAAATACCGGGCCACTGCTTTTGATTGCAAATGTTTCGCCCTGTTTTACCGTTGGCGTCACATAATCAACCTGTGGAGTAATGTACTCCAATTTAACGGGATACTTCAGATCAGTACTCAGCGCCATAATTTTCACCCTTACTGTATAGAGTCCAGGCAATACGGTTTGAGGTACTCCCATATAACCAATTGAGTACGTTTTACCGTTCGTCCCTGCAGTACGTCCTATTCCCGCTACGCCAAAACCGGTAACATGAGCAAACTCGGTTTCTTTTCCGGCTGAGTCGACCAGGAACACCCTCACTTTATTGGGATCTCCGGTATTGAAATTACCGGAAAACGTAGCCATCTGATCTCCTATGCCAAAAGAATAGGGCTTAGTTTCAGTGGATAATTCTGTGACTGTTAAAGGTGAGATCTGCTGGAGTTTGATCACTAGTTTGTAAGTACTTGTGCTTTTGTCTGCTCCGGTTACGGTATAGCTGGTTTCGTTATGGAGTACTTCTACAGGAACTACCGATTCTTTCAGTTTAGCACCTGCCGCCAGTTTAATCTCGGGATCAATCACGTCAAGTTCATAATAGAATGGCAGGTAAACGGTGATGGTCTTGTCGGTTTCGTCAATCACGCCGCTGATCTCTCCGTCGGATACCGGAACTTTATAGGATAATATCCTGCTGTCGGACTGCGCAGGCAGATCCATCGTTTTGGTACAGGAAGGCAGGCTGACAACGGCCAGAAATATATAGAGGATAAATGTTGTGAATTTCATTGTTGTGTTTTGAATGTTATTTAATTTCAAACTTGGTGCTTCCTTTGGGTACGATGACATACTCGAAAGTGAAAAACATATGTGGCGTTGTTCTAAACCATTTATCAGGGGTAAATGCATCTTTATAACAACTGATCATTTTAACTTTTGCATAATTCCCTTTTGCAGTCCTGATGATGAGGGTACGGGCTTTCAGCTGGGTACCATTCTTTAACGTCGTGGCTTCGCTTAATGCATAAGCTACGTGCATTTTATCGTAACTGCCATCACCGACAATGCTGCCACCGAAGTCGTACAAGTACCAGCCGGTGCCTTGTCCGAAGTCTCCATTGCTGTCTGTGCCGACTACGCCTACTTTGGTTTTAAAGTCAGCATCTGCCGGTACATCGGTCACTTCATTAAATGGTTTCTCGACGATCAGAATCCCTCCTGTTCCGGCGCCACCGTAACCCAGGTTATTGCCTTCTTTGCCGTTATTACCGGAAATAAAACTATTGTAAAGACCATTGAATCCCAGATCCCATCTCGCTGTCTTCGCATAATTGGCAGGAGTTTCCTGTTTAGTTTCCAAACTAAAATAGGCAGCTGATTTGGTTTCTGTAGGGTTCTTATCGTCTGTTTCTACGGCAAAGTTATCTACACGCTGCAATTTGTAAAAAGGTACTGAACTGCTTTCTTCAGGGACTTCTTCTTCTGGTTTCAGATCTTCATTTTTCGAACAGGATACAGTGAATGTAGCTGCTACCAGTGCGATCAGCACCCACCTGCTGGTCTTCGTAAATTGTGTTGTCATATGTTGTTGTCTATAGTCATTTATTTATCTTTAAAAAACCGCCAGCTCAGTCCGGCAAGAACCGCACGTCCGGGCTGACCAGGGATCAGCTGATCCCGATAGTTCATGATGTTGTCTACTGTTACCTGCATTTGCAGATGCTTATTGCTGAAGTTTTTCTGAACCGAAGCATTGAGTAGGAAGAAACTGCTTACATAGGTATCCCATGGATCTAAGAAATTGTTGGACCGGTTGGCTTCCATGAAACCGTATTTACTTCGGTAGTTGACCCTAAATGACCCGGTCAGCCCTAAAGGTTCATGCGCGTAGCTGACTTTAACATTTACCATATGCCTTGACCTGTTATTGAGCCCTACATAGTCTTCAGTGGTCGATCGCCTTTGTTTGTTCTGCTCCAGGTCATACACGTACTCATACAAGCCGGTCCCATTCTTTATGGAATCCATCACACCTTTATCGAAAGCATACAGCAACTGGTAACCGGCCGAGAGGTTTAGCGACTGGCTGACATGATAACTCAACCCGATTTCCGCACCGGTGGTATATGCCCTGGCGATATTCATGTAGGAATAGATCTGCTGTGCATTGGTCTTGATGGCCACTTGTTCGGAATTGATAAAGTCTTTCATGTCGTTGTAAAAGACATTGACATCAAGCTTGATCTTCGGTATAGGCTGGTAAGCAAAGCCTCCGCTATAGGAAAGGGAGCGCTCAGGCCTCAAGGTACCCACCTTTTGTGCAGATGGAAAAACACTCATGAGCTGTCCGGCTTCCTGAAGGGCCATGATTTCGTGCGGAAATTCCTCTGCCCCAAATACGGAGTAGCCGGTTTGCACATTGGTAAAGATCAAGTACAACTGCTGGAAATTGGGGGTTTTAAAACCGGAAGCTATTGCAGCCCTCAGGTTAAAGTGGGACGCCAGATCGTATCGCATGCCCAGACTCGGATTGAAACGGGAGCCATATTGATCATGGTAATCGAAGCGTCCACCACCTGTGACCAATAATTTTGCTAAAGCCTGCCAGTTCAACTGGCCAAACGCAAAGTAATTGGACATCTGCTTATTGCCTCTGTAAAAGTTATTCAGCAGCAATTCATAGGCACCTCCAAGGCCACCTGTAAATTCGAGCTGCCTGGTCATCTGTTTAGCAGCCTGCCATTCTACCCGGTGCAAGTATTGTTTAAAATCACTGCCGGAAGCCATCATCCCGCTTGTTAGATCTTCAATGGTCTGCTTGGTCTGGTAACGGGTCAGGTAATATTGCGATTTGAGTTTCCAGCCGCTCCTGAAATTATGGTTGAGGGCTACAGATCCGTTTAGGTCATATTCATTCTGAACATCTTCGGTCGGGTTCAGTTCCTGATAAGAAAGCCTGTTTTTAGAATAACGGTTCATAAACCGCAGGTTGAAATTGAGGGTACTGATCTCATTCAGCAGGTATCTCCCCCGCCCTTGTATAGAATAGGTATCAGAAGGCGGTGCAGTCTTGCCACGACTCAGGTAAGGATTGGCATTAAATCCATCCGTACGGTAATAGTTGCCTGAAAGAAAAACAGCGCCTTTCTTATCTGCAAAAGGGGTTTCGCCTTCCACCGTGGCATCAATCATATTGAAACTGCCATACCTCAGCGAAGCCATACCTTGCGGTTGGGTAATGTTTTTACGGGTCACAATATTGACTACTCCGGCCAGTGCGTCACTGCCAAACAAACAGGATGAAGCGCCTTTGATGATCTCGATGCGTTCTATATTGGAAACCGTGATGCGCGACAGATCGAGGTTGCCGTTGTTGCGCCCTACCATGGGCTGACCATCGATCATGATCATGGTATACCCGCTATCGAAGCCCTGCATCTGCAGGCCAATTGCACGTCCGCCAGAGGCCATGTCGTTGACCATGGTCATTCCTGTCTGCTCCTTCAGCACTTCGTCTAACCGCCTGCTGCCCATCATTTCTATTTCCTGGCGACTGATCACCTTGCTCGGCATTGCTGTGCGGGTCATGTCTATGAAATTGTCCGGATTACTAGGTAAACCGGCAACACTGACTTCTTTCAGTTCCTCTTCCCCTGCCTGAAGTTTGATGCTGATACTGGTTTGCTGTCCGGCGATTACCTCTACCTCCTGAATATGTTTCCGATAGCCGATGGCTTGTATAGAGATGACATAAGTACCCTCATATAAAGCCTTAAAACCAAATTTTCCTTGTTGATTACTGAGGGCCTTTTGATGATCGGGTTGCAAATCAATGGTTATGCCTGCCAAATCTTTTCCCTGTGCATTCAATATCCGCCCTTCCAGACTGCCTTTCGTAATCTGGCCTTTTGATGAGCTGCTACAGGTCAGGATAAGGTTACCGAAAATGAGGATTTTAAATAGAAATTTGGACACCATTGGTATAGGCTTATTATTTTTAATCAGTCTAAATAAGATGACAAATATGCTTACATTTGCTTAGAAATAAGCAACGCTATGGGGATTATCTTTAACCATTTCGGGATGAAATTTATGGAAACAGGATAAAACAACGCTAAAAAAGAGGATTAATGCGGTGAACCATCCTTAAACTAAAACAAATCAAAGCACTAATAAACAGTCACTTAAAGAAACATTAAAACAACAAAAATAAAGGAATCTATTTCTAAAAATAAAAGATACCGATAGCGTTAACGATAATCGAATTATTTGGAATGATTTTAATTAAGTCGTCCTTTGCAGCAGAATATGAAGAACTACAACTCCCCAAAAATCAGCTTTATCATCTGTTTGATGGTACTGACGACAGTTACCTTTTCGGCCCTTGCCACTTCTCCAAAAAGAATCATTACCCTCAGCGGTTCGCTTACTGAAACAGTCGATGCTTTGGGATTTGGTGCCCAGATCGTGGCGGTGGATGTGACCAGCATTTATCCTGATTACATCAGCAAGAAACCCAAAGTGAGCAAGGACAGGACCATCTCTGCAGAAGGAATCATCTCCTTCTCTCCAGACCTGGTACTGGCTCCGGAAAATATGATTTCCAAAGCGGTCCAGTACCAGCTGGCTGCGGCAGGAATCAAAGTGCTTGTCATCAAACAGGAATATAGCGCTAAGGGCGCACTGGTATTTATCCGTCAGGTTGCCGCTGCCCTCGGCAATCCTCCAAAGGGAGAAACGTTGGTTAAGCAGACATCCGCTGCTGTCGAACAGGCCCTGGAAACCGTAAAGAAGAATCCAAAATCGCCCAAAGTACTGTTTCTATATGCACGTGGTACTGGAGTGATGATGGTAGCAGGTAAGGAAACCAGTCTGGATGCCATCATCAGACTGTCGGGTGCTAAAAACGCCGCTCAGGGTTTTTCTAAATTCAAACCTTATACTACCGAAGCGTTGGTCAATGCCAATCCTGATGTGATCCTGATGTTCGACTTTGGCTATAAAAGTCTGGGCGGCATCAACAGCATCCTGAAGATGCCAGGTGTATCGCTCACCAACGCAGGAAAAAATAAGCGGGTGATTGAAATGGATGGGGAGCTGCTAACCAATTTTTCCGTACGTCTGGGCCAGGCCATCAGCCAGTTGAATGCCAAATGGTAAATAAGAAATTACTATTGTATACCGGCCTGATCATTGGATTGTTGCTCGCTGCTTCTTTTTCTATGAGCCTTGGGGCGGTCAGAATTCCGGTGACTGATGTGATGCTCATCCTGATCAAAAAACTGGGCTTCTTTTCTAACAAAACCGTTTCCCTGCAGCATGAGGGTGTCATGAACATTGTCCGTATCCCAAGGGTAATCCTGGGCTTACTAGTTGGCGCAGCACTGGGCATCTCCGGCACAGCCATACAAGGTATTTTCAGAAATCCCCTCGCCGAACCGGGACTGATTGGTATCTCTGCCGGTGCCTCGCTCATGGCCGTACTGATCATTGTACTGGAAATCAGCCTGCTGTCTAGTCTCAGCAACCTCCTGGGTTACTATCTACTGGCTTTTGGCGCTTTCTCCGGTGCCGGAATAGCAGCCATCATTGTGTACCAAATCTCGAAAACAGATGGCAAATCGAATGTAGCAACGATGCTGCTGGCAGGTATCGCCATCAATGCACTGGCCGGCGCGCTCACCGGACTCATCACTTTCGCGGCCGACGATCAGCAACTCCGCAACATCACCTTCTGGATGCTGGGCAGCCTTGGTGGTGCCACCTGGGAGACGGTCATGGCCGTGTTGCCATTTATCCTGATTCCTGTGTTGCTGCTTCCGGGAATGAGCAAGCCCCTGAATGCCTTTGCACTGGGCGAAGTACAGGCTGCACAACTGGGACTGAATGTTGGTACTGTAAAGCGCAATGTAGTGATCCTCGCTACCATGGCGGTGGGTGCGGCAGTTGCCGTATCGGGGATCATCGGTTTCGTAGGCTTATTGGTGCCCCATACCATCAGGTTGCTCATTGGGGTGGACAACAAGCATGTTTTACCTGCCTCTGCCCTGTGCGGAGCGCTCATGCTCACCCTAGCGGACATGCTTTGCCGCACACTGATCGCTCCGGTTGAACTTCCCATCGGTGTCATCACCGCCCTGCTTGGCACGCCACTGTTTCTCTACATACTGATCAAAGACAAAAAGAAACTGGTGCTGTGAAAAAACAAACAGATATCATGAACAAACCATTCCTATTATGCTGGTCGCAGAATCCCTAAACTTTGAAATTGGCAGACGAAGCCTGATCAAGGATGTTTCCTTCAGTGTCCGTCCGGGTGAATTGCTCGTGATCCTGGGTGCCAATGGTGCCGGAAAGTCAACCCTGCTACGCATGCTGAGCGGGGAGATAAAGCCGGTAACTGGCCATCTCCGGCTGAATGATGCGAATATGAGTAGTTATACCAGCTCCGAACTAGCCTTACACCGGGCTGTCCTAAACCAGCAAAACACGCTCAATATCGCTTTCACCGTTAGTGAGATCATCGCAATGGGCAGGTATCCGCACCAGAAGAAAAGTTCTGCCTCTGCAGATCGGCAAATCATTGAAGCAGTGATGGAACTGACGGGAACAAAATTATTTAAAGAGCGCTCCTACCTCACTTTGTCGGGCGGCGAACAACAACGTGTGCAACTTGCCAGAACTCTCGCACAGATTTGGGATGTACCCAACGCCTTGTTGCTCATGGATGAACCGGTAGCCAGTCTGGATCTGCAATACCAACAACAAACTCTGGCAATAGCCAAAATGCTGGCTAAAAAAGGGTTTATGGTGATCAGTGTACTGCACGACATCAATCTGGCCGCGCAATATGCAGACCGGATCATCATGCTCAAGAACGGACGAAAATGGTATGATGGCACACCCGCTGAAGTATTGAATGGCAAGCATATTTATGAGGTTTTTGAGATCAATTCTGATGTGTATACCAATCCCAGAACACTCCAGCACTTTTTTATCCCAAGAAACGTTACTATTTCAGGAGATCACTAATGTTTTTACCCTTGAATCAATTATTTTTGTATCACAACCCTATCAATCAGCGCATATGACCACACCACCTGCTCCTGAAAAAAAGGCCGCCATACTCAAATGGCTTAAAAGAGTCGGCATCTGGGGATTTCTATTTTTCCTGGTCAAAGGACTGGTGTGGCTGGCACTAGGTTATTACGTATTAAAGTGACCCATATCGTCACACCTGCCCAACAATTTCTCATCCATATTCTCCGGCTTAAGACCTCTATGCCGCCAAATTTAATCAAATGATTAAACTACTTGATTAAGTCATCTATAGTCCTTACTTTTGCCTCGTTGAACAGCAAATCCCTATGACAAAACAAGAAAAACCCGAAAACAACCTTTCCACCGAAGAAAAATTCAAAGATGCAGCACGTGTTGTTTTCACCAAAAAAGGATATGCGGCTACAAAAACAAGGGACATTGCTGAAGAAGCAGGTTTGAACCTGGCCTTGCTAAACTACTACTTCAGAAGTAAAGAGAACCTGTTTGAAATCGTAATGCAGGAAAAAATACTTTTACTCTTTTCTCTCATCTCCCCAATTGTCAACGACGGCAGCACCTCTCTGGAACAAAAAATAGATGGCATATCCGTGCGGTATATCGACATGCTGCTGCAAAATCCTGACCTGCCTCTGTTTGTGCTCAGTGAAATCAAAAATAACCCTGAGCGTTTCGGCAAGAACTTTCAAGTGGACAACATCATCATGAGATCACATTTTGTAAAGCAATTGGCGGAGAGAAACAAAACCATCAACCCCGTACAGTTGATTCTTAGTTTCATTGGCATGCTGGTATTCCCGTTTATCGCCAAACCAGTTTTGCAGGGCTCAGGGGTGGTCACTGAAGAAATCTTCAGCAAGCTAATGGATGAGCGCAAACAACTGACAGCCAGGTGGATGAAAATGATGCTGGATTAGCAAAAAAATTTATACCCAATTTAATCAAATGACTAAATCTAAATAATAAATAAGCTGTTTAAATATGAAACCTCTTTTCTTATTTGCTTTACTTGCATGCCTCTCAGCCCCCACATGGGCACAGAACCCCGGGCAGATCGAGCTGTCGGAAAGCTACAGGCTGGCCGAACAAAATTATCCGCTGACCAGGCAGCGCGAACTGATCAGTAAAACGGCGGAGTTCAGTGTCCAGAACCTGCAAAAAGGTTACCTGCCACAAATTTTTATAAACGCACAGGGCAGCTATCAGTCGGAAGTCACGCAGCTTCCCATAAAACTGCCTGGCGCCGAAATCGAACCATTGAGTAAAGATCAATATAAAATCTTTGCAGATGTAAGCCAGGTATTGTACGACGGCGGTACCATCAGGCAGCAGAAAGAACTACAGCAAGCCAATGCGGCAGTTGAGCAGCAAAAACTGGAGGTTTCGCTATACCAGCTGAAGGATCGGGTCAACCAGTTATTCTTTGGTATATTGCTGATTGACAAGCAGATCAGGCAGCACGAATTGCTCAGTTCCGATCTCGAATTGGGTTTGAAAAAAGTGCAGGCACTGATTGCTAATGGAACTGCGCTAAAAAGCAACGGCGATGTCCTGATGGCAGACCTACTAAAAAACAAGCAGCACCTGATAGAGCTGAAAGCGGCAAGGAAGGCTTATACCCATATGCTCGGTTTATTTATCGGCCGGGAGATTTCTGAAAACACGGTTATCGTGCAGCCGCCGTCGCTCAATGTGATGTCAGCGACAAATCCAGCTTCACAGACTAACTCTACCTTTCAGACCAATCCGAGTATTGTCTTTCAGAAAAACTCAACTGCCCAAACTAACTCCACTTCCCTAATCAACTCGATCTCGCAGATCAACCGGGTGGAACTGCAACTATACCGCCAACAGGGCAAATATCTTGATGCGCAGGATAAACTACTGACGACCAAAACACTACCAAAGCTTTCCCTTTTTGCGCAGGGTGGCTATGGTCGCCCGGCCCTCAACATGCTGAGCAACAACTTTAAGGGTTACTATATCGGCGGACTCCGGCTAACCTGGTCGCCCTCTGTGCTGTACACCCTCAAACAAGAGCGCCAGCTGATCAATATAAACCGCAACACCATTGACTTGCAGAAAGAGACCTTCCTGTTCAACACCAACCTCACATTGGTGCAGCAAAACACGGAACTCTCCAAATACCAGGAACTGCTTGGCACTGATGCCGAAATCGTACAGCTCCGTGCGAGGATCAAGACGGCTTCGCTGGCGCAACTGGACAACGGGGTGATCAACAGCAACGATTACCTCCGCGAAGTCAACGCTGAAAACCAGGCGAGGCTCAGCGAGTCGATGCACCAGGTGCAACTCCTGATGGCACAATACAACCAACATATCACTACAGGCAATTAAATCAAACATCATGAAACAAATCCTACTCCTTACTGCCCTGGTCCTGCTGTTCAGTTCCTGCAAAAAGAAGCAAAACGAATATGACGCCTCCGGTTCTTTTGAGGCGGTCGAAACCATAGTTTCCGCTGAAGCTGGCGGACAAATCCTGCAACTGGACCTCAACGAGGGACAAATCCTGAAACCCGGCCAGGTAATCGGCTACATCGACAGCACACAGTTACTCCTGAAAAAGAGACAGTTACAAGCACAGATCTCTGCCGTTTTGGGCAAAAAACCTGATGTAAACGCTCAATTGGCTGCTTACAAAGAGCAATTGAAACAGGCCATCAGGGAACAGCAGCGGATCGGCAATCTGGTAAAAGCCGACGCGGCGACGCCTAAACAGCTGGACGATGCAAATTCGCAGGTTGCAGTGACCAGGAAACAGATCGATGCGCAGGAATCTGCGCTAAACATCACGACCTCGGATATCGGCAGAGAGGCGCTGCCACTGGAGGCACAGATCGACCAGATTGATGATCAGATCGCAAAATGCAGGCTTGTTAACCAGGTAAACGGCACCGTACTCACCAAATATGTGGAAGTCAGCGAAATGGCTACGCCCGGTAAGCCGCTGTATAAAATAGGCGACCTGTCGGACATCATCCTGAGGGCCTACATCACTGGCGACCAGTTGCCGCAGATCAAAACAGGTATGCAGGTCAGCGTGCAGGTCGACGGTCCACAACAAGGATACAAAAAGTACAGAGGCACTGTAGAATGGATCAGCGACAAGGCAGAGTTCACGCCCAAAACAATCCAGACCAAGGATGAGCGGGCCAATCTAGTCTACGCGCTGAAAGTCCGCGTCAAAAATGACGGCTTCCTGAAAATCGGAATGTACGGCGATCTTTCCTTCAAACCTTAACGGACATGGCTGAGCACGCAGTGACCGTAAGTGGCCTGACCAAAAGCTATGGCAAAAACCAGGAACCGGCGGTGGACGGGGTTTCCTTTGAGGTCAACAAAGGCGAACTGTTTGGGCTCATCGGTCCTGATGGTGCCAGTAAAACCAGCATTTTCCGGATGCTGACCACCCTGATCTTGCCCGATAAGGGCGCAGCGCAAGTCATCGGCTATGACATCGTAAAGGACTTCAAACAAATCAGACAGCGCATCGGTTACATGCCCGGCCGGTTTTCCTTATACCCCGACCTGACTGTAGAAGAGAACCTGAATTTCTTTGCCACCGTGTTCAAAACCTCGATCAAAGAAAACTACCACCTGATCGAGGGCATCTATACACAGATCGAGCCTTTCAAAAACAGGCGGGCCGGCAAGTTGTCGGGCGGAATGAAACAGAAACTGGCTTTGTGCTGCGCACTGATCCACAAACCCGAAATCCTGTTCCTCGACGAACCGACCACCGGGGTCGATCCCATTTCGAGGAAGGAATTCTGGGAGATGCTGAAACGCCTGAAAGCACAAAACATTACCATCGTGGTATCGACCCCCTACATGGACGAAGCCACGCTATGCGACAGAATCGCGCTGATGCAAAACGGAAAGATATTATCTATTGACAAACCCGAAACTATGTTGAGTTCCTACCCTCAGCCCCTGTTTGCGATCAAAGCGCACAACATGCACCGCTTATTGCTGGCCTTGAGAGACTATCCGGATACCTTAAGTGCTTACGCCTTCGGCGAATACATCCACCTGACGTTTAAAAATGAGGCCTTCAGCAAGGAAAATGGGGCTTTACATGGTAATGCTGGAGCATCCAATAGCCTAACTGAAACTTCTAACAGCAAAGTTGAAGCATCCAACAGGAACATTGAACCACTCAACTATGGAATAGAAACATCCAACAACCAAACTAGCCCCCCTAAAACCGAAACCATAGAAAAAGACCTGATCGCCTTCCTAAAAAACCAAGGTCTTACCGATATCGAATTCAAGCCGGAAGTGGCCGGAATCGAAGACTACTTCATTGACCTTTTAAGAAGCTAGCGATGCAAAACACCACTCAACAAAGAGAAAAAATAATCGTGGCGCAGGGCCTTACTAAACGCTTTGGCGACTTTATCGCCACCGATGCCATCAGCTTTGAAGTCTACAAAGGCGAGATATTTGGTTTCCTCGGCGCCAATGGCGCGGGTAAGACCACAGCGATGAAAATGCTCTGCGGACTTTCCGTACCAAGTGCGGGCAAAGCGGTTGTTGCCGGTTTCGATGTGCATACCCAGGCACAGGAACTGAAAAGGAACATCGGTTACATGGGTCAGAAATTTTCGCTGTACGACGACCTGACGATCACCGAAAACATCAGGTACTATGCGGGGATCTACGGCCTGAGTGACCTGGAAATCAAAGCCAAAAGCGAAGCGATGATCGCACAATTAGGCCTTCAAAAAGAAGCAAGAAAGCTGGTCGGGTCGCTACCCGCAGGCTGGAAACAAAAGGTCGCATTTTCCGTAGCCCTGTTGCACGAGCCCAAGATCGTATTTCTCGATGAACCTACCGGTGGGGTCGATCCGATCACCAGGCGGCAGTTTTGGGACATGATCTACGAGGCGGCCGATAAGGGCACTACCATTTTCATCACTACGCATTATATGGATGAGGCGGAATATTGCGACAGGGTATCGATCATGGTCGACGGCAAGATCGAGGCGCTGGACAAGCCCTCAGCATTGCGCAAATCATTTGGCGTAGCCACCATGGATGAGGTATTTTATCAACTGGCCAGAGGGGCAAAAAGGAGCGAATAAACATGAAACAGTTCATCACATTTATTAAAAAAGAATTCGCGCACATCCTCAGGGACAGGAAAACGCTGCTCATCTTGTTCGGCATGCCGATTTCTCAGATCCTGATCTTTGGTTTCGCACTCACCAACGAGGTTAAAAATGCAGATATCCTAATTGTAGACCGTGCAAAGGACATATACTCCCGGCAGTTGACCGCCAAAATAGAGGCCAGCCGGTATTTTCAGGTAGCCCAATCGGCAAACGACGCCAAAGAAATCGAAGCTGCTTTCAAAAAAGGCAAAATAAAAATGGCGCTCGTCTTTCCGGTAAACTTCGGCAGGGAACTGATGCACAGCAAAAAAAACCAGATCCAGGTCATCACCGATGGTGCAGATCCCAATGCGGCGAGCACCATCCGCACCTATATTTCGATGATTATCGAAGACTACCAGCGTCAGCTAAAGCCCGGCAAAGCTATCCCCTACCAGATCATTCCGCAGGTGCGGATGCTGTACAATCCGCAATTAAAAGACGCGCACAACTTCGTACCCGGCGTCATGGCGCTGGTGCTCATGCTGGTCTGTGTCATGATGACGGCCATCTCCATCGTCAAAGAAAAAGAGACCGGCACCATGGAAATATTACTGGTTTCCCCTTTTAGTCCGCTGATGGTCATCGTGACCAAGGCATTCCCCTATTTTATCCTCTCCCTTGTCAACGTCACCATCATCCTCTTACTCAGCGTCTTTGTGCTCGACCTGCCCATCAACGGAAGCATCCCGCTGCTCTTTATGGAGAGTGCTTTATTTATCATCACCTGCCTCACACTAGGCATTTTTATCTCGGTAAAAACCAGTTCACAACAGGTAGCCATGCTCATTTCCCTCATGGGAATGCTCATCCCCACGATCTTGTTCAGCGGCTTTATGTTCCCGATTGAAAACATGCCCTTCCCGCTGCAGGTCATCTCCAACATCATCCCCTCCAAATGGTTTTACATCATCGTCAAATCGATCATGATCGAAGGACTCGGCTTCTCTGCCATCTGGAAAGAGACCCTCATATTGGGTGGCATGACCGTAGTTTTATTAACCATCAGTCTGAAAAGTTTTAAAATACGTCTGGAATGAGAACCATTAAATTTCTGCTGATCAAGGAGTTGAAACAGATCTTCCGCAATCCATCGATCCTGGTGCTGATCATTGCCATGCCACTGATCCAGTTGATCGTACTGCCACTGGCCGCAAATTATGAGGTGAAAAACATCAACATTGCGGTGGTAGACCTGGACCATTCCAGCTCTTCCCAAAAATTGATCGCCAAAATCACTGCTTCAAAATATTTTAAGCTGACCGGCTACACCGCCTCCTACAAGGAAGCACTCGGACTGGTAGAAAAAAACCAGGCAGATCTGATCCTGCAAATCCCGCAGGGTTTTGAGCGCAACCTGGTTCGGGAGGGCACTCAACAGCTTTTTATCGCTGTAAATGCCATTAACGGTATGAAGGCCGGTCTGGGCGGTGGCTACCTGAACAGCATCATCCGGATGTTCAATGAAGAAGTCCGCCAGCAATTGCTTAGTGCTGCACCTGCTGATCAGGTGCCCGTTATCGAGATTGCCTCGTCCAATTGGTACAATCCTCTGCAACTTTACCACTTGTTTATGGTACCAGGCATTCTCGCTTTTTTGGTCACCATGATCACCGGTTTCCTCTCTGCCATGAATATTGTCAAGGAAAAAGAAACCGGTACCATCGAACAAATCAACGTAACACCCATCAAAAAATACCACTTCATTTTGGGCAAACTGATCCCCTTTTGGATCATCGGCAATGTAGTATTTTCTTTAGGATTGCTGGTTTCCCTGGTTGTTTACGGAATCGTTCCTCTGGGTAGCATCTTGCTCTTATACACCTTTTTATGGATCTACCTGCTGGCTATCCTCGGCTTAGGCTTATTGGTCTCTACTTATTGCGACACCCAGCAACAAGCCATGCTGATCATGTTCTTTTTCATGATGGTCTTCATCCTGATGGGTGGTTTACTCACCTCCATCGATGGGATGCCGCAATGGGCCAAAGTAGTGGCTGCACTGAATCCGGTAAGCTATATCATTGAAGTGGTGCGTCTTGTGGTGCTGAAAGGCAGTGGATGGAGTGATGTGTTGCCGCAGTTTATAGCAGTGATTATTTTTGCGGTTGTATTGAATACCTGGGCGGTACTGAATTATAGGAAAACGAGTTGATCAATCGGGCTTTAAAAAGAAACATTTGGTTTGGATACTAGAATTGCTAACCGGTATTGAAAAGGAAATAAATGATTCTGGTCAAAATTCAGTGATCTCTTCGAAGACTGCATCTTTTGCTGAAAAAGCAAAAGCGCTGAGGTCTTCTCAGAGACACCGAATTTTAAGGGAAGCAGGGAGATTAAAGGCGTTATATCAGTAAAATCTGATTATCTATCTTGCGTTGTGCCAAATAATATCTTTATGGCATCTGACTTAACAAATCAGACCTATACAAAATAGATGAGGCTGTCCAAAAAGACAGCCTCATTTGCTCAAATTGTATGAGTTGCATTACAGAACCAATATATCCCTGAGATCGAATATATTGCCGGGCTTTATTTTATCAATTAATCCCTGTTCCAGAATGCAGGTGGTTCAATACCAAGACTACGAAGATAAACTGTTCCCTGGGCACGGTGATGAACCTCATTGTCAATGAAATAAAGGATTGTATCATAAACAACACCTTCGTACATACCAAAAGCCAATACTCTTTCCTGAAAGCGTTCTTCAGAAATCATAGTCCAACAGGCATTGATTTCCTCAGTACCCTGATCCCAGATGGCCAAAAGTTCTGCTTTGGACGCAGCGATATCCTTTGCTGAGTGACCTGCAAATCCACTCATATCAGGCCATTCATTGGTGGCAATGCCTTTAACACCAGGACCAGAGATGTCAATAAGTTCTTTCAGCATGTCTGCGAAAGTACGCATGCCGCCTATGCTGTAGTCAAACAATTTGTCCTCTGGGAAAGCCTCGATCACCCGTCTGGTCAGTTTGCGGTGCCCTTGCCAGTGGTCCAATAAATGATGTGTAGTTAAAAATAAAGTAGTTTCCGGGGTGCTGATTGTAGTTGTCATAATCTTGGGTTTTTAGAGTTTATTGTTTTACAATTTTTTAAGGGATTGTTGTTTTTTACGGTTTTAAGGTTTAATAATTTTATAGTGCTTTACTGCTTTTTAACGTCTTAACGATTTACCATTTTACAGTGCTTTACAGTTTTAACTATTTATGATTTATAGTGCTTCATTGTTTTGACAATACAAAGAAAACGAGGCCCACTGACAACCCTATGGCAGTCCGATTTTTGGTATAAAAAAATATTTAATTTTTATGGAGATTGAAAAAGTGATATGTTGCGAAACGCTTGCAGAACGTCGGCGGAATGCCTGCAGAACGCTCGTAGCACCTAATCGGTGTTACTTTCGTACCAAAGTGGCACCAGTCATGTTCGATTATAGTTCGATCAAACGACGATTTATCTTCGATTCGAAATCGACCATAAATCGATCTTGAATGGAGGGAAAATCGAACTTGAATCGAAGATGAGTATCCTTAACTTCAGACTAATGCAGTTCTACGGTGAATTTACTAAGCTTCCAGAGACGTTCTGCAAGCGTTTTGTCAAGGTTCTGCCTAAGCTCTGCCTAGGTTCGACAACCCTATTGCAAAAGAGCCAGATGATTGTTACAATCATCGCTTGAATATTCATTATCTTGTATGCTTACAAGAAAAACAGGCCATTAAAGACATTGGCTTTGAACGGTTAATATAAATTATTTAAAGATGAACTATAAACTTATAATCAGCGCGGTGGCAATATGTGTATCTGCTGCGGCTTACGGACAAACTGCCGTCATTACAACGGCCAACGACCCGGCTTTGAACCCGACTAATGCGGAAGTGTTTACACCCGTACCCAATGTGGTGGCACCAGCAAAGACATTTGGTAATGCACCTTCAGACGCTATCATCCTTTTCAATGGCAAGAACCTGGATGAATGGGTGTCAACCAAGGACCAGTCGCCGGCCAAATGGAAAATAGCCGGTGATGCCCTGACGGTTGATAAATCTACTGGTGACATCAGGACCAAAAGGGATTTCGGGAGTTACCAGTTGCACATTGAATGGAAAGTTCCGGCCGACATCACCGGTGAAGGCCAGTCTAGGGGCAATAGCGGCATCTTTTTGTCAAGCCGGTATGAGATCCAGGTGTTGGATACCTACAACAACGACAACAAGACTTATGTGAACGGCATGGCGGGCAGTATTTACCGTGAGGCCATTCCATTGGTCAACCCCGCCAAAAAAGCTGGCGAATGGAATGTATACGACATTGCTTATACCGCACCGCAATTTAACGAGGACGGCACTTTAAAAACTGCAGCAAGGGTTACAATTTTCTTTAATGGCGTGATGGTCCAAAACAATGAGGCTATTGAGGGAGCGACTGCAACGGATACGAAACATGTATATGCCAAACACGGTGCGGCGCCAATCGTACTGCAATCGCATGGCGATAAGAGTGCGCCGATCAGCTTCCGCAACATCTGGATCAGGGAGTAAACTTAGCTGTTCTTACGAAACGGATATTGAATTCAATTCATCCGGCAGATTTGATTTTTGCAAACAATGGATTGATCAGCGCAAATCCGCCTCGCCATTATTGCTGCATCTTTGTAGTAGAAATTTAAAGCAATTATTTATGAACTTATCAAATAACAAAATACTGATTACAGGTGGTGCCAGCGGTATTGGGCTCGGACTGACTGAACGTTTTTTACAGGAAAACAATACGGTGATCATTTGCGGCAGACGGGAGTCGGTATTACAGGAAGTGAAAGACAAATTTCCTTCAGTAATCACAAAAGTATGCGACTTATCTATTGATACAGAGCGCGTTGAACTGTTCAACTGGATCAGCGAAAACCACAATGACCTGAATGTATTGGTCAACAACGCCGGGATCCAAAACTGGATGGACATCAGTGCGGATGACTTTTTTGAGCGTGCTAAAAATGAGATTGTTACCAATATTGAAGCGCCTGTTCACCTGACTGCCTTATTTAGCAAACTGGAATCCCTAAACGCCATTATGAATGTTACATCAGGCTTGTCATTTGTCCCTTTCACCAAAGTTCCGGTCTATTCGGCAACTAAAGCGTTTTTCCATTCCTTTACTTTGTCGAGCCGTTATTTGTTGCAATCAAAGAACATTGAGGTAATCGAGATCGTACCACCGGCATTAAATACCGATCTGGGTGGCAAGGGTTTACATGACCACGCACCTTCTGTGAGCGAGTACATCGAAAGCATATTTGCGCAACTTGCTGAAGGTAAAAACGAGCTGACACATGGCTTTAGTACTGCTATGGCCAATGGCAGCAGGGCTGAAATTGATGCGGCTTTCAAACAACTAAACCCTTAATCAGGGTTTAGTTTACTCGATTTCGTGTATATTAGGGGCTATTGACATTCCGGCAAATACCGGTAATTAGTAATCCCTAATATACATGATTTTCGAAGTTGCTACTCTTTTTATCAAATCCGGACTGGAAAGACAGTTTGAAGCCGATTTTAAAATAGCTGGACAATATATCAGTTCTATAGACGGATATATCCGTCACACCCTGCAAAAGTGCCTGGAGCAAGATCACAAATATATTTTGCTTGTGGAATGGGAAACTATTGAAGCGCACAATGTCGGGTTCCGGCAATCTGCCGTTTATTTGAAATGGAAGGAGTTGCTGCACCATTATTACGATCCATTTCCGGTGGTTGAGCATTATCAAAGTATTGAAATAAACTGAAGGAATCTCCGCAGCGATTGGCATTAAAGACTAATTCAAACAGCAAAAGATTTCTATAAGGGGAAAAGTTTTCAGCAAGGAAAGTATTTCAATAAGGTCAAACCGTTTCATAAGGAAAAACTATTCCAACAAGAATTGCAAAAAGCTTAGATTTGGAATCATATGGCAAAGCACTCTATCTCTCCTATTCGCATACAGCAATCAAACCTTGATATTTTAAGCCTGCTCAAAGACAACAACAACCGGGAATGGTTCAGTTTGCACAAAGCAGAATTTGAAAAAGAACAGGCTGATCTGGAGAATTTTGCAGAGGCTTTGCTTGGTGAATTGAATAAACACGATGTAATCGAAACGGCTTCAGGAAAAAAAAGCCTGTACCGCGTGTACCGGGATGTGCGTTTTTCAAAAGACAAGACACCCTACAAAACCCACTGGAGCGGTAGTTTCAAACGCGCAACCAAATACCGTCGCGGCGGATATTATTTTCACATCGAAACGGGCAACAGCTTCATTGCCGGCGGCTTTTGGGGGCCATCTAAAGAAGACCTGAAACTGATCAGGGACAGTATCGATTTTGACGCGGCACCATTAAGAGCAGTACTGGACGACCCATTGTTTATGGAGAATTTCGGTGATTTGAAAGGCGAGCAATTGAAACGAATGCCTAAAGGATTTCCGGCAGACCATGAGGCCATTGACTTATTGCGTTATAAACAATTTCTGCTGATCAGAAGGTTTTCTGATGCAGAAGTACTTGGGGAAGATTTTTTAGCTACGGCAAATCTAACGTTTACGGCCATGCGGCCATTCTTTGACTACATGAGCGAGGTGTTGACTACAGATCGAAACGGTCTGGAGATATAATTTCTCTTAGCAGGTCTTCTGTACCTAATTCCCACCACCGAACGCTTTTGGATTGACAATTAAAAGCCTTATCATTGAAAAAAATCAGATCATGAAAAAAAACCTCTTATTAACAGCTCTTTTTGTACTCTTTACCGCTAGTATTTCTTTAGCACAAGACAACACCAGTTACCGAAGCTCGCTTAAACTGATGATGCAATTGTCTGGTTCAGAAGGTGCGTATAAAGCCGCTGTAAACCAAATGATCATTGCCTTTAAACAGTCGCAACCGACTGTACCTGCTGTCTTTTGGGATGAAATGAGTTTGGAAATGAATAAAGTAGCGCTTGATCAAATCGTTGACCTCGTGTTGCCGGTATACCAAAAACACTTCAGCGAGGATGACATCAAAGGAATTATCGCTTTTTATGAGACTCCCATTGGGCAGAAATTTGCCGAAAAGACACCAATTGTTACACAGGAATCAATGGCTGTAGGTCAGGCATGGGGCAAAAGTATTGGTGAAAAGGTAGTAAAGTCGCTTCAGGAGAAGGGTTATCTGAAAAAGCCTTAATATCGAGAGCTATTTAATCTGTCCCATGTTTTGCAAAACTGTGTTTTTAGCATTGCTTCTTTCTTTCAACCTTAAATTAGCTTTGGCAACAGGGTCGTTTGCCGCAGAATTGTCGACAACAGGGTCGTTTGCCGCAATGTCGGATACTGTAATTATTGAAAAACACCTCAGGACAATCACCAAAACTCAAGGCTACCGCACGCACAAAGACCTGGTACAGCTCAACCAAACAGCGGATTACATCCAAAAAGTGTTTCAGCAGTATGCAGATACGGTTTTTATACAGGAGTACCTGGTCGACGGTGAGGTTTACAAAAATGTCATCTGTTCTTTTGGCCCTTCAGCTGCTAAAAGGATTATTGTGGGTGCACATTACGACGTATGCAATGAGCAGGAAGGTGCAGATGACAATGCCAGTGGTGTGGTCGGATTGCTCGAACTGGCGCGTCAGCTACAAGGGCAAAAACTGACCCACAGAATTGACTTGGTTGCTTACACCTTAGAGGAGCCGCCTTATTTCCGTACGGAATATATGGGCAGTTATGTACATGCCAAATCGCTGTCAGACAATAAAATACGTGTTTTTGGTATGATCTCGCTTGAAATGATCGGTTATTTTAAAGACGAAAAGAAATCACAGTCTTATCCGCTCGGTATACTTTCCTGGTTTTACGGCAATAAAGGCAATTACATTACTATGGTCAAGAAGTTTGGAGCAGGGAAATTTGCGAGACAGTTCAACCGCCAGTTCAGATCAGCTAAAGCGGTGCGAACCAAAACATTCACCGGTCCGCCTGCCCTGCCGGGCATCGATTTTTCAGATCACCTGAACTATTGGAAGTTCGGCTATAGCGCGCTCATGATCACGGACACTTCCTTCTACAGGAATAAAAATTACCACGAGAAGACGGACAAGATGGAAACGCTGGACTTGTATAGAATGGCTAAAGTAATTGACGGGGTCTTGCTGACCTTGCTGTCTTTGCAGAAAGGGTAATTCTATTCTACACCTGCTTCTTTTCAATCCACTTGCCGGTAGTTGGCGCCCCGTAGGCTTTCATCTGCGCCAGCAATTCCTCTATATCATCGCTGACCAACAGCATGTTGTGGTTGCTTTCTTTCAGAAAGCCTTTAGTCACCATAGTTTGCAGCATGGCAACCAGTTCGTCGTAGAACCCGCCAACATTAAACAAAGCAATTGGCTTCTTGTGCAGGCCCAGTTGCGCCCAGGTCAGCATTTCAAACAATTCTTCCAGCGTTCCAAATCCACCTGGCATGGCAATGACCCCATCACAAAGTTCATCCATTTTGGTCTTGCGCGCGTGCATGGTTTCCACAAGAATCAATTCTGTTAAGCCCTGATGCGCGATCTCTTTGCTCCTTAGAAAATCAGGCAATACGCCGATCACTTTGCCACCGGCAGCAAGTGCAGCATCGGCTACGGCACCCATCAGGCCAACATTGGCACCGCCATAAACAAGTTCGAGACCATGCTTCGCCAGAGTTTTGCCCAATAGAGCCGCTTGTGTTTCGTAAATGGGATCGGTACCGAAACTGGAACCGCAAAAAACGGTAATTCTTTTCATGTTGGATTTATTTCGTTGCATTTCTTGCCAGTGCTTCATCAAACAGCACCAACACCGCGAATATAGGGTTTTAAACTTTCCAGTCGCCCGCAACCAGAGTAACCAATGCCCAAAGGGATGATTGCAACACCACCAAAAGAGCAGTCGATGAGCCTCCAGAATAGCGGAATGTGACGAATCGGGCCGGCAATTAAGGCCAATGGAACTATCGCTAAACAAGCGATCATTCCAAACTCGATCACCCAGCTGTTTTTAATCGGATCTCTGAGGGGTCCGTAAAACAGCACCGCCAGCATCAAATGTGCGAAAGCCAACAAGTCGGCTGCATAGCTCAAATAAGGAAAGTTCGCATTGGTCGTTTTAATGGCTGAATAAATGGCGGTCAGCCAATTGTGCAAAATATCTGGATATGAAGTACTGTTATGGAGTAACCAACCAATCTCTGTTTCTAAAGGAAATGCAGTAATTCCACTCAATGCGAGTCCGATGATGATGATCCAGACCATTGTTCTGATCCGTTTTATTAATCTATTAGCCTGGGTTTGCATTTTGGCACTAATGTTTGAATTAGGATTTATTTCTGTA
Source organism: Bacteroidota bacterium (assembly GCA_040387995.1). Lineage (GTDB taxonomy): Bacteria > Bacteroidota > Bacteroidia > Sphingobacteriales > Sphingobacteriaceae > Pedobacter. The sequence continues at coordinate 161,884 of JAZKCT010000006.1, read as the reverse complement.
ATAGCTTTAATATCCGCACCACAATTGATATTTGTATCCTTCCTTTGAGTGGCACTTTTGTCTGTTCTACTGGTTTTAACTGCTTTCATATTCATGATTGGATTTGATTCGATTGGGCTGGATTGGGCTGACTTAGATTCGTTTTGATTGGACTGGTTTAGTTTGGATTGCATCGGGTTAATTTGGATTTTATTTTAAATAATCGTTGTTTTTTAAAAGCTCAGAAACTTGTTTTCCGAGATCAATGCGGTTCATTGCATTGACATTTACCAGATAAAAATTCTCCCCGCTCCTGGCTGACTGCCAGCGCCAGGCCAACTGGTCTACCGTCTTTATAGTTCCGTTGTCAAACCACCATGCGGCATAAATCTTATCTTTTTTCTTTTGCAACAGTGCCGTGTAAATTTCATAACCTCCAATGGTTTCGCTTTTGATGTGCTTAAAAACATAGCCGCTGCCTGTCCAGCACAACTTCGGGTCGTGCCCCGGAATGTAAAACGCGGCCGGTTTGACATAAATCAGCGCTTTTTTATTCTCAAATTTCAAGATTCCCGTTTCCAATGTTGTTTTGCTAAAGCTGTTGATCTGTATGTTTTTACTGGCACTAACCAATGTATCTCCAGTTACCATTTTTGAAGCGATAAATACGAGCATAGCCAGCATGGCTATTTGCAAGGCCGGGTAACGAATAGCTAGTTGCCTGGGAAACCTGAACTTCTTTTCCTGCGTGTCAACAGACTTAGCATATTTCAACAGCCATTTTACACCAAAAAATAAAGGAACAATTACATAAACAATCAGGCAAATGACACCTACCGTATCATGCAGCCATGTTCCTGGCATGATCTTGAACAATACCAGAAACAGGATGCGGAAAAAGTTGCTGATGATATTGAGCACAATGGTAATGAAAACAGCCGTGCTGATCAGCAGGAAACCCGGCCGACGCCCTTGTTGCAGTTGCATGAGCAAAAACAGACAGATGACCAGCGAGATCACCATCATGTGCAGTCCCGCACAAGCCGGGTCGACCGAAAAATCATAATTACCCATCTGGATCTCATTGCCCGCTGCAACGGCCATCACGCCATTGGCATCTAACAGACCCGCAACCTGGTCGGTAAGCCATAAGCGCATCGGAAAATCCAACATCCCCAGTAAAGATTTGAACACTGGCGAAATGAGCAGCAATAAAAATAACAAAGAAGGATTCACTTTACCGATGCTATTTTCAATGAGCAATAGCCCGGAAAAGAGCATTGCCATAAAGAAAATTGATTTTACGGGCAGCATCACCGCAAGGCCAATGGCTATCATCGCGGGCAACAAATACCTGACTGAAAACACATTGCGTTCTATCCGGCAGATAAACGGTGCCAGCAAGAGACCTGCAAACAGGTTAAGCTCCCAGTGGAAAAAGTGTTGTAGAAAGCAGGCTGCCAGGCCAGCATACACCAGGACAAAGGTAGCGGCCAGATGCGGCATCAGGTTCCGTCTTAAGCTGAGTGCGATCATTTTACACTAACCAATTTATACCTCCTGGAATACCACACATAGCCGGCAACACTCAGGCACAAAATCATCAATACCCACTCCTCTGGCTCGGGAACCGCCCCTGAAGACTTCATGGAAGCATTTTTAAGGCTGTTTTTGTTTTCCTCAATATCAAAACGTTCGTAATCTTTCTGCGTCTCCAAAACAATCATGCTTGATACAGGGGACACAATATAGCCCTGTTCTGCCTCGGCAATGAGATCGGGTTGCACGTAGTTCTTACTGAAGAAATTCGGCCCTACTTTTTTCATGATATCGTTGTAAGCAAAGAGCCTCAATAAATGATCGGGTGCTTTGCCCACCTGCGGCGGACTATCTACCTGCTGCAGACTATCCACCTTACGGATCAGCAATCCCGCGGTTTCGATCACCACCGTCCGATCGTCTTCCTGATTCTCAATGAAGCGCTTTGTCTTTAGTAAATTGTTCAACCTTACCATATTGCCACTGCTGTAATTCAACACGCGCAACTCTTTGAGCGCGTTCAGATAAGGACTTAAGTCCGTACCCAAATTGTAAAAGGCAATTTGTTTGGGTGACTTCATGTAACTGGTCAGCTCCTTGCCAAAAGCACTACCCTCCAGATCACTCAGATTCGGCGCTTCAGCTGAGCTTTTTGAGATCAGCAATGCGGATTCCGGATGATGGATTTCCTGAATGGGAAACAAGCTGAAACTCTGCCTCGATAAGCGCTGGAAGAGCTCCGTTTTGTTTTTGGCACTGAGGCGAACCAATTCCCCGTCATAGACATAGACTTTTTTACTGCTCAATAACTGAAATAAAGACTCAAATTCAGTGGCCGACCAGGAGCCGTTGAGGTCCAGGTAAACCTGCTGAGGGTCGAAGGCCTTGTATTTTTCGGTATAGTCTTCCGATTGATAGGCTGCTCCGCCGAAAGAAAACCCTGACCGGGTAAGTACAGGCGCTTTGCAGGAAAGCTCCAGATCGGGACTATAACTACGCTCCGCGCGATAGACCCCCTTACCAGATTGCTCAAATGCAGATGGCATTTGCAGGTCGGGCGCAGGTCCTTCAGTGCTCAATTGCAAAGTTTCCGCTGCACCGGTAGCCGAAGGGCCATCAAAGAATACGTTTTGGTACAGCAGCCTATCGCCCTTTTTTGCCAGCGGACTGGTGATCCCGATCTTAAACCTCCGGTCTTCTTCCGTTGTACAAGGAAAAACACGCACAGTAATGGTGTTGCCCTCCTGCCAGTGTACTACAGAAGGATCGCGGCTTTCGACGCCCACTACCTGCTTATAGGCCGAATCTGCTTTGGATTTGGTGGTTAACCGCGACTTCTCCTCTACGCCTTCAATCCAAAGCGACAATGACGACACCACCGCTCCTTCCGAAAGGTGAAAAGTATAAACGGCTTCCTGCTGACTCCAACTCATCGGTGCAATATTCCGGATACTCAGGATTTTTTCTGTGTAAGCGATCCTGTAGGCCGGAAACAGCTTCACATTGCTGATGACGCTTTTGGTTTCAAGAAAATCTCCGGACCAAAGCCTTTCCTGCGCCTGGTGCCTGGACTGATACATGGCTTTTAAAATGTGAATGCGGTCTTTTTCATCAAGTGCCGGTCTCTCAAAAAATAGTGTCGCCATCACCACCAGGGGATCATGCTGTTTACGCTCGTCAAAAGACCGTGAAGGCATGTCGCCCCAAAACAGGTTGCCTGATAAATTGGCCTCTTGATAGACCAAACCTGATTTCAGGATACGTTCCGTAAGGAATGAGGGTTCTAAATGCTGGCTCACATAGATCCATGCGGGCAGCTTTCCTTCTTCCAGCGTGTTCTGGTTGACCAGGTAATTGATTTTCGCATTCTGGCTGCCCCAGCTCAGCAGGAAGCATGCACCCAAAATAACGGGCCATGCCAACCCGCAGATGACTGGATACAAGAGCGCCTTATTTTGGCGGACTGCCCTGATGACCAGAACAATGCTAACCAAACTAAGGAATAAGGGAATAAACGTATGCATAGAGATGCCCAGGGCGACGAGCGCCACCGCACTCAGTACATATAAAGGCAGGATGTAAATGGCGTAATAGATAAAGAGCAGCAATGCCGCGCCCAACAGGAAAAACACGAGATTATTCCATTTAGCTGGCAGGTCCGCCCATTGGGTCGCAAAGATAAAGACTATGCTGGCCAGGATGATCCAAACTGTCAGCCAGGTTACTGAATCGTCAAATACATTCATTTCCAGGTTCAGGGCAAATGCACTGGTGAACCACAAGATGAGCAAGAGCCCCGTATAACTGAGTTTGCTTTGAGCGATCCGCCAACCATGCAAGGAAAAAGCGCGGACCAGGACGGCAACGGTATACCCTATCGAAATCAGGTAATTAATCATAAACGCAGCGCTATTGTTCTGGTGACTGACAGACAGGTCAAGCGCCAGCACACCGGAAGATACCAGGATTAAAATAATACCCGACAGGTAGAGCGGATCGTCGGAGAGAAAACTGATGATTCTTTTCATGTTCATATTATTAAAGTGCTTTGCATTTCAAAGTATTAGTAGCTTAAAAAAGTGCTGTTCTCAATGTAAAGCACTTTGCACTTCAAAGTAAGTATATAATATTCAGCAATCCAAATAATTTAAAAGATTTATAATTATAGGTTTGACTTGTCTTCAGTAGTTCAGTACTTTTCGTGGTTACGTATGTACCAGTTTATCGCCCTAAGATTAGAAACTACATGTAGTTGGATTTCCTGCGTAGCGTGCCGTATTTTAATGAAGGCTTAAGATACTTCAAATGTGAAATTAATAATAAAGCATCTATATTTGCTGCACACCTGACCTAAACAAAAATACATGTACCGCAGCATTGATGACTTCCTGACCGACTGGAAATACGAGACCGACAGCACTTTGAAAGTGTTCGCATTGATTTCTGATGACAAAGCCAAAGAAAAGATTTCCGTAAATATCCGCTCACTTGCTACGCTTGGCTGGCACCTGACGCAGACCTTAACAGAGATGGGCACCAAAGCAGGCTTATTTGATGAGGATGCATTGGAACACTTGCCTGTTCCGGCCATGACGGAAATAGCAGAGACCTACCGCAAGTATGCGGAACTGATTGGCAAAGCAGTGCGTTCCCGCTGGACTGACTCTTCGCTTCCTGAATTGAAAGACATGTATGGTGATCAATGGCAAAAAGCCCAGATCCTGAGGATCTTGATCAACCACCAGGCCCATCACCGCGGACAAATGACGACCATCATGCGTATGCTGGAAATTTCCGTTCCGGGACTTTACGGCCCTAGCAAAGAAGAATGGGCGGAGTTTGGAATGGCTGCACCTGAATAATTCGCACGACTGTACTGGAATTATAAAAGAAATATGAGCACAACACTATCCCCTATCCTAAACGCAGCCGACCTCATCAAACTGAGTCAGACTGAAGAAATTGTCATTATTGATGCGAGTGCAGGTTCCAAAGCCAGGTATGAGCAAAGCCATCTGGCCGGGGCGCTGTTTGCAGATGTAAACCTTGACCTTGCCGAAATCGGCGATTTCGCTATAGGCGGAAGACATCCACTACCATCAGCAGAACAATTTGCAGCTACCTTACAGCGATTGGGTATCGCTAGGGACAGCCATGTAGTAGTCTATGACGATAAACTGGGTGGCAATGCTGCTGCCAGGTTATGGTGGATGCTGAAAGCAATCGGGCATGAAAAAGTACAGGTGATTGATGGTGGTTTTGATGCTGCAATAAATGCAGGATTTCCGGCCAATGCCAACACTGAAACGCCCAAAACTGTAGCATCCTACCCGATAACAGGAGACTGGGCGCTGCCCTTATCAGATATACAGGAAGTAGAACAAGTAGCCGGGAAAGAGGATCACATCGTCATTGACGTACGTGACGCCGCCCGCTATGCCGGCTTAACGGAACCTATCGACCTCATTGCCGGTCACATACCCGGTGCTGCAAACATACCTTATACCGAAAACCTGAATGTCGACGGGACCTTCTTAAAACCAGAAGTTCTGAAAGAGAAGTACACAACAGCCCTTTCAAAAGTTACCAAACCTGGAAACGTGATTGTTCACTGTGGCTCGGGCATCACTGCCTGTCATACGCTATTGGCTATGGACTACGCGGGCCTGCCTATTCCTAAACTCTATGTCGGCTCCTGGAGCGAATGGAGCAGGAACAATAAAGAAATGGTACTGGCCAAATAGCAGCAAGAGCTCAGCAATATTGTCTTTTGCTGATTTCTGGTTGTTAATTCATCCCTGCATACCTAATGCTACAATCTATTCCTATTAAGGATTACTTTTTAGCAGCCTTCTTACCAAATTGTCTCGGATAATAAGAGATGGTCGTCATGAAATATTGTTTCAATACGTTTTGCGTTCCAATGGTAAAACTATTGGCGTCGCCATAGTTGATCACACTGGTATTCTGTCTCAGTAAATCCAGCGCCGCAAATTTAATCTCCGCATTGTTGCCTTTCAGGAGGCGGTAAACTACGTTGGCATTCCAGATGGTATACACAATGTCTTTAGCATTAGAAGAGGTGCTGGTATTGTTACTGATATTGCTATTGAGCGTCAGCTTCTTGGTGATGTTATAACTGGCGTTTAAGGTTGTCCCTACGTTCTTACCGCTGTACTGCGTGTTAAAAGCCTCCTGTTTAGATTTATAGGTAGTCCAGGACTGACTAAGCGCCACCGCCAGATAACTTTTGTACGTATAATTGATACCACCACTGGAATAGGTATTTAAGTTACTCGAATAGGTAAATATACCATTGGTATAACCCGGGTTTCTCCCCGTATTGAAGTTACCATACAAATTGAACTGAAATTCAGAGGTCTTTAGCTTGTAGGTCTTCCGGATGCTGGCTTCACCATTCAGGTATTTGTTGCCGTCTGCATTCACCAAATACACCGTTCTCCTGTTTTGTTCATCAATGATCAAACTGTCTACAATGTTATTATCGTTCACACCTGCCCGTACCGTGAAGTTATAGTTCAGCGTGTTTTTGTTGCGCTGATCAGAACTGTAAAAGCTGAAAGACAATTCACGCTGTACCACTTCTTTCAGGTTGATATTGCCCCTTCTTAAATTAAATATATCGGTACTGTCAGTCAACGGAGCCAGTTGGTTGATATCAGGTATCCGCATCGTTGTCCTGTAATCCAGGGAATATTGTCTGGAAGTCTCCCCATATTGATGGTTATAGAAACTAATACGCGCATCTGGCGCAAATTGGCTGTAGGTACGTTTCAAGTTTTGGAAAGACCGGTCTGATTTGATATCCTGACCAATCAGCAATTGTTTCGGATGGAAAGTGAAGTCCAGCGTCTTGTAATACCTGTTGGACATACTTTTAGAGAAACCCCTTGATATTTGCAGTCCCGGTGTTTCCTCGATCACATTCGTGGTCAATTTATTATTCAAATAGGCATTAGTCCGGTAAACATTACTTAAAGTATCCAAATCCTGCACCCTGTTGTCATTTTTATCTGAGTTAATCAACAACCTGTTCGTCAAATTAAAGGTCAGCCTGGAGTATTTTTTGTTGCCAAAAATGAGTCCTTTCATGTCCCTTATGGTCAAATTAAGTTCCTGCCTAAGGCCATCTGACAAGGTATTGTACTTCCTGTTAAACTTCTGATTGGCAGCCGTTCCGGTAAATGATTTAAATTCGGTCAGGTTCAAACGCTCGCTTTCGTTATTGTAGGTGTTTAAGCTATAATTTGCATCAAATCCCCTGAAACGTGTGTCCTGTGTGATGATGTATGGAGAATAGCGGTAATTGCCACCAAACCTAAAACTCTTGTTGTTGTAGTTCCCGGTATTCATGGAATTGTTGGTACTGGTTAGCACATCCTGCAAATTGGTCGCCCTTTTAAAACTCTGATTCACATTATCACCCTGATTAAAGTTCACTTCCTGAGAGAAATCCAGGTTATGACCTTTTTTGGAATACTCGTAATTGGAATCGAACCGCTGCGTAGTATTGGAAGACTGGTTATTGGTATTGCTGCTCTCGATGACCTTGTCTGTACTGTTCACAGAGGTAGTTGTCTTGTAATCAGACAGGTAGTTGGTATTTTTATCCTGTAAGAAGTAATTTGATTTAAGGGTATTTTTGAGCTCCCAGGTAGGCTTCTCTATAAAATTATAAGTAAAGTTTGCTCCTATGGCACTGGGCCGCGTGATCCCCTCTGCTCTAAAATCAGGCTGATATTCTACATTGGTACCGACCCCCTTAAACGTACTGTTAGATTGCAGCTCCCCCGTATTATCGGCGATCTTGTTGATGTTGTTGATGGCACCAACAACGGCTAACTGCATCTTGGGCGTAAACATGTTGATACTGGCATCCGTTTCAAAACGCCCGTCTGTTCCATAACCCGCGCCTATTTTTCCAAAAAAGCCAACATCCTTTCCCTTTTTGAGTTTAATGTTCATTTCCAGTGTAGAATCCGCCGGACTGGTACTCTGCTGGTTCCTTGAGGTATTATAAACCTGTATCTTCTGCACCGCATTTTTGGCCAGATTTTGTGTAGCCAGCTTCATATCACCTCCGAAGAAGGACTTCCCATTTACCAGTAAACTTTTCACCTCCTTACCGTTCACGGTAATCTGTCCGTCACCCCACAGAGTGATGTTGGGGATCTGGCGCAGCAAATCCTCTACCACAGCATTACTGTCCAACTTAAAAGCCGCCGCATTAAATTCCAGCGTATCGCCATTCATACTGATCGGAGGCACGGTGATCACTACGTCATTCAACTGTATATCTCTGCGGTTGGCCACGATGGTCTTCAGGTCAATGGTATTTTTATCCGCAGGTATCGTAAAGGTCTTTCTTGAAGTAGCGTAGCCTATATTGCTGACATCCAGTCTCAACAGCACATTCACAGGCAAGTTTTTAAAACTAAACTCCCCGTAATTATTGGTTACCTGATAGCTTAGTAGCGTACTATCTGCAGATTTATAAATAGAAACCGTAGCGGATTTCAACACATAGTTTTGTGCCGTATCTCTTACGATGCCTTTTGCGGTTCCTGGATTAACGGCTTGCTGTGCATTAAGCGTAAAACAGGCAATGCTGAGCAGAAATGCCAGCATTATTGAAGTTAATTTGAACATGGAGCGTTAGAATTTCTTTGGTTTTAATTTGATGATAATAGGGTTACTTTTCTTGTTTTGCGTTTTGAAATACTCGGTCAAAACAGCATTGTACTTTCTATTCTTGTCCTCATTTTGCTCCTTAGCGGTAAAGAGCGTTAGGGAAGAATAACTGTTGTAAAAATATTCAGGAGTTACGATGTGAAAGCCTTTATTCGTGAAATCGTATTGCGATGCCAAATCCGTAACCGGTAAAAACTGAGAACTGGAATCAGGCTCAATATCAGCGATAGAAGTCAGTTCAGTTGTCTTCAGATTGTAGATAAAAGCTTTCTTCTCGTCGCGGCTCCAGTTCCAGTTCCTCACCTGGAAATAAAGGTTATTATAATGCAAATAACTGTTGGTCAGATCGTAAAAAACTTCCCTATTTTTTTCGTAGTAGTCATAACCCTTCCCTTTGTAGATCGGGTTGGTATCATAGTCCATAGGGAGCGAGTTGGATGCCGGGAACAAGATTCTATAAGCCAGGGATAGCTTTTTAGAGGTCAGCTTATAAATATTGTAGTAAAAGTTCTTGACAAAAAGAAACTCATCCGGGTTACCGTAATCATAGATACGGCCACCATGCCAGCGTTCATCGCCTTTACGGTCGGCCGTTCTGTATGGGAAATAACTTTCTGCCCGCTTGCCATCCCTCAGCAGACTTAAATTATAGTAAACGCTGTCTTTATCATTTTTTTCCAGGAAATTTTGGTCTATTACAGTACCATCGCTAAATTTCTTATAATTGGTGTAGTCAATCTCATCCTCTTTCTTCTTTACAATAGGGACTTTCTTGACCAGCTTGGCAGTTAAATCAAAATAATAGATCTGTTTACCAGCTGCGATCTGTATTAAGGTTTGACCATCTTCCTTTCTGATATTAAAGCCATAGAAACTCTGATCTTTAATTTTAGGATCTTTCTCTATTTTACTGGCATTAATTTTAGCCACGTATTTACCAGCTTGATTAAAAATCAAAACGGCTTTGGTTTCGTAATCGTAAATCACATAATTGTCATCGGCTATTTTGATCGAATTAATGGAGCCAAACAGACTTTCTTTGGTGGTTTCTAAAGGAATAAAGGTGACTTCGTCAAAGAATTGGGAGACGGTCGCACCGCGGGCACTGTTGGGGTCAATCCGTAGCGTAACCATTCCGGTACTGTCAATTTTGCTTTCCTGCGCCATAACATGACCAGAGAAAAGCGCGCAGATCACTAAACTGCGGAGAGCGTTTTTGAACATAGGGGTATCATTTGGTTCCTAAATATAGGACTTTCTCGACAATGAGTTCTGATTTTAACTTATTTTAACGAATAGAGGCCATTGATCCAGTCAGCCATCGTTTTTAAAACCTCGGGCGAGATCGTTTCTTCGATTTCTGCATATTCGCTTGCATCTCCAGTAGTGGCATGCTGAAAAAAGTGGTTTAAATTAGGAAATGCAATCGTTTTAAAGTTCTTGTTGCCCGCTTGGGTCAGGTATTTTTTAAATCCGTCAAGGTTTTCCTTAGCATACACCTGCTGGTCTTTTTCACCATTAATGGCCAATACCGGGATCTTGACTTTAGGAAGAAAATCTGCGGGATCATACACCAGAAAATAACGCATCCAGGTGCTAAAAAAAGCAGCCGCCTTCCCCTCTATAATTTGATCTGCACTCGGACCCTTGAGACCCGTCCGTTTTAAAAAATCTTCAGGTTGTCTGGACAACCATGCCTTCATTTCTTTTTTAAACTCCGGCCTCAGTGCATCCATTTCTTTATATTGTCCACTCAACCGGAACATGATCTGGTTCAGCGTGTCAATGCGCAACAATTCAGCATCTGTCAATCCTACTTTTTTGTAGGCCGCCCTGCTTTGACTCATCATGATATCCGACCCTTTCACACCCAGCCCTGCCATGCTTACTAAAAACGCGATGTCTTTTGATTGTGTAATCGCAATCGGGCCGATCACGCCGCCTTCACTATGCCCGATCAGACCAATCTTTTTGGGATCAATGCCCGGCTGGTTCTTCAGATAGTCTACAGCAACCAGTACATCACTGGCAAATACGGGCGAAGTCGACTCGGGAAAATTGCCGGTGCTTTTACCGATTCCGCGGTCATCTACTCGTAGAACCGCAATACCATGCCTGCTCAGGTAATCTGCGATGACCCAAAACAACTTGTGGCCAAAAGCCGTTTCATCCCTGTCCAACTGTCCTGATCCAGTGATCATGACCACTGCCGGGTACTTCTTTTTCAGATCTGGAACGGTCAATGTTGCCCCGTATTGGACAGATTTTGCCTTATTGTAGAAAATCACATCCTGTGCGATGTATGGAAACGGTGCCTTAGGTGTCTGCGGACGTTTAAGTGCAGCTTTATTGGCAACCCTGGTCAGTACCATTGGCGCTTGCTTCCCATTGTAATTCCAATTGCCTTCTATCTTAGTTTGGTCAGCATTGAAAGCGCCGCTAAATCCCTGTGCCAACGCTGCGGAGAAAGCTGTTAGACTGTCTTTACTGACGGTCAATCTGGAGACAGGAATGTCGTAAGCAGCCTGGTCAGGACTATCAAACACGGCAGTTTTTTTCTTGCTGATGCTGTCTTCCGATATTTTTAAAATCAGTCTGATGGCACCAAGTTTACCTTCCCAGGTGGTCTTAGCGGGAAGTTCCTGGCCCTCGCCTTTGCAACTTAACAATGCGAAAAAGAAAATGCAGCAGAGCGAACGGGTGATTGTCATGAGCGTATTTTTGAGTCGAATATAAGAAAAATCAGCATACAATTCTTTGGCACCTGTAAGCGTCCTGCGTCTTCCCATCTTTCAACAATACCTTGCAGTGCCTTCGCACTGCCCTCGCACTGCGCTCGCATCACCACCTGATCTACATGTGTACTACATCTGATCTACATGTGTACACGGTGTGTCTCAACACATGGTATACAGATGTAGAACAGGCGTTGATCAGATGGTAATTCAGGCACACGGCAAGTGCAATGAAGCCGCTAGACGATTGTAGGTTGAATTCTAGATCAAAGCTGGTTAATTCCGGACTGGAACAGGTGGTTTCAACTTGTGGATTTTTAAAAAGACATATTTATAGGAGGTTTAGGCTATATTTAAATCTCAAAACATGAAAACACTTTTTAATTGTCTCTTATTTTGTCTGCTCTGCAAACTTGGTTTTGCTCAGGAAAAAAAATTCGCCGTCGTGGATCAAGACGGCAGACCAACGATCTACAATGTCAGCTCGTTAAAATCCAAAATCACGCTTTCTCTTTCTGTAGATCCCTTTACACGTTCCATCAAACCCTTTGATCAACTTCAAAACGACGAACTCGGTACCATTGTTTATTTAGAAGATGCTAAAAAAGCCCTGCTGACCGTATTACTCAGAAAGGACAGTCTCTCCTACTATCGTTATTCGGTTGTTGAAAATGACACAGTTTCTTTGGTGAAAGACGCCGTTCCCAAAAAGGTAAATTTTGTCTGGAATGAGCGAAGCAGTTTCCCCGGTTATCTGACCATGGATCTGGGCCTTGAAAACATAGTTGATAAAAAAATCACCGTCAAAATCTACCGGTTGCCTGATGCAGCAAATGTGACTACGTTAATTATATACAACCGCCCATTAAGACCTGCCAAAGTCGTGGATGTCAGTACCATCAGCGCCCCAACCCCACCTCATGTAAAAAAAGAGATTACACCGTTAAAAGACGGAGTGGAAATTGACCTGAATCCTAAAACCACCGGCTTGTTCCTTTCCATCAAAAAGAGCGATCTCATTTTTGCCTACCGTGTATTTGTGATGCGCCTTACCGGGGAGGCCGACAGAAATATGGAATTTGCTGCCTTTCCTGTAGCCTGGCAGTATAACAGTATTGATGGCAATCCCTATTGTGTCCTGGACGCAAATTACTTCAATAAAGCTGGGCAATACAAAATTTATGTCCTCCCACAAATCGGAAGAGAACTCGATGTATCGGCCATTAATGCTGCTACACCCCAATTCAGTTTCCGGATAAAGGAAATGCCAAAAGCTTACAGTACCAAAGAGCTACTCCTGATCAGCGCGGCAATTTTGGTCTCCGTAAGCCTGATTGCCACACTGATCATCTTCTTCATCAAAAGAAGAAGCCGCAATAAAATCCAGGCTGCACAGAAAAAGGCGGAAAGCACCAAAGGCCAGCTGGATCAAATCCGTTCGCAGCTCAATCCGCATTTTGTATACAATTCCCTGAGCGGCATACAAAACCTGATGAACCAAAACGAAGTAGAAAGTGCGAATGCCTATCTGAGTAAGTTTGCACGGCTGACCAGGAATATCCTGAATGAACAGGATAGGATCAGCATACAAGACGAACGGAGCTTGCTGGATGACTACCTGGCCATGGAGCGGCTGCGGTTTGGCTTCAGTTATGAACTAAAAACAGATGCAGATACCGACCTGCTCCATGTGGAAATTCCCGCCATGCTCCTGCAGCCTTTTGTAGAGAATGCCTGTAAGCACGCCATGTCTGTGCTTGGAGAAAAAGGCTTGCTTGGTGTAGCATTTAAATCTGCTGGTAAAGACCTGATTTTAAAGATAACTGACAATGGAAAAGGCTTTGACCTGCATCAGGAACATGAGGGACTCGGATTAAAGCTTTGCAGAAAAAGAATAGATTTGCTGAACCAATTGTATACCGAATGCCCAGTGTCGCTTGACATCAATTCCGGTCATTCGGGTACTGTGGTCACCATTACTTTAAAAAACTGGTTGTAAACAATGAAGGCACTGATAGTAGATGATGAGCAGTCGAATATAGAAAACCTCAGCACGCTGATCAAACAGTATTGCCCTGCAGTCGTTATAGCCGGCTCTGCTACCAATGTGGAGTCGGCTGCTGAACTGGTTGCCCTGCAAATGCCGGATCTCTTGTTTCTGGACATCCAGATGGGCGAACAGACTGGCTTTGACTTGCTCCGGATGTTGCCCAATAAAGATTTCGAAGTGATCTTCATTACCGCATTTGACAAATATGGCATAGAGGCTATCAAATTTTCGGCGCTTGATTACCTCTTAAAACCAGTAGACATCCCTGAACTTGTTGGTGCTGTTCGCAAGGCTGAGCACAAAATGATGGTGCGCCAGAAAGACCAGCAATTGAATTTTCTACTGAATCACCTGAAGAGCTCCGGCATGAAGCCCGCCAAGATCGCCCTACCACAACTTCATGAAATACGGTATGTGCTGGTTGATGACATTATCCGTTGTGAGGCAGATAACTCTTATACCACATTTAACCTCCTAAGCGGCGATAGGATCCTGGTTTCCAAATCAATAAAAGAGTATGCGGATATCCTGAAACCGCTTGGGTTTCTGAGAACACATCAAAGTCACCTTGTAAACCCGGCCTATGTAAAAGCCTGGATCAAAGAAGATGGCGGGGTTTTGCTGCTGAATAACGGCAGCAAAGTGCCGGTATCAAAGCCCAATAAAGCAGCCGTGCAACTGGCTTTAAACCTCAATACACACTAATTCCGGCTTTTTAAACGCCGAATTGCTGAAGGTGGTGATCGATGTGTTTGTAAAACAGGTTGTTCCATTCGTTTAGCGTCAACGGCCCAAAAGAATGTGATTCCTTCCCATCAAAATAAGTTGTTCCCTGCTGCTGGGTTTTACTCAGAAAATCGATCAGTCGGCCTTTCTCCAGCTCAAATTGCCTTTCATCGGTGATGAGGAAGGCACGAGCCGTTCTGCTGTTTTTGGAATATGGTTTTTCCGTCACCACCTGAGGTTTGACCAATAACTTAAGGATAAACTTCATGAAGGCACCCGGTTTGGGATGTTTTTCTGGTTCAAATACCAGTTCGTAACTTACGCAACAGTGCGCATACATCTGCGCAGCGTTCATTTTCCCCCAAAGCGGTTGGCTTTCGGAGTGTAGTTTCCCGACCCGGGCGATGACCTGATCGGTCACCTCTTTGGAAAAAATGTTTTGGATGGCCATAATTTTGATTTGCATTAAAAATAGGAAAACTTAAGTTCAATATGGCAACAGAAAGCCATAATTTCCATGAAATTCTCACAAAATATGCTGATAACTCTTAAAAGTCTAAATAATTGGAGCTAGAAATCATTAACAAATTGAGCTTGGTCAAATTTTCCTTATTTTAGCTCAGAATTCGAGTACTAAATTTTAATGATCAAATATCTAAAGCGCCTTCATTCCAAACTGATCGGCAATGCCAACGACACCCCGATCCAGGCCAGGATCTATCATGAGGTGAGTATCATTGCGATGATCGGTTTGCCGGTTGCTTTAGCAGTCAATTTTTTTATCAGCGTACCATTGGCCAATATCGCCATGACCGCCACCTGGTTGCTCATTGCAGGATTGTACCTCAACTCCAGGTATTACGGCAATCTGCGTTCCAGCGTGATCATCTTTACCATCGGCTCCAGCATTTTAATTTCATTCAACTATTTTATCAATTCTGGTGTCAACGGCCCAACGCTGCTGCTTTTTCTCTTGTCGCTGATCTTTGTCATATCGGTTATGCCAGGCCGGCAATTTATGTTTTGGCTCCCAATAAATCTGGCTATAGTAGGATCCCTGTTGCTGGTGGAATATGAGTATCCCGAACTGGTGGGAATTACGTATTCGGAGCGCAGTGACCTATTTCTGGATATGGGCACCACCTATATAGGGGTAATTGTGTGTATCAGTGTTGTACTTTCTTACCTTATTAAAAATTACCAGCGGGAAAAGAACAACGCCCTTCAGGCTTCTGTAGCGCTGAAAGTGGCGAACGACTCAAAGACCAGGTTGCTTTCTATCCTCTCGCACGATTTGCGGGCACCGCTCAATTCCATACAGAGTTTTCTGGAAGTGCTAATGGATTACGACCTCTCGCAGGATGAGCGTAAATTCATGGAGAAAAACCTGCTCAATGAAACCAAAAACACACAGGTGATGCTGCACAATTTGCTGAACTGGAGCAAGTCGCAAATGGATGGTGGCACGAAAGTAAATCTGACCGATGTCAACCTGCAAACAGCCGTAACAGCATGTTTACGTGTACAGGAAGCCGCCGCAACTGAAAAAAATATCAGCATCACCGCTGTTGTCGATACGGATATCGAGATCACAGCCGATCTGGATATGCTAAAACTTGTGATCCGCAACCTGATCAACAATGCGGTCAAATTTACGCCTACAGGCGGCCAGATTGTGATCTACAGCAGTGCTGATGGCAGGTTTGCGCAACTACATGTACAGGACAATGGTACGGGAATCTCAGCAGAGCGACAACAAAGCTTATTCAGCCTCGACGGGGCATCAACCTATGGTACCAGCAACGAAAAAGGAGTTGGACTGGGCCTGATGCTTTGCAAGGAATTTACTGAATTGCAGGGTGGTAAAATCAGCTTCAGCAGTATTGATGGCAAAGGCACTACATTTACACTCAAGTTTCCACTGACTTAGATTTGGGTCGGGTTTAGGTTAATTAATATTGGCCTAAATTGTATAATTTATGTCCTTTTAGCCTATGTTTTCATTGCGTAAATTTGAGGTATGAATCAGGAAGGTCTATTGGTTGATCAAGGGCAAACAAAAAAGCAGGTTGTAATTGTTGCGATGACCGGCCACCTGTTGCTTGATTTTGCAGGACCTGCAGATGTCTTTAACAGTGCCAATAAAGTGCTCGAACTACAGGGACGACTGGATGGATACAATGTACTGGTGGCATCCCCTACTGCGAATAAAAGCGTCAGCAACTCTGTTGGTATCGAGATCAATTGCACGCTTAGCGTAATGGAAATAGAAAGAGGTATTGATACCTTATTGATCGCTGGAAGCAATAATATTCAAAACTTAGACGACCCGGATTATCAGGAATTTTATGACTGGTTGTCCGCCACGCATCCACATACCAGAAGAGTAGGTTCGATCTGTGCCGGGGCTTTTGCCTTAGCTAAAGCTGGACTTTTGAACGGCAAACGGGCCACTACCCATTGGGACCGCAGCGAATTATTGCAAAAAAACTATCCCCTGATACAGGTAGATTCCAATCCGTTTTACGTCAGTGACGGCAAGGTGTATACCTCAGGTGGCGTTTCTTCGGGAATTGACCTTGCCTTATCCTTAGTGGAGGAAGATTATGGAAAAGAAGTGGCGATGCAGGTAGCCCGAAGGTTGGTGTTTTATCTCAACAGGCCGGGTTTTCAGATTCAGTTTGGCAACCTGCTACCCGAGTATGAAAATCACAACATTGCCGGAAAACTGCGCACATGGATGATTGATCATTTGCACGAACCACTGGATGTCATGCGGTTGGCAGAGCACATCAACATGAGCCCAAGAAATTTTACACGGGTATTTCACAAGCAGACAGGCATCCCCCCGGCCAAATATGTAGAGAAAGTCCGGGTTGAAACTGCACGAAAATATCTGGAAGATACTGATGTGTCACTAGAGCAAATTGCTGAAAAATGTGGCCTTGGCGGTTTGGTTTCCATGAGAAGAACTTTTTTACGTCATTTAATGATCACCCCATCTGATTACCGAAGGGCTTTCAGGACCTCGTTGGCAGATGTGATGACGCTAACATAAATTCAAATTTAAAAACAACAGATATGAAAATTGCAATTAATGGATTCGGCCGTATCGGCCGGATGACACTTCGCGCCTTAGAAAATAAACCAGAAATTGAGGTTGTAGCCGTTAATGACCTAACGGATCTCAAGACCCTAACCCACCTTTTGAAATACGACACTGCCCATGGACGTTATCCTGGCGAAGTTTCTGAAGATGGTGAAAACCTGATTGTAAACGGCAAAAAAATACGCTTATTGAGCGAAAAAGACCCCGCAAAACTACCATGGGATGCCTTGAATATTGATGTAGTGATAGAATCTACCGGCAGGTTTACCGACAAGTCATCGGCGCAGGCACACATCGATGCAGGTGCAAAAAAAGTATTGATTACCGCTCCCGCCACTGGAGGTGTAAAAACCATTGTTCATGGTGTAAATGATGAATTGATTGGTGGGGACCAGATCTACTCTACTGCCTCTTGTACTACAGGAAGCATCGCCCCTATTCTTTACATTCTCGATCAGGAGTTTGGCGTAGAATCCGGATATATGGTTACCGTTCATGCTTTTACTGCAGATCAGAACCTGCAGGATGCACCCCACAAAGATTTGCGCAGGGCCCGGGCAGCTTCTTATTCAATTATTCCTACCACAACAGGTGCTGCCAAAGCCATTGGTGAGGTGCTGCCCAATCTAAAAGGTAAACTTGACGGGTATTCTTATCGTGTTCCGGTGATTGACGCGTCGATTGTTGACCTTTCCATCAATCTCAAAAAAGAGGTTTCGGCTCAGGAATTGAATGAATTGTTTAAACACAATGCTGAAAATTCACTGAAAGGGATTTTGGAATATACGGAAGAACAATTGGTCTCTGCTGATATCCTGGGAAATACCCATTCCTCCATATTGGATGGCAGCATGACCAAGAACATCGGCAAAATGGTGAAAGTTGTGGCCTGGTATGACAACGAGGTAGGCATATCTAACCGGATTGCGGAACTGGTAGCTAAATTGTAGGGCTAGCGGCGAGATATTTTTTCCGATAATAACTCAAAAAAAATTTGGAATTCTGCTTATTTTTTGGTCATTTCATTATTAAAATAAATTCTTTTAATCAAAACATAAGCAGATGTCGCAATCCTTCATACATTCTACCAGTATGTCATTCTAAGTTTGTGTTAAATATTAGGATGGCATACATTTTTTTGATGGTTGTGATTGAAGGCTTTGCGGTATAAAAATTAAATTTAAAATAACCAGATATGAAAAAATTAACGCCAATATTGTTAGTAGCAGTATTATTTCTCGGATGTAAAAAGAAAACGGATGAAGCAGACCGTACCCCAAAGAAAGTGACCTATACTTTTTCCCCCAACGGGGCCAGTTCACAAATTATGTACAAAAGTGTTGAAAAAGGCTATCCGGTGAGTAATGGGCCAATCACCGACGCGTATCTGGCAATTGATGAGGTTGTAATTGGCGACAAAACGGTTTTACAAATGTCTACCAAAGTCGGCGTACCTGCATCTTACGAGATAAAAATAGCCTATAATGGAAAGCAGATCGGTTACACCTCCAGTATTAAAACCGATGCGACTGGTAAATATCTGCTGCTCGAAAAAACTTTTGTAAAAGAGGATTTCGAATAAAATTCAAGGGGTTTTTTCAGAGGTGGGTAGGCAGAAAATGCAGCAACTGACCATCTTGTCCGGGAGAAGCAATTGTAGGAGATTATATCTGGATGTGATGAATAACCATTAATTTTCTCCTTTGTATTCCTCTATTTGGCTCAGCATTTCCATTGACTTGAGTACCGGCGTCCATTCTTTGCCCTCAAATAGGAAACGAAACCATTTTTTATTTCGGTTTTCGTACCTGATGTTGACGAAAAGCCAGATGGCGGCAACGGTGAATGAAAGCGTAATTAAGCCTTGAACAAGCAATAAAATGATGTTTGTGTTTATAAACATTTGCTCAGACCAATAGAATGTGGTCCACAAGGGCAACTGGAGGAAGAGAATCCGTGTAGCCAATAGCGTGGATGATTTTAAGCTGGCGAACTGTCGCTGGGTCTGTAGTACAGGCTGATCCAAATCAACCTGGTGTATGAGCACCAGTTGGTATAGATAAATTACGAGCGCTATCCCAGTGAGCAGTACCTGCAGCCCGGCAGAGAACAGAAAGAATTTACTTACTGAGGAAAAGGCAAACAAAAATAAGTTGATCAGGATGATGCTTCCGTAGCCCACCCAGACCAGTCCGACAAGAATCGTAAATATTTTAAGAGGCTTCATGGATGAAAGCAAGGAGCTGACCTTCATTTTAGTAATCTCTGTGGCGTTGCTCCTGTTATAGGATAAGTTTTGTTCCAGTTTCTGGTCGTAAGATTTCCAGAGGTTCATTAATTCAAGATCTTCCATTAGAATTGATTTTTAGCTTGTGAGAATTTTTGTTTCAGTTTTTCTTTGACTCGCCCTACCCTTGTGGCTACGTTGGTTTCCGAGATCTCCATGATCTCGGCAATTTCTTTATGGCTTTTTTCTTCGAGGTAAAGGAGCATCAGTGCTTTGTCCAGTTCCTTTAGTTCGGAAATGAACTGGTGCAAGAGCCCAATCTTTATGTCTGCCACATTGTTATAGGCCAGTTCCGGCATGTGCAAAATGTCATCTGTAAGGGGATTGGCAATGCTTTTTCGTCTGTGCTCTTTTCTGTACATCGAAATAGCGACATTCAATGCAATGCGGTAAATCCAGGTGGAGTGCTTGTACTGGCTGTCGTATTTTTCAAAGGACTTCCAGAGCTGGATCATGATTTCCTGAATCAGGTCTTTTCGGTCGTCCGTATCCTTACAATAAGCATTGGCTACTTTGTACAAGATTCCTTTGTGAGCCTCCATGACACCGAGGAAGCGTTCGCTGCTTTTCTCCGGTACTACCATGAACTTATGTTTAGTTGGTGCTCCATATTCCTGAATGTTATTTGTCTTTTCTTAATTATTCGCAGGAGATCGAAGAATATCACAAAATATAAAAAACCTTGATGAAACTCCTCTGGAATATCCATGCATAAGAATATTTCACTAACTTAATCTCAAAAATCGGAGTAGAAAAGAATACATAAAATGGGTGTTTTAACTATAATTTCACTTGCAATGGCAGGCATCATCGCTTTGCTCTTAATCATTGCCCTTTTTAAGGCTAAGGGATATAACACCCGAAGTGCAATTGTTATTGATGCTCCTCGGCAAAATGTGTTTGACTATGTCAAACAATTAAAAAATCAGGACAACTTTAATAAGTGGGTAATGGTTGATCCTGACATGAAAAAAGACTTTAAAGGAACTGACGGAACTGTTGGCTTTATATACCGCTGGAACGGTAATAAAAAAGCAGGTGAAGGCGAACAGGAAATTACAGCGATTGCTGAAGGAAAGTATATTGAAATGGAGATCCGTTTTATAAGGCCTTTTCCCGGCATTGCCCATGCAAAGATGACATCTGAATCTTTATCAGATCATCAGACCAAAGTAAGCTGGAGTACTGCCAGTGAAATGAAATATCCGATGAACATCATGACATCAATAATAGTGAAAATGCTCGAAAAGGATATGACTGCAAGTTTGATAACTTTAAAAAACATTCTTGAAAAGTAATCCTGTCATGAAACTCATCTGGAAATGATTAGCAGGTCAGCTCAAATTCTTTGCTTCCCTGTGTTTTTCCGTTGATCATGATTTCGATAAGGTGTTTACCTGTATGGTGTTTGCGAGTCGTCAAGTCTTTGAACAATTGTTTTTTTGAAATCTTTACCGTCTGCCCTGGCTGTAAGGTAAGTTCCTTGAGTTTGAACACTTTTTTTGATTGTTCTCCATTAGATTTTACATAATGAATGGCGTAATCAATGACTAGTTTTTGCGGGGTATCTTTCAGACTGCTCAACTCGAAGCCGAATCCCAGCACCTCTCCGAGATTAATATGCTGGGCGCTTATTTCAAAGTTGTCCATGCGGAGCTTTACTTCTTTTTCAAAATTGAACAGGGAAAGGGAATCCTGGTCGCCTTTTTTGATGAGTGTCCTGCTGGCATGTTTGATGATCCAGCTGGTGTGAGGATTGCTGTGGTCCCAGCTTTTGACCAAGGCTAACATGTAAGCAGTGCTATCTTTAGAAATATCATTGAGATGGTTCGCAACTGATTTACGTACATATAATGCTTCATCTCCTTTCAGTTTTTCCAGGATATTCCTGGTTAAAGAAGGATTTTTGATGATCTGTTCGAGTTTAAAAGACCAGGGTAAGCGGGGCCTGCTTCCTTCAGAGGCCAACCGTCTGACGTGTTGATCTTTGTCTTCAGCCCATTGCTCCATTACTTTAAGGGTATTTTCCGGGTCTGCCTTCAGAAATTCCCTGATGGCGAACTCTGAGGAGCCAAGTACGGTGAAGTCTTTTAGCGCCTCCATGGAAAGCTGAAAATGTGCTTTGCCATAAAGGGCTACAAAATCTGGCAGTACCAATGCGGTATACCCTCTTCTCAGTTCCGGAGCGGCTTTATAAAGTACCTTAAGGGCTGCTTCGAAGTCTTGCGGCAGGTATTTTTGCAAGACGACGGAAGTATTGCGCAGTCTGCCGTTTAATGCAAGTTCATCTAAATGAGATGTTACTTCATTTACAAAGGCTCTTGCATTGAAGTCCGGATCAGCCCTGGCAAATACTTCTGCAAAATGCTGATAAAATCCGCGGTTGAACATCTCTTTTAATGGTTCCATACATGAATAATTTATTGTTTGCTTACTATGGTGCAGACAGATTTTGCAGGGATTTGAACCTGATCCGGGCTTTTGTATTTTTCAACCGGGAATAAATTATACTGATCTGAGGTGACAAATAATTGTGTTTGTTTCAGTTTCCCGCCATTATTGTTCAGGTCTACCGTCAAGTCTGTGTCTTGCATGTTAACCACTACTGTAACTATATTTTTGCCCACCTGATAAGCTGAAGCGTAAAGTTGCTCCTTAGATGACCCAGTTATTTGCAGGGGCAATCTCTGGCTTCCAGGCTTGATAAACCTGCTGTAATTGCCGAATGCCCACAGTGTTTTACTGTCGTACACTTGTCCGTCTGTTTTATTTCTATCGATATACACCAGGCCATCCTTGTAGTTGTTGGACGAAATGGCCAACCACCATTGCCAGGAAGTGGCATTGGAAATACTGAGGTCGTGGTGGATTAGCTTGGCAATGAACAACGCGGTTTTCATACCGAGGTCCCGGCCGGAACCCTGCAGGGTTTCATCGCCTAGCACACAGTACTCTGACATCCAGTACCGCAGATCCTTGAATTTGGCCACTTCACTGGCTACTGAAGACCTAATGTCTACCGCACGTTTTTCGGGACTGGTGGTAAAATAACTATGACCGGATATGGAACGGTCCACATTGCTGAGGTTTCCCAGGTATTCTGCTGAACTGGGATCGAAAAACTGGTTAATCTGGTGTCCTTTGGACTGGCCCTGTCCGTATAGGTAATCCAATTGGCCAGCATCTGCTACCTGAATATTGGTTCTTAATTTTTCAGTTTTTAGTGTGCTGCTTAACGCTTTGACTACTCTGGCTATTTCAGAGTTGGTGTATGGGCATCCCTCCTGCTTGGGATCGGCCCACTTCCACTGTGGCTCGTTGACCGGACTGATGTAATCGAGTTCGATACCAGTAAGCGTTTTTATTCCTTTGATTGTTGCTGCCAGATCTGCGGTAAACTGGCCTAGTTTGCCGAAATCAAGGTTACATTCTCCACGTGACGAATAAGCACGGTTATTGAGCGTAAAGCGCACATGGGGACTGTTTACAAAACCCAGAAACTTTTGTACGCCGTGTTTTTTAGCAGCTTTAAGGAACCAGATTTGCCCGGGCATCGCATCCCAATTGTACTGACCATCGAGTCCCAGGAAACTCAGTTGACGGTGCCACTCGTCTCTGATTGTGCTTTCGGAACCTTGCTCTGCGCTTCCCGCCCCGATACTAAAACGCCAAAGGTTGAGCCCGATGCCCAGAGGCTGACCATTTTTATCGCTGGAGTTGCTAAAAAGTAATTCGGCCATCTTATTTCTCTTTTCATCGGGCCAGTTTCCGGCAAACTGACAAGCCCAGGCATCTGAAGCACCAAAACTTTCAATGGTCTGCACAGGATTTTTACTGTCGATCAGGATCTTGAGAACGGGTGTACTGGTCTGAGTTTGTTTTTTGGCTGTTGGTTCTGGAGCAGGTTGCTGATCAGCGCCATACCAGAACAGTAATGGCAGTAGGAACAATGATAGGTGCTTGACCATGATTAACCGGCTACAAGGTCCATTTTGTGAATGATGATCTCCTGAATCAGCTCTTCAGCCCCATTGGCTTTCCAGAGCCTGATCGCTTCACCGTTCATATGTTGCTGCCACAATTCTTCGGTTTCCCAGGTTTCTACAAAAATAAGAATCCTTCCGTCTTCTTGCGACTGGTGCAATTCATAACGCAAGCAGCCTGGTTCTTTTAAAGTATCTGCTACTAATTGTTCCTGTGAGGCCCGGAGTTGAGCTTCCTTACCGTAGACTGCCGTGGTGATCGCAATTACCGTTAATGCTTGTTGGGTGTTCATTGTGTGTGTTTCTGTGGATTTCCTAACTGCCTGCAAGATAAGTTAATTTTTATTCTGGTATATCAATTTAGATTTAACTACATTTATAGTTTACTACATAATCGTTTGTTGTATCACGCAATCATCTCCTAATCATGAGTCTTAAATTGTTGCCCCTGCTGCTTTTATTGTCTGCGCTTTTCGTCAATCCTACCATTGATCAGGATAAAGCACGCTGGAAACCATATTATGTTGAAAATGTTCCATCCAATCGTGTTGCTGAGTGGTTTCTTCCCTTTGAGGCCGAAAACCGGAAGGACTTTAAGCAAATCAAAGTGATTAGTGTTTTTGGCGACCACCGGGATAGTTACCTGAAAGGTCACATCCATACTGCAATAGATATTAATCCGGCGAAGCCGAAAGGGGAATTGATCCCTGTATACGCGATGGCAAATGGCGTAGTCTGTTCGGTACACCTGGGCGAAAATCAAAAGACCGTGGTAGTAAGACACCTGCTGAAAGATGGGAGTACTGTTTTTACTTCCTACAAACACCTGAAGGAAGTCTATGTGGGTCAGGGGATGCAAGTTAACCAGTCGACCCGGCTGGCCAGGTTATTTACTGTACAGGAATCTAAAAAGTATGGCGGTGATTACCACCATTTGCATCTTGAAATCCGAAAAAGTTTTGATGATTATGGTTGCGCCAGTTGGCTCACCATGAATAAAGATCAGTTAGATAGCAGGTTCTACGACCCTGTTGCTTTCATTAAAAAGCATGTGGTTTTGCAACGCTAGGGTATAGCTTAAGCCTTTAATGCATGCCTAATAAAGTGATGAAAGCACAAATACAACACAAAGCCATAGTGCCAGACAAACAGCAAAAACAGGTGTATTGAGTCCTGCTCTTTTAAAGGGCTGGGCGATCCGCTTCCAATTTGTCACTGTAATACCGAAAATTAAATCAAGTATCTTCTCCATTTCTTAAAGATTTGAATACGAATATAATAAAAAAATTAATGCATGCTTGTCCATTTTTTAGGAGTCGGTTGTCATGTATTTAAAAGGAGAGCAGATTCTCCGTTTATAACTCATAAATTTAATCACGCTAAAAAAATCAACATGAACGAGTTCTTATTAGTGATCCATAGAGATCTGACCAGCAAAGATGCAAGCCCTTCTCCTGAACAAATGCAAGCTGCTATCAAACCTTTTCAGGATTGGATAGGTGGCATTGCCGCTCAAAACAAATTGGTGAGCCCTCCTACCAGGTGGGATGCTGGCGGCAGGGTAATCAAACAGAATACAGTTATAAATGGACCTTATGCTGAAGTGAAAGAGTCGGTAGGTGGCCTATTGCGGATCAGGGCAAACGATTATGACGAAGCGGTTGAAATTGCGAAAGGTTGTCCCATCATTCAATGGGGCGCTGTGGTGGAGGTTAGAATGGCCGTACCTACTCCTTAATTTAAATGAAAGAACAGGAATTGATTCCTCATCTATTCAGAACAGAGTACAGAAATATTGTTTCCGTGCTCTGTTACCGGTTTGGAATTGAACACATTGAGATAGCCGAAGACATAGTGAGCGACACTTTTCTTTCTGCTACAGAACTTTGGAGCTTGAAAGGCTTGCCAGGTAATCCCACAGGCTGGCTTTATACGGTCGCCAGAAACAAGACAAAAAATCACCTGAAAAGAAACACACTTTTTGATCAAAAAATCAGCACTGAGGTCAGACAAACCACTTCGGAATTGATCGAGATGGAAATTGACCTGAGCCGGAAAAATATCGCAGACAGTCAACTGGCTATGATGTTCACGGTTTGTCATCCCGGTATTTCCGCAGATTCGCAAATTGCACTGGCATTGAACCTGCTTTGTGGATTTGGCATACAAGAAATAGCGGATGCATTCCTAACCAACAAGGAGGTGGTTTACAAGAGAATCAACCGGGCGAAAGAGAAATTGAAGGCGGATAAAATCCAGATTGTACAGCCTTCCGTCGCGCACATCAGCAGCCATCTGGAAACCGTCTTAACGACCATTTACCTGCTCTTTTCTGAGGGCTATTATTCTATCTGTACGAATACAGTATTGCGTCAGGATGTTTGCGAAGAGGCTATGCGGCTGAATCAGATGTTAATTGAAAATCCCACAACAAGCACCCCTTCGGCGAAAGCTTTACAGGCACTGATGTATTTTCATGCTTCCAGATTTCCGGCCAGAATTGCCGATAACGGTGATGCGATACTTTATCACGATCAGGATCAAAGTCTTTGGAACCGGGATCTGATTGCTAAAGGAACCCTTTTATTGAACGGTGCAGCGACAGGCAGCCAACTATCCAGGTACCACATGGAAGCAGGGATAGCCTACTGGCATACTCAAAAAGAAGATACTGCTGAAAAATGGGAGGCGATATTGGATCTGTATAATATGCTGCTCATTTTGGAATATTCACCCATTGCGGCACTCAACAGAACATATGCCTTGGGGAAAGTAAGGGGCAAAGAGGTCGCGATTGTTGAAGCTGAGAAACTGCAATTGATAGATAATAGTTTTTATTATTCTTTGCTTGGCAGCCTTTATACCGATATTAATTCGGCCAAAGCGCTGGAAAATTATCAGTCGGCGCTGAAGTTTAGTAGTTCAGCAGCCGATCAAAAGACCATTAATAAACACATTTTTAAAATACGGCAAATTATTTCCGATCTGTAGCCACGCGCTAATGCGGATCTTCGAGTATATTAACTTCGATTACTGCTTCAGCATTTTTCAAAAGCGTTTTACAATCCTCGCTCAAGTGATGTAGTCGCAGTTTTTTGCCTTCCTTGTGGTAACGTTCTGTGAGTTTATTTAGCGCATCAATACCCGACATGTCTGCCACCCTACTGTCTTTGAAATCGACCACTACTTCTGCAGGGTCGTTTAAAACATCAAACTTTTCATTAAATGCCGCCACCGATCCAAAAAATAGTGGCCCGTAAATTTCATAGTGCTTTACTCCCTTTTCATCTACGTACTTCCTGGCCCTGATCCGTTTGGCACTTTCCCAGGCAAAAACCAGCGCAGATATAATGACCCCTATGAGGACAGCCAAGGCCAGGTTATGTAATATGATGGTAATCAGGGCGACAACAATGCCGACAAACACATCTTGTTTAGGCATTTTGTTTAAAATCTTAAAGCTAATCCATTCAAAAGTGCCAATTGCGACCATGATCATTACCCCCGTTAGCGCAGCCATAGGTACCCGGCCAATAATTGGTGCGCCGAATAAGATGATGAGCAAAATAGTAAGCGAGGCAATAATACCTGACAGTCTGGCCCTGGCACCTGCAGAAAGGTTTACTAATGTTTGGGCGATCATCGGACAACCGCCCATGCCAAAGAAAAATCCGTTTAAGATATTGGCACTGCCTTGTGCGATACATTCTCTATTCCCGTCACCACGCGTTGCGGTGATTTCATCTACCAGATTTAGGGTCAATAGGCCTTCGGTAAGGCCTACCCCTGCCATAATCAATGCATAAGGAAAAATCACCTGCAGGGTCTCCAGGTTTATCGGGATATTGGGCAGGTGAAATGGTGGAAAACCTCCGCTTACTGAAGCAATATCACTTACGGTCTTAGTCTGGATGCCAAAACCTAGCACAAGTAAAAACACAACAATAATGGCGACTAAAGATGGGGGTACCGCTTTGGTTATTTTAGGGAATAAAATAACAATTGCAATCGTAAGTGCCACCAGGCTACCCATAATCAGCAACGGAGTTCCGGTCAGCCATTCCTCTTTTCCATTGATTACGGTCTTGAACTGCTCCAATTGCGCCATAAATATTACAACGGCTAGTCCATTTACAAAACCGTACATCACCGGTTGTGGAACCAAACGAATAAATTTACCCAGTTTGAACAGACCGACGGCAATTTGTATGACCCCGGCAAGCGCAACTGCAGCAAAAACATATTCAATTCCATGCGATTTCATCAGTGCGATCAGGACAACAACTACGGCCCCTGCCCCTCCAGAGATCAAGCCGGGCCTGCCACCGAAAATAGACGTTACCAGTCCCATGATAAAAGCAGCATATAAACCTGTTAGCGGTGGAAAGCCCGCAAGGATAGCAAAAGAAAGGGATTCTGGCATCATTGTCATGGCGACAGTGAGTCCAGCTAAAATTTCGGTCTTATAGTTTATTTTCTGGGAAAAATCAAAAAGGGCAAGGGGCATAATGCGGTTGGATGTAAAACCCCGTAAAGATAGAAAATTAAAATTTCGGATTTGAAGGTAGTGTTTTAGTGACGATTAATTTGGCAATGGGAAAGGTTTTTAGCTAAATTGCCCTATATCGGTTTCAAACCTAATGCCCCTATCCTAATTGTACTGAAATGGAAAAGAAAATTGAGCGCATGGCTATTCTTATTGATGGTGACAATGCGCAAGCTAAGCTGCTGAAAGATACGCTGGAAGAGGTTGCCAAATATGGAAAGGTTACGATCAGACGAATCTATGGCGACTGGACCCAACAGACCATGAACAGCTGGAAAGGCTTGTTGAATGACCTCTCCTTTACACCGATGCAAAAATTCAGCTATACCACGGGTAAAAACTCAACAGATGGCGCACTGATTATTGATGCTATGGACATCCTTCATGACAAGCTGGTAGACGGCTTTTGTATCGTTTCGAGCGACAGTGACTACACAGGTCTCGCCAAACGGATCAGAGAGGAAGGGGTTTTTGTGATGGGCATTGGAGAAAAGAAGACACCATCTGCTTTTATCAATTCCTGTGAGATATTCACATTTACGGAGAACATTGTACAGGAAGCAGTGATCGAAAAACAAATCACCCAGCGTCCGGCCAAAAAGACGTCTAAAACGAAAATAACCGAAAGCAAACCTGAAGTAAGTTTACCTGGCTTTGCCAGCGTGCAGGTAGATTTAATCGACAAAGCTTATTTTATGAGTTCACCTGAAGATACAGGAATACTGGTTTCAACACTTGGAACAAATCTGAGAAAGATCGATCCAAGTTTTGACAGCAGGGCACATGGGTTCCGGACCTTGTCCAAATTATTGGAAAGTCTGCCATTGTATGAAGTATTTAAAGTAGAAAGTAACTCGCAGCCTTTCGTAAAATTAAAGCTAAAAGGTAAAACTCCAGAACCTAAACGCCGCTAAAGGTAGGGGGTTTTAGTATTCAAAATGCAGTGTATCACTGACAGCCACACCGCTAATTTCCTGTCCGGTATAATAAAGCGTATACTTATTTCCTTTCTTTAAGGCATAAGATTTAAGGATATCTACTCCTACACTGATGGTTTCTCCAGCTCCTAATTTCATGTAGCTCTCGGCCGGAGGCGGCATGATGCGCTTGGCCATAGGTCCTTGATACGCAGTTTCATTTCCTTTCTCATCTTTGATCTCGAGATATTTACTCATTAATGGCTCAAAAGGCGTATGCCACTTACAGAATCGCTGAACTGTATCTGATGGATTATGAACATTGAAATGCAGCATAACCGAATCGGCAGACTGGATACTATCCATTTGTAGTCTCGCAAAGATGCTTTTATCCGTGGTTAGATGTTCTGAATTTGTGGTTGCTGAGTCGGAAATATTCGTTTCCTGATTTTTAGATGGGCGGACACAGGCAAAGAAAAGCAATGCAATTGCAGGAAAAGTCCAATGTTTAAGTTTCATGGTGAAATATCTTGTAAGATGATTTGTATAGTTATAACTCTAATCCGAGGAAATTGTTTTTATAAAGCATCCGGTAATCCTTAGGCTGCTCTTTTATCAAACTGATACATTTTGTGGTAAACCAATTGACTTCATATTTGGTTATAACAAGAATACCTATTTATTTGTATATGAAAGAACCAAAACTGTATATGTTGCTGCTGGGCTCTAAGGCGCCACAAAGAAATGTGGAACAGCATGATTATTTTTTCGGAATCGCGGATTCTCTAAAGGCTCTTGTTCCTCAAATTATAGAATTTTGGCCTGAAGCCGGCAAAAGTATTCATGTAGATGGTTGGCGCGAAATTAATACGGTAGATGGATATGCAATAAAAGTAGTCCCAACTGGAGAAGCGCCAGTGAAGTCTGCAAGAAGATTGTTCTTTGTAAATTTGGGTGGCTACTTGTCCAACCAGCTCGTAGAGCAGCACCATATCATTCTCGGTGTTCATGAAGATAGAATTTCGGCTGTACAGGAGGCCAAGAAAACTGTCTTTTTTAAGAACAACTCTATAAAGGGTGCCAATTCTCACATCGATGAGAAATATGGCATTGACGTGGACGATATTTATCGTATCGAAGACATTTTGACAACTGATTTGAAGTCAAAATATCAAATTGACATTCAGCCAGGCAACAATCTTACTGAAGACGCCATTCATTTAGGGTATTTTAAGTTAGATAAACTGCAATAACAATCGAAAGACTTAACACTATAGGAAAATTAATAGCTTTATGTATCTTTAATTAAACTCTGGATAAGCCAATACCGTATGAATGCTAACTCTCCCGCCTCATTGTTAAGTGAAGCATACTCCTGCCGTACCCACGATGTACAGCGCAGTATAGATCTTGCTTCAAAGGCTTTAATTATTAGTGAGAATCTACAAGATAAAAGTCTGATTGGGAGCAGTCTTAATCAGCTGTCACTCTTCTACATGATTCGTGGTGCTTATAAACGGGCGATAGGCATGGCCAAGGAAGCCATTAGACATTTTGAAGAACTTGGTGACGAGAAAGGAATTGCCGACGCAACATACACAGTTGCCAGTGTATATTATAAGACTGACAATTACCATCTGGGACTGACCAATTTAATTCACTGCTTAAATACATACCAGAAATTCAACGACTATCACAATCAGGCCAGAGTACTGAAGTCGCTCGGTACGATATATGAATATTTTGGAGATGAAAAAAATGCGATAAAGTCTTATCACAATGCGATAGAAACTGCAAGAAAAGCAAAAGATCTTAACCTGTTATCAAATACCTACAATCCGCTTTCCGGGATTTACCTGAAGCAGAATAAGATCGGAAAAGCTTTAAAAACAATCAAGAAATCCATTGATCTGAAGAATAAAACGGGAGACATCAGAGGACTAGCCTTCGCAATTTACGGCCGGGGAAAAGTGTATATCAAAACGAAAGAATACGAACTTGCCGAAACAGACCTGAAACATTCAATAGTGATCCATATTGATAAAGGGGAAAAATTAGGATTAGGAATGGCCTATCAGAAACTAGGCCATTTGTATGTATTAATGGGTAAGTTGACTCTTGCAAAAGAGACATTACAGCATGCATTGGCTATCAGTGAACGGTACAATATCGTCATTATCAAATTTAAAAGCAATTACCTGCTATATCAGATCGCCAAACTGGAAAGAGATACCGAAAAGTCCCTGAAATATCTGGAATTATACCTTCATCAAAAGGAGGCAGTAATCAATACCCAATCCCTTCAGATTATTGAAAATTATGAGCTCATCAATAAAATGAATCTGCTTGAGAAAGAAGCCCAGCTGCAGAAAGAAAAGACAGAAATGATGGAGAAAAAAGATAGGGCTGAACAAAACGCCCAGATGAAACAGAATTTCCTGTCTACCATGAGTCATGAAATTCGCACCCCTTTAAATGCGGTAACTACAATTACGGCATTGCTAGCAGATAAATACGAGGGCGAAGATAAAATGCTCATCTCTTCATTAAAAGCGGCCTCAAAAAACCTGCTGCTGGTTATTAATGACATTCTGGATTTCACCAAACTGGACAATGGTAAAATGTTACTGGAGGAGCGGCCTTGCGACCTAAGCTTATTGCTAAATGGTATTCTAAGCACTTATGAAAATCTTGCGCTCGAAAAAGGCCTTGAAATAGAAATGAACCTGGACAATGCTATTAAAGGTTTTTATGAACTTGATGAAACAAAGTTGTCTCAGATTCTCGGGAATCTGGTAAGCAATGCCATTAAATATACTGATAAAGGAAAAATCACTGTTGACGTCAATAAACTAAGTGATATCGATGTCTATAATGAGACAATCAGATTTAAGGTAGCTGACACCGGAGTGGGTATACCAGATGCTTACTTTGATGAGATGTTTGAAAGTTTTTCTCAACCAAAATCCATTACTACCAGAAAACAAGGCGGTACAGGTCTGGGATTGGCCATTGTCAAGAAATTGGTTGAAATACATCAAAGCCATGTTGAGGTAAGTAGCGAAGAAGGAGTTGGGTCTGTCTTTTATTTTGATATCTCATTAAAAAAATCAGCAGCTCCGGTAGATCTGCCTGCTGTTTCACAAGATCTGCTCAAGGGCAAGACGGTTTTACTGGTGGAAGACAATCCAGTAAACGCAATGGTTGCCAAGAAGCTGCTGGCCAACTGGGGAATTATTACCGAGCATGCATTAAATGGAGTTCTAGGGATAGAAAAAGCGAGACAGAAGGCATTTGATTTTGTACTGATGGATATCCATATGCCAGAAATGAATGGGCTTGATGCCACATTCCATATCCGTAATAACTTAAATTACAATCAGGACACGCCCATATTTGCACTGACTGCAGATATTACAGCTGAGAATCAAAAAGCATATGCAACTTACTTCAACGGGTTTCTGCGCAAACCAATTGAGATAGAAAAGCTATATGATGCACTTACAACTGTGCTGAAGACATAAAAGTCGAGGCGTTAAGAAATTAACGCCTCAGCTTTAAGCAGTACAGAGCCAAGTCCTTCTTTATTTTTTCCTCCAGCGGTTGCATAAAAAGGTTGACCACCACCACCACCCTGGATGTCTTTAGCAAGCTCTCTCACAATATTAGATGCATTTAAGCCTTTGTCCTTTACCAGATTTTCCGACAGCATCACCGTAATTCCCGGTTTGTCATCAATCAGTGTAGTAAACACCAGGAAAAGTTCGTCAACAAGATCTTTCACACTGTATGCGAGATTCTTTACTGCTTCTGCAGTTGGCAGATCAACATGTGTAGCAATCAGATTGATCCCATTGATGGTCTTCAAATGATGAACAATATCATGTTTCAGATTGGCAGAATGCTCTGACACTGCCTTTTCCGCATCTTTCTTTAGCCTGTTGTTTTCATCAATCAGCATTGCCACCGCAGCACTGAGATCTTTATTACCCTTCAATAGGCTTCTAAGTTCGTTGAGTTCTCTGTTTTGATCCAACACAAAGGCTTCGGCCTTATCTGCAGTGATGGCTTCTATACGTCTCACTCCCGCTGCTACTGCACTTTCTGAGGTAATTTTAAAATAACCGATCTGCCCTGTCGCTTTTACGTGCGTACCCCCACATAATTCTTTTGAATAATGGTCATCAAAAGTTATAATGCGTACCAAATCCCCATATTTTTCGCCAAACAAAGCAGTTACTCCGCTTGAAATCGCCTGTTCGTAAGGCACATACCTTTGTTCTTTTAAAGGTATGTTTTCTCTTATTTTCTTGTTGACCAGGTGCTCTATTTTAGCCAGTTCTTCATCAGTCACCTTGGCAAAATGTGAAAAATCAAAACGAAGGTAATCCGGATTGACCAAAGATCCTTTTTGGTTTACATGATTTCCAAGTACTTTTTTCAATGCGGCATGCAACAGGTGCGTTGCCGTGTGGTTGTCTTGTGAAAGCAAACGCTTCTCTTCATCTATGACAGCCCAAAACTGTCCGTCTAAATCCTCTGGAAGTGTGTCTGTAAAGTGTACTATAACTCCATTTTCTTTCTTTGTATCCGTAATTTCTACGAAGAACATCCGGCTATGGTCTTCTAGTCTGCCGGTATCCCCTACTTGTCCGCCGCTTTCTGCGTAAAAAGGTGTTTTACTCAATACGATTTGATATTGCTCTTTGCCTTTTGCAATAACTTTTCTGTATTTAATGATCTCTGTTTCCGCCTCTACATCATCATACCCAACAAACTCCACTTCAAGATCAGGATTGATCAGCACCCAGTCTCCAGTATCAATGGCGGTAGCTGCCCTTGATCTTTCTTTCTGTCTGAGCAAGGCTTTTTTGTATTCGTCCATGTCTACAAACCATAGCTTTTCACGGGCCATCAGTTCGGTGAGATCTATGGGGAAACCATAGGTATCCTGTAATTCAAAGGCAAACTCTCCGGAGATCACCATCTGATCTTTCAAAATGCTATGAACCCATTGGTCTTCAAAAGACTTTTCCGGATCTATTGCATTCTCTGACATCAGAAAATCTGCTTGTTTTTTGGTGTAACTGTCAAATCGTTGAATACCTGTAGCTAAAGTTCTTAAGAAGGAGATTTCTTCTTCCAGTACTACTTTTTGCACAAAATCCTGCTGAAGCACGAGTTCTTCAAAAACCCCTTCAAATTGTTTAGCCAATACTGGCACCAATTGGTTTAGGAAAGGTTCCTTCAGGTTTAAAAAAGTATAAGCATAACGTACTGCCCTGCGCAAGATACGCCTGATTACATAGCCAGCCTTATTATTAGCCGGCAACTGTCCATCGGCAATAACGAATGAAATGGCACGGATGTGATCGGCCATCACGCGCATGGCAATATCTGTTTTTTCGTCAGCACCATAGCTTATACCCGCATGTTGAGCTATGAACTGAATGAGGGGCTGAAACACATCGGTATCGTAATTGGAACTTTTTTCTTGTAAAACCCGAACCAGGCGCTCGAATCCCATACCTGTATCAACATGCTGTGCTGGTAAAGGTTGCAGAGAGCCATCTTTCAGACGGTTGAACTGCATAAATACGTTGTTCCAAATCTCTATTACCTGTGGGTGGTCAGCATTAACCAAGGATTTACCTTCAATTTCGCTACGTTCTTCATCTGTCCTGCAGTCTACATGAATCTCCGAACAAGGTCCGCAAGGACCTGTATCTCCCATTTCCCAAAAATTATCTTTTTTGTTTCCTAAAATGATGCGTTCTTCCGGTACATATTGTTTCCAAATCTCATATGCCTCATGATCTCTCGGCAGACCTTCTTTTTCATCACCCTCAAATACAGAAACGTACAATTTATCTTTAGGGATTTTATATACCTCAGTAAGTAATTCCCAGCTCCAGGCAATGGCTTCTTTTTTAAAGTAATCCCCGAAACTCCAGTTGCCCAACATCTCAAACATGGTGTGGTGATAGGTGTCTATTCCTACTTCTTCAAGATCGTTGTGTTTACCAGAAACCCGAAGGCATCGCTGGGTATCGGTCACTCTTGGATACTTAATGGGAGCTTCGCCAAGGAAAAGGTCTTTAAACTGATTCATACCGGCATTCGTAAACATCAGTGTAGGATCGTTTTTAACTACAATAGGTGCAGATGAAACAATATGATGTTGTTTCGATTCGAAAAATTTTAAATAGGCCTGCCGGATTTCCTTAGCTGTCATCGTCTCTTTTTTAGTAAAGACAAACTTAGATAAAACTGCTTAAGCATTCACAAACACAATTAAAAAAAATTCTGAAACCAGGAATAACTGGCCTCAACCGGCATCCTAAAGCTGAATTTCCTTAATGAAAAACTGGAGCAAACGAAAGCCCGGAGAAAAATGTATTTTTTTTAATCACATTTTTGACTAGTTTTGATCACTTCAAGTAAAACTTGTAAAAGACTAATAATCAACAGCAATCATGCCTTATAAAGAACGGGAAATCAACAAAATGTATTTCACCATGGGTGAAGTGACCGAAATGTTTGGCGTGAATGCTTCACAGATCAGGTTTTATGAAAAGGAGTTTGATGTGCTCCAACCCAAAAAGAATAAAAAAGGCAACCGCCTATTTACTCCAGAAGATATTGAAAACCTTAAAATTATTTTTCATTTGGTTGATGACAAAGGCTTTACACTCAAAGGAGCAAAAGAGCACCTAAAAAATAACAGCACCGAGGTCAAGGAAAACCAGAAAATAATTGCATCACTCGAAAAGCTCAAAGACTTTTTATTGAAGCTCAACGAAGAGATCTAAATTTAAGTTGGGGATGCTGTGTGATTTTATCTGATGAAAGTCCTTAAAAATAAACTATTGATAATTAGCAGATTATAACTTAGCCGGATAATTTATGGTTTAAGTGTTAATAATTATGCCCTTTTGGTTCATCATGGCAAAAAGGAAGTGGTTATTTATTTTATTTCTGATTTTAGTAATTGGTAGTGATGCGGTTGCACAGGAAAACAGGTACTTAGATGTTTCGTTCAAAATAGACAGCCTGATCCGTGACCTGGCAGAAAATATAGCTGAAAATCTGGGTGAGGATTACGATTTATCTGAATTGACTGGGCGCCTCCACGGTTATCTCAAGCATCCAATTAACCTAAACAATACTACTCCTGAGCAATTAAAGGAACTTGGGTTATTGTCTCCTTTGCAAATCGGTAATTTGTTTGATTATATAACCCACAGCGGTGAACTTAAAGATTTATTGGAGCTACAAGCTATTGAAAAATTTGATGTTCAGGCCTACAATAGAATATTACCCTTTGTCGTAATTAAACCCTCGTCCAAACTTAAAGCGTTAAACACAGACCATGTTCAAAGTGATGTGCATGACTTGATGCTAAGATATGGACGAATCCTTCAAACGCAAAAAGGCTTTACACCACTTCCCGGAAGCAGGTATCTGGGCACGCCGGATAAATTACTGATTCGTTACAGGTACGCATATTCTCCTTCGCTTTCCGTCTCACTTGTTGCCGAGAAAGATCCTGGGGAGTATCTCGCTAAAAAAGGAAGTGTTGCTGATCATTTAGCATTTAATATCACATTGTTGAAGCAAGGACGCCTTAAAAAATTTGTTCTTGGAGATTATAGTCTGCAATTTGGTCAGGGTCTTACCCTATGGTCCGGTTTTTCATTTGGAAAAGGCCCGGATGTAACTTCTGTAGCCAGCAAGGATTTAGGATTGAGACCGTACAATTCATCCAATGAATCGTCTTTTTTCAGAGGGGCTGCAGCAACTATTGCACTATCCAGGAATTTTGATGTTACCACTTTTCTTTCTAACAGGAAACTGGATGCGAGTCTTAAGTTTCCTGAAAATGAATCGCCCACACTTCAAAACATCAACATTAGCGGACTACACAGAACACCTACCGAACTTAAAAACCAAAAAAGTCTGAAACAGCAGGTTTATGGTGCTGCCCTGCAGTATACAAAGGACGGTTTAACGATCGGCGCTGTTGCTTATCAATCACTGTATGGGCACGATTTCATTAAAGGAACACAGCGATATAATAAATATGCATTTGAAGGCCGTCAATTAACCAATCTTGGGCTCCATTACAATTATGCTTTTAAAAATTTATACCTGTTTGGTGAGTCAGCAAATAGCCTAAAAAGTGGTTGGGCGGTCATACATGGCGCGATTGCGAGCTTATCGCCGAAAGTGTCTGCAGTTGTCCTGCACAGGAACTATGATCGGGATTACCACAATTTCTTTAGCAACAGCATAGGCGAAGCGACGGAAATAAATAACGAAAAGGGTCTTTACTTTGGGTTGAACTTCCTGCCTTCCAGGAAGTGGAATTTTTCATGTTATACGGACTACTTTAGGTTTCCATGGTTAAAATACCGTGTTGATTCTGCTTCTTCAGGCTACGAATTGCTTGGGCAAACTACTTATGCACCTTCCAAACAGGTTAAAATTCTATTGAGGTATAAAAGGGAACTGAAACAACAAAACCCAGATGCCGGTATCATCAGAGATCACCTTGACAAGGTCTGCAAACAAAGTTTCAGATTGGACTGGAGCTGGCAGCTGGGCAGAAAATTCAATTCCCACCAACGTATTGAACTGATGCGCTACAGAAAAGGCAATGAGAAATTTAGAGAATTACAATCGCGCCATGAAGCGGGCTATTTGATACTTAATGACATTGATTATAAGCCGTCACTAAAGTGGTTATCAGGAAACATCCGCTTAGCTTACTTTAGCACATCTTCTTATGACAGCCGGATCTATGCTTACGAAGATGATGTGTTGTATGGTGCGACTTCCGGAGTGTACAGTGGAAAAGGAATCAGAAGTTACATCAATATCAGGTTTCGATTAATGAAGCAAATGGATTTGTGGACACGTTATGCAATATCTATTTATAGCGACCAGAAAACAATCGGATCTGGCCTGGATGAGATCTCAGGAAACCAGAAATCTGATTTTAAAGTACAACTGAGATATTTATTTTAATGAACAAGGAACTAAATGGTTTAACAGTCCTTAACTATCAGCAGGAAATTATATTCTTGAGGATTCTCCTGCCTTACACGACAGGCATACTCCTGTTTTATCCATTTACAGGGCTTAATGCGATGTCATATTGTTTGTATTCAGGCTGGTTCTTGCTAATCTTGCTTCTAGCTTTGAACATATTGTATACCCGTATAAGAGCATATAAATTCAAAACTTTAACTGGTCTGGCATTCTCTACATTTTGGATGGTTTTCGGAGGATATTGTTGTATGCTGAAACATGAATTGATCCAGCCCTCTCATTTCTCTCATGAAAAATCGGAGTATTTAAAGATTAATATCGTGGATGAGCCGCAACAAAAAAAGAAAGTATTAACGTTTCGGGCCTCAGTTAATAAGTCTTTTAAACAAACCGATTCTTCCTCATCGCAAACATCTTTTCAGTCAACCATCACCACTGGAAAATTGATTGTGTCTATTCCTGTGAAAGTAAATGAGTATTTAAAACTACAATATGGTGATGAGCTGCTGATCAAAGCTAAGATAAAAACCATTGCTCCCCCATCTGACCCCAGCGACTTTGATTACCGTTTCTGGCTGGCAACGCAAAACATTTATCACGGGGCTTTTCTTCGGCAACATGAGGTGCTGAAATTACGCTCAACCAATGAAGCCTCCATCCAACATTTTGCCGTCAGACTAAGGGCTGAGCATGTCGCTTTTTTCCGGTCAATACTGAAAGACGACGATTCTTTTGCCTTTGCCTCTACCTTAATTCTGGGGTATAAATCGGATCTAAATAAAGAAATAATGGACACCTACTCCAAAACAGGAACCATTCACGCGCTGTCGGTATCCGGAATGCATGTTGGTATCGTCTATGTTGTGCTAAATTGGCTATTGTCATTGATGGATAGGAGAAGGTGGACCCATGTGATTAAGATCATACTCATTTTGGGCTTTATATGGTTCTATGCTCTCCTCACCGGATTATCCCCATCTGTGCTCCGGTCTGCAATTATGCTTTCTGTCTATATTCTAGCAAAGTCACTCAATCGACACACCAATAGCTACAACGTTATTGCATTTGCCGCATTTTGCCTACTGCTCTACAATCCTTTTTTAATTTGGGATATTGGTTTCCAACTGTCATTTATTGCCGTTCTGGGATTAATATGGCTACAACCCCTCGTGATGAATTGGTTTAGCTTCAGGCAACTCTGGCTGCGCAAATTATGGAGTTCAATTGCCATTTCATTAGCGGCGCAGACGATTACGTTTCCACTTAGCATTTACTATTTCCACCAATTTCCAGTTTACTTTCTCATCAGCAATCTTTTTATAATTTTACCTATCGCATTATTAATGTATACAGGAATTTTGATTCTGGTATTCAGGATTGCGGCGCTTGGGCCTTTATTTGATTATATGATCAAATTTACCAACAGGGGCTTAACGTTAATTTCAGAATTACCGATGGGCAGTATTTCCGGAATATACTTCAGCAAGACCGAACTGATTTTCCTATACTGCGCAATGTTTGCATTTATCTTCGCGCTGACCTACTATCGTAAAAGATTGTTGTTCATCGGATTGGTGTTTTATTTGGTTTTTCAATCGATGTTGACATTAGATCATTTTAAGATCTGGAAAGGGCGGCATGCGGATTTTTTTCAAACAAAGTGGAGCCCCATAGGGTTGTAATGCTGATATTACCTAAGACTTCTATGGAGAACATTATTGATTTAACCAACTGTGACAGAGAACCAATACACATTCCGGGAAAAGTTCAATCTCACGGTTTTCTTATAGCCATTGACGATCAAACCCAACGGATTTCTTATGTGAGCGAAAACGTCAGTACGTTCACAGGCCTTGCTTCGATTCAGCTATTGGATCTACATGTTAGTGAATTAAGTGCGTTAATTTCAGCTATCGGGACAGATATTGATTTTTCACAGTTACTTAGATTGGGGAAGAGCCAAAATACTTTTGACATCATCAATCCTTATCGTTTGCAAATAAATGATGAACCTTACTATTTAGTCATCCACTGTTCTAATACAAGTTTCGTTCTGGAATTCGAACAAGCAACACTGGAGTACGACATTCAAAATTTGATAGGACGATCTGTTTCTGAAATACTTGCAAATAAATCTTTGAAAGGTTTGCTTGACAACGCCGCCAATGAAGTAAAAACTATTATCGAATACGACCGGGTCATGATCTATAAATTTCAGGATGACGGGCACGGCGAGGTAGTAGCAGAAGTAAAAAATGAAGATCTCGAACCTTTTTTAGGTCTCCATTATCCAGCATCTGACATTCCGAAACAAGCAAGAGAACTTTACAAGCTGAATTATACGAGAATCATTGCAGATGTAAATAAGGAGAGTTCTCCGATCCTTAGCTACGAAAAAGACAACCCGCTTGATTTAACCAATTCAGGTCTGCGGGCTGTTTCACCTATACACATCCAGTACTTAAAAAACATGGGTGTGGCCTCCAGTTTTAGCATTTCGCTAATAAGCAAAGGAGAACTTTGGGGCCTTATTGCCTGCCACAATTATACACCAAAGTTCATTGATTATAAGGCTCGAGAAGGGACGAAGTTGATTGGGCAAATCCTGTCGTCAGCATTAGAATACCGTGAAGTTGAAGAAGAGACCGAAAAGGACAATACCATAAGGGAGGCTATACAGGAGGTGTCGCATCACTTGGAAAAAGATTCAGACCTGATATCTGCACTTACAAAGCACAAACATTCTCTCATTGATATCACCAATGGTACGGGAGTAGCCATCTTGTTTGAAGATCAATTTTATACTATCGGAGAAACCCCAGTTGAAGGGGATCTCCACGAGTTGTTCAAGTGGCTCAAACGAAATATGAAGGATTCAATTTATCACACCGCACAGCTACCGAAAGTGTTTGCTCCAGCAAAGAAATTTTCTGAGTTTGCAAGCGGCATTCTTGCCACCGTCCTTTCCAAGGATATGGGTGAATATGTCGTCTGGTTTAAACCTGAGCAAAGTCATACTATAAATTGGGCAGGAAACCCAGACAAGCCGGTAGCGTCCGATACCAATGGATCAATGGTACTTTCGCCCAGAAATTCTTTTGAGGTTTGGTCACAGATTGTGAAAAACACCTCTTCAAAATGGTCTCAGCTGGAAATCTCAAGTGTATTAAAAATTAAGGAAAAAATCATCGCTACCATTAACAAGAAAGCCAATGAAATCAGATTATTGAACGAGCGCCTTAAGCTTGCCTATGAGGAGCTGGATACATTCAGTTATACGATCTCCCACGATTTAAGAACCCCACTTACCTCTATAAAAAGTTATACCGAACTTTTCCTGGCTCAAAATCCTAATTTAGAGGAAAAGGGGAAAAGATTACTCGATCGTGTAATTGTAGGGGCGGATAAAATGAGTTTTCTCATCAATGAAATCTTGAAACTTGCAAGGGTAGGAAGATCTGAAATTGACATTGTGAAAATTGATATGGAAAAGCTGATCAGGGAATTGACTGCAGAAATAGTGTCCGCATGCAAAGCAGAACATACAAAAATTAACGTTCAAGATTGTCCGATGATCGAAGGCGACTATATTTTGATTTCCCAGGTTTTCTCCAATCTGATTGGAAATGCTATAAAATATTCCGCTAAAGCTGAAAAACCGGAAGTTTCAATCGGGGGACAGGTGCTTGAGGACGAAATCGTTTATGCTGTGAAGGATAATGGCATCGGTATTGATGTAAACTATCACGACAAGGTATTTGAACTTTTCAAGAGGATGGAAAATGTAAAAGAATATGAAGGAACGGGAGTTGGTCTCGCTATAGTAAAACGGATTATAGAAAGACACAACGGCCGTATCTGGTTTGAAAGTGAGTTGGGAATTCGTACAGTGTTTTATATTGCATTAAAAAAATAGGATATGATTTCTCCGGATATATTTTATGTTGAGGACGACCAGGATTTCGCCTTTATTATGGAACACGCTGTAAAAGAGGTGGACAACGGGCTGACCATTAGCGTGATGGAAAATGGACGAGAAGCTATTCAGACGCTGGAAAAGTTCGCAATGGAAAAAAACAGACCTAAATTAATTTTATTGGACCTCAATCTTCCTGGATTATCGGGTTTGGATCTGCTTAAAAGAATTAAAGAAATCCCCTATTTGAGGCATATTCCAGTGATCCTTTTTTCTACTTCTGATGATCCTTTGGATGTCAGGGCCTCGTATGAATTTGGCGCTAATGCCTACATTAATAAACCATCCGGATACAATAACCTAATTCTTTGTATCAAATCACTACATGAATTCTGGTTCAATCAAAACAAAACTATCAATTAACCGATTTTGCTTTCTATACTTAGAAATTTGTTGAAGCTATTGACTTGATTAATCACAATTTTATCTAAGTTTGGTTGACTTAGTAATTCGATAAAAACAAAAAGGATGACCGAACCCCTTGTTTTATATACCGTAAAAGACAGGATAGCAACAATCACCATCAACAGGCCGGAAAAACGGAATGCTTTAAACCCTGACCTTGTGATTTCATTGGCCGAGATGTTCCTCCGGGCTTCTGAAGATGATGCAGTTAAAGTCATTGTTTTAAATGCCAGCGGGTCTGTTTTCAGTGCTGGGGCTGACCTTGCTTACTTGCAACAATTACAGCAAAACAGTTACGAGGAAAACTTGGCAGATTCTGAAAATCTGAAGCGGTTATTCACCACCATTTATTACCTGCCTAAAATTGTTATTGCACAGGTGGAGGGTCATGCGATTGCCGGTGGCTGTGGGCTTGCGACAGTATGCGATATCATTTTTGCTGTTCCTGAAGCTAACTTCGGCTATACTGAAGTTAAACTGGGTTTTGTACCAGCCATCGTTTCCTGTTTTCTTTTGCGTAAGACCAGCGAAACTATTGCCAAGAGGATATTGCTAACCGGAGAGACCTTTCCAGCCAGTCGGGGGCTAGACTACGGCCTAATCACTTTTGTAACAAACAAAGAAGAGATCGATCTCAAAGTGACAGAATTTGCTTTAAATTTGTGTAACGAAACCTCTGCCAACTCACTCATGGTCACCAAACAGCTAATCGGACAGACAACAAATCCCATATTGGAGAAGAGTCTCTCACTGGCAGTGCAGATAAATGCCAGGGTCAGGGATAGTGAAGATTTTAAAAAGGGAATCAGCGCATTTTTAAACAAACAGAAATTGGAGTGGTAAAAAAAATATAAAAACTAAAAAATACACCATGTTTAAATCAATGAAAACCGGAGTCGTTGCAGCAATTTTAATTGGTACTGCACTTATTGCACAGGCACAAAAAAAGATCACTGAAGGCACCCTCACTTATGGGATTGAATATAATCTGACCGACGATCAAAAAGGGTACGAAGCGATGCTGCCTAAGCAAACAGCTATTAAATTTAAAGACAATCTATCCAAAATTGAAATGGATCAAGGTCCTGCCCTTATCAAAATTATTAGTGATAAAAACACCAAAACCGGATTGCTGCTGGTAGATATACCCATCGCTCAGAAACAGTATGCGGCAAAGATGAGCAAAGAAGATTTTGATGCTTTTAAAGGCAATGCACCCAAATTTTCTGATTTCAAAGCTACAGGTGAAAAGCAAAAAGTCGGCACTTATGACGCTGAAAAGTATACTTATAAAGATGAGAATGGGGGTGCTTATGAATTGTGGGCTACCAATGACGTTATACTTCCGGAAGGATACAAGGATGATGAATTTAAAGATGTAAAAGGTACGCTTGTAAAATTCACCGTGATACAAAACGGCGTAAAATCTACACTGACCCTTAAAGGCATTAAAGAAGAAAAAGTGGGTGTGCTTTCTATAGATGTACCAAAAGGTTATGAACTAAAAACAATGGCTGAACTGAAAGCCATGCAGGGTGGCGGACAATAGGTGAAATGTTAAAAAGCCTATTCTTTTTTGTCAGATATTTTCTTTTTTGGCTATCATTCTTCCTGGTCGACAGGCTGACGTTCTTAGTCATCAATTCAAAAAAAATTGCCACAATCCCTATTTCAGAGATTGTGGCAACGTTTTATAAGGCCATCCCGCTGGACTTATCTATGATCGCCTATATTCTGGTGATCCCGCTGTTT
This sequence comes from Bacteroidota bacterium, assembly GCA_040387995.1. GTDB lineage: Bacteria > Bacteroidota > Bacteroidia > Sphingobacteriales > Sphingobacteriaceae > Pedobacter. The sequence continues at coordinate 117,614 of JAZKCT010000006.1, read as the reverse complement.
ATTTTTTTTTACTGGTTGCTTAGTGGCCGGAAAACTGTTGACTTAAAATGGTTGTCAATCTACAATAGGATCCTCATCGTACTTTTTAGCATTATTTCAGCGGCAAACTTTAATATCTATCGAGAATGGGGAAGTAAGATTAATTCGAAAGCTTTGGGGTTCGCTATTTCAACACCCAATGAAGCACTTGCTTCCAGTGCCTCCGCTCCCATTGCGCTCACCCTGTCACTGCTAATGCTATTGGTGACAATAGGATTTGTGCTGCAGCATTACATTGTTGAAAGGAAACTTATGTTTGATACCAGCGCCATCTGGATCCGGATAGCTATTGTACCGGTTCTTCTAGCTATAAATTTTCTGCTAATCCGGGGCGGCCTGGGGGGTTCACCGATCAACCAGAGCATGGCCTATTTTTCGAAGGAACAAGTACTCAACCATGCTGCAGTGAACACAGAGTGGAACCTGCTTTCCAGTTGTCTCGCTGCCAGAAAAACCGGCAGCAATCCATACCTTTATTTCACCAATCAACGCGCACAAGATTACGTCAAAAATCTATATACATCCCCTAAAGACAGTACCATAAGGGTACTTAAGACAGACAGACCAAATGTCGTACTCTTCATAATAGAAAGTTTTACTGCCGACCTGACTAAAACACTGGGCAATGAAGATGGCATCACGCCAAACTTTGACGCGCTAATGCGCGAAGGAATTCTCTTTAGCAACGTCTATGCTTCGGGTAGCCGGACAGACAAGGGCCTCGTGGCAACCTTGGCCGGTTTTCCTACCCTTGCTGCTGGGAGCATAGTGAAGTGGCCAGAGAAAATGCAGAAAATCCCTGCCCTTTCCCAGCCTTTATTTAAAAACGGATACAGTACTTCTTTTTTTTATGGAGGAGAAAGCGAATTTGACAACTACAAGGCCTTCATTCTAAGTCATAATTATCTGAAATTGATCGACAAAAATGATTTTAAAACTGTCGGCAAATCGCCTTGGGGACAATTTGATGAAGCAACACTGCAACGCCAGCTTCTTGAGTTAAATAAAGAAAAACAGCCTTTTTTTTCAACTACGCTGACGCTGACGAATCACGAGCCTTACGTACTTCCGGGGAGGTCAAAATTCGGTACGGAAGACAATAAGGCCAAGTTCAAGAGCACAGCCTTTTACACCGATTCCTGTATCCGGGCATTTCTAAATACGGCAAGCAAACAGCCTTGGTATAAAAATACCTTATTCGTATTTGTAGCAGATCATGGCCATTTATTACCTAAAGAAAAACACGACATTTTTGATCCCGGGCGCTACCACATACCCTTGCTTTTTTTTGGTGAAGTAATTAAAGATGAATACAAGGGTGTCAAATTTACAAACGTAGGCAGTCAGACCGATGTAGCCGCAACAATACTGGCTCAGTTGAATATTTCCTCAAAAGAATTTACATGGAGCAGGAATCTCCTGAACCCCTACTCCAAACCCTTTGCTTTTTTTAGCTGGGATAACGGTATGGGCTTTATCAATAACAAACAATGTGTTACTTTTGACAATGTAGGTAAAAGCGTGTTATATAATAGTAATGCAAAAGATCATGAGGAAACCTCTTCTATTTTAAATCATGCAAAAGGTTACTTACAAAATGTTTATCAGCAATTTATAGAATTATAAAAATGAACATCAAACCACTCGTTTTTAAACTGGCCATCCTAATGATCGTCGGATTTTCATTGCAAGCCAACGCCCAGAACATCAAATGGACAAAAGATGGCAATTCTTATTATGAGATTTCCAACGGCGAACTGGTAACAGTGACCTTACCAACCAGTGATCGTAAAACAATAGTCGGCCAAAATCTTATTTTCGGTTCCGGAAATGCCGGACTAACTGGTTTTAAGGATTTTCAAATCTCGGAGGACGGTACGAAAGTTTTACTTTATACAAATACCAAAAAAGTATGGAGATACGATACACGAGGCGACTATTACGTGGTCGATCTGAAGAGCAACCAAGTGACAAAAGTTGGGAAAGACAAACCTGCTTCGTCATTGATGTTCGCAAAATTCTCTCCGGATGGAAGTAAAATCGCTTATGTAAGTCAGCACGATCTTTTTATAGATGACCTTTCTGCCAAAACCAGCAAAGCATTAACTACTGATGGTACTGACCGATTGATTAACGGTACTTTTGATTGGGTCTACGAAGAAGAATTCGACTGCAGGGATGGTTTCAGATGGAGTCCTGATGGAAAATCTATAGCATACTGGCAGATTAACGCATCCAAAATCAGAAACTTTCTGATGATCAACAATACGGATTCTATCTATTCACATATAATTCCGGTAGAGTATCCTAAGGTCGGACAGGATCCTTCGTCCTGCAAGATTGGAATCGTGGATATCGCTACAGCAAAAACCAATTGGCTTCCTGTACCAGGAGACCAGGTTCAAAACTACATTCCACGTATGGAATGGATCCCCAATACCAATGAAGTGATTTTGCAGCAGTTGAACCGCGAACAAAACCAAAGCAAATTGTATGTTGCAAATGCTGCATCAAATATAGTAAACAATATTTTTACTGAAACAGACAAGGCATGGATTGATGCAGGCAAGGGTTGGGACTGGATCAATGAGGGAAAGGAATTCCTCTGGCAGAGCGAAAAAGACGGATGGAGACATATTTATAGAATCAGCAAAGACGGTAAAAAGCAAACACTCATTACTGCCGGAAACTTTGATGTGATCGAAAAGTCACTAATTGACGAAAAGAACGGACAGATTTATTATATGGCGTCCCCAACGAATGCAACGCAACGGTATTTATATCGCACGAAACTTTCTGGTGGAGGCAAACCTGAAATGATTACACCCTCCATTCTGCCTGGTACGCATGACTACGATATTTCGCCAAATGGAATTTTCGCACGTCATACCTATCAAACTGCTTCTGTACCACCCATCCGTGAGTGGATGAGACTGACCACGCTGAATCCACTGACTATGGAAGGAAGTATGACCAATCAATTGGGCAGAGTCAAACCACCGAAGAATAAAGTGGAGTTTTTCAAAATTAAAACAGAAGATGGAGTTGAACTGGATGGCTGGATGAAAAAGCCGGACAACTTTGATCAAACCAAAAAATACCCTATTGTATTTTATGTCTATGGTGAACCCGCTGGGCAGACCGTGACAGATACCTGGGGCGCAGGCGTAAATTCGCTCTATGGTGGTGACATGCCAAAAGATGGATATATTTATGTCTCAATAGAAAACAGAGGTGCTCCTGCTCCCAAAGGAAGGGAATGGCGCAAAAGTATATTTCAGAATATCGGCAGACTCAATATTCACGATCAGGCCATGGCTGCTAAAAAGATCCTGGAATGGTCTTTTGTCGACAAAAACCGGGTGGCGGTCTGGGGATGGAGCGGCGGCGGATCGTCGACCTTAAATCTTCTTTTTCAGTATCCGGAGATCTTTAAAACTGGCATTGCAATAGCTGCAGTTGGTAACCAGCTCACTTATGACAACATTTACCAGGAGCGCTATATGGGTTCTCCCTTGAAAACGACAGAGGCATATGTAGCGGGATCCCCGATTACCTATGCGAAGAACCTCAAAGGAAATCTGCTTTACATCCATGGTACAGGCGATGACAATGTGCATTATCAGAATGCTGAAATGTTGATCAACGAACTGATTAAAAACAAGAAGCCTTTTCAAATGATGTCGTACCCCAACCGCACACACAGCATTAGTGAGGGTGACGGAACGTCAGAACATCTGATCATTACGTACACCAAATTTCTACAGACGTATTGTCCTCCGGGGGGTAAATAGAAAAGATTTGTTAGACATCCTGACTATTTATGTAATAAAGTAAATAACTTTGTCGATTATGGCTCATGGTTTGATAGTCAATATGTGCTGTCGCGACGACCAATGGGAAACACGATCTGAGTTATGAGAAGAATGCGCTTACATGGAGAATAGAAGACTGTCCGGAATGTTCATCACACTTAGTGATGTATTTCAATTTATTGGCCGTTTCTTTAAAGAGGCTTTCCTTCCTCCTTATGAGGGGAAAGAGCTGATGAAACAATGTTATGATATCGGTTATCGCTCCCTGGCGCTGATATCACTTACCGGGTTCATTACCGGTATTGTATTTACAAAGCAATCCAGGCCTTCTCTGGCAGAATTTGGCGCCACCTCATGGTTGCCGTCACTGGTGGGTATCGCATTATTAAGAACCCTTGCGCCGTTGCTTACTTCACTGATCGCTGCCGGCAAAGTTGGCTCCAGCATTGGCGCTGAACTCGGCTCAATGCGGGTAACGGAACAAATCGATGCGATGGAGGTATCTGCCACCAATCCATTTAAGTTTCTTGTTAGCACACGTGTTCTCGCTGCCACGATCACCATCCCTATTCTTACTTTTTATACGGCATTGGTAGGGATGCTTGGTGCTTTATTAAATGTTTCCTTAAGCGAAGGCACCAGTGCAAAACTTTTCTTCCAGAGCTCTTTAGAGTCCATTACCTTTCTTGATATCACCGCTTCTACCATTAAAGCTGTCATTTTTGGTTTCACCATTGGCATGGTGGGCTGTTATCAGGGCTATAATTCCTCCAAGGGTACAGAGGGTGTAGGCAAAGCTGCAAATTCAGCGGTTGTGATAGGTATGTTTCTCATTTTTGTTGAAGAGGTCGTATCTGTCCAGTTTTTTAGCTTATTCAGAACCTAATGTGATGACAGAAAAGAAACTTGAAGAAAAAGTAATAGAGATCAGCGGACTATATAAGTCTTTTGGCGATTACCATGTATTGCGTGGGGTGGACCTGCATCTGAACAAAGGGGAAAACCTGGTTGTTTTGGGTAAATCAGGAACAGGGAAGTCTGTTCTGATCAAGATCATTGTTGGCTTGCTTACCCCCGACAAAGGAGAAGTTAAGGTACTTGATAAAATTGTCGACCAGATTACCTATAAAGATCTGCTGGACCTGAGACTCAAAGTCGGATTTTCGTTTCAGAACAGTGCACTATATGACAGTATGACGGTTAGAGAGAATCTGGAGTTTCCCTTAGTTAGAAATCAGAGAAAGATTACCAAAATGGAGGTCAACAGTGCCGTTGAGGAAATGCTTGATGCTGTTGGTTTATTGCATACGATTAATCAAATGCCATCAGAGTTGTCAGGCGGACAAAGAAAACGGATTGGAATTGCACGTACACTTATCCTCAGGCCTGAAATTATGCTGTATGATGAGCCTACTGCTGGTCTTGACCCGATCACTTGTTTGGAGATCAACAGCTTAATAAACGAAGTGCAAGAGCGCTTCCACACCAGTTCCATTATCATTACACACGATCTTACCTGTGCAAAAGCTGTAGGAAACAGAGTTGCGATGCTGCTCGACGGTAAGTTTGAGCGTCAGGGCACTTTTCAGGAAGTGTTTGACACCAACGACGAACGTGTTAAACCATTTTACGATTACAATTTTATTCAATAGATATGCAGGCATCAGACAATCGCCGTAAAATAACAGTTGGAATATTCATTTTTCTTGGATTAGCAATATTCGTTATAGGAGTTTTCACATTAGGCAGTCAGAAAAAAGCTTTTGTAAAAAGCTTCACCGTTGACGTAGTCTTCAATGACATTCAGGGACTAAAGGCAGGCAATAATGTCTGGTTTTCAGGGGTAAAAATCGGTACCATTAAAAAGATCCAGTTTTTTGGAACTTCTCAGGTTCAGGTATTTTTAAATATAGAGGAAGAAGCCGACAAATATATCCACAAAGATGCTTCGGCAAGTATTAGCTCAGACGGATTAATCGGCAACAAAATCATTATACTTACCGGCGGAACTCCTAAATTTCCGTTTGTAGAAGATGGCGACAGGCTCCGGGTAAACACCACACTGTCTACTGACGACATTATGAAAACCTTCCAGGTCAACAACAAAAACCTGGTAGATGTCACTTCAGACTTCAAAATCCTTGCCCGTAGTTTAGTAGAAGGTAAAGGAACGGTCGGTACACTGCTCACTGACCAGCAAGTTGCTGATGATTTCAAAGACATCGTACTCAATCTTAAAACCACAACTGCTTCTGCCAATAAAATGGCCAGAGAACTGGACAGGTTTAGTAAAACGCTAAATACCAAAGGCGGTCTGGCTGACAAAATGTTAACGGATACTGCGGTATTTGCGAAATTAGAAGCCTCTGTTGATCAACTGCAAAAAACTGCCAATTCGGCGTCTGCTTTAAGCGATAATCTCAACAAGGCTTCAGCTAAACTCAATCAAAACGACAATGCGGTTGGTATCTTGCTCAATGATCAAAAAACAGCTGAGCAGGTAAAATCCATAGTTAAGAATATGGAAACCAGCAGTAAAAAACTGGATGAAAACCTGGAGGCATTGCAGCACAACTTTCTCCTAAGGGGCTTCTTTAAGAAAAAAGCCAAAGAAGAGGCTGAAGTCAAGAAAGAAAACTAATTACTTAAAGTAGATTTTAAAGACAGTCCCCTCATTGATCACGCTATGGACGGTCACTTTACCGCCCATGGCGTCTATCTGATTTTTGGAAATAAACAGGCCCACTCCTTTAGATTCCGGATTTTCTGTAAAGGTCTTATACATGCCGAAAATCTGATCACCATACTTATTTAAATCAATACCGATTCCATTGTCCTTAATCTCAAGGACATGCATCTCCCCTTCTCTACTGCTGTTCAATTCCACTATGGGCTGCCGGTCTGGGTGGCAATACCGGATCGCGTTAAATATAAAGTTCTGGAGCACACTTTCCAGATAGGCTGGATTATACCTGACAAGCAAATCAGTACTGACATGGTTACGGATAATAACCTGCTTAAGAACAATCTGGTCGCTCAGCACTTCCATGGTTTTATAGACATATTTACTTAGATTCAAGGGTTCGACTACCAAGTCAATACTGGTCTGGATGTTGACCACCTTGTTCAAGTTGATCATGGTTTCATTTAAAGTCGCAGAGACAGTCTTAAGCAAACTAATCAACTCTGTCATTTCCGTTTCGGACTCACAAAGCGCAATAAGATCCACAATTGCTTGTATGTTGCTGGTATGCGACCTCAGGTTATGCGAAACGATGTAGGAAAAATTAAGCAGCCTTTTATTCTGCTCCGTCACCATCTTTATGGAATCATTCAGGTCGGTCACATCTTCTACAATGACAATATCACTTTCAGATAGACCTTCTTCATCAAGCAAGGGTGTCTGTACGATATTTGCCCACTTGATGCTGCCATTTTTATGGATATACCGTTGTTGGTTTCGATATCCATTTTCTATATCAGCATATCCTGATTGTGCGACATTTTCTTCAGGATGGCTGATGTCAGTCAGGCTAAGTTCAAATAGCTCAGTTTCCGTATAACCAAGTATCTCACACATTTTCTTATTTACCTGCAGGAACCGCCCGGTTATTGTATCCACGAGTCCGATCCCTATTGCTGCTTCTTCAAAAATGGTTTTAAACTTATTTTCGGTTTCTACCAGTTTTGTTGCCTGGTCATCCGCCACTGCCTGAAGCTGTGCATGTTTTTTTAGCAGGGTAGTGATCAGCAAACTGCACACGATAGCGAGGCTAAGTCCAAAAATAAATGGATACATGATCTGAATCATGATGTCGTACCTGTTTTTAGACACCAGATAAATCCTCCAGTTGCCATCAGAAATGACGACCGATTCATACTCCTGTCCTTTGAAATCAGTATTTCCAGCCATAAAGAATTCCTCTTTATGGTTGGCTATGTTGAACCTGGAAAACTGGAAATAAAACTTTTTCTCCGTGGCGTTGACAATCCCCACTCCTTTAAAAAAGGTATTCAACTTGATGACTACAGCAGAGAAGCCCCAAAACTTATTGTCCATATAAACAGGCAGCCTTCCAATGATACCTATACCGCCCTGTCTCAATCGGTTAGGACCTGTGAAGTACATTTTCCTGCTTTTGATCGATTCATAAGCGCGTAACGTATGCTCGTTGGTAATCTTAAAAACATTGGCATTCAGTGCAGCTTCATTGCCCTTAAGAGGATAAACATATTTAATAATGCCTTGTGGAACCAGCTGAACAGCCTGAAAATTGGAATTGGAGTCGATTAGTTTCGCAGCTACAGCTTCAAAATGATCAGGGGTGCCACGGTCATTGATGGTCAATGCTAGCGTCAGTGCAGTTGTGTAACTGTTCCTCAGCGTCTGTTCCACGTTTTGTTTGACGACGTTGAGCACATTTTGCATTTCCCGATGCTCGTCTTCTTTTATGATCTGATAACGTTCATTAGCAATAAATCCGATCAAAATCAACAAAAAAAACGACACAAGCAAACCCGTGGCTACTGGTTTACGTATCCACCATGCGGTTATCCTGACTCCTTTCTTCGAAACACTCATTGCAGACAATAGGCGCTATCCGTTAACTCAAACGGCCTCATAAACCTAATCAATCAATACCAATTATACAATAGGTTTGCCTGATGCCAACCCAAATTCACTAATTTAGCGTTTTAGTAGAAAAATATGATCATACTTCAGAACGAATACATAGCCGCAAAACTCAGCGCAAAGGGAGCGGAACTTCAGGGTATTAGAAACAAGAAAATAGAGAGAGATTACCTCTGGAATGGAAATCCTGCCTATTGGGGTAAGTTTAGTCCCGTCCTGTTTCCTATTGTCGGCGGATTAAAAGATAACACTTACTATTTTGATAACCAAGAGTTTAAATTGCCAAGACACGGCTTTGCGAGAGACCGTGAATTTACAATAGAACAGAACACGGCAACCGAAGCCACTTTAAGCTTAAGTCATGATGAAGAAACCCTGAAAGTTTATCCCTTTGAATTTAAATTAACATTGCACTACAAATTGGAGGACTTTAAACTGACCTGTACTTACAGGGTTAGCAATCCTTCTGATCGAAAAATACTATTTTCCATTGGCGCCCACCCGGCTTTTGCCGCACCTTCGGGCGATAATCTCGAGTATGAAGACTACTTCTTAATTTTCAACAAGGATACCGAACTAATATGCCATAAAATTGCGCAGGATCTCATTAGCGATCAAACAGAAACGATTAAACTGGAAAACCATACTTTGCCGCTCAAACATGCGCTTTTCTATGAAGATGCCCTGGTTATGAAATCACTAAAAAGTGACCGGATTTCCCTTGCCAATCACAAAAACGAACACGGCTTGCATTTTGACTTCAATCATTTTCCATTTTTTGGAATCTGGGCAGCCAAAGATGCAGATTTTGTATGCCTGGAACCTTGGTGTGGCATTGCAGACAGCGCAAATCACGACCAAAACCTGGAAACCAAAGAAGGTATTATTGAATTAGATGCCAACCAGGACTTCGAACGCAGTTGGGCTGTCAGCCTGTTCTAATTCAGCTAAGGTTTTTTAATCAGCGCAGTTCTCTTGCTCGAGGTGTATACATTAAAAACACCCAAAGCTCCGTTGTTAAAGTTAGATGGTGGGTTTTCCGGTGCTACAGGTGGCCCGCCATCGCCTGAAATCTGTTCCAGCGTGAAGAAATATTTGTAGACCGGCCGTGTAATGCACTGTAGTTCCACATCCAAAGTATCGTTGTTGTTCAGGTCGTCCAGTTTGTAAAACAACACATTAGAAACTTGATTGCCATTGTTGAACCGGTCATCACTCACCCCGTCTTCTTCCACCTTGTCTTTCACCTTCAAAATGTACCGGTACTGATCGGCGGTATATGAAGGATCATTAAAATTGGCAGCTATATAAGTATTGATGCTTCCAAAAAAAGTAAACTGCTTGAAAGTCAACGAATCCAGCGACACTTTTGAAGGCATGGTAGACACCGAGGTATAGGTCTTTCCTTCGACTGTTATATCAATAGTATAGGTCGTACCCGGTTTCCCACGCATACGCGGACTGCGGTATACCCCTTTCGTGTTTGTCTCCGTAAATGTGATCGGATTTGCATCAAATGAATTCAACACCACTTTAGCACCACTGATACCATTTAAATGGTTGGACTCCGTAAAACTGTAAGTCTTACTGATTCTAACGGTTTGGTTTTCATAAAGATCATTTAAATTTGCGTCAATGACAATACGTGGATCAGAATTGTCGAGATCCAGGGTGATCACCTTCTCGCAGCTTGCTATCAAAAAAACAGTAAGTATCGCCGGGATCAGAAATATAGTTTTTTTCATGTTGTTAAAATTTAAAATTCCAGGTTACTGATGGAATAATGCCAAATAGAGTCGTTCTAACTACCTGTGTCTTGCTTGCATCATCTGGATCATCCTTAAAATCAATTGCAAATGCATTTTGCCTGTTGTATAAGTTATAAATTCCAAATGACCAGCTGGACTGCAATTTTCTCCCGGGCTTTCCTTCCAGTGTGGCTGACACGTCAAGACGGTGGTATGCAGGTGTACGGTAACCATTTTTATCAGAATACAAGAAGACCGTACGACCATTGATCTGGTATTTTCCACTTGGATAAGTTACCGCATTTCCGGTATTATAAACGAATACAGAAGAGAAAGTCCACCTGGTTGTGGCTTTATAAATACCAACCAGTGAGACATCATGCGTTCTGTCCTGCTTGGCGTTGAACCATTTGGCTGTATTGATGGCATCAAACTTGCGCTCTGTGCGCGACAAAGTATAGCCAATCCAACCGTTAAACCTGCCAAAACGTTTCTTAAGAAACAGTTCCAAACCATAAGCCCTGCCCTTACCGTACAATAAATCTGCTTCAACATTGCTGTTACCCCGCAAATCCGTACCGCTCCTGTATTCAATCTGGTTTTGCATGGTTTTGTAGTATACCTCAGCAGAAAACTCGTACTGGTCATCGCTAAAATTCCTGAAGTAACCTGCTGAGACCTGATCTGCAAGTTCAGGCTTTATGTTGTTGCTGTTCATGACATATAAATCCGTAGGTGATGTAGAGGTAGAATTCGACATCAGGTGTACATTCTGGACATTGCGGGTATAAGCTGCTTTTAGTGAACTGTTGGCATTTAGTTTCAGGTTTGCAGATATCCTGGGTTCCAAATTGATGTAATTTTTAACTACTTCACCATCCTCGTATGGCTTTACACCAATCGTATTGCCGTCTTCATCATAGGTCTTGAAATTTCCAGGACCAAGAGGAGAAAAACTGCTTAACCTCAATCCGTAAACCACATTAAACCTGTCACCAACTTCCCATTCATCAGATACATAAGCCGCCAGCTCCACTCCTTTTCTATTTTCATAGGTCGTTTGGTTCACACTTGACGTACTGGTCGCACTCAGCTTACCGGGTTCTATGGTATGATGAATGGCATTGATACCAAATTTGAGGCTATGCGAATTCCCTACGTTATAATCAAAATCCTGTTTGATGTTGTAATTTTTAATCGCCGAATTGACCTCAAAATTATTTTCAGCCATCAGATTCTGAATGACATAGTTATAGTTGCTGTAAATCAGGGAAGTATTTGAAAACAACCGGTCACTAAACAAGTGGTTCCACCTCAGCGTCAGCGTCGAATTGCCCCAATTGAAACCAAAAGTCTCATTGATACCAAGGTTGTCCCTCCCAAAATAACCCGAAAGGTAAAGTGTGTTCTTATCATTGATCTGGTAATTTGCTTTTGCGTTCAGGTCATAAAAGTAAAGCGTATTCCCTTTCACCGCCGTATCCGGCGATAAAGCCAGAAATGCATCGATATAAGTTCTGCGCGCGCTGATCATAAAAGAACCTTTATCTTTCACAATCGGTCCTTCCACCTTTAGTCTGGACGAAATCAAACCCAATCCGCCTTCGGCGGTAAATGTTTTCCGGTTACCCTCGTTCATTTTGATATCGAGCACTGAAGAGAGACGGCCGCCATATTGGGACGGCATACCCCCTTTATAAACGCTCACATCCTTGATGGCGTCAGAATTGAACGTAGAAAAGAAACCCAGCAAATGTGAGGCATTGTACACCGGAGCCTCATCAAGTAAAATCAGGTTTTGATCTGTTGACCCTCCACGCACATAAAAACCACTATTACCCTCGCCCGCTGACTTGATACCTGGCAAAAGTTGTAATGTCTTCAGCACATCACGTTCGCCGAGCAAAACCGGTACATTGTTCAACTCCTTGACCGTAATTTTCTGCAGGCCCATTTGCGGATTGGTCACATTTTCATTTCTTTTAGTGGCAGATACCACCACTTCATTCAACTGGTTGTCCTCTGCAAGCACCAAATTAAGCTTTAAAGCCTTACTGAGGTCCACGGGTTGAGTTACGGTTTTATAACCGATAAAACTAACACTGAGCGTGTAACTGCCCGATGGCACACTAATCGAGTAATATCCATAAGAGTTGGTCACAGCGCCCGTGCTAACAGGCCCGGCCAATTTAACGCTCGCACCGATCAGGGTTTCCCCAGACTTGGCATCGGTTATATTTCCACTGATGGTAAATTTATTTTGTGCTGATGAGAACTGACTTAAAGATAGAGCGATAAGTAGCGTCAGTACTAATCTTTGTATATTTGGCATAGCGTATCAATATGCTGTAAAAGTAACAAAGAAAAAGCACAACCCTATAAGCATAGGATTATTTAACATTTGTTAACTGTTAAATTTAATCCCTGTTTCGGTAGTTGTAACATCAGTTTAGGCATTGTTAGATTGAAAGAATGTCTCTCATAGGGCGCCTTTTGATTTTTTTGTGCTGAACTGAGGATTGTCAAGGTCAGGAACGTAAAGGCTTCGGGTCAATAACGCCTCAGGTTCGGATAGAGGTACCCTTTTTCCGAAGCAATCCCGTTTCTTTCACGTTTCTGTCCTGTTCTTGGCCTTCACAACCTATATACTGATCATGATCTGTAGAATCCCGTAGAAAGTCCGGTGAAAGTCCGTATCCGCTAAGAGGTCCAGACGGGGTCTAGAAGGGGTTGCTTCGGTCTGGATCGAAGCAACCACGGTTCAACTACGCTGCAACTACGCCTCAATACCGGTTCAACACCAGACTTTCTACAGACTTTCTACAGTTTGTATAGCCTTTATACATTGCCAATACCTGCACTTCGCGAACCATGTAGCCGGCCAAGCTTGTATAGATCAAAACTTTAAGGCCCGAACGTGTGTTGTTTTTACAATATGAACTTTAAACTCAGATAACCATGAAAAATTATTTATCTATTGCTTTACTAAGCGCTGCCTCCTTATTATCGGCCTGTTCTGGCAATAAGGACACTGAAATCGCAGGTGCGAAACTTTTTACCACGACCGACAACAAGGAAATCGGAACTGCCAAATTTTATGAGGCAGATAACGGCCAAATCAGAATGGACCTCAATATCGATTTTCCGGCAAGGGCCGACAGTACGGTTGCCGTGCATTTCCATGAACATGGCGATTGCAGCAATATGGGTGAAAACACCCATGGTCACTGGAACCCGACTAACGAAGCGCATGGTAAGTGGGGATCAGCTGCTTATCACTCGGGAGATATTGGTAACATTCCACTAGACGGCAAGGGACATGGCAGCATTAGTGTCGTTACCGACCGCTGGAGCGTTGATGCCAATGATGCTAAAACGATTATAGGCAGAGGGATCATTGTACATGGTGGTACTGATGATTATACTACACAGCCTAGCGGCAACTCCGGACCAAGGGTTGGCTGTGGTGTAATCACAAAAATTTAATTTTTACAAACCATTGTGTTTTACTCGTGTTAGACTAGTACATCAATACCTAATAAAAATGGAACATAACAAAGAAAATGCAGAAATCCTGAATGATCTGGTTCAGATCAATAACGACAGAGTTGCAGGATATGAAAAAGCCATTCATGAGCTGAAACCGGAAGACAGTGATTTGAAATCACTATTTGTAGAAATGATTGGCCAGAGCCATAAACTTAAAATGAACCTGGTGCAGGAGATACAATCGCTTGGAGCAGACGCCGAAAACGGCACCACAACTTCGGGCAAGATCTACCGCGCCTGGATGGATGTAAAAGCTGTTTTTACTGGTCACGACCGCGAAACCGTACTGAACAATTGTGAGTTTGGTGAGGATGCAGCTCAAAATGCTTATCAAATGGCGCTTGAGGAAGACACACTGACTTCTAACCTGAGGTCGCTGGTTTCGGAACAAAAATTTGACTTAAGGGGTTCTCATGATGAGATCAAAGCCCTGAGAGATCAGGTAGCGCACAACTAGCGTACAGATCTGATTACCAAATAAAAAAGCGCGGACTTGTGATTACGAGTCCGCGCTTTCGTATTCATAAACGCCTTTGATGCATTTGTTGAGGTATCCTCCCTGTGACCTTGCCGATCGCAAAGAAAGATAGGCACCCTCTGGCACATCCTTATAATAATAGACTTTGCCGGACTGGAATACCACGGTCAATATGCGCTGCTCTGCATCGTACTCAATCCGGTTGACAACAGTTGAAGGCATCAGAAATGATTTAAGATAAGTCCATTTTGTCAATTAACAATTGAAGTCCGCAGCGGTTTGCACTTATTGGTAAAGAATTTAGCTGTTGCAAATAAATGCAACTAAACAGGTTCTGGATTGTTATTCTGGTAAAACTAACTGCCAAAGTCATGAAAAATATAAATTATATAGGCCGGTTTGCCGTTCTCGTATTGTTGCTCACTTTCATTTCCTGTAGCAGCACTCAACTCATCTCTTCATGGAAAGCACCTGAATCGCAGGATCGTAAGTTTGATAAGGTGCTCGTGATCGGTTTGATGAGCAATAAGGACAGAAACCTGAGGGAAAATGTTGAAAATATCATCACCGAACAGTTGCGGGCCAAGGGGATCAATGCAGGTTCAGCATTTGCAGAATATGGACCTAAGACTTTTGAGGGATTGAAAGAAGAGGAAGCGATCAAAACATTGCGCAGCAAAGGTTATGATGGCGCCATTACAGTTGCCCTGCTGGATAAGCGAAAAGAACGGGCATACAATCCTGGTATGATGGGTGTGTATCCGAATCCGTACCGGTTCTGGGGTTATTACAATTCGATGTACATGCGCGTTTATGAACCCGGATATTATGCGGTGTCCAACCGGTTTATGCTGGAGGCCAACATATACGACCTGAAAGCAGATAAATTGATTTACTCGGCGCAGACCAGGTCGGTCGATCCGGCAAGTCCCCAGTCCCTCGCTACCGAGTTTTCTAATAAGATTTTTGAGGACATGAATAAAAAAGGTGTAATTAAATAAGGAGCTGTTATGACCATTTTCCCGATAAAATTTAATGTAGGTTGTGTGGAACTGGAGGCCATTGTAACGGCATCTGATGACCAGCACCGTTTCAAGATAGAATTGGTAACCGGCGAGGCCGATCCGATTGTCTTGCGCAAGGGCAGTGAGGCGGTATGGGTTATCGAGAATCCGGGTGGAAGGGCCTTATCTGCAGAAGCTTACGAATCGATTGAAAAAGAAATAGAAGCCAAATGGGCTTCTATTTAATCTTTTATTCAGTGCGCATGCGGTCTCTTAATGTGAAAAGGCTTTACCCTGGTTTAAAAAGCAGCGAACTCTTTGGTGTACATTTTTAAATCTTTCTTGAGGATGCCCCTGGCGATGTGGATCCTGGTTTTGACGGTACCGATCGGGATCTGAAGCATTTCAGCGATTTCATGGTATTTGAAGCCTTCAAAATATTTGATAAAAGGCATCAGGTGTTCCGGCTGAAGCCGTTTCATCGCATTGTGGATGTCTTCACGGATGAATTTATTCTCGCCGTTGTTTCCAGTAGCACTGTGCTGCAACTCTGCCGCAGGTATTTCTTCATGAATTGAAATGAGCGACCTGGTTTTGATGGCTCTCCGGTAGCTGTTGATGAAGGTGTTTTTCATGATGGTATACAACCAACCCCGGAAATTTGTCCCGTCTTTGAATTGTTCAGAATACCGCATGGCCTTTAAGAGGGTGTCCTGTACCAAATCGTGGGCATCTTCGTAGTCTTGCGTAAATTTGAAAGCGAAGTTTTCTAAAGCTGTCTGGTTGCAGCTTAGTTGGCGATTAAACTCGATAGTGTTCATAGGGATGGGATGTTTTTAGAAGGGTTTGACGTTGTTTAACTCATCTTGAAAGCAGGTTTTAAATGCTTACTGAATACGTCAAAACACGTACCAAAAACAGGCGTCCGGTGTATTAACTCATTGACGGAAAAGAGATTCCCTTTATTTTCCTAAACAATTCTACCGCATAAATATCGGTCATACCCGACACAAAATCGAGTACGCTTTGTATTCTGGAGTAGGTATCCGGACGGTCCGTGAGGAATTGTTTGGGGATCAGGTCGACCAGCTTTTTGTGGTATTTGGACGTATTTTGCAAATAAGCCGGGATAAACTCTTCCAGCAGACCACCCATTACCTGATAACCGGCCACTTCAATCTGCACCACAGAAGCATAGTTGTAGATCCGCTTGATGGATATCTTTTCAATACTTTTCATCACAGACAAAAAAGGCTCATCTATAGCATCCATCAAACTTTTATTGAAGTTGCCGTCTAGAATAGCCTCCTGTTCATTGTAGAAAACATGGGCACATTGTCCGATAAGTGTACTAATGGATTTGGCCCGCATCAGGGTAATCTTTGCATCATCGTCGTCGATTTCGGACAACCTCGATTCCATATTCTGGTCGTTGCAGAGTGGCAGCAGCAGGGTTTCTACTTCCTTATAAGACAGGATTTTAAGCCGGTGCGCATCTTCTAGATCGATAATGTTGTAACAAATATCGTCGGCTGCCTCTACCAGGTAGACCAGCGGATGACGTTTATATACCAATGGTTCATCCTGAATTTTGATCAGTTCCATTTCTTCCGCAATCTTTTCAAATCCAGACTGTTCCGATTGAAAGAAGCCATATTTTTTGGTAAAGATGTGTTGTTTGTTGTGCCCTGCAGGAGAAGCGCAGGGATATTTGGCTATTGCGGCCAGGGTGGCGTAAGTCAGGGCGAAACCTCCTGTCCCCTTTCCGGTAAAGGGATGTGTTAAAATTCTGAGTGCATTGGCGTTGCCTTCAAAGTTGATCAGGTCATGCCATTGGTGCGCAGTCACCTGGTCTTGGTAGATCTTTCCCGCCCCATCGGTAAAATAGTGAGAGATGGCAGATTCGCCGGAATGACCAAAGGCAGGATTACCGAGGTCATGCGCCAGGCAGGCCGAGGCGATGATATTGCCAACTTCTGCCAATAAGGGGCAGCGTTCATCAATCTGAGGATCCAGATCCCGCATTCTGTTGTAAAATATGGTACCCAGTGAACGGCCGACACTGGCTACTTCCAAGCTGTGGGTAAGCCTGTTGTGTACGAAAACACTTCCCGGAAGCGGGAAAACCTGGGTCTTATTTTGCAACCTCCTAAAAGGCGAAGAAAAAATGATGCGGTCATAGTCACGCTGAAATTCAGACCTTGCTTCTTTTTGATTGCCGGCAAACCGAGCTTCATTGCCCCATCGTTTAGCAGATATTAAATTCTCCCAGTTCATGTTCCCTTAATTTATAATGTCTGCGAAAATAACGGAATTAGTTGTCTTTTTATAGGCCTTTAAACAGGATATAAAGAGAATTGTTAGAATAGTGTCATATAGACTTAGTGTATTTTGTACACTATATATTTGTACTTATATTTGTATCAACAAAACGATCAGGCACGCTGATTCACTCAGAAAGATTGAAGATCCAATGTTAAGACAAAGATAAATTATAAAGCAAGACGTACTTTGGTACGATGATTGCATTAAAAGAGAAAACCGTTCATACAGGTTTATATTTGGTTAGAAAAGGGTAGTGTCTGGATGGAACAACCCTTTCTTTTTTTTACAGGAATTCTGACTAATTAGTCTCACAAAATAAAGGGAGCAGAATAAATTCTAGCCCCCTCTATAATCATCCCTATTGTTAACGTTCACAAAGATATAATTATCAAACGTTTAAGCAAACGATTTACCGCATTTTTTAGAAAAATATTGAATACTTGTATAGTCAACTTATTATATACGGCTATAGGCACTTGTATAGTCAAATTTTAGCGCTTTACGCTTGCTCAAATGGCATACATTCTTAACGGTTTAGCGCCATTTCGGGTTTAATAAGGGTTACGTTTATGGTTCTTCCTGTGCTATGGTTTTAGAAATCCTAGGCTTTTCGGATGCAGTAGTCTTCAAAATTTACGGCTTTACGCGTGCAATGCCCTTAGAAATTTATAGTTCTTCAGAGGCAGTAGTCGCAGAAACCTAGGGCTTTTCGAACGCAGGAGTCTTCAGAAAATGAAAATTCTCAGGTTGGGCAACGAGCTTGTCAGCTCCGCCCCTCACCGCTTCAAACTTCAGTCCCACCATGCCTGTAGCACGGGGAGAAACCCTTGTTTCTGACAGGTGGGTATGCATGACATATTGATACTGACCGTTTTGGTCTATAAACAAATCTCCATGTCCTGTGCCATAATGGTTTAAGTTCGCCCTGCTGATAATGGGGCTGCCCTTGTATTTTTTCCAGGGGCCAAGCGGAGAAGTAGCTGTGGCATAGCCCACGGCGTAGTCGATGTTCCTGAAATCATTGGCCGAATAGATCATGTAATACAGGTTTTTATGTTTGATGACCGTTGGGCCTTCCGTTACCGCCCATTCTGTCTTAGCCGTATTTTCCCAGGGAAGATCGCCATGAATGCATTCTATAGCCGTACCTGGAACCACATCTGATAGGTCATGCTTCATTTCAGAAACGAAGATGCGGTTGCCATTTTTGAGTTTGACATGATACAGATAAACCTTGCCATCGGTGTCAAAAAAGACAAAGGGGTCGATCTGTTTACCTTCACCCGATATCGGTTTGATGGTGTTTTGAACGAATGGGCCAAGGGGATTGTCCGCAGTCGCAATGGCAATCTGCTCATCTGCTGTATAGGACATATAGTACAATTTGCCACGTTTGAACACCTGAGGTGCCCAAAAACCGCCCTTGCCATAAGCCTCACCCTTGGCCAGCGCAAAACCTTTCCTGGCTCCCACGGCCCCGCTCCAGTTCAGCAGATCGTCCGACTGGTACACCTCAAAGCCCCTATTGCTGCTGGTTCCATACAGGTAGAACTTGCCCCGATCGGCAAAGATGGTAGGATCGGCCAGCAACAATTTGCGCTGTTTCAGTCGGCCCCTGACCATGTAAATCTCTGTACGATTGGAAAAAGCGTTGGTACTTGTCAGCGCAACAATGGTATTGTCGTCCAATACACACAGGCTGTTCCAGAGGCAGGATTTCCCGGCAGGAATCACAAACGGAGTACTTTTGCCGCCAAAGTTGAGGGCATTTTCATCACCTACAACAACCTTCATATCGGCAAACTCCATCTTGTTGGTACGCCCCTCCGTTCCCTGATAAGAAAGGATGGTTTCTCCTGTTTTCATTTGTGTTAAGTATGGGGCACCTGCATAAGTGTCCTTGTCAAGCGCTTGTCGCAGGGCTGGATGCCTGTTTTTGCTGTCTGCCAACACAGGATTGCTCCAGTTTTCCGTTAGCGTATTCTTAATGATATAGGGCTTAAAATTACCACTGCCATCATCTTCAATTGCAAAAGCGATCTCTTTGCCATTATTGAGCAAAACAGGAACCGGCATACCGTCCCGCTTGCCCGCCCTAAAGCTAACCCGTTGTGGTTTGGCAGTCCAGCTCAGACCCTGATCAGCAGACCTAACAATCGAAATCTCCTGTTCATTGGATTCGGAATAAGGGCCTTCATTGGCAAAAAACAACTGAACCTCCCCATTGGGCAATTGTATGGCCGCGGGCTCCCAGCACCCGTTGCCGAAAGTATCACCAGCCTCATAAACCAGGCGCTCATCCGTCCAGGTCAATCCCCCATCTGTACTCTTTTTGGTCCGAATGCCAAACCGTTTGTCTACCGTATTTCTGGAAGGTCTGGGATTGTAGCAAATCAGCAAAGACCGGTCTTTTAGTTGCAGGATATCCGGAACCGACATATTCACACCCGCGTCTTTCTGCGCAATTGAGATGGGTTCCGACCAGGTATCGCCACGGTCTGTACTCTTCACGCAGACCACATTGCCGCTGGCTTCATAAACCACAATTAGCGATTTGTCCTGCAGCTGGATCATGCGCGCGTAGCCGCAATACCGTTCGCCACCGGCAGATGAAGAAACTTTCTTTATGGTGCTCTGGTCCCAAACAATCTGAGGGGAATCTACCGGCAGGGACTGACGTTGAGGCGCGGTAGTGCTGCCTGGCCTGAACAATTGAATGGCCAGCAGGGCGATTACAGGAAAGCTGATTGATGCTATTTTCACCCCTGCAAGTTAAGAAGAAAAACTACATCCCTTCTCTAAAATCAGGGTCTTCTTGCGGGTTGGTTTTATATTCAACACGGGTTCGGGGCAAACTATCGGGATAATGTTCCCTGACAAAAGCAATCATGTGTTCCCGGACATCGCATCGCAAGTCAAAAGCCTGGGAAGATGAACCTGCACTCATCAGAAAACGGACTTCAATGGTATCTGCTTTATTGTCGGTCACCTGGACAACGTTGACACGCTTGTCCCACAAAGGATGGGCATGCAGGACCTTGCTCAGTTCCGCTCTGAGCGGTGGAATCGGGATGGTGTAATCAAGGTACAGGAATACGGTACCGAGCAGACGTGCAGACACCCTTGTCCAGTTTTGAAAAGGCTTTTCTATAAAATAAGTAATCGGCAGGATCAGGCGGCGCTCGTCCCAAATGTTGACCACCACATAGGTCAGCGTGATCTCTTCTATCCTTCCCCATTCGCCTTCTACAATGACTACATCATCGATCCGAATCGGTTGCGTGAATGCGATCTGAAAACCCGCCAGCAGATTGCCCAGGGATTTTTGTGCGGCAAAGCCAATAATGATTCCCCCTATTCCCACACCGGTCAGCAGACCCGCACCAATCCGGCGCATGTTCTCGAAACTCAGTAAAATAATAGCAGCGGTAACAACGATGATGAGCGAGACCGCCAGCTTGCGGATGAACTGCAACTGTGTTTTGATCTTGCGCTCCTTCAGGTTATCCACTTTACTCAGGTCGTATTTATGGTAGAAATATTCTTCCATCACCTTGATGATCCGGATCAGCAACAGGGCTGTCACGATCGTCAGCAAAATCTCTACGATGCGGTCTATCGAAAACAAATACCTGGGCGGCAGATCCATCACCGATACCGAGAAATTGAGACATAGCAGCGGAAGTAGAAAATTGACTGGCCCCTGCAGGTTTTTAACTATAGAATTGATTACAAACGTGAGCCACAATCTTGAAAACAGCATAAACAGCTTTCGAAAGATAAAGCTCAGCAAGAGTCCGAACGCTATTGCCGCTACGGCAAGCAACAAATTGTAGATGGGCGGCTGATCCTGCAATAACTTTTCTAAATCCATAGGCAGCAATGTGCACCGAATGATGTGCGATACCTGATCAACACAAAAAAGCAGGAAATAGTTTAGCGCAGTTCGTCGAAAATATTCAGCTGTTGGTCGTTAGTTACCTCAGGATGGTATAATACGAAGGAAATCGCTGCAACATTTTTCCCGTACAAACATCTTAATAACAAACAATTAAGAAATATATAACAATTAAAAAGCTGCAAGACAGCTCAAACAAATAAAAAACAAAGATTATGAAAACTCTAACTCAAACCTTATTCGCAACAGTATTCACTGCAGTTATTTTAAGTTCATCCGCAATCAGCGCATCAGCTGCAGGCATTAGAAAAACAAACAAGACAACAGAAGCTGCAGCACCTGTGACTTTCAATAAGATTGTGGTATCAGGAAACGTTAAAGTGATTTTGGTACAGGGTGGCAAAGAAGCCGTGAATGTAGACGAAAACTTTGACGCTGCAAGAACCAGCATCAAAAAGCAAGGCTATAGCCTGATGATCCACTCCACAGAAATCAACCCTGTGACCATCACTGTGTCGGTAAAAGACCTGCACAGGATTGACATCTCCGGAATCTCTTCGGTAGAAACCAAGGGCAATTTTGACCTCAAATACCTCCAGGTTTTTATGAGCCACAGCACCACTGCAAACATCAACGCAAAAACTGAGAGCATGTATACCCAGATCAGTGACGAAGCCGATTTGAAATTAAGTGGTTCCACCAAACAACATACTTTCATGGCCAACCAGGCAGCCAAAGCCAACCTGGACAACTTTGTGTGCTACGGACCAGAGCGCCTGACTGACGAGGCGATTGCCGCGATCAGCCTGAACCGTGCCATCGTAGGAAAGTCCAAATAATTACGCTTAGTCGAAGACCACAGTTTTATTGCCATAAACAAAGACCCTGTCGCTGAGCACCAGCCGCAGGGCTTTTGCCAATACAGCAGTTTCGATCTCCTTACCCGATTTGACCATGTCGGCCGCCGTAAAGGAATGGTTGACCGGAATGATCTGCTGGGCGATGATCGGCCCCTCATCCAGGTCATCCGTCACAAAATGCGCCGTGGCGCCAATTAGTTTTACCCCTCTCTGAAAAGCTTGTTTGTATGGGTTTGCGCCAGCAAAAGCCGGGAGAAATGAATGGTGGATGTTGATGACCTTATTGGGGAAATGTTTTACAAAATCAGGCGACAGGATGCGCATGAACTTTGCCAGGACCACATAATCAGGTGAATAACTTTGGATTAATGTGATGATTTCCTGTTCAGATACTTGTTTTTCATCTGTATAAGAAACAAGATGAAAGGGAATTTCGAAACGTTCGCTGATCTTCTGAAGTACTTCATGATTTCCGATCACAGCAACTACAGTTGCACCCAGGGTCCCAAAGTTATTGCGGACCAGGATATCTGCCAGGCAATGGTATTCTTTGGTGACCATGACTACTATCTTTTTGTCAGGCACCGGATTCACATGAACCTCTGCTCCTGCCGGTAATATTGCCTTCAGCTGTCCGGTCAGGGAAGCCTCATCACCGGCACCATCTACTTCCAACCGCATAAAGAACCTGTTTTCAGCTTTGGCTACGTGTTCTCGCATGGACACAATATTCAGTCCGGCGCTGGCAAACAGCTGGGAAATAGCCGCTACCAAACCAATCTGATCTTTGCATTGTATTATAACTATCATGCTCTAAATTAAAAAAAGTATATCTTTGTTTATCATGAACAGAATAAAATACCTTTTAATAATGGTTTGCATCGCGGGATGCTTTGCAGCCTGTAAGAAAGACACGCCTGCTTTTGACGAGGTGGCCCAGTTTTCAGCGGACACCACAGCCATCAGGGCATACATTAAAGAAAAGGGCCTCACTTTCCTTAAAAACGAAAAATACGGTATATTTTACCAGATCACCAATCCGGGAACTGGAAATGTAACGTACAACGGACTTACTCAGGTAACTGCATCTTATGAAGGTCGCTTTTTGAGCGGTGTGGCATTTGACTCCAGCACTTCTGCATCTTTCCCGCTTCAAAATGTAATCCCGGCATGGCAGTTTGCAGTGCCCCTGATCCAAAAAGGCGGATCGATCCGTTTCATCAGCCCATCTTTTTACGGTTACAGAAATGTGGCTAATGAGCGTATCCCGGCCAATTCGATCCTTGATTTTACAGTTACTGTAATAGACCTGCAGTAATCAAATAAATTCACCGGTTTTTTTTCGCTGTTCACCGCCCTTTTATAGTGGCTTGCACGGCAGCCCTTATTTCAGCCATATTTGTTTCTGATCTTTAGCTTATAGAAATTTAAGTTAAACCAATCAAAAATGAATATGGCTATTTTTAAAACTTCATTAGAGAACAAGAGAGATCTGGTTGCTATAGAGCCAGTATTCAACATTTTGTTTGGCGAGAAAAACTGGCTGTTTGTTGTAGAAGACAAACTACTAAGGGTGATGTCATCCGTTCCCTGTGTGGACGTAGTGAGGCACCTGCTCAACGAAAGAGGTTTCTTCTGTGAGGAAGTAACCTACTATTCTACCATCTAACTCCTACTGCTCATCGGGAGCAGGACTGATCACCGTCCAGCCTCCATCTATAATCAGGCTCTGGCCCGTAATGTGCCTCGCCTTTTCAGACACCAAAAACAAAGCCGCATTTGCAATATCAGCTGTATAAGCAGGTCTGCCCATAGGTGTAATCCTCGACCAGACTGATATGTAATTGGGATCGTCTAGCGTACGCTCTGTCAAAGTTGCTCCAGGAGCAATGGTATTGACGTTGATCTTATAGGGAGATATTTCCAGTACCAGGTTCTTGGCGAGCATCTCTATAGCGGCTTTGGTCATGCCGTAGGCTGCCAGATCCTTATGGGCCTGGTGACCAGTTACCGAAGATGTAAACAACAGCGAACCACCCTTACCCTGTATCTTCATTTGGTTGACCGCTGCCTGGGCCAGCAGAAAAGTACCGGCGATGTTGACATTCAACACTTTATTTAAAGAATCTTCCGGATAGGTCAGGAAATCACCAAACAAAGTGATGCCGGAATTGGCAATAGCAATGTCCAGTTGGCCCGACACAGCTATCGCCTTCGCAATCATCTCCTCAATAAAATCCTTGTTGCTGGAATCTCCGGGACAAGCGATACAATTGCCGTTTTCCTGCCTGATCTTCGCAGCTGCTTCATTAGCCAGCGCCTCGTCAATGTCGTTCAAAATTACCGTGGCTCCGCCTGCGGCAAGTTGTCTGCATATTTCAAAACCTATGCCCTGTCCGGCCCCTGTTACGATCGCTGTCTTTTGATTGAATTGTTTAGAAGACATATGTTAAATCTTATTAATGTGAATCTCTCAATACTTCGCTGCCTGAACTTCCTTTCAGAAAGTCAAAATCAGCCCCCAAATGCGCCTGTTCTACATGCTCTACATAGAGTCGGGCATAGCCTCTTTTAAAAACATTTGCCTGCTGCAAGTGCACAGCCCTTCTGGCCTGAAGTTCCTCCTCGTCTACCAGTAAGTTTAATGAACGGTTGGGCACATCCAAGGCAATCAGGTCACCATCTCTGACCAGAGCAATGGTCCCATTTTCCGCTGCCTCCGGCGATATGTGCAGGACTACAGTCCCAAACCCGGTTCCACTCATCCTTCCATCAGAAATGCGCACCATATCGGTCACGCCTTTATCCAGCAGCTTTTTAGGAAGGCCCATATTGCCTACTTCCGGCATGCCGGGGTAGCCTTTCGGGCCCACATTTTTCAGGACCATGATGCTGTTTTCGTCAACATCCAGATCCGGATCATCAATCCTGTTCTTATAATCCTCAATGTTTTCAAATACTACAGCCTTTCCGGTGTGCTGCATCAGTCTCGGCTCTGCCGCAGAGGGTTTGATGATGCCACCTTCACAAAGATTTCCTTTAAGAACGGCTACACCAGAGTCGTATTTAAAGGGTTCATCAAAGGAGGCAATTACCTTTTTATTCAGGTTCCTCGCTTTTTGCAGGTTCTCCCCCACTGTTTTTCCATTTACTGTAATGGCTCCCGTATTGAGCTGAGACTCAATCTGCTTCATGACCGCCGGCAGCCCGCCAGAGTAATACAGGTCTTCCATAAAGTATTCACCGGAAGGTTGCAGATTGGCAAGCAGGGGCAGGTTATTGGAATATTTGTCGAAATCGTTGATGTCCAGATCTACGCCTACCCTGCCTGCGATCGCCAGAAGATGGATCACAAAGTTGGTGGAACCACCAATGATCGCGTTTACTTTAATCGCATTCTCAAAAGCGGCCCTGGTCAGGATATCCGAAGGTTTGAGGTCTTCCCTGACCATGTCTACAATACGTCGACCGGAGAACTGTGCCAAAACCTTTCTGTTGGAATCTGCCGCTGGGATGGCTGCGTTTTCAGGAAGGGAGAGTCCGAGCGACTCCACCATACAGGCCATCGAAGAGGCCGTTCCCATCACGGCACAATGCCCCCTGCTCCTGCACATGCCCGCTTCAGCAAGGTTCAGTTCCTCTTCTGTCATGATACCAGAGCGCACATTTTCTGAAAACCGCCAGATGTCGCTGGTGCCAATGTCCCTGCCTTCGTATTTACCGGTCAGCATGGCGCCACCAGAAACCACAATGGCGGGTATGTTAACGCTACACGCTCCCATCACCAATGCAGGGGTTGTCTTATCGCAACCACACATCAGTACAACGCCGTCTATCGGGTTGGCCCTGATGGATTCTTCTACGTCCATACTCACCAAATTGCGGTAGAGCATGGCGGTCGGTTTGATCAGGGTCTCGCCGAGCGACATCACCGGAAATTCAACAGGTAAGCCTCCGGCTTGAAGAATCCCCCGTTTTACCGATTCCGCCAGTTCCCTGAAATGTGCATTGCAGGGCGTCAGTTCAGACCAGGTGTTGCAAATGCCGATTACGGGTTTGCCCCGAAACTCATCGTCCGGAATACCTTGATTCTTCATCCAGGCCCTGTAGATAAAACCGTCTTTTCCTTTTTTGCCAAACCACTGCTGACTTCTTAATTCTTTTTCCATACCATTTATAGTTTGGGCTGATGGGGCATTAAGCCCCGTACATTCGTTTTAAAAATAAATACATCCCCGCTGTCGGGATATTTCTGCAACGCTTCATCTGTCATACCTGAGCGCGCGGTGGTAATCAGCAATCGATCCAGATCCGGTCCGGCGAAACAGCAACAAGAAACATGCGGTGCCGGGACGTTGATGAACTCAATCATTTCTCCTGTTTGAGGATTAAACCGGCCTACGCCAAAGCCACCCCATAAGGCGATCCACAACATCCCCTCCTGATCCATGGCCATGCCGTCTGGAAGACCCAGATGCTCTGGAATCCGGATGGCTATTTTTTCAAATGAAAGCGAAGCGGTTTGCAGGTTGAAAAAGTAAGAGGAGACAGTAGCTGTGAGGCTGTCTGTATAGTAGAGTTTGGTATTGTCGGGCGACCAAATGAATCCGTTTGGAATGGAGAGCGCATTTATTTTCTCTGTAATACCACCCTGTTCTATCAAGTATACCGCTGCAGCTCCATCCTCATGATCGAGATGCATGGTACTGACCCACAGTCTGCCATTGGCATCTATACCGCCGTCATTAAAACGGCGTGTATCCCAATCGACATCAGGAGAAGGTAGCCATTGAAGGGTTTTGGTTTCTAAATTAAACTTTGCTATCCCACCCTGCAGGGCTAAAATGACTTCATTCATCGTAAATGGCAGCACCAGTGAAACACGATAATCCAGTTGGTATCTTACAGCTTGTAGAGTGTCCAAAGCGTATTCAAAAAATGCCCGGCCGTTTACATCAACCCAGAAATAGCTATTACGCTCCTTATGCCATACAGGTGCTTCACCTAAGTCGCACTGGGATTGATACAAAATTTCTGCTTTGTGCATTGGAGCGGGGATTCGTGACTAATATTTGGTTAAAAAAGGCCTTGAACTTGTAGATACAAGTTAATAGCTTAGGAGTAAAAATAGTAAAATATTTTAAACCTCTTCCTTATTACGGACATGTTCTGCCAAATCATATGATTTTTCCTCAGATTTATCCTCCAGGAAAAGCAATATGATCAACGAGATGATTGGGATCAGAAAGGAAATCAAAAACCAGAACCAGAATTTACGGCCCATGCTTTTGGCAAGAATTCCTGCAACAATCTGCGGGATCAGCATGACGCAAAGAAGTAACAGTTCCGGCATAAGGCTGCGAAATTAGTGATCTTTTACTACAAACTCGTGCGTACCGGAGCCAAATTTACCGGCATACAGAAAATCTTTATCGGCCTTTGCACGGATGGGTTTGCCGTTATAAAAAACCTTGCCCTTTCGAACTGGGAGGTAAACTTCTGCATCCATATTGGCTGGCAGTGTAAATTTCAACGTATAAGTATCTTCCTGAGTTACGCTGATCTGAATCCCACCTCTGATGGTCGGGATCTCTGCCTGTGCAAACTTGAGGTTACCAATTTGTGGTCTGATAGAAACCGAACCGAAGCCCGGCGTCAATGGCTCGACACCCATCAGCCTGCGCGGTATTAAATTGGCAGGTGCAGCACCCCAGGCATGGTTCCAGTCCTGATTGGGCTTAAATTTATTGTCCCAGGCCTCCAGTGTAATGGTGGAGCCAACCTTGATCATGTTGTACCAGCTTCGCTCATCCCTGGCCGTCAGTAAAGCAAGCGCCGCAGTCCCGTCCCTCCCGTCATATAAGGCGTCCATCAAAAACTGGGAACCATAAACACTGCAGGCCATGCCTCTGGATCTGATAAATTGCAGCACTGACTTTTTGTATTGATCTGGCACTAAGCCGAAATGCAACGCAAACATATTGGTATGCAGCGAACTGTGCATAGTGGTATCCCCGTCCTTGTAGATTGCTGTTTTCGCGTCGAAAAAGTGTTTGTTGTAGGCTTTTTTAAATGCCTCCTGCGCTGTCCGGTAGCGTTGCTCGTCCTCACCTGGATGAACTATTTTTGCAATCTGTTCCATCAGCACAAGTGCTTTATAGTGATAGGCATTGGTTACCGCGTTGTAAGCTGTAAAAACGAAACCATCCGTTTCACTCAGGGGCCAGTCCACAATGTCTTTGATTTTATCTTTGAAATTGATTGATGCCGCAAAAGCCGGAGTTTGTAGACCTGTATTGGTGCTGATCAAACCATTTTTTTCTGTGAGTTGTGTTAATGTACGGCTCTTCAGCAACTCATAGTTCGCAGTAAGTGAGCGCGCATCGCCTGTGTAGAGATAGTCATTCCATGATATAATCAAGGCCTGCATGATCCATTCCGTTGGCCAGGTCGGATGTTTCAACAGATACTCTGAAGATCTCCGGGCCAAGGAATACTCCCTGTCTACGCCATAATGGCCCAACTGGTTGATCAAGGCATCGGCCTCATAAGGAATCCGTTCGCGGTCTCCGTCCACATAAACTCCTGAAAATGACGTTGCTTTCATGGAATACTTACACAGATCCCAGATTCGGTTGAGTTGCTCATCACTGCTCTTAAAGCTTGAAGCAGAATCATCGAATGGATAGTGCACAAATTCTCTAATGAGTTCATTTGTGGTCAGTGTTTTGGAATAACCTTCTATTTCCGCATAGCGGAATGGCATTACTTCGCCAATCTGTTCCGTCATTTTTATAGCTGCCGGTCCTGTATTCCTTGCATCCTTTGCGATCTTAAGCCGATACAAGTGCGTGCCTTTTTGAAGTGCCAAAGTAAATTTCTGGTAGCGGATGGTGCCTCCTGGTTTGCGGTTTACCCCTTGTCCGTCCAGTACCTCGCCCAAATGAAGTCTAACCGTATCCAACCCGGTTTCAGACGACAATTGTACACTGAGTTGCCCGAAAGCGTCTTTACCGAAATCTGCCAGTTGCATCCCTGCACTTACTTTGTTCAGGCTGCTGGGATGTTCAGCTGTTTTGCGCAATTGCTCATAAGAAGCAGCATACAGCGCTAATTCCTTTGCCGTGCGAAAGGCTTTAATTGCGGACCATTCCGATTCGCCCGCCCGGTTGGTGGTCGACCGTACCCGCCAGAAATAAGTGTGACCAGGTTTTAGTAACTCCCCTCCATAAGGCACAGAGACAGATTGGTTACTCATTGTTTTTTTGCTGTCCCACACCGTACCATTAAAAGCAAGCGCGTCTTTGAAAGAATCGGCAACAATAATCTGATAGGCGGTTTGCACTGTATTATTTTCTTTACCGGGAACAATCCAGCTAAAAGAAGGCCTTGACGACCGGATTTCATCGTATTGCACAGGCTCAATGGCACCATCCATATTTTGCAGTTCTACAGATGATAAGTACCCGTTAACCAGTACAACCTCGGTATGTTGCAGCAGATCGGTTAATAATGCTGTAGGTCTGTTTTGAGCAAAAGAAGGGTTAAACCCCAAAAGGAGGAGATAAAAAGCAAACGGAAAAAACTTCATTACAGGCGATCTTATATTAAGCGTTGGTTTAAAAAGCTCAAAATAAGAAATTATGCCAAGTAATTGTGTCCAATAAAATTTAAACCTGCCGGAGTAATTGCAGCTGAATGCTGAATGCTATGCCTGTTGATCGTCACATAGCCCAGTCTTTCCAGCTCTTCATATTGCTCTTCCATTCCGCCTAATACAGATGAGCTGACCTGTTGATCGATTACTTCCAGCAGCTCTTTGATTTCATGAGTTTCCATAGTTGTTATATTTTTTTATCTATACAATATACAAAAAAACAGAATTGTTTGTGTTGTGACGTAAGCGCTGCCAGTCAATTTCAATAGAAACTTTACAATAGGCTTGGCAATTAAGTTTTATATTAGACACCAACCATTTAACCACAATTGATATGAACACAAGAAGAAGTTTTTTATATAAAGGAATGCTTGGCGTCGCAGCCACCGCCCTGGCCAATACCAATTCGGTACTTGCCGCCGGCTCATCCTACGCAGCAAAAGCCCCAGCTAAAGAAGATACATTTAAGCTGGCGATCGCAGGCTATAGCTTTGTCAACTTTAACCTGACGGAGTCTCTGAAAATGATGAAAAAGGTCGATGCCAATTATCTTTGTATCAAAGATTTTCATTTGCCGTACAAAAGTACAGCAGAAGAGATCGCCGCATTTCATGCTACACTGAAAGAAAGCGGCGTGACCGGATATGCCGTTGGCCCCATCTATACCAAAACCAAAAAGGACATTGACAATGCCTTTGACTATGCAAAAAGAGTTGGTGTAGACCTGATTATCGGGATTCCACTACAGGCCGATCTTGCTTACGTCGCTGAAAAAACAAAGGAATACAATATCCGATATGCGATCCACAATCACGGACCTGAGGATGAACTCTACCCAACAGCGGAAAGCATCAACAACCTCATCAAAGATCTGGATCCAAGAGTGGGCATTTGTTTTGATATGGGCCACAATGCTCGTGCAGGCAAAGATTCAGTGGCTGATCTTCAAAAATTTGCCAAACGCATATTTGATATGCACTTAAAAAACATCACTGCAGCTGCTAAAAATGGCTCTACCTGCGAGCTAGGTCGTGGGGTAATCAATATTCCAGCCTTTGTCAAAATGCTCAGGAAGATAAAATATACGGGTCATTGCGGACTGGAATACGAAAAAGACATGAAAGACCCGCTAGCCGGAATCGCAGAATCGGTAGGTTATTTTAAAGGAGTCTGCGATGGCACTCGCTAGTTAACCGCCAACAAAGCTCTGATCTTATCAAAAGTAAGCTCCTCATAATCATCGATGTAAAGATCACAAGGGGGCAGCTCGTCTTTACTATGTGAAGTCAGCACCCCCACTACTTTCATCCCGGCATTGATGGCAGCAGATACGCCTGAAAATGAATCTTCAAAGACCACACATTGATTGGGTTGGAGGCCAAGGTTCTTTGCAGAGGTAAGGTAAACTTCAGGATCAGGTTTATGGCGTTTTACGTCTTCGCTTGCCAGGATTGAACCAAGGTGCTGACGGATCAGCACTTTGCTGAGGATCAGTTCCAGGTTTGCCATTGGTGCTGAAGTTGCCACGCCAAGTTTTACGCCATGGGCTTTCAGGTCATTGATGAAAGCCACCAATCCTTTCAGTGGCTCCACATGTGGTTCATAAATCTTTCTGAAAAGACTTTCTTTCTCATCTTCCAACTGAAGGAGTTCCGCTCCGACTATGGGGCGCTGCAAAAAATGGCTCAGGATGTAACTGTTACTCTTGCCAAACATGTGCTGAGCATATTCTTCATCAGTTGGATTCAAATCCCGGGTAGAAAAAAACTCCTTAAAAGCGATAGAATGGTAAGGGTTGGTATGGCAAATTACCCCATCCATATCAAAGATAACGGCTAAATCATTGTTCATCCGGCAAAGATAAGCATGAT
Source organism: Bacteroidota bacterium (assembly GCA_040387995.1). Classification (GTDB taxonomy): domain Bacteria; phylum Bacteroidota; class Bacteroidia; order Sphingobacteriales; family Sphingobacteriaceae; genus Pedobacter. Next base: position 85,737 of record JAZKCT010000006.1, on the reverse strand, counting down.
TTATCTAGGCTCTGTTTTCATTTGGTAAAGCAAATGCAATAAAAATTCAAGTTACATGATGCACCTGGCAAACATATAAAATATTGTGATTGCGATCATTACATAGCAAGTTCTCATTGGGCACCTCCTTTTTTTAAAAAGTACGTGCATTTATATTTTGGGGTTGCCTAAGAAATACTATATTTGCCCCTGCTAAAGGATTCTGTTTTAGAATTACCGATGCCCGGATGGCGAAATTGGTAAACGTTGCGGTCTCAGAAGCCGTTGGAGTACAATCCTTGAGAGTTCGAGTCTCTCTTCGGGCACCATTGGAGACAAACACAATAAAATGTGTTTGTCTCTTTTTTTTGCTCTCCGTGGACTGCTTCATCTCCCCATAAGACCTACATCGTGTCGCCTTGGTCCCTTGTGCTTTTCAATAGTTTAGTGAATTTATTTGCGTCACTGTTCAGTTCTTCTCTCAGTTCCATTAACAAAACAGAGGCTGATTGCTGAGGGTCAAATTCAAATCCAGGGGTGAAGGCGTGGTCGTAACTCAGTTGCTGTGCCTCGTCGTAGACGTCTAGCTTATTGAGTTCAAGCTGGGCAACACAATAAAACAACAGCATATCGATTGAGCAGAAAAACATATACAGGCTGTGTATGATACCTTCGTAAGTTCCTTCATTTTCGATCTCAATTAAATAGGTAGAAAATATTCCGTGTGCTTCAACGCAAATATCCTGATCAGTAAGTACTTCCTCAAGGTCTAGATTGCCCATGATCTGGTAGGTATGGCCTGTTTCCAATATTCGTTCTATCATAACCAGGAGTTGTTTTACGCCGGCGTCGTCAACGCTTTCAAGCAGTTCCAGGTCTTCATCAATGCAAATAAGATCCCCTACTTCAGCCCTCATCCATTTTGTTGAATCTGTATCTATGAGATCATTGAGCTCCGAGAGTTCTTTTTTCATGGCCAGTTTAAATCCGTAACGCATCAGTTCCATTACAGTGAAATTGAGTACGTGCGTGATGGATCCTCTTATTATTTTCTCTGTCTTCATGCTTTTCAGTTTAAATGTAAAAATAGCGCCGTTTACGATACGGGACAGCATAGCTTTTAATCGTTTCGTTAAACTGGCCTTATGGGTGTATGAATTTACTAAAACTATATCTGTTAATCAAATTGTTGGCATAAAGTGTCAATTAGGGCTGTTATTTCGAAATTGGTGATGTGCCTCCAGATAAAACCGCCCGCTTTCACTGCCTTGCCTTTTGTGGCCCAGTCAATGCTCTTAAAATCAATGCGGGTTTTCCTGGAGGTGTCGATGACGTTGGCGTAGCTTTGAATCTATCTGCCATGAGGTCGGGGTTTTGGAAATCTCTGCACAGACTAGTTACTTCAGCTCGTTGGTATCGTTTGTAGGGAGGGCACCACCTATTGTACTAAATAAGGTGAACTTCAGGCCTGCCGAGCTTATTGAAATTTGACAATATCCATTTCAGATGACATCAAGATATGTATAACAAGCATGCGAATATATCATCCCGTTCAAGAACAGGATGCTGATCCAAAATTTGCACAATAGAATGACAAGCCGGTTGTCTCTCCTCCTTTCAAGCGTCCTTCCGCTATCATTGCAGCGACATTGGAACGGGGTTGGTATATCCCCTGGCCGCTCCAATGCCGACCGGACTACGCCTAAACCTCACTGAAAATACAAAACTATTGCCTGGCCTTTATGGCCTTTACCACAATATCCGCCTGGTAGTCGACTATCTTCTTGCCCATTTCGATGGTCTTGTCTATCGGAGATAAGTCAACCCCATTAATGGAAAATTTCCCTGCTGCGATACGCGCTTTGGCCCTGACCAGTTCCGGATCAAGTACCATGATCTGTGCGGTTACTTTAAAATTGTCGTGAATGCCCTCGTCACCTTCCTCAATACCCTGCGTTTTTAACCAGGCTGAAAGTCGCTTATTGTCGTAATACTCATCAATATAGAGCACACGCACGCCACTTTGTTTCCAAAGTTGATCCAGCTCGCCCGCCACTTTAGCCATTCCTTTTTGATTTCCGCCGCTGTCACCAAACAATACAATGGTTCTAAAGCCGCCAACCTTATAACTGGTAACAATGTCGCGAAGCAAATTTTCATAGGTTTCTTCACGAAGACTTATTGTCCCTGCATATTTAACGTGTCCGGTTGGCGGATCCAGGTTACCCTCTGGTACAAAGGGAACAATTGGCGCGATAAGCGCATTCCCCAGTTTTTCGGCAACTGCCCTGGTCACTACCCTTAAGATATAATTGTGTTTACCCGTTGGAATGTAGGGGCCGGACTGCTCGATTCCTCCTGTGGTGATCAGCACAGTGGTTTTTCCCTCGCGAATGTTGTCCCTCACATCCAGCCAGGTCAGCTCTTCAATAAATGGAGAGTTGGACTTGGGGATCACCCTTTTGGTCTCGGGATCAGGTGACATGGATTTGTCGGCACGGGATTCATTCACCTGGGCCATCGTTGCAGTACTAAGAATGACAAGAGCACCTGTTAATAGTTTCATTTTCATATGATTTATTGTCATAGGAGCACCGGTCTTACCGGCAATTATTTAAAAGCGCAAGTATAATAATTAATACTACTATTTTAGTATACTTTATTATATTTGTCCGATTTCAATCCACAAGTTGGTTTGATCCAGACCTCAACTGCGCTAAATTATGACCTATGAAGAATCCGACAGACTGTTGCTCCCGATGCGGGATGCCGTTGAGATCATCAAAGGCAAATGGAAAATTCCCATCATTCTTATGCTCAACAGAAGGGGTATGCGTTATAAGGAGCTGATCCTTACCGTGTCCGGAATCTCATCCAAAGTTTTGTCCAGAGAATTACAAGACCTCGAAAGAAACCGGCTGATCGGGAAAAAAATCATCAGCAAATTGCCACTCACTCAGGAGTATTACCTAACCAGTCATGGAAGGAGTTTGGTACCTCTGATCGAGGAAATTAGAAAATGGGGGCAGCTGCACCGTAATGTAATAATCGGTTAGTGTCCACTCCTGCAACCCAAATCTGGCAGGCCTGGTTACCTGGAGGTAACCATTAAAAAACCAGATAGTCTACTAATTTAGTATACTTTTATTCCCAATATACTAATGTCATCTTAAACCGCTTAACATGTTTAAACCTTTACCCCAACGCCGCTGGCCTTTCCTGCTCGGGTTGTTGTTTATTTTCAATGCGCCGGATTCCTCTGCGAATTTCAGTATTGTCCCAATTAAACATACCCGCCAAATTGGGACTGTACCCATCAAAATCACAGGCACGATAACCGATGCCGAAACCTCCTCGCCAATTCCGGGAGTTTCTGTCCAGATCAAAGGAAGAAACCGGGGAGCCACCACAGATTCAAAAGGAAATTATACCATCAATGCCAATGAGGGCGAACTGCTGGTGTTTTCCTATATCGGCTACACCACTCAGGAAATTGCCATTACAGGCAATGTAACTGATGTTCAATTGAAACCGGATGCTTCCGGACTTAACGAAGTTGTGGTTGTCGGCTACGGAACGCAGCAAAAAAGCAGCATTACCGGAGCAGTGAGTTCATTATCTGCCAAACAGATCAAGGATCACGCGGTGACTACTTTTGAAAATGCCATACTCGGACAGCTTGCAGGTGTGCAGGTACAGGAACCCAGTGGCGAGCCTGGCTCCGCGCCTACCATACGCATTCGCGGAGTCGGTTCAATTTCTGCCGGAAATGAACCTTTATATGTGATCGATGGATTTCCGGTTTCTAAAAACGTGGAACCCGGCGTTCAGGGCGATGTTGCGAAGAGAACGGTTGCATTCCGCGCTCAGCCATCCAATCCTTTGGGAACCATCAGTCCGGCCGATATCGAATCCATTGAAGTCCTGAAAGACGCAGCTTCCGCAGCCATATATGGTTCCAGGGGTTCTAACGGGGTGGTATTGATTACTACAAAAAAGGGCAGCAGAGATGCTGCACCGAGTGTAGCTGTCGATACGTACACGGGCTTTCAAAACGTGGCTCGCCGTGTAAAACTGATGAATTCTGCTCAACTGACCGCCTATGTGAAAGATGCCAGGAACAATGCTTATCTTCAGGATGTGCCAGGTGCCAATGCTGCTGACAACAACGTTACCCGCGTGACCAAAGTCGCCGCAAATCCTTCATTGCAGGCAGCAAATTATGTCATTCCCGATCATTTTGTAAACCCAACGGGTACAGATACCGACTGGCAGGATGTACTTTTTCAAACTGCAGCCATTCACAATTCAACCGTATCGGTATCCGGTGGGTCTGATAAATTTGGTTATTATGTATCCGGCAATTATTACGATCAGGACGGGATCATTGATGCCACAGGGTTTAAACGCTATAGTTTGAGGATCAATCTGGACGCACAGCCCTTTCCAAAATTAAAAGTAGGATTTCACCTGAATCCCTCCTTTACAGACCAGCAACGCGGCTCAACCAGCGCACCTTATTTTGCAGATCCTCCGGGTGCAGTCTACACGGCACTGGTTACCTCTCCTACCGTAAATCCTTACCTGCCGGACGGCTCCATTAACCAGTCAGATAACCAGTCGCACCTCTTCACTGAGACCGGTGCAACAGCAAATATGACGGCGTCCAGTAACCCTTTGGCGGTCATCAAACACATTCATGACAACCTCAACCAGTTCAGGACTTTCGGCAGCGGATTTGCCGAATATGAGCTCCTGAAGGATTTCAAATACAAATTGTATGCAGGTGCAGATATCAATAGCTACAACAAAGATTATTACCGGGAAAGGGCCTTCCGAGATAGAGATGCTACCGTAGGTGTGCCTTTTGGTCAGTCGAATTCTTCTTTGGAGAGCAACTGGCTGATCGAGAATACGCTTTCTTACCAGAAGAAAATTGCCGACCATAGTCTTGCTGTAATTGCGGGTTATACGGCTCAAAAGGACAGGCTTAGCTACAACCAGGTTCAGGCAGAAAATTACCCGGATGATCTGGTTCAGACCGTAAGTGGCGGACAGGTTACCGGCGGCACCTCAGCTAAAGAAGAATGGGCACTGGTATCTTATCTGGCCAGGGCAAATTATGCTTTTAAAGACCGTTACCTGTTATCGGCCTCTGTACGTTCTGATCAGGCCTCCCGTTTCGGAAAGGGCAACAGAACTGGTGTCTTCCCTTCATTCTCAGCTGGATGGCGCATCATTGAAGAGCCTTTTCTAAAGAACAGTACAGTTTTAAGCGACCTGAAAATAAGGGGAAGCTGGGGCCAGACAGGTAATTTCCTGATTCCCAATTATGCTTCTATCGGACTGCTGAACCCGGCGAATTACGTGTTCGGCAATGCCATTGCCAACGGTATCGCGCCAAGCACGCCGAGCAACAATGCCCTGACCTGGGAGAAGAATACCCAGGCTGATTTGGGTCTGGAGATCGGCCTTTTCAGGAACAGGGTTTTCTTAACTGCGGACATCTACAGGAAGATTACTTCAGACCTGTTGTTGAATGTACAGGTACCTGCAGCTGTCGGTTTTGGTACTTCGAGCCCGCTTCAAAACATTGGAGAGGTGGAAAACAAAGGGATTGAACTTGCCCTGTCTACCCGCAACCTAACGGGCAGTTTTACCTGGAGCACGGATCTTAATTTCTCTGCCAACCGCAACAAAGTACTGAAACTAGGCATTACCGGGGATCCCATTTTTGGCGCAAGTGCCAATGATACCCGTCACGTCACCAGAATTGGCGATGCAATAGGCAGTTATTACGGTTATGTGGTAGATGGCATTTATCAGTCGCAAGCTGATATTGACAAAGCTCCTGTAGATAAAATTGCTGTTAAAGCTTCGCCTGGTGACTTTAGGTTTAAGGACGTAACGGGAGACGGGATTGTTGATGCCAGGGACCGTACGGTGATCGGCAATTACCAGCCTGATTTTACTTATGGCATTACCAACCGATTTGGCTACAGGGGTGTCGAACTGAGTTTCCTCATTCAGGGTGTAGAGGGTTCTGAAATATTAAACCTGACCCGCAGGCACCTGGCCAACGGTGAGGCATTGACCAATTCCTATGCGGTTGAAACTGAGCGCTGGATTTCGCCAAGTCAGCCCGGTAATGGTAAAATTCCCCGTGCTGATAAACAGACTACCGTACACAACAACAACAACCGCCCGTCGAGTTTCCAGATTGAAGATGGCTCCTATCTCCGCCTGAGAAATGTTACGCTGGCTTACACGGTACCTGCTAATGCGCTTGGCAGTAAATTCCCTGCATTGCGCTTGTTTGCCACAGGTACCAACCTGTTCACCTCGACCCATTACATCGGGTACAATCCTGAAGTCAACAACCAGTCGACCAGCAACAATACCCCGGGCGAGGATTATGGTGCGTATCCGCTGACCAGGAACTATACGTTTGGCATCAACCTAACTTTTAAATAATCATGAAACGAAGAATCACCTATATATTCCTGCTGTCAGCCTTGCTCAGTTCTTGCAGCAAGGACTTTACCGACCTCAGTCCACTTTCACAAAGGAATGTGGACGTATTTTACAAGACTGAAGGCGATCTGATTACCGCAGTCAATGCCACCTATAAAGCACTCCAGCTGACGGGTACCTATAACCAGGGTTATTGGATTGTCAATGAACTCCGGTCGGACAATACCGATGCGGGCTCTGATATCGGGGGCGGTATTGGACCTTTTTTAAATGCAATAGACAATTTTAACGAAGACGCCACAACGGAGGTTGTTAGAGACGTCTACTTTGACAGCTATGTTGGTATTTCAAGGGCCAATATTGTGTTGAGCCGCATCGAACCTGTTTCAATCCCCGAACTGAATAAAAACAGGATCAAAGGCGAGGCTTTATTCCTTCGTTCCCTGTTTTATTACAATCTGGCAGTAAATTTCGGCAAATTGCCCCTTGTATTAAGGGAGATCTCCGTAGAGGAAGGAAAAAACTACCTGCAAGTTCCATCTGCAGAAGTTTACAAGCAACTGATTGCAGACCTGACCCTGGCAGAAACCTATTTACCTGCAAAATATACAGGTCTGGATGTCGGCAGGGCCACCAAAGGAGCCGCTGCTACCCTGCTTGCAAAAATCTATTTGACTACAGGAGATAAGACGGCAGCAGTTCCTGTATTGCGCAGGATCATCAACACTTATGGCTATACGCTGCTGACCGATTACGCCAAACTTTGGGGTCCGGCAAATGAAAACAATGCGGAATCTATTTTCGAGGTCCAGTTTAAAGGAGGCAACTTCGGCACCGGAAATCTGTTTACCAACGCCTTTACGCCCTTGCTCCGTCAGACTACCGGCGGCTACAAAAACAGGCCAACTGCAGCATTGGAAGCAGCCTTTGAGACTGGCGATAAACGTATTGCTTCGTCCTTCAACCCGCTGAACGGCCCGCTGAATGCCAACAGGTTTGTTTTGAAGTACGGCACCACCAATGCCTTTTCTGAGTTCGACGCCGATTACAATTTTCCGGTCCTGCGCTATTCCGATGTATATCTTTTACTGGCCGAAGCACTGGGAGAAAGTCAGGAATCCTATGACCTGATCAATGAAGTCAGGCTAAAACATGGTGGCTTGGGCCCTATTGGCAGCACCACTCCAGGCAACTTTGCTGACAAACTGCTGCATGAAAGACAGGTGGAATTCGCTTTTGAAAACCAGCGCTGGCCAGATCTGCTCCGGTTTGGAAAAGCCACTGCTGTTCTGCAAGCCCAGGGCAAGACGGCCAGGCCTTTATTCTTCATTCCTCAACGCGAACTGGACATCAACAAACAATTTTCACAAAATCAATAATCCTGAAGGGGGTTTGTTTAAACCCCCTCCAAGTAAGTATTCATGACCACAAACAAATACCTTTTTCTTTTCATCCTTCTTGGTTTTCATACTAACCTGTTTGCACAAAGCTCTTCTGTCAACGCACCTGGCAGGATCTTGCAGGAAATCAGGAAACTCAAAGTACTTAAATCGGTGCTTTACATTGGTGCGCATCCTGATGATGAAAACAACAGGCTCATTGCTTACCTCGCAAATGGCGAACTGGCTGAGATCGGCTACTTGTCACTCAGCAGAGGTGATGGCGGACAGAACCTGATTGGAACTGAACTGCGCGAAGAACTCGGTATCCTCCGCACCCAGGAACTATTAGCTGCAAGAAGGATAGATGGTGGGAAGCAATACTTCGGTACAGCAAATGATTTCGGTTATTCTAAAACCCCACAAGAAACATTTACCATATGGGATAAAGAAAAACTGCTGTCAGACATGGTTTGGGTAATCCGAAAAACAAGACCTGATGTACTGATTACCAGGTTCAGCCACCTACCCTCCAATACGCATGGTCACCATACCGCATCCGCCATCCTCGCTTTTGAAGCTTTTGATGCCGCGGCAGCCCCCTCCCGCTTCAAAGAACAACTCAGCGAGGTTCAACCCTGGCAAGCCAAACGGTTGGTCTGGAACTGCAGCCCCGGACCGTACGAAGAAAAAGATGATGAAGATAAAAATGGGATGATCAGCATCAATACCGGTAAGTACAACAGCTTGCTTGGTAAATCCTATGGTGAAATCGCTGCTGAAGGCAGAAGTATGCATAAGAGTCAGGGCATGGGCGCGAAATCTTCCAGAGGGGAAACTGTTGAATATTTTAAGTCGGTCAAAGGTACAAAACCCATTCGGTCCTTATTCGATGGAATAGATACCACCTGGCAAAGCGTACCTGGGGCAGAAAAACTCAACAACCTGCTGACGCTGGCCGACAAAACCTTCAATGCTGCAGATCCTTCAGGGGTTGTTCCGCTGCTGATTGCTGCCCGTGCTGAACTGGAAAAACTGCCTGTCAGTCACTGGAAAAAAATCAAAACAGCGGCAATAGAAGAGGTAATCAGACAAGCGCTGGGGTTATTCCTGGAAGCCAATACAAACTGCCCCTATGTGAGTCCCGGAGATTCATTGGCGCTTTCTATTGAGATGGTAAACCGGTCTTCGGTACCCCTAAAAATACGGGGAATTAAACTTCCCTTCGCCAGCCAAATGGCCGTTATGGATTCCTCACTACGCAAAAATGCGGTGACAAATTTGGCTTTTAATACATTGACCAACAAGACCCTGCCTTATTCACAACCCTATTGGCTTACTCAGAAAGGTACGCTGGGTATGTTCAAAGTGAACAACCAGCAGGAGGTTGGCCTTGCAGAAAACCCCAGCTCCTTATTTGCAGAACTGAGTCTGGAGATTACAGGAAAAACGATTGTTATTAAGCTGCCCTTGGTATTCAAATACATCGATCCCATAGCCGGTGAAGTAAAGCAACCGCTTGCGCTAGCACCCCCTGTCTTTGTCGACCTGACTAAAAAGGCTTATATATTTTCCGACAACCAGGCTCAAAAAATCCAGGTAAGGGTAAAATCCGGACGGGACAGAACAGGCGGCACCCTGCGACTGAAACTAGATTCCGGCTGGCACATTCAACCTGCCTCCATCCCTTTTTATTTCACAAAGAAAGACAGCGAGCAGCTTTTTGAATTTAGGGTTAGTCCGCCTGCTACAGCGACAGAAACGCAACTGACCGCGCAGGCTGTTATTGATGACGCTACTTACGATAATGGGTTTAAGATGATCAGATACGACCACATTCCAACTCAGATCTATTATCCACCGGCAAGTGCCAAAGCCGTAAAATTAGACCTGATCAGGGCAGGAACTAAGATCGCCTATCTGAAAGGGGCAGGTGATCTGGTAGCTGAAAGTCTGCAGCAAGCCGGCTATGAAGTTACTTTTTTAACAGAAAGCCAGTTGAACGCCACCAATCTGGAAAAATACGATGCCTTGATCGTTGGCATACGTGCTTATAATGTAAACGACAAGATCGATTTTTATAAAGACGTCCTGCTCGACTACATGAAAAACGGCGGCAACCTCATTGTCCAGTACAATACAGATTTCGACCTGCCTGTAAAAAACTTTGCACCCTACCCCTTTGAAATCTCCGGACAGGCACGCGTGACGGACGAAAACTCGAAAGTTACTTTTCTCAATCCCGCCCATCCGGTATTAAATTTTCCAAATAAAATTACTGAGCAAGATTTTAGGGGTTGGGTCCAGGAACGCGGGTCTTATTTCCCCGTAAAATGGGACGCTGCTTATGAGCCGGTAATAGGAACAAGTGACCCTGGCGAAGCCAATTTAAATGGATGTTTGCTGATCGCAAAAGTAGGAAAAGGGCATTTCGTTTACACAACCTTGTCCTGGTTCAGGCAACTTCCGGCCGGAGTTCCAGGAGCTTACAGGATCATGGCAAACCTGATCGGACTGAAATAACAGAGCCGAGAAAATAACATTGATATATGCGGCCGCCGATTGTACAAGCGTAACATTAAGATAACAATAAGATCAGCCTGGGCTAATCTTTGCTTAATACTTTCGCTGGCAAAAAATATACGCATGTACAAAAATCTACTTTTTGCCTTTCTATTGATCCTAATGATCAGCTGTAAAAAAGATAAACCAGCAATCATCGAACCTGAATTCTTTGTAAACGAAGACGCTACCACCTTTGCTGAGACCGGCTCACTTGACATCGGTGAACTGGGCGCAGCAGAAATCTCGGCATACGATCCTGAAACCAAAAAACTATTCGTCGTTAAAAATGAAAATGAAGGACTGCCAAACCAGGTAAACCGAATTGAGGTGATCGACTTCAAAAACCCAGCCGCAATGACCGTCATCGGTAACATCAGTGTCCAGCCCTATGGCGGTGCGGTGAACAGCCTTGCCGTGCATTCCGGCAAACTGGCAGCGGCCGTTCAGGCAACAGATAAGACATCCAATGGTAAAGTGGTTGTCTTTAAAACCAGTGACCACAGTAAAATCGCAGAAATTAACGTTGGTGCGCTTCCGGATATGGTTACATTCTCGCCAGACGGCAAATACATCATGAGTGCCAATGAAGGCGAACCCAACACAACGTATTCAGCTGATCCGGAGGGTACAGTCTCCATCATTTCGGTTAACGAAAATTATGCGGTTACCACACTAAATTTCGCTGCTATGGCCAGCCAGGAAACTGCCCTCAAACAAAAAGGGTTCAGGATTTTTGGCCCGGGAAACAACTTCCTTAAAGATATTGAACCTGAATACATTACCATCTCTTCTGATTCCAAAACCGCCTGGGTTACCCTGCAGGAGAACAATGGGATTGCCAAAATCGACATCGCCTCAAAAACCATTACCAATATCTTTCCACTCGGATTCAAAGATTACAATACAGATGGCAATGAAATCGATCCGACTGACGACAATAAAGCCTACGCAGCTGCCAAATGGCCGGTAAAAGGAATCTACATGCCTGATGCAATTGCGGTACTGGAAAACAACGGCATCCCTTACCTCTTCACTGCCAATGAAGGTGACTCCAGGGATTACGAAGCATTTTCAGAAGTAAAACGCATAAAAGAAAAGACTGTCATCCTTGATCCTACCATTTTTCCTGATGCAGCTGAGTTAAAAAAAGACGGCAAACTAGGTCGTCTGTACATCACCACTACACTTGGAGATACCGATGGTGACGGAGATTTTGACGCTTTATATTCTCTTGGTTCACGTTCATTCAGTGTATGGAACGGAAATGACGGCAACCGGATTTTTGACAGCAAGAACGAGCTTGACATCAAATGCGTGGCAGCAAATACTTATGACGATGGCAGAAGCGACGATAAAAGCGTGGAACCTGAAGGCGTTACTGTCGGAACGGTAGGCCATAAAAAAATTGCATTTATCGGAATGGAAAGAGCTGACGCCGTAGCAGTATACGACGTCACCAATCCTGCCAGCCCTGTGTTCCTTAAATTATTGAAATGCGGGGATGCTCCTGAAGGCGTTTTGTTTATCCCGGCCAAGGACAGCCCAACCAAAAAAAGTCTGCTCGTGGTAAGCAGCGAAAACGACGGTGTCATTAAGGTTTATACACCGGATACCATTTCTTAATTCGAGGCACAAAATAAAACAGGGATGACCAGCCAGTCATCCCTGTTTTTATATAACCGCTCTTTATCCCCCTCCTTTTACCCTGTTCTGAATGTCTTCGCTGCCCGTGCTGCGTACCTTGCTGCTTAAATTCTGATTTCCAAACCGGTAAGTAAAGGACAAGATGGCACGACGACTGTCCAGCATGATGTGGCTGTTCATATCAATGTTCTGGTATTTGGTGTATTCTCTAAACTGCTTACTTTGAAAGACGTCATTGACCTGTAGTTTAATATTGCCCTTTCCGTCAAACAGCTGCTTTTGCACACCTCCGGAGATCATGTAATTTCCTTTATACCTTGAAATTCCATAAACAGATCCTCCGTTGTACAAGGCATTCAGTTCCATACTGTATCCTTTCCCCGCTTTGAAAGAATTCTGCGTATTGAAACTAAAACTGGTCGCCCTCGTATTGAACCCGACTGCACCGGCCCCACCATGATATTCATTTCTGAACAGGTTTGCAAAATGACTGCCGGACCACCAGCCAAAGCAGGAAGTGGCAGCAGTAAAAGTAATGCCATAATTGGTCAGGCTACTTAGATTTTGGGGACTTTCGAATGTGGTGTTCAAAGCATCGATCTGCCCGTTGACCCAGGTCATGACATTGCGCGTCCGGTTGTAGCTGATTGAGGTCGTATACTTGTTTTTAAAGCTATGGCTCAACTGAAAGGTGTGGACCAGTTCCGGCTGCAAAAAAGGATTTCCCTGGTAAAAAAGCAAAGGGTCGCGGAACACCCTGAAAGGATTCAGATCACCATAATCCGGTCTTTCTATCCTTCGGCTATAGGCCAATTGTATCTGCTGATCTTTGCCCAGCGGTTTACTCAGGAAAACGCTCGGGAAGAGCTGGGTATAATTTCTTTTGATCAATGAATCTGATGTGACCTGGTGCCCCTCGGTTACCGTTCTTTCTGCCCTTAAGCCTGCCTGAATGCTAAAAACGCCAAAGTCTTTATTGACATTGAGGTAAGCTGCATGAATCTGCTCCTGGTATTTAAAGTGATTGCTGCCATTGCTGTCGTACACCCAGTTGCCGCTCTCCAGGAGATCATAACGGAGATTATTGTCAGACTGTATAAAGCTGCTTTTTAAACCACCCTCTAGTTTCGTTGTTTTGTTCAGCGGATCGGTATAATCTATTTTGGCCACATACACATCGGTAACTGCAGGCACGTAGCCCCGGCGAACGAGATTGGTAACCAACTGTCCCGCAGCAGCCTGATCGGTTATGGTGCTGAGGTTCAACCTGGAGGTGAACGCATTCTTGGCAAAATCCGCGTCAGCGGTCAGTTCCCGTCCTTCTTTCTCAAATTGATGCTGATAATTGAGATTATAGGTCAGGTTTTCCCAGTTTTGTTTGTCGAAATTGCTGGTGCGCATGTTGCTCAGCAAGCCGCCAGCAGGATCTAAAAGTCGATTACCCGTTTTACTATCATGGGTGTACTTGCCTACATTACCGTTGATGAGCATCCCGATTGTATTGGAAGCGTTGATCTCATAGTCCAGTCCCGCCCGGAAATTATGGGTATGCAGGGGCTCATTGGTGCTGGTATGCTGATAAGAAGTCCGGTCTGGAATCGCCTTGTCAGCAGCTCCATCATAAAACCGGCGTACAAAGTCCAAGTATTCCGTTTCCCCCCGGTATCCATAATCATAACTTCCGTAAGTATTGATCTTATTGCCACGGTAGTTGAGGTTTAGTCCACTGCCGTACCGGGCATTTCGTCCGGCACCACCATTCACCGAAACAGTTCCATTGAGGCCTGTCGCCGTGTTCTTCTTCATCTGTATATTGATGATACCACCATTTCCTGCCGCATCATATTTTGCCGAAGGATTGCTCATGATCTCGATTTTGGAGATGGAAGTCGAATTGGTACCTTTCAGCAACACAGCCAGTTCCTTTGGCGAGAGATAGGTTTGTTTGCCATTGATCAGGACAGTTACCCCTGGCCTCCCTTTGAGTGAAATTTGCCCCTCCTCGTCTACTTTTACACCAGGTGCGCGTTCCAGCACTTCAAGCGCGGTATTGCCCTCGGCCAGGATGCTGTTCTCCACGTTGATGGTGGTCCGGTCTATACTTTGTTCAATCAACTTCTTTTGTGCTGAAATCACCACTGCGCTGAGCATTTTACTGTCCTCAGTAAGTTTGACCAGCCCGAGATCGAGTCTTTGCTGTTCGGGTGTAAGCGCAAATACGGAAGTTACAAAAGCCTGATACCCGACACCACTTATTTTTACGGTATATCGTCCATAGGGAACAGCAACTAGCGAAAACCGGCCGGAAGAGTCGCTCAAAGCGCCCTTCAGGACTTTACCGTCCTCGTGCAGCAATGCAATGCTGATGTATTCCAGCGGCAGCCCAACCTGGTCAATGGCCTTTCCGGTAATATTTCCTTTGCTTTGCGCATACGCAGCAGCGCCAGTCAGTATCAATTGAAGAAGCACCAAAAATAGGGGTATAAGGGTGACTAAGACAGGTTTTTGGCCTGCCGGTAAGTTGTATTTTTTCATAGAAATTAAGAAGGTATAAGGATAGGTTTGCCTTTATTGGCCTGTCTCCAGGCTTTTCTTTTTTTGCCCCACCAGATGTAAAAGCCAGTTACTGGCAGACTGGCACAAATCAGGCTGGCCAGAAAGTAGATGATTTTTGTGGTGAACCCGCCAATAGCACCCACATGGAGCGTATAGTTGGAACGCCTGAGCCATAAGGCCAGTTGTTCATCTTTTAGTTTGGCCTGGGAGCCGGGAAGTTCTTTTAAAGTATACTGATCCAGGTATACGTATCGCCAGGATCCGGCATGCATGTCAGTAGAGAGTTCAATCGCATCTGAAGGTTTATTTGGAAATGAAACAATCACCTGGTCTTTGTTGTATTCTGCGATTTGCGTGGTGCATATGAGCCAGGCCTTGTCTACCTGCCGTAACATTTGGGTGTTACCAGCCAGAGTAGAATCGGATGCTGCTTTAACAAAGGGCGTATTTTCGCCACCCGAAAGCCAGTACACCCCCTTATTGAACCAGGAAAAGCTCATGACTAAACCCGTGAAAGCCATCAGCAGGGCAATAATAAGGGAATAGAAGCCCAATACATTGTGCAGATCATAATTGACGCGTTTTAATTTCGCATTCCAACGGATCTTGAAACTCTGGTCCACCCCTTTTTTATTCCATCTTTTTGGCCACCAAAGAACGATACCTGTCACCGTAAGCACAAAAAATAGCAGGGTGCCCCAGTTCACCAGGATCTCTCCGATCTTTTTGGGCAGCCAAAGGTAAAAGTGTCCGTCTTCAATAAAATGAAAAAAGTCCTCATGCGTATTTGTAATACTTACAATTTCAGCTGTATATGGATTGACGTATACCGTAGAATCAGCGTCTAAAAAGACCTGCGCAGTCCTGTTTGGTCCATAGTACCAAACAGAGGAGATTTCTTTGTCAGGAAGCGCCTGCTTCACCTGACGATAAAGTACAGAAGGTAGAAGTTGTGCTTCACCAGCCGCATGTGTTACGTGCAACCAGGGACTGGTTACGCTTTTAATCTCCTGTTCGAAAACCAGCACACAGCCCGTGATACCCAATACGATTACGACTATGCCGGATACCAGCCCCAGCCATAAATGTAACCATGCTATAATTTTCTTGATCATAAGTCGACGCTTAAACAACTGCCATCACCGGGGTGACGGCAGTTATCAATGGTTTTAGCAGGGCTTAGTTGTCTAATTTAAACAACCCTGAAACGCTGCTTAAGCCGCTGACTTTAAGTCCTTTTGCCAACTTGTTTGTATTGGTATTGTATTCATAAATATAAATGCCATCCGCATCTGTTTTTACCTGGAAATAGATCTTACCGTCCTCATAAACATAGGTCGTAGCTCCTCCATAAGAAACCGGTACATCCATTTTGGTGATCTTCTTATTTGGAAGGTCGATGTACAGGTATTCTACGATCGGTTTACTCCAGTCGGCCCAGGTAACGACATTTTCGTCCTTATAATTACGGGCAAACAATTTTCCGTCACCCAGGTAAAGTAATCCGTCAGGATCATTGTTATTGGTAAGCGCAGACAGGTTAAAGAAGTAATCTTTATCGAAGGTGGTTTCTCCGTTTTTGATACGGTAGATGCCAGTTGGTTTGGTGATGTTATCACCGTTGAAGGCTATAGGTGAAGTAATGATGTAGATGTCATTGTTGTACACAAATGTGGATTGCGCACCTGTCCTTGCTGTTCCAGGGAAAGCAGATCTGGAATCCTGACTTAGGATAGGATTGGCAAGAGAAGGGTAATCCATTACTGCCAGGTAGGAAATGTCATCAGAAAAACTGCCGCTGGTGTAGTTGTCATCTGTGTAACTATAGGTCAGGAACAGCTTGTTGTCTTTAATAATTCCCGCGCAAGCCGTAATCCTTTTTCCGGCAGCCGGGACAGGAAGGGTAAAATTGCCCGATTTTGTAATAGTCAGGTTGGTGGTATTGACGACAACATAGTTTAAAGTTTGCCCATCATCTGTATTTCCGCCAATAATTAAGGTGGTATCGTCCAACCACTGGTGCCATAGCATATAGCTAAAATGACTAAAAGGGATCTCAGCTACTGTTGTAAAGCCATTGCCTTCCAGTTTATATTTGCTTAGTTTTTTCGCCGCATCATCCAGATTATAGAAATCACGGTTTTTTCTGATTACCCACCGCATGTCCCTGAGTTTGCCCGTCAGTTCAATGCCGTTTCCTACGCTGGTGATATTTCCGCCCGACAGGTCGTTTGAATACAACATATAATTTGCGGCCGGAGTACCGCTGGAGCCGTAGAGTATATAATTGCTGAGCTCGGGAGTTGGTTCCGGATCTTTATCTTTTTTACAGGAATTTAGACTGATGGCTGCAAGGAGCATGACCATCGTGGTGATAGCGGTTTTTTTCATTGTTTTAAACATCATAAAAATTAAATATTAAGCTTGAAGTATATTAGTTAATGGCATAGCGCACTTTGACATAAAATGCTCTCCCGGGTTTTTGCAATCTGAAATTATCATAGGCCAGTTCGTTGGTCAGATTTCGTGATTCTAAGGAAACATTGTATTTGCCGTTCTGAGCAGCGTAAGACAAGGTGAGGTTGTGGATCAGTTGGGCGGGAATCACATTTTTGGTGGATTTACTGCCCTGACTTGGCCAGGTCAGGTAATATTCATGAATGTACTGTCCAAACCAGTTCAACTGGATCCTGGTGTCTTTTCCCAATAGGTTGTTTTTGCCAATGCCGATGTCCGCATTCGCAAAGAAATAGGGCTGGTTCGGAATCCTGTCTCCGAACGTCGGATCGGCCAGTTGGGTGTTTTCCTGCAACCGGCGGTTGTTAAGCGCATTTTGGTAGCTGGCATTGATCGTTGCAGACAATAGATCGCTGTAATTGTACCTGAGCTCTCCTTCTACCCCATTTATTTTTACAATACCTACGTTGTCATAGACAGAAAGGCGAACTTGTGTAATGGTGTAATAGATAAAGTCTTTGGCATCTCTAAAGAACCAGGACGCTTCAGCAGCAAAGTGATGTTTTCCCAAATGCCTGGTGTAATAGCCGCCAATATTCAGGTTGTTACTGCTTTCCGGTTTCAGGTTGGGGTTTGACAGTACATTAATCCCATCGCCAAACATCTCTTCAGGATCCTGCAGTCTGTAACTGTGTTCTCCGGATGCTTTTAAACCGATGTCACTGCTGAGCTTAAACCTCGAAGCAAAACCATATCCGAAATAATTGTAATTACTTTTTACATCGTCAGTGATCAGCCCTACGCCACCGGTATAAATGACAACCTTGCGGACGAGCGCATTAAAGCCATAATACTTGCCAAATAAGGTACTGGTCAGCCTTTGGTCTAAAAAATCCAATTGCCCGGCCAGGCCTGCAATGTGTTTCTGAATGTTATTGGGTTTTGCAAAGGCATTTCTTTTTCCGGTTACATCGAGGTCGTCAAAGGCCTTGCGCGTTATCCCGCTGAAGTTATAATTCAGGTTGACCGAATAGGTGTCGTTTATTTTATAGGCAACATTCGCGCGACCCAGTCCCGTAGCGTTGTTGTAATGGTAAATGGAGAATTGCTGATTGAATTCACCGGCGGTATTACCGGTAGAAATAGCCCGGCCAGCCCAGTCGTAACTGCTGGTAGAGGTATCGGCAATGGTCGATTTGTCGATAGAATAACTGGCAAACAGGCTCGCAGACAGTCCTTTCGTAAACAAATCGTTCTTTTTGAACTTCAATGTTGGCATCAGGAAATGGCTGCGTCTATCTGCTCCTCCAATGACTGCTTCCTGATTGGCCCTGGTCTGTATTTCTTTGTACTGATCGGCATAGGTCAAACCCAGCATGAATAAACTGGCCCATTTTTTATTGACAAACCCTGTTTCAAACTGGAGCATTTTTGACTCAAAATCATCATGAAAGCGTTTTACGTCTCTTAGTGCAAAAGTCTTGTCGTTACCCTCACCCTCTACCACCTGTATTTTCAGATCATATTTGGGATTATTTCTCATCAGAAAATTATTAGACGAGAAATTATAAAATCCATTAACAGTACTGATCAGACCAGTTTTATCGTCTATATATCTGCTGGAAACAGCAACACGGTGGGTGTTGAATGACCCAAAACTATAACTGGCATCCAGGTATTTCTTTGTCGTTTGGTTGGTGACCACATTGACTGCACCACCCAGGGCATCTGCACCGAGCTCTACCGGAACAACGCCTTTATAAACCTCTATCCGCTCGGCCAGATTTACGGGAATGTTATTCAGTGTCAGGCTGCTGCCAAAACTCTCCATTGGAATACCATCGATGAAGAACTTCACCTGTTTTCCGGAAAGGCCGTTTATTGAGAAATTAAAATCAGAGCCGAGTCCACCCTGTTCACGGATATTTACCCCAGCGCTCCTGTTTAAAATCTGATTGAGGTCGGCATTTGTATTCGCATACTTTTTGGTCTCTATTACGTTGACGCCAAATCCGGACGTTTTAACCTCCTGAGCTTTGGTCTGCCCCTTGATTTTGACATCATCTAACTTGATAGCTGCAGTGTCGGCAGGTTTGGTTTTTGTCGTATCGCTTTGTTGTGCCAATGCTCCTGCATGGAACAACAAAAACGCAATAAGGCAAAACAGGCGGTTTAAAAAAGATAAAGTGTTTTCAGATGACATCGGTTAATGGTATGTTTATACCAGTAAGTAGCATAAATGCAGATCAACCGAAGGTAGAGGGAAAGAAATTTTAACTTATTCGTGAAGTTTATCGATACGAAGGATATAATCCGTATCACCAAGCAGCTGAAGCCCTTTTTTTAGTCCCCCTGTCCGGATGTCATACACCCAGATATAATTGCCTTCCGTGGTAGAATTTACCGCAATATAGGCGACATTCTTCTTGACAATAACGCACTCCCGTCGTGTACCCTTGTCTAGCGGCAAACCTAGTTTTTGAACAGCTTTCGTTTGCAGATCGAGCAGATAGAATTCAAAATGGGCAGTGCTGTAGTGATCTCCCAGTCCCTTGTACAGGTCCTTCCTTTCACTTCTGATAATTGCCTTGCCATTGCCCAGGTACCAGAGTCCGTAAGCATGGTTCTGAATGGGCGAATCAGAAATATTGAAAAAGTAATTTTTATCTGTGGCATCCGCTCCTTTTTTAATCCGGAATATCGCGGTTGGCAGATCAGGCCTGTTGCCCAATGCGATGCCCGGACAGGTCATGAAATAAAAATCCTGCTGTTCGTCATAGAAAGTGTAGGACTGAACGGTATTGATCCCCGCCGGATAGGTCGACCTGTTGTCTTTATCCGTGTGAATGGCCGTCATTTCAGGATAATTGAGCGTTGTGAGGTAGGTCGTGTCGCTGGTCGTGTAGTTGGATGAGCCGAGCTGCTGGTGGTAGGTATAACCGACCAGCAAGCGCTTGCCTTGCCGTTCCGCAAAACCAATAGACATACTTGTAAATCGTCCTGAAGGCCCCGGAATGTCCATATCACCCTGGTCGATAATGGCGAGCGTGCTGCTTTTTAAGCGCACATATTTCACTTTGTCAAAGCCGGGTGTCTGCAAGCCGGTCAGTAATAAGGTATCTCCACCAAGCCATTTGAAATTCTCGATAGAGAAATCCTTAACTTCTACAGCATTGACCTTCTCAAGGCTGTGTCCGGATAGTTTATATTTAGAGAACATTGAACTTCTCCAGTTCATGCGGTAATAAAGATTATCTTTTACAATGATTTCCCTGTCTATCGTTTTGATATCTACTTCCGCTCCCTGGTTTTCAGGAGACAGCACACCTGTATCCAACGCGGCGACCTCAGTAATGAATTCCTTCCCGTCTTTTCCCAGAACATAAATGCTATAATTTTTTTCAGATTCAATTCCGGTGTCTGCCGCATTCTGTTTGCAGGCCAGCTGGCACAAAAGGAAGGTGATTAAGGTGAAGAAATGCACAGCATGTTTTGCTGATCTATACATAGAATTGTTGCTATTGATACCCGGTTAGATTTTGAACTGGTTAATAATTTGTTTCTGGAGAACCGGAGGAAGATCTGTCAGATTCCTTTCGTTAATGATGATGATCTTACCGCTGCTTTCCATGTCGTTCCATACGATATAGGTCTCCCCATTTTTGAAGACAATTTTTTCCTGGCCCGGTCCGAAAGCAAATTCAATATCTTCAGTGGGCTTAATGATGATACTCCCCGAAAGGTCGATGATGCGATCTGATCTGTTGATCAGGGCAGAAGTTTTAGGGCCTACAGCAATGTTATATCCGTTGGAGGTCACATGCTTTACCTCAAATGCGGAACTGTTCTGAACCGAAACCAGCCGCTCTTCTTTATGGTTAAACCGGACCTGGTAAAAAACAAAAGTGACCATGACCAGCGCAACCGAGGCTGCTACGGCGCCAGTCCAAAATGCCCGGCCCAATAAAGGTTTCTTTAGCGGAACCACCACCGGATCCTGAGGCAGCACAAGTTGGATCTCATGCCACATATCCAGTTTATGAGCGGCTTTATCCTCACCGGCAGGAAGTTGAAGCGCCTCATCAGCGTCACCGGAAAACAGCCATTCCTCAACAGCCTCGTTTTCTTCCGGACTGCATTCCTGCCTGTGATACCTTTCAATAAGTTCCTGGTTGACCTTCATCCTTCTAATATGGGTTGCTTAAGTATTCATACAAACTTAGATAAAATATAAGTAGCATAACAAAGCGTTTACCGTAAGTCTTTTTGAAAATTATTTTGAATAGCCCGCCAGGTTCGCACGCAACACACCCAAAGCTTTACTGATGTGGTATTCTACAGCCCGCTCACTAATGAGCAAAGCAGAAGCAATTTCCTTGTTGCTCATCCCCTGTTCCCTGCTCATCTTGTACACTTTCCGGCACTGGCAGGGTAAGGTATCTACCAGGATATTTACTTTTTCCCTGAGGTTGTTGTAGTGGATCTTTTCCTCCGTGCAATTGGAAGAATGGCTGCAGTCCTGATACTTAAGGCAAATGTGTTTTTGCTGACTGGTTTTATTCCTGATGTATTCAAATGTCTTGAATTTGGCAGCGCGGACCAGGTAGTGGCTCACATTTTCCAGTTCAAGTTCCTCACGTCGCTCCCAAAGCGATTTGAAGATGTCCTGCACCATTTCCTTCGCAGGTTCTATCTCGCGAATATTGTTGTAACAAACGGCATAAACCTTTTCCCAATAAAGATGGTATACCGTCTCGAAAGTTTGTTTATCGATCCGGATCGTGGTAAGCTCCTTTGTTCCTGGTGTTGTGTGTTGCAAAGCTAATTCAAATGATACCCGGCAAATATAGTTTATTTAGATTGATTTAATGCTTAGCTGTGAACCATACTGTAGATTTGCTGCATATAAGCTGCCTGATCGAGTGCCGCAAAAAACTCATACCATTCCACCCTGGTAAAAGCCAGACTGATGTCCGGAAAGGGCGAAGCGAGAATGACCACCTCAGTGCCATCCGGATGATATTCTATGTAATCATCAAATTCCAGCGCTTTAGTGGCATTGATAAAGGCATGAAACTGCTCAAATGAAAAGGTCATCAGGACACTTTTATTCCATACATTCACAATTTTGCAATTGGTACAATGGGTTACACAAATGTCCCCTTCTCGGCTGATTACTGTCGGTTTACACATAGATTTAATTTTAACAGGTACTGCCCGGTCAAAATGGACGGTACATCTGCAAAGAAGAATATTATTTAGAATAATTCCAAACAAAAGAAAATAATTCATGGAGATCCGCATCAGAGCGCATCTGGCTGGCCTGCCCAATTGATCAAAAACACTGCATAATTTATATAGAGAAGCAGGCTGTTTCCCGGTCTGAACATTGTTTTTGCAGTACCAACTGAACCAACCCTGAAGCAAACCTGAGGCAAACCTGTCCGGATACAGAGCCATAAACTTATTTTCCTTAAATTTACTGGATGACCGCAACAAAACAATTTGTTCTCGATTCTCCTGCTCCGTCTAATAAGGAAGCCTGGCTGGAACAGCAGATCAACAGCAGCCCTGCATTAGCGTCCTTGATCCTGGAATATGAATATGGCAATGGAAAGCTGCAGCTGGTAAAGATCGTATCCGGATCTCTTGTCCTGGAAAATGATACACAGGGACATTTTGAAGTGGGTTATGAACTCAACGAATTTTCTTTATGCGCAGCGATAGACTACACCGCAACCCACCGGATGGTTGTTAAGTTTAGCATAAATGAGCAGACTGTGGTGCTGACAGGCGAAGACCGTCGCGAAAGGTCTGACGAGATTTAAGACCTAGGACAAGAAATTCAGCTTGCGCCGCTTTACCGTCTGGCTCAACAACTCCACAAATTCACCATCTTCAAATTGCTCCCTGAATTCGTTCAATTCTGCGGTGGAACAATTGCTCATTTTATGGTAAAGCAGGTAAAACTCATAGCGAAAAGTATACACATGGTGGTAAGCCTGATTGTAATCAGATTTCGCGACCTGAACGTCCGGAAGCACCAAACCATTCTCGTACTCCACATATTTGCATTTCTGCTTTAAGGCGTCGGCACGCTCCCACCAGTTGTAGTGGTCTTTTCCTTTTACAATGCCAACAAAGCCAATCAGCGCCATGTTCATCATCTCTTTTAGCGTATACTCCGTTTTGGATTTACGTACACTCAGGATTTCCCTGATTCCAAACCAAACGGAAAAGAAATCCTTCAGCATGTGTTGCCCGCTGCCATGTACGGAAAAATGCATGTCATAACCTGTCGCGTCTTTAATTGGAATGGCGCAACTCTTTAAGATCAGCATGGTTGCTTTTACCAGTTCCTCCGCCCCGATAATCAGGTGCAGAACTGCATTGGGATATTCATAAATGGTCGAAATGTGATGGGCGACAGAAAAGTGCCGCTCTGCATTGTCAATTACGGAAGGAAATACCTCGGAACATTCCTTAGCATTTAAACTTTTAAAACCTTTTTCGTAATCCATAGGCCCCATTAAATGCTGTATAAACATCCTCCGGCACTAATATATTTATTTTTTTGGCCCTAACCTAAAAAAACAGGCATCTAATTCCCTGGACTAAAGAATGATAAAATTCAGCATTACAGTAGCTAGGCCGAACGACGATCGAGACCTTTCAATTTTTCCAATGCCGATTCCTTAATCTGTCTGATCCGCTCCGAGGTCAGGCTAAAACGTCTGCCGATTTCTTCCAGGCATACCCGGTCATGGCCCAAAAGTCCGAAAACCATCACCACGATCTTCTGGTCCCTTTCGCTCAAAATCCTTAACATTTTTGCAATATCAAGGTTAATTGCCTCGGCGTTTATCGTCTTTTGAAGGATATCGCTGGTATCATCGTACAACAGGTCTGTCAGCGTCAGTTCGCTACTGTGTGTTCCAGGGAGCTGGTCATCCAGATAAGCTGTTTTGCTACTGAAGTACAGGATGTCTGAAACCTCCGACTCCAGCTTGCCCGACGCTTCCGCAATTTCAGAAATTTCCGGGTTGCGTTCCAATTCCTGTTCGAGTCTGTCCCTGCATTTTAAAACACGGACCAAACCCATTTTCTGATTTACCGGTACCCGGATCAGCCTGGACTGGTGAATGGCCAAAACGATGGCCTGCCTGATCCACCATACCGCATAAGAGATCAGTTTAAAACCCCTGGTCTCGTCAAACAACTGCGCTGCCCTGATCAATCCGATATTACCTTCATTGATCAGGTCGAGGAGACTGAGTCCCCTGTTCTGGTATTGTTTGGCGCAGGAAACCACAAACCGGAGATTGGCATTTACCAAAAGATGCAGCGCCTGTATTTCCCCCTCCCTTAGTTTTTTAACCAGTTCAACTTCTTCAGCAGCCGAGACCGGCTTGTAGCGGCTAATGTCCTGAAGATACCTTCTCAGCCCTTCATCATTGCGGTCGGTAATTACTTTGGTTGTTTTTAAATCAGATTTGACTAAGGACATGGCACATAGAAAATGTTGACGGCCGTAAAGATCATGCCTTTAAAGTTCCAAAAAATAGCAAGCGCTGTTTTAAGTGAATTTTATTGAAATTGACTATAATCACAGGAAAATATACCAGTTACGGCATCTGGATCTTTCAGATACCATATATAATTTGCCCTTCCAAAACAGCGGGCAACAAAAAACATGGCATTGGGTGTTATTTTGAAAGAAAATCCCGGTGAAAAGCGCATCCTGTAATAGATTTTACTAAATTGCCTCTAGCTAATTTCCAATTTATTCTCTATGCATCCAAAGCCGCCTACTTTAAAAGAGATCGCAAAAAAACTAAACATATCTGTTTCAACGGTTTCAAGAGCGCTTCACGATCATCCGACCATTGGACTTACCACGCGTTTGAAGGTCAAGAAAATGGCCGCAGATTTGAAGTATGAGCCCAACCAGACTGCCATATTCTTCCAGAAAGGAAAGACTTTCACCATCGGTGTCATTCTTCCGGAACTTTCCGAAGCCTTCTTCTCTACCGTAACCAGTGCTATTGAAGAAACAGCCTACAAGAAAAATTATACGGTATTGCTGGCCCAATCTCATGACAATGAGCAAAAAGAAAAAGAGCTGGTAGAAAAAATGAAGAACAACAGGATCGATGGCCTGCTGGTTTCCCTGGCAAAAAACACAACCAGTTTCGAACATTTTGAAAAGCTCAAAAACTACGATATCCCGGTGGTGTTTTTTGACCGCATCCCTCCTATCCCGAATATCCATACCGTATCCTGCAACATGGAAACGGGGACCATAGAGGCCGTCAACTTCCTGCTGAAAAAGGGCCACCGTACCATAGGAATGATCAATGGCCCTAAAACGTTGTTTGCCAGTGGCGAACGTAAAGAGGGCTACATCAAGGCCATGCAAAAAAACCGTTTGAAATTTGATCCTTCACTGATCCTCAACTGTGACCTGACTGAAGAAGGCGCAGATCTGGCATTGACTGAACTGCTGGACCATAAACGTAAAGTAACCGCCATTGTTACATTCAACGATTATATCGCGCTTTTTGTAATGAAACGCATCCGTTCCATTGTAAAACAGGGCTTCGAGCCGCCTGAAATTGTAAGTTATGCAAATTTGCCGCTGATCCAGTATATGGACCATGTGCCCGTAGCCACAGTTGAGCAGTTCCCTTACCTTCAGGGGCAGCGCGCCACAGATGTTTTGCTGGACCTGCTTGCTAAAAAAGAAAAACCGGAAAGTTCACCCGCAGCCTATTACAACATCGTCATCGAATCACAGTTGATCGAGACTGTAAAATAAAAAATCTCCCTCTTGCGAAGGGAGATCCAAATCAAATCAACACGTATTACTTAAAGCCTTAATAGTCGTCGTTAAGCGCAAAGACAGGCTTCCTGCTCATCCATTTGCCGCTGGTGAAATCAGGAAAATCAACCGTCTCATTTCCCATTTCGATAGATTGCTCGCTGAGCGGCGTAATGGCGCTCCATGCTGCAGCATCGTACACATCCAATGGAGTGGGTTCTCCCCTCTTTGCAGCTTCAATAAAAGCATGAAGCACAAAGAAATCCATGCCCCCATGTCCAGCACCCTCGGCATCCTTGCTGTATTTTTTCCAAAGCGGGTGGTCATATTTGTCCAGCCATGTTGTGGCACTTTCCCATTGATGGGGCTTGCTGACACCCTCCACATAAATACTCTTGTTCACATCCATCCACAGTCCATTGGTACCCTGTACGCGGAAACCCAGTGAATAAGGCCTTGGTGAATTCGTATCGTGCTGTAAGATAATCGTCTCACCGTTCGCACAATTAATTGTGGTCGTAACGATATCGCCCAACCTGAAATTGACCTTCGCGTTTGGATGTTCCGCCCCGCCTTTATCCACAATATATTTGTGCAGGCCTTTGGCCTTGGTTGAAAATGAATTCAATTTCAGGAACCTGTTGCCCCGGTTGATGTCAATACATTGTGCTACAGGGCCGATGCCATGTGTCGGGTAGAGGTCGCCATTGCGGTGTACCGAATGGTTAGTCCGCCACCTGGCTTCAGAAAATCCTTTTTCATTGAACTCCACGCCTCCGCCATAAGGCTTCACACCATCGTTGAATTTTACCTCCCTCAGGTCATGCTGGTAACCGCCCTGCAAATGCAGGATTTCCCCGAATATTCCCTGGCGTACCATGTTCAGTACTGCCATGACATCCCTTCTGTAACACACGTTTTCCAGCATCATGACCTGGGCTTCGTGCTTTTCCGCAGCCTGCACCACATCCCAGTGGTCCTGCAGGGTGATGCCGATCATGACCTCTGAAGCAACATATTTTAATCCGGCATCAAGCGCCGCCAGGATCATGGATTTATGCCATTCCCATGGCGTGGCGATCAGTACCGATTTCAGGTCTTTTATCTCCAGTAACTTTTTCCAGGCATGGTCATCTCCTGTAAAAACCTTAGGCATAGGTTTACCGCTCTTGGCAATCATCGCTTTGGCGCTGTCCAGCATCCTGGAATCGACATCAGCAATGGCTACCAACTCCACATCATCCCGCTGAAGGATCAAAGCCAGATGGTTTTGTCCGCGCAGACCTACGCCAATGATGGCGATCTTCAGTTTCGGTACCGCATTGCCGGCAAAAATCGACTTTTCAGGTATAATGGATAATCCGGCTGCCGTGATGCCGGTGTTCCTTAAAAATTCACGTCTTCTCATATGTTATTCAGATCGGTTTGTGGTTCGTTGCTATTTGTATTGAATCCTTGAAGTTAGAAAATTTACGGGTATTAAAACAGTAGGCCTGACAAAGAAAGCACGCAAACGTTTGATAAAAAAATACCTGCGATTTACGTTGATTTTTACACAATCGTTTGCATGTGAATTCATTATATTTATTGCTTACGTTTACAATAACGGACCAAATTAAACTATCCCGATGCTCGAAAAAATACTACCTCTGTACGGAATTCAGCCAGCCACAACCGACCCCGACCGCTTTGGGGACGGACTGATCAACCATACCTGGAAAATTGAAACTGAATCAAGTGCATATATCCTGCAGCAAGTAAACCAGGCTGTATTTAAGAACCCTTTCGACATTGACGACAACGTATCCAAACTCAAGGCTTACCTAAACCACAGATATCCGGATTACCTTTTTGTGAACCCAATTCCCGCCGATTCTGGCCGCTCGCTTGTGCAAACAGAAGAGGGTTATTTCAGAATGTTTCCCTTTGTGAAGCATTCCCATTCACTGAATGTTTTAAATAAGGCAGAAGAAGCCTATGAGGCTGCAAAACAGTTCGGAAAATTCAGTCAGCTGCTGAGCGATTTCGATGTACGCAAACTCAACATCACCCTGCCGGATTTTCACAACCTGAGCCTGCGCTATGATCAGTTTCTGGCTGCCTGGGAATCTGCCACCGCCCTGAGAAAAAGAAAGGCTGCATCCGGCATTGCTTTCATACTGGAGCATGAAGACATCGTAGATACCTTCAAACAACTGGTGTCGCAACAGGAGATCCCCTTGAGGGTCATCCACCACGACACCAAGATCAACAATGTCCTGTTCGATAAAAACAATAAAGGACTGTGTGTGATTGACCTCGATACGGTCATGCCAGGATACTTTATCAGTGACGTGGGTGATATGATGCGCACCTACCTTTCTCCGGCCAATGAAGAAGAAACCGACATGAATAAAATCGCTGTCAGGACCGAATTCTTTAAGGCCATCTATGATGGCTATATGGAGGAAATGGGCAGCACGCTGACAGATACAGAGAAAAATTATTTCATCTATTCAGGAAAGTTTATTATTTTCATGCAGGCGCTTCGTTTCCTGACCGATTACCTGCAAAACGACACCTATTACGGCGCTAAATACGAAGGACACAACTTGAATCGCGCGGAGAACCAGTTAACGCTTCTGAAGCGTTATTTTGAAGCCGAGCCTGTCTTCAGGGAGATCGTCGGCTTACTGTCAGTTTCCAAAAAAGCCATACCTTCCTAGTCTTTTGTTATAACCTTCTGCACCATTCCTGCGCTATTTCCGCATACTTTCTGCGCTAAAAAGTACTTTTTAGCGCAGAAAGTATGCGGAAGGTATTGAACAACTGTGCGCAAGGGTATTACGAGATCAGATCAATTTCTTACGATGTCATAGCCATATAGTTTTAGAGCCAATACAAAAAAGGCCGCATCAAATGAATGATGCAGCCTTTATCTGAGGAACAGAATTGGTGTTATTTCTTGGTGGCTTTAAGCCTTAATTCGTAAATGTACTTGCCAGGCCTGTTGATCTTCGTATTGAAACGGATGTTCAGTTTCACCGGCTGGGTAGTGTACGTCAGGTAAGGAAGCGTGTTTGGTGGGTTCCAGCCTGTTGCATCAGCATAATCAACGGATTTGATCCATTTCTCATAAATTCGGTAATAACAGTTCAGACCGTTGCTTTGTGAATCCCAGTACACGTCAGGGAACCGCGCCTGCGCATAATCGTATAAGATCGCCGTATCGGTTACCGTGGTCTTGTAGGCAAAGGTCGACAAGGTTTTGAGGTACGTATTCCCACTTGGCCTGCGTTCCATCGCCTCGCCGGGAAATACAGCACCATTCTTGTCTACTACCTTTAGCACAATCTGGTTTGGTGTTGCCGCCACGCGGGTGATTTTAAGTGTCGTATTGGTCGAGATGCCTTTTGTGGCATCGATCCACTGGTCATCAAAAGGAAACCTGACCGCTGTCTCGCTTCCTACCGGGAGGGCAAGGAAGTATGGGGTATTTACATATTCATATTCCAGAACAGGCTTGATATTCACCGTACAAATACCCATATAGGTTTTCACACCATTCGGGTTTTCAACCTGAAGATCGATCAGGTATTCACCTGTAGGTACGTTTTCTGTAGCCTGTGTAATCATGAATTGTCCGCTTTTTTCAAGGACAGTAAACGGCGCCTTTTTTTCGATTCCCCTTTTTGCATTGATCAGCGCCAGGGTCGTATCGGTAACCGGGTTATACGCTGTTTTCCATACTGGCGTGTCGTATTCCTGAAAAAAGGTCTCCTCTCTCTTGCCTGTCGCTTTATTCCTGATGTTCAGTAAAGTAATCTTGAAAGGCGGGGTTGAGTTGTCAGGAATGATCCCGTTCGAAATTAAAAACACACCCTGATTTACGGTAAGCGGATCTGCAGAATAGCGCAGGTTATCGCTCAGGAACCCTACCTGTACTTTTTTACATCCTGCTGTGACTGCAACAATTGCGATCGCGGCAAGCGTTATATATTTGATATATCTTCTCATGATATCGATTGTTAAATACCTATAATTTAGTCAATTGCTTTCTTGAACGTCCAGATGTCACTGTTTGACAGCACATGAACCACACCCGTAGTGGTGATGATGCCGGTCGTCTGGCACAGCACCCGGATATCAATCAGTTCGTCATCTCCGGAGGGATCTCCTACCACGCCGTTGGACTGCTTGATGTCCCTGTCGCCCAACACCTTAATCAGGTAAATGTATTTGGGTTTGGTGGTAATCACCCCATCCTGCTGATAAGCATCCTCCTCTTCCAGGGAAACATTTAGTTTTACACCAGCAGTGCTCGTTTGAAACTCCGTCCCCGCAGCGTTAAGTTTGTCCCTGGTGATGCGGCTCTTAAAAAAGTAGATCCCCATAGAATCCCGCAGCATTTGGGGCGTAAACTTCATCAGCGAATCCAGCGTGAAGTTCTTACGCTCATCATCAGCCCGGGCTTCTTTTTGTTTTTGTGCCAGGTAATTTGCAATGACATAATCGTTGGGCACAAAGAAAGTCCCGTCACTATTGATCAGGTCCTTCATTCCCGCTTTGTCGATGATCATTAAAGTGGTGTCAAACATTTGTTTCGGATGTGACTTTAGGAAATCATAAGTCGTCATGTTGACATTCTCATTGCTGAGTCCCCCGTCTACCAATGCGTCTTTCTCACAAGCGCTTAAGCCTACCAGCATCAGGAGTGCTACCAGCGACAGATATGTTATTTTTTTCATCATTTCTATATTTTTTATATCCTGTGATCTGTTAATATTTACCCATCCACCAGGCATTCTGACTGATCAGTCTGTTGGCATTTAAAATCGAATTGTGGATCGGCCACAAATATCCTTTTTGAGCGAACCGGTCGCCATTCATCGTACTGCCCCAAGGCATGAGTGAATAGAAGTTATCACCACCAGAAGCCAGCTTTGCGCTATTTCTGACAATGTCAAAATAATTCTGACCTTCACCGATCAGTTCACGCTGACGCTCCAGGATGATGTCTTTCCGCAAGTTGAAACCAGAACTGCTTAGTCCGTTTACCCCGGCACGTGTCCGGATTAGGTTGACTGCGGTCTGGGCCTCACCATCTCTGTTCAGTCCCGCCAAAGCCTCTGCTTTTAATAGAATCATATCCGCAAGGCGGAACACCACCAGGTTGCTTTCTGCACGTGGTTCAGATTTGGTAATCGGGTTTTTGTAAACAATATCTGCGTACTTCAAGAAAGAAGGCTTGGCGCCAACAGAGAAGGTCAATCTGAAAAATTCAGCCTTCCTGGTATCCGCAGCTTCGTATAGTGTATTGATTTTATCCGGAGCAGGATAATACTGAGGAACCCGTAGCGGCATGTTTTCGATATAGTCATTACTGATGGTAAAGAAGGCGACCGTAGCGGCAGACGTGTTATTTGTCCATGCACTGGATTCATTCTCAGCGTCTTTTGCAGAGATTACAAAAATATTTTCCGGTGCACTGGTCGTTTTAAATACCTGTCTGATGGAACCTTTAGGTTGAAGTGACAACAGATCTGCCCTGCTGATCAGGGAATCGGTATACAACAAGGTAGCTGCATTGTCATTTCCCCAGGCCGAAGCATGTGCCAGCAATGCAATAGCTGATGCTTTACTTGCCCTTCTTCGCTCGTTTATATTCAGGCTTTCCCAGGTCAGCAAAGCGGACGCTTTCTGTGCATCAGCTTTAATCTGTTTCAAGATATCCGCCGCAGGCGTTCTGCCAATGTACTGGGTCTGGTCGGCCGAAGTGGTGGCGGTCAACTGCAAGGGCAAGTCACCCCATACCCTGGTCATGTAGAAATAAGACAATCCCCGCAGGAAATAAGCCTCGCCCAGGTAACTGTTTTTAGTACCGGTAGCAAAGCTCGCGTCTGGCATCCGGTTTACGTTTTCAATGATCAGGTTACAGATGTCGACCACACGGTACCAGTTGGTCCAGTTATGCGCACCATCTTCTCTGTAGGGAACCACAAATGATCCCGAAGTATAGACTAAGGTGGTATTGGTACTTTCATCAGAATTGAACAGTCCCACCGGGGTATCTCCCCAAATGAAAAAGGCACTGTTGGTGTTCATGCTTTTTCTGAACAAGCCATAAGCGCCCAGTACCGCACCACGCACATCACCTTCATTTTTCCAGTAGGTATCTGCATAGGTGTCGTTCGTTAGTTTGTTTTCCAGCTCCTTTTTGCAGGAAGAAAAAACACCCGTTAAAACCGTTAGCAACAAAATGACTAAGGCCTTATTTTTTATGTTATACGTTTTCATAATCATTCTTCAATTAAAATTCAACCTGCAGACCCAATGTGTATTTAGTTGGCAGCGGATAGCCATCACCATAATCATAACCCTGTCCGTCTACACGCTCCGCATCGATACCGGAAAACTTCTGAAAAATATGGATGTTGTCAATCGTGCTGTACAAACGCAGGGAGTTGATTTTTGCACCGCGCAGCCAACTGCTGTTTTTGGTATCAAAACGATAGCCCAGATTGACGTTTTTGATCCTGACATACCATCCTTTTTCTTTGAAGATCGACTGTCCGGCCCGCCAGGCGTATAAGCCCATGTAGGGGTTAAGAGCAGGCAGAGTGGCATTGTCGCCAGCTTGTCTCCAGTAGTTGTATTTACTGACATCCGTGATGGAGGCCTGTGCAAAGTCTTCAGAATTTCCGTAGAAGAGACCGTTGGACAAACGCTGTGCTAAGGTATTGTTGATTACATCCCTGCCAAAAGTAAAGGTAGTGAGCACCTGTACAGAGAAGTTTTTATAGCTGAAGTAATTGGTGAAACCACCTGTGGCAAGTGGATTCGGATCGCCGAAAAAGGTGATGTCATTCTGACCAATGTTATCAGAGATGTAATAATCTCCGTTGGTATCCTGCCAGTTTGGATAACCCAGTTTGAGTGTACCCCATTTGGTAGCACCTACTGCACCGGTATAAGGATTGACGATCAGATCGCTAGTGGAATTGATCACCCCGTTGACGATATAACCATAATACATGTTTAACGGCTTACCTACTACATAAACTGCATTTCCGTAGTACAAATCCCTGTTGCCGTTTGGCAATTCGGTAACCATGTTCCTGTTGAAGGAGATGTTCAAAGAAGGATTCCACTGGAAAGCACTTTTTTCAGGCATGATCTTAGCATTGAAGGTAAACTCCAGACCAGAGTTTCTCACACCCGCGGCATTGGTAAAAGTGCTGGTGTAACCGGTGTATTCCGGAATGGTAATGCGGAGCATTTGTCCGGTCGTGTTCCTAGAATACGCATCAACTGAACCGGTCAGCCTGCCTTTGAAAAAGGCCATATCTAAACCAAAGTTCCACTCCTCAGATTGTTGCCAGGTGATGTTATCGTTCGTTATTCCGTTATAGTTAGGAATCACAGCCGTTCCGCCACCATAAGTAGTTGCACTAGAGCCCGGATAATTCGCATTGCCCGGCATATAAGCATTGTAACGGTCGCTATCTCCGATGCTGCTCTCGTCACCCGCTTTACCCCAGCTGACCCTCAGTTTCAATTCATCTATCCAGCCCAGGTTTCTGATAAAATCTTCCTCAGAAAGTAACCATCCAGCAGAAACCGAAGGGAAATAACCCCATTTGTTGTTCTTACCAAATCTGGAAGAAGCATCCGCACGCCAAACGGCATCCAACAGGTATTTACTGTCATAATCGTAATGAACCGCACCCATATACGAGAGTTTGGCATAAGTAGACAGATCCGACGAGCCAAAGCCATTGCCTGTAGCTACACCTTTAACTACCTGGATGTTGTCATTCGGAATGCCATTACCCGACAAGTTGATGTTTTCATTTCTACGGCTCTCAAATTCCTGAACCAAAGTGGCGTTCAGGTTATGTTTCTCGGCGATTGTCTTGATCCAGAGCAAGTTGTTGGTCAGTACATACTTGCGGTATTGGTTGTAGCTAGACTCTGCATACGCCAGTCCGTCGCTGTTTAAAAACGAAGGCGTGGCATAATCGTGCTTATTGGTGCTGTAGTTGATCGCACCGCGGGTACTGAACCTGAAATCGTTCAGGAAACTGTACCTCAGTTCGCCTGTAGCACTGATATCGGTGTTGATGTTGTCGTTACGCTGGTAAGTATAAGGATCAACAATACTGGCGCGGTCAGACTCGGACATTTGCAGCAAAGAAGATGGCATGGATATCGGGCTAACCGTGAACACATTTCTGTAGCCACTGCCTTTTCCAACCAAACGTTTGCCTGTAGAGGCCCTGATGCTGGTGATCATTTCCAGTTGCTTGGAAAAGTTGATACCAAGATTACTGTTTAAAGAATAACGTTTATAACCCGTATTGATAATTACCCCTTTTTCATCGTATAAACCAGCAGCAACCCTGTAGTTTACGGCCTCACTTCCACCAGAAGCAGAAACGTCGTAATTGTGCAGCGCACCTGCCTGATAAAACAAGCCCTGATAATCGTTGTTGTTGTTGAAGGCCGGGTTCAAACTGTCCGTCAGCATCTGCGGCACGTTATTTCTCAACTGCGCATCGTTCGCATAATTATAGATCAGGTCCATTTTTTGCCTGCGTTCCGCGGCACCTATTAATGTAGATACTTTTTGGGGTCTGGCTGTATAACCATGATACGTATTGAAATTAAACCTTGGTGCCCCGATTTTACCTCTTTTGGTTTTGATGAGCACCACACCATTTGCAGCCCTGGATCCGTACAACGCAGCTGCAGATGCATCTTTCAATACATCTACTGATTCCGTTTCATTCGGGTTCAGACTGGCCAGGAAGTTGGTTCCCGTAGCGTCAAATGCCCTGACCTCATCATCAGAGATCGGCACACCATCAATCACATACAGCGGGTTGCTATATAGGTTGTCTCCGTCAAAGCCATCCGAAGAGGCAGAGATTTTGGTATTTCCCCGTACAACCAGTGAAGTCTTGACTCCCGGCTGTCCGCTGAAATTCTGTACGTTGACACCGGAAAGCTTTCCCTGCAACAACACGTCCAAACTTGCAGCCGGAAGGTTTTCAATGTCTTTGGCGGTGATACTGGAAATGGCGAAAGTTGATTTCTTCCGTTCAAAGTTCTTGTAACCCGTTACAATCACCTCATCCAATCCATTTTGTGATTCTTTTAATAACACATTAATGGTGGTCTTACCTTTTACAGGCACTTCCTGAGCTTCAAATCCCAGCATGCGGAAGACAAGGATATCATTGTCGTCCGCAGTAAGCTGAAAAGTACCTTCGGCCCCCGTGCTGGTTGCCAGGCCTGTTTTTCCTTTAATGTGTACTGTCACTCCCGGAATTGGCCCATTCTTGTCCGTTACCTTTCCGGTAAGCTTCACCTGGGCAAAAGCTGCAGATGCCGACATCAGAAATGCAAGCATACAAAACAACCTTAGACCTCCTGCTTTTTTGTAGAGTTTTAGATTCATAATAAATTGTTTGGTTATGGTTTAGTTAGTTGAAAACGAGTATTTCGCTTATTCTGAATCTAAAGTATAGAGTATAAGGGCGGTTTAACGAGTGTTTGTTTACGCAAACGCTTGCATAAAAGCAGCGCTGAGCATACGGAATAACATCTCGGAATGAAAAACGCAAGGCATTCTCCTCGTTTTTGATAAAAAAGGAGGTGATAATGAGGTTTCAGCACATTATCGAACGCCATAATCCCGCAAACCTCATTTAAAACCGCCTTTCCTGCACAAACGATTGCGTAAAATCAGTTATCCGACAGAAATCATTTGTGGTTTTAGGCAGGAAGAGTCAAAACGCTACATTGCGCTGCAATTTGTATATTGCAAACAACGCTGTGCTGTTATGCTTAAGAAAAGAATATACTTGATTAGTGGCCTTGGGGCCGACCAACGTGCCTTCGGCAAACTGTCTTTCCCGGCAGACTTCGAACTCGTCCATTTGGATTGGATCCCTGAACTCCCCAAAGAATCGCTTCCTGAATACGCAAAGCGCTTATCGCAAAAAATTGATACCTCTGCCCCCTTTTATTTAATCGGACTCTCATTCGGCGGTATGCTGGCCACAGAGATCGCGAAAAACGTGAAACCCCGCTATACTTTCCTGATTTCAAGCGTTACAGACTACCGCGAGCTTCCCTGGTATTATCAACTTGCCGGACGACTGAGCTTGCAGAAAATGCTGCCTGTTTATTTATTGAAAAGAACCAATATCCTTCTTCTGCGAATGCTGGGTGCCAAAACTGAAGAAGAAAAGAAAATATTGAGGGCCCTTGTTACCGATAGTGATCCAAATTTTATGAAGTGGGCGATGGATGCAATCCTACACTGGAGGAATACCGAACAGCCATCAAATCTTGTGCATTTTCACGGTACAGCGGACCATATCTTACCCTTGCGCTATGTCACATACCACAAACCAGATGTCCAGATAAAAAATGCAGGTCATTTTATGGTATTCGGAAATGCAGCAGAATTATCCAGCTTGATTATTCCTTATCTGAACGATCAAAAATGAAATCGACGCTATTTCCGGAACCGGATACTGTTGCATACAACCGCTTACCTTCTAAACGATAAACGATCTTTTTAGGGAAGTCATGCTGTGGATTTTCACA
The DNA here is from genome assembly GCA_040387995.1 of Bacteroidota bacterium. Taxonomy (GTDB): domain Bacteria; phylum Bacteroidota; class Bacteroidia; order Sphingobacteriales; family Sphingobacteriaceae; genus Pedobacter. The sequence goes on along the minus strand of JAZKCT010000006.1, from coordinate 49,263 downwards.
TTCAAAACCATTTACACTGATTTTGGTAAATTTAAAATAGACAGGCTTTTCATTTCCTGCGCCTGTTACGACGTAAAACAGATCGCCTTTCTCTGCCAATATGGCAAGCCGCTCTACAAATACAGTATCAGTGCCTTTGAGGGTATAGCCTTTTCCCATTAGTTTGCCCTGCTTTGCCTGGTTCCAGTATTCAATACCCGATTGCCCTGGCTTATTGTTGGTCCGCTTCCAGATACCAGTAAGCCATTTAAACTGACTGACATTTTTCTTCAGCGGCTGCTGTCCGTAAGCGGCAACGGCCAGCAAAAAAACACTTACAGTAAACAACAGTTTTTTCATGGCTCTATTTTTCTTAAACTTACGGAATAAATCTAAAAGATGGAGGATTTAGCAACACCGGTTATTCATGCGCTATAAACTAAAAACCATTTACCTGGCTCATTTCAAAGTAGGCATGCTACTCAATCTTTGGGTTAGCGCCTACTTTACTTATTTTTTCTGGACAAGAGGCTTTGACAAATACCCGCTTTACACACTGGCCCTGATTTTTAAAGTGACGGCTTACGGTCTTGGCCTGGCCTCCGAAAAACTACTCGCACCCAAAAGGGAATTTTATTACCGCAACATGGGCATCGGCTACCGCCGGATATTCGGCACTTTGTATATTGCTGACCTGCTACTTTTCATCCTTGTTCTCATCATCAGCGCCACATGCACGAACTTTATATAGACAGTGCCTCACATCGGTTCGGCTCCCGGCTGATTTTGAGCAGCGTATTTCTAAATTGTAAAGTAGGCGAAGTTGTAGGACTGCTGGGCCGTAACGGATCTGGAAAATCAACGCTTCTTAGGATCATCTTCGGCAGCCTTAATCCGGATCACATGCACCTTAAATTGAATGGGGAGTTGATCCGCAAGGGCTACCTGACCAGGGAAATTGCCTACCTGCCCCAGGATTTTTTCATTCCACAGAGGTTGAAAGTAGGTGTTGCACTAAAGCTTTATGTCAACCGCTATAAAAGTGAGCTTTTAGCAATGAAAATCATTGGCGAGAACCTCAATACCCCTATCGGTGAGTTGTCGGGCGGCCAACGACGTTTGGTGGAATGCTTGCTTGTTTTGTACAGCGACAGCACTTTTATCCTGATGGACGAACCCTTTTCGCAATTGGCACCATCTGCAATTGAGGAATTGCACGGGCATATTGAACGGTTAAAACCGGTCAAAGGCTTTGTGGTTACGGATCATTATTACCGGCAAATCCTCGCAGTGTCCTCAAGGATTGTCCTCTTGCACAATGGCTGCAATTATGCGATTGGTAACGAGGAAGATTTGATATTACATGGTTATTTGCCGGATCGGCGTTAGTTTAAACAGTTTTTCAACGCTTGACCGTCATCTGTTCCAAACCTGAATCAAACTAAGGTCCCAAACAGATCACGGTAGGGTTTGGGTCGGTTCCAATCGAACCAAACCCTACCGGGAACCTAAGAAGACCCCTTCGTGACCACTAGTTGATACAAGAGCAGTACGAGACCATAACAAGCTCAGTGCAAAGGTTTAAAAAGCGCGCGTTGTGATCACTGAATCTTCACCGATGTGACCAGGTCATTGGCATTGGGCGACAAAGTGGTAAAATTGGAGTTATTGCCGTTGAGCACCCATGACGTACCCAGGAAATTATTATCGTAATACATCGTAACCGTCCAGCCAGATGGGATTTTGACAGAAGAGGCCCAGTCATTGATGAAACCATAGTTTTGTAATTGTGACAAGGTGTAGGTTCCCTTAGGAATACCATTGGTTGTTACGCCTCCATAATTGGCATGCTGGTAAAAGTTGACACCGGTAGTACCCTCGCCCCCCGAATTGAACAGCGCATTTGTGCCGTACAGCACATTGGAGATGCTCGATAAATAACTTTCAGAATTGCTGTTAGGCAGGTTATAGTACAAGTATACACCGTAATTGTTGTTTTTAGTTTGCGTAGCGAGGTTGGCCGCAGTACCGCTGCTGGTTGCCTGGATATCAACCGCAGCCGGACCAAGATTGCTGGCTGGTAAACCCGGAACATTGGGAACGGAATAAGTGCCATACATGGCATTCCAGCTGTAGTCAATTTTGGAACCGACGGTAACCCCATTGTAAGACAACCTGGATGTAGCAGGGCCGTAATAATAAAAGGAAATGAGTTTGGTAGGCAGGAGCTGTCTCAAGGCGGTTACCAAATACACGAACGAACTGGAATTGGGCTGCCCTGTCCCATTGACACCATAATCCGAATATTCATCGTCAAAGTCAATTCCGTCCAATCCGTAGGTCGTCACCGCATTGGCCAGTTGCTGGGCAAAGGCCTGCGCATCAGCCTGACTGGCGAGGTTACAGATACCCATGCCCTGGTGATTGCCCAGAATAGACAACATCACCTTGATGCCTTTGTCCTGCAAGGGCTGGATGTAAGTGGTTTTGTTGTTCAACACATTGGCCACATTGGAGTTGAAGAAAAGCTCTGCTTTGCCGGTTGAAGCATTTCTGTTGATGTTGGCTGCAAAAATAATGGCGACGTCGAATAACCTTTTTCCTCCGGCATTTAGGGTATATTTACCTACGTTTCGAATGTCGGCATTGTTGACCTCTACATAACAGACGCCCAAAGGACCATTTTTGATGTTGGGGATGGAGATCACTGATTTCTGCTGTTCCAGGGAGGAAGCGGGGATCCGCGCATTTTCAGAAAGGATTTCTTTTTTACATGCGCTAAACAGGCCAATAGCCACCATGGCCATCAGGCAATAAGAGTTTTTGTTTCTCATAGGGATGAAAATATATTTGGTTAAAATTATTTTAAGTTACAAAGAATAATAGTTAATACTATGAAAATGAAATATTTAATCGGGCTTATAGGTGTATTTTTAGGGCTTGGCCTGTTTGCGGCCATGCAGCATCCGTTGTCGGCCGGAAAGACGCAACCTGATGCACTGGCAAATCGTTACCAAAACGATATCGGGATAGAAAAAGATCCGGCTGTGCTATATGTAGAAAAATTCAACGGTGGGCTGGACCAGTTGGCAGGCCGATATGATGATGTGGTCAACAAAGCAGGTATGTCGCTGGAAACAGATCTTCCGGATGGCAGCAAACAGGCAAAATCAATTAAGATGACGAGCATTGGCGGGAAGAATGAAGGCGGGCACTTATACAAACGTTTCCCGAAAGGATTTGATGGCACGGTTTACATCCGCTATTACGTAAAATACCCACTGATTTCTAAAGGTTATATCCACCACGAGTCGGTCTGGCTGGGCGGTTATAATCCGGCTACGACCTATCCGAATCCGAGGGCTGGTTTCTGTGGAATGGGCGATAAGCGGATTTCGGTAGCTTATGAGCCAATTCATGAGCCAAACATGGATACTTACCTGTATTGGGGAGATTCAAAAAGCACCAAGGGCGACAAATGCTACGGCAACGATATGCTGAACGGGAGTCCGACTGCGCGGCAGTTGCCATGGGACAAATGGATGTGTGTGGAACTCATGATCAAGTTGAATGACCCGGTGACTGCCTATAATGGCGAAATGAAAATCTGGCAGGATGGCGTATTGGTTGGGCATTGGGGACCGGGTTTTCCAAACGGCTATTGGGATGTGGACTCCTGGATCTACAAGCCCACTGCGCCTGCTTTCGAAGGGTTCAGGTGGAGAACGGATGAGAAGCTGAACATCAATTATTTATGGATTGAATACTATGACGACGAGAGTCCGGCCGGTGAGGAGCATTATATCAAATACGCCAATTTGGTGATGGCCAGGAAATACATTGGGCCGATTAAGAAATGAGTTGGACAGAGCGGATCAGCAGAATTTACTTCAACAATCAGACTGTTTCCTTCAAGAATCAGGCTATTTGCTCAGAGAATCCGGCAACAAAAACTCAGCACCCTTTTCGTTCTTTTTCCAGGTAAAGTTTTGTTCTGCAAAGGCATAGATCCCAGCCTGCGAGGCATTCATACCAAAAGGAACCGTGTAGGTTTCGCCTGTGCCGTAATTGACCTGATAGAGTTCTGAGTTTGGCATTAGAAAAGCCAGCGTCTGGGCATCTGTAGATTTCAGAAAAAATTGTCCCCTGATGCGTTCCTCCTCTTTCTGCCGCTTCAGAAAATAAACTTTGGGATTGACGTAGCTGACAAAAAAGTCATTGTCAATCACAAAACCCGACCTGCCGACCTCCACCATACCAAATAGCGCTTTATCCGATGGCACGGAAGTAGGCCTGTACAATTCGGTTACTTTCAACAAATGGTCTTTCAATGCAATGATGTAAAACCGGGCTGCCAGACCGGTACTATCGGCAATCTGGGCCAGTAAGGCTGTATGTTGGGTATTGAGGAACTTTCCGCGAATGAACTTCTTATTCGCAGAGGCCGTATTAGATGGGTTGGTTTGCACGAAAACGACGGTATCTCCGAATTTGACCTGATACCAGATCTTCGGATTGGCACCAAGTGCTGTTGTAGCGGTGCTGTCACGATGTGCTTTGAAGGTGATTGTACTGTCGTTCCGGTCGGGATAGTCATTGAACTTCTGGCCTGGCTTTACCGGTTCTGCAAGATAAGTCTTGTCAATTTCTTTTACCGAACAGCCGATGAGCAATGCGGCCGCAACAAGCAAAAAGAGGAGAGTCTTCATATTTAGGTGGTTAATCTGATTAAAGATAACCAATTCCGCTGAAATCCTCTCCCCTTTTTGACGTATTGAATTATACTTTTTTAGGAGGCAGGTCGAATGCAATGGCCTCGTGTTCAAAATGGCCATTGTGCGCGCCATCGCAAAACGGTTTGTTTTTAGACATTCCGCAGCGGCAAATGGAGAGAACGGTACGTCCCTGCAAACCGTATTCGTTGCCACTTCTATCGACGATTTCAAAATCGCCTTCTATTTTCACTGATCCGTTGTTGTTGATGGTAAGTCTTGTTTTTGACATCTGTAAATAGTTTGACCTCAAAAGTAGGACAATGCGGGCATCCTCCGCAATCTGAATCTAATTTAGAAACGTTCTGCTGGTTCAATTGATCCTCAACGTTACGCTGCCTTTCAATTCAGAACCGCCTTGCAGCAACACACGCTCCATCGTGTAGTAAGAAGCGAAGAAGTTGTCGCTACCCCCGCCATTCAGTTCGGCAATCAGAAACCTGACTTTATTGCCGTCGATCCAGCTTCTGGCGCTTTGTCTCCCATCTGAATAGACAGTCAGAGATTTGCCGATGGCATTACGCAAGGCAGCCCTGTAAATGTTTGCCTTGGTACTTCTAAAATCACGGGATCCGAGATCATTGGCATCGGCCGACCAGGGGCCTGCCGGTATTTTTAAAGGTGTTTCAACTGAATTCATATGAACCGGATTGGCATCTATTTCTCCCCGGGTTCTGGCGATATCATCTGCAGGATAGCTACTCCAATTACCCTTGCGCGTAAAACTCAAGTGCTGGAAGTCGGCTGGCAATGTAAAAGCCAATCCCCATTGTCTCGGGGAAATGACAATGCCCTGCTGGATTTTAAAGTTGTAATCGACTGTGATCAAACCGTCATTGTGAAAAGTGTAACTTAGGGTCCCGCCGATGTTGTCGTAACTGCCGGATACGTTTACTTTTACTACACTATCAGTTGTACTGTGCGTAACTGCAGTGGTTTTCCAATTGGGCTGAGGCTGATATTGTATTGGTTTGATGTTCTTCTGGTAGTTATTGCCAGCGACACCCGCCGCACCACCATCATCTGAATTGATTGGAATGATCATGAGGGCCAAGCCAGAAAGCATGTTGCCCGCGGGAAGCAAGCCGGTATTTTTATCGAAGGTATGGGTTTGCTTACCCAGGTTGACAGTCAGCAGATTACTTGATTCTTTGAATGTGACCGGAACTTTTGTCGTTTCCATCGGGACTGATTCCTCCTTGAAAATCAGTTGCTCTTCATGTGCGATGAAACCCCTTGGATCGGTGTAGACAATTGACATGGAAGTTGCATCAGGAGGGATTTGCAACTTTAGCTCCCCTTCTTCCCCCGGCATGACATTGACTTTAACCAGTCTTTTGATGCCGTCTACAGTATAGCTGAGCAGGCCTTCGTTCAGATTGGCGAAACTATACCTGTTCTTGATTTTCAGGCTGATTGCTCCGTCTATTGGTTTGGCATCTTTCAGGTTACTGATGATAAAGGGTGAATACGATTTCCGAACCGCAATAAATTCAGGTTTTTCCCGGCGCCAGGCATCCATCAGGGCTCCCCATGGACCGTAGCCTACGATACTGCTGTCGGGCAAATGAAAAACATCATCTATTCCAGCCCAAATGGCTCCGCCAAGACAAGACTGCTGCTCGTACATTTTTTGGTACATTCCCGGCAACATGCGGCCCCAGTCCGCCCGTATATAGGGATCGGTCACTTCTTCCAGGCGATTGTAGGTCTGCACATGGTAGTATTCGCCAAACAAAACCGGACGGTCTTTGAATTGACCTATTATTTCCGGACCGTTGATGCCGGGATAATGAATGTTGCGCACGTCAGCCATACTGCCCTGGTTGTTGAAATCGCCATAAGTCTGGTCGTGGAAAATGGTAGGGCGACCCGGATCGTATTGTTTGACAGCCTCATTCACTTTCTTCCAGATGGGACTCCACAAAGACTCATTGGCCAGGGACCACAGGATAATGGAAGGGTGGTTGCGGTTGCCGCGGATGTTCTCCAGATTGGCCCGCATAAAATAAGGGAGGTATTGCGGGTCCAGGTAGTTCCATTCCCGCCATATTGGGTTTGCGCCCATCCCGATCCAGGTAATGGCAGCCTCTGCTTCGACAAAGATTCCCAGCGAATCACAGGCATTCAAAAACTCTTCGGCAGGTGGATAATGCGAGGTACGGATGAAATTGCAATTGGCCTTTCTGAAAGTGATGGCATCGCTGACATTGATTTGCGGACTCACGCTTCTGCCGGTCAGCGCCGTGACATCATGCCGGTTGGCACCATGCAGTTTGACAGGTAGATTGTTGACAAAGAACTGGTTGCCCCGGATGTCGATTTGCCGGAAACCTAGTTTTTGCCTGGTTTCTTCCTGGACCTGTCCCGCGCTGATGAGCTGGCTGACTAAAGTATATAAGTTCGGGTGTTCCGTATCCCATTTTTTAGGTTTGGAAATGTTTAGCTTTAAACTCGCTCTTGCTGTTGCACCGTCTTTCATACTGATCTTTTCAGTCAGGTTGCCAGACAGCGCAACTACCTTTCCTTCAGGATCGAACAGCATGAACTTCAAGAGTGCATCCTTAGGGGTTTTGTTATCGTTATGCATGTTGTAGTTGATCGTCAGGTCAGCATCTTGAAAGTTACGATCGAACTTGACTTCTGGATAAATGGTGCCGATATTGACTTTTGGAAGCGCCATTAAGGTTACTGTTCTTAAAATGCCACCTACGGTGTGCGCTGCGTATTGAGATACGCATCCAAGTTCGTCAGAGATCGTATGACTGGTTATCCTTACACTGAGCGTGTTCTTGCCTGGTTTAATGGCTTTACTGGCATCAAGTTCAAATTGTACGAAACCACCCTCATGACTGCCAATCGAAACATCATTTAGAAAGACCTCGCAATAGGCACTGACACCATCAAAATGCAGCACTACCTTTTGATCCTGCCAGTCGGCAGGCAAGGTAAAATGTGTCATATAAGCCGCTTCTTCAGTCGGTTTAACCTGATAACCCTGCATTTCCCATTCACCGGGAACCTGAATCTCTCCTTTCTTTCCTGATGTAGTGATGTTCCAGGTACCGTTTAATGAAAGCAGCGGGGATTTGATACCTTGTACCAGGCTGGGTTTAGGCGATAAGCGCTCCGGCCGGAATACATAGTTTTTTAAGGCCTCCGCCAGCAAATCCTTGTAGATCAGTTTTTTACTGCCTGTAGACAATACTTCCAGCTGTGTGATGGCAACATTGGGGCCGGAAAGGGCATTTAGTTCGAAGCTAAAATGGCCATCCTGGTAAACAGATGCCGGAATATTGTAAGTCTGTGTTAATTTCCTGGCCATCGGCAAGGCAATTGACTCTTGTAATACGATGCCATCGGCCGTTACTTTTACACTTCGGTCTTTAGAATCAGACAGGTACGTAATTTTGATCTGATAACTGCTTTTGATGTCCTCAACCGCAAGGGAAAGCGACATTTTACCACCAAAGTACACCTGCCGGTCTACATTACCGGCCGCCATAAGAGCAGCACTGATGTCGATTGTAGAATAGGTGTATTTCTGGCCCATTTTGGCGAGCAGACAGTCCTTGCAATTGGACGCCTGTTCATTTTGAATGCGTTTAAATTCCTGGGAATAAACTAAAGAAGGCTTTAAGAGCCCAAAAAGAAAGAGGAATGGGAGTGTTTTTGCAAAGAAAACGAGAACTTTCATACGACTAAAAGTAAACATCATAACCATTAGATAGATATATTTATACAAAATATTCAACCGCCACCTAAACCAGCCAAACCAATGAACCAACCACAGCGTTTTTTAGCACTCGATGTCTTTCGGGGCATGACCATCTGTTTCATGATCATCGTAAATACGCCCGGTAGTGGCGCAAACCCATTCGCCATCCTCCAGCATGCAGCATGGCATGGCTTTACCCCTACTGACTTGGTTTTTCCTTCGTTTTTGTTTGCCGTAGGCAACGCGATGAGCTTCGCCATGAAGAAATTTGAAGGAATGAACAATGGCACCGTACTGTTAAAAATCTTTAAAAGGACGCTGCTGATCTTTTTGATTGGTTACCTGATGTACTGGTTTCCTTTTTTCTATATGGGAGAAGATGGCAGTTTGAGTCTCTCTCCGATCGCCAATACCCGTGTGATGGGGGTGCTACAACGTATAGCGCTTTGTTATGGCATTGCCTCTCTTCTGATTTATTATCTGAGCACCCGTATGGTCGCCGTGATTTCGGTGCTTTTCCTGCTGGGCTACTGGTTGATATTGTTGTTTTGCGGCAATCCTGCCGATCCCTTCAGCATGACTGGCAATGCAGGGCAGTTTCTGGATCTTTTTGTGTTGGGTGATAAGCACCTTTACCATGGGGAAGGCATCGCTTTCGATCCGGAAGGTATTTTGGGTACCATCCCAGCGGTAGTTAATGTAGTGATCGGTTATTATGCCGGCCGTTTTATCCAGCAAAAGGGCAAAGGTTTTGAAACGATTGCTAAACTCCTCCTGGCAGGTGGCCTGCTTATTCTGTTGTCAATGTGCCTGAACCCCATATTTCCGATCAATAAAAAACTATGGAGCAGCACCTTTGTACTGCATACCTGCGGCATTGATCTGGTCATCACCGGTGTACTGATCTACTTGATTGAAGTCCGAAAATCCATCAGTTGGACGCCCTTCTTTACCGTATTGGGCAAAAACCCGCTTTTCATTTACCTGGTTTCTGAGGTGCTGGTCATTCTTACCTATACGGTGTTCGCCAGCTGGGACATCTTTGGTAACTTAAACCGCAGCATCTTTCAGGCTATAGCGCCCGGACCTGTTGGCTCATTGCTTTTTGCCATTTCTTTTATGCTGGTGTGCTGGTTGGTGGGTTATATTTTGGACAAAAGGAAGATTTACATCAGGGTGTAATGAACTGAATCTTAATGTTTTCATTTGGATCTTGTTTGTTTGGATTTGGACCCAAATCAGGTTTTCTGTTTGGTCCAGATCAAATTTTCTGTTTGGTAACCGAGATCACGGGCCTGTTTCAGGTAATCCGCTTTGACTTTTTCAGGAATTTCCGGTGTCCGGGAAAGAATCCACAAGTAGTCGAGGTTGTTTCCTGCCACAAGTGCATAGCGGTAGTGCGGGTCTATTGCGATCACATTATATCCGGCATAGAACGGGCCAAAAAAAGAAACTTTCAACCTGCCTTCCTGCGGGTCCCTGACCGGTTTTGCCTTCCCAATGCTTTCCTTCCATTTGTTTTTAACTGTATCAAAACCACGGTTATCGACTTTGATCATACCTTCTTCACCGGCTGAATAAGTGGCAGTTACCTGATTTAAGTTCTTTTCGTATTTGAAATCTAGCCGGGCAATTTCGTACCATCTGCCGAGGTACTTTTCGGTGTCAAAAGGTCGTACGGCTTTGGCGCCTTTGGGGATGGTTACTTTGCAGGCGTTCCATAAGATTGCGCATGTGCCGAGCGCAAGTGTTAAGAATACGGTGTTTCGTTGGGCTTTTTTCACGTGTGTATGGGATTAGGATCGTGTATGTATGTAGTCTATTGCTTTAATTAACGGAATTAGAGAAGCAATTGTTTACTAATAATACGCATTCGAGCGATTCCATTCAGTTCGTTACAAAGCAGCTAAAAAACAGCGCTGGCAGGATATGAAGTTGTAATAATATTTTATATTTGAGGTACTTCTTTTTTTTTATATCATTACAAAATGAAATTTAAATTAATACTACTCTCCTCACTCCTCTCCGCTTCCGTTTTTGCACAAACCAATTCGAATCCAGGCTGGGAAGCTTTTTTTAAGAACGACCGCGCTACGGCACGTGCTTTCTTTACCAAACAAGCAGCAAAACCCAGTGGCGCCGATGAGGCCAATGTGGCGTTGTCTATTCTGACACAGATTGACCGGCCGCAGGCTGAAGGTTTTTCTTACCTGACTAAGCTAAGTGCGAGCGCTAAAAATCCACAACCCTACCTTTTGGCCCTCTGGAATGACGCCTCGAATTACGAGGGTCGCGTAAGAACCCCACAACAGCTGGAGTTTTATAAAAAATTAGCGGAACGCAAGGATGTAGATGGCTCACTCAATGCAATGGCTTACGCTGCCCTTGGCGGCCATTATGAGGCTAAAAAGCAATACCAGCAGGCCGATCAGTTTTATAATCAGATGGGCGAACTGGAAAACTGGCTCATTACCGGTGAGTACGAAAACATTTCGACGAGTGGTTTTGACAAGGATTATGATGTGCTGACACATCCTGAATTGGGTTATACCTTTACCGGAAAAAAAAATCGCAAGTTCAGCTGGAGAACAGTACCCTATATCCGTCACGATAAGTGGTTTGACTTTACGTACTACAACAGCTATAAAAATGCACTGCAATTTGCGCAGACCTTTGTAAACGCCCCTTCGGCGACTACTGCGCAGCTGCGGATTGGTGTATCCGGATCGGTGAAGGTCTGGGTAAACGACCAGTTGCTGATTACTGAAGCTGAGGAGCGCAATAATGACCTGGATGCCTATATTGCTGTGGTGAAACTAAACCAGGGTTACAATAGGATTCTTGTACAGATTGGTGAGAGTTATGCTGACCGCTCTAATTTTATGCTGCGACTGACCGACAACAATGGTCACCCATTGAAGACATTGACTACAAGCAGCACGCCGCAATCATACACAAAGGAAACCGCTTTTGTGCCGGCAGCAGTTAAACCTCCCGGTTTCAAATATTTTGAAGATGCCCTGAAAGCACACCCCAGCAGTTACCTAAGTCAGTTGATGATGGCCAAACTCTATCTCAAACAGGGGAATATCTTTGAATCGAGAATCATTCTCGAGAAATTGAAGAGCCGTTTCCCGCAAAGTACTTATCTGAACCTGATGATGATTGAGCTGTTTAACAAGGCAGACAACAGAACCGGTGTAGAGACGCTGAGAGAAGAAATCAAAATGCACGATCCTGAGTCTTCACTTGCACTGGAGATGTCTTATAAAGATTATGACCAGCAGAATGACTTTGTACATGCGGCTGAGATCATTTCCAAACTGGAGAAAATGTATGGTGAGGATGAAAATGTGCTGATGAAAAAAATCAACCAGGCGAGTAAACAGAAAAAACAGGAAGAGGTAATTGCGATTGTAGAGCGGGTTTATCCCCAGTTTTCGAATTCTCCTGACTTTGTGGACCTTAAATATGCCATTGAATCGCAGGTGAGGAAAAACCCCGATGCGATGTCTGTCCTGCATAAATACATCGAAGAAAATGACAGTTATAAAGCTGCGAAATACGTAGCGAAACTACATTTGGATAAGGGAGAGACCGACAAAGGTATCGCCATTTATCAAAAAGAGCTGAAGGATGATCCGATCGGCTATTCCATCTATACTGATCTTGCTGCGATCTATTACAAACTGCAGCAATACGATGAAGCTGAAAAATTGTATTTGCAGGCATTGGAGATTGATCCCAACAGTTCTTCGGTCTATGCGGACCTCGGTTTGCTGTACAACACCAAAAAACAAAAGGAAAAAAGCATAGCGGCTTATGAAAAAAGCCTGCAGATTAGTCCGAATGCCTATGACGCCATTCAGGCACTGAGGATCATCCAGGAGAAAAAACCGGTATTTGACTATTTTGAGCAGCCTGATGTGAAGGCCCTGATTGCAAAAGCACCGGGTAAAACGGAATATCCGGACGATCACATTGTGGTACTGAACAATGAGGTGCAGCGGGTAGTTTATGAAAATGGCGGTTCGGAAGAGAAGCACTTTTATACGGCTAAAGTATTGACACAAAAAGGACTGGAAAGCTCTAAAGAATATAATATTTCCTATACCAGTGACCAGAACTACTCGATTGAGGTGGCGGAAGTGATCAAGGCAAACGGTACCAAAGTGCCTGCAGAAGACAATGAAAGTCAAATTGTATTTACCAACCTGGAGATCGGTGATGTGGTGAACCTGCGTTATAAAATTGAGAATTTCCACATGGGTACCATGTCGTCACATGTATGGGATGCCTTTTATTTCAGCGACGGACTGCCGAATGTGAATATCAAATATTCGATGCTAATCCACAGGAACAAGCCTTTCAAGTATGTGTTCTCTCAAAAAGAGATCGCAGCGGTAAAGACCAGCAAAGATGAATTTGACCTGTACATCTGGCAGAAATCGGGACAGGAAGCTTTGCGTTATGAAGATAAAATGCCACCGATGGACGACGTGACCAATATGCTGTATTTGTCGACCATACCGGACTGGAAATTTATCAATGACTGGTACAACAATATTGCATCAGCGAAAGCAAGAAGCAGTTACGAGATAAAAAAGGTGGTAAACCAGCTGTTTGAAGGGCATAAAAACGCAGACCAGCTGACTAAAGTGAAAATGATCTACAATTATATCACGGCTAATATTGCGTATAGCTCGGTGTCATTCAGACAGAGTGGTATCATTCCTCAAAACCCTGCGTCGGTGATCAACACCCGCATCGGCGACTGTAAGGATGTGTCGACTTTGTTTGTGACCATGTGCAAGGAGGCTGGGATAACGGCAAACCTGGCACTGGCGAATACCCGCGACAGGGGACAAAACACCTTGCTCCTGCCAAGTATGGAGTTTAACCATTGCATCGCAAAAACTACTGTAGATGGCAAGGATTACTGGGTGGAGCTGACCAATGGCACTTTGCCGTTCAACACTTTCAGCAACACCTTCCTGGGCTCTAATGTGCTTGAAATCAATAAAACCGGAAAAAATGAACTGGTAAAATTCAGTCCCGTGATCAGAGGTCAGAACGTGATGGATTACAAAACTACGGTTAAGCTGGAAAATTCGGATATGGTGGTCAAAGAGATCAACTGGAACACGGGCTCTGTGTCTAGTTACCTGAGAAGTGTATTTAACGACTTAAGTGCCACCGACCAGGTTAAGAAAATGAAAGAGCAGCTGGCAGGTGTCTATCCTGAAAATGAGGTCTATTCACTTAAGTTTACAAACCTGAATACTGTAAAACGGACTTCAGATACGGTTGGAACTGAGACATCCTATAAACTGATCAACGTGAACAAGCCAGTTGCAGGAATGTCTATATTTTCTCTGCCCTGGTCCAATAAATCTTATGCTACAGCACTGCAAGTCGTATCACCGAGAAAATTCGGATTAGACCTGACACAATTGTTCGGCATAGATGCCTGCAACCAGGAGCTTTCTTTAGAATTGCCGGCAGGAAAGACCATGGTTCAGCCTCTGAAGGTTATAAAACTAAACAGCGACTTTGCGGATTATACACTGGAAAGTGCTGAAGTAGGTGGCAAATTGGTAATGACCCGCAAGTTTACGCTGAAAAAGGATTTTGTACCGCTGGATAAAATTGAAGATTTTAAGGCTTTTTATAAGCAGATGGCAGAAGCCGACGAACAGCAGTTAGCAATGAAATAACTATGTTGAAACGCTATTCGATTTCAGATTTTCCACTGCTGGAAAGCTGGGTGACCGACGCAAATTTGTTGTTGCAATTTTCAGGAACAGATTTTAATTATCCGCTGACTGAAAAGCAGTTGTCAGATTATCAACTGGTCCATCCGGACAGGAAGATGTATATTGGTTATTCCCAAAATGAAATTCCATTTGCCTTTGGAGAGATCATTCCGCAGGAGAGCGGGCAACCCAGGTTGGGGAGGATTTTGATCGGTGATCCGAGGCAGCGTGGGCAGGGATTTGGCAAATACTTCATCAGGATGATGGTTGAGGAATGCCGGCGGCTATATGCATGCAGCCAGGTAGAATTGTTTGTCTGGGATAAAAACCAGCAGGCCATTAAATGTTACAAATCCGTAGGTTTTGAGTATCTTCCAGAAAAACAAAATTGTGTGGTTCATGAAGATGTGCGTTACGATATCTACAAAATGATTTACCCCATTCCAACTGAAAACAAATGAAACGTCCGGTGCTCTTTTTATTATTGACCATTAATTGTGGTCTGTTTTGCTTTCAATTAAAAGCACAAGATCTTTTTACGATAAGCGGAACAGTGAGCAATAACAAGGGCACCCCTATTGAAGCGGCCACAGTTTTCATAGACGGGTCTAAGAAAATAACGGCTACCAGCAAAGCCGGGGAATTCAGCTTTCCCGGAATTGCCCCCGGAACTTACCATTTGGTGGTCAACATGCTAGGCTATAGTTCAGTGAAACTGGATGTTGTAGTGACAGATAATGCAAAAGCATTGAAAATCACACTAAGCGAAAAGCAGATTGCCCTGAAGACGGTGCAGATCGGAGATGGGTCAAAAGAGATGCTCAAATTGTTCGTTAAGTACTTCCTTGGTGAATCGGAAAATGCGAAGAGTTGCAAGATCCTCAACCCGGAGGTACTTGATTTTTCTTCTCAGCGGAGCGTCACGGAAGCCAGTTCGGATGAATTCCTGGTGATTGAAAACAGCAGGCTCGGCTACCGCATCAAGTATTTGCTGCGCAGCTTTAAATACAACAGTGCCAACGAGGTGACGATCTATGACGGGGAATGCATTTTTGAGAACATGGAAGGCACCGAAGCGAAAAAACTGGAATGGAAAGCGAACAGAAAAGATGCTTATGAAGGTTCCCTGATGCATTACCTGAGGTCGCTGTATAAAAACCAGTCGCGCCAGGAAGGCTTCCTGACCTACCCGGTGGAGAACTTCACTTATCCGCTGGAGCTTGACCCAAATCCGATGAGTACTGACCAGATTGTGGAGCATGTGGACAGTAACTTCATGACCTTTGCCTATAAAAAAAGGTTATACACGCTGTTTGATAAAAAGAAGGCTGCCCAGAAACCGAAGTACATCAACAAAAGTGAAACCCGTTATGTCGAGAAGATGGGCTCCATATTGCAGCTGGATGCGCCGATAGACAGGCAGGGTGGTTATGCGAATTATAAGGACATCCTGATCCAGGGATTTTGGGGCCGTAAAAGAATCGGTGACCAGCTGCCGCTGGAATATGTTCCGGGTGGGGACATTTAACCAACTTGTCTATACAAATTTAGCTAATTCATTGTTGATATAGGTTCTAAGTCCTATATTTAGGTAACCAAATGTAAACCTGAATATACCATGCTAAAATCTTTTCTGCTCTTCATCCCCCTGCTGCTCATCCTGTGGTTCGGTCCAAAGTACCTGTCTGCTGTTGATGATGACGTTAAACTGGAGGCGGTTCAGGATGAAAAATCCGGCACGATCACCATTTTAAGGACAGACAACAAGTCGACCGTACTGATCCAGAATGCAGGAGAAAACTTCCGTCCGTACATCCACCCTATTGCGGCACCGGACGGCAAGGGCGTGCTGACAGAGTTTAGTCCGGCCCACCACAAGCACCAGACCGGCCTGTACTGGGGGCTGACCAATGTAAACGGCCGCAACTACTTTGAAAATCCGGGAACCGGATTTTGGAAACGTGTAGCGGTGCGCATTCTTGAAAAAACAGGAAGCATTGTGAAGTGGCAGACGGTCTACAATTTATTGGACGAAAAAGGCCAGGTTAGCCTAACGGAGACCCAGAACTGGAGCGTAGAGCAGGATAAAGGACGTTTTCTGTTGACCCTGGAATGGAAAGGTGAAGCCAAGACGGATATTACCGTTGGCAAATACCCGTATGGCGGCTTGTTTTTGCGAATGCCCTGGAAAACGGGTGCAAATACCGAGTTGATCAACACCGCAAGACAACGCAACCAAAAGGCCGAAGGCCAGCCTGCTACCTGGGTTGACCTGGGTATTCAGCTGGATGGCCGCGAAGATAAAGCGCATATCGCCATACTGGACCATCCCGAAAACAAAGGCTACCCGCAAAAATGGCGGGTCGATGACCAGTTTGGCTTCGGTCCAACCAGGGCACTTGATGCCGACTGGCACATTAAAAACGGAGAAACCGAAACCGTTAAACACCAATTGGTCATCTATACCGGCGAGTTTAACGATATCGAAATGAACAATACCTGGGCGAAGTTTGCCGGCAAGGATCCCTCCTGGGCAAGTGTGGACATGTGGGCCATTGCCAAACAGGAAGGAAAAGATGCCAAATTCCTGACGCCCGAAGAAGCGGTGAAAGCCATGACGCTCAAAGAAGGCTTTATGGCCAATGTTTATGCAGCGGAGCCAATGGTGACACAGCCCATGGCTTTTTGCTGGGATGATAAGGGCCGTCTCTGGGTAGCGGAAAACAGGGATTATGAGTCCAGGTCTTCGGGTTATTCCAATGATGGCAATAGTCGTATTTTGATCCTGGAAGATACCGACCACGACGGCAAAGCAGATACTAAAAAAGTCTTTGCAGAAGGCATCTCCTTCCCCGCTGCTATGGCAGTGGGCTTTGATGGGGTATTTATTGGCGCGCCACCCAACCTGTTGTTTGTGCCGGATAGAAACCATGATGACAAGGCCGACATGGCGGATATTGAAGTGCGTTTGACCGGCTGGGGGATCCGTGACCGACATGAGACGATGAACAGTTTCCACTGGGGACCGGATGGCTGGCTATATGGTTGTCAGGGTTTCGCTACCCCCTCACGGATTCGTAAGCCGGTTGGTAAAGGCAAATTGTACAGCCACAAGGAACCTTTTCCTGAAGACGAGATTTTAAAGGGTGATGGTGTGGACATTAACGGTGGCGTATGGCGCTACCACCCTACTAAGGATAAATTTGAAGTAGTTGCGCATGGATTCAGTAACCCATGGGGCATAGATTATGATGCGAAAGGACAGATTTTTATTACGGCCTGTGTGATTCCGCACCTCTGGTATGTGATTCCGGGTGGGATTTACCACCGTCAGGGCGGGCAGCATTTTAATCCATACACGTATACGGATATCAAGACCATCGCGGATCACAGTCACCGCTCTGCACATGGTGGCGCCAGTATTTACCAGAGTGATGCTTTTCCACAGGACCAGCAGGGCAGGATTTTCATGGCCAATATTCACGAACACGCCATTCTTACTGATATACTAAAACCTAAAGGCTCCGGATTTACAGGGTCGCATGGAGAAGACCTGATGGCGGCCAACAATGCCCAATGGGTGGGCTTCAGTACTTCTGTTGGCCCCGATGGAGATTTGTATGTGCTGGACTGGCACGATGCGGATATTTGTGGGGGATCGGTTCTGAATAAAGAGACCGGGCGTATATTCCGCATTGCGCCAAAGACCTCACTGGCAGTTGATTTCAAGAACAGGTATACGGATTTGAATAAGTTGAGTGATAAGCAATTGGTGGAGCTTCAGGTTAGTAAGAGCGATTGGCATTCCAGAAGAGCACGTGGCATTCTACAAAACCGTGCGTTTAAAAAGCAGTTGAAGAAAGGAACACTGGATGCTTTGAAAGCCATTTATTTGAAGGATGCGAATGCAGATTACAGGTTGAGGGCCATGTGGGGGTTATATGTCTGTGATGGCCTTGGTAATGAACAACTGATGACAGCGTTGGATGATAAAGACGCCTACATCAGAGGCTGGGCGGTACAACTGCTTTGGGAGAATGGAACGCCAGGAGAAGCGGCGGTGAAGAAGTTTGAGCAAATGGGGGTTACAGAGCGCTCTGCTCCTGTCCGTCTGTACCTGGCTTCTGCCCTGCAACGCATCGGACTGGATAGTCGCTGGACATTGGCAGCTAACCTGACGCAGCATGCTGAAGATGAGAACGATCACAATCTGCCGAAAATGCTGTGGTATGGCATTGAGCCGTTGGTCGCCAAAAACCCTGCTCGTGCTTTTGACCTTGCTGCAGGCAGTAAACTGAGCCTGATCAGGAAGTTTATCGCCCGAAGGGCAATAGATGCCGATGCGACGAATGCGCTGGTCAGCTGGCTGGGGAAACAAAGTCATCCGGATACGGCGATGATCGCCGGAATGCGCGATGGCCTGGAAGGACGTGCAGACTTGAAAACACCTGTGGACTGGAAAACGACCTATGCTCGGTTACAAAATTCTGGTGAGCGGAATAAATTGCTCTCTCTGGAAATTGCCCAGTACTTTGGCGATACGGAAGCGGCTAATGCCTATTTTGCGACCTTAAATGATAAAAATGCAGGTGCCGATCAACGCCGGAAAGCCCTGATTGCACTTTCTTCGCAGCAGAGGACTGAGCTTTTGAAGGAATTTCCTGCGTTGTTGAACGATAATGCGATGCGCCTTGATGCGATACGGGCGATAGCCAATTATGATGATGACAAAACATCGGCGCTGTTGCTGAAAAAGTATCCAACGCTGACAGACAAAGAAAAAGCAGCAGTGGTGGAAACGCTGGCTTCACGCTCGAAATCGGGTTGGCTGCTGACACAGGCCATCAAAAACAAAACGATTGAGAAACGCGATGTGCCGCAAAGTGTGGCACGGCAACTAAGGCGTGTGGTGGGAAGCGGTTTTGTGGAGGTTTGGGGACCGATTGACCAGTTGCCATCCAACGAACTGGCTTATAAGAAATACCGCGAACTGCTGACACCGAAAGCGCTGGACAACGCGAACCTTAAAAAAGGTCAGCTGGTCTTTATGCGTACCTGCGGCAGTTGCCATAAAATGTACAGCGAAGGCGGTACCATAGGACCTAACCTGACGGGATCTAACCGTTCGAAAGTTGACTACCTGTTGTTTAATGTGCTGGAACCAAGCGGAGAGATCCAGGATGACTATAAACTGGTAGTCGTAACTACCCGTGATGGCCGTACCTACTCTGGTAACATCGCCGGAGAAAATGAGCGGCAGATTACGATGCGGATTGTCGGACAAGAAGCGGTGGTGATTAATAAATCCAATATCCAATCGAGGGAGGTGATGCCGGTATCGATGATGCCCAATGGTTTATTTGAAACACTGAGCAATGCGGAGATCGTTAATCTGGTCGGATTTCTGAGCAGGTCGAAGTAATTAGTTGACAGGATAAAATTAAATGCGAATCATTACCTTTAGGCCATGAACCAAGGCCCTGTGCCTTTTTACAACCTAAATTAATATGAATTTTATCAACAAACTATTGCTTGTGTGCGTTGCTGTGGCCGGATTGTCGGTTCAGGTCAACGCCCAGGGCAAAGCAATTGAACTCAGTTCACCCAATGGCGGGATTAAAGTGGCGATCAACATCGCAGACAAAATCTACTACACTGTTAGTTCCGGTTCGGAAACTTTACTCCAGAAAAACACACTGGGATTGACTTTAAAAAATGAAGTGCTTGGTCAGAACGCCAAATTGATCAGCACGAAGAAAAGTGTCGGAAATGACGTGATCAAGCCTTACATTTCATTGAAATATTCAGCTGTAAAGAATAATTATAACGCTGTGCTGTTGACTTTTAAAGGAAATTATGCGGTTGAGTTTCGTGCTTTTGACGAGGGTGTAGCCTACCGTTTTGTGACCAGCAAAAAAGGTGATGTGGAAGTACTCAATGAAGATTTCAGTGTGAATTTCCCATCGGATTATACACTCCACGTGCAACAACCAGGCGGTTTTAAAACGGCTTATGAAGAGAACTATGGCGTTGTGGAATCTAAAGACTGGAAAACGACCGATAAAATGGCTGTTCTGCCCCTGCTGATTGACACGAAGAAACAATACAAGATCCTGATCAGTGAATCAGATTTGTCTGACTATCCTTGTTTGTTTTTAAAAGGTACAGGAGAAAATGGTGCCGTAGCTACCTTTCCTAAAGCGCCACTGGACTTTGGTGATGATGGCGACCGCAGCCTGAAGATTCTGAAAGAAGCAGATTATATCGCGAAGACTGCAGGAACACGTAATTTCCCATGGCGGTATTTTATGATCAGTTCGAATGACAAGCAGATTCTGGAAAATACAATGACCCTGAAACTGGCCTCACCAAGCGTGCTGAAAGACGTCAGCTGGGTGAAACCGGGACAAGCGAGCTGGGAATGGTGGAATGATGCTGCGCCTTATGGTCCGGATGTCAATTTCGTATCGGGCTATAACCTGGCTACTTATAAATATTATATCGACTTTGCGGCCAAATTTGGCCTTAAATACATCGTAATGGATGAAGGCTGGGCAAAAGATACGCGTGATCCTTACACCCCGAACCCTGATGTAGATGTACATGAACTGATCCGCTATGGTAAAGAAAAAAATGTTGGTGTGATCTTATGGCTGACCTGGCTGACTGTCCACAAGAACATGGACTTGTTCCAGAAGTTTGAAGAATGGGGCGTTAAAGGCGTCAAGATCGACTTTATGGACCGCAGCGACCAATGGATCGTCAACTATTATGAAAACGTGGCCAAAGAAGCGGCAAAGCACCATTTGTTTGTTGACTTCCACGGCGCATTTAAGCCTGCGGGACTGGAATACAAATACCCTAACCTGATTTCTTATGAAGGTGTAAGGGGCATGGAGCAGATGGGCGGCACGAAACCAGACAACAGCTTATTCCTGCCTTTTATGCGTAATGCTGTCGGCCCGATGGATTATACGCCAGGTGCGATGATCAGCATGCAACCGGAGTCTTACCGTGCCGAAAGACCAAATGCGGCTAGTATCGGTACACGCGCCTATCAGATGGCATTGTTTATCGTATTTGAAAGTGGCATCCAGATGCTGGCGGACAATCCGACCTTGTACTATAGAAACCTCGACTGTACGGAATTTATGACCAGCGTACCTACTACCTGGGACGAAACCAAGGCACTAGAAGCCAAAGTGGGCGAAGTAGCTGTAGTGGCCAAACGTAAAGGCGCCGAATGGTTTATCGGCGGAATCGTGAACGGAAAACAGAAACAACATACAGTTAATATCAATTTTGATTTCCTGGAAAAAGGAAAAACCTATACCATGACCTATTTTGAAGATGGTATCAATGCAGACAGACAGGCGATGGATTACAGAAAGAAAACATTGCAGGTTAAATCTGGTGATTCATTTAGTATCAAGATGGCCCGCAACGGAGGTTTTGCTGCTGTGATTAAATAGTCAAACAGATTCTTAAAACAAAAGGGGGGAACATGATTATGCTCCCCCCTTTTTTTAAGCTATTCCGCTTATAGCTTTATAGTCTGTGGTTCTTCCTTACCATTGTGGCAGCTCACACAGGTAATATTGGTCAGCTTTCCTTCTTTATCTTTGTGCTTGAAATATTTCTTGTTGATTTTAGCAGTCATTTTCATCATTTCCCTGGCGATCAGCTTGTGGTTTTTCTCATCGCTGGCAAAGTCCATTTTCTTAGGATCGTCTTTTCTCGGCACGTGGCAGAAATTGCATTTCACACCCAGACCGGTTTTAAAACCGTCCATTACTTTATCCAGATCCTCCTTGCTGATGTTTTTAGGTAGTACCTTGAGATTGGTGTATTTGTGTACAGGCTCTTGTCTGGACATAAAAGCACTTAGTGTGACTACCATAGCCATGAGTACAGACAGGGTGATTGTTTTTTTGTAGCGCATATCGATATAAGTTATATGACAATATACAGACAAATCAACTTTGGTCAATAATTATTAACAATTAGGAATCGTTCTAATCAAACCAGAAAAAAACAGCAGGCCTATAAATATAGTGCCTGCTGAATGAAGGGACGAGAGAGCTTGTTTTTTATTAACGTTTGTAAGCGCCTATTTCTGCAATAGCGGTGAAATTCCCATTCTTATAATCTGACCTTACAATCATTTTAAAATACCTGAACGATGCCGGCTCAAGCAATTCTAAGAATTGTTTGGTTCCTAGATTTTCGAAAGTATACGCACCCAGGGATTTCCAGGCTACGTTATCCGAGCTCACCTGAATTTCAACTAGCTTAGCAGCTCCGTCTAAAGGTGTACGTTGTACGTAAGTAAAGCCATTGACCACATTTACTGTTTTCATATCAATTGATATGGTATGTGGATAATTGCGTGTCTTGTCCATATGCCATATCGTGGTTGTATTGCCGTCCAAAACATTTTTTGGCAAACGACCTGAAGGGATGTCATAGTCTTCTTCTCCGGCAGTCCATGTCGTACGTGCATACTCAGAAGGAGGTCCCGTCACTTTGACTGTTTGTGAAGCTGAGTAAAAAGTATCCAATGATAGCGAATCCGGAACGTATAAAGTCCGGTATTGAAAACTATCGAATGCTTTGATATCGTAATTGTCCAGTTGACTAGTCTGCGCATCTACCGGAACCCGTAATGTGTGGGAAGTGCCAACTTTGTCTTTGTATACAATCTCTGTGGCAACAACGGTTTGATCAGCCGCACCCCAGGTTAGATTTGCCTTTGCATTTTCAAATATGGCACTTTTTACCGGACGTGCTAAAAGTGTGCTGATATAAGCATCTCCGTAAACCTTACCAATCGCATTAGAAAGAACCGACTTGTTATTGTCCTTATCGAGCATGAGGATACTAAAAGAGTAAGCAGCTTCTTTAAGATTATTTAGCGTTACTTCCACCCTGTCTTTGCCGGCAGGCAGGGAAATTGGAACTATTAAAGAGTCGCTTTTGTTGTTCCAGTATATATTCGCTTTCACTGCCGTTGGGTCAGACATTTTCCAGGCGATCTTCAACCGGTTCTGTCCGGGATAGACTTTTATCGAATCTGGTGTGCCAACATACGTAATGGAGCCTTTTTTTATAAAATCTATATACGTAGAATCCATTTTACTACAGGCCGCAAATAAGCAACCAGAGAGGAGGACTACGATATAGGGCTTAGCTGTTATTATTTGTTTTAATTTCATGTTGATTGTTGATTGATTTATTGGATGAAATTATTAGTCTTTACTTCCCCAGAACGTTAGTTCTGCCAGGTAATGGTGATCCAATGCCCCCCATACCTGTTTAGTTTTCCATCTGATATATCTGTATTTTGGAGTACCTGGTGGAATATCAAACTCTTCACCATTTACAACCGCATACTGGAAGTCCTCGCTGGTAACAGTTCCAAGTGGTGAACCAGAAGGTTTGATTGACTCAAATTCGCCGATCAGTGTCCAGCTTGCCCATGACCCGTCCTGATTAGGGGAGTTGCTTCCATAAAGTTCAAAGATCTTAGGGTCACCACCGGTGTAAGCGCCATCAGTGGCCTGCTGGCCACCACCCAAACGGTGATAAAATTTAAACCTGCTTAAGCCCAATGAAGCACCGATATCAAATGTAAACCATTGTGGCAAACCGGTACCAGGTTTGGTGTGGAATACGTTTGCGCTGTTCCAACTGGCATCCCAAAGATTGATCATCCCTGTACCGCAGCAATGCTGAACATACGTATCTGTAGGAAGACGTACCTCTTTGAATTTTGTTTTATCCAATAGCTGCTCAAATATTGGAGTAGCTTCAGTATAAACCGTATCAGAGTGGTTGTTCCATCTGTCACGTATAAAAGCGGCAAACTTCCTTTTAACAGGTTGGTAGCCACGCGCGTTGACAAAACCTTCTTTTCGCTTGGTATAAAAAGTTTCTGCAGGTACATAGTCACCGATAGAGTCCTGAGTCAACAAGTTGATTACAATGTCCGCTTCCGATGCATTTGTAAAACCAACCCTGATCCCACCGAAAATGGCTTCAAATCGCAACGAGCTAAATACAGTAATGATGGGTGGTGTTAAAGGTGTAACTTTAACGGTCACAGGCTCTGAGGCGTTCTCTCCCCTACTTACGGCGTATAACTTAACCTCGTACTCTTTGGTGTCTGCAAAACCATCGATGGTAATGGTGTTTTTATAATAGGTAGCCTTGGCTTCGCGCTCTACACCTGGTCTGATAAAATAAGTTGCTTTTACATACAGCATATTTTCAGGCCGATCGTAACTGATATTAGCGCCCCCGGGTAAACTGACTACCTTTACATTGCTCACAGGTGCCGGAGCTTTGTCACTTTTATTAAACGGCTCTGTTTCAGCTTCCTTACAGCCAGAGATCGTTAATGCAATCGCAAAAATCGATAATAGATATTTAAACATAATTACAGATTTTATTAATGAGATATTCTCTTTAAAATTCTTCATCACCATCCTGGATTTTGGTTCATTCTCTTGTTGCTTAATAATTCACTTTCAGGTAATGGCCACAGATAATCACGGGTTGTAAATGTTTGATTGTAGATCACACGTTCGCGATAATAAGAGGCTGCATCTTCTTGTATCAAATCCCATCCAGTGATCGGTTTATTCAGCTCATTAACCGCCTCTTTCCATCTGCGCAGGTCCCAAAACCTTTGTCCCTCAAAAGCAAGTTCAATTAACCTTTCTGTGTGAATAATTTCACGCATCCCTTCTTTACTGGTGTATTTGCCCGGATTTTTGGAATAGTTGGACCAGCTATCTTCAACAGAAAACAAACCTGCCCTTGTGCGAATTAAATTTACATACTTATAAACATCAGAATTAGGTCCGCTCACCTCATTCTCTGCCTCCGCATACAGCAAATAAACACTTGCAAGTCTGATCATTGGCCATGGATAGGTCTGTACAGTATAGGTTGTTTCACCAATTACATTGTTAAAATTCACCAGTTTCTTAGGCCAGTATCCTGTTACAGAATAACTCGCCTCATTCTGGGCTGTAGCTGGCTGACCTTTTTTACTAGATACAAAAAATAAATTCTTGGAATCGTCAAATAGTCCCTGGCCATACCATATCCCTCCGTCAAAACCAAGATCTGCATAATAGCGTGGCTCACGGTCGAAATTTAGGGAAGCGGTTACGTAACCTTCCTGTAAATACCGCTTGTAAGGTGCAGTTACACTTCGCAGTTTAAAACGGCCGGCATAGTCATAATCTTTGTCTTCTTTTATTGGCACACCATTTCTGCTGTAAAACATTTCAGCAATTTTAAGGGGTGGTGCAATGTTTCCGGAAGTAGAACTGTTAGACGTCCTTGTTGGATCCAAACCGCGAGGCGTGGACGAATTTTGTATACTTCCTGTCATACTATTGGTATTTCCCCAAATGATTTCCGGATTCCATTTTTCAGCCAGTGCGTTACGAATACTCATTTGTGTTTTTATCGTATCCGATATTTTGTACTGGAAGAATGCAGGATTAAAAGTATAGAGCTTATGACCCAGTGATTCACAAAAATCAACAGCTGCTTTTGCGGCATCTCTTGCACGCTCCCATTTTTTTGGATCAGCGGTTGCATTAAAAAGTGTATTACCTTCAGGATCCTTGAAACCCGCGTAATCCGGATTTCCGTTGAACATCGGACTTGCAGCAGTCACCAATACTTCTGCCTTTACAGAGAGCGCAATCGCTTTAGTCACTCTACCCAGTTCAGTAACTTCATTGTCGATGCGATCGGGAAGGTTTGGAGTAGCCTCATCTAAAAGCTGAACCATATAGTTCACACAAGAATCTACCGGTGAGCGTACAGGATATACTTCCTCTACGCTCGCGTTTACCGGTATGTTCACTTTGATGATAGCAATAGGTCCGTACATACGGAAAATATAGTAATGGTAATAAGCCTTTAGGAATTTAGCCTCAGCTGCCCACCTGGCTTTTTCAAAGTCAGGCATATCAGGCACTTTATCAATATTATCCAGAAAAATATTACATTCCCGAATTCCTTGATAAAGATCCTTGCCTCCATTTGCTCCCTGCCAATAATTCATATAAGAATTGGCTTTATTCTGTCCGCCACGGGCTATTCTCCAGGCATTAGATCCATTTGATGCGGGCAACCAGAATTCGTCTCCTGCAGCATTCGCGACATTGCTGTCGAAAGCACCCAGTGCAGGCATATAATTGTAACAGCTAAACAAATATCTTTCTGCCGTGCTTCGCAAACGGAAAGCATAGTCAATGGTAGCGATATTGTCTGGTGTGATGTCCAGGAATTTCTTACAAGCACCAAGGGCACAAACTACTGCAAGGATCAAGATTAATTTTATCGATTTCTTCATGATGATTATAATTAGAATGAAGCAAGTAAGCCAATATTAAACACGCGCTGTACCGGGTAGCCAAGGCCATTTCCAGCCATTTCTATATCCCAAAGGTTGAAACTGCTAAATGACAACAAGTTGGTGCCGTTTACATAAGCCCTAAACTTCTTCATGCTCAATCTTTTGGTTAGACTTTGAGGTAAATTGTAGCCAATTTCAACTTGCTTGATCCGTAAAAATGCCCCGTTACGCATAAACCAGGTACTGGTCTGCGCATTGTTTTCGGTTCCGACATTAGTAGTACTTAACCTTGGCCATAAAGCATAAGCATCCTGGTGTTCCTCAGACCAGTGATCTTCAGCATAAGCCTGCAGCAACTGATTTTGAGGTTTACCGTTCAACACCTCATTAGGGTACAGGTAGTTCTTAAATGGAGCTGTAGCATTTGCATCTATCCAGAAAGAAGAACGGGCAGATCCCTGGAAGAATGTTGAAAAATCGAAGCTCTTATAGCCTACTGAAAACCCAAAACCGTAAGTTATTTCCGGAGTAGTCGGATGCCCGATCGGAACCTGGTCTAAAGTTGTGATCTGACCATCGCCATTCACATCATAATATTTAATATCACCCCCGCCGTACTCTCCAAATTGTCTTGGTGAGCGTAGTGCTTCTTCATCGTCGATAAACAACCGTTCAGCGATGTAGCCATAATTCTGACTTATTGCCAAGCCATTATGACGTTTCCAAGGCGCCTCATCATAAAAAGGCTCTTCAAATTTCAGGTATTTACTTGCTGCATAAGTAAAGTTACCCATAGATTGCAGCCAAAGACCACCAGGGAAAGAATGGCTGTAATTTAAGGATATGTCCACGCCCTTACCTTCGGCTTCACCAATATTGGCTTTTGGCTGTGCAGAAAGGCCCATGGTAGCAGGAGTTGCCGTTCTGGTCATCAAAATACCGCTTCTGTGTTCTTTGAACACATCTACCTGAAGGCTATAATCTCTGAATAAATCCAGTTCCAGCGCCAGGTTGGTTTTTTTAGCGGTTTCCCAGGTGATTTCATTGTTGGCATATCTTGATAATGAAATCCCGTTTCTGCTGTAGCCATTTTCACGACCAAACACAGCGCCTCTGCCGGCATCGTTCATATTTACATTTGACAAATACAAAAACCGGTCAGTTGGAGAACCAATGGCATCATTTCCTGAAAGACCATAAGTTGCCCTGAATTTCAATTTCGTGATAATATCCTTGACCGGCTCAAACCACTTTTCGTTAGAAACGCTCCAAGCCACACCTGCGGACGGGAAAAGTCCCCAGCGGTTGGTCTCAAAAAAGCGCTCTGAACCATTATAACCAAAGTTCAACTCTGCGTAGTAACGGTTATCATAGCCATAGGTAGCCCTTCCCGCCAGTCCAACGTTTCTAAATGGAAGCGAGGATTGTAAATCGCTGACATTGCCAGTCAGTTCATTGCGCAACATAAACACAAACAACCCACTCAAAGAGTGTTTCTCATTGAACATGCGGCTGTAGTTTAAAGACGATTGCATGTAAAATTTAGAATTCACAGTCCTTTCTCCAGGAACATAATCCAGATATTCAGTACCTGTTTCTTCATTCAGCAATTCTGTTTTATAGGTATTTGCCTGCTTATCGTAGGCACCTGCCTGATACCAAAATGGACTGTAAGTTCTTCTGACATCAAAAAAGGTGTTCCTGGTTACGTTGAGTAAGGCATTGATGTTTAATCCTTCTGTGATGAACTTAAGATCTTGCTTGGCTTCAAATTGGGCCGACATCATCGATCTTGAATAGTTCTTATAGCCTTTTACCAGCTCAGAATATGGGTTTAACAAGTACTGGCCACTTCCGTCATCATAATTTCCAAACATGATGTGCTTTAAATAGGCGTGATCTGCATCGATAGGATAATAAGCGGGAAACAATACAGGATTGGTACGCATTACTTTTCTATAGATGTCCGCACCATCAGTTACAGGACCAGAGTAATCGTCAAAACTACCACTCATCCTCACAATTACTTCTGTACCTTTCGCAAGGTCAACGTTGACGTTTGAGCGTAAAGTATAGCTTTTGAGGTCGATATTGCTATTGAAATTGTTTCTGCTATCAACCTTTAATATTCCGTTGTCCTGATTGATGGAGCCGGCAACAAAATAACGGGCCACACCGCCGCCGCCGGAGACATTCAGGTTGGCACGCTGGTTCATGGTGTAATCTTTGAATAAAGCATCTTTCCAATTGGTGGTCGGATACATATATTTATTTACGCCTGAAATGGTATTGTCAATCTTCTGATCCGAATAAGGCAGCACCCCCAGAGGATCCCGGGTTAGCACAGCTTCATTGTTTAAACGCATGTAGGTAATTGGATCAGCCAGTTCGACATCGCGCGTCGGCGCGGAAAGTGAGTTTTCGATACGAACATCAATAGCTGCCTTCTGGACTTTACCTTCTTTAGTACTGATTAGAATTACACCATTTGCTGCGCGGCTTCCATACAAGGAAGTCGCTGTTGCGTCTTTCATAATCGAAAAGCTGGCAATATCATCTGCCTGCAAACGCGCCATATCAGTTGTGGTCACCTCAATTCCATCAATCAGTATCAGGGGATCTTTCTTATAGCCAAACGAGGTTACGCCACGAATGAAAAATTCAGCATTATCCGCACCCGGCTCACCACTTCTTTGGTAAGCAATAACACCTGCAGCCTTACCCGCAAGCGCGGTTGTTAAATTACTGGATGGTACTTTAAGTTCGGAGGGTTTGATGGAGGTTACAGATCCAACCAGATCAGTTTTCTTTTGCTTACCGAAAGCAACGACCACAACCTCATCCAGCCCGTTATCTGTAGATTTCATCGTTATGTTAAGCAGCGCCTTTCCGGCTACAGGTACTTCCTGAGTGGCAAATCCTACCATGGTAAATATCAAAACGGCATTACCGTCGGGAATATCTAATATATACTTACCATTCTGGTCTGTGGTAGTACCGAGCTTCGTACCTTTAACAGACACAGAAACACCTGGCAAAACACCAGTTGAATCAGTAACTGTCCCCCGGATCTCTTGTCTCATTGAGGCTGATATAGCCGGCTTCTTGCTGACCTGTGGTTCCAGCACAACAATAGTTTTATTATTGATTACATAGGTCAGTGTTTGAGACGAAAAGCATTTGTCCAGCACTTCTTTGAGAGAACTGTTCTTTACATTAATGCTCACAGGAACTGCTTTCTTAAGCAGCTGAGCGCTAATGATAAAGCTGTAGTCTGTTTGTGTGCTGATCTCATCAAAGATCTCCCTTAAGGACACATTTTCTCTGTCCATGCTAATTTTCTGTGCATAAGTAGCAGAATAAGCGTGCATGAAAGTGGTGATCAATAAAATGCAGATTAGCTTCATTACTAACAGGAATTTAAATGGTATACGCGTTTTAATCCCGCAAGGAATTACATTATAAAATTTATACATTTGAATGTCAGCTTGATTTATATTGGTTTAGCGATTGATTGAATTGCCCTGATATGAGCTCCGTGTGGTACGAACACACGGAGCCTTTTTGTCAAAAGCAATTATTATGTTTAAACTAAGTAGCTATTTAGACATAACAACGACCCTCCTTCCTTGTACTTTAAAGTGAACTTTTCCTGCCAATTCCAGATTTTTGAGCAATTCAGATATGTTTTCATACCGGTGCCCCCTGCCATAAAATTCCGTATTTTTCATATCGCCCTGATATTGTACATCTACATCATACCAACGGGCAGCTTTTTCCATAATGCTGTAAATATCTTCGTTTTGATACACGAAGTATCCGTTTTTCCAGGCGATTGCATCGGCTGCATCAACATTTCTGACGCTTATATTTCCATTTGAAGCCGTAATTCCGGACTGTCCGGGTTTTAGCATCGCTTCATGGCCATCTTTGCTAATTCTAACTGAACCCTGCAACAATGTGGTGTTTACTTCAGGATTCTCCCCATACGCATTAATGTTAAAGTGCGTACCGAGCACCTCCACTTCTGTTCCCTTTACTGATATCTTGAACGGCATTTTTTTATTTTCAGCAACCTCAAGGTAAGCTTCTCCAGTAAGTTCAACCCGACGTTCGTTACCTGAAAATATGGTCGGGAACCTAATAACAGATTCCGAATTCAACCAGACTTTAGTTCCATCTGGTAATAAAAGTTGTGATTCTCCCCCACGCGGTGTACGAATTGAATTGTAAATCTCAGGCGAATTTTGATTTTGATCAGCAACTTCAGTGCGATAGATGATTTGGCCATCTTTAGCCTTTGAAATCAAGGTTTTTCCCTGACTGGCCACAATGCCGTTTTTAGATTCATCTAAAATAACGGTTGAGCCATCATGCAAAGTCAATATGGCTTTTTTCTTTCCCGGGCCAACATCATTTGTTTTTACGATCAGATTGTCTGAGGACAGCGGGGCAAATGAATTACTGTTAAAATAATAGATACCTGAAGCCAGAATGGCAAGCACTACTGCCGCGGCAGAAAATCTGGCCCAAAGTAACCAGCCCGACTTGCGTTTAGGATGAATCTGGGATTGAAGCTGCGCATACATTTTGTCCACAACAACCTGCTCATCGCCAAGCTCGATCTGGTCCCAGGCTATATCATTCAATGCAAAATCATCGGAATAAGACTCAAAAAGCTGCTTTTCCTGATGGCTGCAATTGCCCGAATGGTATTTTTCGTACAATAGGATGTATTCTTCCTTTGTCATGGTTTATAATTGGTTATCTGTATAGTGCCAGGTTAGGCGTCGAACACACATACTTTTTTTAAATTTTTTTTTTGTTATAAATTTTCTAGCTTAGAAGAACCAAATTGAACCTATCAAGTATGACCACCGATCACGAACTATGGGATCGTATCAGGGAAAATAACGAACAGGCATTCGCCACATTGTTTTACCGGTACTCTTCCAAGATTTACAGTACGGCCTACTCCTATATCAGGAATCCGGAAGTCTGTGAGCAGATTGTTCAGGATATTTTCATTTCTCTTTGGACCAACAGACACAAACTGGATATTCAATCCTTTAAATCTTACCTCACCTCTGCTTCACGTTACAGAGTCTACAAGCACATGACGGCTTGTAAAGTCATTCCGCTGGTTTATAAAGAAAACCTGGAAGATCATCTGTTTGAAAATTATAGCACACAGAATGAAGCTCATAGCAATCTGGCTTGTGAAGAACTGCAGTTAGAAGTCGATTCTTGTTTGCAAACCTTACCAAAAAGGTGCAGGGAGATTTTTGTGATGAGCCGCACACAAGACCTGTCAAATGACCAAATCGCTGCACAACTGGGTATTTCAAAAAGAACAGTAGAAAATCAAATCACTTACGCACTCAGGCAGTTGCGGTATTCCCTTAAAGATGTTTCGGTCCTGTTAATTATACTGGAAGGCTTAAATCAACTGCGCCCTTAAGGCCTATGGTATCCACCGGTTAGTAGAAATCGCAAACTTATCGGACTAGTTGTTGTTTTATAGGTACAATCATTTATTGATCACCAATACCTTAATTGTACTACTATGAAAACGATCAGTTTATTTAAAAATTTGTTCGCAGCCGCAATGCTTGCATCTTGTCTTGCACCGGTTTCTGCTTCCAGTCAGGAAAAAATGAGCAACGCAAAATTTTTGCAGGAAGCTTCTATAATGGGGAGCAATGAGGTTGCGATGGGAAACCTGGGCCAAAAAAGGTTACAGAACCCCGAAGTCAGAGCCTACGCCCAAATGGTTTTGAATACGCACATGGCTGCAAATGCCAAACTGAAAGCGCTGGCGAAGAGAAAGAAAGTAAAGTTGCCGGATCCCATGACCATACCCATCAACAGCATGCAGACCCGCGCCGATACTACCAAGAAAGATACCTCCGTTAAGGATAGCCTGGTTATGGATTTTGATGCGGAATATGTTCAGATGATGATCGACGATCACAATAAAGCCATCGCATTGTTCGAACTTGGAAGTGCTTCAGGTGATAAGGACATTCGTGTTTACGCAACTAAAAATCTTGCAGTCCTTCGGAAACACCTAAGCGAAGCGCAAAAACTCGCAAAAGGTAAATAAATTGTCTATATTTATTAATCGTGTATGACCATTGGTGTAATTTTATCTGCTGAAGATTAGATTGTTTAATGCCAGCACGATTGATTAATAGTCAATTTGCATGATAAACGCTTCAAAAAAAACCCTTGTATTTCGTTTGCTGCCTTTGTTTATTGGCTTGGCTTTAGGATTTAGCCCCTTATTCGGGATCACACAAGAACCTAATATTTCCTATCCCGTACCCGTAAACAAGTATGTTGTTGGGGGTACAATTACCCCTTTAGTGCCACAAAATATTGGTGGTACCGTACCGCCTACCAAGTATGGCGATGTGACCACTTATGCCGGCAATGGACGACCGGAATGGCGAGAGGGTGCTGTTGCGACCGCGGGGTTTTGGGGACCGGCTGGATTAACTGTTGACGCTTCAGGAAACCTGTATGTTGCAGATACTTTTAATAACCGGATCAGGCGCATAGACCGTACTGACGGACAAGTCACAACTGTAGCTGGTACAGGTGCCAATACCATATTATTTGCTCCCTATGGGCTTGCCTTTGATGGAACAGGAAAATTATATGTATCTGACACGCAAAATCATCAATTAAAACGGGTAAATGCTGACGGTAGTTTGACGCTGATAGCAGGGATTTATCGGTTAGGTGACTTTGCCGATGGCCAGCCACCGTTTATCAAATTCAACGAACCGGAAGGTCTTGTCTTTGATGCTACAGGAAATCTGTATATGGCTGATGCCAAAAATAATACAATCCGCAAAATAACAATGAGTCCTGGTGTAGAGGCAAGTAGTCTTGCCGGGTCGGGCGGGGTTGCCGGCTACGTGAACAATACCGGAGTAAATGCCAGGTTTTCACAAGCTGTTTCTATTGTTATTGGTAATGATGGCAATTTTTTCGTAACAGACTGCTTTAACAATACCGTGAGGATGATTACACCTGCCGGTGTAGTGACTACCTATGCCGGAACTACCGCAAAAGGAAACGCCAATGGCGATAGGCTCAGTGCTGTGTTTAATTTCCCTACTGGTTTAGCAATCGATCCGGTCGGTAATCTTTATGTATCTGACAACAATCACCTGATTAGAAGAATCTCCAAAAAAACAGGTATTGTGTCTACGATTGCCGGTAACGGACAAAAGGGCGACTTGGACGGGCTTCGATGGGATGCCATGTTTGACAACCCGATCGGCATGGTATTCGACCGCTCAGGAAATTTGTTTATAGCAGATGAGCACAACAACAAGATCAAGAGGATCACGTTAGGGGGAGGCTATTCTATAGATAAAAAACTTCCCGCGGGACTCGACTTTGATCCTGTTACCGGAACAATCAGCGGCGTTCCTTCTGCAACCTCTCCTGAAACGCAATATACCGTCACCGGATATAATGATTATGGAGAAAGCAGCTTTGTCTTAACACTAAGTGTTTCAGAACCAAATTTAAGATTCCCGGAGCTGCCTTTAAAATCCATTTGCGATGCAGATTTTGATCCGGGTGCCACTTCACCTACCTCCGTTAACTATGAAAGTAGCGATCCTTCAAAAGCAACGATTGTAAACGGCAAAATCCATATTGTCGGGACCGGAATTGTAGAGATCAGGGCAACAGATGGTGTTTCGGACCTCTTCAGAACATTGACCATTAACGGACTGACCCCTCCTGCTGTCACCATCAAATCATTAAATACGACCGCTTGCAACGGGATGCCGCTTAGCTTTAAGGCTGAAACAAATAATGCCGGTAGCAATCCCTCCTATCAGTGGCTCCTAAATGGACAAAATACAGGTGTCACAACAGCGGAATTTAGTAGCGAATCGCTTAATAACGGAGATAAATTGAGTTGTGTAGTTACCAACAGTGACAATTGCGTACCGGTTTTTTCATCTTCTTCGGAAAAGACATTGATTATTATGCCTTATACTCCGCTTTCTGTCGAGATCAGCAGTTCTGCTGAAGAAGCAGTTTGCCCAGGTACTACGATTACGTTTACAGCTGATGCCATTGATCTTTCACTGGGGCCAATGGCCTACCAATGGCAGGTCAATGGCGTCGCGCCAGGTATTACCACAAGCTCATTTACGTCAAACGAATTGCAAGATGGAGATGTGGTGAATTGTTTGGTTACCTCATCAGGTGCCTGTATCGTGAATCCAACTGTATTATCTAACAGCCTAACTGTCGAAATACTCAGTCGATCCTTGTGTGAGACGATTCCGCCGAATGCATTTTCCCCTAATGGTGATGGCATTAACGACACTTGGATCGTGACCACACTGCTTAGCTTTCCCAAATGTACCGTTAGCATTTACAACAGGTACGGACAGCAGGTATTTCAATCCATTGGTTATAAACAACCTTGGGACGGGACTAAAAAAGGCAAACAACTTCCCGCAGGAACTTATTACTATGTGATTGCCACCAGCCCAGATTTTAAAAGGATATCTGGACCAGTGACAATCATCCGCTAATTATTAATCTTGTTTGAAATCGGTACTGGCAATCTTATAGATCGTTGTTTGACTGTATACTTCTCCCGGTCTGAGTACAGTATTCGGAAATGAAGGAACATTTATTGCATTTGGATGATGCTGGGTCTCTACGCAAAACCCGTCAAAGGCTTTGTAATCCTTACCATCTTTGGCATTTTTTACATTAACGTATTTTCCAGTATAAAAATGAGCGATTGGCTCCGTTGTGTATACGCTAAGCGTCAATCCGCTAGCCTGTTCTGATGTTTCTGATGCGAGAGTCAGTTCTCCGTATGCTTTATCAAGAACCCAGGTTTGATCATACCCTTCTTCCGGTTCCCAATCTTTTCCAATAGCTTTAGGAGCGAGAAAATCATATTTGGTATTTTCAACAGGGATTAACACACCGTTTACGACATAATTATCATCTTGTTCCAGGATGTTGCTTGCAGGCATTCTATGAATGTGATTTTCTACAGAGCCACCTTGAGGAGCTAAATTAAAATAACCGTGATGGGTCAGATTTACAATGGTTGGGGCATCTGTGGTGGCCTTATAATCCAGAATTAATTCGTTGTCGTCGGTTAGTTTAAAAGTCAGTTCGATGGTCAGGTTGCCAGGAAAATTCTCTTCTCCTGCGGGACTGGTGTATCTAAGTGTAACACTCGGATCGATTGTCGATAGTACATCCCAAACACGTTTATCATAGCCTGTTACGCCACCATGGAGACAATCAGGACCGTTGTTCTGTGCCAGTTGATAATCTTCGCCATCAAGCGTAAACCGGCCATCTTTAATGCGGTTTGCATACCTGCCTACCACAGCACCCAGGTAGGAATAGCTGCTTAGGTAGTCTTCACTCAAATATTGTTCAAAATCATCAAAACCCAAAACAATGTCTTGTTTTTCCCCGTGTTTATTGACCACTACAAATTTGCCGATGATGGCCCCGTAATTGTAGATTTTCACATAGGTTCCTTTAGTATTTGTCAGCTCAATAGCAAATACTTCTTTTCCGTCTATAATTTTATTGGTTTTAATAAGTTTCGAGTCCATTTATCAAAGGTTAAATCGTTGAAATTCTATTTATGGCTTACAAGAGTCCGTTCATAATTGTATATTAGCCCGCTTAATAACGGAGCAATACTATTAATACTTTAGCTAAACTAAAACATAAATCTGAAATATATTACAATGAAATCTGAACTGACCAAAAAATTTTCTGAAAGATACGGACAAGAAGCTACAGCAACTTATTTTACTCCTGGTCGTGTAAACCTGATCGGCGAGCACATTGACTATAATGGAGGTTTAGTAATGCCTTGTGCGGTAACTTTAGGCACCTGGTTGGCACTTGCACCTAACAATGAAAAAGTGATCAGATTTCAAAGTTTAAATTTTGAAGAACAGGCCGAAATTCCACTGGCAGACAGCTATGTAAAAACAGGCTCTGAATGGTATAATTATCCTCTGGGCGTATTTCATGAGATATTGAAAGACCATAAAATTCCCACCGGACTGGACCTCAGTTTTGTAGGTAACATCCCGATTGGCTCTGGTTTATCTTCTTCTGCTTCAATTGAAGTTGTAATGGCTTATGCATTGAATGATTATTTTAATCTGGGTTATGATCGTCTTCAATTGGTGTTAATGGCGAAAAGCGTAGAAAACAATTTTATAGGCCTGAACTCAGGTATCATGGACCAGTTTGCCGTAGCTTTCGGAGAATCGAGTAAGGCATTGGTATTAAACTGTGATACCTTAAAATATAAAGCTGTTGATTGCAACCTGGGCGAATATAACCTGGCGATTATCAACACCAATAAACCACGCAAACTCGCCGAATCTAAATACAATGAACGGGTTCAAGAATGTCAGACTGCCCTTGCAGAGTTGAACCAGGAAATCAAATTGAACAATTTGTGTGAACTTAATGCAGAAAAATTTGCGTTACACAGTCACCTGATTACTGACGAAACCGTTTTGAAACGTGCAACTCATGTTGTAAAAGAGAATGACAGGGTAAATCTGGCTGCCAAAGCTTTGAATGAGGGCAACCTGGCAGAATTCGGCCGACTGATGTACGCCTCCCACCAATCTTTGAAAGATCTTTATGAAGTTAGCGGGATAGAGCTGGATACTGTAGTAGAATTCTGTGGTGATCACCAGGATGTTATCGGTGCGAGGATGACCGGTGCTGGTTTTGGCGGTTGTGC
The DNA here is from genome assembly GCA_040387995.1 of Bacteroidota bacterium. Classification (GTDB taxonomy): domain Bacteria; phylum Bacteroidota; class Bacteroidia; order Sphingobacteriales; family Sphingobacteriaceae; genus Pedobacter. The sequence goes on along the minus strand of JAZKCT010000006.1, from coordinate 11,867 downwards.
AATAGCGTTATTAAAAAAGAATACAGAAAATGATTTCACAGCCAATTTGGTTGATTTCTATGAAAGCCGGATTGGTTACAAACCATCGGTTTATATCAGCGAAATTGGAATTGGTGCATCTGCTATTTAAGATTTGAAAAAGTTAAAATTAGACGAGCTGAACCGGGTCGGGATTGAAGAATATAAAGAACAGCAAAAACTCCCGGTTGTCGTTGTGCTGGATAATGTGAGGAGCATGCACAATGTAGGCTCTGTATTTCGTACAGCGGATGGTTTTTCTGTCGCGAAATTGATCTTATGTGGAATTACCGCCCAGCCTCCCCATCGAGAAATAGAAAAGACAGCACTGGGTGCTACCCAGTCGGTTGACTGGAAGCATTATCCTGACACATTGACCGCTGTAGCGGATCTCCGCTCCCAAGGATATCAGATTATTGCGATCGAACAGGCTTCTGGAAGTGTTATGTTAAATGAATTTACGCCGCTTGATGAACGCAAATACGCACTAATATTTGGGAATGAAGTCAACGGTGTAAGTGATGAGGTAATGGCTGTGATTGACGCCTGCATTGAAATCCCACAATTCGGCACGAAACATTCGTTCAATATTGTTATCTCTGCAGGGATTGTACTTTGGGATTTCTTTGCTAAATTGAGGTTGTAATTAGAGAGTACCCTACCGATTAATTTGGAAGTTATGGACAACGTCTTACTAAAAAAATTATATTTCAAGCCAGGCTTTACAGTTTTAATGGCAAATGTACCAGAAAATGGCGCTGTGATTTTAGGAGATACGAAAGAGATCCATTTAACAACCAGTCCTTCAGAGAAATTTGATGGTCTGTTGTTATTTGTAAAAGACAGTAGTGAGCTTAGTAATGCACTGGAAATCTGGGGCCCATTGATTACCGAAAGACAAATCGTTTGGATAGCTTATCCAAAAAAAACTTCCGGCATACCTACCGATTTGAAAATGGAAAAGTGGAAGGAACTGGACGTCTACCAGCTCAGTCCATGTGGTTCAGCTTCGCTAGATGAGACCTGGACGGGATTAAGGATCAAGCCAGTCGTAAATCTAAAAAAATCAGGTATCGGAAATTCAGAAATCAAGAAGAATGAATTTGCTGAATTTATAGATGTTGACCTGAAAAAGGTAACCGCTCCGGCAGACCTCGCATCATTATTAAATGCCCATCTTAAAGCAGAGCAGTTCTTTAATTCTTTAGCTTATTCGCATAAAAAAGAATATGTGCTATGGATTTTGACTGCAAAACAAGCCCAGACCAGGGAATCACGATTGCAAAAAACAATAGATATGTTGCTCGTCGGTAAAAAAAATCCGACTATGAAGTAGCGCTGACAAACAAAACTTTTAAAGTCGTGTTATTTGCGAATATGAAAGTAGTTCTACCTTTTTTGCTATGTCTGGTACTATTAAGTTGTAACCATTTTGAATTCAGTCCCAATCAATCCTTCGATCGCATTTCTTTAAAAGACATCAACCAAACTAACCTGAAAAAACTTGGTAATGGTGCAGATGACGATACTATTAAATTTGTGCTTACCGGCGATAGCCAGAAATCCCGCGATGAAACGGTTGAATTTTGCAAAGCAGTCAACGCTATTCCCGGAATTGATTTTGTGATACTTGACGGGGATATTTCGGAGTTCGGTATTCTAAAGGAGATGACCTGGATTTCCAGGACATTAACAGATCTTAAAATGCCGTATGTGGCTGTGATCGGAAATCACGATGAAACTTCCAGGGGCAGAGAAGTTTTCCTGAATATGTTTGGGGAATTGAATTATTCATTTGTCTATGGCGGGATTAAATTTGTATGCCATGACAGCAACAGCAGGGAATACAATTTTAACGGTAGGATACCCGACATTCCCTGGCTCAAAAACGAATTGAAACCTTCTGCGAGTGTAACAGGTTACGTCGCCATTTCTCATGTGCCTGCAAATTCAATGGATTTTGACAGCAACCTATTTAAGGACTATACTGGCGCTTTCGCTCAGACGCCAGGCTTTCTGGCTTCACTGAATGCTCATACCCACAATTATGAGTTATTTTATCCCGACAAGTCGGGTATCCCTTACATCATCACCAGTGCGATGGAAAATACCGAGTTCCTGCTTGTCCAAATTGTTAACAATAAACTTACTTACGAACGTGTATTTTTTTAGATTTAGCTTACTCACTATCCTCATTTTCGTTGGTGGTCTCCATGTGAATGCACAACGTTTTAAATTTTTAATACCAGACCAGGCCATTGTCCAATATGCCGGAAGCATCGGCTATGTTAGTGGAGGCGTAGGTTATGAGATTTTTGGCAATAAACGTGGAAATATTGACCTGCTTTATGGCTTCGTACCCGGAAGCAAAGGTGGAGTATTACACATTGCTACGGCAAAGTTCGCTTATAAACCATGGGCAATTGCGCTGAAGGAATGGGGTAAAATCTATCCGTTTAACCCAGGAGCATTTGTTACTTATACTTTTCATAAAGACCTTTCCTTTAAATTTCCAAGCGGGCAGTATGCACATGATTATTATTACTGGTCTGAAGCACTCAGACCTCATTTATCATTCAATACAGAGATAGAACTAAATGCTGCCAAATTAATGCCTAATACCGGTATAAAAGCATTAGGACTATACATTGAAGCAAACACCAATGATTATTACCTGATCAATTACCTGCAAAACACCTCAACACTTACCGTTGATGATATATTTCAGCTTGGCATAGGCATGCGGGTCAAGTTTTAAATAAAAAAACGCCGGTTAGCTAAAACCGGCGTTTTCTATTTGTGCATATCTTATACTTATGCGTATGGAATACCGTCTTTAGAAGGCAAACTACTATGTCCCATCAGATACATATCAACCTTACGGGCGGCTTCGCGTCCTTCTGATATGGCCCATACGACCAACGACTGACCTCTACGCATATCGCCTGCGGCAAAGATCTTTGCGATGTTGGTTTGGTATTTACCTTCTTCTGCTTTTACATTCCCTCTGTTATCGAGTTCTACACCCAACTTTTCAATCAGCCCTTCCTTTTGCGGATGCAGGAAGCCCATTGCCAGCAATACAAGCTGACAAGGAAGGTCACGCTCAGTTCCTTCTTTTTCCTTGAAGTTTAGCGGACGGCCGGAAGGATCAATGTCCCACTCTACATCAACGACTTTTACAGCCTTTAAATTGCCGTTTTCATCTTTAATGAATTCTTTGGTATTTACACCCCATCCTCTCTCGCAACCTTCTTCATGAGAAGAAGTTACTTTCAACAGCATTGGGTAGGTTGGCCATGGCATATTTGAAGTACGTGCTGTACCCGGCATTGGCATAATTTCGAACTGGGTTACAGACTTTGCACCCTGACGGTTAGAAGTACCGATACAGTCAGATCCTGTATCTCCCCCACCGATCACAATTACATCTTTACCCGTTGCCAGAATCGCTTCTCCCTCTACTGCGAAATTTTTCACGCGTTTATTTTGCTGCTTTAAGAAATCCATCGCAAAATGAACACCCTTAGCCTCTCTGCCTTTTGCAGGTAGATCACGCGGTATGGTAGATCCACCGGCCAGAATGATCGACTGGTACTCTCTCAACAAAGTATTCAATTCTACATTCACACCTACGTTGGAGTTACATTTGAATACAATACCTTCTTTTTCCATTAAGCTGATACGGCGTGTCACCACATCTTTCTGCAGTTTAAAATCAGGAATACCGTAATTTAACAAACCACCCGGTGTGTCGTCACGTTCGTAAACTACGACCTCATGACCTGCCTTATTCAATTGAGCAGCAGCCGCTAATCCTGCAGGACCAGAACCAATTACGGCAACTTTCTTACCAGTGCGCAGCAATGGCTGCTCTACTTTAATGTAGCCTTTACTAAACGCAATCTCGATGATGTGTTTTTCAATCTCTTCAATGGATACCGGAGATTTGTTGATACCCAATACACATGCGGATTCACAAGGAGCGGGACAAATTCTGCCCGTAAATTCAGGAAAATTATTGGTACTCAACAAAATGGTGGTAGCCAATTGCCAGTCGCCCTTATATACAGCTTCGTTAAATTCCGGGATCACATTCCCAAGCGGGCAACCCGATTGGCAAAAAGGAACACCGCAATCCATACATCTGGCTGCTTCTTTATTTACTTCTTCAATTTCGAAAGCCTTTACAAATTCATTGTAATGCTTTAAACGCGCTGCGGCATCTTCTTTACCAGGAGCAGTTCTTTCATATTCTAAAAATCCAGTTACTTTTCCCATTCTATTATACTCTGTTTGATTTAATATTTATAGTCATTTGGTTTCAGGTCTTAAACGGTTGCTTTGGCTCTGCTCAATAGTACCGCTTTGTATTCTTTAGGGAATACTTTGATAAAATGGGCCGATTGTGTAGCCCAATCGCTGATTAAAAATTTAGCAATGCTGCTATCTGTCAATTGAACGTGCATTTTTAACAAGTGCGCGATACGTAGTTCATCCTGTTCATCCAGCGGATCAAGATCGACCATCTCCTTATTACACTTACCTGCAAATTCTCCCTTTACATCGTAAATCCAGGCTACACCACCGCTCATACCAGCGGCAAAGTTACTTCCGGTATCACCGATTACCAATACCTCGCCACCTGTCATGTATTCACAACCGTGATCTCCCAGTCCTTCTACAACAGCAGTCGCACCTGAATTACGCACAGCGAAACGCTCACCGGCTTGTCCTCTTACGAACAACTCACCTGCAGTTGCTCCGTAAAGGGCAACGTTACCGATGATTATGTTCTGTTCTGGTACATATTTTACTTCAGAGAAAGGATAGATTGACAGACGGGCACCGGATAATCCTTTACCTACATAATCATTTCCTTCGCCTTCCAGTTGCAGTGAAATACCTTTGGCTGCAAAAGCACCGAAGCTTTGTCCTGCTGAACCATGGAATTTAAAGTTAATTGTATCCTGTGGTAAGCCCTGACTCTTATAAATCTTGGATACCTCGTTAGACAACATCGTACCAATAGCACGGTTTGTATTTTTGACCTCAAATTCTGCGTATACTGGCTCTTTAGAATCAAGTGCCGGTCTAGCCGCCTTAATCAGTTCATGATCAATAATTTCAGATAATCCATGATCCTGCTCCTCTGTTTGATATAAACTCAGACCATTGTCTGGTGCTTTAAACAGTATTTTAGAGAAATCCAGATCTTTTTGTTTCCAATCTGCTGCATCAACGGCACGCACACCTAATGCATCAGCCTGACCAACCATTTCCTGTATCGTTCTGAAGCCAAGTTCAGCCATGGTTTCTCTAAGCTCTTCAGCCAGGAAGTGAAATAAATTCACCACATGATCTGCCTCGCCGGTGAATAGTTTACGCAAGTTCGGATCCTGGGTAGCTACTCCGACCGGACAAGTATTCAAATGGCACTTACGCATCATAATACATCCTGCAGTAACCAATGCAGCAGTAGCTACGCCCCATTCTTCCGCACCTAGTAATGTTGCGATAGCAATATCTTTGCCCGTCTTCAATTGACCATCAGTTTGCAGTACCACACGGCTTCTTAGCCTGTTTTTTACCAAAGTCTGATGTGCCTCGGCCAATCCCAATTCCCATGGGAGGCCGGCATGTTGGATCGAAGTCAAAGGCGAAGCACCTGTACCTCCATCAAATCCTGATACCAGGATTACATCAGCATGCGCTTTAGCTACCCCGGCAGCGATCGTACCTACACCAGCTTTAGAAACTAGTTTTACGTTGATCCGTGCCGCTCTGTTTGCATTTTTCAAATCAAAGATGAGCTGCGCCAAATCCTCGATAGAATAAATATCATGGTGTGGAGGAGGGGAAATTAGACCTACACCAGGTGTAGCGTGACGAACCTTGGCGATCCAGTCATCCACTTTATGTCCCGGTAACTGACCGCCTTCTCCAGGTTTAGCACCCTGCGCCATTTTAATTTGTAATTCATCTGCGTTGGTCAGGTAGTAACTGGTTACCCCAAAACGTGCAGAAGCAATTTGCTTGATCGATGAGCGCATGGAATCGCCATTTGGCAGCAATTCATACCTCAATTCATCTTCACCACCTTCTCCGGTATTGCTCTTTCCGCCAATGCGGTTCATCGCAATTGCCAACGTAGAATGCGCTTCGTGAGAGATGGAGCCAAATGACATTGCACCTGTTGCGAATCTTTTTAGGATACCTTCAACCGGTTCTACCTCATTCAGCGGAACAGCCGGACGGTTGTATTTGAATTCGAACAATCCCCGGATCGTGTAAGCCTGATTGGTTTGCTCGTTAATCAGCTTGGAATATTGTTTATAGGTATTATAATCGTTCTTACGGGTTGCATTCTGCAGCAAGTGAATCGTCTGTGGGTTAAACAAATGTTGTTCACCTTTACGTTTCCACTTGTAATTACCACCTGTAGGTAAAATCGCATCCGGACGGTTGGCTTGTTTAAAGATCCGGTTGTGTTTGATCAGTGTTTCTCTGGCGATTTCATCCAGCCCTAGCCCGCCAATGCGGGATACGGCTCCGGTAAAATATTTGTCAACTACCGTTTTGTTAATACCAAGAATTTCAAAGATTTGTGCGCCATGATAAGATTGAAGTGTAGAAATTCCCATTTTAGAGAAGATTTTCAGCAACCCGTTATTGATAGCATAGATGAAATTCTTAATCATTTTTTCAGGGCTTAAGCCCAATTCCTTTTCGAAACCATTGATGGTTTCCAAAGCGAGGTATGGATTTACTGCAGTAGCGCCAAAACCGATCAGCGTTGCGAAGTGATGAACTTCCCAAGCGTCTCCAGCCTCAACAACGATACCCACCGCTCCTCTGTAACCTTTACGGATCAAGTGGTGGTGAACTGCAGACACTGCTAATAATGAAGGAATTGCGGCATGTTCAGAATCCAACGCTCGATCAGATAAAATAATAACCTGAAATCCATCCTCTACCGCATCAACTGCATAACGGCAAAGTCTGCTCAAACCTCTTTCCAAAGAGCCAGGCTTGCCATCTGCCCTGAAATAACTTTGCAAGGTCTTAGACTGGAACACCCCAGTATCAATACTTCTTAATTTTTCGAGTTCTATGTTGGTCAGTACTGGATGTTTGATACCCACACAGTGACACTGCATCGCATTCTCTTCCAGTATATTTCCATTATTCCCCATAAAGCCAGCGAGACTCATAACCACCTTCTCTCGGATCGGATCAATTGGCGGATTGGTTACCTGGGCAAACAACTGCTTGAAATAAGACGCCAGGTGTTGAGGCTTTTGCGACAATACAGCCAAAGGAATATCGGTTCCCATTGAGCCAATAGCCTCCTTACCATCTTGTGCCATTGGTTTCAATAAAAGATCAACATCTTCTCTCGTATAGCCAAATACTTGCTGATACCTAAAAATCGATTCTTCAGAAAGGTTACTAAATACCAATCTTGGTTCAGGAAGTTCCTCTAACCTGATTTGGTATTTATTGATCCACTCGCCATAAGGTCTGTTCCCACATACCTGCTGCTTGATTTCAGCATCGCTAATGATCCGTCCCTGCTCCATATCCACAACGAACATTTTCCCTGGGGTCAATCGTCCTTTTTCAATAATTTTGCTTTGATCTAGCGCTACTGCACCTGCTTCAGAAGCCATAATTACGATGTCGTCCTCAGTAATGGCGTATCTTTGAGGGCGCAGTCCGTTTCTATCTAAGGTCGCTCCTATAATATTACCATCGGTAAATGAAACCGCAGCCGGCCCATCCCAAGGCTCCATTAAAGTAGCGTGGAATTTATAAAATGCCTGTTTCAATTCATCCATATCGTCGTTACCATCCCATGCTTCAGGAATCAGCATCATGAGTACATGAGGCAATGACCGACCGGAATGAAGTAACAGCTCCACGACATTATCCAGACAACCCGAATCTGAGTTTGACTCATCGATTACAGGAAGCAATATATCCAGTTCCTGTGGTGTAAAATAAGAGGAAGCAAATGACTTCACGCTCGCTCTAAACCAATTTAGATTACCCTGAAGGGTATTTATTTCGCCGTTATGCGCAATGTATCTAAATGGTTGTGCCAGTTTCCAAGATGGAAAAGTATTGGTTGCAAAACGTGAGTGGATCAACCCAAAGGCCGACACAACGCGTTTATCACTCAATTCGGTGAAGTAGGTCCTTACCTGCAATGAAGTAAGCTGTCCTTTGTATACAACAGTTCTCGATGAAAACGAGGCAATATAAAAATCCCCATTAATCCCTTTTACGGTATTATTAATGGTTTTTAGCAGGTAATTTTTGAATACATATAATTTACGTTCGAAATCTGCACCCGCTGCAACCGCATGGGGACGCGCTACAAAAACCTGTTCCATTTCAGGCTCAACTGAAAGTGCGGTAGCACCTATACCCTCAGTATTTGTCAGCACTCGTCTAAAGCCTAACACCTCAAGATTGAGCTTTTCAGCAGCACGATAAATAATCTCCCTGCACTCTTCTCTTGCTTTCACATCTTTGGGCAAAAAAAGCATCCCAACGCCGTAATCTCCCGATTCATTTAAGCTGAATCCGATTTTAAGACATTCGTCATACAGAAACTCGTGTGGTATCTGAATCATAATACCTGCACCGTCTCCCGTATTGATTTCAGCTCCGCAAGCCCCCCGGTGATCAAGATTTTCAAGAATGGTTATAGCGTCAGAGATGATTTGTTGCGACTTTCTTCCCTTAATGTGAGCAACAAATCCGATACCACATGCATCGTGTTCAAAACGCTGGTCATATAACCCCTGGTTATCTTGTGATTGTTCCATATGTCCGTCTAAATATTTAGTTTTGGTTATAGTGTATTTATGACACTAAGATACGAATAAAAATTAATGATTTATAATATTGGTATATTTTTTGAAATATACGCAGCACTTTGTAAAATAACCTATACATAATTGCAATATTAACAATGGTAGTAGTTTTAAATTACAACATTTATAATGCCCTTATTTAGAATAATTTTGTATAAGAGCGGCAGGCATTTTCGACTCAAAAAACCAATTACCAATTAACAATTATAACTCATTTTCTTTACTTCACAAGATCTTTACTGTCAATGGATTATCAAAAAGCATCGAAAAAACTTGAAATAAATCCCACTTTCCTCTTTGTAGATTGATGTCTTTTGCTACTTTTGTGCCGGGCAAGTCTTTTACGATCAGCTCCCTTTGAACTCCCCCAGGTCGGGAACGGAGCAAGGGTAGAAGGTTGTAGCGATGCGATAAGAGGTGCTTGCCCATTTTTTTTCTTTTTCATAGTTGAAATGCACACTCCTGTGACATATTCTAAGTTTCCTCAAAGAATCCAATCTTAAATTCCTAATTTAGTCCCGCTATCGAAATTGGTAGCATACTCATTAACCAATACTATATTTTAAAACACATGAAATTTTTTATTGACACAGCAAATCTTGACCAGATAAAAGAAGCGCAAGACATGGGCGTATTAGATGGTGTAACCACTAATCCAAGCCTGATGGCAAAAGAAGGTATTACCGGTGAAGCAAACGTAACAGCACACTATAAAGCAATTTGCGATATCGTAGATGACAATGTAAGTGCTGAAGTTATCGCTACTACTTACGACGAGATCATCAAAGAAGGCGAAGCGCTTGCTGCTCTTAACCCGAAGATTGTAGTTAAAGTCCCTATGATTAAAGACGGTGTGAAGGCAATTAAATATTTCACAAACAAAGGCATCAAAACAAATTGTACGTTGATATTTTCGGCAGGTCAAGCCTTACTTGCTGCCAAAGCAGGTGCAACCTATGTATCCCCGTTCCTGGGCCGTCTGGATGACATTTCTACAGATGGTTTGCAATTGATAGAAGACATCAGACTGATCTTTGACAATTACGGCTATCCGACTCAAATACTTGCAGCATCTATCCGTGGGCCACTACATATCGTAGCCTGTGCCAAATTAGGTGCTGATGTAATTACAGCTCCACTGGCAGCAATTGCCGCGTTGTTGAAACACCCATTGACAGACAGCGGTCTGGCTACTTTCCTGGCTGATCACAAAAAGGCAGCAGGTTTATAATCTCAAACAATCTTAAAAACAGAGAGGCCTGTTGCATTATGCAACAGGCCTCTCTGTTTAGTACAACCTTTATATTTAACTGTTCGTTTTCTCTGCCGCCAGTTGCCTGATTCCCGCCGAGACCGCTTTCAATTCTGTTCCCGTTAAAACTCGCTTCACCAGATCATAATCGATCTGCTCATCTGGCAAAATTTCAATGCCCTTCACTCCTGCCCCATTTGCAGCTTCTACATCTCTCGGCTTATCGCCAATCATTACAGACAACGAAGGATCAATCTCAAACATATCGATCGCATCCAGTAACATCCCCGAAAGCGGCTTCCGGCATTTGCACTCACCTGAAACAGTTGGATGGTGCGGACAATAATAAAACCCCGCTATGTCAGCCGATTTCTGCACAAATGCGTTTCTTAACATCTGATGCATTATGCCCAGTTCCTGCTCTGTATATCTTTTCAGGGCAATGCCGCCTTGATTCGTAATGACTATAAGTAAATACCCTTCATCATATAATTTTTTCAACGGAGGTATTTGATACTCCAATATTTTAAAATCCTCTACTCTGGTTATATAATCGTATATTTCATGGTTTAGAACACCATCCCGATCTAGGAAAATAGCTTTATTCATCAACCAAATATCAGCATATTAATACAAGTTTAGCAAGCGGCTGTTCAATTTATTAAACAAATCCTATCCAAACCTGTTAATCATCTCATAACTATAAAAATAATAGCATATGCCTTATATCAAAAAAGACCTTTCATACGGCGATTCAGTAAATATTTTTTTCGAAGACCTTGGTACGGGTAAACCGGTAGTTTTGATACACGGCTGGCCTGTTTCCCACGAAATGTGGGAATATCAGGTAAATGCACTTGTAATGGCCGGCTATCGTTGTATTGCGTATGACAGGCGAGGATTTGGTCAGTCTGACAAACCTTGGACTGGTTACGATTACGATACGCTGTCCTCAGACTTACATCAGGTCATCACAACGCTGGAACTCAATGAAGTTACGCTTGTCGGATTTTCAATGGGTGGTGGTGAAGTTGTCCGCTATTTAGGAAGATACGGTTCATCTCGTATTGCTAAAGCTGTACTGATCAGCTCCGTAGTACCACTGTTGGTAAAAACAGAAGACCACGAAGAAGGCGTACCAAGAGAAATGTTTGATGAGATTGTCGCCAATATTCAAGAGGACCGTCCGGCCTTCTTAGCTGAATTTGGAAAACAGTTTTTCAGTGAAGGTGTATTGAATAAACCAGTTAGTCAGGAAATCCAAAATTGGATGCACCAACTTGCAGTCGTGGCCAGCCCTAAGGCTACCAAAGATTGTGTACGTGCTTTCTCAGAAACCGACTTCAGAACTGATTTGAGTACCATTACCATACCTGTGATGATCATTCATGGTGATGACGACAAAACCGTGCCTATTCAAGCCACAAGTGAAATTACTTCAACCTTGCTGCCAAATGCCGCATATTACCGATTTGAAGGCGCACCTCACGGCCTGTTTATCACCCATAAAGAAGAGTTAAACCAACTTTTGATTAAATTTATAAGCTAACAATCAGTCAACTATGTAATTTGTAATTATATAATTTGCAGATGATATTTAGTACTCCTATATTTGCACCACTTTAACGGAAACGGATAAAGTAAAGTTCAATAGAATGATGATTCCGTAGCTCAGCTGGTAGAGCATTACACTTTTAATGTAGTGGTCCTGG
>JAZKCT010000005.1:134231-275133 GCA_040387995.1 Bacteroidota bacterium | reverse complement strand
GGGGATAAATGGATAAACGCAGTTTATGGGTTGACCACAAATTAATTTTTGAACTGTAGCTAACTACCCCTTGAAGGTTCGACTCCTTCCCCAACAGCCAGTTTTTTTATGAATAATAAGTTAGTTAAAAACGAGTGGACCTTGGATGAGGGCACTCTTTTTTTTTGCGCCAAACTTTAGTATTTGGCGCTGAATTTCTTGTCGAGTTGCTTGTGCAGGTTGTCCAGGTTAATGTCACGGCCCTGTATAAAAGCTTGTTCCACTTTATTCGTCTTCATGTCCAGCGCATCGCCGGCCGAAATGAACAAAGTCGCGTCTTTACCGATTTCCAGGCTACCTGAAGTCTGGTCTATCCCCAATACTTTTGCCACATTCAGCGTAATCGTCTGCAAAGCCTTCTCTTTATCCAGCCCCCAGGCTGCCACTGTACCCGCCATAAAAGGCAAATTCCGTTGCTGCCAGTAGCCATCAATGCTAACTACCACGTTGACACCCGCGTTTGCCAGGATGCCTGCATTTTTATAAGGAAGGTTCACATCGTCATCCGTACTATTCGGCAGGGCATGCGGTTGTTTTACAATTACCGAGACGTTGTTGTCCTTTAGAAATTTTGCTATCAGGTAAGCATCATCGCCACCCACAATGACAGGTGTGATGCTGTATTTCTGCGCAAACTTAATGGCCGCTGTGATGTCTTTTTGCGCATCTGCGGTGATGAAAAGCTTCTGTTTGCCATCAAATAAATGCCGCATGGCCTCCAGCCTGGTGTTGATCACTTCAGGTTTAGGTGTCTCCGCATAAGCTTTCGCCGCCATAAAAAACTGGTCGAGCTCGTCTACCTGTTTCTGCGTACGCTCTTTAAATGCATCCGGAGAAAGGGCAGTTCTTGCTGCAGCACCCCTGAAGCGCGGTGTTACCGGCCAGGTCATGTGCATGGCGATGTCTTTTTTTACAGCTGCATCTTCCCAGTTCCAGGCATCCAGTTGCACCACCGAGGAACTGCCGGAGATGCTGCCTCCTTGGGGAGTAATCTGGGCCATCAATATTCCATTGCTTCTTAAAGTAGCCGGTACTTTGGAGTCTGTATTGTAGGCCACGAGCGACCGGATATGTGGGTTAAATACGCCGATTTCTGAAAAGTCCAGCGTAGCCTTTACCGATTCATATTCTGCCAGTCCCAGATTGGTTATCGGTGCAATGAAGCCTGGGTAAATGTGTTTGCCGTTGGCAATGATCATCGTTGCGCCCGTCGGATCTAGCCTTACCACCGTCGCATCGCCCACACCCGTAATCTTTCCCTTATCAAAAATCAGGTATCCGTTTTGGATCACCTGTCCCGTGCCCAGGTGCAGTACCGCACCCATGATGATTGTTTTTTTATCCTGCGGCTTTGCCGGAGAAATATTAGCCTGTCCAAAACTGCGCGATGCCCCAACAGCGAGGAGCAGCGTCAATACGTATTTATTCATGAGCATGGCTCCTTTCTGTTTCGTTCAATTCAACCGAATAATCTTCCATCGTTTCACAATGGTACATGCGCGGCGTTTCAGCCTGTGGTTTCTGTGTTTTGCTTCCTTTGCCTTTGCTGTCTTTCATCTTCTGGATCAGCCTGATGCGTTCAGCCTGCTGGTCTTTCCGCAACTGCGCATCACGCTCGATGTCCCAATAAGCGATACCATCCACAAAAGTCTTTTCAGCTTTGGCGTAAATGGACAGGGGGTGTTCCGACCAGATCACCACATCGGCATCTTTGCCCGCTTTCAAACTGCCTACTTTGCTGTCGATGTGCAGCATTCTTGCCGGGTTCAGGGTTACAAATTTCAATGCATCCTCTTCCGGCACACCGCCGTACAGTACCGCCTTTCCAGCCTCCTGGTTCAGCCTTCTGGCCATCTCGGCATCGTCAGAGTTGAAGGCCGTTGTGATGCCAACATTGTGCATGATCTTGCCATTGTAGGGGATCGCTTCCGCCACCTCCATTTTATAAGCCCACCAGTCAGAGAAGGTAGAAGCACTGATGCCATGCGACTTCATCTTATCGGCCACTTTATAACCTTCCAGAATATGCGTAAAAGTATTGATTTTGAAGCCAAGGCTATCAGCTACCTTGATCAGCATATTGATCTCTGACTGCACATAAGAGTGACAGGTAATGAAGCGCTTGTTGTCCAGAATCTCTACCACAGCATCCAGTTCCAGGTCTCTTCTTACGGTATTGCCTTTCAGTGCGATTGCAGCTTTGTATTCTTTAGCGCGGGTAAACTCATCAACGAAAGTCTGCTCGACCCCCATTCGCGTTACTGGAAAACGCGCCCCGGTGCCAAAATTACTTTGTTTTACATTCTCACCAAGCGCAAATTTGATGAAGCCATCTGCACCGGCAAACTTCAGGTCTTCCGGCAATTTGCCCCATCTGAGTTTGATCAGCTGCGACTGCCCGCCTACCGGATTGGCAGAACCATGCAGGATCTGCGAAGAGGTTACCCCACCGGCCAGCTGCCTGTAAATGTTCACATCCTCAGAATTGATCACATCTGCAATGCGCACTTCGGCCGACACCGATTGCGCTCCTTCGTTGATGCCGCCCGTTCCAGCAATGTGTGAGTGCTCATCTACTATACCAGCGGTAATGTGTTTGCCTGTCGCGTCGATTACTTTCGCACCTGCGGCAGATAAATTCTTGCCAACTGCCTTGATCTTTCCGTTTTCCAACAATACATCTGCATTTTGCAGGATGCCTTCTTTCTCATTTGTCCACACCGTTCCGTTTTTTAACAGCACCGTCTCCAGTTTTGGGGATTCAGTGGTGCCAAATGCAGTGAAAGGATAAATCAGTGCACCGAGTGTTTTTTTAGGCTCTTCCAGTTTCGCGGTCGCCTTACTTACACTGTCTTTTTTATCTTCTTTTTTGTTGATGATGTACCGTTTTCCCTGCACCCAGTTTTCCTCAATCACATTGCTTTTCTTAAAAAGGCTGTCAGAAGTCACAATAAAATTGGCCAGCTTCCCTTTTTCCAGGGTGCCTACTTTATCAGAAATCCCAACCAAGGCAGCCGGAATTTCGGTCAGTGACAGCAAAGCCTGTTTCTTTGAAAGCCCGTTTTCTATCGCCAGTGCCAGGTTGCCCCAAAAATCTTTCATGTTTTCTACACCGCTGGCGGTCAGTGCAAACCTGATCCCCGCTTTTTCCAGCACACCGGGATTCGTAGGATCCAGTTCCCATGCCTTCATTTGCGCAAGGGTAATACTCCTGTTTTCGATGCTGTCCTCCACCTCATACGCCTTGCTGAACGTCAGCGGAATGATGAGGCTTGCCCCCGTCGCCTTCACGGCATCTATGCGCTGGTACTCATCACCGCCAGATTTAATGATGTACTGTTTGCCAAACTCTTTGGCAATCTTAACCGCCCGAAGGACATTCTGCCAGCCATCTACCTCAAAAATCTGCGGCATGGCCTGTTGTTTATTGAATTCCTCGAGGGAGATGTTGTATTCTTCTTTCTGTTTGCCATACCAGGCCGCATCATAGTAAGTCTGCCGCAATAAAGCAATAGAACCCATGAGTGAAGTCGGATAATCATTTTGAGAAGTGCCCTTGCTAAACGAATAATTCGCTGCGGTTTCCGCCTTTAGTAGGGTATTGTTTTCTTTATCATCATTGAGCGTCACCGCCGTAGAAGTACCCCTGGCAATGCCGTCGCGGTTGACCACATTGACGCTACCAAAGCCAGCTTTGCGCAGGTCCTCCGCTTTCTTGCCATCTGCCGCAAATATCGTGTTGACATGCGTTTCAGGTCTGATGGCCTCGTTCCAGCCGTAAGCGCCTTTCTTGGTCGATGTAAAAATGGACTGGCGCGCACCGGAAATGGTTCTTACCGCATCTGCCACCCCATAAGACGTGAAAGCATCTACGAGCGAGGGATAGATGAACTTCCCTTTCAGATCCACAACGACATAACCTTTCGGAACGGCAATCCCGCTGCCGACAGCCTGTATGGTTTGACCTTTGATCAACAAAGTTCCATTTGAAACGGTCTGACTGGCATTTACGACAATCGTTGCATTGGTAAACGCATAAGTCCCCTGTCTGATGTCAAAAGAACCATTGACCGGATAGGTTTGTTGCGCGAAAACCAGGGATGCAGAAAATACCAGGGCTATGCTTAGTAAGGTTTTCTTCATAAAAGGTAAGTTAATGCGCTAAATCTATCTAAAAAAACTGATTCAAAAGGTTTGTCATTGGTTTTTTACCCGGTTTTTAGAAAAAAAACAGGTAGTTATGAAAAAAAGCATCGTTCCGTTCAAGCCCATGAGCTGTGCATTGGCGGGGAAAGGTTGCTAAGATTCTTTTGATGGCTCGTCAACAAATTTGATCTCCATGATCTTATTCTCAAAGTCTTCTCCATGCAAAAGCGCTTTTGCTTTGATCCGGTTCTTATAGGTGTAAACTGTACTCACTGTACTCTCCAGAATATTAGCGATGGTTTGGGTATCCCTGATGCCCAGTCGCATCAGGGCAAATATCCGGAGACTGGTATTTAACACCTCGCCGCCTTTAGGCCATATCTGATCTTCAGGCTTCAGCAATCCGTTAAAGGCAGGAATGAAATTTGGAAAAAGCTTCAGGAAGATGGTGTCGAACGTATAAAATAAGTTTTCTCGTTCCTTTTTAATGTCAATCTCTTTTGTCAACTGCATTAGACCCTCATAATTCCTGATCTTGAGTTTGTGCTCGGTATTTCTTTTAACCTTTTCAAGTTTTGAAATATAACCTGAAATCAGGTGAAAGAAATGGCCCAGATATTCTTCCTTGATATGTCCGTCTTCCAGTAATTGTTTATTGATCTTATCCAGGTGCTTGTATTTTTCCTGTACGGCAGCTTCCCTGATTTTCACTTTCTGCAGGCGACTATAAACTATAAAGGAAATTATACCGATACCGATCAGGCCGATGGTCACAACGCTGATCAGCACCATTAAAACATTGATTTTTTTATTTTCAGATCTGATCAGTTTTTGGGCCGCGAGCTGGGTTAATGCGGTAGCTATATTTTTTTCCTGTATTTTGTTACCAAAGAAAGCTGCCTGTGCCACAGCTTCATTAAGCAGTAATTCGGCATTGTCCAAATCTCCTCTGTTCAGCAGCATGGTGCCAAGCCGGGAAATCGCTAAAGTCTGCTTGGTTGAAGTCCTGATGTCATAGATCGCAGCCATTAGTAATAACCTTTCTTTTTCTTCACTGGATACCAGGTAGCTCAGGTCATTTGCCACCATTGCACGCTGATGGATCGTGAGGTCCTTTTTGTTGATCAGTCGTTTTAAGATGGCCAGGGCTTTCTCTTTTTGTCCCGTGGTGGTAAATAGCTGGCCCATGTATTTGTATTTATCATAGGTTCCGGCTTTACTTAAGAACACGGCTGAGTCAAGCATTTTTATAGATTCTGCCCGGTTGCCCGGAGAATAAAACCGATTGGTGTTGTAGGATGCCAATTCAATTAACGCACGCGCCTTTAACTCATAGAAGTGCAGTTTGATGCTGTCTGGAAGTGACGTTGAACTCAATTGGGCAATGCAATCAAATGCTTCTTTATACATACCCCAGGACAACTGCAGGGCACCCAGCGTTATTTTACTTTCATTCAGTTTTTGCCGGTCCTTCAGCAAACTGCTAACCTGAATCAGCTGATAGGTATAGACATGTGCAGAATCAAAACTGTAACTCCTGTAGGCTTCAATTAACTCACCCAGAATGACATAACGGGCCGAACTGTTATTTTTCGGGACTGCGGCCAGGGATTCTTTCAGTTTTTTTAACTTATGTTCTTTTTCCCGGTCATAGGTAGCCTTTTTAAGAATTTCAGATTTGAGTACCCTTAGCAGGCTATCGGTTGGCTGCCTGGCTTCTGCTGTCTTAAAAAACAATATTGACAATAAAAAAAGGAATAAAATTTTCATAGTTCAACAACCTGCCGGCCCTGTTCATTTATATCAGGAGGCAAGTTAACGTTGTTTTACGATATTTACTTTGTATAAATATCCAGCGATTTACCTTTACTCATGTCAGCATACTGTACAAACCAACCTTTGAGCGGCGCTCCACCGACTTCAATCCTGGCAATATTTTTACCCTTCCCTTTTTTATTAATGGTAAATGTCTTGCCGTTGCCAAGCTGTACCTCAACCTTATCAAAAATAGGTACCGAGACAATATATTCCGGATCTGCCGGAGAATAGGGGTAGATACCCATCGCATTGAGCACATACCAGCCTGTTAGCGAACCATAATCATCCATTCCCGCTAATGCAAGCCCTTCAGGGCCCATCCCAAAGTAATCTGACAAGAGTTTGGTCAATATGGCCTGCGACTTCTCCGGTTTGTTTACGAAATAATAGAGATAAGGGTAAGTAAAGTCGGGTTGATTGCCCATGCAGAATTGCCCAAGGAAGACGGATAAATTATCCTTTGCGTAGCCGCCCCATGGAACCGAGAAAAGTGAATCTATTTTTAGTTCGAAGTCTTTAGGACTTTTGTACAAAGAAATCAACCCCTTCGTATCATGTGGCACAAAAAACGACGCCTGCCAGGCATTCGCCTCGCGGTACATGAATTCGTAATAAGGATAACCCGGATCAAAAGGTGTCACCCATTTTCCGTCGGCAAGACGGCCCCTCATAAATCCGGTCTGGGCATCAAATACATTCCGGTAATTCTGGCTGCGTTTCGTCATCGCGGTATAGGTCTCATTGTCGCCCAGTGCTTTAGCCATTTGTGCGATGGAATAATCCGAATAGGCAAATTCAAGCGTTTTTGTCGTACCTGCGGTAGAGACCGTTTCGGTTGTCGGATTTTGAATATTTGCTTCTGGCAAATAACCCAGTTTAAGGTATTGTGCGTTGTGCGGCCTTGGTCCCTTTACGCCATCACCAGTAGGTGTATTGGCATTATTCAGCATCAATTGGTAAGCTTTTTTGACATCATAATCCCTGATGCCCCGCGCATAGGCGCCGGCGATGAACGTGGAAGAGAAATCGCCATGAAAGGAAGTAGGCAGAAATCCAGAACGTTCTCCATTGAGAATCATGGATTTGATGATGTTGCTGCTGACCTCAGGCTGGACCAAATCAAGAACAGGAAGTTGTGTACGGAAAACGTCCCAGATTGCCGGGCTGGAATAGGTTTCCAAAGGTGCTCCGGCATCGCTCGTCACGGCAGGGGGACAGAACTGCCTGTATAAGCAGGAATAGAACATGACTTTTTGCTTTTGTGTTCCGCCGGTCACTTTGATCTTTCCCAGGAACTGTTCCCAGTTCTGATCCGCATCTTTGTAAACCTGGTCGAAACTCTTGTTCGCAATCTCTGCATTGTAGTTGGCTTTCGCACCCTCAGCGCTAACCCTTGAAATCGCGATCTTGACCTCCAATGGTTTACGGGAGCTTTCGAAGCTGATCACAGGTATATCAATGTTCCCGGAAAGTTTTCGCTGACCACCGGCACCCTGCCCGCTGCGCGGAATCTCCGGCTGGTTGGGATTGCGTTTGCTGATGTCGATGTTTTTGATCTTATGGTTCATCACCGCGTAGAAATAGAGGTTGCCCTGTTTTCCCGTGACGGCATAGTCACCGGCCTTGTTGAGTTCCCAGTTACTGCTGCCGCCACCTGCATGTACCAGATCGAACGCGAGCTTTTTATCCTGACCAGCTGTATAAGTATACTTATGATACGCGGCCCGTTTGGTGGCGGTCAGTTCCGCCTTGATCTTGTAGCGTTCCAGCATGACCTGGTAATATCCCGGATGTGCCACTTCATTGGAGTGGCTGTAGGATGAAGCAAAATCATCAGCTGTAAAATTGCTCCCTTCCAAGGGCATAATCGGGATATTAAGATCTCCCCAATGGTTTCCGCTCGTTTGGGCGATGGCCTTGATTGTTTTTACTTCATATTCATAACCACTACCGCTGCCGTAGGTCGTTACCGGAACGACTTGTACCATGCCATGCGGCACAGTGGCTCCAGGCCCGGTAAGGCCATTCCAGGTACGCCATGGCGGATTATAGCCCAGCAGCGTAGAATCAGTTAAAACCGTTGTCCCTACCAGCGGGTTTACGTAATCCGTAAGACGAACTTTCGATTGTCCATACGTAAGGGCCGGCAAGATGATTCCTGCTAAAATCAGGCTTCTTATTTTTTTCATGGTTTATTTGGTTGAAACAAGATCAGTAAAGTTAAGGCTTTTACTTCTGCAGGTAAAGTGATTAATGCTCAGATTGCCCGGGAATTTCAGGGATACCCGGATCATCCAAAACTTGCAGAGCTGTGCCGTCTCCCACCGTTTTATAATCATGCAATACCCAAACCACTTTTTTCTCCTTAGTTACTTCAATAAGTTGTGGGCCTTTGCCGCCCTGTCCACGCGAAGCAAAAATGGTATTGCCATTAGCCAGTCGGGTACAAGTTTGCGGTGCAGAGGTGAACTGGTATTCGGCCGGAAGATCCGTTTTGCAATTGAATTCCCATATAACTTCGCCGTTTTTGTTGACTTCCCGGGTCGCATTGTCGGCTTCATCGGTGATCAGGGTATTGCCGTTCTTTAAACGGATTGCCGCCCATGGCTTAGGTGACTTGAAGCTCCAGATTTCTTTGAAGTTTTTATCATATTCTACTACCCGGCCCATGTTCAGGAAAGAGATCAGGTAAGTTCCTTGTGCAGTAACACGCGCCCGTCTCGACTGCGGGTGAATATCGCCAACAGTTGGTGGCTGATTAGAGGGAAGCACCTGCTCTACTTCGACCTTTCCGGTTTTGATGTTTACGATCATCAATTTAGGAGGCAGACCGCTTACGACGAACATCACCCGGTCTAAACCAATCGGCTGACAGGAGTGTACTTCGGTGTGTTCGATACCCTTAGTATTGTTGCAGTCATATCGCCACAGCACTTTCTTATCCGGAGTGATCAGCGCCACGTACTGCATTCTGGTAAACAGGATGTTCCCGTTAGACAGCATCCAAACATCGTCATACTCCGGGCCTTTACCGGTATTGTAGGTCCAGATCACTTTGCCATTGTTAACCAGTGACATGCGGTTGCAGTTTTCACCTACATACAACATCGGGTGCTGCGCCAGGCCTTTTCCCGGTAAATTTGCCGGAGGTACTTCTGTTGAATTGATCAGGGGCGCAAACTCTTCTTCAGGCGCCATAGCAGGCACACCTGGTGCCGTAAAAAGCGGCAACACATCCATACAAGGGGTTTTGCTCTTTTTTTGTGCCAAAGCTGTATGGGCAGCAAACAACAGCAGTGCTATCAGGAAATTTTTCATATCAACATCGTTTAATTTATCTACAATTGTTTTTTATCCGCTTCAGGCAGGTTGGTGTTCGGCAGCTGCGGACTGTTGAACAGGTTAAAGTTCTTTACTGCATTCAGCAGGAATATAGGTGTTCCCGGAGTCTGCTGCGCCCTGATGTGCTGAAAGTCTGCACCGGTCACATGATCCAAGATGAAAGCCGGCCTTAGGTCGTCTTTCGCATAGCTTACTTCCACATCGGTCATTTTTAGATCTTTTACATTCCTGATGAAAAATCCATAAGCAGGGGTGATGCCAAAGCGGTTCGGATCCGGGTAACTGTCAATCAACGGAGGTATTTCTCTTGCCGATTGGGCTTTCGTGCCTCCGCCTTTAAAGTAGATGCGGATGTTGCTCAAGGTTAAATCTTCGATATCATGACCCGGAATGCCGCTGATAATGGCCGCCTGCTCACCTGTCACGTCGGTGGCGACGATGTTGCTGATCAGTACCCTGCGCAACTGGCTGTACGGTAAATCTTTAGGGCCGCGCTGACGGGCGCCCAACCTGATAAAAATCGGGGCGTTCAATACATCCCGCATGGTGATATTGGTGATCGTAATGTCTTCCAGAACTGCTCCATCTACCGTTTCAAGTGCGAGACCGCGGCAATGGTCGAACACACAATTGCTGATGGCGATGTTTCTAAAACCACCGTTGGACTCTGTACCCAGTTTTATCCGGCCCGTTGCATCCTTGCGACCGTTCTTTTTGTAGGTGCCGTCAAGAAAAGTTCCCTCATTGTAACCTGAAACCTGGCAATTGGTTATGGTAATGTTTTCTGTAATGCGGGGATAATTGAGCGCATAGTCACACTTCAATACAATTGCATCATCTCCGGGCGAATTGATGCTACAATTGGAAATACGCACGTTTTTACTCGAAACCAAATCAATACCGTCCCGGTTGGTGTCCATTTTGATGTTATCGATCGTAGCGTTGTCAACAGCGGTCAGCAAAAAACAAAACCAGCCCCCATAGGCCACAATGAAATCCCGGAGGATCACGTTTTTGCATAATTTAAGGCTGAGCGCTTTGTTCGCATACCCCGCATTCTTCTCTTTCTGATCCTCCCGGATCAGGCCCTTTCCCCAGATCTTGCCCGGGCCGGTGATGGAGATGTCATGCAGGTTTTCACCAACGATCAGGCTGTTGTGAAAATAACTGTGCCCAAAATCCTGATAAATGTCATTCTCGCTTTTTTCAGGGAGGTCATATTGCACCGTTTCGCTGGTTGTAGCTGCTACAATGGTGGCTCCGTGATCCAGGAATAAGCCCACATTACTTTTTAGATGGATGGTCACCGACAGGTATTCGCCCGCAGGAAAGTAGACCGTGCCACCACCTGCTGCATTGGCTTCAGTGATCGCCTTGTCGATTGCTTTGGTATCCAATGCTTTTCCGTCACCTTTGGCCCCATACTTTTTGACGTTGTAAACCGGAGCCTGTGCAGCGGCTAACAAACTGATGGAGAGCAACAGGATGGTTAAGCCTGAAAAGATAGAATATTGGGTTCTCATGGTTTCGTTGGTGTTTTACGGGTAGCAGCGACTTCTGCAGCGCTTACTGCACTGGCTTTATTACCAAAGCTGTTGCGGATATAAGTCAGCACATTGGCAATTTCTTTATTGCTCAGGAAATCGTGCGCCGGCATGACATTGGTATAGCTTTCACCATTGATATCAACACCCTTCATGCCTTTGAGCAGCACATTGATCAGCCGGGTTTTGTTGCCAAGTACATAATCGGTTTTGATCAGCGGGGCGTTCAGGTTTTGTACACCACCACCATCGGCCATGTGACAAGTCTGGCAATTGTTGGCATAAACCGCTGCACCAGCCAGGTAGGAGGTTTTGATGGCAGGCGGCACTTTCGCAGAAATCACTTTAGCTGCAGACTTCTGAACACTGCCGGTTTTTGAAGCCGGGGCAGTCCCGCCTTTGTAACTGATCTTATAAATCGCCCCTTTGGAATCATCGGTGATGTATAAAGAACCGTCTGGCCCCTGTGCCAGTCCGCATGGACGGTGATCTGCACGCCCCGAAGCCGTTTTCTCAGGCGAGCCTGAAAATCCGTCTGCAAAGACCTCCCAGTCGCCCGAAGGCTTACCATTTTTGAAAGGCTGGAAAACAACATAATAACCCGCCTGAGGTTCAGGAGCACGGTTCCAGGAGCCATGGAAAGCAACAAAAGCACCGTTTTTATACTTAGCAGGAAATTGATTCCCTGTGTAGAACAGGATTTCATTGGGCGCCATGTGCGCCGGAAAGGCAACAATCGGGTCGATGAACTGCGAACTGCCTTCTTTCTTTCCGTCTCCTCCGTATTCAGGGGCTACTATTTTTTTGTTTTGCAGCCGGTCATAATAGATAAATGGCCAGCCAGCGTTGTCTCCTTTTTTTAACGCGTACATGCATTCCGCAGGCGTTTCCGCATTTTGTTTGGCATTGAACAGGTCCGGAAATAAATTGTCCAGCTGGTCGCGGCCATGCTGCATCACGTAGAGTTGGTTGGTCTGCTGATTCCAATCAACACCAACCACATTCCGCAGGCCCGTGGCATAGCGGATCCCATCTGCATAAGTCTGACTTATTTTATCCGGTTTAAACTGCCATACTCCACCCGCAGTTTCCAAAAGCGGACAGCCAGGCTGACCCAGTGAACCCCGCTTTCTATCCTCAATCTGGCAGGAATTGGAGGGGCAGCCAATGGGAATATACATATTGCCCACATTGTCCATCACAATCGACTTGGTTTCATGAGTACCCTTATCCACCAATCCGGTCACGATCGTTTCCGGTGCCGAAGGGTCAATCACCTGCTCATTGTCGTCGACCTTATACCGGAATATTTCCGAATTGGAAGCCACATACAGATGATCTTTATAGAGGCGTACACCGGTACCGCCATAATTGCCAAAGCCGGATTTTACAGTGGCTTTCCCATCTTTTTCTTCCAGTAGGAGTGTACCCTGGTTGTTCACCGGTCTGGCCAGTCTGACATAGATGTTGCCTTTGGGCGTCACGATCAGGTGGCGGGCTTTACCAATTCCCTCAATGAGTTTCACTGCTGAAAAGCCTTGTGGAATAAGTAAGCCCGCATTTTCTGATTCCTCTTGCCCCGGATTATTTTTTAACGCTGATAAGGCAATCGCAACAAGCGATAACGACAGGATCAGCAATCTTTTTATAGCTATTTTATGCATAGGAATCTTTTTATTTAATGTCCGAAGAGTTCGCGATGAAGATTTTTTTCTTGGCTTGTGGTTCTTTCACCGAAAGTTTCTTAAAACCAGACTGGTGGACGTCATCCAAAACGATAGCAGTTCTGAAATCAGCCTTTGCAGCGGTAATAGAAAGCCCTTCAACCTGCACATTTTGGGCATGGCGAATGAAGACGCCCCATGAAGGCAGTTCACCAAACATGTTGTACTCCGGATAGCTGTCCGGCTTTTCGGGAATGTCCTTCAGGTTGTCAATGGATATTTTTGCAGCAGCTTTTTCTGCACCTCCCGGCAATTTGATCACCACGTTTTTGAGCTTTACCTTAGAAATAATCTGATCGGGCATGCCACCAATTACGATGCCGGGCATTGCCTTAAGCGGGTTTTTTTCGGTACGTATTTCCACGTTTACGTTTTGGATAGATACGTTTTCGACCTTGCCTTTACGGCTTCCTTTGCGTGCACCGGCACGCAGGAATATTGCATTCCCGATGTTAATGCCCACTATTCCATCCACTTCAATATTCTCAATGGTAGCGCCGTCCACTGCTTCAAGTGCAATTGCGGAGCGGTTGGTGTCAAATACTTTATTGTTTAAAATGCGGATGTTTTTAAATCCACCCAGCGAAGCCGTTCCGAATTTAATGCCACTGGCTTCGGTAGTCATGCTGTTGTTTTGGATCAGAATATTTTCATTGGCAGCATCCGGATCTAAAGATTTCAGGCAAATGCCATCGTCACTGCAGTTGAAATAGGAATTGCTCACTTTGAAATTGGTGCAATCGACGATATCAATGCCATCGTTGTTCCAAAATGCCCTGCTTTCAACACGGATGCTGTCGACGATCACATTCTTGCATTTGTTATAACATTCTACCCAGCAGGCCGAATTTTTCAGGGTGATGTTTTTAACAGTTACATCATCGCAGCCAAAAAAGTTAATGATCATTGGCCGTTTATCCTCATCTGGGCGGCTGACCGAACGGTCTTTGATCAGTCCCTTTTTGACCAGTTCACCTACAGCTGCGGCCAGTGCTTTGCCCTGTCCGTCAATTTCGCCCTGTCCGGTGATGCCGATGTTGCGCTGGTTCAGCCCAAGAATCAGTGCAAGCGAAGTTTGAAAGTTGTGGTCAAAAGGCGTATTCTGCCGGTCGTAATCAAGCGGATTGGTAGAGCCCAGTAGCACAGCACCTTTATCGAGTTGTAAAGTAACATCCGATTTGAGATGGATGCAGCCCGTCAGGTACCGGCCCGTTGGGAACACCAACCGGCCGCCACCGTTTTCACTGATGTAGTCTATGCCAAACTGGATGGCGCGGGTATTTAATACTGTACCGCCCGGCTCAATGCCAAAAAAACCAGCAGTGTAATCTTTGGCGGAAACAGTAAAAACATGGAATGTTAGGATCACCGCCGTCAGGCAGGTACAGTAATACTTTAGGTTCATCTATATGTTTGGTTGTAGATTGAGGCAGCCGTAACTGTCCAGTTACAAATTTGTAAATACCGGCTGGTATTCTGCCACCTCCAGTCAGTGGATAATTAAAAATCAAAACCCGTAAAAAACTAAAATACTAATTTTCAGCAGTTTAATAGGTGAAAAGAAGATAAAAATCTAAAGTAAATTTCCTTTGTGACGAGAAAAATCGTGGTAAAGGACTGGGTATAGGAGGGACTATACAAGGCCATGGCTCTTTAAGGACAGGAATAGGTCAGAAACATAAAAGGAACGCCTCAGGTACGGGTAAAGGTACCTCTTACCCGTACCTGAGGTGTTCCAGAGGCGTAGGTGTTATGTTGCTTATCAATGGCAGAATAAACCCTAAACTTATGTGTCAATTTAAATTAGTGGCGGAATAATTTATATGTTTGCCCGAACTTATCGTTAACTTGGTACAAGAGGATAAGTACATGAAGGGAATGATTACTTACAGTACCTTTACCGATGCGCAATTGACCAGCAAGCTCGCTGAATCGGACGAGTATGCCTTCGCTGAAATCTTTAAACGCTATAAGCCTAAGATTTATCTTTTCATCAAAAAGTTTGTGCATTCGGCGCAGATGGCAGAGGACCTGACCCAGGAAGTGTTTGTTAAAATATGGGAGAGTGGCACGAAGCTATACGAAGTTCAGTCGATTAAAGCCTACTTGTTTACCACCGCCAGGAACCATACGCTAAACAGCCTTAAAAAAGCACTACGTTCAGATGTGGCGATGGGCGTGGTGATCAATGCGTATGTCGATGAACGGAGTAGTGTAGAAGAAGACCTGATCAGCAAGGAATATGCAGACTATCTGCAAAAAATCCTGGCTACACTGCCGGAAAGGAGCAGGGAAATCTTTAAACTGTGCCGTGAGCAAGGGAAAACCTACGATGAAGCTGCCGCTATTTTGGGCATCTCGAGAAATGCGATAAAAAACCATATGGTAGCTACGATGAAGGTACTGAGCAGTTCAGTGGAACGAGACCTGGGCATATCATTGAGCGTACTTTTGGCGATTCTTTTCAGGTGAAAATTTCGGCTAGCTATAAAAGAAAATAAGACCATTACATAATTGCCGGATTTTAATGAGTTTAGCACCATAAACTTATTTTAATAAAAATGACTGAAATGACGGAACAACCCGGGTATAAAATACTTGTCGGATCTATTTCCAGCATCTATACTCTGGGGCGGCAAAGAGCTATTCAAGCTGTGAATGCTAGTTTGTTGGAAGCTTATTGGCAAATAGGACAACATATTGTTGAATTCGAGCAAGACGGGGCTACAAGGGCCAGGTACGGAACATCTTTAATAGATAATCTTGCGGCGGATTTGGGTAAAATTCATGGAAGAGGTTTTAGTCGTAGTAATCTTATTTACATGAGGCTGTTCTATTTAAAATATCCAATAAGTGAGAAGCCTTCTCACTTATTGAGTTGGTCACATTATGTGGAACTTTTAAAAATTGAAGACAAACTGGAAAGACGGTTTTATGAACAACAATCTATCATTGAAAAATGGTCTATTCCTGAGCTTAAACGCCAAAAAAAAACGTCGCTTTATTTAAGATTAGCCTTTTCTAAGGATAAGGAACAGATAATGGATCTTGCCAGCCAGGGCCAAGCTGTGATGCATCCCGTGGATATCATCCGTGATCCCTACATTTTGGATTTCTTAAAAATACCTGAACCTCATCACTATACAGAGTCTGAATTAGAAAAGCGCATTATTGAACACCTACAGCATTTTCTACTGGAACTTGGAAAGGGCTTTGCCTTTGTTGGCAGGCAGTATAGGATCACATTAGACAATAAGCACTACTATGTTGATCTGGTTTTTTACCACCGAATATTAAAATGCTTTGTCTTAATAGATCTTAAGAAAGAAAAAGTGGGCTACGAAGACATAGGACAAATGAACATGTACTTGGGATATTTTGAACATGAAGAAAATACAGAAGGAGATAACCCACCTATCGGAATCGTGTTGGCTAAGCAAAAGGATGATTTGTTGGTCAAGTATGCGATGCATAATATAAGCTCCCAGTTGTTTGTTAGTAAATATCAACTGTATCTGCCAGATAAAGAGGAGTTGAGAGCAGTGATTGAAGAGCAGTTGAATGAGGATAAAAAAAATTTGTATTAACTGCTACCCTATGCCCCCGTAAAAATTGTCTTAGTAGTTGAAAGCACAATTATGGAAGAGCAAGCATTTTATAAATTACTGGTTGAGCGATATGTAGCGAAGCAACTGACAGACGAAGAGCTGGAAGTTTTTGTTGCGCTTGCCAGTGATGGTAAGCTGGACGAGGAGCTGGCGCTCGCGATGGCTGAGGTGCTGGAGACCGATGATGATAGCACTCAGAGACCTGGGGTTTATAAATTGTGGCCGAAGATTGCCGTTGTTGCGGCTGCGGTAGCAGCATTAGCATTATTTATTTACTTCTTTAATGCTCCCCGTCATCCCGAGGGAAGCGTAGCGACGAGAGATCTCCTGGTGCATGATATTGCGCCGGGTAGGAATGGTGCACAGATTATGTTGGGGAATGGGAAGGTGATTGAATTGAGTGGGGAGAAAAAGGGGGTGGTGATTGGGGATACGGGTATGATGTATAGTGATGGGAGTACAGACCCCTCTCTGTCGCGGAGCGACATCTCTCCCTCAGGGGGAGAGAGGAGCGTGATGCTGACAGCACAAACGGACAGGGGGCAGACGTATGAGTTTATATTGCCGGACGGGACACATGTGTGGCTGAATGCCGCGTCAAGTATTAGTTTTCCGAGTCAGTTTAATGGAAAAGTTCGCAAAATTGTGCTTGATGGTGAGGGGTACTTTGAAGTGGCAAAGGATAAAATGCATCCTTTTATTGTAGCAAGTAAAGGGCAGGAAGTTGAAGTATTGGGTACCCATTTTAACATCAACAGTTACGATGAAGAGCCTTTAGTGAAGACGATTCTGGTGGAGGGTTCTGTTAAAGTAAGCCAAGGGGAACAGACTAAAATATTAAAGCCTGGGCAGCAAGCTGAACAACGTGCTGGACAGCTTGTGGTTTCAGAAGCTAACACAGCAGAGGACCTTGCCTGGAAAGATGGCAATTTTATATTCAACGGAAAGAACATCAAGAGCATTATGCGTTTGTTGGAGCGCTGGTACAATATAGAAGTGGTGTATGAGGGGCGTGTAACACAGGAACTGTACTATGCGCACATCTCCCGGTTTAAGAATATCAGTGAGATTTTGAAATCACTGGAAAATGCCCAGGGTGTTCACTTTAAGATTGAAGGAAGGAGGGTGACTGTAAGAGAATAAAACCGAAGGCGATCTACATAAAAAAGCCATCCCAGCGACAACCGGGACGGCAAGACTTAGAAAGCCGAATAATTCAACAAAACTATTACGAACCGCGGTATGCCAGGACCACCGACTAAAATGAAAATGGCATAACGCATAACCAAGCCAAACAAATGTACAATTTTTACATAAAGAAATTGATGCAGCCGCCGTGCTGTATACCTAAAATCCTGTTGATTATGAAGTTAACCACGCTTTTAATAATCGTCTCTATCTTGCAGGTTAGCGCGACAACGTTCGCGCAAAAAATTACGCTGTCCAAAAAGAACGCGGCACTGACCGAAGTCTTTACCGAGATCCAGCAACAGACAGGATATGACTTCGTCTTCAATGCATCCACACTGAAAGACGCACAAAAAGTAACGATCCAGGTTAAAAACACAGAACTCTCTGAGGTATTGGACAGAATATTTGATGACCAGCCTTTGAAATTCACCATAGAAAACAAAATGGTGGTGGTGTCAAAAAAGGAGCCGGGTTTCCTGGATAAGTTAATTGACCGATTTCAAAGTATTGATGTCAGGGGTAGGGTGGTAGATGAAAGTGGAAGTCCATTACCTGGAGCGACGGTGAAGGGATCTGGCAAGGTTGTGACAACCAATGCTAATGGAGAGTTTTATCTAAATGGGATTACTGATGACGCAGTGTTGGTAATTTCCTATATCGGTTACGCAGAGAAAGTTGTGAACGCAAAGTCTGATCTCTTAAATATCGTTTTGCAGTTAGATAATTCGAAGTTAAAAGAAGTTCAAATCATCGCGTATGGCCAAGTTTCAAGGAAGTTCAGTACAAGTAATATTGGTACTATAAAAGCCCGTGATATACAAAATACTCCTGTCAGCAACGTTCAATTAGCCCTTGCTGGAAGAGTGCCAGGGTTGCTTGTTAAGCAAGGTTCAGGGGTATCAGCCAGTAGTGTTGAACTTACTGTGCAAGGGAAAAATTCCATAAGGAGCGGCAACGAGCCATTTTACGTGATCGACGGAGTTCCGTACATGGCTACCTTCACAGGAACATCATTGATGGGCGGTGCTATTGCAGGGAATGGTGGTAGCGCACTGAGCTTTATTAATCCGGCAGATATTGAAAGTATTTCTGTATTGAAAGATGCAGATGCCACAGCCATCTACGGTTCCCGAGCGGCTAATGGTGCAATCCTAATTACTACTAGAAAAGGAAAGGCAGGCAAAACAACCGTAGATGTTAACTTACAAAACAGCTGGTCAGAGGTCACTAAAAGATATGATTTACTAACAACAGAAGAATATATTGGATTAAGAAAAGAGTTTTATACCAATAATAATCAGGCAATTCCTACACCGCAATCCACGCCTTCCACCTCTAACTACGATCTCAGTGTTTGGGATCCAAATAAATACACAGATTGGCAAAAGAAACTGGTGGGCGGTACTGCACTGCTCACCAATTTACAGGCATCAATTTCCGGCGGTAGCGTCAATACACAGTTTTTAGCAAGCTATGGATATATCAGGGAGAGCACGGTTTATTTGAATAGCCCGGCCAATGATAAAGGCAACGTACATTTTAATCTTAATCATACCTCCAATAACCAGAAGTTTAGATACCAGTTTAACGGTAGTTTTCTCCAAGGAAAAAACAGGCTCTATAACCAAGACCTGATGACAGTAGCTTATAGAACTGCACCCAATGCCCCTGATATGTACAATGCGGACGGAAGTATCAACTGGGCACCAGCACCCAAAAACCCTAACCTGAGCACTTATACGGGCAATCCTGCGGTTCTGATGGCTGTACCTTATGAAGGGACAACAAGTAATTTATTGGCTAATAATACCATCGGGTATGAAATAATTCACGGATTGCAGCTAAAGTCCTCGATGGGAATTAATAGGTTGTCAGGTTACGAGACCAAGCTAAACCCCATCACCATTCAAAAACCAGAACTTCCTACAAGGGATCGGACTGCGCTATATCTGAATAAATCAGTGAATTCTTGGATTATAGAACCTCAGATCACCTACAACAGGGACACAAAATTAGGTGCCTTTGATTTTCTGATTGGTGGTTCGATTCAACAAGCTAAAACTAAGGCATTGCAGCAGACCGGTTCCAGTTACGTCAGTGACTCCCAATTGGACAATATTGCAGCAGCAGCCAATATTGTGACCAATTTTAACCAGGAACAGCTTTACAAGTACAACGCACTTTTCGGAAGGTTTAATTATCGTGTAAACGATAAATATGTCATCAATTTAACTGCCCGCAGAGACGGAAGCAGTCGCTTTGGATCGGAAAACAAATTACATAGTTTCTATAGTGTAGGTGGCGCATGGTTATTTGGATCAGAAAATTTTATAAAGGACAGGCTTTCATGGTTTTCTTTCGGGAAGTTAAAAGCGAATTATGGTACTACAGGCAACGATCAAATTGGAGATTACCGCTACCTCAGTTTGTTTGAAAATATGGGAACAGAAATACCATATCAAGGAACAAATGGAATTTTACCTACCAATATTGTAAATCCATATTTGCAATGGGAAGAAACACACAAATTAAACCTGGGCGTTGAATTAGGGTTTATAGAAGACCGGATTTTTCTGACGGCAAATTACTTCAGAAACCGTTCTTCCAATCAGCTGCTGATTAAAGACTTGCCATTTATCACCGGTTTTGGGAGTACAGATTTAAATCTCCCTGCAGTAGTACAGAACAGCGGTTTTGAATTGCAGTTAGATGGTACTTTTTTTACCGGCAATAAATTTTCATGGCGCAGTTCTGCTAACCTTACCATTCCCCGAAATAAAATTGTATCCTTTCCCGATCTAGAAAATTCACCCTACAGAGATAGTTATATTATCGGCGAATCATTCACTATCACCAAAGCATATCATTTTTTAGGCGTGAACACAGAAACTGGATTGTATGAGTTTTTAGGGGCTGATGGCAAGGGTACCTCTAGCCCAAACGTTTTAACAGACCGCACGGAGATCATTGATATGACACCTAAATTTTATGGGGGCTTTGTCAACACGTTCCAATATGCAGGCTTCACATTAGATGTTTTATTCCAGTTTGTAAAGCAAAATGGTATAGCTGATAGATTCGGGAATGGCTTGGGCTCTGTTAATGCAAACCAACAACGATATGTACTGGATCACTGGCGCAAACCAGGTGATGTAAGTTACATACAAAAAGTGTCCTCAAGTGCCGCAGCCAATACGGCATCCAGGGCTGCAACAAACAGCGACGGAAGATTTGCAGATGCCTCCTACATGCGATTAAAAAATGTCTCCCTCTCGTATAACCTACCGGGTTCCTGGATCAGTCGCGTCCACATCAGCAATGCGCGGCTATACATGCAAGCGCAGAATTTGTGGACAATTACCAACTATGTCGGCATAGACCCTGAAACCCAAAGGGCCGGATCAATACCCCCTTTGAGAACAATTAGCGCAGGAGTCCAATTAACATTTTAAAAATTAAGACATGAACACTAAAGGAAGAAATTTATATATACATAGAAATTTGCTGGCTCTCGCAATAATTTGCCTGATGGCGATGTCTACCGGCTGTAGAAAACTGGCAGAAGTTGATGCACCCAGTACGACCACAAGTTCAGAAAACGTCTATAAAGATGATGCGACAGCTTCCGCAGTCTTTATCGGTTTGTATACTCGGATTTCCCAAAATTATTTTTCTGGCGGCCTAGTTACATTTTCAGGGATCGGCGACCTTTCGGCAGATAATATAGCGCTGTTTGACGTCAATTCGGGCAGAGGCGCCACCCGTTACTATCAAAACAATCTGGAGCAAAATTACGACGATGAAGGAACAACTTTTTGGCATGTTGGTTATGATCTGCTGTACACCATCAACGATGCAATAATCAGATTGAAAGACAATGATAATCTTACACCTGTCGTTCGCAAGCGACTACTTGGGGAAGCTTATTTTTTACGCGCATTTTGTTATTTCTATTTGGTAAATATGTACGGTGACGTTCCGCTTATTTTGATAACTGATCCGGTTATCAATTCAAAAGCCGGAAGAGCACCGGTAACTGAAGTCTATACGCAAATGAATGAAGACCTAGCAAATGCGGAACAGCTGTTAACAATGGACTATGTTCCTACAGATGTAACCAAAACTACAAGCGACAAAGTACGCCCCAACCTTGCTGCTGTAAATGCCTTGCAAGCAAGGATATTTCTGTATCAAAAGAAATATGCCGAAGCAGAGGCAGCAGCATCTAAAGTAATTGCTCAATCAAAATATGCACTTACAGCCCCTGGGTTAACCTTCCTAAAAAACAGTTCTGAAACAATTTGGGGATTGCAAACAGTTTCGTTTGGGATCAATACCTACGCCAGCCAGTATCTGCTATTACCAGAGTCTGGTCCTGATGGTGGCAACTATAACCGTGTGCTTACAACTTCATTACTGAACAATTTTGAACCAGGCGATTTACGAAGAAGTGATTGGGTAAGTTCGGTTCAGGTAGATGGAAATAAGTATTATTATCCCACCAAATACAGACAACCTGTCGTAGGCGGATCTGAAGAAATTCAGGAATATGATATCGTTTTACGACTTGCTGAACAGTACTTGATCAGGGCTGAAGCAAGAAATGAACAGAATAACACTTCCGGGGCAATCCAAGATCTCAATACCCTGCGAGACGACCGCCGTGGCCCTGAAACTATTGACGTGGATAATCCTTTGCCAGCTATTGACGCTGCTATCACCCAAACGCAGCTAAAATCGATCATCCTGAGCGAACGCCGTTCAGAATTATTTACAGAATGGGGACACCGATGGTTCGATCTCAGACGATCAGGAACTATTGATGCTGTGATGATCCAAGAAGTTAAAGATAAAGGTGTTACTTGGGAGAGTTACAAAGCATTATATCCCGTCCCCGCTAGGGACATTTTGGTAGATAAGGCGCTGACACAAAACAAAGGCTACTAATCAAAATATTTTACGGGGAAGAGCTAATGCTCTCCCCTAATACAATAAAAAAAATAAGTATGAAAAAGTTTATCATTCTTGCATGGCTGCTATTGCCATGCATTGTTTTCGCACAGGAAAAAGAGTATTCCTTCAATGAGTTGTTAATTGGGTTCCACAGCAATAAATTGTCAAGAGGGCAGCTCCTAAGCTTTGCCCTGAAGGCAAAAGAGATACATCAGGACAGTATTGGCCGTATTGCTGCCCTGAAGTTTAAAAAAAAGTATCTCGCAAACGGCAATTTTCGTTTTTCTTTAAACCCTGACCTTCAGCCCTTACTTGATGGTTTTCCGAATATTTTTGGCGTGAACGACCCTTTGGTGAAATATATGTCTAAAAATCAGAAAAAAACAGATGCTGCGCTTGCCACACCAGGCATATCTATCTTCATTATCAAAAATGCTATTACTTCAGATATCATAAACCCCTTAGTTTATAAGAATGGGAAATTCCAAAGCGAAGAACCCAACTGGCAAATTATTGAGAAGAAAGTGAGGACATATGCTGATTCGAAAACAACTAAAACCTTGTTGATTAACACGAAATTTGGGTGGTATAAGGCAAAAAATGACTGGCCGAACATAGTCAGATGCCAAATCGAAAGGATAGATCATGATGGAATTGATACAGAAGGACTAGCAGGGGTAATGTTAAATAACATTGTTTACTACGAGATTTTCAAATATGGAGATCTTCCTGCTCTCAATAAAGGGCTTAGCTATATGAAACTGCTTTTAAAGCATAATCCCAATGAAGATGCCTGGATTGACACCTATGCAAATTTACTCTATAAATTGGGTAACACAACTGAGGCGATGAAGCATGAGCAGAGGGCACTGGACATTGCTAAAACAAAAAAAAATCGTGACCGGGAAAAAGAATATATTGAAGTTCTCGATAAAATGGGCACCGGTCAGCCCACCTGGTAGTTAGGAACGGTCTGATTGCTATCCAGTGATGGAATATAGCAGTGTTCTAAGTTAGTTTTATATCAAAACGAACCCTTAATGGAACTATGATACTCATTTAATTTATATGCAAACTCTAAAAAATGAAATTTAGTATTTTATTTAGTTTATTTTGTCTGTTAAGTCCTTGCGTTTTTGCGCAAAAAAAACCGATAACAGATACATCTTATAAAAGCTGGCAGGACGTGTCCAGAGGTCGAATCAGTGATAATGGACTGTTCGTACATTATCTAATTGGCAACGATCCTAAAGGGAAGAATACACTTGTTGTCCTCTCGACCAATAGAAAATGGGAAAGGCATTTTACTGACCTGGAAAATCCGCGGTTTACTTCAGATAGTAAATTCCTTATCGGAACTAAAACTGGTGATACCCTTTACAAAGTAAAATTAGGAACTGAGGAGATTACGAATATAAATGGAGCGAGAAATTTTCAAATAATCACCCTGCAAAATGTGGATTGGCTTTTTTACAAGAAGTCTGATTCCTCTAAGGTATTGGTTATGGAAAACATGACCAACGGCGTTAAACGCACAATAAAAAATGTCAGGACATATACCTACAACAAAGAACTGAATTCTTTAATACTTCAAGCAAAAAAGTCTGAAGATTCTACAGATACCTATCAATTGTATGATTTAAAGACTGGTGCGACTAAGGTGATGTTCAAGGGAGAAAATGCATCAGACTTTCTTCTGGACGACTGCCGGGAGAACCTGGCGTTCACTGTATCTGTAAATGATAGAAAGAAAATTGCCATCTATAATTTAAAGAAAAGCGAATTACGATTCTTACCATATGAATTTCCGCTTGCCGGAGGGAAAAATTTGTCGACGGAAACCTGGAAATTTAGCGCCGACTGTAAGAACATCATATTCGCTTTAACTCAGAATAAGGATACCATAGATGATAACCCAAACTTACATATTTGGAACTATCAGGATGCCTATTTATATCCTGAATATAAGACAGGTGCTGATCATAATACTTATACCTTAGCGAAGGTAGAACTTAATAATGGTAATATAGTACCGCTTATCTCTGGTAATTTTACTTTTTCACCACTTTATGAAGCTGATGATATTTATTTGGCAACGTCTTCTTTTGGACGTTCTTATGATGTACCCTGGAATAGCAGGCTATATTTTAACTACTACCTCGTCAATGCCAGAAGTGGAAAAATTGATACGATTAAAGATCAATGCGCCAGTCCCTTAGAGGAGATATGCCTTTCGCCAGATCATAAAATGCTGGTCTATTATGATGGGCAATCATTATCGTACTATAGCTACAATCTAATAAATAAGCAAACCATAAACATCAGCAACAACATTCCTGAAAGTATCTTTAGTTTTGTGCAGGAACATCGCGGTCCACAGACCACATTTTTAGCTGGAACTGCAGGTTGGTGTACGGATACAAAAAATGTGATCATCAAGACAAGACACAACCTCTACAGTGTAGATCCGACTGGAAAAACCCAACCTATAAACATTACCGCTCATTGCAGTAGTGATACCACCGCGTTATTCCTTCTGCAAAGCAGTCATTTAGATTTTAATTCTAAGCGGGATATATTATTGAGTTCATTCAGCTTCGGTGATAAATCTACTACTTTCTACAAAACGAATTTAAGCGCCCGGAAATGTGTACAAATCTTTAAGACCTTTGATTATATTACTGATCCATTATCATATCCATTCGACAAATTTCATAAAGCGAAAAATGCGGATAAATATCTGTTTAATACCGATCATGCAACACGATCCCGAAACTATTTTTTCACTGATAACTTTAAAACCTTTGATACCCTTTCCTATATCAATCCGCAAGATAGATATCAATGGCTAACAACCGAAATTATAAAATACAAAGATTCAGATGGTGAAGACTGTGAAGCCATATTATACAAGCCAGAAAATTTTGACCCTTCCAGGAAGTATCCTGTTATCATCAATTACTATCTGAGCCAGACCCATTGGTTAAATAAAAGGGTATTGACGGTTCCAGAAAACACCGGCTTCAATGTCCCCTTACTATTGAGCAATGGCTATATCGTAGTGAGGCCAAATATTTACATCAGTAGGTCGCAACCCGGCGAATCGGCTTTAAAAAGTGTTTTGGCGGTTGCTGATTATTTATCTTCACATCCATGGGCCGATAGTCGTAATTTCGGGATTATGGGACATAGCTGGGCCGGATATCTGACTAACTATATTGTCACGCATTCAACAAGGTTTAAGGCTGCTGTTTCGGCTGCCGGGGTTACCGATTTATTAAGTAGTGCTGCCGGTATATGGGGTAATGGTGGTGCTGCAATATGGTATTATAAACTTGGGCCTTTCCGGTTGATGAAGGAGTTGAATGAAGCACCAGAGCTATATGTGGCTAATTCCCCAATTGCATCAACAGGCAATGTTAATACGCCGTTGTTATTGGTTCATAACGATGAAGACAACTTGGTACCAGTGACAGAAAGCAAGCAATTCTTTACACAGTTAAGAAGGCAAGGGAAACCAGTTTGGATGTTGCAATACGAGCATGAAATGCATGCTATTGCGAAGGAAGAAAACGCATTGGATTTACAGAGAAAAATATTAGGATACTTTGACTACTGGTTAAAAGGCCGGTCTATCCCGGCCTGGATGACTAAACATAATTAATAAAACCTTAGCTCAGATTAATTTACTTAGCATAGCTGAAGAATAGTAGCTATGTTTTAAAAAACACCTAAACAAATCATATATGAACGACAAATACGAAAACATAGAAGAACTGGAATACTTTAACGAATTGTTGGACAACCTGTCGAGCGGGACAGAATTCCCACTGGAGGGTTTGGATCATGTAATGAGCGATCATCTGGTCATGATCAAACTGGTGATCTCTACCCGGCTCGCAACTGAGCCTGCCCAGGTCATCCGTAAACTTGAACAGCTCAAACTGCAATGCTGCGAGATGTTGCTGCGAGGATACAAGGTTAACCAAGCATTATCGGCACCCGGTCCTTCCGGGACAGGAATTCCCTCGCCAGCTACGATGCGAAAAATTGTCATGGTCTGTTTGCTGAATAGTCACCTGGAAGACCTGCTGCTATTTTACAGGAAGGTACTGCAAAATGAGGATCTTTTGAGCTACGATTTTAATCGCTTTTTGAACTAAACTGACCAGAATTTTCAATACTGAGTTAAAATGCCGCATGTAAATGCGGTTTTTTTAGCGACCACTTTTGGCTCTGAAAATAAATAAAGAATTATTAAAAACTATCCTTCTAATAAGGAATAAAATCACTCTTAAATGCTATGAACGTTCAGCTATCGATACTCCGACACCTGATATTTGAAAGGTTAAATCCTGCAATTGACGCTAATCTGTCTGCAAATGAAATAGAAGTACTAAGGAAAGAAATCGTCAGTGTCCGCTTTAGGCTGCTGGATGCGATCAACAATGCAATATTCAGCACGATGGAGGAGACGGTGTTGTTGCGGCATATTGGCCAAGTACAGAATGAGTGTGTGTATTTAAATGATGTACTGCATGGCTATGGCAATGTACGGCCGGAGTATGCCCCGATGGCTGTTGCCCTGAATGAAACACTGGCTACAACAATGGATTACATTAGCGGGTATAACGGCAAGTATTTTGACCGGGAGAACCGGCTTCCTGAATCAAAAAAACAAGCGATGCTGGATGCGCTGAGACAGGATAGTTTGGTTCTGGCTGCCAAATTGAAAAGTAGGGGCATTTCCGGCAGATTGCCTTTGCTATTGCAGGATAGTTTGAAGGGCATGGAGGATCAGGAGAGCATTAGCTATCGGCAGATGGGCTATATGACAATGATGCTGGCGGAAGTGCTGAAGCTGCTGAGCCTGGGCAGAAGCCGCAATTGGGAACGGAAACTGGCGCTGAAGCTGATTTTTTTGAATTTTAACAAGACGAGCTTTTTTAACTATTGTATTGGCGTAATTGCTGCGGCAGTCGATGCGGAGAAGACCCGGCAGAAGCAGGTGCAGCTTTTTGGCTGGTATGGTAAGGAGATCAAAAAACTCGCGAATGAGGGTAAGGGCAGTGGTTATAGTACTTCTCGACCGGGTATCATTGTGCTGATCGGGATTTACATCTCTGCGGAACTGGAATACCTGATGGAAAGTGGTATGCAACAACTGAAGGATACGTTTAAGAACAGGGCAGATAGCTATCGGCTTCGCCTGAAAATGAACATGCCGGTCGGCGCTTTTGCGTTGCACATACAATCTTTCATTGCAACGGAGCTTTTTTCGTCAGAGATTAAGATGAATGTGATCAACCAGTTTATGGCGGATAATTATTGTACGATTGGTACGGATTCTTTTACGGCCAATAGTTTTGATAAAAAGCGTACTGAACTGGATGACGCGAGTTACCGGATAGTGGACAGGCATTTGGTAGATATGCGGGCGTATTTGAAAAGGAGGTTTGAAGGGGAGTAGGGTGGAAACTATTAGTCTGAAGAAAGCTAGGATGTTCCTAACTTTTCTCCAGGATATAAATGTATCCGCCGTTTTCATAAAAACTCAGTTCAATCCAGATTTCTGCTTTTTCGGTTCGGATGATATAAGTGTTTACATGGTTGAGGGTATAGTCGTTTGCGCCAATGATGGTATAGGCGTGATCTCCTTCGTCTTCCAGTAATTTCTTGCCTTTTTTCTCGATTTCGCCGGGTAGTAGTTTGTCTGAAACTTGCACGCCACCGAGGTCTTTGATCAACTTATCGTATTCGCGTTTTACGATTTGCATATTGAACGGTGTCTCACTTTCCTGTATTTTATAGATGTTGGTGCTGTAGGTCTTGCCTTCTACTGCAAGCAGTTTGCCATTGACTGCAAAATGAACGGTAGCCAGGTCGCTTTTGGAAATGTCGTTGTATTTGTAATCTTTTGGTGCTGCCAGATAGGGAAAGGTTCCAATTTCTTTGGTTGTTACAGGTATGGTATTGATGTCAAATGCAAGGGTGCTGGTGTCGGCTGCTGTTGGTGCTGTGCTTTCCGTGGCCGGTGTTGCCATAGTTGTGTTGGCTGCAGTATCGGTAGCACTTGTGGTTGCTGTCTTATCGTTGTTGCAGGAAGAAAGTGCGAGTGTGCCGATTGCTGCAAAGCAGAACATCATTTGAGTAAGGGTCGTGATTTTTTTCATAGGGAGCTTGTCTTTTTAGGAAAGGTTGAGGCAAAAATCAGGCCGTGCAAAAAATTAAGCTTAGAATTTTTAGAAAAATAATGTGGGAAAACCTTGTTATGCCATGCTTTTAAACGGGGGTGGTTGTAAGGTGATGAAAAGGGTGGGCGTTTTTCCCACCCTTTTTGCGTCCATGCTTTTTGGATGTTTGTATCGTCACTGGAAATGGTGATGCCTGGCCAGGCGGAATTAACAGATTTATTTAATCCATTAAAAAAAGAAAAATGGGACTTTACAAAAAAGGCATCCTCGGCTATTTCAGAGGAAAAGTAGGCACCGTAGTGGGTGCGGTGATGAACGGGATTTATTACATGCGCAGTTTACTGGATTTCGGGGAGGACAACCCCACAGTACCGCAGATAAATGTGCGGCTGAAAATGACGCTGATCGGTAGCTGGTTGAAATTGCTGAAAGCGCAGATCAGGGTTGGCTTTCAATCTTTCAATAAGGGTACAACTCCTTTTGCTGCGGCAATGGGTTATCACCTGAAGAATGCGGTAACTGGTGTTGCACCTGATTTTACCATCGACTATACCAAAGTCGTGATCTCGGTTGGTGACCTGGACAAGATCAACAGTCCGGGGGTGGCGACAACGGAAGATGCACAGCTGGATTTTAGCTGGCTGGCGAATGGTTCGCTGCAATATGGCTCGGCTACGGATAAGTTAACGTTTGTGGTTTACAATCCGGCGAAAAAGGAGTTTGCGTTTTCAGTTGGGCTGGTGCAACGGTCGGCGCTAAGTTATGACATGATGCTGCCGGTGGCATGGAGTGGTGATGAGGTTGAATCGTGGCTGAGTGTGGTGTCGCTTAACGGCAAGGTAGTGAGCAACAGCCAGTATCTGGGCTCGACTGCGGTTCAGTAGTTTTTGAAAAAAAGAAGGTGTTACTCTTCGACAGCTGCATTTCTTTAAGCTTCGCAAAAAGAACGCTATGCCGTCTCTGAGAACACCTTCTTTTTTTGCAACGTGCAGAACCTGGCCGGAATCCAGATGATGCGGCTGTTGAATAGGGGAAGAACAAAGGTATGGAGCTGAGTAGGGTAGGGAAATTTTAATATATAATAGTATGGCAAGGTATAAAAATGGGATAAATGGCCCGGTATCGGGTAAGGTGGGGAGTGTGGTAGCTTCGAGCTGGAAGGGAATCGATTATGTGAAGGGCTTGAGTGATCCGAGGGGGAAGCAAGGAACACCGGGACAGGTGGGGGCACGACAGATCTTTGCTACGGTGAGTAGCTGGTTGAGGCCGCTGAAGTTGTTGATCAATATTGGTTTTCAAAATTGTACTGAGGGGATGACGCCGATGAATGTGGCTATATCGCTGACTTTGCGGGAAGCAGTGAAGGGCTTGGGTGCGGATAGGGAGATTGATTTTAGCAGGGCGGTGTTTAGCAGGGGTGATTTATTGATTTCCCTGATTGAGGGGGTAACGGCTTTGGTAGCCGGGGTGTTGCAGGTGATGTGGCGGGATGCGCCTGCTTCTGCTTTTTGTAAGGATACGGACCGGGCTACTTTTGTGTTTTATAATCCGGCAAAGGAGCAGTTTGTAGCTTTTGAACATGTGGCGCTAAGGGCCGATGGGGAGGTTGTTTTGCAGTTGCCGGCTGAGTTTAGTGGTGATTTGGTGCATTGCTATCAGTTTTATGTCAGTGAACAGGGGGACGCGGTGAGTTCCAGTCAATATTTGGGTCAGGTGTTAGTCGGCTGATAAATATGGATTTGTTACCGCCTGTTTGTCGAAATATTTCGGGAGTTGGTCGTGTGTTACCTGTGGGTGGTATAGTATGCCCAAAACCGCTGAAACGTTTTCTGGTTGGGGTCGTCTCAATAACAAAACATTAAGAAAAACTTTAAAATATAAAATCATGAAAACTTTGACTAAAACAGTATTCGCTACATTATTAACAGGTTTGGTATTAACTGGTTCTGCAATAACAACCTTCGCTGCAAATACCGTAAAAGTGGCTGTCGCCAATAAGAGCTTCAACAAAATCTGGGTGAGCGGAAACGTAAAAATTATCTTATCTCAGAATGAAAAAGAGGGTGTGTTTGTAGAGGAAAACTTCAATCCTGAAATGACTTCCGTGATCAGTAAAGGGGAGACCTTGTTCATCAACACCATGGAAAGCGGACAGGTGACCATCAGGGTATCGGTTAAAGATTTGCAAAGGATCGAAGCTGCGGGCGTTGCGGTTGTAGAGACTGAAAACAAATTTGATGTGAAATACTTGCAGTTGTTCCTGAGCCAAAGTGCTAAAGTGAAACTGAATGCAAAAGTTGGCGATTTATATACTGTTGTAAGTGAAGATGCAACATTGAAAATGAAAGGTGTAACGGATCAGCATACTTTGGTTGCCAGTAATCTGAACAATGTAAAAACAGAAGAACTGGTTGTGTTGAACAGTGGACAGAAAGATCTTGATCTGGCATTGACAGCAGACCGCATCAGTTCTGTAATCACAAAATAATATAAAGGGGGGATTTAGGTTAGAATGAGAAGCGGCGGATGAAAATCTGCCGCTTTTTTATTATTTTGAGCCGTAATTATTTTATGATGAGCTCAAGCAGAAGAAAATTTATCGGTACAGTGGCTGCCGTTGCGGCCGGTACTGCAGCAACGGCAGCGATGCCCCTAACTAGTATGGAAAAGAAAACCCCTATAACACATCACGTGTTTTTTTGGCTAAAGAACCCGGATTCTAAAGAAGACCGCGATAAACTGATAGCCGGACTGAAGAAATTAACTAAAATTGATACGGTAAAGCAACTGATTGTGAGCCTGCCTGCCAGTACTGAAAAACGTGACGTGGTAGACAACAGCTGGAGTGTATCGGAACTGATGTTTTTTACTGACCTGCCCGGACAAGCAACTTATCAGGACCATCCTTTGCATTTGGAGTTCATTAAGGAATGCAGCCCGCTTTGGTCAAAAGTTCTCGT
The DNA here is from genome assembly GCA_040387995.1 of Bacteroidota bacterium. Taxonomy (GTDB): domain Bacteria; phylum Bacteroidota; class Bacteroidia; order Sphingobacteriales; family Sphingobacteriaceae; genus Pedobacter. The sequence goes on along the minus strand of JAZKCT010000005.1, from coordinate 243,614 downwards.
TTACGACGGAATTGAGGCTTAATTTATAAATCCTTAGCTTTGCAATAAAAAATAGAATATGTATCAAATCTTAAAGAGCGCGCATTCAGGTTGGCGCTATGTTGTTGTCATTTTATTGGTGCTGGCCTTTGTACAGGCACTTTCTGGTTGGCTGGGTAAGAAACCGTATACGGAGGGAAACAGAAAACTGAATGTATTTGCCCTGATTTCGGCACATATTCAATTCCTGTTTGGCCTGGTACTATACTTTTTGGGCGAATGGTTTAAAGGTGACAGTTCGATTGCGCTGACACGTTACTGGAAAATGGAGCACATCAGCATGATGATCTTTGCGATCATTTTGATCACCGTTGGCAATGCCCGGTCTAAACGTGGTGATGATGCAACCGTTAAACACCGGAGCATCGCTTTGTATTTTGGCCTGGCCCTGGTGCTGATCGTAGCAGCGGTAGTTGCAATGGTGAAAGCGGATCCTACGCGCTCTTATTTTGGCCTATCATAAATTTTACAATTTAATTTTGCATTGTAGTATTTATTTATATTTTTGTGACGCATGATTAACAATATACATACTTGGCAATGGCGTAGTACTTCTGAAAAGAGTCTAGTCGTATCCTTGTGTACCTTATAGTTTATCAACCTAAACCAACCACATTGAAAACCCGACGTAGACCACACGTCGGGTTTTTGTTTTTTAAGTGATTTGGGTTGCGGGCTGGAAAAGAGAAACGGTGAAGAAGTGCAGGTAAACAATTAATAAAAAAGATTAAAAAAATATACTGATGAACAATTACATCATTAACACGACTTACAAAAAGCGACTGGCGGATACCACCACTCCGGTGAGCATTTACCTGAGACTGAGGGATGTTTTTCCGAATACCATTCTGCTGGAAAGTTCTGATTACCACAGCCGGGAGAACTCGGTAAGTTACGTTTGTGCGGAGCCGGTAGCAGGGATCATTCTGCAGAATGGCGTACTGTCTTCTTATTTTCCTGATGGAAAAAAGACGGAGAAAACTGAATTTGCGCTGACAGAGGAGATCGATGCTTTTAAAGCTTTGTTTACCCCACAGAAAATGGACGACAAGCGGTACATTTCCAGCGGATTGTTTGGTTATTTTACCTGGAATGCCGTGCAGCATTTTGAGGATATCGTGTTTTCCGCAAAGGCTCCGGCTGCTGAGGAAATTCCACTGATGCAATACCATATCTATAAGTATATCATTGCAATAGATCACTTTAGAAATGAAGTGACGCTGTTCAAAAATACGTTCAACGGAGATGACGGCGAAGGATTGGAGAAGATTGAGTACCTGATCCAGAATAAGAATTTCCCGGAATACAGTTTTAAAACGAATGGGGAAGAAAGTTCGAACCTGACGAATGAGGGCTTTATGGACATCGTAGAGAAGATGAAAAAACACATTCTGAGGGGTGATGTTTTTCAGATTGTTCCTTCAAGGGCTTTTAAACAGGCTTTTTTGGGTGATGAGTTTAATGTATACCGTTGCCTGAGATCGATCAATCCCTCGCCATATTTGTTTTATTTCGATTACGGCAGTTTCAAGTTGTTCGGCTCATCTCCTGAGGCACAGATTACGATCAAGAACAATGTGGCGAACATCTTCCCGATTGCCGGAACTTTTAAGCGCACGGGTAACGATGAGGAGGATGCGGAACAGGCCCGTAAGTTGGAGCAGGATCCTAAAGAGAGTGCGGAACATGTGATGCTGGTGGACCTCGCCAGAAATGACCTGAGCAGGCAGTGCAGCGGCGTGCAGGTAAAATCTTTTAAAGAAGTGCAGTATTATTCGCACCTGATCCACCTGGTGTCGAAGGTGAGTGGTAACCTGCAGGACAATGTTTCTGCGTTCAAAGTAGTAGCGGATACCTACCCTGCCGGCACACTGAGCGGGGCGCCAAAATACAGGGCGATGCAGTTGATCGATGAGTATGAGGGCCTGGGCAGAAATTTTTATGCAGGGGCACTCGGTTATATGGGTTTCAATGATGAGTTCAACCATTGTATCATGATCCGGACATTCATGAGCAAGAACAATGAATTGCACTACCGCGCTGGTGCGGGTATTGTGGCGGACTCGGTTCCTGAAAATGAATTAAATGAAGTAAATAACAAGATTGCCGCATTGCGTAAGGCGATTGAAATGGCTACAGGTATATAAAATGAGCAACAATAACAGTATTCAGAAAAAGGTTTTGGTGATAGACAATTACGATTCGTTTACCTATAACCTGGTGCATTTGGTGAATGAGCTGGACAGGGATGTGGAGGTTTGGAGAAATGATAAGTTTGACCTGGCGGATGTGGAAGCTTATGACAAGATCTTGCTTTCGCCTGGGCCCGGGATCCCGGAAGAAGCGGGTTTGCTTCTGGATGTCATCCGGAAATATGCGCCTACGAAAAGTATTTTTGGGGTGTGTCTTGGTCAGCAGGCGATTGCCGAAGCGTTTGGCGGCAGCTTATTGAACCTCGGAAGACCGATGCACGGGATTGCTACACCGATTGATGTGCTGGATAAGGGAGAAGTACTTTTTCAGGATTGTCCGGATATAATCAAAGTAGGCCGCTACCATTCCTGGGTGGTCAGTGCGGAGGGGTTGCCGGATTGTTTTACGGTGACTGCTACGGACAGTTCGAATGAGATCATGGCTTTAAGGCACAATGACTTTGATGTGCGCGGGGTACAGTTTCACCCGGAGAGTGTGCTGACAGAATACGGTAAACAAATGATGAAGAACTGGTTAGAAAGTTAAGTATGACTATTTTAGATAAAATTGTCCTGCGCAAGCGGGAAGAGGTGGCATTGGCCAAACAATTGGTGTCTGCCGCTGAATTAGAAAAAGCTGCGAATTTTGAACGGACACCTTATTTGTTTAAGGATTTTTTGCTGGATACGCAGCGGACAGGGATCATTGCGGAATTTAAGCGCAAATCTCCTTCTAAGGGAATCATCAACAATCAGGTCAGTGTAGCAGAGGTCACTTCGGCTTATACCGCGGCAGGTGCTTCGGCATTGTCGGTGCTGACGGATGTGGACTTTTTTGGCGGACACCCCAAGGATTTGATGGAAGCAAGGGCGCACAATAGCATTCCGGTGCTGCGCAAGGATTTTATGATCGACGAGTACCAGGTGCTGGAAGCGAAGGCCTGGGGTGCGGACATCATCTTGCTCATCGCTGCGATTTTGACACCGCAGGAGATTGCGAACCTGGCGGGTATGGCTAAAGGATTGGGATTAAATGTATTGTTGGAGGTGCACAACCAGGAAGAACTCGATCGCAGCATTTGCAAAGACCTGGATGCGATTGGGGTGAACAACCGCAATCTGGCTGATTTTACGGTAAACATCCAGACTTCTTTTGATCTGGTAGACCGGATCCCGAATGAGTTTATGAAGATTTCGGAGAGTGCCATCAGTGAAGCAAAGACGATTGCCCAGCTCAAACAAGCGGGCTTCAACGGCTTCCTGATCGGAGAGAATTTCATGAAAACACCTGATCCTGGTGCTGCGATCCGCTCTTTTGTCAGTGAACTGATCTCGGTATAACTTTTGTATCTTTGTATTTTACATGGGAAAACAGAAATTATATGATACTGCGGTAAAGCAGGAACGTGCAGTGCTTGTCGGTGTGATCCGTCCGGGAGAGAAACCGGAGGAAACACGCGAATACCTGGATGAGCTGGCTTTTCTGGTAGACACTGCCGGGGGTAAGGTGGAGCATGAGTTTACTCAGAAGATGCTGAAGCCAGACCGCGGAACCTTTGTGGGTACAGGGAAACTGGAAGAGATCGGGGCGTATGTGAAAGCGGAGGAGATTGACATGGTCGTCTTTGATGACGAGCTTTCTCCATCTCAGCTTAGGAATATAGAGCGTGAACTGCAGGTGAAGATACTGGACAGGAGCAACCTGATCCTGGATATTTTTGCGGGCAGGGCGCAGACTGCACAGGCTAAAACGCAGGTGGAGCTGGCTCAGTTACAATATTTATTACCACGTCTGACCCGTTTATGGACTCACTTGGAGCGTCAAAAGGGGGGTATAGGGATGCGTGGTCCTGGTGAGACGCAGATTGAAAGCGACAGGAGAATGATCCTGGAGAAAATCTCTTTACTGAAATCAAGGCTACAACTGATTGACAGGCAGAACGAAACGCAGCGGAAGAACAGGACGCAGTTGATCCGTGTGGCCCTGGTGGGTTATACCAATGTGGGCAAGTCGACCATTATGAACATGCTGTCTAAATCTGAAGTGTTTGCAGAGAACAAACTCTTTGCTACTTTGGATACGACGGTGCGCAAGGTGGTGATCGAGAACCTGCCTTTTTTACTGTCGGATACGGTCGGCTTTATCCGTAAACTGCCCCATCATTTGGTGGAATGTTTTAAATCTACGCTGGATGAGGTCCGCGAAGCGGATATCCTCATCCATGTGGTGGACGTATCGCACCCGCATTTTGAAGATCAGATCAATGTGGTAAATGAAACATTGAAAGAGCTGGGTGCCAGAGACAAGGAAACGATCGTGGTGTTCAATAAGATTGACGCGTATGTGAATCCGGAGCCGGCCCATGAGGATGAGGAACCGGTGGTGCTGACGCTGGAAGATTTTAAGAAGAGCTGGATGGGGCTGCACAATGCACCGGCTTTGTTCATCTCGGCAACCAAAAAAGAGAATTTAGAAGAGTTTAAGCAATTATTGTACGATAAAGTTGTCGCTTTGCATACCGAGCGCTATCCTTATGATAAGCTGTTATATTAATCCAAGAAAGGAACATTATGGAAAGTAAACGTCAACAGAAATTCGCAGGATTAGTTCAGGAAGAGCTGGCTTCGATATTTCAGCGTGAGGGTGCGGCATATCTGCCAAATACACTGGTGACGATCACCAGGGTGCGGGTTTCTCCGGATCTTGCAGTGGCAAAGGTTTACCTGAGTTTTTTAAATACCAACAATACGACTTTATCCGTTGCTGAAGTAAACTCTCATGCTGGGGAAATCAGGTATAAGCTGGGCGGAAGAATACGTCACCAGGCCAGGGTAATTCCTTCGCTGACCTTCTTTTTGGACGATACCAATGAGTATGTAGAGCATATGGACAAGATCTTTGACAAGATCTCTAAAGAAAGAAATGAACAGGACGGCGCAGCTGACAGCGTTTCTGAGCAAGAATAGTACAGCTATTGGCAAGGTGGTTGATTTTAATGCGTCCACCGATGCCTTGTATCCGCTCGACTTCAGTAGTTCTAATGTAGAACTAACTGATGATATCTTAGGAAATACAGATCTTTTTAGCACATGGATTGAGGATAAGCTGACTGCTAACGGCTGCCGGTACGGAATAGGTGGCTATGGGGAACACCGGACAATTTATTCGAGAAGTGCGCATTTTGACGCCGGGAAAGAGCCGAGGCGCCTGCACCTGGGTACTGACATCTGGGGGCCTGCAGGCACGCCGGTGTACAATTTCAGAGATGCTGTGGTGCATAGTTTCCAGTTCAACGATCATTTTGGTGATTACGGGGCGACGATCATTTTAAAATATACTTTGGACGACCTGGTGGTGCACGGCCTTTATGGACACCTGAATCTTGATGCACTTAAAGATATGGAGCAGGGCACGCCAATTGCTGCTGGCGCCTGCTTCGCAAGTTTCGGCAGGCCGGAAGAAAATGGCCACTGGCCTCCGCATTTACATTTTCAACTTATTTTTGATCTGCAAAACTGGGAAGGTGATTATCCTGGTGTTTGCCGATATTCTGAAAAAGGGGCTTATCTGGTCAACTGTCCCGATCCGGCATTGATTTTGAAACCTACTTTTCAGCAGACTTTGTCTTAATTTTTACGTAAATTGGAGTATGAGAATTCTATTGGCGTTACTGTTTGCCGGACTCGGTGCGACTGCCCAGCCTGCGCTGAAAGGGGGATTGGACAATTTCGTGGTCAACAACAAAGTTTACCCCTTGTATTCTCTGCAGAACTGCATTGAGGGTGCGGTTACTATTGGTTTTAAGCTGAACAAGCAGGGTGAGGTTTATTATTCAGAAGTAAGGAAAGGTGTTGGTACTGATCTGGATGATGAGGCGCTGCGCTTGATCCGCATGAGCAGCGGAAAGTGGATCGTTCCAGTGGATCACGATTCTACAGTGGTAATCATCGCCCCGATTAATTTTAAGTTATCGGGCTACGACTGTGCGAATAAAAGCAGGGAAGAGATTCTTACTGCCATTAGGAACTATAAGATCAGTCAGAGTATGACGGATGTGGTGCTGAATTTTTATAAGAATAAGCCGGATGGGAAGTCAACCAAGGAAGAAGAGGCCAAAATTATAGCCTTGAAGAACACTTTGGGTTATGACGATGAATATCTGAACAGCCGCATTACTGATGGTAAAAAGAAATTGAAGCAGAAGGACAAACAAGGTGCCTGTGAAGACTTTCTGTTTGTGAAACACATGGGATCTGACCTGGCGGATGACCTGTTGGCCAAATATTGCCGCTAAACGATGACACTGATGGCGTCTGGAATAAGCTTTGCCTCTAGTTGGTTCACTTTTCCCTGGTATTCCCCGTCAACCTGAAAATGGGCTTTATGCCTCGTGTTGATCTTAAGGCTGCTGGTCTGAAAGAACTCAATGTGATCGGGATTGAGTGCGAGATTGGTAAAACGGAGTTTCAGGATTTCCATGACCGAATAGGTTTTGACCAGTACAATTTCAAAAACATCGTCGTCCAGTTTTCCATCAGGATTGATCTTGAGGCCTGTGCCGTACATTGTTGCATTGGCCACAACGACCATAGCGGCTTCGGACCGAATGGTTTTGCCCTCGATTTTGAATTCCACTGTCATCTTATGATGGCTCCACAGGGCTTTCCAGGCTGCTTTGGCGTATCCCCACATGCCGCGCTGCGGAAGAGCGTCGAATTTCTTGACGAGGTAGGCATTAAAGCCAATATCTGCCAGGTGGATGCAGAGTTCATTGTTCACCATCACCGCATGTATTTTTTTAGGTGTTCCGTTGACTACGGTATCCAGGGCTTCCCTGATGTTGAGCGGAATGCCGAGTTCTTTGGCCATCCCATTGGCGGAGCCGGCGGGGATAATTCCTATTGGCGTATCGCTGTGGAGCAGGCATTCTGAAACCAGTTTGAGGGTACCATCACCGCCAACGGCAATAACGCGGTCTGCACCTGAACTGCTGATCACTTTCTTGAGTTGTTTCAGGTCGCATTTTTCAGGAAGTTCGTATATTTCAGCAAGGTGTGTGGAGGATTCAAAATGTTCAGCGATGAGTTCACTGAAATTCAATCCTTCCGCCCCCGAGCCTGGGTTGACAATAAAGAGTAATTTCAGGTCCAATTTTATCCGTTGAGTTATATTATCACAAACAACTGGGAAGATACTCTGTTTTAATTATTAATGAATAAATCGGTCAGCGTTAAAGTTTATCATGGGTATGGTCATACCCACAATCTGGTAGTTTACGGCCATGTGTTCAGGTATAAGGCAAAGACGAAACAGAACTTTAGTAACAACCTGTTCGTTAACATCGTTCACTTGTTGAAACTCTTTGTCCTGAAGCCTTATCCTTTTGTACAGGTGAGGCTGACTTTTGGAGATCAGGAAGTTTATCAAAAAACAGAATACGACGGGTTTTTTAGGTTTGAATGGGCTGCCCTTACGGAAGTGAAGGCCGGCTGGCATGGGGTAAAGGTGGAAGCATTGGACGAGGGCGGACAAGTACTGTCCATTGGGCAGGGAAAGGTGTATGTGCCTCACATTACACAATACGCTTTCATTTCGGATATTGATGACACCATTATGGTTTCCCATTCCGCTACGATAGCCCGCAGGCTCCGGGAGCTCTTTATTAAAAACCCAAGAACCCGTAAAACGTTTAAAGACGCTTATACGCACTATAACCTCCTCGCATTTTCGCATACCGGGGCTGATCAGCCGAACCCTTTCTTTTATGTTTCCAGCAGCGAATGGAACCTGTACGATTACCTGTTGGAGACTTTTAGGTACAATAAGTTGCCTGAAGGTGCCTTTCTGCTAAACCAGTTGAAGCGCTGGAAGGATCTGGTGAAAACAGGGAAAACAGGCCATGAAGGCAAACTGATCCGTGTGATGCGGATACTGGATGCTTTTCCGAATCAGAAGTTTGTGTTTTTTGGGGACAATTCTCAGCGGGATCCGGCTATCTATACCACGATTGCGGAGAAGTATCCTAAGAACATCGCTGCGGTGTACATCCGGAACGTAAGCGGGGAGATGGAAGCTTCTGCGATGGGCTATCTGGACAGGATTTCTGCTAAGGGAATTCCTACTTGCTTATTCGTGACCAGCGCTGATGCGATTGCGCATTCTAAAAAGACCGGATTGATCACTTCGCTATAGCTAACTGATCGACTTTCCGAAAGGTGTAAAGGCAAGGTTCATCAGTTTGAAATGCTGTCTGCCAAAGGGAATACCGATAACCGTGATACATAATAGTATTCCAAAGAAAAGGTGAGTGAGTGCAATCCAGAAACCGCCGAAAACGAGCCAGATCATGTTCATGATGGTCGACAGGCAACCGGTATTGGACGAAGTATCCCTGATCTTGACCCCAAATGGGGCAAGGCCAACGATGGCAAATTTGAAACACTGGATACCGAAAGGAATTCCAACAATGGTCAGACAAAGGATCAATCCGCCGAAGATGTATTCTAAAAAAATAAAGAATCCGCCAAAAATGATCCAGATGATGTTCCCTATGAAGTTCATTTCAATTTTTAATTAGGATGAATCCTTCTGGAATTAGTTACATAAAGCTATTGTTTTTATTATTGTAAAATGGTTTTTAGACTGCCTGAAGATGAAATTGTGTTTCCCAAGCCTGAGCTGGCAGATCCTGACGGTTTATTGGCCATTGGCGGAGACCTGCGCATGGAACGACTGCTGCTTGCTTATGAAAATGGTATTTTTCCCTGGTTTAGTGACGATGATCCGATTTGCTGGTATGCGCCTCATGAACGCTGTGTTATCTTTCCGGAGCGGGTAAAGGTGAGTAAAAGCATGGCAAAGGTGTTAAGTAGCGGCGTTTTTAAAGTAACCTGGAACAAAGCATTTAAGGAGGTGATTGGTCACTGTGCCAAGACGGTCAGGAAAGACCAGCCCGGAACATGGATCTCACAGCTGATGCAGGATGCTTATATTGATCTCCATAAGGCCGGACATGCCGCCAGTGTTGAGGTATGGCAGGATGAATTGCTGGTTGGCGGCCTTTACGGTGTATTAATGAATGATGTGTTTTGCGGTGAAAGCATGTTTAGTCTCCGGAGCAATGCTTCAAAAGTAGCGCTGATCACGTTGTGCAGGGCTGGACAGTTTAAGCTGATCGATTGCCAAATGCCCAATGATCACCTGATGAGTCTGGGAGCCGAAATGATCGGTGCTGAAGAATTTCGCAGGTTATTACACCCTTAGTTCAGGATTTCACGGATGTCTTCCTTGCTCAGCGACTTAAAAAAGCTTTCTTCTGTGGTGATCAGCGAACTGGCCAGGCGTTTCTTCCGGTTTTGCAGGGCCAGGATCTTTTCTTCAACCGTGTCTTTGGCAATGAACTTATAGATAAAGACTTTTTTGTCCTGCCCAATCCGGTGTGAGCGGTCTATCGCCTGTTGCTCTACCGCAGGGTTCCACCATGGGTCAAGAATGAACACATAGTCAGCCTGCGTCAGGTTGAGACCTACGCCACCCGCTTTGATAGAAATCAGGAATACCTTAAGTTCGGTATTCTGTTGAAACTCTGCTACAATCTCGCCCCTGTTTTTAGTCGCCCCATCCAGGTAGGCAAAAGGGATTGACTCCTTGTCAAAGTAGTTTTTAAAAATATTCAGGTGTTTGACGAACTGAGAGAATACCAGCACTTTATGCCCGCCTTTCAGTACGTTGTCGAGCGTATGGATCACACTCTCAAACTTACCGGAATCGGACTCATAGCCCTCATCAATCATGATTGGGTGATTGGCCAGTTGCCGCAACATGGTAAGTCCCTGCAGCAATTGCACCTGCTTTTGTGCATAGGTGCCATCATCCATACTGCTCAACAGGTCGTTCCTGTAGGCCGATTTGGTTTTTTCATAGTACGAGGCCTGGTCTTCGCTCATGTTGCAATAAAAGACCTGCTCGGTTTTAGAAGGCAATTCTGCAGCGACCTGCTCCTTGGTGCGGCGCAGCACGAAAGGCTTGATGATGGCCTGGAGCTTGCGCGCCTTCTCTTCGTCCTTTTTCTTTTCAATTGCCTGAACATACTCCTCGTTGAAAAAAGCCTGTGTGCCGAGCAGTCCGGGGTTTAGAAACGTAAGCTGGGTCCAAAGGTCCGCCACCGAGTTTTCTACCGGTGTACCACTCAGAATCAGCTTATACCTCGATTTTAAGGTCTTTACCGCTTTGAACGATTTGGAGGAAGGGTTTTTGATGTTCTGGCTTTCATCCAGGATGATATAGCTGAAATAGAAGTCCTTCAGCAGATCAATGTCGACCCTGGTGATTCCGTATGTGGTGATGACGATGTCATACTTCGCAAAGAGGCTGACATCCTTATCCCGGGAAGAACCGATATGGGCGTGGATCTTTAATTTGGGCGTAAACTTCTTTGCCTCATTGAGCCAGTTGTAGATTAAAGATGTCGGCATGACAATGAGCGAAGTGGCCGGTACCGCAAGCAACTCATTTTCTTCTTTCAGCTTTTGGAGCATGGCCAGGGTCTGGATGGTTTTTCCAAGTCCCATGTCATCGGCCAGACAGCCACCGAAATGGTATTCCCTCAGGAAGCTAAACCAGTTATAGCCCGCTTTCTGATAGCTCCTTAGGTCGCCCTTAAAATGCACCGGCATTTGCACGTCGGCAATGTTCTCAAAATCGTTCAGCCGCTCCAGTTTGCGGCTCAGGGTTACATTGGCAATGCTGTCTTCGGCCAGTTCATTGATCAGCCCGATGTGGTGCTTCTTGAGTTTCAATGCTTTGCTGCCGTCGGACAAACTGAAAATGCTGCCGTATTTGCTGAACCATTTTTCAGGAATGATGGCAATGGTGCCGTCAGGCAGCGTAAACTCCCTTTTTTTATGCAGGATGTGCTGTTTCAGTGAAATGAAAGGGATGGCATGAATGCCAAAATAAACGATGGCATGAATGTCAAACCAGTCGTTGTCTTCCTTGATCTCAAAATCAATCTTATTGGCGGCAAGCAGGAATTTTTTCGTGCCGGAATGCTGTTCAATCTCAAAGCCATTGCTTTGAAGGGTTTCTATGTGTTCATTTACCCAGTTGATGATGGCGTAGGACTGGTCTTCGTCCTGTGCGGCGCTCAGTTCCAGGTTGTGGAACAATGCACTTGTCTTTTTGAGACCCATTTCGAGCAACAAACTAAACTTTTGTTTTTCAAGGCTGGTATCCCTCTTGATCCTGGTGAAGGTATAATTGTCCTCTTCCTTTAGGAGGCGGACAGTGACCTTGTTCTCATTCCCCATGGTAAAATGATAGGAGCCGTATTTGAAATAGAGCTGTAACTGGGAGATTCCTGCATCTACATAAATGATCTTGATGACAGGTACCGGGGTATACTTTTCTGTTTTGATCTCGAAGCCTTCTGCATAAACATGGTATTTCTCGATCAGCGGACTAACGAATTTCTCAAAATAGGTTTCTTCGGTAGATTTGGGAATGGTGATGTACCGTTTGTTGAGGAAAGGAAGCAATTTTCTGCCCTCAATATTTTGCTCAAAGAAATAAATGGTGTCGTTCAGTAACAGCCAGGCCGGTTGGTTGCTCACAACCTGGGCATCCTGAAACATGAAGTCAATGCGCATGCCCTGGTACTTAATGGTCGGGAAATAGCGTGTTTCAGTTTCGCTCCTCCGGAAATGGAAGAGTACCGTAGCTGGTTCAGTGGCAAACTCAATTTTTCGTTCTGCCGGCCATCCGTCATTGTCCATCAGGTACAGCGAGCCTTCTGCTTTTAGTGCCTCCAATACCTCTGAAAGCCTCTTTTCAATCTTAGGCCGTACGTTTTCGAAAAACTTTGCATTAAAAAATTTACTGAAAAACTCTGCCGGACGGATGGTTTTCTTATGGTACTTCTTGATGATGTAGTCCTGTTCGGTCTGATCAAGAATATGGATCAGTCTGAGGTCCCGTTCGGATAAGTGTTTGGAAAATTCTTGTGCTGTATGAGAGAAGATCCGCTGATAGGTGAGGGAGAAGTCCCCCTGTGGATTCAACTGAACCATATGAGGCTCAATCAAATGCCCAAAATACGCATGCTTGCATAGCGAGTATACAATTTTGCAGGGTTTTGAGCTGTCTACGCGTAACATTGGCTAAAGATTAAAACGATCGGAGTGTAAGCATTTAAAAATCTTTAAACATACATCAAATTGGGGGGCTTTCAAATAGAGGGCCCTTATTTATGATTTTTTTATAGCAGTTCATCGGAAAATAGCGGCAGTTCGTCTAGTGATATTCCATTCTGGTATAAAACGTCAAATTCTCTTGCAACGTTTTGGAAACGCAGACGTCTTATCATCAAAACAAATTTAAAAAACCTTAAAGACCCAAATAATGAAAACGTTAGCAAAAACCCTTTTCGCCTCAGCATTAACAGCAGTTCTTTTGTCATCAGCAGCTATGGCAGGCCAGACACCAGAAAACAAAACAGCAACTTTTAAAACAATTTCTCCTGTTACTTTCAATAAAATACTGATCACAGGAAATGTAAAATTGATTGTTGCACAAGGCGCTAAAGAGTCGGTATCGGTAGATGGAGATTATGACCAGTCTAAAACCAGCATTAAAAAAAGAGGATATACCCTAGTGATTAATTCTTCTGAGTCAACGCCTGTAACGATCCGGGTATCGGTTAAAGACCTGCAAAGAATCGATGCAAGCAACTCGGTAAACGTAGTTACCTCTGGTAAAATTGACGTCAAATACCTGCAGGTATTTTTGAAAGACGATGCGAAGGCAGATGTGAAAGCCAATACAGAAAGCCTTTATACCTACATCACAGGTAATGCCGATCTTAAACTGAGCGGGGCAACACAGGATTATACCAGCTTGAAAGATAAGTTGTCGAAGTTGAATCAGGAGAACTTAGCTGCTTTGAAATCGACCACAGACTCTGTTAAGAGCCCGGTAATGGTGGCAAAAGCAAAATAGGATAAACCACTGGATTATCAGGAAGCCCGGGGAACAATCTCCGGGCTTCTTATTTACAAGTCAAATTTAATTCCCTGCGCCAGGGGCAGGGTGTCTGAATAGTTGATGGTATTGGTCTGCCGGCGCATGTAAGCCTTCCAGGCATCGGAGCCGCTTTCCCGGCCGCCGCCAGTTTCTTTTTCTCCGCCAAAGGCCCCGCCGATCTCCGCGCCTGAAGTGCCTATGTTGACATTGGCGATGCCACAGTCAGAACCGGCTATGGAAAGAAACTGTTCCGCTTCTCTCAGATTCAGCGTCATAATCGCAGAGGAGAGACCTTGCGGTACGCTGTTTTGCAGAGTGATCGCTTCTTCGAGTGTGTTATATCTGATGAGGTAGAGAATGGGTGCAAATGTTTCCTGCTGTACGATCTGGTAATGGTTTTCAACTTCAGCGATACATGGAGTCACATAACAACCGCTTTCATAACCAGGGCCATCTAAAACACGGCCTTCTACCAGGAATTTTCCGCCTTCTGCTTTGCATTTTTCTATGGCATCGAGATAGGAGGCTACCGCAGCGGTGTCAATGAGGGGGCCTACATGATGCTGCTGGTCGAGCGGATTTCCAATGCGCAGTTGCCCGTATGCTTTGATCAGCTTGGACTTAAATATGTCATAGATGCTTTCATGGATGATCAATCGACGGGTAGATGTGCAGCGCTGACCTGCAGTGCCAACTGCTCCGAATACAGCGCCTATCAAACTCATGTCCAGATCTGCATGTGCGGAAATGATAATGGCATTATTGCCGCCAAGTTCTAGCAGGCTCCGCCCCAGACGTGTGCCTGTTGCTGCCGCTACTGACTTGCCCATTCGGGTAGAACCCGTCGCGGAAACTAAAGCAATCCTGTGGTCTTTGGCCATCGTCTCCCCAAGCAGGTGATCGCCGATAACGAGATTGGACACGCCCTCAGGTACTTTATTTTCCTGGAGCACTTCGTTTAGGATGTGCTGACAGGCAATTGCTGTTAAAGGCGTCTTCTCAGAAGGTTTCCAGATGCAGACATTTCCGCAGACCAGGGCGAGTACAGCATTCCAGCTCCAAACTGCGACAGGAAAATTAAAGGCGGAAATGATGCCTACGATGCCCAGGGGATGCCATTGCTCGTACATGCGGTGACCGGGGCGCTCGCTGTGCATGGTCAACCCGTAAAGTTGTCTGGATAGTCCGACCGCGAAATCACAGATATCAATCATTTCCTGAACTTCTCCGAGTCCTTCTTGCAGGCTTTTACCCATTTCCCAGGAAACCAGGGTGCCCAGATCTTCTTTGTTTCGGCGCAGGGCATCGCCAAACTGTCTGACGATTTCTCCTCTTTTAGGCGCGGGATAGGTGCGCCATACCAGAAATGCGGCTGCTGCCTGATCTGCAACGCGCTCATAGTCCTGCACTGTAGTTCTCAGCACACCGGCTATTTTCTGTCCGCTGACAGGAGAATAACTGTCTATTGTATCCGTTCCGTCCACCTGCCCCCATGATCCGCCCGTGCTGTAAGCCGGATTGAGGGGCAGGATGTTTAAGCGCTTTAAAATCTCATTGATGTTCTCCATAAAATGATCAACTGGTTTATGCAAATCAACAAAAAAAATCTGAAGCGTGAGGAAATCCCAGTGTTCTTCAAAGCCCCTCCGCTTTCTTTACTTCAATATTACCGGTTTTTGTGAATTGTTACGTTTCTTTGTTCAAGGATAAAGACGGCGCAGGAGTATTTTATTGTCAGCCTGTTACGCCATCCGATGTGTGTATGTTGAAAATTAGTTGGCAATTGCTAGCTTTTATTGTTGTAAACTTATCTTGTATATTTAACACAGGGATCTGTTCTTTAATTGTTCGATAAATGGAAGAGGAATTTAATTTTGATTTTAGTGATGATGCGCAGCGTTCGGTAGAGCGCTACGAAGAGATGATACGCAATCAGGATCAGTATTTTTTTGACGCCCAGGCCTTCGAAAACATTATTGATTACTATATTGAAAAGAACGACCCGGTTAAAGCCATTCAGGTTGTAGAATACGCCCTCAATCAGCACCCCTATGCGGCTGTATTCCTCGTCAAACAGGCGCAGTTGTTTTACGTAACCGATCAGAATGAGCGCGCTTTTCTGGCTTTGCAGAAAGCAGAAATGCTGGAAGCGTCGGAATCTGAGATTTATGTGCTGAGGGGAAATATCTACAACAGCCTGGAACGCTACAGTGAAGCCCTGGACAATTTCCAGATCGCCCTTCAGTTTGCTGAGACGACCGATGAGATCTTGTTGCAGATTGCCTATGTCTACCAGAACATGCTCGACTACGAAAGTGCGATTGTGTACATCAAGCAAAGCCTGGAGCAGAATATGGAGAACAAAGACGGACTCTATGAGCTTGCTTTCTGCTATGATATTCTTGACAAACAGGAAGAGAGCATCCAGTTTTACCAGGAATATATTGACAATGATCCTTATTCGTATGCCGCATGGTACAACCTGGCCAACTCTTATCACAAGCTTGACTTGTTTGAAAAGGCCATTGATGCCTATGATTATGCAATTCTGATCAAGGATAATTTTGCTTCAGCTTATTACAACAAAGGCAATGCACTGGTTCAGCTTGACCGTTTTGCGGAGGCCATTGATGTCTATAAGCAGACTTTCGAATACGAAAAACCAAATGCTGATACTTACTGTGCCATTGGCGAATGCTATGAAAAGCTGGAGCAGATGGATGAAGCACGTGCATACTACAAGAAGTCGGTTAAGATGGATCCCAAAATGGCTGATGCCTGGTTTGGAATCGGTGTGACGCTCAATTTCGAGGAACGTTTCTTTGAATCTCTTCATTTTTACAAAAAGGCCATTGATCTGGACGCAGAAAACCCGGACTTTTGGTTTGCGATGGCAGATGCCCATTACAAACTTGGGCAGATTGAACTTTCTGTAGAAGCTTATTATAAAGTTTTAGAATACAATCCGGTTGATGTAGAAGCCTGGCTGGATTTTTCTACCGTCCTGTATGAGCAGGGAAAATTGCTGGAAGCCTCGGAAACGATTGCCGACGCCATTAAAAACAATCCCGATGCCGCAGAACTTTACTACCGTATGGTGGCTTATTTGTTTGCAATGGGCGAGAAAAATGATGCTTTGCTCTATTTAGAGACCGCTTTGGCCACAGATCCGGATAAACATTATATCCTGTTTGAGTACCTGCCACAGTTACAGGAAAACGGTTCGATACTGGAAGTAATCAGCCGCTATATAAAATAAAAAATGAACAGTTTTTATTCTGCGTTGCTGATAAAAACTGTTCATTTTTTTTCACCTTTGTGATCAATATGAATTACCCATTGAATAATTTACCTGAGAGACCTGTAAAGCCCCGCAACAAGGGCATTACGATGGTTATGGATAAAGGACTAAGCCTCAGGCAGACCGAAGATTTTATTGATGTGGCCGGTGTGCACACAGATATTGTTAAGCTGGGCTGGGCAACCTCTTTCGTAACCCCTAAACTGGAAGAGAAATTAGCCATTTACAGATCAGCAGGCATCCCAACTTATTTCGGTGGCACGCTATTCGAGGCCTTTATCATCAGAAATCAGTTTGATGATTATTGCCGTGTGCTGGAGAAGTACAATATGGAATATGTGGAAGTTTCCGACGGATCGATCAGTATAGAACACGATCTTAAATGTGAATATATCCAGAAGCTGGCAAAGCATGTGACCGTAATCTCGGAAGTTGGCTCTAAAGATGCAGCTAAGATATTCGCTCCCTATAAATGGATCAAGCTAATGCAGGCGGAAATCGATGCCGGTTCATGGAAGGTAATCGCTGAAGCGAGGGAGGGTGGAAATGTGGGGATCTACAGGGGTTCGGGAGAGGTTAGAGAAGGCCTTGTGGATGAAATCCTGACCCAGATCCCGGAAGAGACTATCATTTGGGAGGCACCTCAAAAGGAGCAACAGGTCTGGTTTATCAAATTATTGGGAACCAATGTTAATCTTGGAAATATAGCCCCAGCAGAGGTGATTCCGTTAGAGACCATTCGTTTAGGACTAAGGGGAGATACGTTTGATCATTTCCTGAATATGGAACAATTGTAATGAGAAAATTCGGTCTGATCGGTTTTCCCTTGTCGCATTCTTTCTCTAAAAAATTCTTCACAGAGAAATTCATTGAAGAACACATTGAAGGATGCCTGTATGACCTTTTTCCGATACCGGAAGTGGATCTTTTACCCCAACTAATTGCCGGTGATCCTGACCTGGAAGGTATTAATGTGACGATTCCTTATAAATTGGGTGTCATTCCGTATCTGAATGAAATTGAAGAAGCAGCAGATCAAATCGGAGCAGTCAATTGTATTGCTGTCAAAAGAGACGGTGACAATTTATTTCTGAAAGGATACAATACCGATGCCTATGGCTTTGAAGTTTCCCTTTCGCCCATGCTGGAGCAACACCATACCAAAGCCCTGGTCTTTGGCGATGGCGGCGCTGCTAAAGCAGTAAAATATGTACTGGATAAACTGGGTATATCCTTTCTGGTCGTAACAAGAAGGCCTGCTGAAAATGCCATTCTGTATTCAGACATCACGTCTGAATTGCTCAGGGAATATACGGTATTGATCAATACAACCCCGCTTGGCATGTCTCCTGATACGGAAAGCTGCCCGGACATACCTTACCATTCACTTTCAGAAAAGCACCTGGCATATGACCTGGTGTACAATCCGGAAGAAACTGTATTTCTAAGCAAGGCCAAAATGAACGGTGCCAGTATTAAAAATGGACTGGAAATGCTGTACCTGCAGGCTGAACGCTCCTGGCACATTTGGAACAGCTGATGAAAAGGCTTGTCTTTTTTTATCTTTTCGGACTGACTTTGTTCTTTGCCGCCTGTTCAGGCGATAATTATAGCCCCAAACCCCGTGGATACTACCACATTGAACTTCCCAAAAAAGCCTACCGGAAATTTAACAGCAATTGTCCTTATAGCTTTGATTACCCGGTTTATGCACAGATGCTGGCAGATGACAGCCGCGATACAAAACCCTGTTGGTATAACCTTTCTTTTCCCCGGTTCAACGGCAGACTGCACCTGACTTATTACGATATTTCCTCTAAAAAGGAATATGAGGGTCTTGTCGAAGATGCGCGGACTTTTGTATTCAAGCATACAGTAAAGGCAAATGCCATCGATCAGAAGCTGATCAATTATCCGGAGAAAAAGGTCTATGGCATATATTATGCTATAGATGGCAATACCGCATCTTCTGTCCAGTTTTTTTTAACCGATAGCACAAAACACTATTTCAGAGGGGCGTTATATTTTAACGAACGCCCGCAATATGATTCGATCCAGCCGGTAGTTGATTTCATTAAGAAGGATATTGGCCGTATGATAGAGAGTTTTAAATGGAAAAATTAGCAACTAAACCACATGATCAAGATACAAGGATTTACATTTAACCCGGTTAGAGAGAACACCTATGTATTGTCGGATGAAACCGGCGAATGTGTGATCATCGATCCGGGAATGTATGATGCCGATGAGCAGAACCTATTGGTTCGCTATATTCGGGAAAACAATTTGAAACCTGTTCTTTTATTGAACACCCATTGTCATTATGACCATGTGTTTGGCAATAAGTTTGTATACGACAACTGGGGACTGAAACCTCAGTTTCACCAGGGTGAACTCAGGGTTCTGCAAGCTATTCCCGGCTATCTTCCGGCTATGGGACTGCAATATGAGCTTTCTCCGGAGCCTGAAGTGTTTCTGCCTGAGACGGGGAGTGTCGCCTTTGGAAAGAGTGAACTGGAGCTTATTTTTGCACCTGGTCACTCACCTGCCCACTTGTGCTTTTATGCTCGTGAAGACAATTTTCTCATTGGCGGGGATGTACTTTTTTACAGTAGTATTGGGCGGACCGACCTTCCGGGAGGAAATCATGCGCAACTAATCAGCAGTATTAAAAATAACTTATTTATCTTGCCTGATGATTGTGCGGTATATCCGGGACACGGGCAGGCTACGACTATAGGGTTTGAGAAGCGCCACAATCCATTTTTAAACTAAGCTTTTCTGTATTGAATACACCTTTCTATATTGCACGCAGGTATCTTTTTGCTAAAAAATCTACCAATGCCATCAACATCATCTCTGGAATTTCCGTGCTTGGTGTATTTGTGGGCAGCGCGGCTTTGATCATCATTCTTTCTGCATTTAATGGCTTTGAGGAAGTTGTGCTCAAGATGTTCAACACCATTAGTCCGCAAGTCGTGATTTCGCCCATACAGGGCAAGACCTTTGATCCGAATACAAGCTATTTTAAAGGCCTGAGAAAGCATAATGACATCTATTCTTATACTGAGGTGCTTTCTGAAAATGCCTTGCTCAGATACAATGACAAGCAAAGCGTCGGATTGATCAAAGGGGTCAGCAAGGCTTACCTGAAAAATAAAAGTCTGGATAGCATCACCATCGAAGGAAAGTTTATATTGACCAACAGCGCCGGATCAAATGCAGTTATCGGATCGGCCATTCAGGCCTACCTGATGGTAAATATTACTGATCCATTCAACCAGCTACAAATCTTTTCGCCGAAAAAAGGGAGTAAAGGCACTTCACTAAATCCGGGAGACGATTTTAACATGCTGTCTATTCCTGTATCCGGTGTATTTGAAGTGCAGCAGGACTTCGACAATGTGGCCATTGTACCGCTTGATTTTGCACGTTCCTTGTTGGATGAGCCAGTTAAGATTTCATCAATAGAGATTAATCTAAAAGCGGGTAAAGATGCTGATGCTTTCAAAGAAGCTATCGAAAATGCAATTGGAGACAAGTATGAGATAAAAGACCGGATTCAGCAGAATAAAGTGCTTTATAACATTTTAGGGAGCGAAAAATGGGCAGTTTACATTATTCTCACTTTTATATTGATAATCGCTATATTTAATATTATTGGTTCGCTGACCATGTTGGTCATAGACAAGTTAAAGGACATTGCCATATTGAGCAGTCTGGGTGCAGGAAAGAAACTGATTAAACAGATATTTTTATTTGAAGGCATGATGATTACGATGACTGGTTGCATTTTTGGGCTTCTTGTGGGCTTTGTTTTTTGTCTGATGCAGCAAAAAACCGGGTTTTTCAAAATGTCGCTTGAAAACCAGCCCTATCCGGTGGCGTTTAAGTGGGTCGATTTCTTATTGGTGTTTTTAACGGTAAGTGTATTCTCTTTTGTGGCATCAGCTTTGTCATCTAATTTAAGCGTGAAGAAGATAAACCATTTAAATCAAGATCTTTAATAGGATGTATTTACTAAGGAAAACAACAATTCTACTTTTTATATTTGCCACCATCGCTGCCTGTAATAACAAACCTGCAGAGGAAGAAAAAACAAACATCAGAATCATTAAAGGACTTTACAGCTACGGTCCCGAAATCAAATCATTTACCGATTGCGAAGAAGGAAGGGAGTATTGGGTAGCAGACAGCGCAAGATCACTGGAACTTGCCTATAGCAATTTCAATTTCGAAAAGCCCTATGAGCCTGTCTATATCGAGGTAGAATGCCATTTTATCAAGTCAGATAGCCTGATTGTTTCTGCAGATTTTGATTCTACTATGGTGGTTACCAAGCTGCTGAAAATTACGAAAGAGATTCCGGATGGCCCTTGTCAATAGCCTAAGGCATTAAATAGAGGTTTTTTCGGATAGGTGCAATTAAACCACGTTCCTGGGCCATTTTAAATAATACATCTATTGCAGCCCGGCCTTTTTCGCCCAAGTCTACAGAATATTCATTTACGTACAGTTCAATGTGTTTGTACATTACCTCCTCGCTCATTTCCTGGGCATGGGCGCGGATAAAATCCAATCCTGACTTCGGATTTGCGAAAGCATATTCTACTGATTTTCTTAAGATGCGATTTACTTTTTCCTGCACACCATGGTCTAACTTTCTGTTGATCACAATACCGCCCAAAGGAATTGCACAGCCAGTGAGCGTCTCCCAATAACTGCCCAGGTCAAGGATCTTGTGCAGGCCCCGGTCAGCATAAGTAAACCTGTTTTCATGGATGATTAGTCCCACATCAATCTTATCCTGGAGCACAGCATCTTCAATCTCAGAAAAAACCATTTCTTCTTTTTGCTGCAGCTGCGGAAAAGCAATGCCAAGCAGGAAATTGGCGGTCGTCAATTTTCCTGGAATCCCGACCTTCAAATGCGGACTTAGATTTTCCTGTGCCAGCAGTTCTTCCCGCTTACAAATGAGCAGGGGTCCGACACCAAACCCAAGGGCACTGCCTGCATCCAGTAATGCATACTGCTCATATACATGGGCAAACGCATGAAAACTCAACTTGGTAATGTCCAGCTCAGACCTGAGCGCCTTTTGGTTCAAGGTCTCCACGTCATCAAAGAAGACTTCAAATTCGAGGCCTTCTGTATCAATTTTATGATGGATCAGTGCATCAAAAATAAAAGTATCATTGGGACAAGGTGAAAATCCAAGGCTAAGTTTCATCAATCAAAGGTAAGGACTGCCGAAAATGGATTGGTTAGGTATTTGTCAAAAAACGAAGGGCCCATTCATTCAGGTTTTTAATGGCAAGCCCGATCTTCCAGGCATCCTTGTTCCTGCTCTCCACGTAATTGGAGATGCTGCGTACCTGTAGACAAGGCAGGGCGAGCTGTTCAGCTGCATAGAAAACCGCTGCTCCCTCCATACTTTCGGTTACCGGTTGCAGTCTTCCGGCTATTTCTGCGATACTTTCTTCGTTTCCATGTATTGTATTTACAGTAATGCCTTTTACTTTAGGAAGGGCGGTCAGGTTGTCATTTAGTAAATTATGATGTGCAGAAAACTTGCTCTTGCCAAAACCCAGGGATTCGATGCTTATAAATTGATGGTGGTCCTGGGCACCCAGTTCGGCCAATTCATCTGAAACAATATTGAGTACGCTTCCAAGTTCAACGCTCCTGTCAAAGCTACCAGCAATACCCAGATTCAGGATCAGGCTGTATTTTGAAGACAAATGGTATCCCAGTGCAAAGGCAGTCGCAGTCATCCCGACGCCGGTAATCAGAATGTCAAATTCAGGCGTGCTGACAAAATCACTGTCTGGCAGGTTGAACTGCTGATAGATAGGGGCTATTTCCGGTCTTGTTGCTGATACTATAAGAATTTTCATTGAAAATGAATTTGATACTGAAGAATCTAAGTTAACCATAACTATTGAATACGATCAATGCATTTCTGTTAAACCTTTCTTCTTTAACCTTTCTGCGTATATTTGCCCATCATATAAACAGCGATGATATACATAACCAGAAAAGCATCATTTAACGCAGCGCACAAATTGTCCCGGCCAGACTGGACTGAAGACAAAAACACAGAAGTATATGGCAAATGCGCCAATCCCAACTGGCATGGTCACAATTATCAGTTATACGTAACGGTAAAAGGAGAGGTCAATCCTGAGACAGGCTTCCTTGTCGACCTGAAATGGCTGAAAGACATCACCAATACTTATGTTGTTGACAAAATTGACCACAGAAACTTAAATCTTGATGTGGATTTCATGGCAGGAAAGCTGGCTTCGACTGAGAACCTGGCGATAGCGATATGGGAGCAATTATTTGACCTGATTGCGGAATCGGGCGCAACGCTCCACTGCATCAAAATCTACGAGACTGAAAACAATTTTGTTGAATATTTCGGCTAAATCGCACAAATATGAACCATACAGACCACTTTGATGAGGAAGAATACAACGGCTACATTAAAATAGACCGTTACAACGAAGCAAAAATAGCTTCGGTCGCCCATCACTATAAAGATATCCTTGGACAACTTGGAGAAAATCCTGAACGGGAAGGGCTTGTAAAAACCCCGGAACGTGTGGCCAAGGCTTTACAATACCTTACGCACGGTTACGACCTCAATCCTGCTGAAATCCTGCGCAGTGCGATGTTTAAAGAAGACTACAGCCAAATGGTGGTGGTCAAAGACATAGAAGTTTTTTCTATGTGCGAACACCACATGCTTCCTTTTTTTGGTAAGGCGCACATCGCCTATATTCCGAACGGACACATTGTAGGGCTCAGTAAAATCCCCCGCATTGTAGATGCCTTTGCACGTCGCCTTCAGGTTCAGGAGCGGCTAACCAATGAGATCCGGGACTGTATCCAGGAGACGTTGCAGCCCGCAGGCGTTGCGGTCGTGATTGAATGCAAGCACCTGTGTATGGCTATGCGCGGTATACAGAAACAAAATTCAGTAACCACCACATCCGCTTTTACAGGAGAATTTGCGAAAGACAAGACCCGGGCAGAGTTTTTGAGGCTCATTACCGCTAACCTGCATTAAGCGTATTTAGTATCAAGTATTTAGTAGAAAGTATTACAAAGACAAAGCATGAAAGCATATATATTTCCAGGACAAGGCGCCCAGTTTTCAGGGATGGGCAAAGAACTTTACGAAAATGAACAGGCGAAAGCTTTGTTTGAACAAGCCAACGAGATCATCGGGTTCCGCATCAGCGACGTCATGTTCGCCGGGTCTGACGAGGAGCTGCGGGAAACAAAAGTTACGCAGCCTGCAATCTTTATCCATTCCGTCATCCTGGCCAAGACTTTGGGTGAGGACTTCAAACCCGATATGGTAGCAGGGCACTCTCTGGGCGAGTTTTCAGCGCTGGTAGCCGCTTCGGCCCTTTCCTTTGAAGATGGATTAAGACTGGTAATTGCAAGGGCTAACGCCATGCAAAAAGCCTGTGAACTTCAACCTTCAACCATGGCTGCGATATTGGGTCTCGCAAATGAGGTGGTAGAAGAAGTTTGTGACAGCATCGATGAGGTAGTCGTTGCCGCCAATTACAATTGTCCCGGACAGATCGTTATTTCAGGAAGTATTGAAGGCGTGGATATTGCTTGTCAGAAACTGACAGCTGCCGGTGCAAAACGTGCCTTAAAACTAAATGTTGGTGGAGCTTTCCATTCACCATTGATGGAGCCTGCCAGAATTGAACTTAAGAATGCAATTGAAGGCGTAGCTATTTCTGTTCCAGTATGTCCTATTTATCAGAACGTCGACCCACAGCCCAACACAGACCCGCAAAAGATTAAGGAAAACTTAATTACGCAGTTAACTGGTGCAGTGAAGTGGACACAGACCATCGAAAATATGATTGCCGGTGGGGCAACTGAATTCGTAGAAGTTGGCCCGGGAAATGTACTACAAGGATTGGTAAGAAAGGTGAGCAGGGAAGTGCAAACCAGTTCGGCGGCCGTATGAATTGACAATATTTAATTTTCCAATGCGTAAAACGTGAGCATATCCGGTAAAATCAGGTTTCTTTTAATATTACTCGGTGCTTGCTGTATCATTACAGCGTTGTCTTTAAAACATTCCATCACTAAGAAGGAACAGCTAAAGTACGAGGCAGGCAAGCTCCAGGAAAACCTGAAAGCTAGTGAACTGATTGTGCATGATTTTCTGGCTGATGCCGCACAAGTAAGCAGTGCGAAGCAATATCACGTCAATGAAGGTTATGGACTGAATTTTATCACCAATTACAGGGACAGGGGAATTAATATCCTGACCTATGAAAATGGGAAACTGAAATTCTGGAGCTCCATCAAAGCAATCCCGGCCAATCCTGAATTCATCAAGGAGGGCTCATCTGTTGTGCAGTATTCAAATGGTTGGTATGAAGTGGTCAAAAAGACCTCAGGATCCTATATCCTGCTGTTTTTTATTGAGATCAAAAGTCAGTACGCCATTGAAAATCAGTATCTCGACAACGAAATATCCCCATTGCTTTCCAATACGAATGCCCTTTCACTAGCCAATTTCACGGATCCGGATATCATCGCCATTAAAAACATTGAGGGAACGCCGCTCTTTGAAGTGAAACTGAAAATCGGCTATGCCAAAAGCATTTACGCCGCCATGGAAATCTGGCTCTGGGGCATCGGACTTTTTAGTTTTTGCCTTTTCTTCAATTCCTTTTGCTCCTGGCTGGCCAAAAAGGGCTACCTCATTACCGGGACCGTATTGCTTGCGCTTTTCTTTATCACCATTAGGGTCACTGATCTGGAGTACGGCTGGTTCAACAGGCAGTTTGATCTGCTCATCTTCAGTCCTAAGATCTACGCCGCCAACTTTTTTATGCCTTCACTGGGTGACTTTCTGCTCAATGTAGTTGCTGTTACCTGGATTGTGCTGTTCATTTATACGTACAATGATAAGTACAAACTGCCGGAATGGTTAAAGCGTAACAAAGTAGCCGGAATCACTTTTCAAGTCATTTTGCTATTGCTATTTGGTGCAATTGCGTTCCTGGTCGACCAGATTTTCTTCGGACTGATCCTCAATTCGAAAATTAACTTTGACATCACCAACATCATCAACCTGGGCTGGATCAGCTGGGTCAGCATCATTATCCTGTGCCTCGTCTGGTTCAACATCTACCTCACTGCCAATATTTTTCTACAGCAGACCCTGCAACTCAATGTGTCCAATCAAGACCGGGTAATCTTATTCCTGACGGTCTTCGTTATTTATTTTATATTCCGCCTGGCTACCGGCTTCAGCCTTTTCTTTGTTGCCTACGGCTTGTTCATCTTCATTCTGGCATGGAATTTCTATATGCAGAAAAACAGGTTTTCTATCGGAATTTTTGCTGCCCTGTTTTTTTGCCTTGCTTTCATTTCTTCTGTCAAATACCTGAATTTTACCGATGAAAAGGAAAGGAATGACCGTGAGGCAATCGCCCAGCGCCTCGTTGTTACAGATGATTTTACGGTGATCAGTGCCATTGAGAATCTTGAAACTGGAATTTTATCCAACCGGTTTGTCCAGCACTATTTCAAGCAACCGGCCCTGAGCAGCGAAATCGAGTTGCATAAGCATATTGACAAGCAGTACCTGGAAAGCTATTTGCCCAGATTTGATTATAACATTTATCAATACAATGGTTCTGATTCATCCGTTAACGGCCATAAAGGAACAGAACTCAGTTATTTTAAGGGCCTGGTAGAGTCCGGCTCTGTCAAAGTACAGGAATCTGATTTCTTTTACCGGCTGAACAATACTTTTGGTTATCAAAACTATTTTGGGATCATCCCGATCATTGAAAATACCCGTTTATTGGGTACGCTTGTCATTGAACTCAAGTCCCAGCCTTACAATTACAATGGAAAGTTGCCGGAGATACTGCTGGATAAAACAATCAAAAACGATGACGATTATAGCAGCTATTCCATTGCTTTTTACAAGGACGGGAAATTGGAAAGCCAGTCCGGCAAATACACCTACAGGCTCTCGGGTGAAGAGTATAAAAAACAGCCCTCCAAGTCTAATTTTTATACCGACAGTCTGGACTTCAGTCACCTGGTCTATATGCCGGTGCCTTCTAAAGTGATCGTAATCAGCAAGGAGCAGGTTTCTTCTGTTGTGCGGCTGGCTACACTTTCTTTTTTCTTCCTGGTGTTCATCCTTTTTTCGCTGACGGTTTACATTCTGATATGGACCTTAAAAAATATTGATGAGAGTTGGACTGGCTGGTTTAACATCAACCGTTCCCTGATGATCAATGCCAACAAGATCCTTTACAAAACAAGGATCCAGTTTTCGATTGTCTTGTCAGTCGTAGCCACATTGCTCATCGTAGGCTGGACCACCTATTTTTATATCCGTAACGAATACCGGGAGCAGCAGGAGGATTTCATCAAGGAGAAGATCCGTAAGGTTCAGCAATCTTATGAAAAGCAGATCTTCAGTACCGGCATCCCTTATCCTTCCGACAAGGCGATTGCAGACTTCAACCAGTTTGCCGATATCAACTCTGCCTACCTCAACCTGTACAGTACGGATGGAAGGCTGTTGTTTACCTCTTTGCCCAGAATCTTTGACCTGGGGCTGCTGAACAAGCGGATGGGTCCCAAGGCTTTCATTAACCTCAGTCAGTTGCAACGCTCAGAATTTATCAATCCTGCGGAAAAGATCGGCAGCTTCCTGTATGCCGCAGCCTATGCACCGATCAGAGACGGTCAGAACCAGACGATTGCCTATATCAGTGTGCCTTATTATGCCAACGAGGCAGATTATCAGAATAAGATCGGTGTATTTATCAACACGCTAATCAATATCTATGCCCTGGTATTCGTTGCGATCGGTATTCTCGCCGTGTTCCTGGCCAACCAGATCACTAGCCCGCTTACTTTTATTCAGGATAGTATCCGTAAGACAAAACTGGGTCAAAAGAACCAGCCAATCGTATGGCCCCGTCACGACGAAATTGGCTCGCTGATCAAAGAGTACAATAAGATGATTGCCGCTCTGGATGAGAGTGCCAATAAACTTGCCAGGTCTGAACGGGAGAGCGCATGGCGAGAAATGGCAAAGCAGGTGGCCCATGAGATAAAAAATCCGTTAACACCGCTTAAATTGGGTGTACAATTGCTGGAAAAGTCCTGGAAAGAGAAGGACGTTAATTTTGAAAAGAAATTTGAGCGGTTCAGCAAGTCATTTATTGAGCAGATCGACAGCTTGTCTACGATTGCATCTGAGTTCTCCAACTTCGCTAAAATGCCGGATACCAAGCTTGAAAAACTGAAGTTACTTCCAATTATTGGTCAGGCGAGGGATGTTTTCGCCAATGCCCAGGACGCAGAGATCCACATTGCCAGCCACAGTTCATTGGAACTTACGATTCTGGGAGATAAGGATCAGTTGCTCAGGACCTTCAACAACCTGTTCAAAAACGCCATAGAGGCAGCAAGCATGAACGCCAGATGTATCATCAAGGTCACCATTACCAATGATTATGAACGGGTGTTTATCTCTGTAGAGGACAATGGGAAGGGCATTGATGAACAGCTGAAAGATAAGATCTTTGTACCTAATTTTACGACCAAGTCCTCAGGAACCGGATTGGGACTGGCCTTCGTAAAACAAGCTGTGGAAAATGCCGGTGGTACCGTAGAATTTAAATCGTCTGCAGAATCAGGAACTATCTTCTTCCTGAGTTTCCCGCTATCGTAGTTCGATATCTGACCTGCCCATGGTATAACCATCGGCATATAGGATAATAGAGTAGGTGCCCTTCATAAATGGATTGGGATTGATCCAGTCCATGGTATAAGATGTATTGTCGTCGTTATAAGAAATGGAAGTAGAGGAGCTGTATTGCATCTCCTGTCCGTCAGCCTCAAACATGTTGTTTTCGTTTGCAATGAGATTACCTGCCGGATCGATGACACGGAGGTAGATTTTGTGGTAGTCTTTCTGGGCCAGGGCATTTGGAATGATGTCAAAAATTACGCTCAACTTTTTTGCAGTGCCTGCCCGGCTCACCTCTATGTTTTTACCGCTACTTTTTACCCGGAATGCCGTCACCGATACATTCATGGCTTTTAGTGCCGAACTGGTTTTTACTTTTGCGCTAAGTTCTGAGTTTTGCCGCTCCAAATCATGCGCCAGCCTGGACGATGAATTTGCGGATTCTCTTAAACTGTCCATTCTCGATTTTAAACTGGAGTTTTCTTTTTCGAGCCTGATAATCTGCTCATTATGGGTCTTTACAAACTCACGCAGTTCCCGCACTTCTTCCTGTGCCTTTAGTAAGTCTTCCTGGGTCAGCTGGCCTTCTTGTAGTGCCTGCTTCAATTCCGCGATCTTTTGCCGGGCCTGGGTCTGTTCGGTAATGAGTTTTTCACTGAGGGTGATGTTCAGTGCATTGACCTTATCGAGTTCCACTTCGATCTTCTCCACTTCAAGTTTCAGCCTGTCCTTTTCGGTGCTTACACTAACGTATCGGTCGGTTTTCTCCCTGTCTTTAAAGAACAGATACGCATTCGTACCCAACAAAGCGGCTATGACGATCACAAGAAAATAAATCTTGTTCCGGTCCCCCGTGTTTACGATATCATTCTGATCCGACATTACTATAATTGATGTTTTGGTAAGAAACGAACATAACTAAAATCTGGTAAAAGGTAAAAAAAACCTCCAATTTGTATGAGACTTTCAAAAAAATCGTTTACTTGCTAGGGTAGAAGACTGAACTGTCTGCTGCGTCACAAATGAAAAATTTTTACACGATTGAAATTTACAAAAGCATGCTAAAACCTGCTATTTATGCACTATTATCAATTTTATCAGTCCCCCTAACCCTAATAGCGCAATCCACAACAAAAATTGCTCCAAAAAGAGAGTTTAGGGGTGTTTGGGTCGCTACGGTCACCAATATAGACTGGCCGTCCAGACCCGGACTCAGTGCAGACCGTCAAAAACAGGAGCTGATCGGTATCCTGGAACAGCATAAAGCCAATGGGATGAACGCGATTATGTTGCAGGTCAGGCCTGCCGCCGATGCTTTTTATGCCAAATCCAGAGAGCCCTGGAGCCAATGGCTGATGGGTCGTCAGGGGCTTGCACCTGCCCCCGGATATGATCCTTTAGAGTTCGCTATTAAAGAAGCCCATTCGCGGGGAATGGAACTGCATGCCTGGTTTAATCCCTACCGGGCTACCATGAGTGCAGGCGCTGTCACGGATGAGAGCCACATGACCCGTAAAAGACCCGAACTCTTTTTTACCTATGCGGGTAAAAAGCAGTTTGATCCGGGAATACCTGAGGTGAGGGAGTATATTGTGCAGGTAATTCTGGACGTGGTAAAAGGCTACGATGTTGACGGTATCCATTTTGACGATTATTTTTATCCCTATAAAGTTGAGGGACAAAGGATC
Organism: Bacteroidota bacterium; assembly: GCA_040387995.1. GTDB lineage: Bacteria > Bacteroidota > Bacteroidia > Sphingobacteriales > Sphingobacteriaceae > Pedobacter. Next base: position 213,601 of record JAZKCT010000005.1, on the reverse strand, counting down.
AACGATAAAGCTACTTTTGAAAAGTATCCCAACGGCTTTACGGACATCAACGACTGGCGGCGCAACAACGTCAACCTGCTTGTAAAAGAACTCAACGATAGCATTCACTTCCATAAAAAGTATGTAAAATTCGGCATCAGCCCCTTCGGGATCTGGAGAAACAGCTCGGAAGATACTTTGGGTTCAGCGACCAGCGGACTGTCGAATTATGCAGAACTTTTTGCAGATTCCAGAAAATGGGTTCAGGAGGGTTGGGTGGATTATATCAATCCGCAGATCTATTTTAGTTTCACTAGGCGTGTAGCGCCTTTTGGTACGTTGGTGGACTGGTGGAGCAACAATACCTTCGGAAGGCATCTGTACATCGGACAGGCTGCTTATCTTGTCAACCAACGAATGGAGGCTGCATGGCGGTTACCCACCCAGATTCCGGAGCAAGTGCGTTACATACGTAACAACAACCGGGTTCAGGGTAGTGTGTACTTCAGTTCCAAATCTTTCTCTACAGTTGCACGTGCCGCAGGCGATTCATTGAAGAATGACCTGTACAAATATCCGGCCCTGCCACCACAAATGCCCTGGCTGGATGAAACCGTGCCCAACCAGCCGCAACAGCTCAGCGCTGATGCTTTAAATGACGGGGTACATCTGAAATGGGAACGCCCGCTCAAGGCATCTGACGGTGAGACTGCATCTGGTTATGTCATCTACCGTTTTGAAGAAGGCGAAAAGATCGATGTGCTGAATGCCAAAAACATACTTAAGATCAGTTTTGAGGAGTTTACTTCTTTTATCGATACTAATGTAGAGAGTGGTAAAAGGTACAATTATCTCGTTACAGCGCTGGACAGGCTCAAAAATGAAAGCGATCCGAGCGGCCCAGTGGGCATACAGGCCAAAAGTCTTCCTGTGCCCTTAAATTAACCCTGACCTCCAGCCAACGGTCAAACCCAAACCGGATATAAAAACAAAGCACCCCGTCGTCATGGCGGGGTGCTTTGTTTTTTATGTTAAATTGACTATTTCTTTTCAGGCATCAGTACCAAACGGATGTAATTGTTCTCATCCAGGTATTTCTGCGCTGCTGCTTTAGAACTTTCTACAGACACCGCATCCAGGTCTTTTTTGAAGTTCAGGATCTGGCCCAAGTCTTCTCCATTTTTCAACCTGTTGCTGATGTAGTTCAACCAGAAGCCGTTGTTGCGCAAGCTCAATTCTGTCTGGCGCTGCTCTTCAGATTTAAATTTGCTGATATCATCCGCTGATGCACCGCTCGCTTTAATCTTAGCTACCTCATCCAGTGCGGCTGCTACCAGCTTGTCTACATTGGCCGTAGCGCAGCTAAAGGAAATGGTGAAATAATAATGCGCGTTCGGGTATTTCTCTACGCTAAGGTCAACTTTAGGGCTATAGACACCGCTTTCTTTTTCCCTTAATCTTTCCAGAATTTTAATTTCCAGGGCTGCTTTTAAGGCCTCCAGTTGGGTGTTGTTGCTGTCGTTAAAATCGTAATCACCATGGATGTAAAGCTCAACTGCGGCTTTGTCTTCCAGGCCTTTGTAAACAGTTTTGCTGATTTTTCCTTTTGGAGAACGGATGCCGAGGTCTTTATAATCCTGTTTTTTACCCGCTGCCGGCAGACTAGCGATATAGGTTTCAATCAGCGGTTTGATGGTGTTCATGTCAAATGCCCCGATGATTACAAAGGTCTGGTCACCTGCATCTGCAAAACGTTCTTTGTAAAAAGCGTAGGCTTTGTCCAATGAGATCTTATCCAGATCAGACAGGTTCATCGGCATTGCCCTTTTGTGGTATGACGAAAGCACGGCTTGTGTGGTGTCCTGGAACACGCTGCCAGGCGAGGCGTTTTTATTGCCAAGTACTACTTTATAATCGCTGATGTTTTTATTGAAAATTTCAGTGTCCTTACGCGGGTCAGTAGCATAAGCATAAACCATTTGAAAAGCCGTCTCCAGATCTTTTGGAGAAGCGCTGCCACTAAAGCCCTGGTACAGGCTACCCACATAGGCACCTGCGCGGCCCGTATTTCCGGCCAGCAGTTTGTTCAACTGGGTAGGGTTAAATGCACCCACACCACTTTCTGCAATCAGGTCTACCATCTGTACCGACAGGAAATCATCATCGCTGGCCAGTGAGGTTCCTCCTTTGGAGAAAGAATTGAAAATGATCTGGTCATTTTTGAAGTCGGTCTGTTTAAGCAATACTTTAATACCATTGCTCAGGGTCAGTTCGGTTACGCCGATCGATTCGATCTTCGTTTCCGCTGTGATTTTGCCTGCTGTTGGTTTTTTCTCCAGCAATGGCTTGTTGATCGAATCATCTACATAAGCGGTCAATCCGTTACCAGCGGTGGTCAGCGCTGCGTTCAACTGGGCTACCGTAGGAAGACTCGCTTTGTCTTTTTCAGGGGCCTGAACAATGATGATGCTGTTGTCTTTGGTGATCAGTGTTTTGGCAATTTGGTTGACCTCTGCGAGGCTTACTGTAGCTAACTCTTTTTGCGTGATGTTATATACATAATCGATAGAAGGAATCGGAGCAGCGGTCAGGAAGTTATTGAGGTATTGCTGTACAAAACTGGCAGATGCCGTCTTGTCTTTTTCTTTGAATTGCTTTTCTGAACCTGCCAGGATGTTTTTGCGTGCTACGTCAAGTTCAGACTGGACAAAACCAAATTTAACCACCTTCTCATTTTCAGCAAGCGCAGCAATCAGCCCTTTTTCTAAAGTCGCACCGGAATTGGTCGCTACTACAGTCTGTAAGGCATTGATACCAGGTACAAGTCCGCCCTGGAAAGGGCCAAAACTGGTTTGTGCAAACACAAAAGGAGCACTTCCTTTTTGAAGTATTTCCTGTATCCTGGCGCCCAGCATGCTGTTGATCATGGAGTAGATCAGTTTCTTTCTGTAGTCGGCAGTCGTTTTAGTTGCTGTGCCGCGTTGTTTGTACATCACCTGGGCAATGTTGTATTGCTGTTCAGGGTCGGTAATGATCTTAACCATGGTTTCTTTGTGGTCCGGCAGGTCATATTTCAGACGTGGTCTCGGATTGGCCGGATTGGTCAGCTCAGAGAAATTGGCCTTGATCAGTTGCTCTACTTCATTCACATCAAAATCACCTACCGCGATAACTGCCTGCAGGTTCGGTCTGTACCAATCTTTGTAGAAGCTGCGGATCTTATCGTGTGTGAAGCTCTGCAGAATATCGATTTTTCCAATCGGAATGCGGTTTTCATAGCGTGAACCCTTCAATAATACCGGAAGCAATTCCTTGCTCATGCGTTGTTGTGCATTCTTACCACGCTGGCGGTCTTCTTCGATGATCACACCACGTTCTTTATCGATCTCTTCACCTTCCATTACTACCTTTCCAGCCCAGTTGGCCAGAATTTTGAACCCGTTTTTAAAAACGGAAACGGTGTCTGTCGGAATCGGCAACTGGTATACGGTCTGGTCAAAACCGGTATAAGCATTGAGGTCTGCCCCAAATCTTACCCCTGCTTTTTGCAGGTAATTGATCATCTCGTTTTTAGGAAAATCTTTGGTGCCGTTAAAAGCCATATGCTCTGTAAAATGCGCCAGGCCTTGCTGGTTGTCCTCTTCCATCAGCGAACCGATGCGGGTTGCGAGGTAAAGTTCAGCCCTGTTTTTAGGCTCCGCATTTTTCCGGATATAATAGGTCAGCCCGTTGGGCAATTTTCCTATTTTAACATTCGGGTCGTTTGGAATTAATCCTGCTGCAGCTTTTGCAGTCGTTGTGGTTGTTTTCTTTGCTGTAACCGCCTTTTTTTGTGAGAAAGCGGTGGTGTTTACGGTCAGGCTGACCGCTAATCCTAACAATAGGAGGTTGGTTTTTTTAATCATGAATGGTTTAAAAGCTAGTGCTGCGCTAAATTAAACTTTTATTATGATTTTTTTGTTGTACATCACCCAAAGAATTGCAAGCCAGAACAGCACAAAACAAATCGCCCAGATCAGTGAGGCATTGCCTGCTGAAAAATAAGGTGTAAAGAAAGTTTCATATAGCCAGCCCTGCGCACCAATCTCCGATCCGTCAGCTTTCGCCACTTTTATCATGTTTAGCGTTCTGGGTATTAGTCCTGATAAAAAGAAAACAGTAATTGCATTAACGCCATAGACTACAAAAGGCTTCGTGAAGCGGGTGTAGCCGTTGACATCGATAAGCCAATAGCACAAAGACAAGACAACCGTGGCAAGTCCACCTGTAAACAACACAAACGAACTGGTCCATAGCGATTTGTTAATCGGGAACTGTAGTCCCCATACCCAGCCTAAGGCTATCGCCGCAAACCCGGCACAGAACAACCAGGCGATTTTAGTCGCCTCGTTCAGGTCCTTACGCTTCAGGTAAACGCCAGCCATAATGCCAAAGAGCCCGGTTGCGACTGCAGGTATGGTACCCAGAATTCCCTCAGGGTCCCAGGTTTTGGCTGACTTCCAAAGATGTGCCTCGCTGAGCACAGTCCGGTCGATCCACGCACCCAGATTGGTCTCTTTTTCCAGATTGGCGAAACCAATACCCGGAACGGGGACAAAGGTCATTAAGATCCAGTAGACTGCCAGCAAAACCACGAAGAGCCGGAATATATTTTTACCAGATACTTTGATAAAGATTACAGAAGAAATGAAAAATACCAGGGCAATCCGCTGTAATACTCCGGGTATCCGTACATGCTGAAAAGCATCAACCGGTTCCGTAAATACTTTTGGATACAGCGAAAGAAACAAACCAAGACTGAACAAGATCAGTGCACGTTTAAACGCGCGTCCGATCATTTGGCCATGCCTGGAAGGATCTGTTTTTTTGCTGCCCATGGCATAGGCAATAGAAACGCCAACGATAAACAAGAAGAAGGGAAACACCAGGTCGGTTGGCGTGCATCCGTTCCATTCCGCGTGTTCAAGAGGCCCATAGATATGGCCCCAGTCGCCCGGATTGTTCACCAGGATCATCGCTGCCACAGTAGCGCCGCGAAAGAAATCTAGGGATAACAGGCGCTGCTGCTTGTTGTCTATCGTTGGCGTCATGGTTAAAATATAAAGCGTACAAAGGCCTCCATCGCCTCGTAATCGGCAAGACCAAGGTTGTCGTACGCCTGTGCGGTCTCCCTGTTGCGGTCTTCCGCTCTTTTCCAGAACTCCCGGGCATCATCACCTGGGAAAACAGCCCTGTCCTTTTGCGACTGGTGCTTGAAGATGGCAAATTTCTTGCGTTCTACTTCCTGCGGACTCAAAGGTACGGCCATCTCAATTTCGTGGGTTTCAAATTCCTGCCAAGCGCCACGGTACATCCACAGCCAGCAGTCTTTTACCCATTCCTCAGTTTTCGCCAGCCTGCGCAAGGCCTGTAAAATGATGTTGAAACAAACAATATGCGTGCCGTGCGGATCCTCAAAATCACCTGCGGCGAAAACCTGTTGTGGTTTTACTTTTTGCAGAAGGTCCATGGTCAGTTCCACATCCAGGTCCGTAACCGGGTTTTTCTGGTTTTTGCCGCTTTCATAAAAAGGAAGTGCCATAAAATGAATGTGATCATCTTCAAGACCGCAATACCTTGCGCCGGCAATGGCTTCCCCTTTCCTGATCAGGCCTTTTACCGTTTGGATCTCGTGGGTATCCACCTGGTTGGGTTGTTTTTTCTCCATAAAAGAGCGCATATTCTGGTACATGGCCTTCAGGTCAGGTTGTGCATGCCCCATTTTCTCTGCAAAATCCAAATTGAACTCCACAAAACGCAGCACATCGTCATCCCATACCGCTGTATTGCCCGAAGTCTGGTAAGCCACATGCACATCATGATGCTGGTCCACCAGTCTGATGAACGTACCGCCCATAGAGATCACGTCATCATCCGGATGCGGAGAAAAGATGATCGCACGTTTACTTGCTGGTTCTGCACGTTCCGGTCTCTGGGTGTCGTCTGCATTCGGTTTACCGCCAGGCCAGCCGGTGATGGTATGTTGTAATTTGTTGAAAATATCAATATTGATGTTATAAACAGGACCCCGGTCTACCGCCAGTTGCGCCATACCATTGTTGTTGTAATCGTCTTCGGTCAGTTTCAAGACTGGCTTCTGCAAATGATTGGCCAGCCAGATGACCGCTTTTTTCGTAATGCGCTCTTCCCATACACAATCTTTAACCAACCATGGCGTATCGAATCGGGTCAGCAAAGAAGCCGCATCCTGATCCAGGATAAACTCGACGTTTTCGGAAAGTTGCAGGTAAGTAGCCGGTACATCACTGGAAATCTCGCCCTCAACAGCCTTTTTAATAATTGAAGCCTTTTTACGGTTCCAGGCCATCAGGATAATTTCCCTGGCTTTGAATATCGTACCAATCCCCATGGTGATGGCCTTGGTAGGTACAAAAGACTTACCTCCAAAATCCCTTGCCGCATCACGGCGTGTCAGGTCATCCAGCGTAACCAGCCTTGTACCCGAATTTGGTGCCGAACCCGGTTCGTTGAAACCAATGTGACCCGTACGACCGATTCCCAGAATCTGGATATCTAGTCCGCCAACATCAGTAATCTTTTTTTCGTAAGCGAGACAAAAAGCCGGAATGTCTTCCAGTTTGAGTGTACCATCAGGAATATTGACATTCTTTTTATCAATGTCAATGTGGTCAAACAGGTTTTGGTTCATGAAAGAAACATAACTCTGCTCAGCATCCGGCTGCATTGGGTAATATTCATCCAGATTGAACGTGATTACGTTCTTAAAACTCAAACCCTCCTCTCTGTGCATTCTCACGAGTTCTGCATACACGGCGATTGGAGTAGCCCCGGTAGCCAGCCCCAATACCGCGTAGGCATTGTTTTGCTGCTTTTCCTTAATCAGGTTCCCAATACGTTTAGCCACACTGATTGATGCCGCTTTAGGGTTTTCAAAGACGGAGACGGGCAATTTTTCAAAGCGCGTCTCTTCAAGAAGATTTAATCTTGCCATTTTTTGTTCTTAAAGTTTGTACGGAGCAGTAAATATAGTGCTCCCGGCTCGCTTTAACAAACTTTTTAGGTCTTGCTTTGCTTTAAAATTAATTCGTAGAAACCTGAAAGCTAAAGATTTGAAATTCGCAAACGATTTAAATATAGACTGAAGTGGGTTTTAACTTTGGTAGACTGCTGCAAATATTTTTTAGTTTATTTGTATTTCCAGCCCAGGTCATTTTTCAATCTTTTTAATTCAGCGTTTCCTGCTGAGGTACTGCTCTATTCATATTTGTAGTTTTATAAAGGAATTAGTAGTACTAAAAACCAATATATAGGCTAAAAAGTTGGCTTTATATTGGACTATAGTTGGACTATTACTGGACTATGAAATAGATCATGACCTTCTACAGCTCAACACTTCCATATCATGGAATGGCTCGCAATAGGGTGATATCTAAAAACCTTATATTGCACTTAAAAATGATTAAAGATGAACCAAAACTGGATCAAATGTTTTGACATTATTCACAAACCTGAACGGCTGGTTATCGGCCTGATGTCAGGCACATCGCTGGATGGCCTGGATATCGCGCTTTGTGCCATTAGTGGTGCCGGAGCCGATACGCGCATTCGTCTGCTCAATTTCAAAACAGTAAGCTACGACGAACAGTTTAAGTCTGAGATCCGGGCTGTGTTTTCAAGAAGAGATGCAGACCTGCAAATGGTTTGTTTGATGAATGACAAGATTGGTCTCGTTCATGCCGAAATGGTCCTTTCTACTATTGCCTCCTGGGGCATGGAGCCGGAAGACATTGATGTCATTGCCAGTCACGGGCAGACCATCTTTCATGCTCCGGCTTCTTTGCATGGTTTGTCCGGGTATCCAAATGCTACGCTTCAGATTGGTGATGGTGACCACATTGCGGTAAAAACGGGTATCATCACAATTAGTGATTTCCGGCAAAAGCACATCGCTGCGGGTGGAGAAGGAGCTCCGCTGGCGGTTTATGGAGATTATCTTTTCTTTTCCAAAAAGGGGGAAGACAGGATTATGCTGAACATCGGCGGGATCGCAAACTTTACGTATTTGCCGGCCGATATGGACGCTTCAAAAGTGTTTTCAACGGATGTTGGACCGGGGAATACACTGATGGACCAGTTTGTGCATTTGAATTACGGCTTGCATTACGACCGGGATGGGGAGATCGCACAAAAAGGGCAGGTCAGTAAAGCATTGTTGGAGGAACTCATGGCGACCAGTTTTCTAAAAGCAGGTTTTCCTAAAACCACTGGCCCGGAATTGTTCAATCTGGCGTTTTTAACTGCTGCACAGGCCAGATCGGGAACTGAAAACCTGAATAATGAAGCCGTAATGGCTACGCTGTGCAGCTTTTCCGCCGCGGCGATTGTGATGGCCATCCGAAGTTGTTTTGCTGAAGGCACTAATCCGGTGGTCTATTTAAGCGGTGGCGGTATGCACAATCCGTTACTCGTAAAGCTGTTAGAAGAAGGCCTGCCAATGTCCAGGTTCTGTACGACAGAGGATTTGGGCATCAACCCCGATGCCAAAGAGGCCGTATTGTTTGCCCTGCTGGCCAACGAAACACTGGTTGGCGGTGCTGTGAATTTTGGCGACCGCAAGGGTGTGCCTTCGGTAACGATGGGCAAAATCAGTCTGCCGTATTAATTTTCTTTTTTAAGTCTAGAGGATTTGCAAGCCCTTGCCGTTGTAGGCACTGAGCATGGCGTCTGATGGCGGCAGCTCGGTAACCAGATACTGTATGTTTTGCAGGGTTGCTACTTTTAATCGCAATGAAATGTCCAGCTTTTCGGAAATGCACAAGATCGCGGTCTTTTTGGATGAACTGAGCATGGTTTTCTTCAGCTGGTTGATCTCCCAGTCGGTATCTGTAAGCCCGTCTGAAGCATGAAGTGCGCTGGTGCCCAGTAAACAGAGGTCGGCGCTGATCTCAGAAAGCTGGTTGATCACATGTCCGCCGTAGGTTACCTGTGAACTTTTGGAGAACAGTCCGCCGATCAGGATAACTTCAATTTTCGCGTATTTGGCCAGTTCTATGGCGACGAGCGGACTGATGGTGAAAAAAGTGGCGTGCAGGTTTTCAGGAAGCAGTTTGGCCAGCTCTATAATGGTGGTTCCCCCACCTGTAAGGACTACCATGCCGTCTTTGATCAGAGATATCGCCTTTTTAGCAATGCTGATTTTGGCGTCCTTGGCATAAACTGTACTGTCGTCAAAAGATGACTGGTAGGATTTGGAAAGCGCCCCTCCGTGGACTTTAAACAGCTGGTTGGTGTCTGATAATTCCTGCAGATCACGACGGATGGTGTCTTCCGAAACATTTAAAAGTTGCACCAGGTCAGAAGTCAGCACCCGGTTGTGCAGGTTGATCTGCCGCATCACGAAATCATGGCGTTCCTTTTTAAGCATCATTTAATTTTTTGCTAAAGTAATTAAAAAGCACATTATGTATGTATTGCAGAAAGATTTGCGTGTTATTGCGGGTTTTTGCAACATTTATTTGTGTAACAATCTAAAAATACTGCATTGTTTGCTAAATAATGGAAAACATTTGTGATATTTACTACAAGTCTGATTTTTATGCGTTTAATTGCGTGTTTGTCTGGCTCATTAACTAACCTAAAACTTACATTTTAACCAAAACTATTGTTTATGAAAAAAAGACTACTCATGGTTCTTTTTGGCATTACCATGTTGCTCGCGCAAGCCTTTGCGCAGCAGGTAACTGTCACCGGCAAGGTTACCTCGGCAGATGGCCAGCCTTTGCCTGGGGTTTCTATCAGATCGAAAACGACGGCTGTGGCAACCCAAACATCAGTAACAGGAACGTACAGTATTTCGGTGAAAACCGGTGAAGTGCTCACGTTTTCTTACATCGGAATGGCGGCTCAGGACAAGACCGTAGGTACGGCTCTGACGATTAATGTCGTACTGCTTGAAGATGCCAGCGCATTGAATGAAGTGGTGGTCACCGCTTTTAATATTGCACAGGATAGAAAAAGTATCAATTATGCCTTCCAAAACGTGAAGTCTAAAGATATTGAAGAGTCCAGGCAGCAAAATATTGTCAACGCATTACAGGGTAAGATTGCCGGAGCGGTCATTACCAGTTCAGGAGGCGGACCTGGTGAAGGTGCTGCTATTATTTTAAGGGGCGGAACGTCGCTGGACGGGGACAATCAACCCTTATTCGTTATAGATGGCGTGCCGCTAGACAACAGTTCGTTTGTAGAGTCAACTTCTCCCGGTGCGGGTAGCGGTTTTAATGGTATATTAGGAAGAAGCATAGGTACACCAAACAGAGCTGCTGACATCAATCCGGAAGACGTTGAAAGCGTTACGGTGCTGAAGGGACCGGCTGCTGCTGCGCTGTATGGGGTAAAGGCCGGTAACGGTGCGATTATCATTACCACAAAAAAAGGAAAAACAGGCTCAACAAGTGTTGTCTATAACAACTTGTTCTCTTTTGACAATGTGATGCGCTTACCTGAAACACAGTCAATGTACAAGCAGGGAACGGCTGGTGTTTACAACGCTACCACCAGGGATTCTTACGGTTCTGCTTTTTTGCCAGGTGAAACCATTTACAACAACATGGATGATTTCTTTGTGACGGGTAAATCGCAAACCCATAATTTAAGTGTTTCAGGCGGCTCCGAGAAATATACGTTTAGATTTGCCGCTTCAAATGCGCAGCAAGATGGCGTAGTTCCAAAGACCGAATATGGAAAAACTTCCCTAAGATTGTCCGGAAGTGCAATAGCAAGCGACAAGTTTACCATAAACGGATCGGCAAATTATGTAAGGACTACAGGCAGGAGGCCACTACAAGGCCCAGGATTGTTTGGAGGCACAGGTGGCTTTTTGGTGAGTATATTCAATTGGCCAAAAAATGACGACATGAAGGATTATTTGAGTCCAGACGGAACAAGGAGAAGATTGCTGGCAAGTGTTACCGGTGATACAGATAACCCTTATTTTACCATCGACAAGAATCCTCAGACGGATGTAAATGACCGTTTTATTGGGACTGCAGGCGCTGAATACAAACCGCTGGACTGGTTGAGAATCAATTATACCCTGGGAACCGATTACTATACTGAGCGAAACCAGAGTGTCAGGGCAGTAGGTACATCGCTTCCGAACAACCAGAACGGCGGTATCGGACATACGGTAAATACATTTCAAAGTTTAACATCCAACTTTATTATTACCGCTGAAAAGACATTTGGGGATTTTAGTACTTCTTTGCTAGTCGGTAATGCGATTGACCAAACCAGATTTTCAACAGTTGACAATTTAGGTTTGATTTTCCAGAATCCTGATTTCATCAGTATCAACAATACCGTAAACAGGAGCTTGGTACAGCGCAATTCACTGAAGCGGATTGTGGGCTTTTTTGGCAGTTTCAATGCTGATTGGAAAAAGACCGTGTATTTAAATGTAACTGGGCGGAATGACTGGTCTTCTACGCTTCCTGTAAAAAATCAGTCTTTCTTCTATCCTTCTGTCAGTTTGGGATATGAGTTCAGCAAGTCTTTAGATCTGCAGCCGGGAAGCTGGCTCAGTTACGGTAAAATCAGGTTGTCTTATGCAGATGTAGGTAAAGACACGGCACCCTACAGGATTTTCTCTCCCTTACAAGCAAATACTTTTGTTGGCGGAGGATTCAGGTACGGTTTTTTTGGAAACAATCCTGAACTAAGTCCGGAGAGTAGGACATCCTACGAGCTTGGTCTGGACTTGCAGTTCCTGAAAAACAGGCTCAGGTTAGACGCTACCATCTATAGCGACAAAACGGTTGACCAAATTATTGCCCCAAGGGTGAGTCAGGCTACCGGTTTTATTCTCCAGTACATTAACGGAGGAGAAGTACAAAATCGGGGACTAGAGTTGATGTTATCCGGCACACCTGTCCAAAACAAAGATTTTACCTGGGATGTTAACTTTAATTTCGCTACCAATAAAAACGAAGTATTGTCCCTTCCATTTCCATTGACTATCGTCAGGAATTCAGATGCCTCCATTATTAATGTGGCAGAAGGGGCCTCTTACCCAGGTAAATCAATAAGCTCTATCAGTGCTTCTGATTATATCCGGGACCCGGATGGGAATGTCATCATCGATGCAAATGGCTACCCTACATTTAATGCGCTGTTTACTTATGCAGGCGATCGGGCACCTAAGTTTACACTAGGTTTGAATAACTCGTTCCGATACAAAAATGCGGAATTGAGTTTTCTAATTGACATTAGAAAAGGCGGGGATGTGATTAATGGCAACGAATGGGAACTGGTAAGAAGTGGTTTAAGCAAGCAAACCGAAGAACGCGGCAAGCAAGTCGTCTTTGATGGTGTAGTCCGCAATACTGACGGAACATTTTCTAAAAACACGAAACAAGTAGAATTAACTCAGGGATACTACGAAAATAACCTGGCTGCGGTAGGAACTGCATTTATAGAAGATGGTTCCTGGATTCGTTTGCGTACAGTAACGTTAAACTATACGTTGAGCAAGAAATACATGCCTAAAGTATTCTCCAATGTTAATTTGTTCGTCACAGGTCGGAATCTTTTGCTACTCACCAATTACTCAGGAATTGATCCGGAGGTAGGAGTTTCAGGAGCTGGTGTCCGCGGTGGCGGATCTGCAGGACTGGACTATGGTGGAGTGCCGAGCAGAAGAGGTTTTGATTTAGGTTTAAAAGTAGGATTCTAGTTAAAGATATTATGAAAAAATCAATTGTACTTATCGCTTCATTCACCCTTTTACTTGGGATTTCAGCGTGTAAAAAATTTCTGGATGTAAATACAGATCCTAATAATCCCACAGAGACAACGCCCAATTTTTTGCTTCCCAGCATAATTGCCAACGGGTTACAGATTCAGGCCTTTGAATCTTATCAGTTTACCGGCCTGCTGACCCAAAATATTGGGCGCAGAGCGGCCCCAAACAGTGGGTTTGAGCAGTACTTTTTTGCCGCGAATGTTAGGCCGTTTCAGGAAACCTACCAAATCGTTGGAACAAATATTCCGCCAATGATTGCTATCGCCGAAAAGGAAGGTTCTCCATACTACATTGGGGCAGGAAAAGTGATGTATGCGTTAATTTTAGCCCATGCAACTGACTTAATTGGGGATATCCCGTATACCGAAGCCTTTCAGCCAGCATTAACGATTTCGCCAAAGTATGATCCGCAGGAACAAATCTATGCGGCGGTAGATAAATTGTTGGACGAGGCTATAGTGGAGCTTCAAAAACCCGCTGCGAGCAATACCAGGCCGTTCTATAGTACTACGCCAAGCATCAGTGGAGATATTCTGTATAAAGGCGTTACAGCGAACTGGGTTAAGCTGGCTTATGCATTAAAAGCTAGGCAGGCCAATCACCTGACCAAAAAAGCAATTTATAACCCGACTACCATTCTGAGTTATATCGATAAAGCAATAAGTGCCAATACTGAAGATGCACAATTGCAATATCAGGCGGTAACCAGTACGGTGCTCAATTCAACAAACGTGTTTGGCCCGAGCCGCAAAAACATGGACGCAATTACTTTCGGGCGCTATTTTATTGAGTTGCTTAACGGCAAAAACCTGTTGGGAGATGCCGCTTTACCAGATGACCCAAGATTGGCAATAATGGCCAATACAACAAGTACAGGAACAATGCCTGCCGCCAACAATGCCCAGGCACTCACGGGAGGTATCCTCTCAGATTTTTACAACAGTTGGTATGCCCAGGATCTTGGGGTAATGCCGATCGTAACCAATGCCGAAATGCGTTTCATAGAAGCAGAGGCAGCATTTAGAGCGGGAGCAGGTACGTTAAGCCGTGCATATACCGCCTATCGCCAGGGAATTATCGCCCATATGGATAAGATTGGCGTGCCTGTTGCGGCAAGAGATCTCTATATGGCTTCGAATGCGGTAGCACAAAGTGCAGCGACACTTACGATCAAGAACATCATGGAGCAAAAGTATATCGCTCTGTTTATGAATCCTGAAAGCTGGGCAGATATTCGAAAACTGGATTACGATCCGGCAATTTACGCTGGTTTTTATTACCCAGTCAATGCCAATCCAGTTGCGGTGGCTAATACAGCAAGTCCTTATCCAAGAAGAACTTATTATCCTTTAACTGAAATCCAGTTAAACCCAGTAGAAGTAGAGAAGCAAGGCGGCAATGCGCAAGATTACTTTCTTAAGCCATTATGGTGGAACATGCAATAAACAGACCTATGAAAAAGATAACGATGCTATATCTGGCAGCAATATTTGGAATATTGAGCGCCTGCGATCGTACTGACGATCCAATTTATCAAAAAGTAACGGACCAACACTATCCTGCGGTCGTGTCGAATACCAATTTTGTCACCCCTTCAGTTCCAACAGCCGGATACGCAAAGGGAACGGCTTTGAAAATCGAATTTAACTTTATTTCCGTCGATCCGATTAAGGAGATTCAGTTTTATGAAAAGGTGGCTACAGCAGATTCGGTCCTGATTTCGACCAAACCTTATATTGCTGCATTTTCTAAGATTAAAGGGTGCGATACACTTATTTATGACTACGTAGTTCCCTCGGCACCAGCTTCTGGAACCTCTGTGGTATTTAGAGGCCGGGTAGTTAATCAAAATGGCCTGACTAAAGACAGAACATTTACCTATAAAATTAAATAACCTGTTCCGTATTAAGAGGCTCTCCTGAGTTATTCAGGAAGCCTCTTTCTTTTTGGTGCTTTATTTTTATACTTTTGCAGCAAAGTAAACATACTATGGCAAGTTTTACACTGACCCCTGAAACCTGGCAGAAGGTTAAAATCAAATTCTTAAGAAAATACCGTGACCTGGCCCAGGTGAATATTGTTTTTACGACTGGTCAGGAAGAAGCGCTGGTACAGCAACTGATGGACCTGGTAAAAAGGGATCGGGAATATGTTGAGTTTACCATCAAAAAAGCATTGGCCGATCCTGAAGGCAACCGCTTGTAATATCTCTGTTTTATCGGCACTGTAAATTGTTTTTGAAGGCATTAAATGTTAAATTGCATTTAAACGCCTTTGTTTGGGTAATCAACAGATTAGTGCATGATGAAAAAATACAGACTAGCTACGGCTTTATTTCTTGCCGCATTTGCAGCGCTGACGCTTTCCTTTAGGGAAGATCTGTTTCTGGTTTCCAAAAACCTGGATATTTTTGCGGCACTTTATAAGGAGATCAGTGTCAATTATGTGGAGGAAACAAATCCTTCAGACCTGATGCACAATGGCATTGATGCCATGCTGGGCAATCTGGACCCTTACACCGAATACATTCCTGAGTCTGAAATAGAAGACTACAAGCTGAAATATGTGAGCACGCAATACGGTGGTATTGGTGCAACGACACTATTTATTGAGGGTAAATTGTTTATCAATGAAGTCATGGAAGGTTATCCTGCCGATAAACAGGATTTGAAGCCAGGCGATCAACTGGTAAAGATTGACAACAACGAGGTAAAAGGAAAGGACCGGGCACAGATCAGTCAGCTTTTACGTGGCCCTAAGGGCTCTTCGGTCGACCTGTTAATTATTCGTAACGGAACTGTTGAGACAAAAAAGATGGTGCGTGACGAGATCAAACAGCCCAACGTAAGTTATTCGGGCATGACAGAAGATCAAATCGGATACATCAGATTGGATAAATTTTTAGAAAACTCTGCACAGGAGCTAAAGGATGCTGCTATAGCATTGAATAAACAGCAGCCTAAGGGCATGATCATCGATTTGCGTTATAATGGGGGAGGTATTTTGCAGGAAGCTGTAAAGATTGTAAACCTGTTTGTGAACAGGGACATTATGGTGGTGACACAAAAGGGAAGGAATCCACAGAAAACGGTGGTTTATAAGACTTTGGCAGATCCGCTGTTTCCACAAATGCCTTTGGTAGTATTGGTGGGCGGTAATTCTGCTTCGGCTTCAGAGATTGTGGCTGGCGCCCTTCAGGATTTGGATAGGGCAATCATTGTAGGTCAGCGCAGTTATGGAAAAGGACTGGTCCAGCAGACCTTCACCTTGCCGTACAATAGTCTGGTGAAGGTTACGGTAGCGAAATATTTTACACCATCGGGTAGGTGCATCCAGGCGCTGGATTATGCCCACAAGGACGCCAATGGCAAGACGCTGAAGTTTGCCGATAGTCTGATGACGAAGTTCAATACAAAAACAGGAAGAAATGTGTATGATGGCAATGGCATCTATCCGGATGTGGTCGTTCCACTGGTGAAATTTAGTCCCATAACAACATCGATCCTCAGTAAAAACTTGTTTTTTGATTATGCAAATGAGTATAAAAAGCGAAACAAGACGATTGTGGCGGCAGGTAATTTTCAGTTGACCGATGCAGACTATAACCAGTTTGTAACCTCAATGGCAGGCAAAGACTATTCTTATACCTCCAAAACTGAACGCCTGCTATCTGACCTGCGTGAGGAAGCAGAAAAGGAAAATAAACTTGCTGCAGTAAAGGTAGATCTTGACGATTTAAAAGCAAAGATGCTGGGCGCAAAGAAAACAGACCTGCAGACGTACAAACCTGAAATCAAAAGGATATTGGAGACCCAGATTGTGAGCAGGTATTACTATGAGAAAGGGAAGGTACTTCAGGCCTTTCAATATGACAAAGAGCTCGCTACGGCAAAATCATTGCTGAGTAATTCCAGTAAAATGCTGGCGATATTAAAGGGCGAAGGCGAATACAAAACAATAGGCAGTCCGGTAAAGACTGCAACTGATGCTGCTGTTTCGGACTCTAATTAACGCTTAAGCTGTACCGTGCAATTTTACGACCAGGCCATTCATGGCCGGATTGAGCTGTAACTGACAGGCCAGCCTGGAATTTGGCAGCAGATCTGGTAATGTGTCGAGCATGGCATACTCGTCATCTGTCATTTCATTGAGGTTCTCTTCACCTTCCAGTACATCTACGCAGCAGGTGGCACAAAGTGCCATTCCACCACAGGTAGCCAGAATATCATATTCACAAGCTTTGAGGTATTCCATCAAACTAAGGCCCATATCTACCGGCGCTTCAAGTTCCGTGCGACTACCGTCGGGTTCCTGAACGTTTATGAGGATGTTGTTTTCTTCCATGTTTAGAATTCTGATACGCCGTTTACGGTCGTATATTTCATGGTGTATTTTATTCCAGGATTCATGTATTGGTAAGCGCTGTGGCTCATGAGTGCCGCTTCATGGAAGCCGCAAAGGATCAGTTTCAATTTGTTCGTGTAAGTATTGATGTCGCCAATGGCATAAATACCCGGGATATTGGTCGAATAATCGTCGGTATTGACCTCAATGGCACTTTTGCTGATGTTCAGATTCCACTGCTCGATCGGGCCTAACTTCGGGCTTAGTCCGAATAAAGGAATTAAATGATCAGCAGATACATTCGTTACTTCCAGTGATTTGTTGTGTACGATCTCTACATTTTCCAGTTTACCGTGACCTGAAACAGAATTCAGGTTGCTGTTCAGAATCAGGTTGATCTTACCGCTTTCGGCAAGGGCCATTACCTTATTGACAGAATCCGGTGCACCACGGAAGCTTTCGCTGCGGTGTACCAGGGTCAGTTCTTCAACAACATCTGCTAAAAAGATCGTCCAGTCCAGAGCGGAGTCACCTCCACCTGCAATCACCATTTTCTGTCCGCGGTATTTCTCAGGATCAAGGATCATATAGTTGACACCTCTTCCGTTTTCAAACTGCTCAAGACCAGCTACTGCAGGTTTACGTGGCTCGAAGCAACCGAGGCCACCTGCGATCACAACAACCTTAGCTTCGATGATGGTACCCATATTGGTGGTCAGTACGAAATCACCTTCAGCACGTTTCTCCAGTCCTTCAATACGCTCACCTAAAGTAAATCCAGGATGGAAAGGTTTGGCCTGTTCCATCAGGTTGTCAATTAGCTCCTGTGCCAGCACTGTTGGATAACCAGGGATATCGTATATAGGTTTTTTAGGATATATCTCGGATAACTGTCCGCCCACTTGTGGTAAATAGTCAATCAGATGGCAACGCATTTTTAATAAACCTGCTTCAAAAATTGCAAATAAACCTACGGGGCCTGCGCCAATGATGGCTATATCAGTAGAAATCATGTTGTTTAAAATTTGTGCGAATTTACGAACTTTTGTTTTAATAACCGACTTATTTATAAATATTCTACATAACCTGTAGGACTTATGACATGGGAACTACGCTGATATTTTGTTTATCTTTGTTTTATAGATGGATAAGAACATATATTTCGCTTCTGATTTTCATTTGGGTACACCAAATTTTGTAGAAAGCCGGAAACGAGAGGACCGGATTGTACGCTGGTTGAATGAGATCGCACCGACTTGTTCGGAGTTGTTTTTGATGGGCGATATTTTCGATTTTTGGTTTGAATATAGCATGGTGGTACCTAAAGGCTTTGTCCGTCTGCAGGGAAAACTGGCGGAGCTATCGGACTCGGGAATCAAGATCTGGTTTTTTAAAGGCAATCATGACATGTGGGTGAAAGATTACTTCAGTGAAGAGATGGGCATTCAGGTGGTGAGCGATGAACTGGTGATGGAGCGAAATGGCAAGCGCTTCTTTTTACATCATGGTGACGGTCTGGGGCCTGGAGACAGGAAATATAAAATACTCAGAAAGATATTTAGAAACCCGATATGCCAATGGCTTTTCTCGCTGGTGCCGCCCGTGATCGGACTTGGTATCGGAAATGGCTGGTCTAGAAAAAGTCGTTCGTTGCCTTGTGAGGAAGGTGTCTATCGGGGAATTGAACATGAGTGGCTGGCTACTTACGCGAAAACGCAGCTCAGTCAGCAGCATTACGATTATTTTATTTTCGGGCACAGGCATTTGCCGCTGGACATTGACTTGGGCAATGGAAGCCGGTATGTGAACACCGGTGAATGGATCAATTCGTGTTCTTATGCGGTATTTGATGGCAGCGACCTGAAACTTAGTTATTTTGAAAAAGAATAGGGGATATGCATTACGAGGGGAGCTCTGTATTTTTTTACTGGCTTTTACCTGAAAAAGGCGTAATTTTGTTGCCCGAATAAAAATATGCCTGCTTGGGCAAGTACTATTTTCTGAAAAAAAGATATGTTAGAAAAATTAGAAGCGATTAAACTGCGTTGGGAAGATGTTGAAGAGCAGTTGAGCAATCCTGACACGATGCAGGATATGAAGCGTTTTGCGGCTTTAAATAAAGAATATAAGGATCTGACCAAAATTGTAGACGAATATAAAATCTACAAAAATGTGATGAGTAATATTGATGCAAACAAGGAAATCCTAAGTACCGAGAAAGACGCTGAAATGCGGGAAATGGCGAAGGAAGAATTGGATCTGTTGCTGGTTCAGCAGGAAGAAATCGAAGAGAAGGTAAGGTTGATGCTGATTCCTGTAGATCCAGAGGATGCTAAAAATGCGGTATTCGAGATCCGGGGTGGTACCGGAGGCGATGAGGCTGCATTGTTTGCCGGCGATCTGTACCGCATGTACAGCCGCTATTTTGAGCAGAAAGGCTGGAAGGTAGAAACAGTTGATGTAACTGAGGGCACCGCAGGGGGCTATAAAGAGGTGATTTTGAAAGTCAACGGAGAGGATGTATACGGTCAGCTGAAATACGAATCTGGTGTACACCGCGTGCAACGTGTGCCTGACACAGAAACGCAGGGGCGCGTTCACACCTCGGCGGCATCTGTTGCTGTTTTGCCGGAAGCAGAAGAGATTGACTTGTATATTAATCCGGCTGACATTGACTTGCAGACTTCTCGTTCGGGTGGCGCAGGTGGACAGAACGTAAACAAGGTAGAGACCAAAGTGCAACTGACGCACAGGCCGTCTGGATTAGTTGTGGTCTGTCAGCAGGAACGTTCGCAGCTCGGTAACCGGGTTATTGCGATGGAGATGCTGCGTAGTAAGTTATATGATATCGAACTGCAAAAGAAAAATGGTGATATTGCGGCAAGGCGTAAGACGATGGTTTCAACGGGTGACCGTTCTGCTAAGATCAGAACTTATAATTATCCCCAGGGAAGGGTGACTGATCACAGGATCGGTTTGACGCTTTATAACCTGAATGGGGTAATGGACGGGGGCGTTCAGGAGTTGATTGATGCGTTGCAGTTTGCTGAGAATGCAGAAAAGCTAAAAGAAGGTTCTGGAAATTAAGGAGTTGCAATTATTTTAAAATATATATTGCAAAGTTAAATAAAGCACCTATATTTGCAATCCCGAAACGAAACAACGATACGAACAACGGGAAAACGGACCGGTAGTTCAGCTGGTTAGAATGCCGCCCTGTCACGGCGGAGGTCGCGGGTTCGAGTCCCGTCCGGTCCGCTGGTATGTATACCAAAGAACATCAAAAGCCTGTAAATCATATGTTTACAGGCTTTTTCATTTTAAAAAACCTCCAAAATATTCATGTTTTCTGATAAAAGTAGTGAGTAATTCAGTGAGTCACTGGGCTTCATGACATTACTCACTGGAAACGATATAACTATCTGTAATACAGCATGTTCAATAGATGAACATCTTGACCGGAGAGACCTTCAATGCTAACTTTGTTAAACTTTTTAGTGAGTAAAGACTATGAAAACAAATTTTAGCCTGCTCTTCTACTTGAAGAAGCCAAAAAACTATCAAAACGGCCCTAAACCGGTGTACATGCGAATCACCGTTAACGGTGACCAGAAAGAACTGGCAACGGGCAAGCACTGTGAGCCGGATAACTGGTGCAGCACATCAAGCCGTCTAAAAGGTACAAAGGAAACTGTAAAGTCTTTTAACAGTTTCCTGGATGCGTTACAGCGATCCGTAGAGGACGCACACACTACACTTGTGAAAGATGGTAAGCCCGTCACTGCCGACAGCATTAAAAGCAGGTATTTGGGGATTGAAGAGGAAAATATTAAAATCGTTGGCGTTTTCAAAGACCACAATAACGAAATTGAAGCATTGATCGGGAAGGGGTTTACTAAAGCTACACTTACCAAATACAATTCAACGCTGAAGCACTTGAAAGGATTTTTGAAATCCAAGTTTAAGGCCAGCGATCTTGAGGTTACCAAGATTGATCCGCATTTCGTATCTCAATTTGGTTATTATATTCGCACTACCGGAAAATGTGCGAATAATGCTACAGCAAAGCATCTTAAAAATTTTGGTAAGGTGATACGTATTTGTTTAAAGCATCGGTGGATAACATGCGATCCGTTTTTGGGTCACAAAAACAAGGTTGATAAAGTAGTCAGACATGTTTTAAGTCCAGGAGAGCTTCAGACACTAAATGCGAAAGAGTTTAAGATTGCCAGATTGGGCTTTGTAAGGGATGTGTTTTTATTTTGTTGCTATACTGGATTGAGTTTTATAGACGTGCAGGAACTGAGCAAGGCTGAGATTAGGAAAGGCTATGGTGGTGCTTCGTGGATATTAAAGAAAAGGCACAAAACAAATATTGCTTCACACATTCCTTTACTGCCGACCGCTGAAGCTATTGTAGATCGTTACCAGGATGATCCAAGATGTGCTGGCACTGGCAGGGTGTTTCCGATATTAAGTAATCAGAAAATGAACGCCTATCTCCAAGAGCTTGCTGATTTGTGTGGAATTGAGAAGCATCTAACCTTCCATATTGCCAGACATACCTTTGCCACTACTATTACTTTGGGAAATGGTGTGCCAATCGAAACGGTCAGTAAAATGCTAGGACACACGGATATCAGAACTACTCAAATTTATGCCAAAATTTTGGACAATAAGGTGGGGGATGATATGGCTGTTTTGGAGGCGAAGTTGGGTGAGGAAACAGCCTTAGCCATGCTGAAAGGAGCAGGTATTAAAGAGACCAGAAAGGACTTAGTTCCGGTTGACGCAAGTATAGAATGTAACACAGAAACCCAGCAGGAAGCGCGTGTCATAAAGTTATTTGGATAGCATTATTGAATTTCGCCATTAAACAAGGCAGGTTTTCTATGGTTGAGGTTCGAGATAGATGGGGCGTTTTCAGAAGTAATGGTACATCTTGCGTATTACCACTAACCGAAATCCCACAATAAATCACTTTGGGATTAACCACTACCATGAAAATAACACGCAAGGCAAGCGTGTTATTTTCTTAAAAAGTTCAGTATGAAGAATAATGTGAAAACCCTTCTTTTTTTTACGCTTCTTCCCATGGTGATTGTGTTGATGCTATAGTTCGCGTATTATTTCAAGAATAAAAAGATGAGATTTGAATTTACAAGAAGCATTTCCTATGCCCTTTCCGATTACAAAAGGATGGATATTAAATACAACTCATACTATTTTGCTGGTAGATCGGGGAATGATATAGGAATGAGATTTTACTTCTGGATACCAGTTTAAATTTAATGGACAAATTTAGGACGATAGGCCCGATTGATACTGCCAGAATAACGGTCACAGAAGTAAGATCACAGGATAAAAGCGTTGTCAGCGCATCCGTTCTTGTAAATGCAAAAGCGTTCAATTGGAAAAAATATCTCTTTATTCAATCAAGATTGATGGGTAAAAATGAAGACCTAATTAGATTCAAGGATTCTTTCGTACTCGACATTTATGATTTGGAAAAATCTACATATCTCTATTCTTTATCTATCCCTAATCCCGGAAAGTCGGTGATAAATCATCTAAGTATTATTGATGATCACTTGTTTTTAATTTCTGGAAATTTTATTTATCGATATAAAGTCAGCCTACCAGGTACATCGAAAACTGATAGGCTGCTCAAGGCATTTGCTACCTAGTAACTAGCGAAGACGTTTCTCCCGCTTTGCTAATAATCAAAACGTCAACATCACGTTCCTCGAATGAAAAATGAAGTCCATACTTAGCCAGTTCTTTACTTAAGACCTGATAGTCAATCACTTTATTTGGAGACTCAAATTCTATCATTCCCAAGAAACCTTTAAAATTAGTTTCATCGATCACTGGAAAACCCACAATGCCTAATTGTCTACACTGTAAGTCCATCATGTCAACCAGGTTCTGCATAGAAATCTTGTTCATCTTTAAAAGTGTAGTGCCAATAGTATAGGCACGCCACGTACTTGAACCCTCTTGGTATTCATGAATAGGAAACTTGTTTCTTGAAATCACTAAACACATTTTTTTTTGTCTACCCCAATAGGCTTTAATATCAAAGTATGATGATAGCTCATTGTATATCTTCCACTTAATCTGGTCTGGAGATAAGTATTTCATAGCAATGACCTGAATCGTATAGGAATTTTGAGTTTGACGAATTCCATCAATAATAGGAACATATTTGCTTGAATCAAGGTCTTTAAACACAACTCGGGAATTCGGAACAGCGCCTAAAAGACTCGACCCCCTTCCATATACAATCCTCAATAAATCCTTCAAAGAGTGATTGCCAAAATATCCAGTAGATTTCTTAGATCGTGATTCTATAGTGCCGACACCATCTAATTCCGGGGCGTAGGGTGTAATTATAGTACTAACAAGTACATTTTGTCCCTGATCATTCTTTCCAACATTATTCAACGTGTACAATTGCTTATACCTGTTTAAGTAATTGTCAGTCTTTTCACCTATGTTCATCACTTTTCGATCAATCATATTCTGAATAGTAATCTCGTTTAGATCCCATCCTGCGGCTATATATTTTACAACCTGATCTTCATCAATAAAAACGATATGAGGAAGACTGAAATAAGGAAATAATTGTTTTATCTTGGGATCTCCAAAGGAAACAGGTAGGGTCATTTTATAGTTATAGATTCGCTCTTGACGACTTATTACTTCCTTTATCTTTTTCTGATCTTCATGGGCATTTATAGTTAAAATCTGGATCTTGTCTTTGAATTGATCTTGCAGTTTTATTAATTTCGGCCAGGATTCCAGACAGCTTAGGCAAGATGATTCCCAAAAATCAAGAATTAGTATCTTACCTTTAAAATCTTGCAGGTCTGCGGTGTACTCTGGATAGTTCATCATTTTTAACGGATACTTTGGTAGTGTATCACCAATATTTAATTTTTGTACACTAGCAGGGGTCTGTTGTGCAATGGCATTGTTTCCGATTACTATCGATAGAAAAAAGCATACTATTATTTTGCTCATAACATTTTAAATTAATTTAAGTCAGTAAATAACATCTCAAACTACTGGTATCCAGTATTTTGATTGAGATTAATAGCATTTAGTAATTCGATTGCGGGGATTGGATAAAGTATATCGGTATGTTGCCAATTCAGACCCTTTACAGGAGTTAGGACAACATCTGCTCTATTCGTTCTCTTGAGATCGAACCAGCGATGCCCCCATTCCGAGAATAGTTCAATTCTTCTTTCTTTTTCGACAGCCAACAATGCCTCTTGTTCGCTTAGAGTCGTTGGTAGATCTGGGAGTGGATTTGGTATTTCAATCGTGGCTAGGGATCTGGCTCTAGTTCTTAAAACGTTAATGTCATTAATGCCGGAGATTGTCTTTCCCTGCTGAATCTTTGCCTCTGCTCGGATCAAATACTGCTCGGACAATCGTAATATCATACTGTATTCGTTAACTGGACTATTACCTGTTTTGATCTTGTATTTGAAAGGGAAAAACCAAGAACTAGTGCCGACACTAGTTTTTCCTACCCAATTGGTCAAACGTTTATCCCCGGCATCAAATGCACTTATAAGTTCGTTGCTAAGTGTTACAGGTGTTGTAGTAGGACTGGGAGCGGAATTCAGAATAAACACATTACCTTCTTGCGTATTTCTAGAATAGATAGCTGGTACAACAAATTGCAGGATTGCTTCTTTACTGTTTTTCAAAAAAACTGAATTTAGATCGTTTAATAGCTCATAATTTGTGGTATTTGAGATCACTATTGTAGCCATGCTTTCTGCATTTTTCCAATCCTGTTTGTATAAATATATCCTTGATAGCAACGCCGTAGCGGCATACTTATTAGCTCTTATTCGTTCGGAAGATATATAGTTGTCAGACAGTTGTTCCCTCGCCTCAGTTAAATCTTTAATAATTTGGGAATAAATCTGATCTTTAGAAGAAGCAAAAGCAATTGAGTTAATGCGATAGTCGGTGGTTAAAATAACCGGAATTTCTCCAAAAAGATTGGTTAAATAGAAATGACAAAATGCACGAATAAATTTAGCCTCACCACTTAACTGCGTTTTTAGACTTTCGGAAATGCCCGAAGATGCAGCCAAGCCTTCCAGAACAGAATTTGCATAGTAAATATTCTTATAGATTGATTGCCATAAGTTGATGCGAACTACACTGTTGTCTTTATTTAATGTGCAATCTGAAAACTGCTTATGCTGTTCATTGTTGGATTGATTTAAAAAGTCATCAGCAGATCTACCCGCTAAAACAGTTACGCTTGTGGCACCACCATCTGCAAATGCGGTGTTGGCCATCATCGAAGCATAAATTCCTCTTACAGCGGCTTCAGCACTTTTTTCATCATTGTAAACCTTGTCTTTTGTCACCTGATTAATTGGCGGGTCAATCTCTATAAATTCCTTACAGGACAGACACAATGTTAATAGAATGATTGTTGAAACACTCTTAAATGTATATATATTC
The DNA here is from genome assembly GCA_040387995.1 of Bacteroidota bacterium. GTDB lineage: Bacteria > Bacteroidota > Bacteroidia > Sphingobacteriales > Sphingobacteriaceae > Pedobacter. The sequence continues at coordinate 187,956 of JAZKCT010000005.1, read as the reverse complement.
TTCATCTGATTTTCATTAATGTAGTTATAAACTCAATTGCAACCCTGCTGTAAAAGTTGCCAGGGTAGGTAATGACGTTACTGTTCCTATCTCGGGGTCACCTATGAATTTCGTAAATGTTAGTAGATTTTGTCCTTGTACGTATATTCTTAAGCCATGAATCCTTTCACTTTTTATAAGTGATCCAGCATCCCACGAAACTGAAATATTTTTTAATCTTATAAATGATGCATCACTAAATCTATCTGAGTTGTACAGATAAGAGAATCTCAAATAGGCACTAGAACTAAATGATTGCGTAAGTTTCTGAATGTCGGTTTCATCACCGATATTTTTCCAACGGGTGTCTATCTTAGATGGCTGATTACCCATACCACCTGGTAAAGAACTATTGAATGGATATCGAACCGTCTTATTTACAAGTTGGAAAAAAACATCTAAAGAAAACTGGCCATAAGTTAAGCTATTTTGAATTCCACCGAATAAATGACTTGTAAGTGGCCTATCTGCTGTTGTTCTGTCTTGATTATTTATCGTTCCGTTTTGATCTCTATCGAGATAGTTATATATCCCGGTTTGGGGATCGACCCCCTGATAGGTATAAGCTTTAAGAGCATACAAGGATTCTCCAACCGTATAAGTATTCGCATAGGTAGAACCCTCAATATTGGGATAAGAAACCAATTTATTTCTAGGTATTGTTAAGTTAATGTTGGTTCGCCAGGAAAATTTACGTCTTACAATATTAGTGGTGTTTAGTTCAAATTCCCATCCAGTGTTTTGAACAGTTGCAGGCAGATTATATTGCACGCTTGCAAATCCCGCGATATCAGGCAAAGTGTATCCAACTAATTGGTTAGAAGATCTATTTCTAAACCACGCACTTGAAATTAAAATACGATCATTAAGAAATCCTAAATCCAATGCCAGTTCCAGCTTTTTATTGGCTTCCCAGGAATAATCATCATTTGCTATCCTGGTAGGAACAAGACCGTTTCCATCCTGATAGGGTTGAGAAGCAGCATATGTTTCTAGATAGCCATAATTTGGTATTTGGTCACTGCCAGTAATCCCGTAACTGGTTCTCAACTTTCCAAATGAAAGTAAAGGAACTAATTCTTTAACAAAAGACTCATTTGAAAAAATCCAGGCCAGACCCACTGCCCCAAAATTTGCAAACTGCCTGTCTAAGCCAAATCTGCTTGACCCATCCCTTCGACCAGTCAGGTTTATAATGTATCGCTGTTTATAATTGTAATTTACCCTACCAAAAATAGCATTGTATTTATATTGAGAAGCTGCCGTACTTGCAGATCTAGTTGGAGCAGAAGAGATATCCGATAAAAGGAGGTCACTGGTATAACCTGCTCCAGTTAGAGATTCTGTAGTCTGGTTATCTTTTTGGAATGTGGAACCAATTAAAACATCCAGTGTACCCGATTTTAATTCCTTTTTATAATTGATCTGCGGTTCAATCATCCACGTTTCAATTCCATTTAAAGACAAGCTGTTATTACCTGTAGTTGACGTTGATGGGGCTTTAGAACTGATTGGTGAGAGATTGGTTTCTCTTAGTCTTATGTTCGTATATCCAAGACTACTTCTCAAGAATAAACCTGGAAATATTTCATAATTTAACATTGCATTGGACACAAAATTCAGCGTAGTATTTGTATATGGCTGGTAAATATAACTAAGAGGATTTACCCAGGTTGATGCCCCGGAACTGCTTAATGCCCAATTTAAAGTCCCATTTTCATTATATAGATCAGGAGCATTTGGCGGCAAGTAAATACTGTTAGTCAGATCCAAAGGAGGTAAATTGTTGACAGTTTTACTATAGGCTGCCGAAACATTAACCTTTAGCTTTTGGTTAGTTGAATTGTGATCAATATTCAGAAGTCCTGATCCTTTATTCTCAGAAAATTTACCTGGGAACACATCGGTTTGCCGAAGGTAATTTCCTCTAAAAACAAACTGCGTGTTTTCACCGCCGCCACTGATTGATGCATTAGTATTGAAGATACTTGCCGTACCGCCAATTAATGTTTTTTGCCAATCCGTATACTTATTGCGATCCCAGGTGCCGTTAACATCGTAATCCAAAGCACCTGGAACTATACCATCGTTTTTAAATGCTTCATCCCTCATTTCCAAATACTGTTGAGTATTCATCAATTCTAATTGGGTACCAACTTTGGAAACGCCAGCACTGGTATTAATTTCGAATACTGTTGATCCTTTTTTAGCTTTCTTTGTTTTGATTAGGATAACACCATTAGCACCTCTGGAGCCATAAATTGCAGTAGCGTCCGCATCTTTTAGAACTTCTATACTTTCTATATCTGCAGGACTTAAAAAATTGAAGGGACTGGAGGACGTACCTAAATAAATAGTTCCAACTGGAGCAGAAGGATATGGTACTCCATCAACAAGATAAAGGGGTTGAATTGGACTGTTGGCATTTGACGTACCTCTTAGGCTATTTCTTCCTCTTATTTCTACACCGTACCCGCCGCCATTTATTCCACTTTTCTGCTCTATATTTACCCCCGGCATCCTTCCAATTAAGGCACCCAGAACGTTATTGACAGGCTGCTTTTCGATCTCTTTTGACGTTATTCTCGATATTGACCCTGTTCTCTCTTTATCTTTTACGGTGTAGTATCCTGCATTTATTTCGATCTCCTTTAAATCACTGGAAGACAATTCAAGCGTGATTTTGTCAACATTTGCAGATGCAGACATTTCTTTGGTTTGATATCCAATATAAGAAATAATCAATATTGCATTCTCCGCAACGTCCTGTATTGAAAATTTTCCCTGGTTGTCAGCAGTTACAGCAATAGTGCTGCCCTTGATCTTCACTGTAGCTCCGGCAAGTGGCGATCCTGATTCATTAACAATGACTCCCTGAATATCAATAAGGTTGAAATTATTTCCCACTTTGTCTAGGAGGGAAGGCTCTTCCTTACGCATCACCGTTACTACTTTATCGCTAATAGTATAACTTACCGGCTGATCTTTGAAAATAACCTTTAACACTGCATCCAATTCCGCACCTTGTATATTAATCGTTACCGGCCTGGTACCTTTCAGCATACTTCCAGCCACCAAAAAGTCATAGCCACTCTGCTGGCTGATTTTTTTAAATACTTTAGATAACGGTGTCTGCTTTTCGGACAGAGAGATTTTCTGCGCAAACGTGGTTGCGCTGACCTGCATGATGCTGAGAATCAATATGACGGTGGTTAGCCTCATAATTAATAGGATCTTATGGATGTGCCGCAAAGCATATCCGGTTCTTGGGTAATTTTTATTCATTTCATTTTGTTTGTGACAAAGTCTTAGCGGCCAAATGAGAGACCGTCAACATTGCTTTAATGGGCAATATTGTCTAAGTTTGTTTGTCTGGTTTATTAGTTGATCTATTCGCAAAATTTATTGACCATCAATCCAGGTACTGGCCGGTTGTGTTACAAGCACTTCTGGCCTTCGTTTTTTTTGAATCATGGTATCTAGTAGCGTCACATTCTAACCATAATCCTCCTTTCTTCAAAAGTTAAATGAACATATTTCGAACCTTCTACAATTTTTAATACCTGGCTAATGTTACGGCCTCTGGAAATCCGGCCCGTAAAGGTTTCCTTAGTAACAGGGCCAACAAATTCTACATCTACATCATACCAGCGCGATAGCTGGCGCATGATGGTTTTTATGTCCGTATCTGTAAAGTCGAAATAGCCCTGTTTCCAGGCGAGTTCTTCATTTATATCCACACTTTTGGTTGTAAGTGTATTGGAAGACAGCAACGCCTGTTGTCCCGGCTTTAAAAATTTCTTTTGGTTGTTCGCGGTTACCGCAACTGAGCCTTCTACTAATGTCGTTTTGATAGCAGCCTCGTTGTCATAAGCATTGATATTGAAATGCGTTCCCAAAACCTCTACAGTTTGTCCGTTTGATTTTACCCTGAATGGCATGGCTGCATTATGCGCCACCTGGAAATAAACCTCACCTGTAATCTCCACCTCACGTTCCTTACCGGTAAAAGTAGCCGGATAGGTAATTGAAGAAGCCGCATTTAACCAGACGTCAGTGCCATCAGCCAGCGTCAAGTGGTATTGCCCGCCGCGCGGGGTCGCCATGGTATTCAAGACATTTGCTGCGTTATGGTTCTGGCTACGCTGATCGTTATAAACTACCTGACCGTTACCAGTTTTGTTAATTAAAGAATTACCTTCCGCGGCAAGTTTACCTTTACCTGCATCATCCAATACTATTTGCTTACCATTGGATAAGGTTAGGATTGCCTTATTGCTGCCCGGCGCGAAATCCTGCTGTTTGGCAGCAATAATCTCGGTGTTCTCGGTCTTATTTTTTAGCAGATAATAACCACCTAGTGACAGGCATAACAGCACAGAGGCAGCGGCTGCAATGCTCCGCCATAATTTTACAACCGATCTCTTCGGTTTGTTCAATCCAGTTTCCTGCTGGATATGCTGATAGATGCTCGCTTTTAATTCTGCTTCGCTGGTTGCCAAATGGCCCGGAACGTGGAAGGGCTGCTCTGCCTGGCGGCTATACCACGCATCAAAATCACGCTGCTCATCCGCTGTGGCAGTGGCTTGCTTAATCTTGCTGGCTAGTTCTTCAACCCGTTCCCTACTCAATTCTTTTTTCATGGAGATCTGTTTGCCCTAATAGTCAGCAAAAAATGATCTTATACCTAGTCGGTGTCAAGAAATAATTAAGAAAATGTAAAGAAATTTTAAAACGTGGCTTTAGAGCAACCGGTGTAGGTATTCGCCTAATACAAAAGCGGCTGACGAAGCAGTCAGGTTACTGCTGATGTCCTTGATGGCTTTGGTTAAATGATTATTGACCGTTTTTTCAGAAATATCTAATTCTTCAGCAATTTGCCGATGGGTTTTACCGTCTTCCCGGCTCATTCTGAAAACCAGCTGGCATTTTTCGGGCAGCAGATTTACCGCCTTTTCCAAACGTGCAAAAAGTTCCCTTTCTAATAGCGCAGTCTCGGCAGACGGGCTATAAATTTCCAGCTCATCTATTTCCACATCGCTTTTGCGGTGACGCTTGCGGTAGGCGCTGTTCAAAATATTGATCACCCGGTATTTCACCGCTACGGCCAGGTAAGTATAAAGAGAATATTTTAGTTCCAGGGTTTGCCTGCGGTTCCATAGGCTGCAAAAAATATCCTGGACACATTCTTTTGCTTCTTCAGCTGAATCAAGTGAATTGGCGGCCAATAAAAATATCTTATTCCAGTAACGGTTATACAGCTCCGAAAAAGCAGCCGAGTCATCTTCCAGCCGGATTAAATCCAACAAGATATCATCTGTCCATTCCGGTGAATTGTAATGCTGCATGTCCCTAATTATCAAGCCCCTTTGACAAAGCTAATGATTATCAAATGCATTTGTAAACTTTCCGTTAAAATAAGATGATCTTAATGGTAAGATTTTCAGATTTATGTGGTAACTTCTTTACATAGAACGCTTGCTGCCGTTCGTTTTCTGGTCGTGCGTTTTTCCGTTTACGCGCAGATGGTGTTCGCTTACGGAATTTAATTCGCCTGCGCTTCTCCGGGTTTTCCTGTTGGGGGTCTTTTTTTCAGGTAGTGCCTACGTTTTCTTGCTTATCCTTCGTTTTTTTCCTCGGTATAATATACCTCTTTAATCTAGCTGAAATCACCAATATTTCTGCCAGTCTGCTACTTGCTTTAAAATGGTAGCGGCATCTTCATCACTATATCTTTTTAGCAGGTACTCGCTGAATTTTAGAATGGTTTCTTGGTTGTTCATCTCCATTACGGACAGCATTTTAGTAGGCCATCGATGCAGTTCCTGCATAAAGCCATAGACAGGAATATAAGGCGGCGCATAATAGAGTGCATTGCCTACTAGTTTTTTATACAGTTCGGGCTTAAAGCTTCTTTCAAAACTTCTAAGTACGTCAAAAGCAATCACGTCCTTGCAGCCATACAAGACGACGTCCCCCAAAGCAGGCGAGCCTTCATCCCAGAAAAAGGTATGCATATACTGGATAAATCCGCCCTGAAATATATCGCAAAGGTCTTTGCTGTAATACAAGTAGGCACCGCGAAACAGGTCGAGTGAAAAATCATCTTTGTGTTTTTCAATGATGAATTCGATAACTTGTTTTTCTTTTTCAATACAATCCGCCACAGCCGGACCTTTCTCGCCCACTCCTGGAATCTTTAATAAATAATGGGGCTTACTCAGTAATTCAAAATAATAGCTTTTAAAAAAAATTGACTTTCTTTCATAGGTGACCTGGATGTATAAAGGATGAGTTTGCTCACCATGAAAGCTCACCTGTTTCAACCTGTCGTTGAAATAGATCTTATAAGTAATTTTATTTATTTTTTTTTCAGACATTTTATTTGATGTGTTTTGGTCTCGTTTGATACCTAATTTTTACAAACCATCTTTTCCCGTATCTCAAATATCCACAATTCGGATCAAACTAAATTGCTTGTATCTGGTGAACGAGTGAACAAACGTAGCAAAATGTTTTGACATATTTTTATTTATCAAAACATTAATATACATTTGTCTAGTCAAACCTAAGCAGGTGCTTTGTTTTGACAGGTCTGCGCCTCTTAACCCGATGTTTTACCTTTTAATTCATTTCTACCTATGACAGCAATTGAAGTAATTACCAAAGACGACCTCAAAAATTTTAAAACTGAACTGCTATCCGAAATCAAAACACTGATGAACCCGCAGGACGGGGCTTCAAAAAAATGGCTGAAAAGCCAGGAAGTCCGCAAGTTGCTCAATATTTCGCCGGGCACCTTGCAAAACCTGCGGATCAATGGCACACTGCGTTTTACCAAGATCGGGTCCATGCTCTACTATAAGCTGGAAGATATCAATGGACTTTTAGAGGGAGGTTTAAGATGATAACGCCAATCATAGATTTCATCTCCCCGCTGGCGGAATATTCCGCCAGCTTAAAGCGAATCAGTATTGACCCCAGCCTGATGGCAACCCATGTCAGCTTGTTTACCGCGCTTTTTATCAGCTTCCAGCGAAATAGTTATGTCAGTCCTTTTAGCGTGAATCGGCGGCTATTGATGACTTATTCAAAGATCGCTTCTATCGCCACTTATCACAAGTGCCTGCGGGAATTGGAAACTAAGGGATACATCGGCTATAAACCCAGCTACCATCCCAGGCTTGGCAGCCTTGTCTGGTGGATGGCGCCCAATGACCTGTACCCGGCAGACCGGGCAGCTGTTGCACCTGCTTGTGGCGGTGCTTTGCTGGCCCGTTTGCCTGTGGTAGATAGCGAACGTTGAGGGGTACATCGGCTACTCCGCCTACCATCCCAGGCTTAGCAGCCTGTGCTGGCACCGGAAGCCGAAGCCCCTGCACCCGGCAGACCGGGTATCAGATGCACCTGCTAACGCGGTGCACTGCTAGCCCGTTTGCCTATGCGATTTAGCGGAGCCAGCTATGTTTCGGCATGGCCGAAACGCTGGCCCCATTCATCCGAGCTGCGCTTTCGGATTCATGGGGGGCTAGCGCCAAAAAAGACCGGATGATCTTAATCGTTCATCTGGTGATGAACAATTAAGATCTGCCTATGACTATGGAAAAAGAGAAAAGAAAGACCAGTAAAGGAGGCCGCCCCAGGGCGGCGATCAAAAGAGATGTTGCCCTGACGGTCATGTGCAACATTATTGAGAAAAAGCTGATACAAGCCGGAGCTAAAAAGCTGAAGACCACGGTTTCAGTTTATCTGCGCGAGCTGGGCCTAAATGGTACGGTAAAGATCAAAGTAAAGACTTTGCCAAAAGAAGTATTGCAGCTGACCGGAACGCTGAACCATACGGCTGCTAACCTGAACCAGATTGCAAAGAAGCGGAATGGGAATGAAGATTTGAATGCGCTGGACCGGGCGCTGCTGAACAAGGAAGTCCGCTCGTTGCAGGGATTAGTAGAGGAAGTAAAAGCCTATTTGAAATGATTGGTAAAATTGCCACCGGAAAAAGCTTCAGCGGATGCCTGAGTTATTTGCATGAAGGAAGGTTGCAGGAAAGCGAGGAGTTGCAATTGGAAGAAATGGAGCGCAAACAAGCCGAGGTGATCCTTTACAACCAGTGTTTCGGTAATAAGAAACAGGTGGTCAGACAGCTCATCGAGGTAAGTAAGCTCAATCCAAATGTCAGTAAGCCAGTCTTTCATGCTTCGCTAAGCCTTGCCCATGCCGATGGCAATTTGCTGAATAAGCAGCAGAAAGCAGATATCGGCGCGAGTTTGGCAGAGAAGTTTGGTTTTGATCAGAACCAGTATGTGGTCATTACCCATGCAGATACTGAGCATGAGCACCTGCACATTGTGGCTAACCGTATTGGCTATGATGGCAAGACGGCAAGCGACAGCAACAGCTACAAGCGCATGGCGGAATTTTGCCGGGAAATGGAAAAGGTGTATGGTCTGCAAAAGGTGCTTAGCCCAAACCGATTTTTAGCCAAAGAGCAGCGCCTCTCGATGAGCAAGAGGGTGGACAAGCGAAAAGAACTGCTCAAAGAAAACCTGGAATGGGCAATTGGCGAGTCAACCAATGTTAAGCAGGTCTGCAAGCGCATGGAAAAACAAGGGTACGCGGTAGACTTGGGCAGAGGGATTGCCTTTACCGATCCGGATATGGTCAGGTTTAAAGGAAGTCAGGTCGGTTTTAGCCTGGCTGATATCGAGAAGAAACTGGTTCAGCAGCAGCAGATGCGCCTCCGGCAGGAACAAAAAGAACTGAAGCTACAGCAGGAATTGCTGCAACAAAAGACAATTAAGCGAGACAGATCGCAAGGAATTTCATTTTAAAACAAATGCTTATGAGTTTAGACGAAACGACATTGACTGAAGTACTTAAGGATATACTCGAACAAGGAGAAAATACCCAAAAAGCGATCCAGAATATTGAGCTTAAGAATCAGGAGCGGGATCAGGTTATTGCTACACTAAGTGATGACAATAGAAAGCTGATTGCCAGTTTTGAAGAAAAATACAAAAAAATTGAAATCAAAGCACCGGTGCCCGATCTGACACCGGTGCATCATGAACTGCATGCAGGCATGTCCAACTTTGTCCAGGTGCTGGAAAAGAAACCTATGCCGATTGTCAGGCAGTTCAGGTTTCTGTTTTTTCCGGAAAACAACCCGGAGAAGTTTTATAGGATCGTCGCCCGGCACATTATTCCCTGGACTTTTGCTTTCATTGTAGCAATGGGCCTGATCCCGGTTGGAAGAAAATGGGCTGAAGGATACCAGGCCAAACAATACAACAGGAGTAGAGACATTGCCGCGGCTGCCTGGATAGAGGCGTATGAAAATGGAAATGAAACCATTAAAAAGAAATTGAAAAAGGCTTACGCTGAAGCAGAGAAAAAATATTAAATAACACTTCATCAGCCGGGATATTCCGGCTGATGATTTCAAAACAGGATCAATTCACCTTATTTTTTACTAAATTTGAGAAACATTATGCTTAAAGACATGGAAACGCAGTTTGTAAATGATGAAAGCGGAATGCCAGTAAAGGTGATCATCGGTTATGATGATTACGTTAAAATTGCTGAACAGTTACATTTACCGCTGGCACCCACAGCGACTATTAAAGAACCCGATACTTTTGACTGGTATACCAGTACTGAAAGCGCCAATTCAATCCTAACCGGACTAATCGCTCTGGCTTCAAGAGAAGAAAGAAAAGAACTCGATAAAGCTATTCCCGATGAAAGCAGGATCGCCGAACTTTCCGCTTTGGGAAAAGATGCATTGGAACAGTACAATAATACGGATAACTTTTCCAGCCCTGAAAAAATGAAGGCCATTATTGATAAGTACAGCCCGATCCTTTTGGCCCAGAAAAAAAAACTTCAGTTTTAAGTGAAGGAACAGTTATCGATTTTTCAAAGTCGTTAAAAAGCCTTTACCGCCTGCCGGATAAAGACTTCAGAGAGATACAGCAGGATATCATTACTATTTTTACAGCTGGGAAGTCCCCTTCTGATAGCCCAGTGGTTATTATTTTGGGTGGACAACCTGGAGCGGGTAAATCAGAGCTAGAGCGAATTGCCCGAAAAGAACTCGGGCAGAATGTCGTTGGCTGCAACGCAGATATTTTTCGAGACTATCATCCTGATGCAGAAAAGATCAAAGCAAAACACGAATCTTATTACCCTGAAGTTACCGCCGAACATGCCCAGGCTTGGAACAATGGCTTACGTGCGTATTGCGAAGCCAATCGTATGAATTTTATTCTGGAAACTACTTTTTCCTCTGGCAATCTGATGAATAAAACCATTTCAGAATTACAGGATAAAGGCTACAGAGTAGAGATTAAATTGATGGCAGTTCATCCAAAGCTTAGCCTGCTAGGTACTCATTTCAGGTATGAGCATATGAAATTAACCGAAAACTCAGGCAGGCTAGTTGGAAAGGAGGCGCACGATAGCCGCTACAACTTGATCGCGCCAACGCTATACCTGGTGCAAAATGAGGGTCTATACAACAAATTGCAAATCTACGGCCGCACTTTAAATAAGGACCCGCAGTCATTTATCGAAGGGGTAAGTTTGCTGTCCACAAATCCCAAAAATGCCGTACAGGTTTTTCAGCAGGAGGTTGATCGTAAATGGTCTGCTGACCTACGCCTTTACTTTCTGCAAAACCTGGATAAGGTCATCGCGATGAAACAAGCCAGAAATGCCCCTGCTCATGAAATTAGTGAATTCAAGAAGGAAATGGCCGCAGAGTCCCCTTCACAAAAGCAAATGCAGGAACTTACCCATAGAATTATCCATCAACAGCAACAAGCTGAATTATTGGAAAAGCGCATAAGCGGCCGATTACCCATCATTGATATTGCTGGCACCAGCTTCACTATAGACCTTGGCCGCAATGAACTGCGCGAGACTAACCATCCTGGAAACCGGATTAATTTCAAAGAGCTTGAGCTTTCTAAATCAGGAGAGCAATATTACGGCTATTATCATACGGTAGAGCATAGCATCTATAAATACGATGATGACATCACTGTCCTGCCTAAAAATGTAAAGCTTTTGGAGATTCCAGCTAAACAGCTGCTTGACCCTTATACAGTTGCGGTACAGAAGAATACAGACGTGAAGGAGTTTATCAATAAGCATCCGATACAAGAAACCCTTAAGGCAAATCTGTATCCCTTATCTGAATCTTATTTGCCTGATCTTGTTAAAGAGAACCTTGTAAAACAGTTGGAGCAGCAACAGAAATCGGACATGGGAAAAGACAGGAGTCAGGGAATGTCGATATAAACATTAATCATAAAAAAATACCATTTTCACCGAAACAGCAAATATAGCCATCACCGGAATATCAGGTCAAGGATACACAAGCGGGCAGCCCCGCCTTTGCCCCATTCTTCCTGCCCGTCCTTGACATATATCCGGTTCCGCGCTTTGGGTGCTTACGCGGTTAAAATGGCTTGGACTGTTTAACTTATAGGGGTTTTATGGGTATCTAAGGGATTGGATTTTATTTACTTCCTAATAATGTATAGGCAACCTACATTCATGCTTTCTTTGAAGAGATTATACAGGTGGCTTCTTACAAAACACTTGCAAAGACTTACTTTCATTAATGTGCGCAATTCTGAGTATTTTTGTTAGCATTTTTTATTGATCCATTGAATATATGTCATTACCTGTTAATATAGAAGATTTGATTCATGGGAAAGCCATTGAATGGGAGCGTCTCGAATTCAAAAGAGGTTGGAACCCTGAGGAAATTATTCATACCATTTGTGCTTTTGCAAATGACCTGAATAATTGGGGCGGTGGTTATGTGATTGTTGGGATTGAGGAGGATAATGGACAGCCGGTCTTGCCACCGGCAGGTTTGCTGCAAAGCCAGCTTGATAAGCTTCAGGGAGATATTTTGGGCCTGGCACATCAGGTTGTCCCCAATTATTTTCCGATTATACAGCCCTATTTATTACAGGATAAACATATTATGGTGATCTGGTGCCCTGCGGGTGACAACAGACCGTATACAGCGCCCAGTACGCAAGGGGCTAGAGCTGAACGACACCCTTACATTCGCTTTGGTTCAAGGAGTGTCGTTGCAAAAGGTGATAACCTAAAACGGTTGCAGGATTTAGCAGCACGCGTTCCTTTTGATGACCGGGTAAACGGTTTGGCTACGGTTGCTGACCTTGATCTTGGCTTAATCCAAGCTTATCTGCATGAGGTCAAAAGCGATCTTCTGGAAGAAAGTCGGAAACTGAATCCGGAAGATCTCGCAAGGCAGATGTATATTGCCAAAGGGCCGGATGAAAATCTTCGACCAGTGAATGCAGGTGTCTTGTTTTTCTGCAAGGAGCCGGAAAAGTTTTTAAGCCGTCCCTGGATTGAACTGGTATGGCATAAGGATTTTACGGGTAAGGATTTTGCGGAAAAATATTTTAAAGGGCCTTTACATGTACAATTGAGGGCTGTGCTGGAATTCATTCAGAATAACATTATCCAGGAATTTGTGATCAAGAAGCCTGATGTAGCGGAGGCTATCCGGTTTTTCAATTTCCCTTTTGTTGCCTTGGAAGAGGCCTTGTCGAATGCGGTTTATCATAAAAGCTATGAAATTGGCAGTCCGATAGAAGTTCAGATTTGGCCCGACAAAATTGAAATATTAAGTTATCCTGGGCCAGTGCCGCCAGTTGACGCACAGATATTACAGCAGCAGAAACGTATTGTAGCACGTGAATATCGCAATAGAAGGATCGGTGATTTCCTGAAGGAGCTTAGGCTGACTGAAGGGCGAGGTACAGGTTTTCCTGCAATTTATCGTGTAATGGATGCCAATGGTTCAGGTCAGCCAGTTTTCGAGACAGATAAAGACTGCACCTATTTCTTAACGACACTTCCGGTAAGGGTTAACTATGAACAACATGATGTAACTGAGGGAGCAGTTGAGGGAGCAATTGAGGGAGCAAATGGTCATGCAAATGCTATAGCAAGTGCTAAAGCAAATGAACAAGCAAATGCGAAGGCAATTGAGGGAGCAATTGAGGGAGCAATAAAAGGACTAAGTGGAAGTGTAAAGGAAAGACTTACTACTGTACTTACTGCTATAGTTGATGACGAGCATAAACGCGTACCTCATTATGCACAACTGACAGGGATACCTAACAAAAGTGTTGAACGATATGTAAGTCTACTCAAAGAAGCAGGGCTGATTAATTACACTGGGGGAGCAAGTCAAACTGGCGGATATTCTGTAACAGAAAAGCTAGCGGAACAACTGAAATAGTATAATTATATATAGAATAATCCGCAGGATCTTTTAGATTATTTTCATATATTTGATCAATAGCAAACGAAGTTCTTTTATATTAAAATATCAGTGAGTAATTCGGAGAGTCAATTTTATAAACTCTGTAAACCGCTGATTTATAGGTTACTTTAGGGTGGTGTTCGAGTCCCGTCCGGTCCGCAAAAGCCTTAACGAAAGTTAAGGCTTTTTTTATTAGGAACAATTTAATGCGAATGAAAAAGGTTGGGGGAGCATTATTTTGGATTCTACTTTACTCGCATTTATTCTACCTGAAGGTCTTACCGACTATTTTGATTTCGACGAACCGGAGACCTTTCACGTTTCAACCTACAGTGTCAGTAATGGTAACGCTGACCTGCATTTTAAGTTTCCGCAGTCTGACTATTGTTGACGGTCTTTAACAGCCACTATATTCTTCTTTTTGAACTTTCTCCCATACCAGATCAGGAATCCGGTGACAGGCAAACTGGCACCGATGAGCGACGCAAAAAAAGCCATAACTTTGCCGGGAAGACCTAAAATGCTACCAACATGGATGTCGTAATTCATTCGCCTTAATTTGCCGCCAAAACCGGCTTCTTCATAAGGAATATATTCTGAACCTTTACCTTTACGTTCCTTCAAGGTATGCTGGTCAAAAATATAAGTGGTGTAACTGTAAAACTGGCTTTTGTCCGGATAGACGGTGACATCAATAACCCCCTTTGGTTCAGACGCCTTGGGATAGTTATAATAAAAACCCTGAGACTTTGGATGCTTTCTTATGACCATATCCCAGGCCTTATCGATTGCCTGATCAGCACTATAAAATTTCCCCACCTTGGTAGAATCAGATTCAAATTCTTCATATTTCCCGAGGCTATCACCCCCGGAAGTCAACCAGTACAAACCTTCACTATACCAGGTAATGCCGAAAACCATTCCAGTGAGGGCCAGAAAGAGTAGAAAGATAAGGGAATAAAATCCCAGCACATTATGCAAATCAAGATTAACACGTTTAAACGACGCCCCCCACTTGATCTTAAAACTTTTATCACGAGTAGATTTATTCCATTTTTTTGGATACCACCAAATTAAGCCTGTGATTAAAAGCACGACAAAAATGAGTGTACTGTAATTCACAATTGGCCTGCCGATTTCGTAAGGAAACCACAGGAAGCGGTGTCCCTTTAATATAAAGCTAAAGAAATCATTGTCATGACCATGGTACGCTTCCTTACTGATGATTTTTCCGTCGTAAGGATTGATATTTATGACAACACCGCCATGCTCTTCGCCTTCGGCATGTTCTTCTTCCATGTTTACATTGAGCGCCCGGCCTTGTTGGTAATAAATGTAATCAATCTTTAAATCCGGATACTGCTGATAAGCAATAGCGGCAAACTGTGAAGGCTTCAAAACCGGCTTGTCTTGGCGTTCAATGTTTTTTTCCGGTTCCAGAATCGCGGTAATTTCTTCGTTAACACCCATATACATGCCGTAATACAAACAATAAAAACCACGATACCAGATACCAGCCCAAGCCATAAATGCAGCCATTTATTGACCCGTGTAAAAACTGAGTCTTTTGGCTTCTTTTTCCTTACCGTTGGTTTTATCATTGTCATTAGCTATAAACTTCAAAATCCCGATCATTGCACTGTTCATGCAGATGATCGGGCCTTCAAAAGATTTATTAAAATTTCAGGGTTACGTTAACCAGGAATTGTCGCAATGGCATAGGCGAAGCCATACGCGGTATCGTAAACCATTCTTTGTTGGTGATATTGTTCAATTTCAGTCCCACCCTGAATTTTTGTGTATCAAAGAATATAGAGCCATCAAATGTGGTAGCTCCATCTATTAAAATGGTATTGTAATCGTCATAATAAGAGCTGCTCTGATAATTTCCTCCAAACCCTAATCCCAGTCCTTTCAATTTGCCGTTTTGCAGATTATAGCTTATCCATCCGTTAGCTACATTTTTTGGCGTTGCAAACGGACGTTTATCGTTAATTTCTTCCTCATATGCTTTCAAATATTTGCTGTTGTTATAACCGTAGCCCATAATCAGGCTTAAACCCGGAAGGGGATTTGCAATCACATCAAACTCAACACCTGTGCTCCGTCTTGAACCATCCTGTATAGAATAATTGAAATCGGTCGGGTCGGTTCTCAGCATATTGTCCACTAAAATATTGTAATAACTCACCGTACCGTTTAATTTTCCTTTGAGCAGTTCAAATTTTACTCCACCTTCCAGCTGATTGGCATATTCCGGTTTGAAGTTTACAACATCCGGTGCACTTTCTTTTGTTACTCCGGGATAATTGTTTAAATACCCATTCATGTAATTAGCAAACAATGAAATGGTCTGAGGAACAACCTGATAAACTACACCCAGTTTCGGAGAAAAAGAACCTTGTTTTAATTCATTGTTCGGGCCATTGAAATGGCTGTAGCGTAAGCTTGCCATCACCAATAGGTTGTCTGTTAAATTGGTTATTGTAGATAGGTAAGCTGCGGCAGTCCAGGTGTTCCAAATACCCTGATAATCCGGATCAGCACCTGCAATTGACGATAAATATCTTTGATAATTAAGAGCAGGAATTTCACCGGTTTCTGTATCACCATTGATCCTCACATTATCATATATCGTGTAAAACCTCAGGTCATCAGACGTATATTTATTGTAATCAGCTCCGATCAATACACGGCTCTTTACACTTCCAAGATTAATTGTTCCCGTAAAGTTCTGTTGGATCTGGGTGGTATGAGATGTAGATGTAATCAAATTGATGCTCCTGGTCAAGCTGTCCCGTAGGGCAGGGTCTTCTTCAGTACCCTCGTTCATCATGACAAATAAATACTTGGCCTTGCTGGAGGTAAGGGCAGATGAAAAGAAAGTCTCTGAAGTCCAGTTTGGAGATAGGAGATAAGTGGCCTTACCAAAAACGTTATTCACTTTTTGATCACCGCGCAGATCATTTGAGGTGTATGCTTTCTTAAAATTCCAGTCGTATTCTTTATAATGGGAAAGCAGATCATAGAAAGTAGTGTTGATTTTTCCATTAAAATACTCCATTTCCAGGTCTAATGTAAGCTTCGGCGAAACTTTATAGGTAATCGCAGGAGCAAGAGAAATGGTGCTGTTGCGACCTACATCCTGCCAGGTTTTCTGTTCATCTACCGCACCGTTGATACGAAATAACACTGATTTATCTTTGTTTAAAGGCGTATTAATATCGAAAGTAGTCCTGCTTAAATTCCAGTCACCAAAGGTGTAGCCAACCTCTCCTTTAAACTGATCGAAGGGCTTTTTTGTCACCCGGTTTATTAAACCCCCGTAGGATACAATTGAACCATAGAGCGTTGCCGACGGCCCTTTTATTACCTCGATAGATTCCAGATTAACCGGGTCAACAATCGTAAGACCATTTGTATTCATTCCGTTTCTCAAGTCACCTGCTGATCCGGCGAAACCACGCATGGTGAGATTAATGCCATAACCACCACCGCCAAAGCCTGCCGCCACGTTATTTACACCCGGTGCATTTTGCAACGCGCTTCTGTAATCGACTACTACTTGCTGGGCAAGAAGGGCTTTGGGGATCACCGAGTATACCTGTGGGTTTTCTAAATTAGTGATGGGCAATTTTGACACATATTGACTTTCCCTGGCAGCAAATTTTTTGTTTTCATTGATCGTTACCTCATTTAGCTCAAAATTGCTTTCGTTTAGCACAATGTCTACTGTATTGACACCTGCCTTTATAATTACGTTCTTTTTTTCGGTTTGAGCGCCAACCGTCGTAATACTAACGGTATAGGCAGCGGGCGTAATGTCCGTTATGGTGTAATTCCCGTTTGTATCGGTCGACGTGCCGAGGGACGTTTTCTGAATTTTCACAGTGGCTCCGGTTATTGGTTTTTTGTCTGGTCCAGTTACTTTTCCAGTCAGCGTGCTATTTTGGGCATAAGCAGATACAGAAACTATAACTGCAAAAAATAGAAATAGATAAAGTTGTTTCATTTGAACATTATTTAGAATAATTATAAATACAAATGTATAGTTTTGTGTAAACACAATAATTACGAATCTGTGAACGACACAATTTACCACCTCAACGACACCACCTTTGTTAAGGACAGGGCAGTAATGAGCCAAAAGAAGCCTAACTGGTTTCGGGTCGGGCTTTTATCACCTCATATCAAAGAGATCGTTTACCAAACGGTGATCATTTTGCTGTTACTGGTTTTCTTTTCATTCGACCTTGACGAGACACAGCATCAGTCATTACAAACCTTATTCAAAGCTTCGAAACTGGCCTTTTTTGCCAATTACCTGATCGCAGCAATGATTATCAATTACATTCTTCTGCCCGTTTTGTATTACCGGAAGCGACCGCTGCTGTTCATCGCTGCACTTTCAGTTTTATTGACGGTGGTTATTTTAATAGATGAGTTGGTTTTGGAGCAGATCTTTTTTCCGGTTACAAGGGGGACACATTTTCCGGGAGTAGTGTTTACGCTGATCGAAACCCTTCCACTTATCATCGTCATTGTGGCGTTCAAGCTAGCCTGGGACTCTAACAGGAAACAGAGTGAGCTGGAACGTGTAAAAGGTCTGATGAAAGAAAGTGAAATCCAGTTTTTGAAATCACAGATCAACCCACATTTCTTATTCAACAACCTGAATAATATTTACGCCTATGCGATAGAGAATTCGCCAAAGACGCCCTCAATAATTCTTGAGCTGTCGGCGGTATTGAGGTACATGCTGTATGAGTGTAATACAAATTTTGTTGCGCTGACCACTGAGATACAGCATCTGGAAAACTACATTGCACTGAACAAACTACAGATTGAGAACAGGGGCAGGATCGGGTTTACCAAGAACATAGATAACCTCTGTTTTTCAATCCCTCCACTGATTTTGATCGTCTTTGTTGAAAATGCGTTCAAGCACAGTGCCGGGAGCCAGACTGCAAATATTGATGTCGAGATCAGTGTCCAGGTCTCAGAAGAAGGGAAACTGACATTTTTGTGCAAGAATAACTATTCAAAGCATTATCAGTCACCCGGTTTGGCCAAGGGTATTGGCCTGGAAAACGTGCGGAAACGTTTGAACCTGCAATACCCGGCTGAACATACCCTCGATATTGAGGATAATGGAAATATTTTCATGGTCAAGTTAATGATGCAATTAGATATAAACGGGTAGGCTATGAAAAGTATAATTATAGAGGATCAGGCACCGGCACAACATATATTGCAGAGATATATTGACAAAACTGACGCTCTTTCGCTGGAAAGGACATTTTGCGACGCACTTGAAGCAAAAGCTTATCTCAAGGATCATCCTGTTGACTTGATTTTTTTAGACATCAACCTTCCGCGTTATTCCGGGATGGATTTTTTGAGGTCAGAACAAGCTTACCCACTTACTATCCTCACGACAGCCTATTCAGAATTTGCACTTGAAAGCTACCAGTTCAATGTTATTGATTACTTACTTAAACCATTTTCATTCGAACGCTTTTCACAAGCTATTGATAAAGTCACTGCAATGGCCTGTTCAGTAAAGCAAATGAATCAACGGGCTGAATTGCCATTTAGCAAAGATGTGTACATTAAGTCAAGTCATGATCTATTAAAAATCAACAGAGATGATATCATTTTTATCAAATCGGATAGTGATTATACCGAAGTCGTTACTGCTTCAAACAAGTACCTCACGTCGGATGCACTTAGAGATTGGTTGGTGAAATTGGATGATGATTTTAAGCAAGTCCATAAATCGTATATCATCAACACCAGTCATTTAAAGAAGATCTCACACAACAAAGTTTACCTTACACTAAACCGTGTAATACCTTTGGGAAGAGCTTTTAAAAAGAATTTTATAGAGAAATTGATAAAATTTGGTGGGCAGTGATCGCGTACGTGACCAATAATAGTTGATCATTTCTTATGTTTTATGAAGACAGGAATTAGAGAGCATGCCCTAAGACTTGGTTTGAAGAATATTGCTATATTCAAAATATAGCAATAGTAAATGTCGTAGAATCGGAATTCGGAACGGCAGTAATATAAATGGTGACGGGGTATCTAAATTAGATCAGTTTGTCCTTTCTGCCTTAAATCCCGCAGCTTTTATAGCATTGATGATTTCACCTTCAGAAGCACTGGTGCCAGAGACCGTTAGTGTTTTCTCAGGATTATTGATATCTACTTGCCAGTTGTTCTCTCCAACTGCACCATTTAATGAAGGACTGACCGTCGCAACACAGCCTCCGCACTTAATATTGGTTTTGAATTTTAGCGTTTCCATTTGTTTATCTTTTATGTGCCATCAAAGATAATTGATGTTAACCGATTTAAAATTGTAAAATTTCTAGGTGCATTTATATAATTATAAGATTCTTGTCAAGCTCTGTAACAAGAACGCTGTTCTATTGCTTTTTTGACTAAATTGTTAGCCGATATGGCAACTCTGCATATAAAGAATATGGTTTGCAACCGCTGTAAAATGGTGGTTAAAGCCGAACTGGAGCGATTGGACCTCCATCCATCCGTTGTCGAACTTGGAGAAGTGAAGTTGGAGAAGGACCTGACCGAAGCCGAAAAATCCAATGTAGCACAGGTTTTAGAAGGTCTGGGATTTGAATTGATCGATGACAAGAAAAGCCGGCTGATCGAAAAAATAAAGACTTTGATTATTGAGCTGATTCACCAGCACAATAGTGACTTGAAGATCAATCTTTCTCATTTCTTAAGTGAACAGATTGGTCACGAGTATAATTACTTGTCTAATCTCTTTTCTGAAGTAGAGGGCACAACCATCGAAAAATACTTTATTGCGCAGAAGACAGAACGTGTAAAGGAGTTGCTGGTATATGATGAATTGTCTTTGAGTGAGATTGCGTTCAAGCTTAATTACTCCAGCGTTGCACACTTGAGTAACCAGTTTAAGAAGGTGACTGGACTTACGCCAAGTCATTTTAAACAGATAAAAGTAGAAAAGAGAAAGCCTTTGGATGAAGTCTGAACCTGGAATAGGTGGAAATCATGTAAATGTATATGGTAATGGTATAACAAAAACTGTTGTCGCCCTGTTGATATTTGTATGGTAATTTAATAAGAGATGACCACAAAGATTAAAGTCGTAAAAGAAACCTTTCCCGTTCTGGATATGACCTGTGCTTCTTGTGCAATTAGCGCAGAAAGTATGATTAAAGCACAACCGGGTGTGCAGAGTGCATCTGTAAATTATGCAACCGCATCATTGGCTGTCGAATATTTGCCAGGAGTAACTAACGCGGCCCAGTTACAACAGGCGTTGCAATCCATAGGATACGACTTATTGATTGGGGTTAGTGAAAATCAGAGTGGGAAACTGGAAGAGATCCAGATGAAGAAATTAGCCGCGCTTAAGAAGAAAACATTTTTGGCAAGTGCTGTTACCCTGCCTGTCGTCGTTATAGGTATGTTTTATATGAATATGCCCTACGCCAATATATTGATGTGGCTGCTGTCCACGCCAGTGGTTTTATATTTTGGTAAAGATTTTTTCATCAATGCCTGGAAGCAAATGAAAAACCAGTCGGCCAACATGGATACACTCGTGGCACTCGGTTCTGGCGTGGCCTATCTATTTAGCGTCTTTAATACTTTATTTCCTGCTTTCTGGCATGAAAGGGGGCTGCATGGACATGTCTATTTTGAGGCCGCTGCGGTAATTATCTGTTTTATTTTGTTGGGGAAACTGCTCGAAGAGCGCGCCAAAGGGAATACTTCAGCAGCCATTAGGAAATTGGTCGGATTGCGGCCTGAAACGGTCACCGTACTTGATGAAAATGACAAGCAGATCATTAAGGGAGCCGCAGAGGTGCGTATCGGTGACATCATCCTGGTTAAGCCCGGAGAGCGGATTGCAGTTGACGGGTTATTGACAAGTGGCAGTTCATATGTTGATGAAAGTATGCTTAGCGGAGAGCCGGTTCCAGTTCTCAAAAAACTGAATGACAAAGTTTTTTCCGGAACCATCAATCAAAAAGGCAGCTTCCAGTTTCGTGCCGAAAAGATCGGATCAGAAACTTTATTAGCTCGAATCATAAAGATGGTTCAGGACGCGCAGGGCAGTAAAGCCCCCGTTCAAAAACTGGTAGATAAGATTGCGGGCATATTTGTCCCAATTGTCATTCTGATTGCCTTTGCGGCACTCATGGTTTGGGTCATTTTTGATAAGACTAACGGCTTAACCCATGGTCTCATTGCATTGGCTACAGTATTGGTGATTGCTTGTCCCTGTGCGTTAGGTCTTGCAACGCCCACAGCCATTATGGTGGGAATTGGAAAGGGGGCAGAACAGGGGATTTTAATAAAAGATGCCGTAAGCCTTGAACTTGCCAAAAAAATAAATGCAGTTGTTTTAGATAAAACTGGAACGATAACAGAAGGCCGGCCTACGGTAAGTGATGCGTTTTGGAAAAATGATTCTGCGATAGACATACAGGTTTTGCTAAGCATAGAACGACAATCTGAGCATCCGCTTGCCGAAGCCATCAGCAACTACTACAATGATGTCCCGGCAAAAGCTGTGTCAGGTTTTGAAAGCATTACCGGTCGTGGTGCTAAGGCAGAAGCTGAGGGCAAAACCTATTTTGCAGGAAACCAAAAATTGCTGAATGAAAATAACATTCATATTTCAGATGAACTAATGAAAAGGGCGGGGGATTGGAGTGACGCTGCCAAAACGGTCGTTTGGTTTTCGGACGATAAAAATGCGCTGGCCGTATTCTCCATTTCAGATCAGTTAAAAGTTACGGCGGTAAATGCAATTCAGCAATTGAAGAAGGCAGGGATTGCGGTCTATATGCTTACTGGAGATAACGAAGATACTGCCAGACTGATTGCTCAACAGACAGGTATTACATCCTATTTGGCAGAGGTTATGCCTGAACAAAAGGCTGCTTTTGTGAAGAAACTCCAGTCTGAAGGAATGGTCGTAGCCATGGTAGGCGATGGCATCAATGATAGCGCGGCCCTTGCTCAGGCAGATGTGAGTATCGCAATGGGTAAAGGGAGCGACATTGCAGTTGATGTTGCTTCGATGACCATTATCTCTTCAGATCTAAATAAGATTGCCGATGCAATTAAATTGTCAAAGCAAACGGTGGCCACCATCAAACAGAATTTGTTTTGGGCATTTATTTATAACGTAGTCGGAATTCCACTTGCAGCAGGCGTTCTATACCCTATAAATGGATTTTTACTAAACCCGATGATTGCCGGGGCAGCAATGGCGCTAAGCAGTGTCAGCGTGGTGAGTAACAGTCTTCTGCTCAAACTGAAAAAATAAGCATATGTATATTTTAGCAGAAGACCCCAGGTAACAAACTTGTGGCCTGGGGTCTTCTGTTAATTTCTGGTGGTCTAAGCGAATAATTCCTGCAAATCCCTGTCCGCGGTCGGAATCTTTTTTAAGAAATCGTCAAAGCCAGCTCCTTCTTGAGAACTATACATGCCGTATGCGTCCAAAATATAGCCGATCTGATGGTCTTTATCTTCAAGTATATAAAGGACGGAGTTGTCACCAGGATCTGAATCTCCCTCAAAACGATAGGTTTTGATAATGGTCAGATCACTGGGATTATAAATTTTATTAAGACCAACACCTTGCATCTTGCCGTGATCGGTCATTTTTATTTCGTTGTCTAGGCCTTTAAGTCTTAGTTTTTCCAAGATTTGGCTGAGGGTGTTCATTTCAACTGGACGTTCCATATAGATTTGTTTTTATAATAAACAAATATTTTCGAAAATGGTTTGTAATGCCTTATAACAAAGAAGGCGCACCTGTTCGGGTACGCCTTCTTTTTATATCCATTTAAATTATAAGGAGAATGCAGCTTTGACCTGATCTACGAAGTCTAGTTTTTCCCAGGTAAAGAGTTCCACTGTAACCGTTTTTTCTTCTCCGCCTGGGCTTTTAAATGTTTTAGTGACTGTTTCAGATTTACGTCCCATATGACCGTAGGCAGCAGTTTCGCTGTAAATCGGATTTCTAAGCTTTAGCCGCTGTTCGATGAAGTAAGGACGCATGTCAAAAATACTTTCTACTATTTTAGCGATCTCCCCATCTGTCTGATCTACTTTTCCAGTTCCATAAGTGTTGATGTAAATTCCCATTGGTTTTGCAACGCCAATGGCATAACTTACCTGCACCAGGATCTCATCAGCCACACCGGCAGCAACAAGGTTTTTAGCGATGTGCCTGGTTGCATAGGCAGCGCTTCTGTCTACTTTACTTGGGTCTTTACCAGAAAATGCACCACCGCCATGAGCGCCTTTGCCACCATAGGTATCCACAATGATTTTACGGCCTGTGAGACCCGTGTCGCCATGCGGTCCTCCGATTACAAACTTACCGGTCGGGTTGATGTGATAGGCAATTTTATCATTGAAGAGGTGTGCATACTGCGGGTATTTTGAAATGATACGCGGGATCAGAATCTCTACCAGGTCTTTTTTGATTTTAGCAAGCATAATGGCTTCCTCGTCAAAATCATCATGTTGGGTTGAAATCACGATGGCATCAATGCGGACTGGCTTATTGTTGTTGTCGTACTCCAGCGTCACCTGTGATTTTGCATCAGGGCGCAGATAAATAATCTCAGTGTTTTCTCTTCTGAGCGCCGCAAGTTCCTGTAGCAGCTTGTGTGACAGGTCCAGAGCCAAAGGCATATAATCCTGAGTCTCGTTGGTGGCATAACCAAACATCATTCCCTGGTCACCCGCTCCTTGTTCTTCTTTATTAGTTCTGTCTACACCCTGGTTGATATCTTGCGACTGCTCGTGAATCGCAGAAAGAATACCACAAGAATTGGCTTCAAACATATATTCGCTTTTGGTGTAACCGATTTTCTTAATTACATCACGCGCAATTTGCTGTACGTCAAGGTAAGTTTGTGATTTTACCTCACCCGCTAAGATTACCTGACCCGTAGTCACCAAAGTCTCACATGCAACCTTTGACTCCGGATCAAAAGCTAAAAAATTATCAATAAGTGCATCAGAGATTTGATCAGCTATTTTATCTGGATGACCTTCGGAAACAGATTCGGATGTAAATAAATACGACATTCTAAATAATTAAATTTTAAGTTAAACAGTTAATTATAGAGAACTGAATCCTGCGAAACAGGGTGTAAAAGGAAGTGTATGACAGGTTAGCACTTTTTTTTACGTGGTTGCAATCCCGCTATTTTAATATAGCATCGCAAATCAGTCCACTTTTAACGCTGCAAAATTAGTGTTTATATTCAAATAGTCAAAAAATATCAATTATTTTGCAGTATCATTAAATTACAAGCTTTGCCAAAATCCAATATACTATTTATTATCAATCCGATTTCAGGAGGAAAGGATAAATTGAAATTGCCGGCCCTGATCGATGCGCTGCTTGATCGGGAGAAATTTAATCCAAATTTTAGTTTTACAGCATATGCTGGTCACGCTGCTGAAATCGCTGAAGAAGCTGCAACCAGGAATTTCGAAATCATAGTGGCAGTGGGTGGTGACGGCACTGTTAATGAAGTGGCGGCTAAAGTAATGAAGCATGATAAAATACTTGGAATAATTCCATTTGGCTCGGGAAACGGGCTAGCCAGGTTTTTGAAGATTCCTATGAGCGTTTCAAAGGCAATTGGTGTGATCAATTCGTGTGATATTCAAAAAATAGATACAGGTCTGTTAAATGAAAAGCACTTTTTTAATATGGCAGGCATCGGTTTTGACGCACATATCAGTTCCGTATTCGCTGGAAATATTTCAAGAGGACTATCCGGTTACCTGAAACTTGGTCTGCAGGAAGTATTTGGATACAAAGCACAGACATACCACCTAAATATTGACAATGTTAAATACGTCCGGAAAGCATTTTTGATCAGCATTGCTAATTCTTCGCAGTATGGAAATAACGTACACATCGCCCCCACTGCATCTGTCGTGGATGGCCTGTTTGATATTTGTATCGTAAAAGAGTTTCCATTGTATAAATGGACATTGCTGGCCTACCAGATGGTTACAGGAAAGACAGACAGGTCTGATCTTGTAGAGATTATAAAAGGTAAACGAATCCTGATTACGATGCCACAGGCAGATCCAATTCATATTGATGGAGAACCGATCACATTAAATAACGAACTTCGAATAGAGATCCAACCCTTGTCACTAAAGATAATTGCCCCGTTAAGATGAAATCCAAAAAGAAAACATTGAATGATTTTGGTGGAATTATGTATTCTACAGACCCCACCTTTAGTTATGAAACAGAGGCAGCGCATCCAGAAAAACCGGTTGCCAAGAACCAGCAGGACCTGCGGGTAATGCTGGACCGAAAGAACAGGGGTGGTAAGGCTGTGACTTTGGTGACAGGTTTTGTTGGCGATGAATCAGAACTGGAAAAGCTCGCTAAAGCACTCAAAACTAAATGTGGCGTGGGAGGTGGTGCTAAGGACGGGGAGATCTTGCTTCAAGGAGACTTCAGGGATAAGGCAGTAGAGTACTTGCAGAAAGAGGGCTATAAAGTCAAAAAATCCGGAGGATAGGCGATGTCTATACAGATAGTGTCCTGGTCAAGGTCAGAAACGTAAAGGCTTCGGGTCAATAACGTAAGAGGTTCGGGTAGAGGTACCCTTTTTCCGAAGCAATCCCGTTTCTTTTATGTTTCTGACACGTTTCTGTCCTTGACGAGGATACAGGATATATGGTGCTGGAATCTTTCGCTCTCTAAAGGCCATTGGAAGGCCAAAGGGGGCATGCAAGGGCCTTGATACCCCCTTGATAGGGCTTTAATGAGGCTAAGATCATACGCTAGCAAATTAGCATATTTTTAGCCTGAAATATCGGGGAATGAAATCTTAAATATTAGGTTTGCGGTACTGAACTATCGATTGCCCTTCACCAAGATTTTGGAATATGTGAGCAGAGAATGGCATCGCTTCGGGTTAAAGCTGGTGAAATGACAACTTAAAGCATTTTTTTTACTTAAAAATTTGCATTTCAGTTTTTTTTTAGTTTTAATTGTGAAAGATTGTCTCAGCAACGAGACGATCTTTTTTAATTATACAGTAATGCGAGCGGGGAGAGGAAGTATGAAAATACGAATTAGCAACCTAATGATTATTTAATTTGGAATTTAAAACAAAGTTATAAATTTGTTATTGCAACAATACTTTATAATCATCGTTGTGTGTATTACGGAATATTAATCTAAATTTAAAAAACAAAGTACTAAAAACTAAAAAACTAAAAAAAAATGGCAAACGCACCAAAACCAACAACAGTTAAAAAAGAAGGATCGTCTTCGGCATCAAATTTATTCGCTACCCTAACTATTCCAATTTGTATCGTTATCGGAATTTGTATTTACAAATTTATTTTCGGTGACAGAGGAAACTATATCAATGGAGCAGATCCTGACTTGCACGAGACACTTCCATTGCCAGGCAATTACATGGGTATGGCTTATAAAGGTGGTCCTATTGTACCAATGCTATTGGGTATGTTCCTGATGGTTATTGTATTCTCTATCGAGCGTATGATCGTGATCAGCAAAGCAACAGGAAAAAGCGGATTGGATACGTTCGTTAAAAAAATCCAGGGCTTGTTAAACACCAACAATATTGAAGCTGCACTTGCAGAATGTGACAAACAACAAGGTTCTGTTGCAAACGTTATCAAATCCGGATTGAGAAAATACCGTGAAATGGAATCAGAAACCAATATGGACACAGATCAAAAATGTTTGGCTATTCAAAAAGACATTGAAGAAGCAACTACGCTTGAAATGCCAATGCTTGAGCAAAACTTAACTGTAATTGCAACTCTGGTATCAGTTGGTACACTAACAGGACTATTGGGTACAGTAACAGGTATGATCAAGGCCTTCGGTGGTTTGGCTAACTCTGGAGCACCAGATCAAGCGGCACTTGCAACAGGTATCTCTGAGGCCCTAATCAACACGGCTACTGGTATCGGTACTTCAACCTTTGCGATCATCATGTACAACATCTTGACTTCTAAAATTGACAAGTTAACTTACGCAATTGATGAAGCAGGTTTCAGCATTATCCAGACTTACGCTAGTACGCATAAATAAGAATATTTTATTTTTTTTCCGGCTTTATGGAAAACCGGATGAATTAACATCATTATAAAAAAATAGATAATTTTTAAAGATATGCCAAGAGCAAAGGTCCAAAGAAAGAGCACCGCAATTGATATGACCGCCATGTGCGACGTATCATTTCTGTTGCTGACTTTCTTTATATTAACAGCAACTGCGCGTCAGCCTGATCCTTTGGATATTAAAATCCCTAGTTCGACCTATAAAATAAAGGTGCCGGATAAAGATATCGGTATTTTGTCAATAGGTAAAGGAAAGGTTTTCTACGAGATCGTAGGCCAGGATATCAAAGTGGCGACGCTTGATAAAATGGGAACGCAGTATAAAATTACATTTACTCCCGAAGAGAAAAAAAGGTTTGGTGTCTTAGGCGCATTCGGTGTTCCGATTGAGAGTCTGAAACAATTCATTGCCATGGATGGAGATCAGAGAGAAAAGTTTTCCGAGCAGAGTAAGGGAATTCCAGCCGATTCTACTAACAATCAACTCGCAGAGTGGATTTTGCAAACCCGTCAGGCTTGCGCTGAAGTCCACAATGCCCCGCTGAGAATTAGTATTAAGGGAGATGCAGAGGAGGAATACCCAACGGTGAAAAAAATCATCGATATCCTTCAAAAGCAAAAAGTTAACAAGTTTAGTTTAATCACGTCAGCCGAAGGCGGAAAATAATAGGAAATTATGGCAGAATTAGATACCTCCAGCGGGGGAGGGAAAAAAGGCGGCGGTAAGGTAAGAACCAAGAAAGCAAGTACCAAAGTGGATTTAACCGCGATGGTTGACCTTGCATTCTTGCTGATCACCTTCTTTATGCTAACAACCTCCCTGTCGAAGCCGATTGCGATGGACATTGCAAAACCGGATCAAGAGGATAACGAGATAAGAAATGAACTTCGTGCGTCTCAAACAATGACCGTTCTTCTCGGTGAGAAGGATAAAGTAGCCTGGTATATGGGTGAGGCAAAAGACGCTCAGCCCGTGATAGAGAGCTTTGCAGAAGTGAGGAGATCCTTATTGAAAAATAAAGAATCTGTTTACAAGACTACAGGCAGACAGATCGTAATTGTTGTGAAACCAACTGACGGAGCTACATATAAGAATTTTGTTGATATAATGGATGAATTAAATATTGCTGCAATCAAAACAGCGCCTGCTATCGATGATGTGAACATTTTAGATAACGAGAAGGCGTTCATGAGAGAAGGCGGGATATTAAAATAATTATAAACAGAGGAAAATATTAAGCTATGTTTGGTTCAAAAATAGATTTATTTAAAAGGGATTGGCTTGATGTTGTGTTTGCAAATAAGAACAAAGCTTACGGAGCTTACGAACTCCGTCAGAACAGTGATGCAAATACAACCAAATCATTGCTGATAGCTTCATCACTCTTCGTATTGGTGTTTCTATCCCCTAAAATTGCGGAGCTCTTTAAACCAGAGACTCCTCCTGAAGAAGTTGTTAAACAAGTGGAGGTAGTGGTGCAGCCACCGCCACCGGTAAATCCGGAAACACCACCACCACCACCACCCCAGCCGCCGCCACCAAAGCAGGATCAGATTAAATTCCCTCCTCCTATTGTAAAGCCGGATGAGTTGGTACGTGATGAAGAGCCGGTTGAGATTGAAGATCTGAAAAAAGCAGATCCGGGACAGAAAACTGTAGCTGGAGATCCTGATGCAGATATCGTGATCTCAACAGCAGCTGGAGATGGTCCTAAACAGGCCGCGGTTGTGGAAGATACCAAGGTTTACGATTTCGTAAGTTTGGAAAGTCAGCCAAGTTTCCCGGGCGGAATGGATAAGTTTTACGCTTACGTTCAAAAGGCAGTAAAATATCCAACGATGGCTCAGGAAAACAATATCCAGGGAAAGGTGTTTTTGTCTTTCGTAGTAGAGAAAGATGGAAGTCTGACTGATATTAAAGTGGAAAGAAAGCTTGGCGGTGGTACCGACGAAGAGGCGATCAGAGTATTGAAAGCTAGTCCGAGATGGATTCCCGGAGTTCAAAACGGTAAGAAAGTTCGTGTTAAGTATAACATTCCAATTAGTTTTACTTTATCTCAATAAAACAAATGTTTGATTTTAAAACATTTCAACAGAAATCGCCTCAACAGCGATTTCTGTTTATTTTAGGGCTAGTGATGTTTGGGGTTTATCTGGTAGTCGGTGTTACGCTTATCGCCTGGGCCGACATGCCAGTTACGATTGAGAGAAAATATAGGATCATCCTGGGGTGTTTATTGATCGTATATGCTGCGATAAGGTTTACTCGTGTAATTAGACAAGATGCTGTTTGAAATGAAGTATTGTTTTTTAATATTTAGTGCTCTTTTCTTGTTGTCCTGTTCCAATTCTTCAAAAAAAGAAGCAATCGTTCAGACAAGAACCTCCGGGACAATCAGGATCCTTGTCGATGAATCGTTTTCAAACATTGTGGCTGATCAGATCGAGGTGTTTAACAGTGACTACAAGGACGCTAAGTTTGTCATCTCCCCCGGTAATGAAAGTAAGATCATCCCCGCTTTTTTAAACGATAGTGCAAGGGTGATCATTTCCTCAAGAATGCTGAAGCCGGAAGAGGAAGCGATTTATAAGAAAAAAGGAATTGTCGCGAGAACGTCGAGGTTTGCCATTGACGGCATTGCCTTGATCGTTGGACGGGATGAGCCGGATACAGCTGTTACGGTTGATCAAATACTGGAAATTTTGAAAGGCACTTCTACCAGCGGAAAAAGTTTGGTCTTTGACAATGCGTATTCGAGTACTGTGAGATACTTTAAAGAGCTGGCTGGAATAAATGACCTTCCTAAAACTGGTGTATATACTTTAGAAAGTGGTAATGACGTTATAAAGTACACTGCTGAACACAAAAACTTTATAGGGGTAGTAGGCGTTAATTGGTTGATTGCGAATAATTCCAATATGTCTGACTATATTGCAAAAGTAAAGATGCTTGGGGTTAAGAATGTAAAAGGAAAGAAAGGTGATGATGCTTTTTACAAGCCAATCCAAAAGAATTTGATAAACGGGATTTATCCTTTTTTAAGAAATGTTTATATTACCGACTGCGAAGGCCGCGATGGGCTTGGTGCCGGGTTTACAAATTGGTTGATGAGTCAGCGTGGACAACTGATCGTGCTTCGGTCCGGTCTGGGCCCACATCAGCTTGCTCCGAGAGAATTTAACTTGAAGAGTACGAAGTAAGTTTATATTTGAAAAATAGAAAAATTAACGAACCATGAAGAACTAACAGCTTCATAAAAATTTAAAGACTAAAATACGAACCATGAAAATGACAAAGAAAGCAATAACCTTTAGTTTAGGTTTAGTAGTGATGGGTTCTGCCTCTTTTGCTCAGAGCTTAGATGACGCGAAGAAGGCGATAGATGCGGAACAATACCAGAAAGCAACTTCAGTGCTGAAGGCGCTTGTGAAATCACAAAGTACTAAGGGCGAAAATTA
Organism: Bacteroidota bacterium; assembly: GCA_040387995.1. Lineage (GTDB taxonomy): Bacteria > Bacteroidota > Bacteroidia > Sphingobacteriales > Sphingobacteriaceae > Pedobacter. Next base: position 156,965 of record JAZKCT010000005.1, on the reverse strand, counting down.
TTTCTACCTGGGTGATGTTTATTTAAAAAGAGACTATGTAGATTCAGCAAGAGCGGCATTCACCCAAGGTCTGGCAGCAGACGCAAAATATCCATTGAATTACGTTGGATTGGGCCAGGCTGACTTGATGTCTAATAATGCTGCCTCTGCGAAAACAAATTTCGACAAGGCGATTGAGGTTGCATCAAAAAAAGACCACACTCCTTATTTATACACTGGTAAAGCTTATTTAAGTATCGATAAACCAGATTTTGCAGCTGCATTGCCTAATTTGCAGAAAGCAGATGAGATCGATGACAAAGACAAGGATCCGGAGACGTTTGTTGCAATGGGCGACTACAATGCGCTTCAAAGAAAGAACTCTGAGGCGCTGCAAGGCTATATGAGGGCCTTGAGTATCAATCCATCACTTTACAGATCTACTGTTCAGATAGGAAGGATGTACAAGGAGTCCAGAGCATTTAGCGATGCAGAAGTGGAGTTAAAAAGTGTAATTGATAAAGATCCTAATTATGGTCCTGCATACCGCGAATTGGCTGAACTTCAAAGACAGTGGGCAGATTTTGAGCCTGCAAGTGCAGAAGCAAAAAATGCTGAAGCAATCACGAATTATAAAAAGTATCTTGATTTGACAGATAAATCTTATGAATCAAGAATCAGATATGCACAAATTTTGTTTTACGCAAAAGATTACAAAACTCTTGAGCAGGAAACAACTGAGCTGGCAGCAATGAATCCAAACGATACTAAGAACCTTATTGTATTGAGGCTTCGTGGATATTCTGCATTTGAGAACAAGAATTTCCCTCAAAGTCTGGAGTTCATGAACGATTTCTTTGCCAAGGTTAAGGATACTGCGAGGATCATTCCTGAGGATTATCTGTATTTAGGTCAGGCCCAGTTGAAAAATCAACAAGATAGTTTGGGAATTATTAATGTGACCAAAGCATTGGTTAGAGATTCATCTAAGTCGGTCATTCTTGCTGAACTGGCAAAGTCTTACTATGATGCGAAGGATTACAAGAATGCAATGAACACTTATGCTGTAGCAAACCGGTTTAATCCAAATGCTAAGGGAGCGGGTTCACTGTTGAACTTTTACTACCATGCACTTGCCTCTTATTTTTACTATGGACAAGGCTTTAATGCTAAAACAAATCCGTCAAAAGACATCCTTGTAAAAGCAGATTCATCTTTAGCAACATTAGCCAAACATTCACCAACTACTTATGATGCTTATTTATGGAGAGCAAGGGTGAACAATCTGAAAGACAGCGATACGGAGCCTGTGGGCTTAAAATTGCCTTTCTATCAGCAGTATTTGGATTCTATGGAGGTTCATGTTGACAAACAAACCGCCAATGTGAAAAAATCTATGGTTGAGGCATACAATCAAATTGGAGGTTTTGCCTTGTACAAAGAAGATAAGGAAAAAGCGAAATTATATTGGGATAAAGCCCTTGCGATTGATCCTGCAAATGCAACGGCATTGGAAGGAATTAAATCACTAACGCCGCAACCAAAGGCAGCTCCAAAAGCAGCACCTAAGAAAAAATAGTTTTAATTTGAAATAAAAGAAAAGGCAGGGTTGTGATCCTGCCTTTTTCTTTTATTTTTGCCCCATAATAATATTGCTATGGAAACCCAAAGTACATCAGTAGATTTTTTGCCTATTATATTCCAGGTGCTTGTTGCATTAGGTTTTGTTGTCGTTACTTTGATTGCGACACATTTTTTAGGTCCAAAAAGAAAAACCGCAGATAAGCTGTCAACTTTTGAGGCCGGGATTAAGGTGGTGGGCAATGCCCGTCAGCCGTTTTCCATTAAATATTTCTTAGTGGCCATTCTTTTTGTGCTTTTCGATGTGGAAGTTATCTTTATGTACCCATGGGCAGTCAACTTCAGAAGTCTTGGCATGAGTGGAATGATAGAAATGTTCATCTTTATGGGAACATTGCTTCTTGGCTTTATTTATGTTCTGAAGAAGAAGGTCTTGGACTGGAATTAATCTATTTAGATCGGTTCTAAATGATGCCATTGTAATTCTTTTGCTTTTAAAAAATTGTAGATTTGTGGTTCATTCTTTACCTGAATGAGCCTTTTTTGTTTTATATCATGAGTGACATCAATATAGTAGACGCGCCTCCGGGCATTGAAGGGTCTGGCTTTTTTGCTACCTCTTTAGATAAGGTTATCGGCCTTGCCCGTTCTCATTCATTATGGCCATTGCCTTTCGCAACTTCTTGTTGTGGTATCGAATTTATGGCTACTATGGGCTCGCATTATGACTTTGGCCGTTTTGGTTCTGAGCGACTAAGTTTCTCTCCGCGACAAGCCGATCTTTTGATGGTAATGGGTACCATAGCGAAGAAGATGAGTCCGGTTTTGAAGCAGGTATACCTGCAGATGGCGGAACCAAGATGGGTGATGGCTGTTGGTGCCTGTGCCTCGAGCGGGGGGATTTTTGATACCTATTCTGTTTTACAGGGGATTGACGAAATTATTCCGGTTGATGTTTACGTTCCGGGATGTCCTCCACGTCCTGAGGCTATTTTAGATGGCTTTGGTAAAATCCAGGAATTGGTTAAGAGTGAATCTTCCAGGAGAAGAAATTCGGAGCAATACAAAGAAATGCTGGCTTCATACGGTATAGAATAATGGCGGAAATTACAAATCAGGAATTGGTTGTTCTGTTAACCGGGAAATTCGGAGAGAAAATCATTGGTGCACATGAGCCCTATGGCTTGCTCACTTTTGAAACAACTAAAGATGTAATCATTGAAGTTTTGACTTTTTTGAAGGAAAATACACTTGCCGGATTCAACTTCCTCACTGACATTACTGCCGTACATTATCCGGGAAAAAAACATGGCATTGCTGTCGTTTATCATTTGCACAGCATGGTGAAAGGAATTAGGGTGAGGGTAAAAGTGTTCATAGATGAACAACAGCCACTAATACCAACAGCAACTGTGCTCTGGAATAGTGCCAATTGGATGGAAAGAGAAACATATGATCTTTTTGGGGTGAAGTTTGAAGGACATCCTGATTTAAGACGCATATTGAATATGGATGACCTTGGTGTCCATCCAATGTTGAAACAGTACCCTTTGGAAGATCCAAACCGGGTAGATAAAAAAGACGAATATTTTGGTAGATAAGAACGCATGAATCACAATCAACCAGTATATACAGATAATGACCCGCAGAATGAATTGGTAACCTTAAATCTAGGTCCGACTCACCCTGCAACACATGGGGTTTTTCAAAACGTAATTCAGCTGGACGGTGAACGGATCGTTAGCGGAGTATCGACCATAGGTTACATTCACCGTGCATTTGAGAAAATTGCCGAACACCGGCCTTTTTATCAAATTACACCCTTGACAGACCGTTTAAATTATTGTTCTTCACCCATTAACAATATGGGTTGGCACATGACGGTAGAAAAACTGCTCAATATTACGATGCCCAAGCGTGTTGATTACCTCCGGGTGATCATTATGGAACTGGCCCGTATTTCGGATCATATCATTTGTAATACGATCATCGCTCAGGATACCGGGGCAACCACTACTTTTCTATACTTGTTCCAGTTTAGAGAGCATATTTATGAGATTTATGAGGAGATTTGCGGAGCGAGGTTAACTACAAATATTGGAAGAATTGGAGGTTTTGAGCGTGATTTTAATGAGATCGCCTTTGCTAAAATCAAAAAGTTCTTAAAGGAATTTCCTGTAGCACTGAGAGAGTTTGAAAGTCTACTTAACCGCAATCGGATATTTATAGACCGTACGGCAAAGGTTGCTGAAGTTTCTGCTGAAAAAGCACTGGATTATGGATGGACAGGCCCGCTGCTACGTTCAGCAGGGGTGGATTATGATGTCCGTGTCAGTGATCCTTACTCATCTTATGGTGATTTCGACTTTGAGGTGCCAGTCGGAACAAGTGGTGATATTTATGACCGTTATCTCGTCCGTAACGAAGAAATGTGGCAAAGTTTGAGATTGATCGAGCAAGGTTTAGAGAAAATAAAGCATGAGCCCGCTGGTGTATTTCATGCAGATGTACCTGAGTTTTATTTGCCTGCCAAAGAAGAAGTTTACAACAACATGGAAGCTTTAATCTATCACTTCAAGATTGTAATGGGAGAGATCGATGCCCCTAAAGCTGAAGTCTATCATTCGGTGGAAGGCGGAAATGGTGAATTGGGCTTTTACCTGATTAATGATGGAGGAAGAACACCTTATCGTTTGCACTTCAGAAGACCTAGTTTTATTAATTACCAAATGTTTGCGCCAATGAGTAAGGGTATGCTGCTTTCAGATGCCATTATCAATATGAGCAGCATGAACATTATTGCAGGAGAATTAGATGCTTAAAGTAGAACAACAACAACCTGTAGCGTTTTCATCAGCTTTGATTGTAAAGTGTGATGAAATCGTTAAAAGATACCCTGAAGGCAAACAGAAATCTGCGCTGTTGCCGATTCTCCATGAAGTTCAGGCTGAATTGGGATGGCTGAGTGATACCGCAATGGATAAAGTCGCAGCTTACTTAAACATTCTTCCGATTGAGGTTTACGAAGTTGCCTCATTTTATTCCATGTATTTTTTGAAACCTCAGGGTAAGTATATGCTTGAGGTATGCAGGACTGGCCCTTGTTGTCTGGTCGGCGCAGAAAAATTAATGAAACACATAGAACATCGGCTTGGCGTAAAGGAAGGGGAGGTAACTGAAGACGGTTTGTTCAGTTGGAGAGGTGTAGAGTGTCTTGCTGCTTGCGGCTATGCTCCTGTGCTCCAGATCGGTCCGGAATATACGTTTTATGAGAATCTGAACGAGGAAAAGGTTGATGAATTGATACAAGACTTACGCAAAAGATAATGGCCCGTAAACTATTATTAGAACATATAAATGTACCTGGCATCAATACACTTGATGTTTATCGTCAAAAGGGAGGTTATCGGGCTGTTGAAAAAGCTTTGAAAACTTTAAGCCCTGATGAGGTGGTAGAAGAGGTCAAAAAATCAGGACTGCGCGGCCGTGGCGGTGCAGGGTTCCCGACAGGTATGAAGTGGAGCTTTCTGGCTAAGCCGGAGGGTGTTTCCCGTTACCTGGTCTGTAATGCAGACGAGTCTGAACCAGGGACTTTTAAAGACAGGTATTTGATGACTTATATTCCTCATGCTTTAATTGAAGGAATGATTGTTTCGAGCTTTGCGCTTGGAGCTAATACGTCTTATATCTACGTAAGGGGAGAAATGATGCCCCAGATTCGCATTTTAGAGAAAGCAATTGCAGAAGCCAAAAATGCCGGGTATTTAGGTAAAAACATCCTGGGTACAGGATATGATTTGGAATTGTATGTGCAACCTGGTGGTGGTGCTTACATCTGTGGGGAAGAAACGGCTTTACTGGAATCATTAGAAGGAAAAAGAGGCAATCCGAGGATTAAGCCGCCATTTCCGGCTATTGCAGGTTTATATGGCTGTCCGACTGTTGTAAATAACGTAGAGTCTATTGCGGCTGTTGTTCCTATTATTAACGACGGCGGAGAAGAATATGCGAAAATTGGCATTGGAAGAAGTACAGGTACAAAACTGATTTCTGCTTCGGGCAACCTGGTTAAGCCAGGTGTCTATGAAATTGAGTTGGGATTACCAGTAGAAGAGTTTATTTATTCGGATGAGTATTGTGGAGGAATAGCGAATGGCAAACGTCTAAAAGCTACAGTTGCGGGCGGATCATCAGTTCCGATCTTACCTGCCAACCTAACACTTAAACTTGCAAATGGTGATCCCAGACTAATGAGCTATGAGTCCTTGTCTGAAGGCGGATTTGCTACCGGAACCATGTTGGGTTCAGGTGGTTTTATTGCTTTTGATGAAGACCAGTGCATTGTTAGAAATACCTGGAACTTTTCCAGGTTTTATCACCATGAAAGTTGCGGTCAGTGTTCTCCTTGCAGAGAAGGAACCGGTTGGATGGAAAAGGTTTTGCACAGGCTTGAATACGGCCATGGAAAAATGAGCGATATCGACTTATTGGTAGATGTTTCTAAAAAAATAGAAGGAAATACGATTTGTCCGTTAGGTGACGCAGCTGCATGGCCGGTTGCCAGCGCCATCAGACATTTCAGAGATGAATTTGAGTGGCATGTTAAGGAGCCAATTAAATGCCTCGATACGAATTATGGTTTGGCAAATTATGCTGAACCGATTGCTAAAGTAGAAGTTACGACAGGAAATTAACGATCATGAGTGATAAAGTTAAGGTAACCATAGACGGGATAACAGTAGAAGTAGCACCCGGTACAAGTATTCTAAATGCGGCAAGGCAAATAGGTGGTGATATTGTGCCACCTGCGATGTGCTATTATTCCAAACTGGAAGGTAGCGGGGGTAAATGCAGGACTTGTATCGTTAAAGTAAGCAAGGGTTCTGAAAAAGATCCACGACCAATGCCAAAATTAGTTGCTTCTTGCCGTACCACAGTGATGGATGGCATGGAAGTACAAAACATCACTTCTCCTGAGGTTATCGAGGCAAGAAGCGGAGTTGTCGAGATGTTGCTGATCAACCACCCATTAGACTGCCCGGTTTGTGATCAGGCTGGTGAATGTGATTTGCAGAATCTTGGTTATGAGCATGGCCTGCAGAAAACCAGGTATGAATTCGAACGAAGAACTTTTGACAGGATAGACATTGGAGATAAAATCCAATTGCACATGAACAGGTGCATACTTTGTTACCGTTGTGTATTTACTGCAGATCAAATCACAAATAAAAGGGTTCATGGAATCCTGAACAGAGGAGATCATTCTGAAATATCTACTTATATCCAGACTGCCGTAGATAATGACTTTTCCGGTAATGTAATCGATGTTTGTCCGGTAGGTGCCCTGACAGACAGAACATTCCGGTTTAAAAACAGGGTTTGGTTTACCAAACCAATAGATGCGCACCGGGACTGCCCTACTTGCAGTGGTAAAGTAACGCTTTGGTATAAAGGAGAGGATGTACTTCGCGTAACTGCGCGTAAGGACATTTACGGTGAAGTGGAAGAGTTCATTTGCAACACCTGCAGATTTGACAATAAAAAAACTGCTGACTGGGTAATCGAACACCCAACTCATATTAGTGATGCTTCGGTTATCGCGTCTAACCATTACGAGACTTTAAAACCGCTTCCTGTAATTCAAAATAATCCTGCATTGCAGTTGGCCAATAAAGTTGAACTAGAAAAAACCACTAAATTCTAATGGATATAGCATTTGTAATAGAAAAATTTGTACTGGTAACGATCATATTCGCTATTAGTTTACTCATTGCAATGTATTCCACTTATGCCGAACGTAAGGTTGCGGCCTTCTTACAGGATAGGCTTGGACCTGACAGAGCTGGTCCTTTTGGCATATTGCAACCGCTGGCAGATGGGGTAAAAATGTTTATGAAGGAAGAGATTATTCCTACAAATTCCAATAAATGGTTGTTTATGGTTGGACCTGGTCTGGCCATGCTTACCGCATGTATCGGCACAGCAGTAATACCATGGGGAAGTGCAGTAGCAATTGGGGGTCGTGTTGTTCAATTACAGGTAACAGACATCAACGTTGGTATTTTATACATTTTCGGGGTGGTTTCACTCGGTGTCTACGGAGTAATGATTGGCGGATGGGCTTCAAACAACAAGTATTCACTGTTGAGTGCAATACGCGCAGCTTCTCAAAACATCAGCTATGAGATTGCAATGGGCTTATCGATTATTGCCTTATTGCTGGTAACTGGTACCATGAGTTTAAAAGAAATCGTGGAGCAGCAGCATGGTTGGCACTGGAACGTATTGTACCAGCCTGTTGGCTTTTTGATCTTTATGATTTGCGCTTTTGCTGAGACCAACCGGGCACCATTTGATTTGCCTGAGTGTGAGACTGAACTCATTGGCGGATATCATACAGAATATTCTTCTATGAAGCTGGGCTTTTACTTGTTTGCAGAGTACATCAATATGTTTGTGTCTTCTGCTGTGATGGCTACACTTTATTTCGGCGGCTACAATTATCCGGGCATGGACTGGGTAGCTGGTTTGCTGGGGCCGACATGGGCGCCTCTTTTTGGAACAGCTGTGTTTTTTATTAAGATATTTGCATTCATATTTTTCTTTATGTGGGTGAGGTGGACGATTCCGCGCTTCAGATATGATCAACTGATGCACCTGGGATGGAAGGGCTTGATTCCCTTCGCTATCGTAAATATCATCATCACAGGAATTGTAATAGCAATAATTGAAAAATTTTAACCCGCATTGCGGATAATATAAGGAGGTTTAATGGAACCATTAACCAGTAAAAAGAAGATCTTAGAACAGAAGCCATTGTCATTTGCAGAACGCATGTATCTGCCGGCGATAGTAAAGGGGTTGGGAGTTACTTTTAGTCATTTATTTAAGAAAGAAGCGACTATCCGTTATCCTGAGCAGGAACGTGAGTTCTCTACCAACTTCAGGGGTATGCATTCTTTGAAAAGAGATGAGGACGGAAAAGAACGTTGTACGGCTTGCGGACTTTGTGCTTTGTCTTGCCCGGCTGAAGCGATTACAATGATTGCTGCAGAGCGCAAGCCTGAGGAGAAAGAGTTGTATCGGGAAGAGAAATATGCTTCGGTTTATGAGATTAATATGTTGAGGTGTATATTCTGCGGCTTATGTGAAGAGGCATGCCCTAAAGAAGCGATCTACCTGGATGGACCTATCGTACCTGCCGACTACCTGCGTAAAGATTTTATTTACGGTAAGGATAAATTGGTGGAACAACCTTTAAGCAATAAATAATGGGAATATCAGTATTCTATTTTGTAGCAACTTTAAGCGTGATATTTTCGCTGTTGGTGATCTTTTCAAAGAACCCGATTCATAGTGTCCTTTATCTTATTGTGACCTTTTTTACGTTTACAGTTCATTATGTTCTGCTCAATGCACAATTTCTGGCTGTTGTTAATTTTATCGTATACATGGGCGCAATCATGGTACTCTTCTTATTTGTGTTGATGCTTTTAAATCTCAATAATGATAATGAGCCCCTGAAGTCCAATACGGTTAAGATAGTTGGTATAATTGCGGGCTGCTGTCTGGTAGTCACGCTCATCGGTTCGCTAAAAGCCACTGCGATTTCAGAACCTGTAATTCTCCGGAATCCAGGCTTGGGGTTGTTAAAGAATTTAGGAAAGGAATTATTTGGCCCTTTTATGCTGCCGTTTGAATTGTCGTCAATTTTATTGCTGTCTGCAATGGTGGGTTCAGTATTGTTAACTAAAAAAGAAAAAGTATAATGGAGACCATGACTCATCAATTGCAGGGAGTTCCGCTTAACCATTACATTTGGCTAAGTGCTATCATTTTTACGATAGGGGTTATCGGCGTTCTGACCCGGAGAAATGCTATCGTAATCTTTATGTCAGTTGAACTGATGTTGAATGCTGTAAACCTACTGCTTACCGCTTTTTCAGTACACAGCAATGACCCATCAGGACAAGTTTTCGTATTCTTTATCATGGCACTGGCCGCTGCTGAAGTTGCAGTTGGCTTAAGTATCATTGTTATGGTTTACAGGAATACCCAATCAATAGATATTAATGTGTTAAATCGCCTTAAGTGGTAAGTATAAATAGTAAGATGATTATAGATTTAGTTTGGCTGGTTCCTTTAATTCCACTGTTAGGTTTTCTGGTTAACGGACTGGGTAGAAATACCTTTTCAAAAGGCCTTATCAGTTTTTTAGGAAGCGGTGTAATATTTATTTCGTTTATAATAAGTGTTGCTATATTCTTTGCACTTGAATCCTCAGCTTCCAAATCACACGAAATATTCCTCTTCGACTGGATCAATTCGGGTAGTCTTCGTATTCCACTTTCTTTCCTGGTCGATCCGCTAAGCGCAATTATGCTGCTGATCATAACAGGTGTTGGGTTTTTGATTCACATCTATTCTGCCGGCTATATGCATGACGACGAAGGTTTTGGGAAATTCTTTAGTTACCTGAACTTGTTTATATTTTTCATGCTGTTGTTGGTGCTCGGATCGAACTATATTGTCATGTTCATCGGATGGGAGGGCGTTGGACTTTGCTCTTACCTGCTGATTGGCTTTTGGTTTACAAACAGCAGTTATGCATCCGCAGCAAAAAAAGCCTTTGTGATGAACCGTATTGGAGATCTTGGTTTCTTATTAGCGGTTTTTTTGATTTTCAGCACTTTCGGAAGTGTAGAGTTTAGTAAGATCTGGCCACAGGCCGCAAATATATTGCCGGGTGATCATACTGTAACTTTAATTGCGCTGCTTTTGTTTATAGGTGCTTGTGGTAAATCTGCACAATTGCCATTGTTTACATGGCTACCAGATGCAATGGCAGGTCCGACACCTGTGTCGGCACTGATACATGCTGCGACAATGGTTACAGCAGGTATTTACATGATTGCACGTTCGAATATTTTATTTGATCTTGCTCCTGTTGTGCAGCATGTGATCGCCATTGTTGGCTTAACTACTGCACTTGTCGGCGCACTCATTGCATTGACACAAACCGACATTAAAAAAGTATTGGCCTACTCAACTGTTTCGCAGCTGGGCTATATGTTCCTGGGACTGGGTGTTGGTGCCTACGATGGTGGATTTTTTCACGTTATAACCCATGCTTTCTTTAAAGCATTGTTGTTTTTAGGTGCCGGCTCAGTTATTCATGCCATGCACCATGAGCAAGACATGCGCCATATGGGCGGCTTATGGAAAAAACTTCCTGTTACTTTTTACACCATGTTAATCGGGACACTGGCAATCGCAGGGTTGCCGCCATTTTCCGGGTTTTTCTCTAAGGACGAGATTCTAGCTCATGTCTACGAGCATGATAAATTGATGTGGATAATTGGTGTATTTACTGCTTTTCTCACGGCATTTTATATGTTTAGGATGCTGTTTCTTACGTTTTTTGGAAGCTATAGAGGTACCCACCATGCTGAAGAAAAAATTCATGAGTCGCCTAAGTCGATGACCATTCCGTTAATTATTTTGGCCATACTCTCTGCTGTTGGCGGTTTCATCGGAATTCCAGAAGTACTGGGAGGGCACCATTGGTTATCTCACTGGCTTTCACCTGTTATCCAGCATCATGCTGAAGCTGGTGACCACGCTACAGAATTTATGCTGATGGGTATTACAATTGCAGGAGTGCTGATCTCTATCGGAATTGCTTACACCCGCTATGTTAAACAAAACCACATTCCGGTTCCGGATGAGGCAAAAAGACCGGTTTTGGCAAATCTATCTTATCATAAATTTTATATTGATGAGGTTTATGATACCTTGATCCGTAAACCCCTGGACCTGTTGTCAGGGTTTTTCTACAGGATACTTGACAATAAAGTTATTGATGGTATTGTGAACGGCTTAGGATGGGGAACATCCGAAGCCAGTAAAGGAATGCGATTGGTTCAATCCGGAAATGTTGGGTTTTATATTTTCATGATGGTTGTAGGAATCATCTCCTTGTTATTGTATACTTATTTATCTCTATAAAAGATCGTTCAAGAAAACATAATGGAACAACTTTTACTACTTCTTATCTTTTTACCATTAGTTGGTGCTTTGGCTACAGCCTTATCTGGCAGTGCTGCAAAACACGTTGCTTTATCGTCATCGATAGCATCTTTGGCGCTGACCCTGGTATTGGTATGTAATTTTATACCAGATGCTAGTACACAATTCGGAATCAATTTTCCATGGATACCTGAACTTGGTATTAGTTTTCATGTAGGGGTTGATGGGATAAGCATCATTACAGTATTACTTACGAACGGTCTGATCCCGTTGATCATCCTTGCAGGTTACCAGCACCAGTATAAGAACGCAAGTGCTTTTTATGCTTTGATCTTATTTATGCAAAGCGGCCTATTATTGGTATTTACATCCCTTGATGCTTTCCTGTTTTATATAGGCTGGGAAGCAGCATTAATCCCGATATATTTTATTTGCGCGGTTTGGGGAGGCAAGGATCGAATTAAAGTAAACATGAAGTTTTTTGTTTACACCATTGCCGGATCTTTGTTCATGTTACTCGGGATTATCTACTTGTATCTTCAGAATCCGGCAAAGAATTTTGACATAGAAGCTTTTTACAATCTGAGTTTAGACAGTACCCAGCAAGGTTGGATCTTTTGGGCTTTCTTTATTGCTTTTGCAATTAAGATGCCTGTTTTTCCTTTTCATACCTGGCAGCCCAATACTTACAAAGAAGCACCCGCCGTGGGTACGATGCTGTTATCTGGTATCATGTTAAAGATGGGGATTTATGGTGTAATCAGGTGGCTTCTGCCTATTGTTCCTCTCGGGCTGCTTGAATGGGGGCATACAGCGATTATACTTTCTGTAGTTGGAATTGTATACGCATCGGTAATTGCCTTTACACAGAAAGACGCAAAAAAACTGGTAGCCTATTCTTCAATTGCGCACGTTGGCCTGATCAGTGCAGGTATATTTGCGCTGAACCAACAAGGAATGCAGGGAGCTGTGATTCAAATGCTCAGCCACGGGATCAACGTAGTAGGGTTGTTCTTTGTATTGGATATCATTTCAACCAGGCTGAGAACGAACCGGATATCTGAACTAGGAGGTATTGCAAAAAATGCGCCTCAACTGGCTATTGTTGCTCTGATTATTGTATTGGGTACTGTAGCTTTACCTGGAACCAACGGATTTATTGGTGAGTTTTTGTTATTGATGGGTATCTATCAATACAATATCTGGCTGGCAGTTTTTGGCGGTCTTACCATCATTTTTGGCGCAGTATATATGCTTAGAATGTATCAAAGCATAATGCTGGGAAAAACAAATGAACTTACAGTCACATTTACGGATATAAGAGGCTCTGAGAAAGTGTTGTTATACATAATTTGTGCGCTGATCATTTTACTGGGAGTTTATCCGAAGCCCATTCTGAATTTATCAGAGGCCGCAGTACAACATTTAATAGAACAAGTATCACAAAAATTATAACTGGTAAACTAAGCAAATGAATATTATCATAACAATAACTGTAACAGCTTTAGTGGTGCTTTATGCAGGTTTGTTTAAGGCCAGAAAGGCTTTGTTACCCATTACGCTCATCGGTTTGCTTACCTCGCTTGCATTTGTAGCTACGTCATGGAACAGCAGCCAGGTTTTTTATGGGATGATGCAGATGGATAACTTTGCATTGGCTTTTTCAGGTATAACAATTCTAGGGACACTGTTTATATTTCTGCTCACGCAGAACTACTTTTCTGCAGACAGTGAGAATATTGCTGAGTACTTTACCCTTATTTTATTTTCTCTTGCTGGAATAATTATCATGCTTTCTTATCAGAATATGTCGATGTTGTTCATCGGGGTGGAGATTATGTCTGTGAGCTTATATATTCTTGCCGGAATCAGAAAAAGTGACTTCGCTTCTAACGAAGCATCATTAAAGTATTTTTTGATGGGCGCTTTTTCAACAGGCTTTCTTTTATTTGGAATCACACTTATTTATGGAGCAACAGGATCATTTGATCTAACTGTAATCAACCAATATTTGGTTGGCAATTTTAAAGAGATCTCACCCCTGTTTTATCCTGGAGTCATCTTGCTGATGATTGGTCTCAGTTTTAAAATCGGTGCAGCACCATTTCATTTTTGGACACCGGATGTTTACGAAGGTGCACCAACCTTGATCACGTCATTTATGTCCACAGTTGTAAAAACGGCTGGTTTCGCTGCTTTTATCCGTCTTTTCGCAGGTACATTAGCGCCCCTGCACGATTTTTGGCTGGCTCCGCTTTTGGCGATTATTTGTCTGACGTTATTTATCGGAAATGTGACCGCATTGTTCCAGAAGAACTTTAAAAGAATGCTGGCTTACTCAAGTATTTCTCATGCCGGGTATTTGCTGTTCTCGTTGGTGACGCTAACATCTGATTCCTCCAACAGCGTGCTGGTTTACGCAGCAGCTTATACCTTTGCGAGTATCATTGCATTTGCAGTGTTGATCCTTGTAAAACAAAAAACAGGAAACGACCATTTCGATAGTTTCAATGGCCTGGCCAAAAGAAACCCGTTAATCGCTTTTGTCCTCACGGTAGCGATGCTTTCCCTTGCGGGTATTCCATTGACGGCGGGTTTTATCGGCAAATATCTTATGTTTTTAAACGTCATGAAAGATTACCAGGTTTATTTGGTATCGTTTGCCATCTTAAATGCGCTTGTCGGCTTTTACTATTATTTCAAAGTTATCGTGGCTATGTATTTCAAAGAGGGGAATGAACTGACGCTTGAAGCGCCATTGCAATACAAGATTGTGATGGTTCTATCTTTGGTCATCACCCTTTTTTTAGGCGTTTATCCATCCCTAATTTTAAATTTAATATAAAGTATTCTGTTGATAATTATTTGTAGTTTTACGAATAATTGAACTATGCAAGATTTCTGGACTTCGTTACAGCAATTTATTGACCCCGAGAAATTACTTAGAGAAGGTGGTTTTTACGTAGTGATGTTTGTGATTTTTGCAGAAACAGGGCTGTTTTTCGGTTTCTTTCTTCCAGGAGATTATTTGCTGTTCCTCGCGGGGATGTTTGTTGCAACAGGCAAACTGGACGTAAATATTTACTGGATGATTGCAGGGCTTTCCATATCGGCAGTTTTAGGCAATTTTACCGGCTACTGGTTTGGACGAAAGACGGGGCCAGTCTTATATGACCGTAAGGACTCCATCTTCTTTAAAAGACGCTACCTTAAAGCGGCAGAGGACTACTATCATAAACAGGGCGCATTTGCATTGATCATGGGACGGTTTGTTCCGATTGTCAGAACTTTTGCCCCGATTTTTGCTGGTGTAGTTAAATTAGATTTTAAAAGATTTGCATTATATAATATTGCCGGTGCGTTATTATGGATAGCATCGTTAACTTTGCTGGGGTACTTTCTTGGCAAGAGATTTGAAAAAGAAATTAGTGATTATTTATTATACATAATTATAGGATTCATTGCGGTAACAACCATCCCTTTGGTGTACACTTTTGTAAAAAACAGGGTCGCAAGAAGTACTGATGACGAAATAACAAACATTAAATAACAATATGAGTAAATACGATACCCACCCTTGGCACAGTGTATCTCCTGGCGAAAACCTTCCTGAGACAGTAAATGCGATTATAGAAATTCCTAAGGGATCAAAAGCGAAATACGAAATCGACAAAGATTCTAACCTCATTAAGTTAGACCGCGTCTTATTCTCATCTGTGATGTACCCGGCAAATTACGGGTTTATTCCTCAGACTTATTGTGATGACAATGACCCGCTTGACATTCTGGTTTTGTGTTCAGTAGACGTTTACCCATTGTCGCTGATAGAAGCCAAGGTGATTGGTGTGATGCACATGGTGGATAATGGTGAGCAGGATGATAAGATCATTGCAGTTGCGAAAAACGACATGTCCGTAAATTATATCAATGACCTGGCAGATCTGCCTCCGCACACAATGAAAGAAATCGTAAAATTCTTTCAGGACTACAAAGCACTTGAAGAAAAGAAAGTAACAATCGAGCACTTGCTTGGTGTACGTTACGCCCATAAGGTGATACAAGAAAGTATCAAACTTTATGATGAAAAGTTTAGACATAACCACTCTTAATGATCCTCAACTCAATTTGCATTTCGGTGAGCGGATATTTACCAGCGTCAATTATGGCGCTGGTTGTTCCTGAAGTTCCTGATTCAGGATCTATTGGATGGCGCATAGTTTTAGCGCTATTTCTTGTTCTGCTCAATGGTTTTTTTGTTGCGGCAGAATTTGCTATTGTAAAGGTCAGGGCATCACAGATAGAAATAAAAGCAAAATCAGGTAGCAGGGTAGGTAAGATGGCTAAGAATATAGTCCATAACCTTGATGGCTATCTGGCGGCAACACAGCTTGGTATTACCCTTGCATCACTAGGACTCGGTTGGGTTGGTGAAGATGTGATGCACACCATCTTTCAGAATCTCTTTATAGGATTCCATTTGAATGTGAGTGATGCCTTTATTCATTCTGCATCGACCATTGTAGCGTTTTCAGTCATTACTGTAATGCATATTGTATTTGGTGAACTCGCACCTAAATCATTGGCTATCCAGCGACCAGTTGCGACTACTTTATTTGTTTCCGTACCGCTTCAGATTTTCTACATCGTTTTCAAACCATTTATTTGGACCCTAAACAGTTTAGCTGCCGTAATATTAAAGCCATTTGGCATCAATACCGCTGGTGGACATGAATCTTTGCACAGCAATGAAGAATTGCAATACCTGCTTGATCAGGGTAAAGAAAGCGGTGCACTGGATACAAATGAGCATGAGCTAATCAAGAATGTATTTGATTTTAACGAACGAGTAGTTAAGAACATCATGGTTCCCCGCACCAAGATTTCAGGTATAGAATTGTCTACGGCAACAAATGAAGTTATCGCAACGATCATTGCAGAAGGTTATTCAAGGATGCCAGTCTATGATGATATCATAGACAAGATTATCGGAATTGTTCATGCTAAAGACATCCTGCCTTTATTGGCGGATAATAAGGATTGGTCACTAAGTGGAATTATCAGGAAGCCCTATTTTATTCCTGAGACAAAAAAAATCAATGACCTGTTAAGCGAACTCCAGCAAAAGCGTATTCAGATAGCGATTGTTCTGGATGAATTCGGAGGAACCGCAGGTATGGTCACTTTAGAGGACATCGTTGAAGAGATTGTTGGTGAAATCCAGGACGAGTATGATGAGGAAAAACCTACAGTGGAAAAGGTTTCAGATACTGAATTTATCATTAACGCATATGCCACAGTTTATGATGTGAATGAACACCTTCCTCACGATCTTCCGGAAGATGAAGATTTTGATACGGTGGGTGGGCTTGTTTCCCATGCTTTCGGGCGAATTCCTGAAGTTGGTGACAATGAGGAATGTTACGGATACCTCTTTACCATTTTAAAGAAAACAGAACAAAACATAGAGACCATCAAATTAGAGCTGGTGATCAATAAAGGCGATATGGTTGACAATCATTAAATAATTAAAAGCAATGCATGTTTTTTATACCCCTGACATTAGTTCTGATGAATATGTGTTAAATGAAGAGGAAAGCAAGCATTGCATCAAGGTCTTGCGATTAGGTGCCGGTGCGCTTGTGTATCTGATAGACGGTAGAGGCGGTCGCTACAAAGCACAAATTATTGGGGAGTCGAAACGGAATGTGCAACTTAAAGTTGTTGAATTTCATCAGGATCAGAAACGGCAGCACCACCTCCATATCGCAGTAGCACCTACAAAGAATATTGACCGGATAGAATGGTTTTTAGAAAAGGCGACTGAAATAGGAATTGAGGAAATCACACCCCTGATCTGCGACAGGTCAGAAAGAAAAACCGTTAAGGAGGACAGGCTTCAAAAGATCATTACCTCCGCAGTCAAACAATCTCTACAGGCATATCATCCAATACTGCGGCCTCAGACTGATTTCAAAGATTTTATAAAACAAGATCATAGTGATGCGATTCGAATGGTCGCGCATTGTATCGAAAATGAGGAAAAGCAATACATCAGCCAATTGGCAGTACCAAAACAAAAATATACCCTACTCATCGGGCCTGAGGGTGATTTTACACCGCAAGAGATCAAGCTTGCTTTAGATCATAACTTTGCGCCCCTAACTTTAGGCAACACACGCCTTCGAACGGAAACCGCTGCCCTGGCAGCCTGCTTTGAAGTAAATTATTTGAACCGATGAGAATTAGGACTATTTTATGCACTGCAATCATTTTGCTGCAATGCAGTTTTTATGTACCTACTTATAAGTTGGCCAAACTGAAATACAATGGAGGTGGCGATTGGTACGCGAACAGAACAGCCTTACCCAATCTAATAGATTTTTGTAACAAAAATCTAAAAACGAATTTAGCCCCCCAGGAAGCCACAGCTGAAGTTGGCAGTCCTGATCTATTCAATTATCCTTTTGCTTACCTCACAGGTCACGGAAACGTGGTTTTCAGCAATGCTGAAGCTGCCAATCTCCGCCAATATCTGATCGGTGGAGGATTTCTTCATATTGATGACAATTACGGTCTGGATAAGTTTATACGCAGAGAGATGAAGAAGGTATTCCCAGAACTCAATTTTGTTGAACTGCCAGCCGATCACCCGCTCTACAATCAAAAGTTTAAGTTTCCTGCAGGCCTTCCCAAGATCCACGAACACGATGGTAAGCGCCCGCAAGGCTTTGCTTTAATCTGGGAAGGAAGAATGGTTTGTTATTATACTTTTGAATGCGATTTGGGCAACGGTTGGGAGGATTATGGGACTTATCCGGAAGATACTCAGGAAAGACGTCAGAATGCGCTGAGAATGGGCGCTAATCTAGTTCAATATGCATTAACCCAATAAGTATGAAGGTAAAAGTCAATGCTGTTCACAATTTCGAGATTGAATTAACAGAAGACCTTGTATTTCTAAGCGGCCAGGAGATCCAGCCAGACATATGCACGCTGTCGCAAAATCACAGTCATGCAATTTATGATAAGAAGTCATACAATATAGAAGTAATAGAAGTCAGTCACGAAGACAACAGCTGCCAGGTAAAAGTCAACGGGAACATATATGCTGTCCAGCTTGAGGACCCATACAATGCGCTTTTGAAGCAGTTGGGAATGGATAGTGTTCAAGGCAATAAGATTAAGGACGTCAAGGCCCCGATGCCGGGACTGGTGCTTAATGTACTTGTAGCAGAAGGTGCAGAGGTCAAAAAAGGGGACAGCCTCTTAATTCTAGAGGCCATGAAAATGGAGAATGTCCTGAAGTCACCGGCTGACGGAACCATCAAAAGGATATTGATCGGAAAAGGAGATAAGGTCGAAAAAAACCAGATACTAATAGAGTTCAGCTAACTAAACAACTTAATAAAAAAGGACCTCAAAACGAGGTCCTTTTTTATTAAGTTTTACCGGGATTTGAATGCCCTTTGTTGTCTTGGCTTGAACTGCGGTTTGCCCGACGATCGAATCTCAGATGCACCCAGCATCGTCATCGCACACCTAAAGCCAATATCCGCCGTAGACTCATCCTGCTGCAGGAACCTGCGCGTTGCAGGGTTCAGCCACACCGCCTGGTCTTCCCAGGAACCGCCTTTATATACTCTGGATTTGTCGTTAATTAACGTTGTTTCTCCGTAAAGTTCATTTGCCGGATCACGATAACCCCGCTGATCAGCGTAACTATTCTTTTTGCTCAGTGAATCATTAGCTACCGTAGTGGCTGCTGCCTGTTTCTCTGCCCAGGTCTGTTTCCTGGCAGATACAGCTGCAACCATAACAGGCATATTGTATTTGTCCTTTTCAATTTTCCCTGTAGTTGCATCAGCCATTTTTTTATCCTGATAGAAGTTACCCCTATATGGATTAAAAGCGTCTGCAGCTTCAAAGGTTTTGGAGCGGTAAACATCCGCAACCCACTCATTTACGTTACCTGCCATGTTATATAGCCCGAAATCATTGGGCGTATAGGACCGCACTGCTACCGTTAAGCCTCCCTTATCATTCAAAGACCCGCCGACACCCATATAATCACCCTTAGACCTTTTGAAGTTGGCCAGAATCAGACCTCTTGTCTTTTTCTTGGCTGAACTAAGGCCCAGTCCGTTCCAGGGATAGATTTTATTTTCGGCAATATTTTCATACTGTGTATTCCCAATCAGTCCGAGGGCTGCGTATTCCCATTCTGCCTCAGTCGGTAAACGATAAGGCTGCTTTAAGATTCCATCTTCCAGTCTCACATTTCTGGTAACCCCAGCTTTACCTGCGGTGGCACCCGGAGCGGCTGTTTTCGATGGGTTAAGGTCTTTCATCGCTCTTTTACCCTTGTCGTCATATTGACCATTCAGGTAAACGTCCGTATTGAATGGCTCTTTCGGTCTGGCGGTGGTGGTTGCGGCAGTAGCGGCACCATTGGTGGTTCCGTTCATGTCTTTAAAAGTAGTCATGTAACCCTTTTCGCGCAGCAACAGTTCGTTCACACGGTCAGTTCTCCACTGGCAATAACGATCTGCCTGCTCCCAGGTTACACCCACAACGGGATAATCCTGATAAGCAGGATGCCTAAGGTAATTGTCTACGTACGGCTCATTATAAGAAAGCGGTCTGCGCCAAACCAGTGTATCCGGCAACTCATTGTAATAATATTCGTAATCAGCAGGATAATTGGTTCTGATCCAGTTCAGGTATTCCAGCCAGTTGGTGTTAGACACCTCAGTTTCATCCATATAAAAAGACGAAACGGTCGTTTCTCTTTTATGGTTATAGTCGCTCAGCTCCTGTCCGGGAACATTGATTGCGCTGCCACTCATCACAAAAACACCACCTTCAATTTCCACTAGTCCCGGGCCCGGACCGCGTCTGTATTTATTGTTTACCTGAAATCCTCCGTATTCTTTTTTGTTATAGGCCAATCCCGTTTTTTCTGATTTTGCAGACTTTGTCTTACAGGAAACCAGCGAGGCCACAACCACAAGGGCAGCAAATGAATATAAGTATGTTTTTTTCATTGGTTCATGCACATAGTTACGCTAACTGTTAAAATTACGCAAAAAAACGCTTATGCTCCAAAAAAAACTTTTATAATGTAATAAGCTGGTTACAAATTCCTGATTCCTGGTAAGAGGATCTACAAACCATGTACCTTTCTTCCAAACCCGACAAGGAGCAACCTGTTGCTAAATGTTAGTTTTCTTTGAATTTAATCGGCACAATACTAACTTGCATCCCTTAGCAGTTCACCTCAAAAAACATAAATGAGCTCAAAATCCCTGATCCATCTTCTTGCCAGCCTTTTTTGCGTTTTCAGTGGCGCTACGAGGCTCTATGGGCAAGTTGTGCAGCAGGGAACCCAGACAAACGGCAGTGAATCCAACAACATCATCACTGCTGTCCCTTTCCTGCTGATCACGCCCGACGCAAGGGCCGGAAGTATGGGAGAAGCCGGGGTGGCAGTTCTGCCGGACGCAAATGCGATGAGCATTAACCCCTCAAAACTTGCTTTTTTAGACCGGCCATATGGATTTGCGGCATCCTACAGCCCATGGCTAAAGAGCCTGGTGCCCGATATCAATCTCGCTTATCTGAGCGGTTTTTATAAGATCGACGATCAAAATACGCTTGGAAGCTCGCTTCGTTTTTTTTCGCTGGGCGAGATCCAGTATGTCGACATCAACCAGCAGGATCTTGGTATTTATAGTCCAAATGAACTTGCTTTTGATGTAACCTATGCCAAGCGTTTTGGCGATTCCTTTTCATTGGGAACAGCCCTCAGGTACATCTATTCCAACCTGTCCTCCGGTCAGTTTGTGGCCGGGCAACAAACCCAGGCGGGATCTGGTCTGGCAGTTGATATTTCTGCCTTTTATAAGAAACCGACCGTTTTATTTGGAACTGACGCCATCGTTTCTGCTGGGATTAATGTCTCCAATATCGGTACAAAAATCAGCTATATCAGTGGTGGCGGGGGAAAGAATTTTCTTCCCGCCAACTTTAAAATAGGGGCAGCTTCCACCTTTCTGGTCGATGATTACAGCCAGTTTACTTTCGCACTTGACCTGAACAAACTGCTTGTGCCTACTCAGCCGATTTACGACGTCAACGGAAAGATTACCGCAGGGAAGGACCCTGACCGTTCCGTTCCATCCGGTATTTTCGGATCTTTCAGCGATGCCCCGGGCGGTTTCAGTGAGGAATTGAGGGAGGTAAACATAGCTGCCGGAATTGAATACTGGTACAGTCAGCAGTTTGCCTTCCGGGCTGGTTATTTCTATGAAAGTCCATCCAAAGGAGACAGAAGGTATTTCACGGTAGGGGCCGGACTGAAATACAACGTGTTCAATATTGATTTTTCTTATCTGATGGCCAATGCCCAAAAAAGTCCGCTTGCCAATACCTTAAGATTCACCTTGTTGTTTAACTTTGGTGATTTCAAATAAACTATTTTCGTAAAACCCATACCCATGAAGATCAAAGTTGGCTTCGGATTCGATGTACATCAATTGAAGGACAATCACCCGTTTGTAGTAGGCGGCGTTACACTCGATCACCACAAAGGCGCTTTCGGGCATTCTGATGCAGATGTGTTATTACACGCCATTTGCGACGCCCTGTTGGGCGCGGCCAACCTTAGGGACATCGGCTTTCATTTCAAAAATACGGATCCCCGCTGGAAGGGCATCAGCAGCCTGGTATTGCTTAGGGAAACTGTTAAGCTCTTAACGGAAAAGGGATATGAAATTGGGAATATCGATGCCATGCTATGCCTTGAAGCTCCCAAAATCAACCCGCATATCCCTGCTATGCAGCAACATATTGCTGAAGCGATTGGCATATCTACCGAAGATATTTCTATCAAGGCCACGACTAATGAGCTTATGGGGTTTATCGGACGTGAAGAAGGGGTGGTCGCGTATGCGGTTTGCCTGATTCAAAAAGGTTTTTAGGGAAAAATTGCCATTCTCTTCGAAGACTACGTTCTCAGGCGCTTCGCGCAGAGCCCTGATGTCTTCTCTGAGAAGGTAATTTTCCTGGGCGCAAAGCTTTGAATCAGAATAACCGCATCGCTTTGGAAAGGATAATGAAATAAAATTACCGTTCTCTTCGAAGACT
>JAZKCT010000005.1:0-134131 GCA_040387995.1 Bacteroidota bacterium | reverse complement strand
TCGCTTTGGAAGGGGAAAAGAAATGAATTGCCGTTCTCAGGCGCTTCGCGCAGAGTCCTGATGTCTTCTCTGAAAAGGTAATTTTTCCTGGGCGCAAAGCTTTGAATCAGAATATACCGCATCGCTTTGGAAAGGATAATGAAATAAAATTACCGTTCTCTTCGAAGACTACGTTCTCAGGCGCTTCGCGCAGAGCCCTGATGTCTTCTCTGAGAAGGTAATTTTCCTGGGCGCAAAACTTTGAATCAGAATATACCGCATCGCTTTGGAAGGGGAAAAGAAATGAATTGCCGTTCTCAGGCGCTTCGCGCAGAGTCCTGATGTCTTCTCTGAAAAGGTAATTTTTCCTGGGCGCAAAGCTTTGAATCAGAATATACCGCATCGCTTTGGAAAGGATAATGAAATAAAATTACCGTTCTCTTCGAAGACTACGTTCTCAGGCGCTTCGCGCAGAGCCCTGATGTCTTCTCTGAGAAGGTAATTTTCCTGGGCGCAAAACTTTGAATCAGAATATACCGCATCGCTTTGGAAGGGGAAAAGAAATGAATTGCCGTTCTCAGGCGCTTCGCGCAGAGGCCTGATGTCTTCTCTGAAAAGGTAATTTTTCCCGGTCGCAAAACTTTGAATCAGAATATACCGCATCGCTTTAGAAGGGGGAAAGAAATGAAGTAACCGTTCTCTTCAAAGACCGGCTTTAGAGAAGCAAAAAAGGCTTACCTAGAAAATCCAGACAAGCCCTATAACCGCAACTTCTTCCCGCTCAAGCTGAGCAAACCACCCTAACCTCCCTGTGGTCAGAAAAATTACCTTCTCAGAGAAGGCATTGTCAGGTTTGTGACCGCAGGGAACTTAGCTGGCGCAGCCTTCGAAGAGAACGGTAATTTTTCTGAAAAACAGAAGGCGCAATTACTCAAGATACCCAAACTTCCCCTGGTTATAATCACTCAGCGCCTGCTGGATTTCTTCCGGTCTGTTCATCAGAAAAGGCCCATACTGTGCAATCGGTTCATTGATCGGTTCCCCGCTCAATACCAGGAGCAAACTATTCTCAAGCGCCTCTACCTCAATACCAGACCCATCGTGGTTAAAATGGACGAACTGATCCGCTACGGCTACCTCCGCACCATTCACCTTCACACTGCCTTCAATCACGACAAAACCTGTATTGTAACTAAAAGGGAAATCAAAACCCGCCTTAGCTCCCTTGTTTAGTCTCGCATTGTAAACATGCATCGGCGTAAACGTACTGGCCGCACCCCGGACGCCCAGGTATTCCCCGGCGATGACCTCAACCGAACCGCCGCCTTCAGGCAGTTCATAAGTCGAAATATCGGCATGTTTCAAGCCCTGATATTTCGGTTTACTCATTTTATCCTTTGCAGGCAGGTTCACCCAAAGTTGCACCATCTGAAAAGTCCCGCCCTTCAGGCTAAACTCCTGCTCATGGTACTCCTTGTGCAGGATCCCGCTCGCTGCAGTCATCCACTGCACATCGCCCGGATAAATCACACCTGTGTTTCCGGCGCTGTCATGATGGGCAACCGCCCCATGATAGGCAATCGTCACCGTCTCAAATCCCCTGTGCGGATGTACGTCAACACCTCTCGGCTCCTTACGCGCAGAAAATTCAGTTTTTGCATTGTAGTCCAGCAAAAAGAAAGGGCTCATTTTAACTTTATATCCATTTGGAAAAAAATTATGTACCCTAAAACCATCGCCGACCATATGAGGTGCCGGCGCGTTCAATACGGCCGACACGGTTTTTGTTGTTGCTTCCATTTGTCCTCCTTTTTTGTGTGAATGGATGCTATCAATCGCTTACTAAGCTTGTTTCACAAACTGCAGTTCAGCTGCGATTTTCACTTCTTCACTCACCATTACCCCACCTGTTTCCAATGCTGCGTTCCAGCTCAGTCCGAAATCAGTCCTGTTGATTTTACCGCTCAAAGTGAAACCAGCTTTCGTATTTCCCCACGGATCGGTAGCAATACCGCCAAACTCTGCATTCAATTTTACCGGTTTGGTTACACCTTTAATGGTCAGGTCACCTTTCAGTTCATAATCGCTACCATCTTTGGTAAAGGATGTAGAAGTAAAAGTAATGGCCGGAAATTGTGCTGCGTCAAAGAAATCACCGCTGGTCAGGTGGTTGTCCCTGTCTTTATTTCCTGTATCGATCGAACCGGTCTCTGCCTCAAAAGAAATCTGTCCGTTCTCAAAATCATCACCTTCAGAAGTTACCGAAGCACTGAAAATGTTCAGCGACCCAGTCACGGTAGTGATCATTAAATGTTTTACTTTAAATTGAAGTTCGCTGTGTGTTGGGTCTAATGCCCATTGTGTAGTTGCCATAATATTGTTTTTTTAGTGTTTATCTTTTTGATTACACCACAAAATTACGGCGGCATTGCTGCACCGGCATTGACCTATGATAAGAAAAATGTCAGGCTTTAAAATGCTTATGTGCCAGATCCTTACGCACACGGCTCAGCGATTCTGGCGTGATTCCCAGGTAAGAGGCAATCATCCACTGCGGCACGCGCAGCGTCAGGTTTGGATAGAGTTTGATGAAATCCAGGTAGCGCTCCTCGGCCGTTGCACTGAGCAGCATGTTGATCCTTTTCTGCATAAAACGGATGGCATTGTTGAGCATCGAGGCGTTCAACTCATACATGCAGGGTACTATTTTCGCAGATTCTGTAATGAAATCCTTCGGCAGCACTACCGCCTTTGTCGTCTCGATAGCATCGAGGAAAAACTCCGATTCTGCGTTAAATAAAATGCCGTTGCGCTCCGAAAGCCACCATTGTTCGGGGGCGAACTGAATGATGTGGGTCTTGCCCTTGCTGTCTATCGAGTAACTGCGCAGCAGGCCATCCAATACGAAATAGACGTGCGAGGAAACTTCTCCCTTCATCAAAATCATCTCGTTCTTTTCGAATGTCTTTATTTTCAGTTTATCAGAAATCAGCGCAAACTGCTCATCTGTGATGGCTACTTTTTTTTGCAGGTATTGTTTGAAGAGCTCGAGCATGGCGGTTATAAAGAAAAGCTATTTCTTTTCAGGGTTAACAGTAGAAAAATCTACACCGCATTTGCAGTTAGACCCACAACCCTTGCTCTTAGGCGATACCTGACGGTAAATCATCCGCCCTATGTAAAATAAGGCCGCCAGGAAGAGAAGAACGACCAATAGCGTTTGAATGTCCATAATTACAAAAATAACAAGCGCGGTGATAAAGCAGGTCTGTGTAGTGTAATATTCAGCGTGCGCCGAACTAATGCTCCATGAATTAATGCTCCATGAGGCCAACCGTGCCGCCCACCCAGTCAAAATCCTGGTTGTACCGCACACCGATCATCTTTCCCCTGCTTAATCGGGCCAGGTTAATGCACAATTGCGGCTCTCCGCCATCTGGCCAGAGGTACATGAGCCTGATCTCGGCTTTGACACCACCATGCGGCGAATGCACGGCAGGGGCGTACTCCACCTTGCGCTGCAGGATCCAGTTTTCCGGGTCTTTTACTGCATAGATATCGGCGGGCGTCACATCAATGACTACCCCCATGCCCGCAAAAGAGAACAAAGGCTTTAGAACATAATGTTGTAAGTCGGTAGGGATAGACTTCAACTGGTTCAGGAAATGCGTTTCAGGTACAAAGCGGCTGTGCAAAAAAGGCATGGTATACTTACTGATCCTGTAAAACCAGTTCGGATGCGTTACCCATTCGACGTCCAGTTTTTCCCGCGGATCAAATCCTTTCGCAAACAAGACGTCTTTTTCAGTCGTGATCTCATCAAAGATCAACCGGTTGTAGATGCGTTTTAACCGCACTTTTTCTCCGTCCGCAGTACGGTAATATAAAAAAGAACCTTCTTTAAAAATATCCGTCAGACTCAGGATCTGGATGCCCAGGTACTTTTGGGTCACCATAAAATCAATGGCCGTCTTTTGGTTCGGCGCATCCATGTCCATCAGCGCCACTTCATGTGGGGCATGATCTCCCAGAATGACCTTCTTTAATAACTCGAGATAAGAATCCTCATCAAAGCCATGGAAATAGGGGCTGAGTGTATCGGGCAGCCCGTAAGATTGCCGATAATGGGCAGCAAGATGAGCCTGAAACCCGTATAACGAAGGGAAGCCCTGCATTTCTATCAGCTTAGGCTCCAGTTCACCCAAACCATCCCTGCAGATTCCAAAGTCAAATGTCAGAAAATGCGGATGTCCTTCATCTCCGGCTACCTTCCATTCCGGAGGAATCGAGTTATTCGTCAGCTCTTTAAAATCCGGTCGTTTGATCAGCTGAATGATCTCTTCACCTGCATCGATCAGTTTCTTTTGCAGCCCGGCAGGGATAAACACCGGTGTCTCTGCCACACGAAATGGGATTTCTGTAAAACCCTTTGCCAAATTCTCCTGAAAATCCCGGTATAGTACCGCTGTGAAAGATTGGTTAAACGCTTCGCGGAATTTCCTGATCATAAGCTATGCTTCTTGTAAGGCATTTAAAGCCTCGTTTAAAAAATTGGGTAAGATCATTCGTTGCGTATGCGCCAGCTTAGCCGGATCATCCAGACTGCGCAGCATGTCCTCATATTTTTGTTCACCGTGGTTGTCCACAATTACTTTCCTCTTGTCATCCTGCATCAAATACATCTTCATGCCTGCCGGATCTGCTTCGGGGTGAAACTGGGTGCCGACAATTTCCGGTGTAAACCTCACGGCCATCACGCAGCGCTCCAGGTCCACATGCGGGCGCTCTTTTTCCAGCGCAAGCACTTTGGCTGTCGGACTCGAGAAAAACACGTCCTGCGGGTTCACCACCTGCCAGTCCCGGCTATCCACCGTATAAAATGGATTGACCAGGCCGTTAAATATCCCGTCAACAATGCCCTCGGCAGTCTGTGTCACCGGGAAGATCCCAAATGCAGTAGAGCGCCTCCGGATCACATTGCCCACATTAAATTTCCTGCAGCCCAGTTGAAAGGAATGACAGATCAAAAACACATGCTTTTTTAATTCCGATGATTTGTTGTGCGCTACAATATTGTCCAGCAAGTCAAAAAAATCCTGTTCCCATTGCTGTCCCTCGCCGTCATAAGGACTTCCGGGCCCACCGCTCGAAATGTACATGTCATAATCCAGGCCTGGACAATCGCCTTTTAGCCTCAGATCGAAAATGTCAAAAGAAAGGGCAATGCCCGTATCCTCCTGATAACGCAATAAGATTTCCTGTATCCCACGCATCCCCTGGTTGGCTATCCCCTTATTCATATCAATCACTGCCACCCTAATCTTATTCATCTCAAAACTATTCACCTATTTAGCCCCTATTAAAGTTTGTGTGGTGATGTAATCCACCACGGCTTCAAAGTTACCATTTTGTTCGTAAACAGCCAATTGCCTGTCGGCACCTGTGCCATTTTCCATAATTTTCAGCACATAGTTGATCTCGTTCCTGCAACCCAGATCATCCACCACATCATCAATGAAGTCCAGCAGTTCCAAAATCAGGTTCCTGCAGTTCACCTCCGTCTCCTTACCAAAATCGATCAGATTGCCATCGATGCCGTACCTGGCCGCGCGCCATTTGTTCTCATTGATCAGGGCGCGGGAGTAACTGATGAAGGTCAAATTCTGCAGCCTCAGTTTGTACAATTTTGCACAGAGGCACTGAAACAACGCCACAAAAGCCATCGTTTCATCGATCAGCATCGGACAGTCGCAGATCCTGAACTCTATCGTTTCAAAGAAGGGGTGCACCCGGATATCCCACCAGATCTTCTTCGCATTGTCGATGCTGTTGGTCTTGATCAGCAGTTTGACATAGTTGTCATAATCCTCAATGCTGTTGAAGATATCCGGAATTCCCGTTCTCGGAAACTTATCAAATATTTTTGTACGGAATGACTTATAGCCCGTGTTCCTGCTCTCCCAGAAAGGGGAGTTGGTGGATAAGGCAAACACATGCGGCAAAAAATAACGCACTTGGTTGGCAATGTGTATGGCCAGTTCGCGCGACTGAAAGCCGACGTGTACATGGAGGCCAAAGATCAGGTTGGAGCGTGCGGCCTCCTGCAGTTCGTTTACAATTTCGCTGTACCGCGGATGTTCCGTAATCAGCTGCTTCTCCCAGTGGGAAAAGGGATGCGTACCGGAAGCCCCGATCCTGAGGCCCTGTTCGCCAGCCAGTTGCGATACCGTATAGCGCAACTGGGAGATCTCGGCCCTGGCCTGATCGGTGTTTTTGCAGATGCCTGTGCCCACCTCTACCACAGCCTGGTGCATCTCGGCCTTGACCTGGTCTTTGTGGATCTTTTGTGCAGCCTCCACAATTTTCTGGTCGTGCGAAGTCAGTTCACGGGTCACAGGATCGATTACCATGTATTCCTCTTCTACACCCAGCGTAAATTCGTTCTTCATCGTTATATTTGGTTTATATGCGGAAGCTTTTTATTTCTTAGCGGCGCTCTTTTTGACTTTTAACGGTGGCACAGCAGGTGCGTTTTCTGCACTCATCAGGCTCACCGCATCTGCCTTGACCGATTTGGGCACTTTTACAGCCGCTTTCTTCGCGCTGCTAACCGCTGCCGATTTTTTACCTGCTACAAAACTGTCGCCGTTTCCACCGCCACCAATTAATGCCCTTCCAGCAGCTGAAGCCTTCACATATTCGCCCCAGGTTAGGTTGTCTTGTCCCGCTACCTGTGTCCTGGCCCTTTCAATGGCATACAATGCCGAATGCTCAACCACCCAATCAAAATTCTCCTGTCCCACACTCGTTACTTCCGCATCCGGGGCAGGGTTACAAAAATCTATCGCATACGGAATGCCGTCGCGCACGGCAAATTCTACCGTGTTGAAATCGTAACCTAAATATTGGTTCAGGCGCAACACATAATCGTGTATTGTAGCCAGCAGCGCATCGCTTGAGGGAGGTGCATCTACCTGGTACCGCAGGTGAAATGGATTCCTAGGCTCATATTGCATGATCTTCACGTACTTTCCGCCAATGCAGTAACACCTGAAATATTCGTCAAAAACGATCTCCTCCTGCAGCATCATTACCGTTTGCCGCGTCTGACTGTGCTTGTCAAAAAAATCCTCCCGGTCATGCAGTTTGTAGACCTCTTTCCAGCCTCCGCCATCAAATGGTTTCATATAGGCCGGGAATCCGGTATAGTTGAAGATCGACTCCCAGTCCATCGGAAAGGCCAGGTTGCTAAACGATTCATCAGAGGTATCATCGGGTTTTTCATAGGAGGGAATCAAGGCCGTTTTGGGCACCGGGATGCCCATTTTCACCGCCAGTGCATTGTTGAAAAACTTTTCATCGGCACTCCACCAAAATGGGTTGTTGATCACCGCAGTTCCTGTGATGGCTGCATTTTTCAATGCTGCGCGATAAAAGGGAACATCCTGGGAGATCCGGTCAATGATCACAGCATAATCCAACGCTTCAGCCTGGAATATTTTGTCGATGCTGACCGCTTCGGCCGTGATTTCTCCACCGCCCAGTTCATTTACCCGCTTTACGAAAGCCTCGGGAAAAGACCTTTCCCGGCCAAACAGAATTCCAATTTTTTTCATATCTACTCAATATTTTATTTAGGTTAGTCAAAGACCACATGTTGGTTAAACACAGGTGTACTTCGTAATGTTCTGATTATTATGCAGGTTCGTCCGGCAAGATTAAAGTTCCGACAAATAATGCGGCAGCATCTGTCGCCAAATGGGCCAGTCATGATCGGCATTGTGCCGGATGTCCAGCCAGTGCGGAATGCCTTTATGGCCCAATATAGCCGAAAGCCGCTCATTGTCCGCCCTGCAGATGTCCCGGTCAGACGTGCCCAGGATGATGCGCATTTTCCAGAGCTCAGGATTGCTGTCGTGCGTGATAAAATCTACCGGATTGTTAAAATAGGCATCGTCATTAAAGAAGCCGTCCAACTGACCCCGCATGTCAAAGGCCCCGCTCATGCTCATCACATGGCTTACCAGCCAGGGATGCCTGAAAGCAAAATTTACCGCATGGTAACCCCCGAAACTGCTGCCTGCTACCACTACTTTGCTATGGCCCGTCTCCTGCCTGGCCATACCGCAGACCTCTTCGAGGATCAGTTTATCATAAGCCATATGTGTTCGCACGCGGTCGGCCGGATGAATGCTTTTATTATACCAGCTCTGGGCATCTATGCTGTCCACACAATACACTTTGATCCTCCCTTCATCGATAAACCACTGTATGGATTCAATCATTTTGAAATCCTTGTTTTCATAGTACCTGCCCATACTGGTCGGAAAAATCAGGACCGGAATGCCGCTGTGTCCGTAGACCAGCATTTCAAAATCACGGCTGATGTTGTGGCTGTACCATTTTTTGTATTCTTCTTTCATGGCGGCTGATTTAGGTGCTTTAATATAAGAAATAAAAGCTTAGAATGGTAACTTTGCATCTCATATGCCGGAAATCAACAGAAATCTACACCAGCTGAAGTCTGTCCACCTGAAAAGGGCGGTAGAGTTTGAAATCTTCCTTCCGGATGACCTGATGGGCAACGAGCAGCTGAACTTGTTACTCCTCAATGACGGACAGGATGCCGATGCTTTGAACCTGCAACAGGCCATGACCCAGCTTTATAAAAGTCATAAAATCGCCCCACTGGTTGCAGTTGCCATCAAGGCCTCCTCTTCTCGTCTGGATGAATATGGTGTGGCAGGCATACCCGATTTCGGCGGGCGGGGCGGCAAAGCCCAGGCTTATACGGATTTTATCATCCAGGAACTCCTTCCTTTCGTGGAAAAGACAATCGGTGCAGCAATCAATGGCCGTCGTGCTTTTGCCGGTTTTTCACTGGGTGGATTAAGTGCTTTTGACATTGCATGGAACAATGACCAGTATTTTGACACCGTTGGTGTCTTTTCTGCGTCCTTTTGGTGGCGGAAAAAAGACCTGAAAGATGGCTATACGGACAATGACCGCATCATGCACGAACGCATCAGGAACACGAAAGACAAACCAGAGCTCCGCTTCTGGCTCATGACAGGAACTGAGGATGAGGCGTCTGACCGCAACAAAAACTTCATCATTGATTCCATTGACGATACCATAGACATCATCAAGGAACTTCTTAAAAAAGGATACCGTCGACCGGATGATCTGTTCTACTATGAAAAAGTAGGGGGCAAGCATGACTTGCCCACCTGGGCTTCGGTATTGCCTGCTTTTCTATGCTGGGCTTTCAGTCGGAAGGGATAAACCCATAGCCTGCCAGTCTCTGTAATCTACCGGCTCGTCATAGGTGCCTGGACGGTATACTGCACCGCATATTGCAGCTGGTGCAAAGGGCGGATTGCCATAACTGTTCCGGTATTGACCCTGGATTGTGTAAAACTGCAGTCCGGCCCCTACCACACACAGACAACCTTCTGGCATGGCAAAGGACCAATCCTGTGCCGGAAACGTCAGCTGTGAGGCATCAATTTCCAGTTCGATGTGAATCGTATCGCGCTGGTATCCTGCACTCAGCAGCAGCATGGCAATGGCAATATTGATCCGGCAGGCATTGGTGTTTCCTACAAAGACCAGCTGTTCTGAAATGTTGATTTCCGGCAGGTTAATGGTCAGCTGGCCATCATTCAGCACCACTGTGGGGCTTACCCACAGGTAATTGATCAAGGCTGATTTATTGTTGAATTCAAAACCAGTAATGCGGCTGAAGCTGTCTTGCTCGAATTCGAAAGTCTGCGTATCCGAATCAAAGCAATGCTCCAGCACCTGCCGGTTTAGCGTCACAAGGCGGTTGACCATCCCGCCGTCTTTAAAGTCGCCATAAATTGCGGCCAGGTCATCTCTGATTCTTTTTGACAATCTGCTGGCTTTGCCAAAAATAGTTGCAGATTGTTTTTCGGCCTTCGTACGTCGTTTAGTTGCCGGCCTGCTTGACAAGATCGGGCCATTTTTGCCGCGCCTGATCACTACGCCCCCTATAAGCCCGGTGAGGTGCTTACCATCTAGTTTTCCCATTTGTTTATATTAAGTTAGTTTGCAAATATACGAAAGCCAGCTCAGTACATGTGGGCCCGCTGCACACAAATAGTCTACAAATGATTAACCCACCTTTTTTCTAGTCAAAAGGTGGGTTAGCCCTGGGTGGAAGGTGGGTTGAACGTGGGTTGATTTAGAACGGGCTATGTACCGTTAGTCATTTGCTTTAAGCTAATCGCTTGATTTATAAAAATTAAACCTTATCTTTGCGCCAAAATTTACACGCATTTTATGCAAAAAATAAGAAACATAGCTATTATAGCACACGTTGACCACGGCAAAACCACACTGGTTGACAAGATCTTACACTCATGTTCTATCTTCAGGGATAATGAACAAACAGGTGAGTTAATATTGGATAACAATGACCTGGAACGTGAGCGTGGAATCACTATCGTTTCAAAAAACGTTTCAGTACAATATAAAGATGTAAAAATTAACATTATTGATACTCCTGGTCACGCCGATTTCGGTGGTGAGGTAGAGCGGGTATTGAAAATGGCTGACGGTGTATTGTTGCTTTGCGATGCTTTTGAAGGTGCGATGCCTCAAACGCGTTTCGTAACGCAAAAAGCGTTGGCTTTAGGTTTGAAACCAATCGTTGTTGTCAACAAAGTGGACAAAGAAAACTGCCGTCCTGAAGAGGTATATGAGCAGATCTTTGAATTGTTCTTCAACCTTGAAGCAACTGAAGACCAGTTGGATTTCCCTGTGATCTACGGTTCATCCAAACAAGGATGGATGAGCACGGACTGGAAAGTGCCGACTACCGATATCTTTGCTTTGCTGGATGCGGTTGTTGCCAACATTCCACCTGCGCCGACCAATGATGGTACTTTGCAAATGCAGATTACTTCATTAGATTATTCATCTTTTGTAGGCCGTATCGCAATTGGTCGTGTACACCGCGGTGCGATTAAAGAAAACCAGCCGGTTACTTTGATCAAACGTGATGGTAAAATGGTCAAATCAAGGGTTAAAGAATTGTACACTTTCGAAGGACTGGGTAAAATTCGTACGACTGAAGTAAAATCTGGTGACATCTGCGCAGTTGTAGGTATTGATGGTTTTGACATTGGTGATACCATTGCAGATTTTGACGCTCCGGAGCAATTGCCGGTTATCAAAATTGATGAGCCGACCATGAACATGTTATTCACGATCAACAACTCACCGTTCTTTGGTAAAGAAGGTAAATTCGTTACTTCTCAGCGTTTGAGAGAGCGTTTGTATAAAGAAATGGAGAAAAATCTTGCCCTTAAAGTGGTTGAGACGGAATCTCCTGATTCTTATCTGGTATACGGAAGGGGTATCCTCCATTTATCGGTATTGATCGAGACGATGCGTCGCGAGGGATACGAGATCCAGGTTGGTCAGCCACAGGTAATCATCAAAGAAATCGACGGACAGAAATGTGAGCCGATGGAAACTTTGATCGTTGACGTACCGGGTGAGGTTGCTGGTAAAGTAATTGAACTGGTAACGCAACGTAAAGGTGATTTGTTGGTTATGGAGCCAAAAGGTGACCTGCAGCATTTGGAGTTTGAAATTCCTGCACGTGGTATCATTGGTTTGAGAAACAACGTATTGACAGCGACTGCTGGTGAAGCCATCATGGCACACCGTTTCAAAGCTTACGAGCCTTGGAAAGGTACAATTCCTGGTCGTTCCAATGGTGTATTGGTTTCTATGGATAAAGGAAATACCACTGCTTATTCGATCGATAAATTGCAGGACAGGGGCCGGTTCTTTGTGGATCCGGGAGTGGATATCTACGAAGGTCAGATCCTGGGCGAGCACATTCGTGACAATGACTTGGTGATCAACATTGTAAAAGGTAAAGCTTTGACCAACATGCGTGCTTCTGGTACGGATGACAACACACGGATTGCACCGGCAATTAAATTCTCTTTGGAAGAGGCAATGGAGTACATCCAGGCTGATGAGTACATCGAGGTAACACCGCTGAGCATGCGTTTGCGGAAGATTTATCTGAACGAGAACGAGCGTAAGATCAATTCTAAAAAATTCCAGAGCTAGGAATTAAAATAATATGAAGGCCCCGATGTGTCATGCACCGGGGCCTTTTTTGTGTTTGGGATTTTTTATTATTTGGCTGGGTCAGTCGTTGCTGCGGCCATGACGCAAGGCATAGCCGATCAGGTTGGCCGCTATAAAAATGTGGTTGATCAGGTTTGGAATGAGTCCGTAGTACTTCGTAAAAATACGAAAACGCTCTTTCAGGCTGGCGAGGTGCTTCTTTTTGGAAATACCGCCAACCAGGTATTTGGCCACATACATGTGCGTGTTTACGATACTGGATGCGTTTTTTGTGGCTTTAATGATCCAGTCGATATCGGAGCTGTATTTGTACTGAAGATCATAGGGTTGTGCCAGGCTGCGTTTGATGTAGATGGCCTGGTGACTGACACTCATGCCGTAACGGAAGCTTTTCCAGTTGAACACCTCTGGGGCGCAATGCCGGCGCTGCCCGAGGCTTTGCCACTGGTCATTGTACATTTCAGTTTCCCCGTAATAGATGTCAGCCCCTACACCACTTTCGAAAACATCAGTCACTGTCTCCGGCGCATAAATCTCATCTCCGGAGTTCATAAACAGTACATAATCTCCCGTTGCCAGTGCCAGACCTTTGTTCATCGCATCATAAATGCCCTGATCGCGTTCTGAAACGAAATGTGCCAGACGGTCTTTGAATTTTTCAATCAGCGCTTTTGTGCCATCGTTCGAAGCCCCGTCCACCACGATGTACTCGATGTGCGGATAGGTCTGGTTGAGCACAGAAAGCATGCTGCGCTCGATATCCCTTACATTGTTATAAACGATGGTGATGACACTTAGCTTTGGCTGCATTTGAGGTGAAGATCTAGATGGTGTTCTGTTTGGCTGGTTTATTTTGGTTGTAGATCCAATAGGGTCTGGTACAATAATAAGTGTTTTTCGGCAATAACGGCTTCTGAAAATTGAGTTAATATGGTACGCCGCGCTTCTTTCTGGATATCGGGGCCGTTGTCCTCATGGTAGAGCCATTCCATTCCAGTGGCCAGGTCTTCCGAAGATTCATATTCAGCTAAATAACCATTTTCAAGATGACGCACCATGTCCGGAATGCCGCCTGTATGGAAAGCAACTACCGGTGTGGCGCAGGCGAGGCTTTCCATGACCGTATTGGGTAGGTTGTCTTCCAGTGAGGGTGTGATGAATGCATCCGCTGCGGAGTAACATTTGGCGAGGTGTTCGTCATTATTCACCGTGCCCAGCAGGGTAGTTTTAAACGGGAAAACAGGCATTTCCATTCCTTCCTTGTTACCAAAGATGACCAGTTCAATTCTATCCTTATCAATTCCGGGCCGTGTGGCCAGGTCGTTCAGCGCATCGATCAGATAGGAGGTCCCTTTGTGTTTGTCGTTTTTGGAAGGCATAAAGCCGCTCAGCAGGACAAACTTATCGGGATCTATCTTCAGGATCTTGCGTGCTTCGGTTTTTACATAGGGTTTGAACACATTGGTCTCGATGGTATTGGGAATGACCGTAACCTCACGAAAGCCCATGAGACTGCTGAGTTTAATCGAACCCGCCATCCAGTTGCTTGGCGCGATGATGTGGCAGTTCAGTTCAGAGTAGGCCTTTTTCTTGCGCTTCCAGGTCTGGTGGGAGAAATCGTTTTTGCCGCTCATTTTGAGCAGGGGACAGAAGCCGCATTCCTTGAAATAATTTTCGCAGGAATAACGCACGTGACAGCCGCCGGTAAAAGCATTGCTGTCGTGAAAAGTCCAGACAATCGGTTTCTCCAGTTCGTCGAGTTCAGCGAGGAATTTGGGTGATAAAAACCCATGGTTGATCCAGTGCAGGTGGATGATGTCGGCATCCTGAAGTTCAGGGTGGTCAACAATGGAACTGCCGAACCATTGTAAGGAAAAAGGTGTCTTGAGTGCTTTGGTGGCTGTTTTCGACAGATAGCGTTCGGACAGGATGTTGAATACCGCCTTTGCCCTTTGTAATCTGCTCTTACTGAAGGTACCGGTCTTTGTGCTCTTTTTGAACTGAAAATAGACCATGACTTTTGACTCTGCTCCGCTCGCATTTAAGGCATCACTGAGCCTGAGACAGGCACGTCCTGCTCCCCCGTTTCCTTCGTATGTATTTAAGTGTACTACTTTCAAACTGACCAAACTTAAAAAAAATTACTGACCTCTGTGTCAAATTCCCAACAGGAAATTGGCTGAGCTGCTTCTTTCTGCATTGTTGCAACAAGTGCTTGACATCAACGTACTACAGACGAAAAAAAGGATAGAAAATTACATATATTTGGTAGTTCTTACCAAGAAATCTTTCCGTTTTACATGAAAATACTGATTACTAAGTTAGCAAAGGACAGGGTATGGTCTGCAATGATCGCCTGTACCACCTTATTTTTAGCTTCATCGCCCGTTATGGCGCAATCCGACACCCGCTTTACGGCCTATCCCGCGCTGAGCCCAAATGGCCAGACTGTGGTGTTTAGTTATGAGGGCGATCTCTGGAAAGTATCCGCCGCAGGCGGA
Source organism: Bacteroidota bacterium (assembly GCA_040387995.1). Lineage (GTDB taxonomy): Bacteria > Bacteroidota > Bacteroidia > Sphingobacteriales > Sphingobacteriaceae > Pedobacter. The sequence continues at coordinate 119,516 of JAZKCT010000005.1, read as the reverse complement.
GAGGCGAGCCGGATTACGGCCATGCAGGGCAATGAAATCAGTCCGAGGATTTCCCCGGAGGGAAAGTGGCTGGCCTTTTCGTCCGACCAGTTTGGTAATTATGATGTCTATGTGATGCCGGTCGGCGGAGGCGAGGTAAAACAACTGACTTTCAATGACGCTGCCGATGAAGTGGACAGCTGGAGCTGGGATTCCAAATCCATTTACTTTACCTCTGGCAGGTACAACATGTACTCTGCCTACAAAGTAAATGCAGCGGGCGGAACGGCCAGTCGCTTATTTGGCAATTACTTCAATACCGTCCACAATGTGGTCGAAGCGCCCAATGGGGAACTGTTCTTTAACGATACCTGGGAGAGCAAAAACTTTGCAAACCGGAAGCGTTATAAAGGAGCGTACAACCCGGATATACAATCGTACAATCCGAAGACGAAAGCCTATAAACAATACACCGATTATAAGGGAAAAGACTTCTGGGCAAGTGTGGACAAGAACGGTAAAATCTATTTTGTGTCCGATGAAAGCAATGAAGAGTACAACCTGTATACATTTAACGGAGGCAAAAAAACGAAACTGACCAGCTTTGATTCATCAATCAAGCGCCCTTTTGTTGCCGCATCAGGAAATGTTATCGTATTTGAGAAAGATTATCAATTATATCTATATGATGTAGCAGGTAAGAAATCGACTCAGATCAAGATCACGATCTCGCGCAATAACGTGTTGGACAAGCAGCAGGAATTTGACGTCAGAGGTTCGGTTTCCGCATTTGATTTGTCGCCCGACGGAAAGAAGCTGGCCTTCATTTCACGCGGTGAATTGTTTGTGAGCGATGCTGAGGGAAAGTTCATCAGGAAGATTGAACGAGAAAATAAGGACGGTGCTTTTGCCGAACGTGCACTGGAAGTAAAATGGATGGCGGACAACCGTACCTTATTGTTCAACCAGACTGCTAAGGGCTACCAGCACTGGTTTACCATTGGCGCAGATGGTAAGGGAGAACTGAAACAACTGACTACCGACAAAGCGAACAACAGGGACATCACCTTCAATAAAGAAAAAACCCAGGCTGTGTACCTGAGCGGCAGGGGAGAGGTCAGGTTGCTGGATTTGAAATCGCTGGAAAGCAAGACCATTGTAAAGGATGAGATCTGGGCCTTCCAAAATTCTTCACCCACTTTTTCACCAAATGGTGAATACGTACTGTTTACGGCCTACCGGAATTTTGAGCAGGATGTCTTTGTACACCACATTAAGGACAATAAAACACTAAACCTGACCAATACTGGTGTTACAGAAGCATCGCCGTACTGGTCGCCCGATGGTAAATATATATTTTTCACCAGCATGCGCACCAAACCTTCGTACCCATTCGGGATGCAGGACGGACATGTGTACCGGCTGGCACTGGATGAATACGATGAACCTTATAGAAGTGATAAGTTTGACGAGCTGTTCGCCCCTGAGAAAAAGGAGGAAAAACCAGTAGAAAAAGAAGTGAAGAAAACAGAACCGGCCAAGCCTGCAAAAGGTGGGGTGGTTAACCTTCCGAAAAAGGACAGTGTAAAAAAAGACCTGAAACCAGTGAAACCGGCCAATGTCATCACCATCAAGATGGAGAACCTGATGGACCGGATCGACCAGATCAGCCCCGGCTTCGGAACCCAGTATGGATTGGATGTTTTCGCAAGGGGCGAGAAAACTTTTGTTTATTTCTATTCCAACCATGAAGGCGGTTCACAAGCCGTTTACCGTACGGTGATCGAGCCTTTTGAGTTCAACAAAACAGAAAAGGTAACGGACGGGGACTGTGCCTTTGTACAATCGGGCGATCGTTTTTATGCCTTGTCCAGGGGCGTGATCAACAAATACAACATTGATGGCAACCGGCTGGATGCTTTAAATATGAACTTTAAATTCAGCCGCAACCTGAGCGGAGAGTTCAACCAGATGTTTTACGAGACCTGGGCCGGACTAGAGGAAAACTTTTACGATGAAGCTTTTCATGGTGTGGACTGGATGAAAATGCAGCAGCGTTATGCGGCCTATTTGCCTTATGTGAACAACCGCTCGGACCTTAGGGTATTGCTGAACGACCTGTTGGGCGAACTCAATTCCTCCCACATGGGTTTCAACAGTTCCGGTGCTGAAGAGCGCAAGAGCCTGAACTATGTGACCAATGAAACAGGGATCATTTTCTCTGACGAAGACCCTTATAAAGTTGTCCGCGTAGTAGAAAGGAGCAATGGCAAACACAAAGGAGTAGACATTAAAGCAGGGGATGTGCTGACTGAAGTAAACGGGGTCAAAGTAGATAAAAATACCGACCGGGATGCCTATTTCACCAAGCCTTCACTGGATGCTGAACTGACCCTGGAGTTCTTGCGGGACGGGAAATCGGTGACGGCGAAAGTACATCCCCAAAGTACAGGTGCCCTGCGCGGAAACCTGTATGACGAGTGGATCGCGGCAAACAGAGAGCGGGTGAAAACGTTGGGCAAGGACAGGATTGCTTATTCCTATATGAAAAATATGGGTGGGGGCGAACTGGAGAAGTTCCTGTTGGACATGGTAGCCCAGGAGAACAACAAGGAGGCCGTAATCCTGGACCTGCGCTACAATACCGGTGGCAATGTACACGATGAGGTACTGAAGTTTCTGGCCCAAAGGCCTTATTTGCAGTGGAAATACAGAGGCGGGAAACTTGCACCCCAGAGTAATTTTGCCCCGGCAGCCAAACCAATTGTTTTGCTGATCAACGAGCAGTCGCTCAGTGATGCAGAGATGACCGCTGCAGGTTTTAAGGAGCTGAAATTGGGTAAGATCATCGGTACAGAGACCTATCGCTGGATTATTTTTACCTCGGCCAAAGGCCTGGTAGATGGGTCGTCTTATCGCTTACCTTCCTGGGGCTGTTATACCCTGGATGGCAAGAACATCGAAAAGGAAGGGGTATCGCCAGATATCTATGTTAAAAATACCTTTGAAGACCGGTTAGCCGATAAAGATCCGCAGTTAGAAAGAGCTGTTGCCGAGATATTAAAAGATTTGAAGAAATAAGTTTATTTGATCACGTGCTCTCTGAAGTACCGTTTGATCCTTTGCCATAAAGAGCCTTTTCTGTGTTTCAGGAAGTTCTTTATGGCTTCATAAGCTTCGGGGTTTTCTGCGATGACGTCCGGAAATTGTGTGACCGGATTGGGATTGATGATCACATTGTAAATCTCATTGATCCCTGAGTGCATGCCTGATCCGTCATGGCCAATATTATTGACCAGCGACTGGGCAGGATTGAGGGTTAGTCCCCCCTTTAAAAAGATGGATGCGTACCAGCGGATGGCCCAGGAGTTGTTTTTGCCGCGCTTGAATTCCTGAACCTGTTTCCAGAAGTTCATGGTATGTTCTATTGTAAATTCCTTCTTTTTCTGCTCGTCAAATTGAGCTTCAAGGACGTGGATATCTGGTTCAAAATGCTTCCATGCACGTTCCCAGGTCGCCCAGCCCCAGCTTCCTGCCGCCCGGTAAAAAAAGCTTTCGGGCAGTGCTGTGTTTTTCAGCGGGTACATATAGCCGCTGATGTGCATGACCTGTTCTGTATTGCGGTAGCGGTTTAATGCCTCATTAAAATAGGTCAGCGTATAGGGAGAGGTGATCAGGTCATCCTCCATTACAATTACCTGTTTGTAATCCTCGATCAGTTTGCTGACCCCGGCGATAATGGAAGCAGCGAGACCTTTGTTTTCTTTCGCTTCGATGATCTCTACAGACTTAAAACCATCAACTGTCTTTAAAAATTCCCTGACTTCAAGCACTTTTGCCTCATCTTCAGCAGATTTAAATCCATCTGAAAAAATAAAGAGCCTGCTCTCCGCAGCCAGTTGGTTTTGCTTCAGGAATTTGAGGGTACGTTCCGTATGCCTGGGACGGTTGTACACAAATAAGGCGATTGGGGCAAAGGCTTGCATGAGGGTTGTATATGCGGACAAATATATAGGATTGTGTCAAACTAACGAAGGATCGTGATAATTCCCTTGTAAACAGAGCGGTTTTCATCGTTGATGACCGCAACATAGAAGTAGGCCCCGGCAGGCATTTGCTTGCCTCTATAGGTGCCATCCCAGGAGGCCGATTGCGGGGTCGACCGGTAGAGCAGGATACCATGACGGTTGAACACCGAAAGGCTGGATCCGGGATAATTGCCGAGGCCTTTAATCACCCAGGTGTCGTTAATGCCGTCGTTATTGGGCGAAAAGGTATTGGGGAGTTCGACACTCTTTAAAACTACTATGGTCACCACAATGGTTTGGACGCACTTGTCACCATAGCTAACGGTAAGTGTGTAAGTGGTGTTTTCGGCAGGAGATGCAATTGGGTTCAGGGTATTGTAACTGCTCAATCCTTTTTTCGGGCTCCAGTCAATCGTATAATCCTGCCCCGCCGCCAGACTTGCTGTCGCAGCCAGGTTAATCTGCTCACCGTACTGTATGGTGTGCAAAGCTGCTGCCTGCAGGCGGATGTCCTGATGAGAAAAAATACGAATGCTAGCACTGTTGGAAGAGTTGCAGTTCGGGTTATCGATGGTCCAGGTCAGTTCGATCTCCTGATTTTGCGGTAGATTGGTAATCGTTGCGTTGGGATCATGGATGTTTTGTGCGGAAAAAGGCGAATATCCCGCAGGGGCCGTCACGCTCCAGGTCCCTGTTTCATTTAGGCCTGCCGCGTTGGCGTGCAACTGAAGACTGCTGCTTGCACACAAGACCGCGTCCTGACCGGCATCAGCTAGCGTAACCGGCTGATTGATGGTAAACTGGATGTTGTTACTGATGCTGCTGCAGGTCCCGAGTTTTATCGTACGTCTGAAATACGTCGTTTCCAGCAGTACGCTGATATTTAAATCCTTTCCGCTACCGCCGATATTCTCCCAGCTGTTGCCATCGGTGCTTTTCTCCCAGCTGTAAATGCTGTTGGGATTGGCTGCAGTACTGCCAGAGATGGCGAGCTGTTCCGCTCTGCCATCGCAAAATACAGTCGGTCCGGTGAAGGATATGGTATTGTTTACAATTTTTGGAAGTACTTCAAGTGTGTAAAAGGAATCGTAATAGGAGTCGAGATCTGAGATGACATGCCGCCTGTACTCCCATGTTTTAGGAATGCTTCCGTCGTTCTCTGCCGTGATGCGCAGGTCTTTTTGAAAGGCCCCATTCATATCAGTCCAGACACCGCCGTCTAAAACCTGCCACGTATAACCTGGCTGCCCATTGCTGGTTGCATCCCCGGCTAATAACACTGAACTTTCAGCACAGGTTTCCATAGCAGTTGTTTTTTTAACGACGACAGTGAAGTCCTGTTCTATGGAGCAGTTTGCACCATAGTTGATGGAGAGGTGGTAGACGGTAGTCCGGTCTGGGTTGACCGTTGGTGCCAATACCGAAGTGCTGCTGATGTGGCTCGCCGGACTCCACAGGTAGGTGTAGGTTAGGTTCGGATTGCCATTTAATGAAGCCGGTATTTGCAGTGACTGCCCCTCATTAATTGTAGCAGTCTGTTGCAAGGTGAGCACCGGTTTTTTATAGTTAAACAAGCGCACTGTAGCTGAGGATTCTGTTTGGTCGGCGGCATACGAAATGGTCCATTTTAGGATCACCTCCTGGTCATCAGGCAGGTTGTTAATCACTGCCTTCGGGTTACTGATGTTCCCCGCATTAAAGGGCTGAAAATTTGCGGGGCTTACGACCGACCAGGCGCCTGTTTCCGTAGTGGCCGGATTGTTGGCCGCCAATGTAATGATATTGGTATTGCACAACGAAACATCCGGTCCTGCATTGGCCTGTGTGACGGTATGCCCCTGAGCAGAAACGATGAGTTTCCATTCATAATCGACACAGTTGGACGATATAAGGTATCGTTTTGGATTGCTGAGGTCTACTTCAGCCTCAGATAAGGGATTCAATATGCCCATGTCAGTTGTCAGTTTTGGTCTCAACCTGCTGAGATCCGTTCCCGGAGGTACGCTAAAGGTGACGGTCCGTGCAGCAGCATTGATGACGGCAGGAGCATTTTGTTGCGGGAGAGCAGCAGTAAGGAGCTTTGGTTCGTCGACACCAGGGATGACCTGGTTGTACCTGGCCAGATAGCCATCGCCGACAAAATGCTTGGCGGTCAGATCTAAGGTGCAACCACTGGGGTTGAAGTCGACCCTTCCGCAAAACATGCCGCCCAAAATCACATGTTTTTCAGAATCTACTGCGACTTTATGAGCGTAATTGCTGCTGCAGGTACTGTTGAGGTTAAATGCCCACACAAAACCTCCTGTACCATCAAATTTCGCGCAGAAGGTATCCCTGCCTTGCTGGTTTGACAGCGATTTTGTATTTGCGCCCGACCCGAAAGTAAGTCCGCCTTCGAAGAATCCGCTGATGTAGACATTGTCGTCAGTATCAGCAGTAATGCAGTAATTGAAAGAAGCATCTGAACCCGTGCCGATATTGCTTGCCCAAACCGGGTTTCCTGCATCATTATATTTGGTGATAAAAAGGTTTCGTCCAGGGTAGTTTAAGGAAAGTGCCGGACCTGTCTGTGCGTTGAACTTGTACTGATTGCTGTACATACCGGTCAGGTAGACCGAACTGCCGTTGACCGCCAGAGAAGCTATTGCCGGATCACCGCCACCCTCCACCTTATTTTGCCAGACCAGTTGCCCGGAAGGGGAGTATTTACAGAGAAAATAGTTCTTGCCGGCATTTTGGACCGTAGTGCCTGGAACTGCCGGATTGAGGTCTACGTCATCAATAAAAAAACCAGTGATGAAAATTTCCTGATTGCTGTTGGTTTTGAGGCTTGTGAACTCATCGCGGTTGAACCCACCCATATTATAAGCCCAGAGCACGTTTCCACTACTGTCGTATTTGACGATGAAAGCGTCCAGATCGCCTTTTGAAACCAGGGTTTTATTGGGAAGGTCTACACTGCCACTGAATGCACCGGTAAAGATGACGTTGCCCAGATTGTCTGCATAGACCTGGTGGCCAAAATCTGGTCCCCCACCGCTCACTGACCTCGCCCAGGCGTAGCTGCCATCGGTGTTGAACTTGACTACTACGGCGTCAGCTGCCCCTAAATTGACAAAATTAGCGAGGCCAGGTCCTGGGTCGCAGTCCACCGCGGTAGACTGAAAAAAACAGGACATCACCACGTTGCCACCTGGATCTACCGCAAGGTTGTTGACCTGGTCCCAGCCATCGCCACCAAAGCCTTTTGCCCAGAGTAATCTCCCGTCCGGGGTATATTTAGCTACAAAAATATCGTAATCACCTTTAGATGTGAGGACTATCGGTGAAGGCGCACCAGAAAAATCTACGGTCAGCTGCTCCCTGAAGTCGCCCGCCACATATACATTGTTGGCCTGGTCGACCGCAATACCCGTTACCTTACTCTCACCCGTACCGCCAATTTGTTTGACCCAATCGGGTACGGGTTGCTGCTGGGCATTTGCACCGGCTACATATAAAAGGCACAGCAGCAGACAAGCGGCATACCTGTACAGGAGCTTAAATGAATCATGGAGCGCAACCATAAGAGACCTGTTGAAGGATTTATTGGCTAATTTAAAATATTTTAATCTTCTGAGCGGATTTTTCTACCAGAACCGTATAAGCATTGCCAAATTGCTCGGTCTTTTGCTTTCCAAGTACAGCGCCAAGGAATTTTTTGATCCGGTATTCGAGTTCTATCTTCAGTACTTTGGTTAGTGTCCTGGGTTTCTTTAATACCTTAAATTCGCAGAACTTCACAGTTTCCATTGGTGTAAGTGAAGTTTTATCGGCTGCAATGGCCAGCCCTTCGCTTTGCAGTAGGAACCTGATCAGGGTAGGGGTATACATGTTGATGTGCCCGTAATCCAGGAAATGTTTCATTCTTTTGTCGACGCCAAACCGGTAATCCAAGGGAACTTCAATGGCGATGTATTTGGCGACACGTTTCAGTTCCCTGAGCAGAACACGCTCATGCTCTACATGCTCAAGCACATGGGCCAGCACGATCAGGTCGAAACTATCATCCGGATAGGGAATGCTGTAGCCGTCAAAGCTCAATACTTCTTTTACCCTGGAAAGGTTGCGGTCTTTGATGAAAGACACGCCGCTCTCTGCTATTTCAAGCGCATACAGTTCATCGCCAAACCCCCATTCATTAAAATAATGCAGGATGCTGCCATCTCCGGCACCTACCTCCAGAATCCTGGCCGGTTTGATAGCCGCGCAAACCTCCATCAGGTTTTTCGCTTTGGATCTGGCACCCAGCATGCGCCATTCCGTTTCGTTGCCAGTGTAAAAATCATTATAAGCATCGACGATATTGTCTGTTACAGTTGCCATTGAAGAGGTATAAAAAACTTGCTAAATATCGAGCGAATTGTTGGGTTTGTAAAAAATAGAAGTGCATTTGGAGACAATCGCCCCCGGGGCCATTCCTGTGAACGGCAGGTGCTTGAACCCCTGCGCTTTGAAAAAAGCTTTGGCTTCTGCATAGTCAGGGCGTTCCGAATCATCCAGTACGACTACGCCATTCTCGGTGAGGGCATGCAGAGCCTGTTTACAGCAGTTGACACGGTCGCGCCCATCTACAATAATCATGTGAAATTTTCTGCCTGTGTGGACCGCACTTTTGCAGTAATCGCCCCCTGGCTTGAGTTCACAGTGGATCATATTGACATTCGGCAGGTTGATCTGTGCGCTTTTTGAAAACCATTCCTGGTCATGTTCTACGGAGTAAACGGATTTAGCAAGCTCTGCATAGAAAATAGTAGAATTACCGGAGCCAAATTCAAAGATGTCCAGCTCCTTGCTGATCCGCTCTTTGATAAAATCGATGAAAGAATAGGTGACCCAGGCGATGGGCTTGCCATCCTGATCAATTGCTGACTTGGTCCTGAAAGCCTCAAACCAGCCTTTTTCTGCGAGATAACCCTTAAAACCCAAGGATAAAAGAACTTTTAGTTTGCCGGGACTGAGTATAGATAACGGAGATAAAGTGTTTTTCATTTTGAATGTTAGGCTTTAATACCGTCTATGATCAGTGAGGAATAGCCGATGGGTTCATGGAAGCGTTTGTCATATCTCCTGGAACGGATGATATGGCCATCTGCACTGTCCCAGTCCTGGTAATGGAACTGACGCTGCTCATCGTAATATTCAAGCAGGACCGGTTTGAAACCTGCCGCTTCAAAAGCGCTGGACAGCTTTTTATAATCATACAGCAGCTTGTGGTCATGTGCGCCCGCACCGAAACCACCAGGTTTAACCATATCAATGTAATCCGGGTTGGGGTGAAAGCCGTCTGGAACCGCTATTCTTACCGTACCGCCTTTTTCAAGGTATTGGTAGCAGTTTTTTAAAGCGACAATGGCGTCCTCGTAAGTGATGTGTTCAAAAACATGTTCCGCTAAAAAACGGCTTGCCTTTTTATTCCCGAATAAGTTTGCAAAAGAAGCCTTGTCAAGCAGGTTCAGGCTTTCAATATTGGTTGGTAACCAGTTTTCGTAATCTGTATTGTGTGCGCCAATGATGATGTTGAACGGTCCACTGCTGTTTTTTATGGTTGACTTGAGCCGGATGAGATCCAGTATGTTTTTAGGTTTGTAAACAAGTTCTCTGATTACCTTTCTTAAGGATGCCATCTGTGATTTCGGTATAAAATGTTCTTTGTGAGGATCAAAGTTAAAAGGTTATCCGCAAAAAGCTAATTTATCGGTATAATAATTAGTTACGGCTACCCGCTCTGGCGCTGATCTTTTGGAATAAATGGATTAGAAAAAGGGATTTTAGCATCAAAATTCCCTGCTCCCTGGTTTTTGGAATCAGCAGGACATAGAAAGCCGAGACAAAGCAAGCTACCATAGTAGCAAGAGAGGTACCCATGCCGCCATACAGCGGGATCCACCAGAGGTTGAGCAGGACATTCACTATCGCGCCGACCGCTGTCCGCTGGAAAGAAATGCTGGTATAGCCTTCAGCCAGCAGGTATTGTGAATTTGCACTTCCAAGAAAGACAAATACGCCTGACCAGATGTGTATGGACAACATCGGCCCGGCCCCTGGAAATTTAGCACCATATACCAGATCGGTTATAAAGGTTCCAAAAAAACTGACAAAGATGGCCAGGGGAACACTGATGTAAACCAGCAGGTCATACAAGTTGATCAATCTTTTGTTGTAACGTTCCAGGTCGGTCTTCCGGGCATTGATGATGGCTGGAAAAACGGAGGTCACAATAGCGACAGGAATAAAATACCAGGCTTCGCTGATCTTTGCCGCCGCACTGTAAATCCCTACTGCAGTACTGCCGAGGCTTTTTAACATAACCATATCGATCTTCATATAGATGGAGACCATGACTGCTGATAAGATAAGCGGGAAGGACTGTCTGAGTAACTGGACGGCCCTGGATTTATTAAAGCTGAAGTTGCGCAGTTTAAAACCCTGCCGGTGGTACATGATCACCAGTCCGGTGGCTACCACAAAAGCATCGAAGGTAACGGACACGGCTACCCAAACTAATGGCGCATTAAGCAGTAATACCACGACTACTTTGAACAGGTTTGATAAGACCAGGCTTATGTTTTGAACCTGAACCACATATTTGGACTGAACCTGCGACTGGAAGTAAGAATCGATTACATTGAAAGATTTAAAGAAAGAGGCTAATGCAAAAAAGAAGATGACCCAGGTGAGCGAGTTTCCGGGCTTTGCAGAAAGCTGGTGCAAGATGAGGTAAGTAATTACGCTAAGCGGTAAGAGCAAGAGGTTGACCCCGATTCGCATGAAAAAGGAGGTGCCTAATATTTCATCTTTCTTATCCGGTTCGTTGATGATTTCCCTGATGATGAAGGAATCCAGTCCGAGTGCACCCACTGCAGCGATGATTGCCGTTAAGGCCTCTGCAAAATTGAGGTCTCCAAATAAATAGGGGCCTAAGCGCCGGGCCACAACAAAGCTGACCACCATGCTTAGGATCCGACCAAACATCAGCCAGCCGGTATTTTTAAGGTACTTCTGGAATGCTTCTTCGTCAAAACCCTTGAGGTGCGGAATCTTCATGGCTGCAAAGATGTGAATTTAAAAGCTTTTCTCAATTCTGCTTACTTGTTTGAGGTGGTGGTTGAGGTGAATCTCCATGAAGCGGAACCATTGTGTGGCATTCAGATAGCCCAAACGGGGGTGCGGAGTTTTGAGGTTTTTATCAGCGCTTTTTAAATTCTTGTAAACAGTTTCGAGTTTGGAGGAAAAAAGATCAATCAGGTCCTGCGCTTCTGCTTTACTGATTTTCTTTAACCTTTCTGCCAGTCGACGGGGCGCTTTGTATTTCCGCCCTGGCGGCAGGACATTAAAAAAGAGGATCAGTTTGGAAACCAGCGGGGTGGGGTGTTGCTCCCCTTTGCCATCGATACAGTCTCCTATAGTGTCGAGTGTCAGGATGCTGGCATCAAAAATATGGAAGTATACCTCGCTAAATGACCAGCCCCCTTCAGGCGGGCTTTGCTGGAATATTTGTTCGCTACAGCCATTCAGCTTTTGCCGGTAGGCAGCGACAATGGTTTGAAGTTTGGCGTAATCTCCCGCGGCACCCATTGTTACCTGCCGGATTTTTTATTGATGTAGTCCATAAGCTGGTCTTTGCTGGAAGAGAAATCGAAGGCTTCAGTGACCTTAAAAAAGTTCTGTTTGTCGGCCACGTAATCAAATGCATACTTAGCCAGGTCCAGGCGGTTGTTTTCAAAATCCAGTGTTTTCAGCAGGCCCACCAATTGTGCTGTAGAAGCACTGCTGTTGAGCAGGGATGTTTTGATGATCTTGACTTTGGTATTGTCAAAACCTTCCTTTTTCACCAGGCTGACCAGTGACTGGTAGGTCGCGTCACTCATCAGGTTGGTTTCAGGTAATCTGCCCGGTCTTGAAGAACGGTCCGGAAGTGTGCTGATGGTGCCGTCCCAGTCATCAAGGGCATATTTTTTATTCAGGAACAAGGGAAGCGTTTTCAGTTCCACCAGGCCTTTGTTTTTAGTGAAAATGAAGATCGTACGATTGTTAGCCGTTAGTCTGACCCTGGTTTTCAGGATTTGCTTTCCATTTTGCAGAATGCTGATTGAAGGATTTGTGGTTTCTATACTGTAGAAACGAAACCTGGGTTTGTCAGATGCAACAATGTCTTCATTCACGCTAACGGTATACCTGCCTCGTTCGGGTATTTCAAGGAAAAGTTCGGTGTTGGTATCCTGAGCGTTGGATAGGTACGTATGTAATGCTAAAGTTAGCGTTAGGAGCAGTAATTTCATGGTGTTTGTATGGAGTTAAAAGTGATGGATCAGTTCTTCCAAGTGTGCGATCTGCCAAAGGACATCTCCGGGCAGTTCTTTGTTTAGGGGATTAAAAAAGATGGCCTTCATACCAAAGCCCTGGGCTCCCCTGATGTCGGCCTCAATGCTGTCTCCAATCATGATGCTTTCTTCTTTCCGGGCTTTGGCTTTGTCCAGCGCATACTCAAAAATGGCTTTATCCGGTTTGTTGACACCCACATCCTCAGAAATGATCACATTCGTAAAGTAGGGGTTGAGTCCCGATACCTCCATTTTGATCAGTGTCGACTCTTTAAAGCCGTTTGAGATGATGTGTAAGGTGTATTTTTGTTGCAGGTAGGCCAGTACTTTTTCAGAACCCAGGAAAAGGTTCTTTTTATACGGTGTAATGCGGACATAGTCGTCTTCAAACTGATGCGGGATTTTTTCGGGATGGACACCCAGTTGGATGAAGGTCCGGCTGAACCGTTCGGCCCGCAGCGTTTCCTTGGTGATCTTGCCAACGTGATAATCTGCCCAGAGCTGGTGGTTGTTTGCGGTATACGTGCTGATAAAATCGTCAGCTGAAGTCAGACCGATCTCTTCCAGTTTATACTGCAGATACAATTCATGAAGGGTTTCCTGCGCATTTTTATCAAAATCCCAGATGGTATGGTCAAGGTCAAAGAAAATGTGTTTGATCATGGGTAATTTACCGGTTACAGTTTGGGGCCATAGGCCAGATCGCCTGCATCACCCAAACCGGGCACAATATACGCTTTACTGGTCATTTCTTCATCAATGGCTCCAAACCACAATTTCGCTTTTGGGAAGTTGGCCCGCACATGGCTTACACCCTCTGAACTGGCGATCGCAGCAACAATGTGCAGTTCTTTTAATTTGTATTTCCTGGTCAGCTCCTTGCAACATAAAACCATGCTGAGACCAGTAGCCAGCATCGGGTCTGCCATGATGACGACTTTGTCGGTTAGGTCGGGCGAAGCCACATACTCCATCTGGATTTCGAAACTGCCGCTTTTATGCGTTTTCCGGTAGGCGGCAATAAAACAAGACTCAGATTTGTCAAATATATTTAAGAGCCCCTGGTGAAGCGGAAGTCCCGCCCGCAATATGGTAGCCAGTACTGGCGAATCCTTGAGTTGGACAGAAGGCGAAATGCCCAGCGGGGTCTGCGTTTCCGTTGCTATGTATTCCAGTGTTTTGCTGATCTCAAAAGCAAAATACTCGCCCAGCCGCTCCATGTTTTTGCGAAAACGCATGGCGTTCTTCTGGATGTGTTCATCCCGGAGTTCGGCGATAAAAACATTGGCAATAGTGCTGGTTTTGCTGAGATCAACTATCATATACTAAATTTAGTAAATAGTTTCTGTAAATTTGAGTCTATGAAATTCAAAATCTCTTCAGAATACAGGCCAACAGGCGATCAGCCCAATGCGATCAAACAACTGGTAGAGGGTGTCAATGCAGAGGAACATTACCAGACGCTGCTGGGGGTGACGGGATCCGGTAAAACGTTTACGATCGCCAACGTGATTGAGCAGACACAGAAGCCAACATTGATCCTGAGTCACAATAAAACCTTGGCAGCACAGCTATACGGAGAATTTAAGCAGTTTTTTCCGGAAAATGCGGTGAACTATTTTGTGTCCTACTACGATTATTATCAGCCGGAGGCTTTTATCGCCAGCAGCAACACCTATATAGAAAAAGACCTGAGTATCAATGAAGAAATTGAAAAACTAAGGCTTCGGACTACATCAGCACTGATGTCAGGCCGGAGGGATGTGATTGTGGTCTCTTCGATTTCCTGCATTTATGGTATGGGAAACCCGGAGGACTTCTCCAGATCGGTATTCCGTTTTTCGGTGGGTACGAGGATATCCAGAAACTCCTTTTTGCACAGTTTGGTAGAAATCCTATATGCGAGAACGACCAATGAATTCAAACGGGGAACGTTTCGTGTAAAAGGAGATACCGTAGATATTTTCCCTGCCTACCTGGACAGTGCCTATCGCGTTTCTTTTTTTGGCGATGATGTAGAAGAGCTCAGTGTGATTGACCCGGTGACGGGAAAGACGCTGGAGAAGCTGGAGGATATGGCGATTTATCCGGCCAATCTGTTCGTTACCCCCAAAGACCGGTTTAATTCTTCCATCTGGGGCATACAGGAAGAACTGGAGATCCGTAAGAACCAGTTGATCGATGACCGGCATTTGCTGGAAGCGAAGCGCCTGGAAGAGCGGGTGAATTTTGATATCGAAATGATGAAAGAACTGGGCTATTGCTCAGGGATCGAAAACTATTCCCGGTTTTTTGATGGCAGATCACCGGGCATGCGGCCATTCTGTCTGCTGGATTACTTTCCTGACGATTACCTGATGGTGATTGACGAAAGCCATGTGACCGTACCGCAGATCAGGGCCATGTATGGTGGTGACCGCTCGCGGAAGATGTCGCTTGTAGAATACGGTTTCCGTTTGCCTTCGGCGCTGGACAACCGGCCGCTGAACTTTGAAGAATTTGAACGGCTTGCCCCGCAGACGATTTATGTGAGTGCAACGCCTGCGGATTATGAACTGCAGAAGACCGAAGGTTTATACGTCGAACAGGTGATCCGTCCTACAGGGCTGCTGGATCCGCTGATTGAAGTCAGACCGGCTATTAACCAGGTCGACGACCTGCTCGATGAAATTGACAAGACCATTAAGATGGGCGATCGGGTATTGGTGACGACGCTGACCAAAAGAATGGCGGAAGAGCTGACCAAATACATGGACCGGCTGAACATCAAATGCCGTTATATCCATTCCGAAGTAAAAACGCTGGAAAGGGTAGAGATTTTGAGAGGTTTGCGCCTGGGCGAATTTGACGTGCTGATCGGGATCAACCTATTGAGAGAAGGGCTGGATTTGCCGGAAGTATCCCTGGTGGCCATTCTCGATGCAGATAAAGAAGGGTTTTTGAGGTCCGAGCGTTCACTGATCCAAACCATTGGGCGTGCCGCAAGGAACGACAGGGGCCATGTGATCATGTATGCCGATAAGATGACTGATTCTATGGACAAAACCATTGACGAGACGAACCGGAGACGGGAGAAGCAGATCGCTTACAATCTGGAGCACGGCATTACCCCGAAAACGGTAGGCAAGAGCAGGGAGGCGATATTGGAGCAAACTTCGGTGCTCGATTTCTCATCTGGCGAAGCCAAAAGGGCAAAACCATACGTGGAAGTAGATGAAGTGAGCATGGCTGCCGATCCGATTGTGCAGTACATGAGCAAAGCAGAGATGCAGAAATCGATAGACAAAACAAGAAAAGACATGAGTAAAGCAGCAAAAGACATGGACTTCTTACTGGCGGCGCGGCTGCGGGACGAGATGTTTGCCATGGAAAAACTGTTTGAAGAAAGATTTGGTAAAGGAGTGAAAAGTTAGATGGACGGTAAAAACAGGAAAGACATTTATCCGGGACTGGAAGTAGAGATCATCTTAAAAAAAGACCAGCGCAGCGGAAAACTGACCAGGGGCATTGTTGCCAACCTGCTCACCTCCGCACCTTATCATTCCAGAGGAATTAAGGTGCGCCTGGATGATGGGCAAGTAGGCCGGGTGGCCAATATAATGGATTGAAATTTGTAGCGTTAATTAGGAATGGGATTTTTAAAATTTATAGTAATCAGCTTCTTGGTGCTGTACATCATCAGGATGATCATCAGAATGATCTTTCCTGTAGTACTGAAAAACTTGTTTAACAAAGTACAGGAACAAGCACAGAGCCAGGGACGGGCAGCACAGGAGAAGCCTGAGGGGGCCATTTCCATAGATTACATGCCGCCAAAGCCGAAGCAGGGTAAAACCGATAAACTGGGTGATTTTGTGGACTATGAGGAGATAAAATAAAAAAAAATTATCTAAGTTTGGGATTCGTTTGAATCTTAAACAAACCCTTAATGAATAATTGGTTAAAAGCAAATGGCATACATCTGGCCATTATCGGATTTTTTATCGTCATCTGTTTCGTTTATTTTAGTCCGGTACTGCAAGGTAAAGCACCTGCACAAAGTGACGTACTGCAGGCCAAAGCAATGGCCAAAGAGATCATAGACTATAAAGAAAAAGACGGTACCGGTCCGCTTTGGACCAACCAGATGTTTGGCGGGATGCCTGCCTACCAGATCTGGGTGCAACATCCTTATAACGGGGCGACGTATGTGATCGACCTGATCAAAGATATCTTTCCTGACCCGGTAGATGTGGTTTTGCTTTATCTGGCAGGGGCTTATTTCCTGTTTTGCGTGCTGCGGATCAATCCATGGCTGGCAGCTGCAGGAGCGATTGCCTTCGCTTTTACCTCCTATAATTTTATCATCATTGCCGCGGGGCATAGCAACAAGGCACTGGCCATTGCGTTTTGTGCGCCGATCATTGCCAGTGTGCTCCTGACCCTGCGTGGAAAATATTGGATCGGGGGGAGTCTGACCGCTTTGTTTCTCGCTCTGGAGATCCGGGCCAACCACATCCAGATGACTTATTACCTGATGATTGCCTTGCTGATTTTTGTTGGTATTGAGCTTTATCATGCGGTAAAGGAAAAAAAACTGGCACCTTACCTGCGTGCAATTGGCTTTCTCGCTGCGGGAATGCTGCTTGCCTTTATGATCAATGCGGGCAAACTATGGACGACTTATGAATATGGTAAGGAATCGAACAGAGGAAGCTCCAATGTCACCACGGATGCATCAGAAGAGAAAAACGGATTGTCCAAAGAATATGCTTATTACTGGAGCCAGGGTATTGGTGAAAGTTTCACTTTCCTAATCCCGAACTTATACGGCGGTGCGAGCGGAATCGGTGAGCTCGTGAAGCCCGAAAGCCAAACTTATAAAGCCGTAGCGCAAGTCACCGGCGGAGACCCGACGGGTGCGATACAGCAATTGGCTGGACAAATTGGCCTGCAACAATACTGGGGTGAAAAACCGGGCACAGCAGGGCCGTATTATTTTGGGGCGATCATCTGTTTCCTGTTTGTATTTGGGCTGCTGATCGTTAAAAATAGGCTGAAATGGTGGATACTCGGCACGACGGTCTTGTTTATGTTCCTGTCCTTTGGTAAGAATTTACCATTCGTTTCCGACTTATTCTTCCAGTATTTCCCGATGTACAATAAGTTCAGGGCGGTAGAATCTATCCTGGCTTTGGTCGGGCTAATGGTGCCGGTACTTGCATTTCTCGCCATTAAGGAAGTTGAAGATGGTGGATACGATCAAAAAGTGCTGACTAAAAAACTCAATATCGCGTTGGGAATAACAGGCGGTTTCACGCTGATTGTGGTTGTCATGCCAACAGCATTTTTTAGTTTTACAACTGAAATGCACCAGCAGATGGTACAATACCTGACCCAGTTGCTGGACAACAATGCGGGTGTAGCGCAAAGTATTGGCAATGCGCTGGTAACCGACCGTACCGATCTTGCGCGTGCCGATGCCTTGAGGACCTTGTTGTTTATCGCCATCGGTTATGGACTGATCTGGGCACTGATCCACAAAAAGATGGGGGTTCAGACCATTGTGATCCTGCTTGGAGTTGCCATTCTGATTGATATGTGGCAGGTCGACCGCAGGTACATGAACAATGACAATTTCGCCAATAAAAAAGACCTTAAAAACCACTTTCAGCCCAGAGATGTAGATACTTTTATCAGTTCGGATAAAGACCCCGATTTCAGGGTATTTGACACGAGCATTTCTACTTTTCAGGATGCAAGTACTTCGGAATTCCATAAAACAGTAGGCGGTTACCACGCAGCCAAGTTGAAACGCTACCAGGAACTCATCGATGGTCAGTTGACCAAAAGCGTGAACCAGGATGTGCTGGATATGCTCAATACCAAGTACATCATCACCCAGGACCCGAAAACAGGAGCTTATAAAATGCAGAACAATGCAACTGCTGCGGGCCATGCCTGGATCGTTCAGCGCATTCAATATGTGAAGGATGCGGATGAAGAGATGAAGGCGATCAGCAGTTTTGATCCTAAAACCGAAGCGATTGTTGACAACCGCTACAAAAGTGTCATCGATGACAAGCGGGAGATTGGATCTGATGCATCAGCTTTCATCAAACTCGAAAGCTACCATCCGGACCATCTGGTGTACAATTATAGCGCACCGAGGGATGTGATTGCCGTGTTCTCAGAGATCTATTACGATAAGGGCTGGAACATGTACGTCGACAACATAAAGAAGCCTTATTTTAGGGCAGATTATGTACTGCGCGCAGCACAGCTGGAAGCAGGTAACCATAAAGTCGAGTTCAAGTTTGAGCCGGTATCTTATTACATGGGTGAGAAAATTTCACTTGCCGGATCTTTGCTGCTCCTTGGTGCTTTGGGCTTTGCTTTTTACGGAGAAAAAAGAAAGAAGAAGTAATATTCGGTTAATGCCTTGTTAATCTTCTGTTTGCATATTTGTCCCGTAAACTTGAGATGGTATGCAGGTAGTTTTTTTTTCGGTGTGTCTGGTTGTCCTTCTGGTGATTTTCTTCGGGCCATTTGAAATGACCATGGAGGAAGACGATGTCTAAACGTGAAGTAGAGATTGCCGTCATTTCAGATGTACATTTAGGCACCTATGGCTGTCACGCAAAAGAGCTTTTAAAATATTTGAAGAGCATCAAGCCGAAAATGATTGTACTGAACGGTGACATCATAGACATCTGGCAGTTTAGCAAAAGGTACTGGCCGGAATCGCACATGAAGGTGGTGCGCAAACTCATGAAATTTGTTGTAGAAGGCGTGCCTGTCTATTACCTTACAGGAAATCATGATGAATTGCTCCGGAAATTCGCAGACATGCATATGGGCGCCTTTCACCTTCAGAATAAACTCATTCTTGAACTGGACGGGAAAAAAGCATGGTTTTTTCATGGAGATGTATTCGATGTGACGATGCAGCACTCCAAATGGCTGGCAAAACTTGGTGCTGTTGGCTACGACAGCCTGATTTTGATCAACAGTATGGTCAACTGGTTTCTGACAGCTATGGGCCGGGAAAAGATGAGCTTTTCAAAAAAAATCAAGGCAAAGTTCAAGGATGCGGTTAAGTTTATCGGTCAATTTGAATATACCGCAGCAGATCTGGCGATAGAAAACGGATACGAATATGTGGTCTGCGGACACATCCACCAACCGGAGATGAAAGAGATTACGACTGAAGAAGGGAGGGTTTCCTACCTGAACAGCGGCGACTGGATTGAAAACCTGACCGCATTGGAATACTGTGACCAGGCCTGGAAAATTTTCAAATACGATGCTAAAGATTTTGAAAAAGATGAACTGGAAGAAGGAGACCTGTCCGATAGTGAAGACTTGCACAGTAAGCTGGATGTCAGCACACTTTTGCAAAAGATCAAATTGGAGATTGTCTGAGAAAAAAAATTACGGATATTAGGGGCGGATGAAAATACTTTATGCCATACAGGGTACGGGCAACGGGCACATCAGCAGGGCACGGGAGATTGTTCCTTTGCTGCAGCAGTATGGTGAGGTAGACCTGTTGATCAGTGGTACCCAGGCCGATGTGAAACTAAGTCAGGAAATCAGGTACCAGTTGCACGGGTTTAGTTTCATTTTCGGAAAAAAAGGTGGAGTAAACCATTATGAAACCTGGAAATCCATGAATCTGCCGAGGTTTGTAAAAGATATGGGCACAATTCCGTTGAAAGAATACAACCTCATCCTTAATGATTTTGAGCCTGTTACGGCATGGGCTTGTAAAAGGCAGGGCATCCAAAGCGTGGGTTTAAGTCACCAGGCCTCTTTTCAGTCTAAAAAAGTACCCAAGCCTAAAAGCGTCGACTGGGCGCAGCTGGTCATGAAATATTATGCCCCCGCCAGCCATTATGTAGGATTTCATTTTGACAGGTATGACGATTTTATCCATACCCCGGTCATACGCGCAGAAATCAGGAATATGATTGTCTCCAATTCCGGACATTATACGGTATATCTTCCCGCTATTGATGATAAATTTTTGGTTCCGATCCTGAAAAAGATCCCGGGCGTGCAATGGGAAGTGTTCTCCAAACACGTCGCTGCCGCTTACCAGGACGAAAATGTAAAGGTTGTTCGTGTGAACAACGAACTCTTTAATAAAAGCCTGGCTTCCTGTGAGGGATTGCTTACCGGCGGTGGTTTTGAAGGTCCTGCAGAAGCGCTTTACCTCGGTAAGAAATTATTGGTAGCACCGATGAAGTTCCAGTATGAGCAGCAGTGCAACGCCTATGCATTAAAACAGTTTGGCCTGCCGGTGATCTGGGCAAGCAATAACAATTGGTTGCCAATGATCCGGGACTGGGTCAATGAGAAACAGGAACACAGGTTTCATTTTCCCGATGAAACGGCGACAGTAATTGATCAGGTTGTAAAGCAGTATGCCAGATAAATTGCTTTACTTTGCCCTTGTAAACTGGCATGATCAATCAATTTAGAAATTTAAATCCTGTAAACCTGCTGCTGTTATTTGCATATACTTTCTTTATGCGAATGGCCATTTTCACCCATCTTCCCCCTTCGCTGGAATTTGAGTTCTTAGAACCCTTTACCAGGTTTTTTATCCAGATTTCCATTCAGGATATTTTAACGCCATCAGCAAATGTGGTGGTGGCGGGTGTACTTGTGTTTGTGCAGTCTATTTTGTTCAACAGGGTGGTCAACAACCATGGACTGCTGGCTAAACCCAGTTTTCTGCCCGCATTGTTGTACGTGACTTCCGCAAGTCTGTTTATGCCTTTTCTGGTGTTGAGCTCAACGCTGATCTGTAATTTTTTACTGATCTGGATTATGGATAAATTCTTAAAGATCGGTAAATCTGTCAATGCCATCATGATCATGTTTGACATCGGGATGATCATTGCGATCGGCACGCTGGTTTATTTCCCTTTTATCGTCATGTTGGTCATGCTTTGGTTAACGTTGCTGCTCTACCGGTCTTTTGATTGGCGGGAATGGCTTTCCGGACTGATCGGTTTTTTAACGATTTTCTTTTTTATCGGGGTATACTACTATTGGAATGACAGTCTGTCGATATTTTATAAGATCTGGCTTCCCCTGGGCAATAAATTCCCTTCCGTATTTAAAATCAATTACAACGATTATCTGGTCCTCCTGCCCGTGCTGGTGATGCTGGTATTGGCTACAATTCAGTTGCGGGAAAACTTTTTCAGGAGTTTTATCAGTACAAGAAAGGCTTTTCAGATGCTGTTCTTCATGTTTATTGTGGCCATTCTGAGCGTTTATACCAAACCAGATTTTCGTCTGTACCATTTTCTGCTTTGCGTTCCTCCGGGCTCAGTTATGCTGGCTTATTATTTTTCAAACGCGACCAAGCGATGGTTTTACGAGAGCCTTTTCTTTATACTGGTTTTCGCGATTCAATACTTTTTGTTTGTTTAACTTTTTTTAACAATTGGGCACGCTGAAACTAATTAAAGATTAATAGCTTTGTGTGGATGCATAATCTGGTCATAGATATAGGTAATACAAATCACAAAGTAGCTGTTTTTCAGGACAGAAACTTAATTGATTATCAAGTGTTTCCTGCTATTTCTCCGGCACTGATCAATGAGCTGACAGCAAAATATGGCATAGACAACACAACCATTTCCAGTGTTGCCGGCGCATTGGACGAGGTGGTTTTGGAATTGAAAAGAACGACCAGATATGTGCCGTTTTCTACTGCTGTAAACACCGGAATTAAAAACCATTACAAGACTCCTGCTACTTTAGGCCTGGACAGATGGGCAAAAGTTATTGCGGCCCATCGTTATTATCCGGGAAGCGACTGTTTTATTATAGATGCAGGTACTTGTATTACGTACGATCTCATCACAAAAGATTCAGCATACTACGGCGGGAGTATCAGTTTGGGTGTCCGCATGCGTTTTGAAGCACTCAACCATTACACAGGACGGCTTCCGTTGATAGAATGGAGTCTGGAAGAAAAAAATATACCCGACGGGACAGATACTGTTACTGCGATTAAAAGTGGCGTTTTACAGGGGCTGGTCCACGAAGTTGAAGGATTTATAAGGCATCAGAACGAAGAAAATGAGGGCCTCAGGGTACTGATCACAGGCGGAGATGCAGCTTTTTTGTTGGAGCGATTAAAAAACAGCATCTTTGCGCCTCAAATTATACACGATCCCTATTTATTATTAAAAGGATTAAATGAAGTTATTGCATTTGAATATGTACAAAAAGATTAAATATATAGCAGCATTCATGATATTGCTCGCCAATATCTCTGTGAAAGCACAGATTACTACGCAGTCTCCATATTCCAGATATGGACTTGGAAACATAAAGGGCTTGCTGCTTCCCCAATACAGAGCTATGGGCGGAATTTCGACGGCCATCAACAAACCGACTTTGTACAGCAACATCAATATGCAAAATCCGGCTTCCTATACAGGCATTTCCATGACTACCCTTGATATCGGTATGTCAGGAGCCTTTACTACACTTAAACGCAATGGCGCAGAGGAGCAGAGCTACAACTCTACACTGGGCCATGTTGCCATGGCCTTTCCCGTGGTGCGGGATAAGTCTGCCCTGAGTATCGGTATATTACCCTATTCAGAACTGGGTTACGAATATTCGGTGTCGGGCAAACTGGATACCAATACCGTAAATTACCTCTATGCCGGAGAAGGTGGCCTGACAAAGGCTTATATCGGCTACGGTCAGAGAATCGGGGAGAATTTTAGCATCGGTGGAAATGTGGAATACCTGTTTGGTAACCTGCAAAAAAGCAGGTCGACAGAAGTATTGGCATTTTCGTCCATCCACAACCGCCAGCAGGATAAAAACAGTATTGGGGGTGTGACATTTTCTTATGGCGCGCAATACCAGATTCCTATGGGCAATAAGAAAATGCTGACTTTTGGCTATTCTGGTTCATCGGCATCCTCTGTAAATTCTAAAAAGACACATTTGCTGACGCAGTATAAATACGATGACCTGGGCTCAGAGGCGGCTCCTTTTGATACGCTGGAGATTATTGAAAACCCTTCCGCAAAATTGAAATTGCCATTGATGCACAATTTTGGAATTGCGTTTCAGAAAACCAATAATTGGTTGATTGGGGCGGATTACAGAATGGGTAAATGGTCCAAATTGAGTATTGAAGGCGTAAACCAGGGTCTGCAGGACAGTTGGGGATTTTCAGCAGGTGGTCAGATCATACCAAACATGGGTGCTTTGTCCGGCTATTTCAACAGAGTAGAGTACCGTGCTGGGATTACCTACGACAAGACCTATATCCAGGTGAGCAACAAAGATATTGTTCAAAAGGCCGTTACATTTGGACTCGGTCTGCCGCTTTCGTCCTCCAGGTACTCCATTTACAAGTTGAACCTGACTACGGAAATCGGCAGAAGAGGTTCCATGACGAACGGTTTGCTCCAGGAGAATTATGTAAACCTTCATCTGGGTTTTACACTTAATGATACCTGGTTCCAAAGATTTAAATTTGACTAATGAAAGGCAGGAGTACCATCTTTTTTGGTGTTACACTTTGCCTGCTTCAGATTTTCTTGAGCTCATGCGGCGATGATGACCTTAAAAATGCAGCAAAACTTTCAGAAAAAATAAAGCTGAATGTGGATAGAACGCGTGGCGTCGACATCACGTACAGCGATTCTGCAAAGGTAAAAGCTAAAGGTTTTGCCCCTATACTTGATAAGGTTACACCTGAAGGCAGGCCTGGTTACCAGGAAATGCCCAAAGGAGTAAAGATCAATTTCCTGGATGACTTCATGAAAATAAAGGGGTCGATTACCTCCGATTATGCCATTATGAAAGATTCGGAAAGAACGGCCACCTTCAGAAGAAACGTGGTTGTGGTGAACGAGAGCATGACTTTTAACACTGAAGAGCTGGTGTGGGACCAAAACAAAAAACTGTTTTTATCACCAAAAGGCATTGTAACCAAACCGGACGGAACACTCTTGAATGCCATCGATTTTACTGCCACAGAGGATTTTAATTTTATCAATTGGAAGAACGGCAGCGGGACAATCTATGTGCCGGAAAATTTTGGGCAATAAGGAGCATCTGCAAGGGGGTATTTCTCTAATTTTTAATTACTTATTCAAATACAATTTAATATTTTCTTTTTTTCCCAAAAGTTGTATCTTGCGCCCTCTTAAAAAAAATTATAAATAAGAATATTATGGGATTAATGACATTTTTGCGGAATCGTGCCGGCTATATCCTGGTGGGAGCTATCGGTTTTGCAATTGTTGCATTTTTGGTCGGTGATGCAATTAACGTAGGAAAGCCTTTTTGGGCTGAATCTCAAAAAGTTGTAGGATCGGTAGATGGTGAAGAAATTAATATAGATCAGTTTAGGGATAAAGTTGATCAGAGTCTGGCACAGTTCAAACAACAGTACGGCGGTTCAGGTAATGCACAGATGCAGGCTATGGCTGTTGACAATGTTTGGCAGGGAGAAATTGCCAGCATTCTTTTGGGTAAAGAATATGCCCGTCTGGGGCTGACTGTTTCCGGAGATGAGCGGTTGGATTTGATCAAAGGCGATAAACCTAGTCCGCTGATTGTACAGTATTTTGGAAATCCGCAAACAGGACAGGTAGATAAAGCACAGGTGATCCGTACCTTTAAGGACGGCTACAAAGATCCACGGATGGCAGAACAATTGCATATGCTTGAAGGAGAGATCGTAAAGCAAGCTTTGCAGCAGAAGTACACCAACTTGATTCGCAATGCGGTATATGTAACTACACTGGAAGCGAATGATGACTACCAGAACCGGAATAAACTGGCCAACTTTAAATATGTAGGACTCGATTATGCTTCCGTTCCCGATGCAAGTGTGAAGCCGGCAGATGCTGATTATTCAGATTATTACAACGAAAACAAACAACGTTTTACCAACCCTACAGAGACGAGGTCATTTGACTATGTGTCATTCAGCGTAAGTCCTACCAAGGAAGATTCGGCTGCTGTAAAACACCAGATCGAGAAGCTGGCTGCCGATTTCAAAACGGCTGCGAATGATTCCCTGTTTGCTGCGGTAAATTCTGACGTTAAAGTTCCGTATACGTATACAACCAAAGGCAAACTGGATCCAGCTGTTGATTCTGCGGTATTCAATTTACCGGCAGGAAGTTTTTACGGTCCTAAATTCTCAGGCAATTCTTACAAACTGGTTAAAGTTGCTGCTGTGCGTTTTTCACCGGATTCGGTAAAAGCAAGCCACATCCTGTTAAACCCAAGCAAACTTGGTGGTGTGGACAGGGCTAAAAAACTGGCAGACTCCCTGCAAGGTTTAATTCAAAAAGGAGCATTGTTCGGTACGCTTGCAAAGGAATATAGTGAAGATGGATCTAAAGATAAAGGTGGTGACCTGGGGACTTTCGCAAGAGGTCAGATGGTACCTGAATTTGAGAATGCCGTGTTTGACGGAAACGTTGGTGACTTTAAGGTTGTGACTACCCAGTTTGGCGTGCATTTGATCAAGATTGAGAAACAGATTGGCAACTCTAAAGTGGCTAAACTGGCGTACATAGAAAAGAACCTGACCTCAAGCAACAAAACAAGAGATGCAGCTTATAAAAAAGCGAGCAATTTCATTACTGAGGTGAAAGATGGTGATTTCAACAGCATTGCACAGAAAAAAGGATATACAGTTGGCGTAGCAGATAAAGTGACACCTACACAAGGTTTTGCTCCGGGACTGGACAACCCAAGAGAACTGATCCGTGACGCTTATGCTGCGGATAAAGGAACTGTTCTGGACAAAGTATACCAGATGGACAATGCCTTTGTTGTGGCACGTCTGGTTGATATCAAACCAAAAGGAACTTTAAGCCTGGATGCGGTTAAAAAAGAAATCGAACCAATGGTGCGCAATGCTGTAAAAGCTAAAATGCTTTCTGAGAAATTAGGCAAAGCATTACAGGGTTCTGGAAATATCGATCAGGTCGCACAAAAATTAGCTAAAACTGCCGCACCTGTTCAGAATATTGTATTTGCAAATCCAATTATTCCAGGATTAGGTCAGGAGAATAAGGTAATCGGAACTGTATTTGGTTTACAGCCGGGTAAAGTATCTAAAGCCATTACCGGAGAATCTGGTGTATATGCTGTCGCAGTAGATGGTTTTACCAATCCTGCGCCTTTGGCAAATACCTATAAACAGAAAGAGGCCATGATTCAGATGATCGGACAACGTTCCTTAGGAGCGGCTTTCCAGGCACTTCAAGATAAAAGCAGTATAAAAGACAATAGGGTGAAATTCTATTAATCTTATTTTACGTAAATTTGCAACCGTCCTGCCTCAAGTCAGGACGGTTTTTTTATTTAATGGTAGGTCAATTATGGAGATCCAGGAGAATTTTGTTAATAAAGTAGCTGCGAGCGGTCTAATCACGTTAAACCTTGAAGAGTACATTCATCAGGGCGAGCGGATAGTCTATGACATTAAAGAGAATCTGTTTCACGGTCTGATGTTGAGGGAAAAGGATTTCAGGGAGTTTGTTAAGACACACGATTGGGAAAGCTACAAAGGTAAGAATGTTGCGGTCATCTGTAGTGCAGATGCCATCGTGCCGACCTGGGCCTATATGCTGCTGGCCAATAAACTGAGACCTTATGCAAACGAAGTTGTCTACGGCGGACTGGAAACCCTGGAGACCATACTATTTACAAAGGCACTGGGTAAGATAGATGTTAAGAAATTTGAAGGGGAGCGGGTGGTTGTTAAGGGCTGTGCAGACATTGATCTTCCGGTTGCTGCTTATGTAGAAATTACCAACCTGCTGACTCCTGTTGTCAAAAGCCTGATGTATGGAGAGCCTTGCTCTACAGTGCCCATCTATAAGCGCAAGGATTAATTTGGATTGCTTTTTGTTTTAGCTTAGGTATGAGAAAGTTATTGTTGTTTTCGGTGTTGGCCTTCCTGAGCTTAAAATCTTTTGGGCAGGATCTGCCATTTGTAAAGGAACCTGCTTTTAAACCAGGAGAAGTATTGACTTATAAGTTGAAATATGGATTCATTACGGCTGCCGAAGGCACGCTGAAGGTTTTGGATACGGATTTGAAATTTGATGGAAAGCCGACTTACAGACTAAGTGTAGATGGCAATACCTCCGGCACTTTTGATGTGTTTTACAAGATCAGGGACCATTACGACTCCTATATCGACAGAAAGAATCTGAAACCCTATTTTTACCAGGAGAACATCAGAGAGGGCGGTTACAGAAGGCAGGACAAGGCAAGGTTTAGTCAGGAAGATAAAAAGGTTGTGGCCACTAAAGGGACGTTTGATGCGCCTACAGGGCAAACCTTTGACCTGGTATCTTCTTATTATTTTGCCCGAAGCCTGGATGTTTCTAAAATGAACACAGGAGATGTTGTAAACCTGCATTATTTTCTTGGGGATGAAGTCAGCAAACTCGAGATCCAGTATCTGGGCAAAGAGGTGATAAAAACCAAGCTGGGTAAAATCAGGTGTTTGAAATTTAGCCCTTCGATCAAACCAGGCAGGATTTTTAAGAAAGACAGCCGCCTGTATTTGTGGGTATCAGATGATGTAAACCGTGTCCCTTTGAAAGCAGAAGTAGAAATATTAGTAGGTTCAGTTGTGATGGAAATAAAGTCGGCGGATGGTCTGATCCGACCGCTGGAGATTATAAAATAAGAAAATGATAGAAGTACAGAATACACTTGTGCATGAAGACCTGATCAGGGAAAATTTTGTATGCAACCTGAACAAGTGTAAAGGGATATGTTGTGTAGAAGGGGATGCTGGTGCGCCATTGGATGTTGCAGAAACGGCTATACTGGCCGAAATCTATCCGAAGATCAAACACTTGCTGGAAGCGAAGGGAATTGAGGCGATAGAGCAGCAGGGAACTTCCGTTGTGGATGCCGATGGTGACCTGACAACGCCTTGCGTAGATGGCAATAAAGAATGTGCGTACGTCACTTTTGAAAACGGAATTACCAAATGCGGAATAGAGAAAGGATATGAGCAGGGTTTGGTGGATTGGCAGAAGCCCATTTCCTGTCACCTGTATCCGATTCGGGTTACGCAATATCCTGAATTTGAAGTACTGAATTACGACCGCTGGCACATCTGCCATGACGCCTGTTCATTTGGCCGTGAACTTAAAGTTCCTGTTTATCAATTTTTAAAAGGGCCTCTGATCAGAAAATATGGCGCAGAATGGTTTAAGGAACTGGAGGAAAGCGTCGCTCTATAAAAATGGCATCAATTTTCTGATGCTGGCTAATAGGATGCCAAAATCGCTGAATCTTTTGTAAAATACAGAAAACATTGATAGCTTGATTTCGCTTTTCTTTGGATATTAAGGAACCCGGTTTAAGCCGAATAAATCCTGATAACCAATCATGAACCAGAAATCCATTATTTTATCTTTCTTATTAGTATTCGTTAATTTTTTTGTTTTTGCCCAGCATGATCCAAAGGTGCTAAAGGACTGGCAGGATCAGAAGTATTCCATGTTTATCCATTTTGGCGTTTATTCCGAATTGGGTGGTGTTTGGAAGGGTAAGCCCTCTTACAGGAATGTAAGTGAGCAGATCCAGGCACATGCGGGAATTTACAGTGACGAATATGAAGAGGTTGCGAAAACCTTCAACCCGGAAAAATGGAACCCGGATTCGATTGTTTCCCTGGCCAAAAGGGCTGGGATGCGTTCCATTGTCATCACATCCAAACACCACGATGGGTTTTGCATGTTTAAAACAAGCACAACTGATTTCAACGTTGTAGATTTTACACCATATGGAAAAGACGTGCTTAAGGAACTTTCTGAAGCCTGCAAACGTGGCGGCTTGCGGTTTGCGCTGTATTTTTCATTGATTGACTGGCACTTTCCACAAGCATCGCCAATATCGGGGAGTAATTCTGATTACATCACTCCGGAACATTTTGAACTCAATAAAAAACAGATTACAGAACTGCTGAGCAATTATGGCCCGGTATCGGAGTTGTGGTTTGATATGGGTTCTCAGAGTGCGAAGGAAAGCAGGGAACTTCGGGACTTAGTGCATAAGCTGCAGCCCAATTGCATGATCGGAAGCCGGATTGGTAACGACATGGGCGATTTTAATGTGATGGGCGACAACCAGGAACCGGATTATGTAATCGGTGTGCCATGGCAGTCACCAGCCTCTTTCTTTGACGAAACCTGGGGTTACCGGTCCTTTCAGAAAAGAGGGAAAGAAGAGGATAAAATCCGGGAAAAACTGACCAGCCTGATCCGCGTGGCGAGTCGCGGTGGTAACTTTCTCCTGAACATCGGTCCGAAAGGCGACGGTACTGTTGTCGATTTTGAGCGTGATGTATTACTGAGCATGGGCAAATGGATCGATAAAAACAAAGAGGCGATCTACGGAACAAATCCGGATCCTTTTCATGTGGCTTTTAAATGGGGAAGCCTGACCAGCCGGCCGAATAAGATCTATCTGCATTTGTTGTCAGCTCCAGAGGGTGGACAGATTACTTTGCCAGGTTTGACCGGAAAAATTAAAGGGATCAGTATTTTGGGCGAGAAAGGAAAACCTAAGTTCAGTCAGAATTCGGAAGGTGTCAGGATTACAGTCCCAACTGGTTTAGACATTGCCAAAGAATTTAAAGTAATTGCAATAGAATTTGTAAACGGGTATCAGGTGCCACCTGTCAACATCATCGCAGACCAGCAGAAGCCGCTGATTTTGAACAGCCACAATGCGTTCAAACATTTTAGCAGTTCCGGTGTCGACTACAGTAACCGGTATCAAAGTACAGTTAAAGAATCCTGGACATTTAGTCCGGTGAAAACTGAGACCTTACAACCTGTTGTCTATTTCACAGAAAATGAGAAAGAAAAATCAATTGATCTGGAGATAGCTGGAAAAGTAACAGTAGTGGATTTAAAAGGAGGTAAGGCTGAGCAATTGAAGAACGATCCTGCGACGCTTAAATGGGGGCCAATTTACCAATCCGGCAGTTATTACTCCGGTCCGGGCGGCGTACACGGTAATCTGAAAGATGTGGATGTGAGCAAACCATGGCCAGGCGATAAAAATCCGGTATGGCAGCAGAAGACCGACTTAAAAAATGGGGCTTACCTGGACTTGAAAGTTGAAAGAAACACAGCTACCTATCTTTTGCAAGAAATCACCTCCGATACAGACCAGCCTTACCTGGTGGGAATAACCAGTGGTGATGCGGTGACCGTTTCCTTAAACGGGCAAATTCTTGATGAGCACAATAACCCTTTTAAGTTGAAGACCATGAACGATGTGATCCTCTTGCCGTTGAAGAAAGGGAAGAATCAGCTGATCGTTAAGTTTTACAATGGTTTTGAAAAAACGACAACTATCGGAATAGATACAAAAGTTAAACAGGAGATTTATCACAAGGATTTAAAGCCGCTGTCGGTTGAGAAAGGAAAGTATTATCCGGTGAGCTGGCAATTGCACAATCCACTTTCCCCGCATACTACTTTGGGCTTGCCGAATGTTCGATTGGAGTTTAAATAATCTGGCGGTTTAGGTTTTCAGGAAAAAACAACAGACTCCTCACAGGCTGCGCCAGCTTAGGCCCCGATGAAAAATCGGGTCAAACCTGACAATGCCTGTTCCGAGCAGCTGTTTTTTCCTGAAAATTGGATGCTCAAAGACCACATCAGCTAACCACCCGGGATCCTATAAAGTTAGTGTCTCAGAGCAGGCATTGTCAGGTTTGTGACCGCAGGGAACTTAGCTGGCGCAGCCTGCGAAGAGATCACTCACTTTAACTGCCAAAATCACTTAATCATTAGATAAAATGACAAAATAAATCAGAGGATAAATCCCGTCCTTTGAGTAACCAAATACCAAACCAATGACCAAGAACAACTATTTGTTTCCTTTTATCATGATCACGTCCCTGTTTTTTATGTGGGGATTTGTACACAATCTTGATCCGGTTTTAATTCCACATCTCAAACGCTCATTTAGCTTAAGTACCTTGCAGGCCTCATTGGTCGACTCTGCTGTCTTCATTGCATATTTTGTGATGGCCTTACCTGCTGGTTTCCTGCTCAGGAAGTTTGGATACAAAACAGGAATCATCATTGGATTGAGTTTCTTTGCACTAGGATCTTTTCTGTTTATTCCTGCAGCAGATACACAGCTTTATGCATTTTTCTTAGGCGCTTTATTCATCATTGCCTGTGGATTAACGATTCTGGAGACTGCTGCTAATCCATACGCATCATTACTTGGCCCGCCGGAAACGGCAACTTTCCGCCTTAACTTTGCGCAGACATTCAATGGTCTGGCGGCAACCCTTGCACCTGTCATCGGTGTGAAGGTAATACTGATCGAAGGGCTGTCCGATAAGGAATTGAGTACGATGACTGCTTCTGCGAGAGAAATCGCACTGGCATCGGAAGCATCCTCTGTAAAAACACCCTATCTTATTTTGGGACTGATCATTCTGGTAATTGCCATTATATTCATCTTTTTGAAATTACCGGAGATTAAAGAAGAGGAACAACAAACTACCGATAAGAAAGGCATATTTCATGCGTTGAGGCACAAACACCTGAGTTGGGCCGTGGTGGCACAGTTCTTCTATGTTGGTGCCCAGGTTTGCGTCTTCAGTTTTTTCATCCTTTATGCTACAGAAGCAGCCGGAATTGACCAGCAAACAGCCGGAAAATATGCTGGTTATGGTATGGGTCTGGCATTTTTAACGGGCCGCGTTATTGGAACATTCCTGATGAAATTCATTAAAGCAGAATCACTACTGGTCATTTATTCTATCTTATGTGTGTTGCTGAGTGCCCTGGCTATGTTTTCTACCGGACAGGTGGCACTATTCTCTGTGATCGGCATTGCTTTTTTTATGTCCATTATGTTTCCCACTATATTTTCCCTGGGTATCAAAGACCTTGGCACCGACACCAAATATGGCAGTAGTTTAATCATCATGTCGATCGTTGGAGGGGCCATTCTGCCACCGGCCATGGGTTATATCAGCGATTTGCTGAGCATTCAGATCGGTTATATTGTACCGCTGATCTGTTTTGTTGTAGTTTTGTTTTTTGGAATCAATGGACATAAAGTCATAAAAACGAATTAAACTGAATTATGAAAAGACATGCTTTAGCCCTTGATCTGGTCGATGACCCAATTTTGATCAGTGAATACGAAGCCTACCACCAGGCAGTATGGCCGGAAATTAAAGCCAGTATTTTAACATCTGGCATAGAAAATATGGAAATTTACAGATTTGGCAACCGCCTTTATATGTTAATGGAAGTAAATGACGAATTTAGCTTCGAAAAGAAAGGGGCAATGGATACGGGTAATGAAAAGGTACAGGAATGGGAGCAGCTGATGTGGAAATACCAACAGGCAATTCCCGGAGCGAAACCTGGAGAGAAATGGGTTTTAATGAACAAAATATTTGAACTGAATACGTAAATGTCACAAATTACCAATAAGAAATTTTTACAGATCCATCCTGACGACAACGTGCTCGTCGCCCTGCAGGATCTGCCAAAAGGCGAACTGATCGAGTGGAACAATGGCCAGATCGTTCTTCAGGACGATGTGAATGCAAAGCATAAGTTTTTCATCCATGACATGGCCGTTGACGATGAAGTATTGATGTATGGCGTCCTGGTTGGAAAGGCTACCCTGCCGATTCAAAAAGGCGGGCGGATGACTACCGAAAACATTTATCATGCTTCGCAGGATTATGCCTATAGAGCAGTTGACTACAAATGGGAAAAGCCGGACGTGTCTGCTTTTGCAGGCAGAACCTTTAATGGCTACCACCGTGGCGACGGGAAAGTAGGGACTGCCAATTACTGGCTGTTTATTCCCACCGTATTCTGTGAGAACAGGAACATGGATGTCATTAAGGAAGCGCTGCACAACAATTTGGGCTATACCGTTACCGATAAATACAAACAGTTTACCAGACAATTGCTGAATGCTTATGAGCATGGAGAGGCGATTGCTTCTTTTCAGCCGGACCAGCTCAGCGCCGCAAATCCGGCAGCGAACCGTGTATTTAAAAACGTAGATGGGATTAAGTTCCTGAACCACCAGGGCGGTTGTGGTGGTACCAGGCAGGATTCGCAGGTACTGAGTAATTTGCTCGTTTCCTATGCAGACCATCCCAATGTTGCAGGGATCACCGTGCTGAGCCTGGGCTGTCAGCATTTACAGACGGATGATTTTTTGAATGACCTGAAGAAGCGGAACCCGAATTTCAACAAGAAGGTCCTTGTATTTGAGCAGCAGCTGAGCCAGAGCGAGGAACAATTGATCGAAGACGCGATCGTGCAGACTTTTATTGGTCTGACGGAAATCAATAAATACGAACGAAGTCCGGCACCTTTGAGCGAACTGTGCGTAGGCGTGAAATGTGGTGGAAGCGATGGCTTTAGCGGCATTTCAGCAAATCCGGCAGTAGGGTATACCTCAGATCTTTTGGTGGCACTGGGTGCTAAAGTCCTGCTTGCGGAATTCCCTGAGCTCTGCGGTGCAGAACAAAATATCATAGACCGTTGCGAGAACCAGCCCATTGCAGAAAAATTCATCCGTCTGATGCGCGATTACGATGCACAGGCCCATTTGGTCGGCTCAGGTTTTCACATGAACCCTTCTCCCGGTAATATCAAGGACGGGTTGATCACCGATGCGATCAAAAGCACGGGAGCGGCAAAAAAAGCAGGTACCTCACCAGTGGTAGATGTGCTGGACTATACAGAACCTGCAACGAAGCCAGGCCTGAGCCTGGTCTGCACACCTGGAAATGATGTGGAAGCGACTACGGGTAAAGCCGCAAGCGGTGCTACATTGATTCTGTTTACAACAGGGCTGGGCACACCTACCGGTAATCCGGTTTGCCCGGTTATTAAGATTTCTACCAATACCGCATTGGCTACCCGGATGCAAGATATCATCGACATCGACACAGGCGCAGTGATCCGCGGAGAAAAAAGCATTGAAGAAATGGGTGTCGAGATACTGGAATACTGTATCAAGGCAGCAAGCGGTGAAGTCAGCCCAAAAGCAGTTCTGCTCAATCAGGACGATTTCATTCCATGGAAAAGAGGAGTTTCATTATAAATCAATACATATGTTCAGTTTAAAAGGAAAAAAAGCTGTAGTGACCGGTGGTGGAAGTGGAATAGGACGTGCCATCTCCGTGCTTTTTGCGAAACAAGGTGCAGATGTTCAGATCATGGACCTAAACCTGGAAGGCATTACGGAAACTATAGCGGAAATTAATAAATTTAATGGCCATGCTGTCGGCTTTCCCTGCGATGTGACCAACCAGGCGCAGGTTGTAGATCTGTTCAATAAGATCGGCAAAATTGACATCCTGGTCAACAATGCAGGCATTGCCCATGTTGGCCGTGCCGATACTACTAGTGAAGAAGATTTTACCAAAGTATTCAACGTGAATGTAAAAGGGGCGTACAACTGTCTTTTTGCCGCTATTCCATTGATGAAAAAAGAAGGAAAAGGCGCCATTCTGAATATGGCATCGATTGCAGCATTGGTTGGCATCACCGATCGGTTTGCCTATTCCATGAGTAAAGGTGCAATTGCGGCAATGACCTTGTCGGTAGCCAGGGACTATCTGGCCGACGGCATCAGGTGCAACAGCATTTCTCCGGCCAGGGTACATACGCCCTTTGTAGATGGCTTTATTGCAAAGAACTACGCCGGGCAGGAAGCAGAGATATTCGAAAAACTTTCTAAAAGTCAGCCCATAGGCCGTATGGGTGCATCTGAAGAGATTGCATCAATGGCTTTATACCTGTGCTCGGACGAAGCCGCATTTATTACAGGAAACGACTATCCGGTGGATGGTGGATTTGTGAAACTAAATAATTAAAAAAACACATGAAATTAATCAGATGGGGTGCAGCCGGACAAGAGAAAACCGGTGTGATCGTTAACGATACCTGGTACGATACTTCTGCTTTCGGCGGAGATTATAACGAGCAGTTTTTTGAAGACAACGGACTGGAAAGACTGGAAGAATTTGTAAAAGCAAATGAAGGCGCTTTGATTGAGGTTTCAAAGGACACACGCCTCGGTTCGCCTGTTGCAAGACCTTCCAAGATTGTTTGCATCGGTTTGAACTATGCAGACCATGCCAGGGAGACCAATGCAGCGATTCCGCCGGAGCCGGTGATCTTCATGAAATCGACTACAGCCCTGGTGGGACCCAATGATGACATTGTCATTCCTAAAAATTCGGTGAAAACTGACTGGGAGGTTGAACTGGCCGTTGTGATCGGTAAAAAGGCTTCTTATGTGGAAGAAGCGGATGCCCTGGATTATGTAGCTGGTTATGTACTGCACAATGACGTTTCAGAGCGCGAGTTCCAGATAGAGCGGAACGGTACCTGGGATAAAGGTAAAGGTTGCGATACTTTCGCTCCGCTTGGCCCATTTCTGGCCACAAAAGACGAGATTGCTGATGTCAACAACCTCAGACTATGGCTGACCGTAAACGGACAAAAAATGCAGGATGGCAATACCTCAAACTTCATATTCAATGTGCCTTTTGTAATCGCCTATGTCAGCCAGTTTATGACCTTGCTGCCTGGAGATGTAATTTCTACAGGAACACCGGCTGGGGTGGGACTGGGTTTCAAACCGCCGATCTACCTGAAAGAAGGTGATGTGGTGGAATTGGGCATTGACGGGCTGGGTACTTCAAAGCAATTGCTGAAGAACTATGTTAAAAATTGATGCACACCAGCATTTTTGGAAGTTTGACGAAATAAGGGACAGCTGGATCAGTGCAGAGATGGCGGTGATCCGCCGTGACTTTATGCCAGCAGATTTAAAGCCTTTACTGGAAGCCAACGGGATTGATGGTTGCGTCGTGGTACAGTCAGACCAGGCACCCGCAGAGAATGAATTTCAGTTGCAAAATGCGGCGGACCATGAGTTCATTAAGGGTGTTGTTGGCTGGGTGGACTTGCAGTCGGAGGATATTGAAGCGGAACTAACAAGGCTAAGTGCTTTCGAAAAGCTAAAGGGCTTCCGGCATATCCTGCAGGGAGAGGCTGACCGTGCACTGATGCTGAAACCAGCATTTTTAAACGGGATTTCCAAATTGAAAGGATTTGGTTTTACCTATGATATCCTGATTTTTCCAGATCAGTTGAAGTATGCCGCTGAATTAGTCAGCTT
The DNA here is from genome assembly GCA_040387995.1 of Bacteroidota bacterium. Classification (GTDB taxonomy): domain Bacteria; phylum Bacteroidota; class Bacteroidia; order Sphingobacteriales; family Sphingobacteriaceae; genus Pedobacter. The sequence continues at coordinate 82,915 of JAZKCT010000005.1, read as the reverse complement.
GTTTCCGGATCAGCCGTTTGTACTGGATCACATTGCCAAACCGGACATCAAAGGACAGATCCTTGAAGGTTGGGAGAAGGACATAAGGGATCTGGCTAAGGTTGACAATGTGTACTGCAAAGTCTCTGGTTTGGTGACCGAGGCGGACTGGGCAAATTGGAAACCCGAAGACTTTAAGCCTTATCTGGATGTGATATTTGAAGCATTCGGGCCAGAAAGGGTCATGTATGGATCCGACTGGCCGGTCTGTTTGTTGGCCGGAAGCTACGCACAGGTAAAAGAGCTGGTCAACCAATATGTATCAAAGTTTTCGGATGAAGAACAAGATTTGTTCTGGGGCGGAAACGCAATTAGATTTTACAATTTAAAATAGGCAAAATGGATTTGCAATTAAAAAATAAGGTGGTCATCGTCACCGGCGGCGCAAAAGGGATCGGGGAAGGCATTGTAAGGGCATTGGCCAGTGAAGGTGCAATACCAGTTGTGGTGGGCAGGAAAGAATCTGATAATTTGAAACTGGTTGATGACATCATCGCTGGCGGTGGCCAGGCCTTTCAGGTTGTAGCCGAATTGACCAGGCCGGAAGACAATGAAAGTGCTGTGCAACAAGTGCTGGAGAAATTTGGCCGCATAGACGGATTGATCAATAATGCGGGGGTAAATGATGGTGTAGGGCTGGAAAATGGAACCTATGAACAATTTATCGCCAGTTTGCATAAAAATGTAGTGCATTATTACCTGATGGCACACCATGCTTTACCAGCATTGAAGGCTTCCAAGGGTTCGATTGTAAATATCGGTTCGAAGGTAGCAGAGACCGGTCAGGGTGGAACGTCGGCTTATGCAGCTTCTAATGGCGGCAGAAATGCACTGACCAGAGAATGGGCAGTGGAACTTTTGCCATACGGCATCCGGGTGAATGCGGTGATTGTAGCCGAATGCTATACCCCACTCTACGAGAACTGGATCCGGACTTTACCGAACCCAGAAGAGAAACTGGCTTCGATTACGGCTAAGATTCCATTGGAAAAAAGAATGACAAGTGCGGAGGAAATAGCCAATATGGCGATATTCTTATTGTCAGGCGCATCAAGTCATACTACAGGGCAATTGATCTATGTAGATGGTGGATATACGCACCTGGACAGGTCGATTTAGCCTGCTAAATAATCGACCCTATCTCATAGGCGATTAGTAAAAAATTAAGCATTCTCTTCGAAAGCTGCATCTGCTGAAGCTTCGCAACACCAGCGCTGAGGCTTTCTCTGAGAAGCTGAATTTTACTAAATCGCTTTGGTCTCCTCTTTCAGCCATTCTGCCTCTTCAGCAGTCAGCGCCGAACTTAGCTTTTCAAATACCATGGCATTATAATTATTCAGCCATTCAATCTGACCAGGCTCTAACAATGCTTTCTTCACAATCTTTGTACTGATTGGGGCAATAGTCAAACATTCAAAAGCATAAAACTCATTGAATTCGTTGCTGACGTCCGTGACGGTATTGACCAGGTTTTCAATCCGGATACCATGTTTGCCCGGACGATAGATTCCAGGCTCAATAGAAGTAATCATGCCCAGTTCAATAGCTACCGGTGTGGCCGTGGCGTTAAACACCTGCGGACCTTCGTGTACATTCAGGAAATAGCCCACTCCGTGTCCTGTGCCATGCCCATAGTTAATCGCGTAATCCCATAAAGGTTTGCGGGTAATCGCATCAATCTGGTAGCCACAGGTTCCCTTAGGGAAGCGGGTCTTGCAACCATCAATCATACCTTTCAATACCAATGTGTAATCGGTACTCTCCTCTTCAGTATTGTTGCCCATAGGCAGTGTTCTGGTGACATCAGTTGTTCCATAAAAATATTGCCCTCCTGAATCTACCAGGAACAGACCTTCAGCTTTTACTTCCACATCGCTTTCAGCAGTAGGTCCATAATGCGGTAAAGCACCATGGGCGGCATAAGCACTGATCGTATTGAAACTGTCTCCAGCGAAACCCTGTTGTGCTGCCCTGAATTTGCGCAGCTCTTCGGCAGCGGAGATTTCAGTGATCTTGGTTTTACCTATGTTTTCAGAGAGCCATTTAAAGAATTGCGTCAATGCGATTCCATCTTTGACCATCGCATTGCGCGTATTGGTCAATTCGGTTTCGTTCTTGATGGATTTTAAGTTTGTCGAAGGATTGGTTTCTCTGATGATCCGGACGGAAGCGGGTAGTAATTTGGTATAAGCAAAACAATTGCGCTTCGGATCAATGAGTATCGATTGGTTTTCAGGAATATGGCCCAAGGCACTTTCAATTTCTGTGTAATCAAAAACTTCCACACCGCTTTTCAGCATAGTAACCTTATCTGCCTCGTTAAGTTTGTCGGGATTGATGAACAGTTTTGCAAAGTCCTGATTGATCAGCGCAAAGCTCAATACTACCGGATTGTAGCTGACATCCTTACCACGGATGTTGAACAACCAGGCCATATCATCCAGAGAAGAAACCAAATGATAGTCTGCTCCAGAATTGATTAATGCAGTTCTTACCTGCACAAGTTTTCCAGATATACTTTGGCCGATGTGTTCATCTGCTATTAAGTAGGCATTTTCTGAAGGTAGTGCAGGCCTTTCTTCCCAGATCGGACTTAAATAATCCTTATCAACCAAGCTTAATCCTTTGGCGGTTAATTGTTGACTAAGCAAGTCCCCCAACAATACAGAAAGCAGGCGCTCATTGCTGGCAACTACAGTTCCTGCGCCAAGTTGTTGGATCAGCCACTGGATATATTCCGGTGCATGCTGCACTTTTTGTTTGACAAGTTCGAAGCCGCTACCCGCCAGTTGTTCCGCTGCCTGTTCAAAATAACGGAAGTCCGTCCATAAACCTGCAAAGTCATGCGTGATTACGAGGGTTCCTGCTGATCCGCTGAAACCCGAAACGAAAGGAATGCATTTGTAATGATCAGGCAAATATTCACTGATGTGCGGATCGGCAGATGGAATAATATAAGCCTGCACATTATCGGCCTTCATGTGTTTACGTATCTCGCTCAGTTTTTCAGGATAAGTCATGGTTGGGTTTTTTATGTTGATATACAAATCTATGTATTTAATATGTGATGTGAATGAGAAGAATAGTATGGCTTTTATACAGGCGGATCTTGGTTATTAAAAAATAAATAAAAAAAACAAAACCTTTTGCTCCGGTTTCACGTATACACAGGTAGGAAGTATTCGAAAGTATACGTAAAGAAATATTTTCGTTATTTTTGTCTAACCAAAATAAATTAATACCTCGGTTAAATGAGTTATCAGGACTACAAGTGCAGGAAATGCAATACTGACTTCCACTATCAGGTGCCCAGGGGCTTCCTTTTAAAGAATCTTTTGGGATTTTTACCATTGAGAATTTACTGGTGCCCAAAATGTACGACCAATCGATATGTTTGGATAGGGTCGAAAAAAAAATAGGATGTTTTTTTCTTTTTGATGGCAAATTGAATTATTATTTTACTTTTGGTAAGGATAATCAAGTATCGGGGCACATGAAAAAAATTTTACTAATAGGGATACTTTTGACCATTGGGTACTCAGGCTACGCACAAATGAGTGGTGAATACAATTATAGTCTTGCGTTAAGGGCTTACACGGTGATGCAGATGCCTAAAATTGTGGACGAAGCCAATTCGAGGTATTTCACGAATGCCCCTATCAATGGAATTTCTGTGAAATTTAACAACAATCAGATCGGCTATCGCTTTGGTGGCACTTATTACAACAGATCGAAAAAATTCTTTAACAACTGTGAGACCTGCGAGGAAGCTAATGGTAAACTGGTGGATTACTCTTTTAAAATTGGGTTCGAGAAAAATTTCAATTATGCCTATGTGCAACCATACATTGCATTGGATGTAGGATTCAGGTCGAACGAGTTTAATGGGGATCTCGAAAACCGGAATGACTTAAAGGCTCAGGCTTCAAAGACTCCGATAGCATCCAGTGTAAAGTTAGAGGCGTCGAAGATAGGTTTTGTGGTAGCGCCGACTTTCGGAATTAGGGTCAATCCTTTAAAGTCTATTTCTGTTTTCGCTGAAGGCAGCCTGGATTTCTTTTATTCCTATGAGCGACAGGAGACTGTTGCACGTGATGTATCCAATACACGCACCTTCAAGAAATTCAATAAAACGGAGTATTTATTGAATCCTGTTTCGATCGGAATTCAGATTCATCTTAACCGGAATAAGTAAGCTATTTCGCAGGCGATTTCAAATTATCACAGCGGAAAGGACACAACAAATAATTTGCGTATGTTTGCTTCCATTAATTTTAAACACGCATTGCTATGAAAGTTGCCCTAATTACGGGAGTTACTGGTCAGGATGGAGCCTATTTGGCCGAATTCCTGTTGAAAAAAGGATATTTTGTGCATGGATTGAAAAGACGCTCTTCTCTTTTTAATACAGAACGTATTGATCACTTATATCAAGACCAACATGAACATGGTGTCAATTTCAAACTGCATTTTGGTGATTTGACAGATTCGACAAACTTGATCAGGATTATTCAGGAAACGCAACCAGATGAGATTTATAATCTTGCGGCAATGAGTCATGTACATGTGAGTTTCGAGATGCCGGAGTATACCGCTAATGCTGATGGCATCGGTACTTTACGGCTTCTGGAGGCAATCCGTATTTTGGGATTAGAGAAAAAAACGAGAATCTACCAAGCCTCTACTTCAGAGTTGTATGGTTTGGTGCAGGCAGTACCTCAAAGCGAAACAACTCCTTTCTATCCGCGCTCGCCTTATGCGGTAGCCAAAATGTATGGGTATTGGATTACAGTAAATTATAGAGAAGCTTACCAGATGTACGCCTGCAATGGAATTTTATTCAACCATGAGAGTCCCCTTAGAGGTGAAACCTTCGTAACCCGAAAAATTACGCGTGCGGCTGCCAAAATAGCGCTTGGTTTGCAGAACTGTTTGTACCTGGGAAATCTATCCGCCCAGCGCGACTGGGGCCACGCCAAAGATTATATCGAAGCCATGTGGCTGATTCTTCAACAGGAACAAGCCGAAGACTACGTTATTGCAACAGGAATTACAACGACGGTTAGGGACTTTGTTAAAATGAGCTTTGCAGAATTAGGGATCGAAATAGAATTTAGTGGTAAGGATCAGCACGAAAGAGGGGTGATCATTGATGTAGACCAGCAGTTAATTGCTACCCTCGGCTTGAATGACGATTTCCTTAAACCAGGAACTGTTGTTGTGCAGGTAGATGAAAAATACTTCCGTCCTACTGAAGTAGATCTCTTACTCGGTGATCCGACGAAAGCGAACACGAAATTAGGCTGGACACCTAAATATGATTTACCAATGCTGGTTAAGGAGATGGTCGAATCTGACCTTCAGCTGATGAAGAAAGACGAATACCTAAAAGCCGGCGGATTTAAAACGCTGAACTATTTCGAATAATATTGTTTCACTGATCATACCTATGAAATTAAAAAACGTACTGATTATATTTTTATTTTTCACTTCAGCTGTATTTGCCACTTCTGCTATTGCACAGACCACTTATTCAGATGTAAAAGTTGATGATTTGACAGATGCACAGGTAAGGCAATTGATACAACGTGCAGAATCAATAGGCTATAATGATGCTCAGTTAGAGCAAATGGCTGCGGCACAGGGAATGAAGGCCGAGGAGATTCAGAAATTAAGGGCCAGAGTTGAAAAACTCAGAAAACAAAGCGGAACTGCTACCAATAACGAGAAAAACTCTTCCCCGGAAACGGATCTTTCGAGAGTCATGCTGGCAGATAGTGTCAAAAGTAATACTAAAAATAGCAGCAGTTCCGGACCAGACCAGAAGCAAGACGTTTTTGAAGGTTTAAGGCCGAAAATCTTTGGTGCTGATCTTTTCAGAAACGGAAACTTGACCTTTGAGCCAAATTTAAGAATGGCAACCCCAAGAGGCTACATCATTGGGCCTGATGATGAACTGCTTATAGATTTAAGTGGAGACAATGATGTCAATTACAAATTGAAAGTATCCCCCGAAGGAAGCATTCGGTTGCAATATGTTGGACAAGTCTCAGTCGGCGGATTATCAATTGAACAAGCAACTTCCAAAATCCGTTCTGGAATGTCGGCAACCTATCCTTCTTTAAAAAGCGGAAGAACCAGCTTGTCTGTAAACTTAGGCAACATTCGGAGTATCAAAATAACCATGGTTGGGGAAATCACGAAGCCAGGTTCATATACCCTTTCATCACTTTCTACCGTTTTCAATGCACTAAATGCTGCTGGTGGACCAAACCAAAATGGAACATTTAGAAAAATACAGGTGGTTAGGAACAACAAGTTGGTATCGACCATTGATATTTATGATTTTCTTTTAAATGGCATTCAAAAGAATAACATTCGTTTGCAAGATCAGGATGTCATCAACGTCCCAGTTTATCAAACAAGAGTAGAAGTTGCAGGAGAAGTCAAACGTCCCGCTTTGTATGAGGTATTGAATACTGAGTCGTTAGATGACGTGATTCGGTTCGCGGGTGGGTTTTCAAATCAAGCTTATACAGCACAAATTAAGGTATTACAGAATACGAACAAAGAACGCAAAATTACTGATGTCGCTGCAGATGATTATCTCAAATACAGTCCCTTAAACGGAGATAAGTACATTGTTGAAACAATTCTCGACCGTTTCGAAAATCGCGTGGAGATCAACGGGGCAGTATTCCGTGCGGGACAATACGAATTGGATAAAGGGTTAACCCTTAAAGGACTGATCGAAAAGGCAAACGGCTTGACTGAAGATGCATTTATGAACCGTGCCTACATCAATAGGCTAAATGCAGACAATACACAGGCCTTGATTTCTTTTGACCTCTCAAAGATAATTGCTGGAACGGTGCCGGATATACCTTTACTGCGGGAAGATAAAGTAACAATTTCTTCACTATTTGATCTTCGTGACGAATACAAGATTAGCATTCAGGGAGAAGTCAGATATCCCGGATCATTTGATTTTGCCGATAGTTTGAGTTTGGGTGATGTGATCCAAATGGCAGGAGGATTTAGAGAGGGGGCGACGCCGAACAGAATTGAGGTTTCACGTAGAGTAAAAAACAGTGATGCTACTTCATCGTCGGCTACAACCGCAGAAGTATTTACAATTAATGTGGATCCTCAACTTAGAATCCTGGGGCCAAAGTTTATTTTAAAGCCCTTTGATTTAATCGCAGTGCGGAGTTCCGAAGGGTACCAGATTCAGAAACAAGTAAAACTAGAAGGCGAGGTTTTATACCCTGGAGTGTATACCATAGCAAATAAGAATGAGAAAATTTCCGATTTAGTGAAACGGGCTGGCGGTTTGACTCCTTTGGCTTATGCCGAGGGGGCTTCATTAAAGCGCCCTGGAGCTGAAAAAGTAAATCCTACAGATAAAAACGCCATTAATAACCAGGAGGAGGATGATAAAAAATATTTAAGTTTGAAACGTGCACAAGAAGCAGGAGCAAAAGATACTGTAAAAAAGGAAGTAGAATTAAAGCTGATTCAGTCGGATCTCGTAGGGATCGATTTAGAAAGAATTTTACTGAAACCTCAATCAAAGTACGATTTGATTGTTGAGGATGGTGACGTGATTCGGGTGCCAAGGCAATTGCAAACCGTAAAAGTTACTGGCGAAGTATTAAATCCGAACAGTATCGTATATTCTTCAGGCAGGAGCTTCAGGCAATACATTAATGGTGCGGGAGGATTTACAACAAGTGCGTTACGTGGTGGAGCTTACATTAAGTATGCTAATGGTTCGGTAGAGGCAGCAGGGAAGTTCTTATTTTTTAATAATTATCCGCTAGTAAAACCTGGCTCTGAAATTTTGGTGCCGAAACGGGCAGAAAGAGAACGGTTGACGGCTCAAAGCTGGATAGGAATTGGTACAGCTTTCGCGTCTTTGGCAGCAATTATTGTTAGTATATTGAGATAATATTATAAATAGAATCAGATGAATTCAGAAAACGATAGAAGAAAACCCCTTTCGGAAGAAATCTCTTTAAAAGATGTTTTTCTAAAGTTAAAAGTGTGGTTTAAGTTTCTTTTTTCTAAATGGATTGTTATTCTGTTTTGTGGCTTATTGGGTGGAGCAGGAGGGTTAGCTTATTCACTTTATCGTATGCCATTGTACACAGCCTCCACAACTTTTGTTCTAGAAGATGATAAAGGTAACTCTGGGGGATTAGGCTCGCTAGCTGGACTTGCCTCAATGGCTGGAGTAGATCTGGGTTCAGGCGGCGGCGGCATTTTTCAGGGCGACAATATTCTTCAGCTGTATAAATCACGGAGCATGATCCAAAAGACTTTATTAACAGTGGTGACCAACCAGGGTAAAAAAGAACTGTTAGTGGACAGGTATATTGCTTTTAATAAACTTAGAGAAGGCTGGGCTGACAAGCCTCTGCTAGAGAAAATTTCGTTCGTAGACAGTAAGCCAAGGTTGGAAAGTAAGGGTTTTACGAGGTTACAGGATAGTGTTCTTGGGTCGATCACTGCGGAAATCAACAAGAGCAATTTGAAAGTAACTAAACCTGATAAGAAATTAAGCATAATTAAAGTTGAAGTTGTTGCTGAAGATGAGTTTTTTGCAAAGGCATTTAATGAGCAGATTGTTAAGAATGTAAATGACTTTTATGTTCAAACAAAAACAAAAAAGTCAATGGAGAACGTTGCTATCTTACAACAAAAGGTAGACTCTGTTAGAACGATCATGAGCGGTGCCATTTATAGTGCTGCTAGAATATCTGATGCTACGCCTAACTTAAATCCAACCAGGCAGGTGCAGAGAACGGCTCCAATGCAGAGTTCGCAATTTAATGCGGAAATGAATAAAGTAATTTTGGCTGAACTCGTTAAAAATTTGGAGCTATCGAAAATTTCTTTAAGAAAAGAGATCCCTTTAATTCAAGTTGTAGATGAGCCCGTATTTCCTTTAGATAAAGACCGAATCGGAAAAGCAAAAGGAATGATAATTGGGGGTATTTTAATGGGGATTCTATCTGTTATTGCATTGATAATTAGCAAATTGTTGAAGGGTGCACTAGATTAAAGGTATGACTGTCTATACATTGAAAGTCGTTCAGATTAAACAAGAAACAGATGATGCGGTCACGCTTTGTTTCAAACAACCTGCATTAAGAAAGATTAAGTATACTGCAGGCCAATACTTGACGCTTGTCTTGAGAATCAACGGTAGGCGTTACGTCCGCCCCTATTCATTTTCATCTTGTCCCGAAACCGATCCTTTTTTGGAGGTCACTGTGAAAAAAGTCTTTAATGGTATTGTTTCTAATCATATTATTGATTTTATAAAAGAAGGCGATAGTATTGAAGCTTTATCACCTTTGGGTGATTTTTGCCACAATTTTGACTCTGACGTAAGGGGTGTATACCTTTGGGGTGTCGGAAGTGGGATAACACCATTGTTTTCCATACTAAAGTCTTTACTATTCAAGGAAAGAGAATTACGGATTCATTTAATTTATGGCAATCGTAATAATGAAAGCACGATCTTCTTAAATCAGATAAAAATCTTGCAAGAAAAGCACCCTGATCAACTGATTGTCAAATATTTTTACACGCAGGACGTAATTGATAAAACTAATCCAGGTCATATTCAAGGTCGCATAAATCAAACGACAGCTGAATCGATCCTGAAAGAGGATCCGTTGTTGTTGGCTTCCTGTCATTACATATGTGGTCCAGCTGGGTTAAAAGAATCTGTAATAGCTGCATTAAAGTCCTGCAAAGTTTCTGAGCATAAAATTTATAGCGAAGATTTTGAACTTGTAAAAAACCCAAAAGATTTTGAAGGCATAAATACTCAGTTAGTACGCGTAAAATTTCAGGGCGAAGTAAAGGAAATTGAGGTTACGAAGGGAAGAAGTATACTTGAAGCTGCGCTTGAAGCAGATATAGAATTACCTTACTCCTGCCAGACCGGTAATTGTAGTGTTTGTAAAGGAAAATTGCTGTCTGGGAGTGCAACAATGATTGGGTTAAGTAAAGGTCGTACTGATTTGGCAGAAGATGAATTCCTTCTTTGTTGTTCGCACCCTCAATCTAGTGAGGTTTATATAGAAGTATAGATATAACGTATGAAAGTAGTTTTGCTCGCAGGAGGATTAGGGACAAGATTGTCTGAAGAAACGGTTTTAAAGCCGAAGCCGATGGTTGAAATAGGTGGGATGCCAATTTTATGGCATATTATGAAAATCTATTCTGCACATGGGTTTAATGATTTTATAGTATGCCTCGGATATAAGGGATATGTAGTCAAAGAGTATTTTGCGAATTATTTTTTGCATAAATCTGACGTCACTATCGACCTGACTGATAATTCAATTAAAGTTCATGATAGCCAGGCTGAACCTTGGAAAATCACACTCGTTGATACAGGTAATGATTCTATGACCGGAGGAAGGATAAAAAGAATACAGTCTCATGTAGGTAACGAACCCTTTATGCTTACCTATGGTGATGGTGTAAGCGATGTTAATATCTCAGAGTTAGTCAAATACCATCAATCGCATGGCAAGTACTGCACAGTGACCTCAGTTCAGCCTTCCGGTAGATTTGGGGCATTAAATTTAGACGAAGATCAAACAGTTCAATCTTTCCTTGAAAAACCCAAAGGAGATGGTGCATGGATTAATGGCGGCTTTTTTGTCTGTCAGCCCGAAGTTTTCAATTATATTGAAGGAGATAGAACTATCTTTGAAAAAGAACCAATGGAGCGAATCGCTGCCGATCGGCAGATGCAAGCATTTAACCATTCTGGTTTTTGGAAACCAATGGATACATTGAGAGATAAGCATGAGCTAGAAGAAAATTGGGCTAACAACGAAGCAAAGTGGAAAATCTGGTAATATGGGCTTTTACGAAACATACAAGGGTAAAAAAGTATTAATAACAGGACACACTGGGTTTAAGGGTTCCTGGCTTGCAATCTGGCTAAAAGAACTTGGCGCAGAGGTATATGGATATGCACTAGCTCCTTATACTGAAATGGATAACTTTGTAACCACCAATTTATCAAACGAAATGCACCATCTTGAAGGCGACATTAGGGATGGAGCCAAACTAAAGGGTTATTTTCAAGAGGTTTCCCCAGATTTTGCTTTTCATTTAGCAGCACAACCTTTAGTTTTGCTGTCTTATAGCGATCCTGTGGGTACGTTTGATGTTAACCTCATGGGCGTTGTCAATTTTTTTGAGGCAGTTCGTGCTACGCCTTCGGTAAAGGCAGCTATAAATATTACTACGGATAAATGTTATGATAACAGGGAATGGGTTTGGGGATATCGGGAAAATGATCCTATGGGTGGCAAAGATCCGTATAGTGCTTCTAAAGGATGCTCAGAGTTGATCACCCATTCCTATCTGGAATCTTTTTTTAGAAATGAAGGTACCTGTAATATTGGGTCTGCAAGGGCTGGTAATGTAATAGGAGGTGGTGATTGGGCCAAAGACAGGATCATCCCTGACTATTTTAGAGCTGTAAAAGAATCCCGAAAACTTGAAATAAGGAATCCATATGCGACACGGCCTTGGCAACATGTATTAGAACCATTAAGTGGCTACCTGGATCTTTGTGCTGCATTGTATAACAGGGGTAAATCACTAAGTGGGGGATGGAATTTCGGCCCTGAATACTCCACGAATTATTCTGTAAAGGAATTGATAGATGCAATGCTAAAGCTGGATGATAGGGGGGGATACACCATACCTGCTGGTGCATCAAAACTTCATGAAGCAGTATTGCTAAAATTGGACATATCAAAGGCGGTCGGACTCCTGAACTGGAAACCTGTATTGAGCTTTGATGAAACAGTTGAATTCACTTTGAAAGGATATCAAGACGACATAGAAGGCACTCGAGTATATACGAAGAGAGTCAGTCAAATTAAGGAATATACTAGCAAAGCCAGGAGTAAAAACATAGAATGGGCCGGATAGAAAGCATATTGCTAACTGGCGGAAATGGATTTTTGGGTAGCCATATTCTAAAACAGCTTTTGATGGATAATTATTCTGTTGTGTTGCTTTTACGGTCAACTTCAGACCTGTGGAGAATAGAACAGGACGTAAAAAAATGCAAGGTTTTCATAGTTGGTGAAACAGGGCTTGATTTATTTGGTCTATTACGTGAGCAAAAGATCGATGCAGTCATCCATACCGCTACAGAATACGGTAGAGATAAATTATTCTCAGATATATTAGAAACAAACGTACTGTTTCCAGTTAAACTTTTAGAAGCAGCTTCTAAAAACGGGAGTCGATTATTTATAAATACAGATTCTTTTTTTGCTAAAAAAGGATTCGAACAAACTTATTTAAGTCAGTATACAGATTCAAAGCGAATATTAGAACATATCTTAAGAGGAAATACTGACGAGATTTCAGTTGTAAATATGAGAATTGAACATGTCTTCGGCCCTTTGGATTCAGAAAATAAATTTGTTACGTCGGTTATTCATCAATTGATTAAAGGGAACAATGAGATCAAGCTTACCGAGGGTCTTCAGAAGCGCGATTTTGTTTACGTTGAAGATGTCGCTAATGCTTACATCAAGATCCTAAAAAATGCTAACTTAAGTAAATTAAATTATCAAGAATTTGAGGTGGGGAACGGATTCTCTATCACAGTAAGAGAATTTGTTCAGAGAGTAGCAGAATTTATAGGGTCATCTTCAAAGTTAAGTTTTGGAGCATTACCACCCAGGATTGGAGATATTGAAGATTCCTTTGCAGATCTCACTGCACTTAAAAAAATTGGTTGGTATCAATCCTTTCAATTGGATGTCGCCCTAAAGAAAATAGTTACAATAGAAAAAGAAAGAATTGCAATATGAATATAGATTTTAATCTAAAGACCTTTAAGCCTTCAGTTCCGGGGGTTGACTATATCCCTGTAACCGGAAAAATTATTGAAGAGGATGACCTATTGCTGTGCATGGAGTCTGTGGCTGATGGCTGGTTAACTGCCGGTCGCTTTGCTAATGAATTTGAGTATGAGTTTGCAAAGTATTTTGGCGCTCCAAAAGCACTATTGGTCAATTCTGGCTCTTCAGCTAATTTAGTTGCCTTTTACGCGCTAACCTCACCGAAATTAGGAGAGCGGGCCATTAAGCCAGGCGACGAAGTGATTACTGTCGCAGCTGGTTTTCCAACCACTGTGAATCCAATTGTTCAGTTTGGGGCAATACCTGTGTTTATTGATGTTGATGTTGCAACTCATAATGTTAAGGCAGATATGATTGAGGCTGCGGTGTCACCGAAAACAAAGGCCATTATGATTGCTCATTCTTTGGGCAACCCATTTGATCTTGATGAGGTAATGCGTGTAGCTAAAAAATATAATTTCTGGGTAGTGGAGGATGACTGTGATTCTCTTGGGGCTACTTATAAGGGAAAAAAAACAGGCACATTTGGCGATATTTCAACATTCTCGTTTTATCCTGCACATCACATTACAATGGGTGAAGGAGGAGCTGTCTTAATCAATAATCCTGAGCTTTCAAAGATTGCTGAAAGCTTTAGAGACTGGGGCAGAGATTGCTATTGTGAGCCAGGTAAAGATAATACCTGCGGTTGTAGATTCGGTCAGCAGCTTGGTTCGCTTCCTCATGGATATGATCATAAATATACCTATTCCCACATTGGTTTTAACCTGAAGGTTACTGATATGCAAGCAGCCCTTGGGGTTTCACAGATGAAAAAGATAGATCGTTTTGTACAAAAAAGGCGCGAAAATTATAAGGCTTTGTACAAAAGGATGAAGGAATTTGAGGAGATATTTATTTTGCCCGAACCCACACCCAATTCGGATCCATCTTGGTTTGGTTTTCTTTTGACACTTAGAGATGGAGATTCGGCTGACAGACACATGCTAGTTCAACATCTGGAAGAGAAGAAAATCGGCACAAGACTATTATTCGCAGGGAATTTATTAAGGCAGCCAGCATATGCCGGCGTGGCTCATCGTATAGTGGGGAATCTAAACAATACAGATGTCATTATGAATCAATCATTCTGGCTTGGAGTATGGCCTGGTCTGGATGAATCACATTATGATTACATTGCCTCGGTGATTAGAAACTATATCGAAGGCGGGGTATAATATCTCATTGATGAGTATGAAAATTTTATTGGTGTGTGAATCTTCTTTTAAGTATGAATCTGGCGGGCGCGTTGTTAGATATCTGAATAAAATTCTTAAGTCTAAAGGTCATCAAGTAAAACTAATTGTATTATCAGGCAAAAGGGAAGATTATGAACTTGATTCGTTTTATAAGGAAAATGATATTGAATTTCTTCCATTTAGGAAGAATCTCAAAAATAGAATGGCAAATATTGCGCTTTCTACTCGGGAGATTCGTCATTACAAAGATATATTGACATCTTATCAACCGGAAATAGTTCATTTTTCGTCATTCGATCACGGCAAGCCTGCACAGTTTATCACGATTGCAAAGAAGATAGGTGCAAGAGTTGTTTTGCAACCCTGGACAATGCAGTTTTATTGTGAGCAAGGTTTCGGCTTTAGAAACGAACATAAATGCAATCTTTGTGCAAATGGCAATTACTTAAATGCCTTGACAAAAAAGTGTACCACATTGAGAGGACTTCCTTTGGCACTCGAACGTACGGTACTGCAAAAAGCAGCATTGAAGGCTGATGTTTTCTTATCAAGCAATAGCGAGTTAGATGAAATACTTAAGACCTACGGAGTTTTGGACTCACAGTTAGCAAGATTTCCTGTGCCGTTTGATTATACATTTATGGAGCCAAAGGCCATGCCTGAGACTGATTACTCTATATTTTTTGGCCAGCCTAACATGCACAAGGGCTTGGGTGTTCTGATCAAAGTTTTTGAAAAACTACCGGAACTGAAATTAAAGATTTACCCACTTTCTAATTTGCCAGAGCATACTTTTTCAGGGGATAACGTAGACGTCATCAGCGGGTTAAGCTGGTCAAGTGGATTGGCAGATGCGATTGCCTCAGCAGGGATAGTTCTTTTGCCGACCCTCTGGTCCTCGTCAACTGAATATGCATTGTGTGAAGCCTTATTGTTTAAGAAGCCAGTAATTTTATTCAATGTAGGGGTACATAAACATTATTTTAAAAATGGTTTTAATGCGCTTGTAATTGAGCCGGGCGATGTCGATGCCTTTGCTGATGCAGTCAGGCGAATGAGTCAGGATCCGGAGCTGAGGAGGGTTATTGGTGAGAATGGCTACAAAACATTATTAGAGGTAAATAACCCGGAAAAGGTATACAGTCAGCTGATGGCAGCTTACACTAAAAATTCATCAGGAATTGAAAATTAAACAAATATCAAAAAAGAAAGCGTCGGTACTGAATCTGATGTTTAACTATGGAAATGCAATGTTTGCCATAGTAAATGGTTTGGTGTTGTTGCCTATCTATTTAACTTATTTTTCTGTTGGCACATACGGGTCCTTTCTTTCCTCGGGAAATATTGTTGGCATGCTTGGGTTGCTGGAAGGAGGTTCGGCATTTGTTTTAACCCAAAAGCTGGCAAGTAGCTACGCCAAAAAAGATTTTAAAGTATTTTCCAATTTGCTGGGTTCAGGATTATTCATATCTATTGCGCTGACAGTTGTGCTAATCATTATTGGGATAGCTTTTTTCCCTTTTATTGCCGGTTGGGTAAAGGCTGAACCTTCCGAGTATTCAAATATTCAGTATGCCTTTTTGCTGTCTGCTATTGGCGCAGGATTGAACATTACATTCAACAATATGTCAGCTGCCTTCCAAGCCTGGCTAAAAGTGCAGATTAGTGGCGTTGCCAATTTGATTTCAATCTTTTTTGGAATAGCAACTACGTTAACTGGCTTAAAAATTGGATTGGGTGTGGTGTCTATACCGCTCGGAGTATTGATCAAGGCCCTTGTTGGCAACATGATTCTATCATTCTACCTTTTTAGCAATTTAAGGATAAATAACTATCCAAAAATAAGGGTTAATAAGGAAAATGCCTCTGAATTAATTCGCGCTACACTTCCTATATTTGGAGGGAGTGTCGCTAAATCCCTGGTTGCTAATAGTCAGCTTTTGATTATTACAAGCTTTATTAATCCTGCGGCATCTGCTATTTTCTTCATTACGGGAAGGATTTATCTGGTCTGCGATTCTTTCCTTGCCCCTGTCGGTTCTTCCATCTTCTCGAGTATATCGCATTTTGCCGGCAGTGGCGAGACAGCGAAGGTCAAAAAGAACCTCGTACATATTTTTATTGTCTTTAGCTGTTTTTCCGCCGTAATTCTATCGTGTAGCTTTGTTCTGAACCAGCCATTTATTTCGTTGTTGCTTGGAGGAGATAAGTTTGGTGGTGTTTGGTTATCTGCATTAATGGGGATAAATATGTTATTTTATACCAGGTGTAATTTCCTCAGCGTTAATCTATTTGCACTCGGTGTATTCGGGAAAACGGTATTTTATGATTTTATAAGTGGAATAACCAGGCTGATTTTGATATTTGTTTTGATCCGATACATAGGTTATATCGCAATACCAATTGCTGAATTACTGACTACCTCACTGCTGCTTAGCTACTTTATAAATAAATTGATAATAAACAAACTCGAGATGAAGAGTGGTGAGGCTATAAGGTTTGTATTTGCAGGTGGGTGGGTTTTTATTGTTATTTCAGCTATGGCCATTGTATGGTATCAATATATCCCCAGGCCACTTAATATCATCCACTTTGTAGGCCAGGGTATGGCCTTCCTAACTGCAACGGCAGTGATAGTTTGGGTCTTATCAAAGGAGAGTCGGGATATATTTTATAATTTGCTAATTCATCTTAAAATAAAAAAGGCGGTCAATTAATGGATGTAGTTGTACTATCAAATGGTTTGGGCAATCAGATGTCTCAATATGCATTCTATCTTCAAAAAAGAAGAATTAGCAAATCTACCTTGTGGATGCCTTTTTGTCACGATCACAACGGATTCGAATTGAAAAGTGTATTTAATATAAATCCCCAAACGGGATTTCAGCAAAAGTTTTGGTATCTGATTTTCAGAGCTTTGTTGACTGATAAATCCATAGTGAGCGATTTTCTTGGCTCAATAATACGCTCATTAGGTTTCAAAATCATTAAGGAGAACTTTGATTATAATTTTAAAAGCAATTACCTCGTTCCGTCTCCGTCGGTAACATTTTATTATGGGGGTTGGCATAGTGAAAAATATTTTTCAGATGTAAGATCAGATGTTCAGAAACAGTTTACATTTACTGAACCGACTGACCCACAAAACGTCAACCACCTCCATGACATTACTTATAGCATGAGTGTAGCGATACATGTTAGGAGAGGAGACTATTTGAATGCGGATAATATTAATCTTTTTGGAGACGTTTCAACAAAAGAATACTTTGAGAAAGCAATAGCTCTGATAAATAGCAAAGTAGAAGATCCTCATTTTTTCATTTTTTCTAATGACATACCGTGGGTTAAAGAGAATTTCCAAATGGACAAGGTGACCTATGTTACCTGTAATAATGGCGAAAATTCCTGGAAAGATATGTTCCTGATGAGCAGATGCAAACATAATATCATCTCAAACAGCACCTTCAGTTGGTGGGGAGCCTGGCTAAATACAAACCGGCATAAAATTGTAATTTCGCCAAAAAGATTTCTGAAGTCTGATAATCACACTGATGTATATCCCGATTCTTGGACAAAAATTACAGAATAATAAACAAGCCTGAGAAATGAAAAAAATTGCTTTTACCATTTGTGCTAAAAACTACATAGGGCTGGCCCAAACATTGGAGAAGTCCATTCTGAAATATGATCCGACTGTTGATTTCTTTATTTTTGTTGCGGATGAATTCACAGACCCGGCAGCTAGTGCACTGCTTCCCGAAAATGTGTTCATCGCGAAAGAGAAATTGGCTATTCCGGTAGACCAATGGTATCAAATGGCATTTAAATATGACCTCACAGAATTCTGTACCTCTATTAAGCCATCATGTTTTAAATATTTGTTTGCAGAATTCAATGCTGATGCCTGTATTTATTTTGACCCTGATATTTTGGTATTCAATAATCTAGATATCATATATAATCAATTGCAAGAATTTTCTATCCTGTTAACACCGCATATTACCACGATTCAGAATGTGTATAGTGGCGATTTGATGGAAGATAAGTTACTATACTCTGGTATTTACAATCTTGGATTTCTGGGGTTAAAAAATGATCATCATGCTGCAAAAATGTTAAACTGGTGGGAGATCCGTTTAAAAGACAAATGCTTCCAAAATAAGATGGAGAATTTGTTTACCGATCAGAAATGGATGGATTTTATGCCCGCCTACTTCCCCAAACAAACTCTGGTTTCTTGTGATTTAGGATTAAACGTAGCCCCATGGAACTTTTACGATAGGGAAATTATAATAAGAGATGGAAAGAAATTTGTGAGAAGCAGACTGGATGCCGATCATAACACATCATATGGCCTTACATTTGTGCATTTCTCTGGGTATGATTATAAGTCTTTGTTAAATAGTGAAGTTGTTCAGGGCAATATCAAAGGAATGGAAACAACCCCTGATCTGCGAATTATATTTGATGAATATGGTGAATATTTGCGTAATAGTAACTTTTCGAAATTTATTCAGCAACCCTATAGTTATTTCTATTTTTCCAATGGGAGTTATGTTTCAATGACATATAGAAAGTTATTTCGTAGATTGCTTGAAGATGGAAAAATAACATCAAACCCGTTTGATGCATATGGTGATTTTTACAAGGCTTTGAAAGATAGTAGGCTTCTAAATGAGAAGATGGCTAGCTCAGATAAAAGTAGCGTAAGTAACGTGAGCGGCGTCGAGAGTAAAACATTAAGAATTAACAAGCTTTTAAAACTCTGTTTCAAGCTGATAGGTCCTGAAAAATTCTTTCTTTTGGTCAGATTGATGAGGTTGTATTCCAAAATTGAAAACCATCCGTATTTAATTGATGGAAGTTATTTGAAACGGTTTAAAATTTGGAATTAAATTGTAGAGTTAAAAAATGTATCTTTTTACCTTTTCATTACTGGGCCTGTTTGCTATAGATGATATCTTTCTGAAAAGGAAGAAATACCATCTGGCCTTTATGTTGATTGCGGTTCTATGGATCATTTTTCATGACGGATTCCGTTGGGGTGTCGCTACAGATTGGAAAAACTATCATGATTTCTTTTTGATTTGTTTGGACGGCGATACCAGTGAATTCGAAATTGGGTATGTATTGTTCAGTCAGGCCGTAAGATCAGTAACGGATAATTATTCAGTGTTCCTCGTAATACACGCTATTATTGTTTATTCATTAATAAGCAGGTCTATTTTAAAATACGCAGTAAACCCGCTCTTTTCTTTTTTCTTTTTTTACTGCCTCATGCTCACCTATCTTGGTATGAACCGGCAATACATCTCATTTGCAATTTGTATCTACGCTTACAGGTATATTTTTGACCGGCGGCTGTATCCTTTTTTGTTTTGTATTTTTATAGCATTTTTGTTTCATAAGTCATCTATCATGTTTGTTTTGGCCTATTTTCTGAACAGAGAATTCAAGACCAAAATTCTTATTTATCTACTGACTACTTTTGCCCTAATTTCATTATCTGGGGTTATGAATAAACTTCCGCTGAGCCTATTTTTTCTTTTTGGTGACAATGCGGGTGACAGGCTTAGTTTTTACTCAGAAACAGCGCAGTCCGGCACTAATGCCATTTTATCGCTATTGGCACTGGTCAAGCGTTCAATCTGGATTATTTTGGCACTGATTTATAAAGATCATATCAAGAATAAAGATGAACATTATAATTTCTTCTTTAACTTGTATTTTGCAGGGGCACTTATGTACATGCTTTTTAACAATACGATGCTGCATATAATAGTAGCTAGAGGTATTTTATATTTCAATATCGCTGAGATTTTCCTTATTCCGTATTTACTAAGTGTTTTTAAGGAAGGGATTTCAAAAGCCGTTATGTTTATTCTTGTGCTTATCTATGGTTTCTTGATGGTGCAGAAGGGAATGAATTTTTACAAGGAAAACTTGGGTATAGACATTTATCGGCCTTATAATTCTGTGTTGATGGACAATACATATGATGCAATGGAACAATAGCTCTAAAGTGATGGACATAACCTATTTTTATCGTAATCCCAAAGCGGGCTTCAGTATCTACAAAGTATTTAATACGCTCACGAAGGTTATTGGTAAGACCATCACTATCAATGAAGAGATCGTCCCTGAACATCGGGCGGGCCTCTCAAGTGTGCTTAAGAATATGATTTACATATTTAGACACAGGAACAAAAAAGGGATAAACCACATTACCGGTGAAATTCATTATGGTATTCTTGCATTGATCGGGTGTAAAACTGTCTTAACAATTCATGACTTGAGTGCTATGGACTGTGCACATAATCCGCTGAAAAAATTTATTATGAAATGGCTATGGTTCAAATTGCCATTAATGTTTGCTACTAAGGTAGTCTGCATCTCAGCACATACGAAATCAGAGCTTCTCAAAATTACTTCCCGCACGGATATTGAAATGATACATAATGCCGTTGATCCTATGTTTACAGCTATAGAAAAGGCCTTCAATCCACATCGGCCTGTCATTTTGCAAATAGGAACTGCTTGGAATAAAAACCTCAAGAATATAATCGAATCGATAGTAAATATACCCTGTGTTCTTGTGGTTATTGGCAATGTAAGTCAGGAGCTAATGATTACTATGAAACGCAGGGGTATTTCCTTTGAAATAAAGGTAGGTTTGTCAGATGCCGATCTGTTTCAGGAGTATGTTCGGGCTGATATTATTAGTTTCTGTTCAATTTTTGAAGGGTTCGGGATGCCAATAATTGAAGGAAATGCAATCGGCCGAAGTGTGCTTACCTCATCACTGGCTCCAATGACTGAAGTTGCAGGCAATGCGGCAAGTTTTGTTGATCCAAACGATATTTCTTCCATCACGGCGGGGTTAAACAGGATCATAACAGATATTGCATACCGCACTCAGATCATTAGAAATGGTTTTGAAAATGTAGGTCGTTTTAGAGCAGAATACTTAGCACAAGAATACATTACTATTTATAACACTTTGACGTAATTTGAACAACAATAGAATGGTATACATAAATGGTCGTTTTCTTTGCAACAGAATTGACGGCATTTCGCGATTTTCATTACAAATTTGTAAACAGCTTAAAAGACAGCAATTTCAATTTACAATTTTAATTCCTGAATGGCTTGATTACAAAAATGATGAAGAATTTAAAATACACAGATCAGGCAAACTAAAATCCCATCTTTGGGAGCAAATTGATCTGCGTCGTTTTCTTCTGTCCAATGGCTCACCGTTATTGATCAATTTCTCGGGGCTTGGACTTGTCCTTTACAAAAATCAAATTATCACTATTCACGATTTATCATTTTTAGTAGAACCAAAGTGGTTTTCGGTGTCTTATCGCCTTTTCTATCGTTTAATGACACCGCTAATAGCAAAAGAGGCTAAGGCGATATTAACCGTAAGTAATTTCTCAAAGTCAGAAATCATTAAATTTCTAAAAATTAATGAAGAGAAAATTTACGTTATTTATAATGCCGTAACTGGGGTTCATGATGCCGATAACAGTACTCATTCGACCTCAGATTTACCAGATAAGTTCATTTTAGGAGTATCTTCTCTCGATCCCAGGAAAAATCATGAAAGATTGATCAAAGCTTTTGATCATCAGAGTTTGGCCGATTATCAATTGCTTCTTGTGGGTAAAACAGCATCGAACTTTAATTTTAATCTTTCAGAAATCTCTAATTCAAGAATCCACTTTTTAGGTCACGTTACGGATTTGACTTTACATCAACTGTACAAGGAGGCAACGATATTTATCTATCCCTCTTTATATGAAGGATTCGGAATTCCCCCATTGGAGGCCATGGCACGTAATTGTCCTGTAGTAGCTTCTAAAATACCCTCCATAGAAGAAGTATGTCAGGATACCGTATATTATGTTAATCCACAAAATATTGAAGATATTAGATCCGGTATGCTACATTTAATTCAAGATGATGAGTTGCGAGAGCAATTAAGAACCAAAGGGATAGCAAGAGCTAAGGACTTTAATTGGAGTGACTCAGCATCAAGAGTAATAAAAATAATAAATAGCTTATTAAAATGAAAATCCTTCAAACCGTTAAATATTACGAACCCTCAAAGGGAGGTATGGAGTCTGTAGTAAAGAATATCGTTGACGGGATTAGATTTATGTCTGCTGATCATGCTTTTGTTGTATATGCTAACAATCATCTCCCAAGTTATAAAAAGACTATAGAACATTTAGATAGGCTAGTGTCAATTAAAGAATTAACACCCTTAGTGTTAAAAAGTCAGCCACTTAGTTTCAGATATACTTCTTTACGGAAGTTAATTGTTGACACCGATATTGTTCATCACCATTATCCATTTCCAAATATGGAGCTCGCTTTGCTGCGAAATCTCGATGTTTTAAAGCATAAGAAATTGGTTATTACCTGGCATGCTAATATCAAAAATTCACGATGGAGCTGGATCGGCAAATATTATGATCCAATAATAAAAAAGATGATGGATATGGCTGAAGTGGTTGTTGTCACCTCACCTCAACTATTTGAAGCCTCACAACTGTTGCAAAATTATGAGCGTAAAATTCGGGTCATTCCTCTAAGCTTTGATCCTTCAATTGGAGGATTTTCAAGTACCAAAAGGCAATTTCCTGAGAATAGGAAATTTAATCTACTTTTCGTCGGAAAGCTGCGCAGCTATAAAGGCCTTCCTTATTTAATCGACGCTGTTAAAAACCTTGATGTGGTATTGACTATTGTCGGCGACGGGGAGCAAGAACTACAGTTGAAGCAGCAGGTTTCCGACCTTGGGATGAAGGAAAAGGTGTTTTTTTTAAAAGACATTTCCAACGAAGAGCTTAGTAGCCACTACAAGGATTCTGATCTGTTTATACTTCCATCCATAAATGAAGCAGAGGCTTTTGGTGTGGTTCAGCTTGAGGCTATGAGCAATGGTATCCCCGTGATCAACACGCGCCTTGAATCTGGGGTACCCTATGTGTCATTGGATGGAGTTTCAGGATTTACAGTAAAGCCTCAAGACAGCCAGGCATTGTGCGAAGCTATAAAAGCGATCATGTCGAATAAAAGCCTTTATGAGCATTTCTCTGAGAACAGTATTGTAAGGTCTAAGCTTTTTACAAGGGATGTAATGGCAAGCTCATACCTTGATTTATATAAGTCATTATTATGAATAGTTTAATTACTGGTGCTTCTGGTTTTGTGGGCCAAAATTTATTGAAATATTTTTATGAAAATAAAATTGATACGTTTTATTTAACCAGGGATGCATTACAGGGTGACGAAATCAGTATTTCAGATCATATTGACAGCATAATTCATTTGGCAGGCAAGGCGCACGATTTGAAATCCAGCTCTAGTCAGAATGAATATTATGAAGTCAATTTCGGGCTCACTAAAAAGCTGTTTGATGCTTTCCTGGTTTCTCCGGCCAAAATATTTATTTTTGTCAGTTCAGTTAAGGCAGTGGCCGACACGGTTGAAGGTGTTCTGACTGAAGAGGCAGTGCCCGAGCCGAAGACTGACTATGGGAAATCAAAACTAATGGCCGAGAAGTACATTCAATCGGTTGAATTGCCCTCAGACAAACGTGTCTATATCTTAAGACCCTGTATGATACATGGCCCCGGAAATAAGGGCAATCTAAACTTACTTTACCAATTTGTTAAAAGTGGGATCCCATATCCGCTTGCCGCCTTCGATAACAAGCGTTCATTTTTGAGTATTGACAATCTTTGTTTTGTAATGAAAGAAATAATTAGCAGAAGCAATTTCAGCGCTGGGGTCTATAACGTATGTGATGATGAGGCATTGTCCACAAATGAAGTAGTTGGCATTCTCGCATCCAGCCTAAGGAGAAGAAAAAAACTATGGCGGATCCCTGAAAAACTTGTTCGCTCAATGGCAAAATTAGGAGATTATTTGCGATTGCCCATCAATACAGATCGTCTTCATAAATTAACAGGAAATTATGTAGTGAGCAATACTAAATTAAAGCAAGAATTGCGAATCGCACTTCCTACTCAAGCTAGTGCGGGCCTAATGAATACAGCCAGATCCTTTGATATTTGATGGTATGAACTTATTTGTCTTAATTCCCGCGCTACTTGTTTTCTTTTATGGGATAGCACTGTTATACTTTCAGGTTGCTGGTCATTATAAAATTATAGACCAACCAAATCATCGGAGCTCACACTCCGCTACGACGATCAGGGGTGGAGGTATATTATTCGCCATTGCCGGCTTGCTCCCTTTTTTTGTCGGCGACTTCCGATATTTCTATTTCACAGGTGGACTCTTTTTAATTTCCTTAATCAGCTTTTTGGACGATATTTCTTCATTAAATAATAAAATAAGAATTACTGTGCATTTACTATCATCTGTGTTATTGCTGATTGAATGGCGCATGTATGACATGCCGTGGTATATTTTACCCGTCATTATAGTCATGATAATAGGCGTTATTAATGCTTATAATTTTATGGATGGCATAAATGGAATCACTGGGTTATACAGTCTAGTAGGAATTTCTACACTTTTATACATTAATGAATTAAGTTTTAAATTTGCAGAGAGCGATTTAATGATTTTTCTCTGCCTTGCATTAATGGTTTTTAACTTTTTCAATTTTCGAAAGCAGGCCAAATGCTTCGCAGGCGATGTTGGAAGTGTCTCAGTTGCATTCATCATGGTTTTCTTAATTGGGCTGTTAATCATGCAAACAGGATCATATGGCTATCTGCTTTTTTTACTTGTTTATGGCCTCGATGCGGTAACCACAATATTCTTCAGAGTAATTAGAGGTGAGAACATAGCTCAGCCTCATCGCAGTCACTTTTATCAATATCTGGCGAATGAAAAGAGGATCTCTCACTTGTTAATATCCTGCCTCTATGGGGGATTACAGTTGTTGGTAAATGTGCTGGTGATAAAGTATTCATTGATGTCCATTCCTGCAATTCTTGTAATCGTTTTATTAAGTGCGTTGCTATTCATCTTATTAAGGTGGAAGATTGAGGGGAGAGATGTACTGCTAAAAACGAAAATATAAGAATTTAGATTTATTCATTATCTTTACTGCAATACTCAGTAAGGCCAAAGCGGACCTTAGAAATAACGTATTTAAAGAGTAGCACGAAATTTGTAGTGTAAGTTTATACTTTAATTTGAAAAATTGTTTACTCAAGTCAATATAGTTCCCCGGTGGATCATCTTCTGTTTAGATCTTTTGATCTGTACGTTGTCGCTTTCTTTAGCATATTTGATCAAATATAATTTTGACCTGTCAACAATGGACTATGTAGAATTTAGCCGGAATGTGCTGATTCTCACATTTATCAATACCATTGTCTTTCTCAATGTTAAAACATTTTCAGGAATTATTAGATATACGAGTGCTCAGGATAGCATACGCATTTTATTTGCTATGTTAATTAGCAGCGGAATATTTTTTCTGATTAATCTGTCAGCAGTTGCTACCAAAGATGTAGCTTATATTTCCAATAGCATCTTAGCCATTAATGGTTTGGCTGGTTTTTTATTACTGATCACCTATCGGGTCTTAGTGAAGTATTTTTTCATGTACATTAAGAATTTAAATTTAGATAAGGTACGTGTTATGATCTATGGTGCTGGTGAAGCCGGCGTAGCGACGAAGAGGACGTTTGACCATGATAACAAGGTAAATAAAAATATAATCGCATTTGTGGACGATGATGAACGTAAACTGGGAAAGACCATTGATGGAGTCAAGATTCTGGATGCTAAGAATTTGGTTAATCTCATTGTTGAACATGAGCTTGACGAGATCATTTTTGCTTCTTATACTATTCCACTTGAACGGAGAAATCAAATTGTCGATGTATGCCTTGAAAATAACATACAAGTTCTAAATATTCCTCCTGCAGATGTTTGGATAGGTGGAAAACTTAACACTTCACAAATACAAGGTATTAACATTGAGGATTTGTTAAACCGTGATGCAATTAACATAGACACCAAAGGGATCAGCAGAGAGCTAAAAAGCAAACGCGTCCTGATTACTGGGGCAGCTGGTTCGATTGGCAGTGAAATTGTTCGTCAGTTGTTAAAATTTGAGGTCGGGTTAATCATCTTGAATGATCAATCAGAGACTGCGCTCCATGAATTATATCTTGAGTTAACGGAACACTATAAGAACCAAAACTTTTTGCCTTATATAGGTGATGTAAGGGATGAAAAGCGAATGGAGAATCTTTTTTCTGCATATAAACCACACTATGTTTATCATGCGGCCGCCTATAAGCATGTGCCCATGATGGAAGACAATCCTTGCGAGGCCATTAAAACCAATGTCTCCGGAACGAAAATTATTGCAGACAAATCCGTAAAGCATGGTGTGCAAAAATTTGTCATGATCTCTACAGATAAAGCAGTAAATCCGACCAATGTTATGGGCGCATCCAAACGTATAGCAGAAATTTATGTGCAATCACTGAACAACTCTTTGAATGCCGATAGTCATATATTTCAGAATGGACTGAGTTACATTAATGAGCTGGAGGTAAAACCAATTACCCGTTTTATTACGACCCGATTCGGCAATGTCCTGGGTTCAAATGGTTCAGTGATTCCTCGTTTTAAGCAGCAGATCGAAAAGGGCGGGCCGGTTACCGTTACCCATCCAAACATCACCAGGTATTTCATGACCATTCCGGAAGCGTGTTCTTTGGTTCTCGAGGCGGGTTCTATGGGAAAGGGTGGAGAGATTTTTGTTTTTGATATGGGTAAGTCTGTAAAAATTATAGACTTGGCGCATAAGATGATTCGTTTGGCCGGCCTTATTCCCAACCAGGATATTAAAATAGAATATTCTGGTTTAAGGCCTGGCGAAAAGCTATTTGAAGAATTGCTCAATGACAATGAAAATACCATGCCTACCCATCATGAGAAAATCATGATTGGAAAAGTGAGAGAATATGTGTTTTCTGATATAGAGACAGCAATCTACTCGCTGATAGATTCAGCAAAGAATAGCGATGACCGTCAAGTTGTTACTAAAATGAAAGATCTGGTAAGAGAATACAAGAGTCAAAACTCCAAGTTTGAAGAATTAGATACTACCCATTCTTAATCTTTTGAATAATACTTATTAATGAAGAAACTAGTACTTATTGTTTCCGCAATGCTCAGTTGTCAGTCGCTGGCGAATGCACAGGATCAGACGCCCAATCAGATTATTCCGTATTCTTTTCAGTTCTATCAAAAATTCAACAAGCAGGTTTACGATCCAAACTCAAATTTGCATACTTCCATTAAAGGATATTTCTTAGACGATACCTTGCTCAACAATAGGTACCGCGATCTAATGAATTTAGGAGTAGATAGCCTCAAGCCAAGGCGTTGGTTTCGGCGAAAACTAACCGAGGAACATCTAATCAATGTTGTTGCACCAGATTATACTTTTTATGCCGATTATCTGACTGACATGCAAATTGGGAAGGAATTTGACGAGTCAAAAACTCCCTGGAAAAATACGAAAGGCTTTCAATTAGGGGGTACCCTGGGTAAGAACTTTTCGTTTTATACCAATGGCTTCGAAAATCAAGGCGTATTTGCCAACTATCTCACCAACTTTATTGATTCCAACAAGGTCGTGCCAAGTGAGATGTCTGGTAAATTCAGTAACAAAACAAAAGACTGGGCGTATGTGACTGCATTGTTATCCTATACTCCTAGCAAGTACATCAATCTTGCATTGGGATATGATAAGAATTTCATTGGAGACGGCTACCGTTCCATGTTGCTGTCTGACGTAGCTGCGAATTACTCTTTTTTAAGATTACGGGCAACAGTAGGAGCTATCCAATATCAGACCATATTTGCTTACATGCTTGATCCTAGTGCGCCGCAGTTGACCACAGACCGCAGACTGGGCGACCGTGGGAAATGGAATGCCATGCAATACCTGGATTGGAATATTAATAAAAAACTGTCCGTTGGTTTTTTCCAGGCCGTTACCTGGGCCGATGCGGAACCAGAAGGCAAAAGAGGTTTTGATTTTAATTACATACACCCTTTTGTGTTTCTGCGACCGATTGAAGGCGCCAACGTCAAATCACCCGATAAAGTACGTCTTGGCTTTAATACAAAGTATGAGCTGTCACCTAAAGTGGCTGCCTACGGACAATTTATGTTTGATGAATTTGTGGGTAAAGAGGTGTTTTCCGGAAAGGGCTTCTGGGCAAATAAATGGTCTGCGCAATTAGGCCTGCGAGGTTCAGATTTATTTAAAGTGGAGAACCTGAACTGGCTTACAGAATTCAATGCGGCCAGACCCTATACTTATTCTCATTTTCAAAGTATTTCGGGTTATACCGGCATGAACCAACCCTTAGCTCATCCCATGGGGGCGAATTTCAGGGAATTTGTAGGACTGTTAAACTACAGTTATCGTCGATTTGATTTTCAAGGCCAGGCGATTTATGCAAGATATGGACTGGATCCGGAAGGAATGAATTATGGAAAGGATCTCCTAAAAAGCTACGAAACTCGTTCCATCGATTATGGAAGCCATGTGGGGCAGGGCATTAAGACAAATCTGTACTTTGCTGAGCTTAAGGCATCCTATATAGTCAATCCGAAATATAATATGAGGCTGGAACTGGGCGGTGTATTTAGACGGGAGAACAATATTCAGCCAATCAATACACAGCTGATCACCTTTGGAATCAGAAGCAGTTTCCGAAACCTATATCAGGATTTCTAATCACATGTCACTGGCCATATCCATCGTTGCTTACCATAATGGCGAAGAGCTTAAAAAGGCAATTGAATGTGTATTGCTATGCAGCTTAGATTTCAAACTGTATCTGGTCGATAACTCGGCGACAGACGAGCTGAAAAGCATCGCAATCGATCCGCGTGTGATCTACATTTTCAACAATGGGAATCTGGGTTATGGTGCCGGACACAACGTCGCCTTAAGACGCTCCCTTGCCGATGGAACAAAATACCATTTGGTAATGAACCCTGACATCAGCTTCCAGGAAGTAACGTTAGAAAAGATTCTGAGCTTTATGGAGCACAATCAGGATGTAGGCTCATTGATGCCCAAAATTAACTACGATGATGGAAGACTGCAACGGCTTTGTAAGTTGTTGCCGACACCCGGTGACCTAATCTTTAGACGTTTTTTTGGAGGAACCTCCTGGGCTAAAGCTCAGAACAAAAAGTATGAACTGCATGATTTTAATTATGATTTTATTTTAGACAGCCCCTGTCTATCCGGCTGCTTTATGTTCATCAGAGTCTCTGTGCTTGAGCAAGCAGGGATCTTTGACGAGCGGTTTTTTATGTATCTTGAAGATTATGATTTGACACGGAGAATAAACCAAATAGCCAGGACGGTGGTTTTTCCAGAGGTATCAATTGTACACGCATATGAGAAAGGGTCGTATAAAAAACGTAAACTTTTGAAAATGCACATCATTTCAGCCATAAAATATTTTAACAAATGGGGCTGGTGGAAAGATGAGGAGCGAGAAAAGTTGAACAAAAGCGTGTTGGAAACTATTGCAATAAGACATTGAGAAAGCAGGCCAGCGTTATATTTTTATTTCGAATCATCAGGCTAGCTGCAGCCTTGTACAACATTTCTCTAGCAGCCCAATATTTTGGTCTGAGTTTGCAGCGTGATATTTGGCTATTGGCCTTAAATGGTATAGTCGTATTTGATTTGCTGATCTGGGGTCCACTCAATGAAACTTTCAGGGCCAAATTCCTATTCATTAAAACAGAACAGGGTGAAGATGTTGCCTTGTCCAGAACGAAATCATTATTTGTCTTCACCACTGCGATTTCCATTTTTGTGGTTGGTCTACTGTTGTTGTTTCCAGACGTCTTGGCCAAGTTCTTAGCACCCAGTTATTCAGGCAGCTCTTTACAATCTTTGCTATCGATGATACGCATTCTGGCGCCGATTTTTTTGTTTACCCAGACTACCAAATTGCTAATTAGCATCCTTAATGCTTACGGATCGTTTATCATTCCCGAGGTATCCGGCCTGATCAGCCAGGTATTAACCACCATTTTACTTATCCTTCTGACTCCTCACATTGGCATTTTATCACTTGTCGTGTCCTATTATGCCAGTATCACGCTGTTGCTGGCATTACTTTGTATCCAGCTATCTAGATTAGGGATCAAATTACTGAACAAGGCCTTTACCTTCAGCTTAGACGCTGTCAAGCCATTTATACTGTATTCACTTCCTTTTTTTATACCCTATTTCGCAGGACAGGCTAGTCAGCTTGTGGAGAAGGCCTTGGCAAGTTCTTCCGTAGGTGCTGTTTCCATCATTGATTATTCGCGAAAGTTTTCAGATATACCCCTCGAAGTAATGGTGGGAATAATTGTTACCATGCTGGTGCCGGTATTGTCACAGCATTTTGTTGAAAACAGAAAGCAGGATTTTTTTCGTGAGTTTAAAAATATGTACCAGTTCGGACTCCTGTTATTGATCTGTCTGTCAGCAATGCTGATATCCTGTCCTGCATCTTTTATTAAAATATTGTATCATAAGGGCATGTCTGACGTCGAAATGAAAACAGTTAGTCATATGACCATGCTTTACGTTTGTTCAGCAATACCGGTCTTTTTATATCAAATCTATGGGGCTGCGCTCATCGCGGCAAAACGTGGTTCCGAATACGCTTATTGTGGCTTAGCTGCTCAGCTCATTATGATTACGATAAATCTTGTTTTTTACAAGCAATTCGGAATCTTCACACTACCTATATCCTTGTTTATCTCTCATGCCGTTTGTGCTGTTATCATGGCGCTTCGTTTTCCGGTCAAAAACAGTTTAGGTAAGGTGACGATACGCTATTTCGCATTACTGCTTTCAATTAATACGCTCTTGTTTTTTCTAAGCAAGAGCATCATCTACATCGGGAATCCATACTTCAGCATATTACTTCATTTTGTATTGTTATTATCCCTTCTGTTACCGGCCATTTTTTTCTTTAAATTTGATGAACGGGAAATAATTGTCAAAAATTACAGAAAGTACCTGCATTCATGAAAAGATTCCTCACCTTATTTCCTGATGCAGCAAATGTTCACCTCACGAAGGATGTCGGCATGATCCCCTACGTGCTTCATCAACATTTCGGATATGACAGCACGCTTGCAAGTTACCAAAATGGAGAATACCTTACTTTAAGCCATGAACTTATAGGATTGAAGCAGCTCTTTATCAAGAAAGCATTCGGGAATGAATTTTTGGATGTGTTGTTGTTTTTAGTGATCAATTCGAGAAATTTCGATGTCCTAAACGTTTATCATTTGGTCCGCAATAGTTGGGTTTCAGCGTTGTTTTTTAAGGTAATCACGCTAAACAGAGGGAAAGTGTTTCTCAAACTGGATGCCGATGATCGATTGTTTAACTACCAACCGAGAGGTTTAAAAAAGAAAATCTTTGACTTTATTTTCTCAAAGATTGACCTGATCTCGGTAGAAAGCAGCATTTACACCGCCTATTTGAACGAAAACAACACGCTTGGGCAAAGCGTTTCACTTATTCCAAACGGCTTTTACAACTTTGGAGTCCAGCAAACAACCGCATTCGCCGATAAAGAAAATCTAATCATAACAGTCGGCAGGGTTGGTTCTCATCAGAAAGCAACGGAGGTACTGTGTGATGCGTTTATTTCTTTCGCAGAATCCAATAAGGAGTGGAAAATGGAGGTCATTGGCCCCATTGAGAAGGACTTCCAAAACTATATCCTGAGATTTCATGAAAACCATCCCGCTCTATCTGCCCGAGTCACTTTTGTAGGGGAAATTACTGATCGTGAGACGCTATACCATTATTATAAAAGGGCTAAAATCTTTGCCCTCACTTCCCGATGGGAAGGCTTTCCAATTGTTTTTCCTGAAGCCATACATCATGGGTGCTATGTGATTGCAACGGATCTCCCTGCAGCTCAAGATATAACCGGCAATGGTCAATATGGTAAATTATTTCCATTAGAGGATGTCGAATCTTTAACGCTAGCGTTAGAAGAAGCATGTCGGGATCAAGATAAATTGGCGCTGAACTGTCAGCAAGTTCAAATTTTTGCCTCAAGAAAGTTTAGTTGGATGAGTATCTGTTCACAGATTAACAATTTGCTTAAGTAAAATGGATGTATCAATCATCATTGTAAACTACAATACGACTGCGCTTACCTTAGCATGTCTTCAGTCTATTTATAAACATACGATGGCCAACACTTTTGAAGTGATCATTATTGACAATGCATCCCAGGATGAATCCATTTCGTCACTTCAACATGAATTTCCAAAGACCATGATGATTTATAACGACGTGAATGTAGGCTTTGGTAGGGCAAATAATCAGGGTATTGAAATTTCGCAAGGTAAATATATATTTCTGCTCAATTCAGATACCGAACTGACAAGCGATGCAGTAGCCGTGTTTTATGATTACATGGAAGAAAAAGCCAATAGCAAACTGGCCTGCTGCGGGGCAGATTTAATTGCAAAAGACGGGAGTCCGCGTATTGCTTACGGAAACTTTCCTTCATTTGCGGAGGCTTTTTCAGCGCTTGGTTTCTTAGTCTTATATAGGAAATACTTTTCAAGACATCTCAGTAGTGGTGTTTACAATTATTCCAGCGCCGTCAAGGTGGTAAATTTTTTGTGTGGAGCAGACTTCTTTGTCAGAAGTTCAGTACTAGAAAAAGTCGGGCATTTTGACCCTCAATTTTTTCTGTATTTTGAGGAAACTGAATTGGCATTTCGAATGAGTAAGGCTGGTTATAAGTCGGTTTTAATCCCCGAGGTCCAGATAATCCACCATGAATCGGGATCTGACGAACTACACGGTGAATACTATTTACAAAAAGCATCCGTGTATGCAAAAAGTAGAAAATTATATTTTAGAAAAACTAAGGGTCTGTTAGCAGCTAACTTGATCAATAAAATCTATGCGGTCCAGGCGTTTATACAGTTTTGCATCAGCCGCAAAACAACCTATCTTAGCATTGCAAAAATGCTGCTGAAAAATTGATTCATCCATGAAACAGAGGTTAGTACACTTCATCTTTACCATCTACATGTATGTCAAGCAGTTCTATCTACACTTCCTGCCCAATAGTGTGATCGCGCATATGCCTAGCTACCTGATTAGACATGGATACTACCGGCTCATTCTTGGCATAAAGATCGGAAGTGGAAGCAGTATTCATAAAGGAGCTTTCTTATATGATAAAAAGCTAGTTATCGGTCAAAATACAACCGTAAACCGGAAATGTCATTTGGATTGCCGGGCGCTGATCCAAATTGGCAACAACGTGTCGATCTCTTCTGAGTGCATGCTCATTACTGGTGATCATGACATGCAAAGTGCAGATTTTAAATATCAGTCTGCATCCATTAAGATCGACGACTTTGCGTGGCTAGGAAGTCGCGCGATTATACTCCCGGGTATTCATATTGGCGAAGGTGCGGTCGTTTGTGCCGGAGCGGTAGTAACCAAAGATGTTGATCGATACACTGTTGTTGGCGGCGTTCCCGCAAAGAAGATAAAAGACAGGGAACGAAATTTGAATTATTCCGCGAAGTGGTTTTTTCCATACGATTAGGCCATGAAAAAAGTATTGTTAGCATGTACAGTGCCTGCATTAGATGTATATAGTATTGGAATTGTATCCGCTTCTCTAAAAAACGAACAATTAGATTGCTTCGCTTGCGTTTTTTTAGATGGTAACGATGACCGCTCTGAAGAGGAACATTTAGAGAGATTCGGATTGTCTGAGAAGGAGCAACACAAGATCCATTTTTACAAACTTCATCAAAACAAAATAGCCAGGATTCTATCCGGACCCCGATACCTGGATTTAGTTAAGGACCTTGCAGCGCTTTATAAAGTTACCTATGTTCATTTTATTACTCAGGATGTAATGCTATGTGGTCATTTGAAAAAGTTCAGAGATTTTAAATTGTACTATACCGTACATGATCTTGTACCACATCCCGTAAAACTAAGCCCTCTAGTTCGCCTGAAACACTACTATTTCCGTATCAGAAAAGATGCATTGCTGATCGAGGCTATTCCTAACCTTGTCACAAATAGCGATCACCAGTTACAGCGATTACTAGACCTTTATCCCAATAAGCAGGTCTATCATCATCCAATGCCAGGTATACGACCGGCTATAAAACGTGGGACATCCAAAGTTCCAGAACTCAAAGAAATTGAACACTACATTCTGTTTTTTGGAAAGATCGAAGCATACAAAGGGGTAGCAGAACTATACCGGACTTTTTTTCAGTCTACATTCCTCTCCAATTACAAACTGGTCATTGCAGGAACAGGCTCTATTTACTTCCCCCGGTCTCCAAACGAAAAGAATATTGTCTTTATCAACCGGTTCATTGCTGACGAAGAAGTAGGGGACTTGTTCAGCAAAGCTTTACTTCTGGCAATGCCTTATCAATCTGCGACCCAGTCTGCAGTAACGGCTATTGCCTATCATTATCATGTTCCTGTTGTTAGTTCCGATATTGATGGTTTGCGTGACACTATTCTTCATGAAAAAACCGGGCTGCTGTATGACCGTTCAGTGCCTGGGGCTCTCGAAGCAGCATTACAAAGGATGCTGTCAGATTCCAATTTACGGCAGACTGTATACGATCACCTTGCCTCCTCAATGATATATAATGAGGACTTGCTTAGACAAAAAATTTCGATGATTTACAGGTAAATTAAGTATGAAAATAGCATTTATCATCACTTCATTAGCAAACAGAGGGCCGATTATTATGGTAAGGTCCCTTATTGAACACCTGGTCAGCAATGGCTATTTATGTGAGGTCTACTATTTTGACCCTTTGCATGACCTGAACTTTCCTTGCCCTGTCAAGCAAATTAAATTTACAGATAAGATAGACTTTGCAGCGTACGATATTCTTCATTCGCACCTTTTCAGGCCAGATCTTTATTGTGCATATCACAACAGGGTAATCCGCCAATCTGGTGCGCGGAGAATAACCACAATACATACCGCAATCTATGAGGATTTAAAATACACCTATGGCAAACTGATCAGCAGCCTGATTATTCCCATGTGGAAATTTGCCTGGCGAAAAATGGATCATGCGGTAGTGCTCACTGAAGCCGCTAAAGAATATTACAAAGATTGCATCATAAAGGAGCTTTCAGTGATCGCTAATGGACGAGACCTACCCGAAATTGCTTCTGACATTCAGGAGGAAGATGAGAGTGTCATTTTGGATCTAAAACAAGGCCACATTTTACTCGGATCAGTATGTGCGATGGACAAAAGAAAGGGCCTGGAACAATTATTAGACCTTCTTGTCATTAACAAGGAGTATGCAGTTTGTGTGATTGGAGATGGTGCAGAAAGATCAACTCTGGAGGCTGCGGCGAAAGAAAACGGTGTGTCAGGGCGTTTCAAAGTTCTCGGATTTAGAACGGATGGCTATCGGTACATGAATCATTTCGACATATTTCTATTGACATCCCGATCAGAAGGCATGCCTTTGGCTTTCCTAGAGGCAATAGCGTCTAAGATACCAGTGGTAAGCGCGTC
The DNA here is from genome assembly GCA_040387995.1 of Bacteroidota bacterium. Taxonomy (GTDB): domain Bacteria; phylum Bacteroidota; class Bacteroidia; order Sphingobacteriales; family Sphingobacteriaceae; genus Pedobacter. The sequence continues at coordinate 47,095 of JAZKCT010000005.1, read as the reverse complement.
AATACCATCAATCACTGGCGACTTTAATGAAGAAGAAGTCAGTTATTTTGAGCTTGATCAAGTTGAAACTTTAAATTTTGCCTGCAAAAAGGCATTAATGAATGTGCCTTACTTAACTCAAAATGCCTATTTTAAATATAAAAATCAGTACACAACAAACCAAATGGGTATAAATTATCGTAGGTTATATAGTTCTTTGACCAATATACCTTAATTTTGCAGATAAAATCCTTGGAATGCGGTGTTTTTTAATATTTCTTACAAGTTTGATCGTGGTTTTGTCGACTACACCGGCAATCATTAAAGTAACACGCAAAAGCCGTATGCTGGATGACCCTTCTGACGTCAGAAAGGTACATAAATTAATCACACCCAATTCGGGTGGAATCGCTATATTTCTTGGCTTTTTATTTTCCTGTCTTATCTTCATCCCATCCATCCTGTTGCCACAGGCCAATGTGCTCATGGCCGCTGCCATGATCGTTTTCATCATGGGTCTGAAAGACGATGTAGATGACTTGGTGCCCTATAAGAAGTTTGTGGCGCAATTTGTCGCTGCGGCGCTGGTCACTGTAGTTGCTGATGTAAGAATTGTAAGCCTTGGTGGTATATTGGGATTATATGAACTCCCCTATCAGATTAGTATAGTAGTCAGTACCGTAGCTTTTGTGGGGCTCGTCAATGCATTTAATCTAATCGATGGTATCGATGGCCTGGCGGGTTCAATCGGTGTCGTCATCAGTGTATTTTATACCTTTCTTTTTTTTGAGGTTAGTCAATTTGGCTATGCCTACCTGTCTATTTCATTGTCGGGTGCGTTGACCGGATTTCTTTGGTTCAATTTTACGCCATCAAAAATTTTTATGGGCGATTCAGGTTCACTGCTGCTTGGCTTTTTTGCCGCTGTTTTGAGCATTCGGCTTACCGGTACGGACATCATGGACAGGCTCACCTTGGGCCCACTGCCCATTACTTCTGCTCCGGCATTGATCCTTGCAGCACTCATAGTACCCGTTTTTGATACCTTGAGAATCTTTAGCGTTAGAATTTTAGATGGAAAGTCTCCATTTAAAGCCGATAACAATCATTCCCATCACAGACTTCTATTATTGGGCCTAAGTCATCTACAAGCCACAGGCATTTTGGTCGCTGTAAATGTGGCTTTTATTAGCTTAATATTATTCTTACAGTCACTCGGCAACACGATTCTCATTGCGGTCATCACAATATGTATATTTGGTCTGAATTTGTTGCTCTCCAAGTTGATAAACCACTACAAAAAATTTGAATTACAGTCTAAAAAACACATTCTAAATTAAGATATGAATAAGATTTACAGAATTTTTGCTATTCTAGTGCTCCTAATTACAAGCTTCGATAGCTTTGCACAAACGGTACCCGTAGGCGTAATAGGAAATGTGGAGGACGTTTTGAGAAGACAGCAGTTGTTGGGAAACGACACGTCTGGCAGTTCATTTATGGTAAGGCCGTTCAATATGTCTATGTTTCAGGACCTCCTGTTGGACGAGGAATCGCAGCTTACGGTTGGCCAGCTAAGGAAGCAGCTTTATACCTCTGCTAATAGAAAAACCTCCTTTTTCGCTTTGCCGGTTACTTTAAATCAACAATACAATACACACAATCCATACGGTTTAAATGACGGTTCAATGATTCCGGCAAGAGGATACCAGACCCAATTTACAGCTGGTATTTTTGGAAAAGTAGGCCCGCTAAGTATTCAATTGATGCCAGATTTTGTTTATGCACAAAACAAAGGATTTCGCCAATTACATGAGACAGGTGATTTGAATGGGCAAGAATTTTTAAATACTTATTTTTCAGTATATGCAAATCGAATTGATGCTCCAGAGCGCTTTGGTACAAAAACATATTCAAGAGTAGGCTGGGGCCAAAGCAGTGTTAAAGTAACATTCGATCCGGTTTCTTTTGGGCTATCTACAGAGAATCTATGGTGGGGGCCAGGAGTTAAAAATTCCCTATTAATGAGTAATAACGCTGGTGGATTTAAGCATTTGACGTTAAACACAACAAAGCCTATTAAAACTTATATTGGTGATTTTGAAAGTCAAATCATAGCGGGGAAACTCGAGCCCTCAAACATTGCTGTAAATAACCCCGGTTTCAAAGCCAAACCTGATGATTGGAGGTATATTTCAGGAATTATAATTACTTATCAGCCGAAATGGATTCCTGGCTTATACCTCGGATTAGATCGATCCTACGTGACTGATCACGAAGATCTTGGCAGTGGATTTTACGACTATTTCCCAATTTTTTCGGCACTTGAAAAAAGGGCTTATGCTACAGAAATCACGACAGGTCCCGATGCTGAAGATAAAAAACGCAGAGATCAATACGCATCCTTATTTGCTCGTTGGCTTTTACCTGCAAGTCATTCGGAAGTCTATCTCCAATACGGCAGGAATGATCATGCCTACGATACCAGAGATTTAACAATACAACCGGAACACGGACGTGCCTATGTGGCTGGATTCAGAACACTTGTGCCTTTTAAAAGCGATGATGAATTCATTCAAGTTGGCATTGAATTGACTCAGATGGAAAATACAAGGACATCTAACTTAAGGGCTGCTCCAACTTGGTATGTGCATCATCAGGTTACTGCAGGTTACACAAATAAGGGGCAGATTCTCGGCGCGGGTATAGGTCCAGGAAGCAATTTACAGTCCGTTAATGTGGATTGGGTAAAGGGATTAAAAAAAATAGGCATTCAAGTGGAGCGGCTTGTACATAATAATGATCTTTTTTACAAGGCAGTTAAAGGCATCCGCCAAAACTGGGTGGATATTTCAGTCGCGGGTAGTTTTGACTGGACATTTAACCACATCTTGTTAAATTCCCAGATAGTTTACATTCGCTCATTGAATTATCAATATACACTTAAGGAGGGTGCTGATTTTTGGAATTGGGATAAACAGGATGTCAACAATCTGCATCTAAAAGTGGGACTAGCCTATGTTTTTTAATTACATATTACCGCTAGAGGATAGGAAAAGCAATTGCGGGAATAGATGAGCAGAATTTTAATAGAAGTCTTCATTCATTTTGTTCATTTATGGTAAAAAATATGTACTTTAGCGGAGTTATTTAGTTATTGTATTTTGTACACTAAGAGCATACGGATTGTAAGCGCGGTAATTGAAAAAAACTTAAAGAAATGATGCTCCATGTTTTCCATATTTAAAAAGAAGAGCAACTTTCCTACTGATTTAGGCTGGTTAGGAGTTGACATTCATTCGCATTTATTGCCAGGCATTGATGATGGGTCTCCTGATGTTGATACTTCAATTCACTTGATATCGAAATTGCACGAATTAGGATTTCATAAATTCATCTGCACACCCCACATCTTTAAAGAATTTTATCCCAATACCCAAGAGACTATTGGAGCTGCACTAAAGATCGTTAGGGAAAAAGTAAAGCTTGCCAATTTGAAAATAGAAATTGGCGCAGGTGCAGAGTACATGATAGATAGTGATTTTAAGATGACTGATAAACTAGTGTGTTTGTCCGGGAAGTACTTGCTAATAGAAATGTCGTATCTTATGGAAACTCCAAACATTGAGCAAGTTATCTTTGATCTTCAGATCAAAGGATATACAGTGGTTTTGGCGCACCCTGAGCGGTATAATTTTTATCATAAAAATGTGGTTCGTTATCAAAGGCTCAAGGATATGGGGTGTTTATTTCAGCTCAATTTATTGTCGGTTACAGGGTATTATGGCAAAGAGGTCAAATCTGCTTCAGAATATTTGCTAAAAGTCAAGCTTTATGATTTGGCTGGAACTGACTTGCATCATGAGAAACACTTAAGAGCTCTAGAAAAAGAAATACTGAACACGCATCTTTTTCAAGCTGTCGGCAATTATCCCTTTAAAAATAAGGAGCTGTTTGGCTAAATGATTAAAAGCTTGATAATTAATAAACCTATTAATCCGAAAAAATGATTTGTTTTAAGGATAATGTTATCTTTACTGACACATATGTCGACTTATATGAATAGAAATTGTACTTATTTGGATTTGAAAAATGGGCTTGCAGTCACTTTTATTATATTATTTTCTTCTTGTGCTAGCACCAAGAAGGTAAGTTATTTTCAAGACATCACTGCTGTAAATCAGTCTCAGATTATTAATATGGCTCAATTTACAGAGCCTGTAATTAAAAGTGATGACATTTTGGCAATCAATATTTTTAGCATTGATCCTGCCAGCACAGTAGTTAGTAACCAAGCATCGAGTGCTCAAGCTTTGGGTACCAACTCTGCCTCTTCCACACCTCAGCAAACAGTAGGCTTTTTAGTCGATAAGGAAGGAGAGGTTGAGCTGGTTGGCATCGGTAAACTTAAGCTCGCCGGGCTGACTACCTATCAAGCCAAGGCTTTAATTCGCCTTGAAGCCGAGAAATTGTATAACAAACCAAGTGTTGAAGTTCGTTTTGCGAATTTCAAAGTTACCGTGCTTGGTGAGGTTAATCGTCCCGCCGTTTACACAATGCCAAATGAGAAGGTGACTTTTTTAGATGCACTTGGCTTGGCTGGTGACATGACAATTTTTGGAAAGCGCGAAAACGTAATGCTAATCCGTGACAATGCTGGAAAGAAAGAATTTATCCGCTTTGATTTAAATTCGACCGAGTTTTTAAATAGTCCGTTTTTTTATCTCAAGCAAAACGACGTAATCTATGTAGAACCAAATAAAGGCAAGGCTGCATCATTAAATGCTGCCAGGACGCAAACTTATGCTATCATAGGTTCTGCGTTATCTGTTTTAGTTGTGTTGTTCAGCCGGCTTTAATTTACCTATCTATTATTTAAATATGAATATCCAATCAGAAGAAAATATACAAGAAGAGTCAGTAGATTTTAAATTAATATTTGCTAAAGTTTTAGGCAGGTGGCCCTGGATTTTGCTCTCGTTGATTATATGTTTAACACTTGCTTTTTTATACCTGCGTTACAGCACACCGATTTTTAAAATATCTGCTCGCGTGTTGGTAAATGATGAGAAGAAGGGCGGAGGAATGATTGGTGGAAATGACTTGCTGGGGGATTTGGGCGGGCTTTTAGGAACTAAGAGTACAGTTGACAATGAGGCAGAAATCCTAAAAACTCGATACCTTATGGAACAGGTTGTACGCGATATGGATTTAAATATTACTTATTGGTACAAGGGGAGAATAAGAGATTTTGAGCTTTATAAGTCACCCTACATTGTGAATATGATTACTTCCGCCGACACAATTAAGGCGACCACGATTAATCTAAAGCTAATCAATCCCAATAAGTTTATCATTAGCTCAGGCGATTTTAATAAGATAACAGGTTTTGGTAAGGCTATAAGTATCCCGATGGTGGGCACTATTGTAGTGAATAAATCTGCAACTGAAATTTTCAAACAAGATGAATATACTTTTACAATTACATCAGTTGATGATAAAGTGGCTCGTTTAGTGGAGGATCTTTCAGTTGCAGTAACAAATAAGCAAGTTACTATTATTGACTTAAGCATTAACCACCCCTTGCCACAGAAGGGAGAGGATATCTTGAATAAGTTAATAGAGAAATATGTTGAAGGTAATGTTAAGGATAAAAATGAAGTGGCGGATAGCACCATTAAGTTTATTAACAATAGACTCACATATATAGGTACAGAGCTTGGTGACTTGGAAGGTAACATAGAAGGATTTAAGCAGAAGAATAATCTGGCAGATATGAGTGAGCAGGCCAAATTATTGGTGCAAAATACAAGTGTGTTTGTCAATGACTTAGCTAAGATAGAGATCCAGCTAAATATGTTTTCTAGTCTTGAGACCTACCTAAAAGATGATGATACGAAAAGGGTTTTGCCGAGTTCACTTGTGCCAGCAGATTTAGTGTTTACTGGCTTAATTGAAAAATACAATACACTATTATTGGAACGAGACCGACGCTTGTTGGGATTGACTGATACCAACCCTATGATAGTAAATATTGACCAACAAATCGCGAATTTACGAGAAGACATGTTAGCAAATTTATTGTCTTCGAAAAGAAATTTAGAAATCACCCGTGATAAGCTTAGAAGTCAAATTAGAACTGCTGAAAGTCAGGTCAGGCAGGTTCCTGCAACGGAAAGAAATTATTTGGAGTTAGCAAGGCAACAACAAATTAAACAGGAATTGTATATCTTTTTAATGCAAAAGGCAGAAGAAACTGCTATTTCAAAAACCTCAAACATTGCGAATTCTAAAACTATAGACCCACCGAAATCTGAATTCAAGCCCTTTGCCCCTAAGAAACTAAGTATTATACTCATCGGTCTATTATTTGGAATTATTTTTCCGATAGCAATCATTTATTTATTAGATGTTTTTAACACTCAAATTAATAATAAAGACGATATTGTTAAGAACACTGCTGTGCCAATTGTTGGTGAAATTAGCCATAATGATGAAGTTGACAATCTTATTGTTGCAAATAGTTCAAGGTCTGCTATTGCAGAGCAGTTTAGGGCCATGCGTACTAACTTGTCATTCTACCTGAATGGAGTCGATGAGAAGGTAATTTTATTAACGTCAAGTATGTCGGGAGAGGGAAAGTCATTTGTTGCAATTAATCTGGGTAATATTTTAGCGCTTACTGGTAAGAAAGTTTTATTAATGGAGTTGGATTTGCGGAAGCCTGGTCTCTCTGCGAAATTAAATGTGCCAAACGTAAAAGGGTTTACCAATTATGTGATTCAAGATGAACTACAAGCAAGCGATATTGTTAAACCTTTAGATATCCACGAGAACTTGTTTATTGTTAATTCTGGTCCCATTCCTCCAAATCCAGCTGAGACTTTATTAAGCGAACGTGCTAAACTCCTATTAGACGAATTGAAAAAACAATTCGATTATGTGATTATTGACGCCCCTCCAGTCGGGGTAGTTACTGATGCTCAACTTTTGTCTAACTATTCAGATATGTGTTTATACTTGGTGCGTCAAAAATATACGTATAAAGCCCAGCTCAATATTGTGGAAGATCTTTATAAAAATAAAAAGATGAAGAAATTGGGGATAGTTGTGAACGATATTCAAGCCTCAGATAGTTATGGTTATGGTTATGGCTATGGTTATGGTTATGGCTATGGCTATGGATATGGATACGGTTCTTATGGTAATGACAAGGTAAAGAAAGGTTGGAAGAGTTGGTTCAAGGTTTAGGCTCAAATTCAATCGTATTATAATTACTAAATTTCTTATGAAATATTTAGGTCTGAATTGTTGAAATTGTTAAAAAATAAAGGGAGGTTGATAATTCTTCTTGGGACATGCTTGTGTTCTTCTAATCATTCTTATGAATCAAAGTTTTAGTTTATTTATCAACCTTTCCCTCTACGTGGGTTACTTTATATTTATTCTTAGAGGTGATTTTAAGGGTAAAAGATTTGCATTACTTATTCTTAGCCTTTTCGTTATTTCAGCCTTATGTAGTTTGTTATACTATAAAACGCCAACATATTTTTTATACTCTGAAGGCCTACAAAAAGAAATATCTTTTGAAGCACTATTGTTCTTGTTTTTGAATATTGTTCTTTTTTTAAGACCTGTTCTTTCTTACAATATATCTCACGATATAAAGGTTCCTAACTACAAAATTTTATATTATTTGGGTATTTTTTTAGGAATCGTCTCAATTATTCCATTTATAGAGAATTTAGTTTATATAAAAGATTTTAATGCCGCAAAATTTGCTGAAGTTTATTTTGATAAAATGGAAGAGGGCTTTAGCAGTCGGACTCACCTATCTACAATCGGAAGAATTGGCAATGGCATAGCCTCTTGGTTCATGTATATTACTCCCTCAATCTTTTTCTATATGTTAGCTTCAAAAAGGAAGAAGATTTATATTTTTTTAAGTTTGATCGCCTTTATAAACCCAATACTAATTGGCCTTATTACAGGAGGCAGAGGAGATTTGTTTCAGTTAATTTTGGTATTAATCTTTAATTATCTTTTGTTTAGAAAATACTTTTCGGAGAAACAAGATCGCACGATACTCATGTTTGGAGCAAGTTTCGGCTTTGTTGCCGTATTAATTTTATCATTCATCACTTTTGCAAGGTCATCCGGAAATAGCAGTGAGGCATACGAGGAGATTTATAGATATTTGGGTGAAGGTTTCGTTAACTTTGCAGAGAAAGCTTGGTATATTAAAAGACATACTGATGGATATAGTATATTTAATGGAACTGGAGAGACTTTTTTAAAAGACTTTTCAGATTATTTTAATGCCCGAGATTATATTAAGTTAGGTGGCATCACTGGATTGAGAATGTACGTCTATTACACCGTTTTTGGCGATTATTTTATAGATTTTGGCTTGATCGGAGCTTTATTGTTTAACATCGGAATGGCAGCGGTATTTTACCAGTTAGTAAAGAGAAAAGAGGCATTTTTTTCGTCAATAATATTATTTAACCTATATGCAAAAATTGGATTTAATGGGATTTATCACTTTTTATATATGTATAAAATTGAATTTGTATTTTTTACTTTGCTAATGGTTTTCATATTTCGGAAATTCGAAAAACAAAATGTGAAGGGCATATTCTTAGCAAATAGTAGATGAGCCCGATGCAATCAAATAGCACTCGCATAGCAAGAAATACGCTGACGCTCTATTTTCGAATGTTATTTCAGCTTTTAGTAGCTTTATATACCTCGAAAGTTATACTTCGAGCGTTAGGGCAAGTTGACTATGGTATTTATGATGTTGTCGCTGGGATGATTATCATTGTTTCGTTTTTGAATAATGCAATGTCACTTTCCACGCAGAGGTTTGTCACATATTATTTGGGACAAAATGACCTTGGCCTTTCAAAAAAGGTTTTTGCCACTTCTTTAGTAGTACAAGTTGTCGTAGCTTCATTTATTCTTATAGTTGGAGAAACGGTAGGCTTGTGGTTTTTTTATCATTATATGAATATACCAAGTGGGAGAGTTTTTGAGGCTTCGGTTGTATTTCATCTATCGTTAGTTTCTTCAGTAATTTCGATAGTGGGTATACCATATTACGCCAGTATAATCGCCCATGAAAAGATGGGGGCCTTTTCCATTATTTCTATTATAGAAACAACGCTGAAATTGGTTATAGCTATAATACTTCCCTTGTTTATGGTAGATCATTTGATTTTGTACAGTGTCCTTATGTTGATTGTAGTGTTGGTTGTAAGGATACTGTATGTACGTTATTGCTCTATTTATTTTTCTGAGACAAAATTTAGCCTTTCCAGAGATAAGGCCTTATTTAAAGAAATGATGAATTTTGCTGGATGGAGCTTAGCTGGTAATATGTCTTTTGTAGCATACACTCAAGGAACCAACATCTTATTAAATATATTTTTTGGACCTGTAGTCAATGCTGCAAGAGGAATTGCATTTCAGGTGCAAGGTGCTATTTCTAGCTTGATTACAAACTTCCAGATTGCGATTAATCCTCAGATTGTCAAGTCTTATTCAACAAAAGATTACATTGGTATGCAAACGTTAATCTATGCTTCGGCTAAACTTTCGTTTCTATTAATGCTGTTAATTTCTTTGCCTATAATTATAGAGATGCCCTATATATTGAAACTATGGTTGGTGAAATATCCCCCTTACTCGGTTGTGTTTTGTAGACTACTATTGTGCTCAGCCTTGATGACTTCCTTGTCTAACCCACTGCATATAGGGATTAATGCTACAGGAATAATTAAAAGATATAATATTATTAACGGAGGATTAGGTTTGTCTATTTTGCCATTGTCTTATTTGTCTTTAAAACTTGGATATGATGCGCAAGCGGTATTTTTCGTGCAATTTTTCATATTGAGTATATCTGTATTTGTTTTAATTCATTTAGCTGCAAAACAGTTCGATCTTTCCGTTCAGAATTTTATTCGGAACGTCATTGCTCGCATTGCCCTGGTTACAATGTTATCTATGATTGCGCCAATGACATTAAGTTATTATTTGGATGAAGGCCTTGTTAGATTTATATCAGTTAGCGCTGTAGGAACTATTTTCACAATTGTCTTTATATGGATATTTGGCTTGACAAGAGATGAGAGGACTATTGCATTTGGATTCTTTGAGAACTTTAAGAAACGGTTTGCAAAGAAATAAAAGTATATAAAGAAATGTGTAAATTTTAAACAAATTGTAATTTTTGTGCTTTGAAAAAAAATAATTTAGCGGGAATTGTACTCTATAACCCCGATATAAGCAGATTGAAGGATAACATAGATGCTATTATTGGCCAGGTTGATCAACTTATACTTATTGAAAATGGCTCAAAGAACACATCTTACTTATCTGTGCTGAATAGCCAAGATAAGATTGTAGTGGTAATGAATGATGAAAACAAAGGGATTGCAGGAGCACTAAATCAAATACTTGCGTTCGCTTCAGAAAATGGATACGACTGGGCTTTAACTCTTGATCAGGATTCAGTAGTTTCAAATGACATAATTAGCGTTTATAGTCGGTATACTAAAGAAAACGATGTAGGAATGTTGGCCTGTGATATTGTCGATAGAAATTTTCATTTTTCTGTCAGACGTGAGCATGCTGGAAATGTTGACTTCTGCATTTCATCTGGATCTTATGTCAGAGTTGAGGCGTGGAGACAAATACATGGTTTTGACGAGTCAATGTTTATCGATTCTGTTGACCTAGACTTTTGTTTAACCTTACGTAAGAGGAATTGGAGAATATTTAGGACACTAGACACCCATATTTTACATGAGGTCGGGAATTCTAAAGTAGTTAAAATTCTCGGTAAGGAATACTTGGCTTTAAATCATAGTTTGATAAGATACTATTACATTGTTAGAAACCATGTTTATGTTGGGCGCAAGCACAATCGTCTATTTAAGAGTTTTAAAATTACCACAAGGCTTTTCTATACAGTATTATTTTTTGAAAAACAACGAACAAAAAAACTAACAAAAATGATCCAGGGATTTACTGAAGGCCTCATCTGTAAAATCAATACAAATGGTTAAAAAAATTACTTTATCAATAATATTACCAGTTTATAATGCTGGTCCTTATTTAGTTTCTGCTGTGGACAGCATTTTAAATCAAACTTTCGCAGACTTTGAACTTATATTAGTCAATGATGGTTCGTCTGACGGCTCTGCGGAAATTTGTGATTTTTACGCTTTGAAAGATGCTAGAGTCAAGGTACTTCACCAAGAGAATGGGGGAATTTGCAATGCCAGAAATAATGCATTAAATATTGCACAGGGTGAATATATAGGTTTTTCAGATCATGATGATATTACTGACTTAAATGCATTTCATCATGGTTATAAAGCAATTCTAAAGTTTAAGCCTGATATGGTTAAGTACGGAAAAATTGTTGAATTTGTTGATCACACGGGCAAAATATATAGGACTGATAAATTTCATTTCGAAGATGCTGTTTATACTAAAGAAGATATCTCACAAAATTATCTATCACTCAGACAAAAAGGGATTTTCAAAAATGTCTGGAACGGATTTTTTAAGCGAACGATAATTATCGAGAATAAGGTTTATTTTGACGAGTCGTTCAAGAATGGCGGCGAAGATCATGATTTTTGCAATACATTTTCGAGATTTACTAATAAACTTGTAACTATCAAAGACTTGTTATATGTGCACTATATTAGGACAGGTTTTAGTACATCAAGTAAGGTAAATCCGGAGATTCAAACGATGCTAGTTACGGAAGGCGTTAGGTTAAAGGAAACAATAGATCTTCTTGGCTATCCGCTAGCAGACAATCTTGACCTTTTTGGAAACCAGATTTTTGAATCCGTCATTCTTCCTATTATTCGGTACCATTTAAGGCAAAAGGTAGTATCTAACCTTGAAATTATCAAAATCATCAAGCTAATCAGAGAAAAAGATTTTTTTGTTGACGGTATTGATGCTTTGAGTTTGATACAGTTAATGAAGCGATCTCCAAAGCTTGGATTATTTTCATACGCATTTTTACATGGAAAATACATGCTTCTGCTATGGATGATAAAACTACGTTATGTACTAATGAAGTAGATATAGGTATAAGACCATATTAGGCAATTTTTTTAAATAAGCATCGCTTAATATCAATAACTTATAGTGAAAATTAGTCAAGCCTATGATATCATTTGCGAGTCATGAGGCATTTTAAGGATTGTTTTTGATAAATACTTGATTATGTCAATTGAAACATCAATATTCAATAATTATCTCTAAAGCCAAATTTTGTAATTTAAGAAAATGTTCAATGAAAATATCAGTTTTACTTTCCTTATTCTCGAAAGAGAATGAGTGTTTTTTCAATAGGTCCATGGAGAGTATCTGGGATGATCAGATCCGAAAACCCGATGAAATTATTTTAGTTCAGGATGGCCCGCTTACTGAAAAATTAAACTCAATCGTTTCAAAGTGGAAGGATAAAATTCCCACAATATTAAAGGTTGTGCCGTTAGCAAAAAATGTTGGCTTGGCATCAGCTCTTAACGAAGGTGTTAAACAGTGCTCAGGAGATTACATTGCCAGAATGGATACAGATGATATCTCACTTCCAAATCGTTTTTTTATTCAGGAAGAATATTTGAAAAAAAACCCTGACATTGCGCTTGTTGGGGGTGCTATGATTGAGTTTAATGATGAAGATGGTGATATAGCTACTCGAGTTATGCCACTTAAATATGAAGACATAAGATCGGCATTTTGTAAAACAAATCCATTTGTGCACCCATCTGTGATTATAAGCAGACAGGTTTTTGATCAAGGACTTTTTTACGATACAAATTTTAGAAAAAATCAGGATTTGGAGTTCTGGTTTAGGATTATGGCTGCCGGCTTTAAGGTTGCAAACCTCCCAGATGTAATTCTTAAATTTCGCAAAGATCCACAGTTGTATAAAAAACGTAGTAAGTCGGCTGGATCAGAATTTAAAATATATGTCAGGGGTATTGCCTCTGTATACGGAATATTCACATGGCGCTATTTGTTTCCTATAGTTCATTATCTGTATAGAATGTTACCTTCTGGATTGGCTTTGTGGATATACAAACATATCATAGGACCTTATTGGCAAAGGCAAGCAAAGGCTAATGCTAAAAAATAAAATGAGTAGAAATTAACAAGGTAACAGCGATAGTGATGTTAAACATTGTTAAACTCCAATAGTAAGTTAATACGTGTTCAAAATTTAGATTATTATACCCATTTTACAAGAGCCAAAATTAAAACACAGTAAAGAATTGGTTAAATTCAGAATTTTATACGATGAATGGCTAAAAATGGTAATTTGGACTAGGCAGAACGATAAAAATGTTAAAAATCCTGCAATTATTGGTAATTTTTTCTAACTTTGTAAGGAGATAGCGTTATTAATAATTAGCCTCCTTCATTAAAAAAGCGTTATAATGAAAATACTTCATATTGGTCAAGTGATTGGCGGTCTTGATGTTTATATAAGAAATATAATTGCACATTCGGATGATAAAGTTGAATTTGTTATTGTCAAAGGTGATCAAGATAACTCTCCTCCAATTGTTAGAAATAACATTCCGATAAAAGAATACAAAATAAGGCTTTATAGAAGCGTAAATCCTTTCAAAGATCTAACTGGCTTGACGCAAATCCTCAAAATTATAAAGAAAGAGTCTCCGGATGCTATTCACTGTCACAGTGCAAAAGGGGGATTTCTTGGACGTATAGCTGGATATCTTACCAGAACAAAAACATTTTACACACCTCATGCTTTTTCATTTCTTGCCGACGAACCAGGGTTGAAACAAAAAACATTTCTTTATCTTGAAAAAGCGGTAATATTCAATTCAAAATTATTGGCTTGTTCTAATTCGGAGTTAAAGTTGGGAATCGACGTTGTGGGATATGAGGGGAAAAACGCACTTGTATGGAGTAATTCTGTTCCTGATGTTTCCGGATTTAGTCAAGAAACTGCCCCTGTAGATGGACCTTACATTTGTTATGTAGGGAGACCCTCATTTCAAAAGAATTCTTTTTTTTTACTCGAAGTAATAAAAAAGACAGTTGTAAAGCACCCAAATTTGAGGTTTTATATGATTGGCGTAGGATTTCATTCTCCCGATCTCGACGAGTTAGAGGATGCTATAAAAAAAAATAAGCTAGAGAATCATTTTATATTATTGCCATGGCTATCACAGTTTGAGACGTTCCGGTATGTCAAGCATTCTCTTTTTTATCTAACCGTTTCTAGATATGAAGGATTGCCCCTATCGGTACTTGAGGCATTGTCTTTAGGTAAGGCAATCGTCGCTTCGGACGTATTTGGAAATGTAGACTGTGTTGATCATGGTGTGAATGGTTACTTATTACCTTTGCAAGTAGATGTGTTTGCAGAAAAAATTGGGGAATTGGTGGTGGATTCAGTTAAGCTTCAGATGTTTGAACAGAATTCAAGAAATAAATTTCTAAATGAATTTCATATAGACAAACAGATTGGTTTGTTAAATGATATTTATGCAAATAATAATGATTAACAATGATGGTAGTAGCTAAAGACATTATTTGAAAAATTTCATTTTGACACGATAAACATTATTTATGAAGATTCTTGTTACAGGAGCAGCTGGTTTTATAGGTTTCCATTTGACAAAGCGGCTATTATCAGAGGGATACCAAGTTGTAGGTATGGATAATATCAACGATTATTATGATATAAATTTAAAATATGCTCGTTTAGAGAAGTTGGGTTTCCGAAGAGATAATGTGTCGGATAACATTGAAGTTGTTAGTGAAACCAATCCATCAGGAAGTTTTATTAAACTTAAATTGGAAGATGGGAATGGGATGGCTGATTTATTTAATAAACATAATTTTACAGCCGTATGTAATTTGGGCGCTCAAGCGGGAGTTCGATACTCAATCGAGAATCCCCTCGCTTATGTAAATAGCAATATTATTGGGTTTACCAATATCTTGGAGCAAAGTAGGCTACATTCAGTTGGGCACCTAGTTTACGCTAGTTCCAGTAGTGTTTACGGGCTGAATTCAAAGATGCCATTTTCACCTCATGATGCTGTAAACCATCCTGTTTCCTTTTATGCTGCTACCAAGAAAAGTAACGAACTGATGGCTCATGCTTATAGCAAGTTATATAATTTACCGACCACTGGTCTAAGGTTTTTTACCGTATATGGCGCTTGGGGCAGACCAGATATGTCACCAATGTTGTTTGCTGACGCAATTATGAATGACAGGCCTATAAAAGTGTTTAATCACGGAAATATGGGGCGGGATTTTACTTATATTGATGATATAATTGAAGGGGTTGTAAAAGTGATCAAGTCGCCGTCAAAACCGTCTTCGACTTGGAATTCAGAAGTCCCTGATCCTGCTAGTTCCTGTGTTCCATATCGAATTTATAATATCGGAAGTTCATCACCAGTAAAATTGCTGGACTATATCGAAACGATGGAAAGTGCATTAGGTAAGAAGGCGATTAAAGAACTGTTGCCAATGCAGCCAGGAGATGTGCTTAACACATCTTCAGATATGTCTGATTTAGAGAATGATTTTGGTTATAAACCTTCTATGTCTTTAACTGAAGGTCTAAAAATATTTGCTGATTGGTATAAGGAATATTATAACTTTAGTCACCCCTTTTAGAAGTGATAAATACCGACGAATAGATTAACCGAATTTTAAAACTAGATACATACAATATTAACAAACTTGACATTTTTTATGGAGTCGTATAAAAAAATACTTATTACCGGCGGAGCCGGATTTATTGGATCTCATGTGGTTCGAAGATTTGTAACTAAATATCCAGATTATCAAATTGTCAATTTGGACAAACTAACTTATGCGGGTAACCTTGAGAATCTTCGTGACATCGAAGATGAGCCAAATTATTCTTTTAGAAAGGCTGATATTACAGATGCTGAGCAAATAAACGAAATTTTCAGGAACTGCAATTTTGACGCTGTCGTACATTTAGCTGCTGAATCACATGTTGATCGCTCAATTACGGATCCTACAGCTTTTGTCATGACCAATGTGATTGGAACTGTTAATCTGCTAAATGCTGCAAGAGAATTCTGGAAAGGTGATTATGATAAAAAGCGTTTTTACCATGTCTCAACGGATGAGGTATATGGAGCACTAGGGGAAACAGGAATGTTTACTGAAAGCACATCATACGATCCTCATAGCCCGTATTCAGCATCTAAAGCAAGTTCAGACCATTTTGTTCGTGCATATCATGATACTTACGGTCTGGATGTTGTGATCTCGAATTGTTCCAATAACTACGGTTCACATCATTTTCCGGAGAAGCTCATCCCTTTGGCAATTAATAATATAAAAAACAATAAGCCCGTACCAGTTTATGGCAAAGGGGAGAATGTACGCGATTGGCTTTGGGTAGAAGATCATGCCCGGGCAATCGATGTGATCTTCCACGAAGCAAAAACTGGTGAGACTTATAACATTGGTGGACACAATGAGTGGAAGAATATAGATTTGATTCATTTGCTTTGCGGTATTATGGATCAGAAGCTAGGCCGTGAGGCGGGTTCTTCGGCGAAATTGATTACTTACGTTACCGATCGTGCTGGCCATGATTTGAGATATGCGATTGACTCTACCAAACTTCAGGAGAAGTTGAACTGGGTGCCATCGCTCCAATTTGAAGAGGGATTGTGTAAAACAGTTGATTGGTATTTGGAAAATGAAGAGTGGTTAAATAATGTGACATCGGGCAATTATCAGAGTTATTACGAAACACAATATACAGACCGATAGATGAAAGTTAATGAAACTAAGCTAAAAGGTTGTTTTGTGATTGAACCTTCTGTCTTCAAGGACGCGCGGGGCTATTTTTTCGAAAGCTTCAATCAAGCTAAATTTGAAGAATTAACAGGACAAGATGGACACTTTGTTCAGGACAATCAAAGTGCCTCCACATATGGAGTGGTTCGTGGGCTGCACTTCCAAACAGGTGTGCACGCTCAGGCTAAATTAGTAAGAGTGTTGGAAGGCAAAGTTTTGGATGTTGCTGTTGATATTCGTGAAGGTTCGGAAACCTATGGACAATGGATTTCAGTGGAATTGTCTGCAGAAAACAACTTACAGTTATACATTCCACGGGGGTTCGCACATGGCTTTTCTGTATTGACCGAAACTGCTGTGTTTGCTTACAAATGCGACAACGGATACAACAAACAATCCGAAGGTGGATTAAGATATAATGATCCTGACTTGAACATTGACTGGGGGATTCCCGAAGATCAGATGAACCTGTCGGAAAAAGATTCCATTCTTCCATTTTTAAAAGAAATCTAATTGAGAACACTAGTATTAGGAGGCTCAGGCCAGTTGGGCCAATGCTTGAAAAAAATAGCGGAAAGAAGGGAAGTAAACCATCTCTATTTTCCCGAGGAAATTGCTGCAAATATTTTGGACAAGGCGATGCTTGAAGAACTCTTTACTGTCGAAAAGCCCAGCCATGTCATCAACTGTGCTGCGTATACGGCTGTGGACAAAGCTGAAGATGATGTCGATCTTTGTCGAAAAGTTAATAAAGACGGAGCTGCCAATATTGCCAAGTTGTGCAATACTTATGGTGCAACACTTGTGCATGTTTCAACTGACTTCGTTTTTGAAGGAAATGGTCACGAGCTGCTGAAGGAAGACGATATTGCTGAGCCAATAAATATTTATGGCCTTACAAAATTGGAAGGCGAACAAGATGTTACTGCTGCTTTAACTGAGCACTTTATCATTCGGACGAGCTGGTTATATTCAGAATATGGAAACAACTTCGTAAAAGCCATGTTGAAGTTTGGTGCAGAGAGAGATGAATTAAACGTCATTGCAGACCAGGTCGGAACACCAACTTATGCTATTGACTTGGCCGGAGCTATCCTGGATATCATTGAGTCTGAGAATACAAATTATGGAATATATCATTACAGTAACGAAGGCGTAACCTCCTGGTATGATTTTGCAATGGGGATATTTGACATCAGCCAAACCCAGGTAAAAGTGAATCCTATTCCCACCTCTCAATATCCTACCCGGGCAGTAAGGCCTAAGTTTTCGGTGATGGACAAAACTAAAATCAAAACCAGTTTTGATTTAACCATTCCTTACTGGAGAAACAGTTTAGAAAAATGCATAGAGCAATTGTCAATTATAAATAACGCTTAACAGTATAATATGAAAGGTATAATTTTAGCGGGCGGAAGTGGAACAAGGTTGCATCCATTGACCCTGGTCATGAGTAAACAAATGATGCCGGTTTATGATAAACCGATGATTTATTATCCGTTATCAACATTGATGCTTGCGGGTATTAAAGAAATTCTGATCATTTCTACACCACACGATCTTCCAAACTTCGAGAAGTTATTGGGAGATGGAAGTCGTATTGGCTGTAAATTTACATATGCGGTCCAGGCAGAACCAAATGGTCTTGCCCAGGCTTTTGTGATTGGTGCTGATTTCATTGGTAAAGATAAAGTTGCTCTGGTATTAGGTGACAACATTTTCCATGGAGAAGGTATGTCTAAGCTATTACAAGACAGTGCAGATCCCGATGGCGGTGTTGTATTTGCATATCAGGTTTCTGATCCTGAACGCTATGGGGTTGTCGAATTTGACAAGGAAAAAAAGGCCATTTCTATTGAGGAAAAGCCAACTGAACCGAAATCTGATTATGCGGTTCCAGGATTGTATTTTTATGACAACAGCGTAGTTGCAATAGCAAAGAACATTCAGCCATCGCCTCGTGGAGAATACGAAATTACTGATGTGAATAAGGTATACCTAGAGCAGGGCAAGCTTAAAGTCGGTGTATTAAGCAGAGGAACAGCATGGTTGGATACCGGAACCTTTAATTCACTGATGCAGGCTGGACAATTTGTTCAGGTAATCGAAGAAAGACAAGGCCTTAAAATTGGCTCAATAGAGGAGGTAGCTTATAGAATGGGCTTTATTGATGCTGAACAATTGAGAACTATAGCAACACCACTTGTTAAAAGTGGATATGGTCAATATTTGTTAAAACTGATTGGAAAATAACCTATTACGTTAATTTTCATTTCTATTTTATCTAGAGCTAATATAGCAGTCAAGCAGCCTTAAAAGAGCTGCTTGACTTTTTATAGAAGTTTTTTTTGTCAATTATAATCTTGTTTAACAAATTTTAAGGTTTCATAATAAATTAATATCTCTCATATATTAAAAAAATATGAATTTTGTTTTTTTTTAAAAAATGACTATTAAATAGTGCGTTTTAAATCAAAAAGAAGCAGTGCAGACTATGTTAAGAATGGAATAATGTCGATATTTGCATCAGGATAGCAAAAGTTCTCTGTTGGTTTGGTTTTTGTTTGTTAAACCTAAAATTGAACAAAATGAATATCTGATTAAATCGTTTCTCTATGGCTATACAAACAAGGTACATTTATCTTCTAAAGTACATACTTCCGATCACTGATGTGATCATGTTAAATTTAATTTACGTTATTTCTTATTATCTTACAGATGATTTCGCAAATACAGTCTCAGATGAAATCAACAAAAATTATGTCATAGTCTGTAATTTGATTTGGATGTTTAGCACGGCGCTATTTGGTCTTTACACCTCATACGGAGCGAGGAGATTGGAAAGGATTTATAGAGGAACCTGGAGAAGCGTAGCCTTTCACTTTGTACTGTTTGCTATCTTTTTGATGTTTTCAAGAGATGCACATTTTTCACGCACCTTCTTGGTTGTTTTTTATTTACTGCTTTCTGGTTCATTTATTTTGAATCGCTTTGTTGGCACGTCTATTCAATATATACTGATCAATAAATTTAAAGCGACTAAAAAGGTAGCTGTAATGGGTTCTAATTCGACTGCCATACGCATTTCTCAATATTTACAGAAACAGGCGAGTTTGGATTTTTATGGGTTTGTAGGAGATGATGACAGCATTTATTCGGATGATAACGGATTTGTGTCTGCAATAGTTTCCGCGCGATTGGAAGAGGCTGCGGATAGCGGTGTGAAAGACGTTTATGTTGCAGTTGCGCCTCAGCGTATGTCTGAAGTAAAGGCTTTAGTTGCAGAAGCGGACCGGCAATGTGTGCGTCTCAAGTTCATTCCCGATCTGGGAGGATCTTTGGCTTCTCCATATACCATCAGTTATTTGGGCGGGGAGTTTCCGATTATTACCCTAAGGAATGAACCTCTGGAAGACATGAGTGCGAGATTTAAGAAACGAGTATTTGATGTGGTTTTTAGCGGGTTGGTAATTGTCTTTGTACTAAGCTGGTTATATCCGATTATAGCCTTATTGATCAAATGGCAAAGCCCGGGTCCCGTGTTATTCAAACAAGAACGTAGCGGGAGGGATGATAAGCCTTTTTGGTGCTTGAAGTTTAGGAGCATGAAGGTCAATACCGACAGTAACAGTAAACAAGCTACAAAGGATGATGACCGGATCACTCCGATTGGGAAATTTCTTCGCAAAAGTAGCTTGGATGAAATGCCACAGTTTTTTAACGTTTTTGTGGGCAGCATGAGTGTCGTGGGGCCAAGGCCACACATGTTGAAACATACGGAACAATACAAGGAAATCATTAGCCAATTTATGGTAAGACACTTCTTAAAGCCTGGTATTACTGGCTGGGCGCAGGTCAACGGATACCGGGGTGAAACTAAAGAAAAAGAAGCGATGGAAAATAGGGTGAAATTCGATATCTATTACCTGGAAAACTGGACTTCAATGTTGGATGTCAGGATAATTTTTATGACCATCATCAATGCGGTTAGGGGTGAAGAAAATGCGTACTAAATCAAACAAACTACATATATGACTAATATTAAAAGTATCTGCTGTATAGGAGCAGGATACGTGGGTGGGCCTACCATGGCCGTTATTGCCAAGATGTGTCCTCACATAAAGGTTACAGTCGTTGATTTGAATGAAGCCAGAATTCTGGCTTGGAATGACGCAAACACGGAGAATATTCCTGTTTATGAACCAGGTTTAAGTGAAGTTGTCGCTGAAGCCAGAGGGAGGAATTTATTTTTCTCTACAAATGTTGATCAGGCTATTGAAGAAGCGGAGATGATTTTTATCTCAGTGAACACACCGACAAAAACATATGGTGCAGGAAAAGGCATGGGAGCGGATCTGAAATGGATTGAATTATGCGCCCGTCAAATTGCAAGAGTGTCCAAGAGCGATAAAATTATTGTAGAAAAGTCAACTCTGCCTGTCAGAACTGCCGAAGCAGTTAAAGATATTTTACAGAATACTGGAAACGGAGTTAATTTTCGGATATTATCCAATCCAGAGTTTCTAGCAGAGGGAACAGCAGTTCCGGATTTGTTAAGTCCTGACCGCGTATTGATTGGCGGCGATCAAACTCCTGAAGGAAAAGAAGCCATTGAAGCTTTGGTTGCTATATATGCGAATTGGATACCGAGAGAGCGAATTCTGACTACTAATCTTTGGTCATCAGAGTTGTCGAAATTAGTAGCAAATGCTTATCTGGCACAAAGGATCTCATCGATCAACTCCATTTCTGAATTGTGTGAAAAAACAGAAGCAGATGTAAATGAGGTTTCAAGAGCAATTGGTACGGATAGCCGTATTGGTCCTAAATTCCTTAAAGCATCGGTTGGCTTTGGTGGCTCATGTTTTCAAAAGGACATTCTGAACCTGGTTTATATTTGCCGGTCTTTCGGTATCAATGAGGTGGCTGACTATTGGGAGCAGGTTATCATTATGAATGACCATCAAAAGAAACGCTTTGCTCTAAACATAGTAAAAGATCTTTACAATACAGTGTCGGGAAAGAAAATTGCATTCTTGGGCTGGGCATTCAAAAAAGACACTAATGATACTCGTGAGTCAGCTGCTATCTACGTCGCAGATGAATTGTTGAATGAGCAGGCGAAAATTCGGGTTTATGATCCAAAAGTTAAGGAAAATCAAATTTTTGGCGATTTAAATTACCTGGCTACCCGTAGGGTAGAGGATAACGCCGAATACGTGAAAGTATTTGAAGATCCTTATCGGGCCTGTGAAAATGCACATGCGATTGCTATTTTAACAGAATGGGATGAGTTCAAAGACTACGATTGGCAAAGGATTTACGATGGTATGTTGAAACCAGCCAAAATATTTGATGGAAGAAACATCTTAGATGCTGAGAAATTAAAAGCAATTGGCTTCAAGGTGAAATCAATTGGTGTAAAATAGAGCCATGGAACGTAAAAGAGTACTGATAACAGGTGCTGCCGGGTTCTTAGGATCTCACCTGTGTGATAGATTCATTAAAGAAGGTTATTATGTGATAGCCATGGATAATCTGATCACTGGAGACCTAAAAAATATTGAGCATTTATTTGGCTTAGAGAATTTCGAATTTTCGCCTCACGACGTGTCCAGTTTCGTATATGTATCTGGAGACTTGGATTACATTCTGCATTTCGCCTCTCCTGCTAGCCCGATAGATTATTTGAAGATACCTATTCAGACTTTGAAAGTCGGATCCTTAGGTACGCACAATCTTTTAGGGCTTGCGAAAAATAAAAAGGCAAGAATGCTGATTGCCTCTACGTCCGAAGTTTATGGTGATCCAAACATAAACCCCCAGCCTGAAGACTATTGGGGAAATGTGAACCCCGTTGGTCCAAGAGGGGTATATGATGAGGCAAAACGTTTTCAGGAAGCGATCACAATGGCCTATCACACTTTTCATAGCGTAGAAACAAGAATCGTAAGAATTTTTAACACTTACGGCCCTCGAATGAGGCTAAATGACGGTCGGGTATTACCTGCTTTTATTGGTCAAGCATTGCGTGGAGAGGATCTGACTGTATTTGGTGATGGTTCCCAAACTCGTTCCTTTTGTTATGTGGATGATCTGATTGAAGGGATATATAGGTTGTTATTAAGTGATCATACACAGCCTGTAAATATCGGTAATCCAGACGAAATCACCATTAAGCAGTTCGGGGAGGAAATCATTAAGCTTACCGGAACAACTCAAAAGCTCGTGCTAAGGGATCTTCCTGTTGATGATCCAAAGCAACGCAGGCCGGACATCACAAAAGCTCGGGCAATCTTAGGTTGGGAACCAAAAGTGGCTCGTGAAGAAGGGCTGAAAATTACTTACGAATACTTTAAATCTTTGCCGGCTGAGGCATTGATAAACAAGGAGCATAAAGATTTTACAACTTATAATCGTTAACCCTATTTTTATTAAGATGTCTGAAACAAAACCATCCTTAGTTATTTTGGCTGCCGGTATGGCCAGTCGTTATGGCGGAAACAAGCAAACAGAGTCTTTCGGTCCATCGGGCGAAACCATCATGGAGTATTCGATTTACGACGCGATCAAAGCCGGATTCGGAAAAGTGATTTTTATCATCCGGGAAGAATTTTCGGAGTCATTTAAAGCGGCTATTGAACCGAAATTGTCTGGAAAAATACAAACTGAATATGTGTACCAGTCGCTTGATAAATTTAGCGGTGGAAGGCAGATTCCCGCCGAACGCGCAAAGCCATTTGGCACACAGCACGCCTTACTTTGTACCAAAAATGCATTAGACTCACCTTTTGCTGTGATCAACGCGGATGACTTCTATGGTCTGGATGCATTTGAAAAAGCATATAATTTTTTGACAACTGATATCGATGATGGAAAATATGCTTGTCTGGGCTATGAACTTAAAAACACCTTAAGTGACAATGGTTCTGTCACCAGGGGTGAAATTAATGTCAATGAATCTGGAAACATTGTAGGGATTACAGAACGTAAAGAGATCTACAAAAAAGAAGGAAAGGCTTTTACGAAAGATGGTGATAACGACCGGGAATTGCCTTTGGATACCAAAGTGAGTATGAACTTTTTCTGTTTCACACCTGCGTTCGTGAATTGGAGCGAAGGGGAGTATTACAAGTTTTTAGACGAAAATTTAAACAAAGACCTTAAGGCCGAATTTTTGATTCCTGAGGTTGCAGACAAATTAATCAATTCTGGACAGGGCGTGCTGACAGTAATCCCAACGGAGGCTGTTTGGTTTGGCGTAACATTCAAAGAAGATGCCCCTGTGGTAAAGGCAGAATTAGAAAAACTAACAAGCGAGGGCATCTATCCGCCCAATCTCTGGGCTTAATAAATTTTTTAAACAAAAAGAGACCTTCATAAGGTCTCTTTTTGTTTACAGTCCTTTGTATGAGTGGGCAATAGGTAATTACCTGAGTAAAAACATAGTTCTGTTTTCAAGTTAATCTATTATATTTGATTCGTTCTTTGGGCCTTGCTAAGGGAACAGGGATAAACCGAATATAACTGAAGCAACTTGACGAACTCTACTACTGAGAAATACGGCTCGTATTACAAAATTTTGGGCATACTGGCTGATTTGGGCTTGTTGAATCTATGCGGATATATTGCCTATCTAATTGTTCACCGAAATACAGCGATTCTAAACAATGAAAATATAAACTTGGTCCATATCCTTTTTATCAATTTTTTGTGGTTCAACGTCACCCAGATTACGAATCTCAATAAAGAAATTTTTGCCAAAGATGCCATTCCTACTATTAAACAAAGTCTTTCTTCACTCATCTTATTTGCTATCTTTCTTTACGGATTGATATACTACATTCATGAGTTTACGGTTTCCAATAAACTCATCCTGTATACAATGTTATTGTTTGCGCCTTGCCTCATCGCTGGCAAGATTGCTTTTCTGCTCATGCGGCGTTCCCACCGCGCCAGGCTGACGGAATATACCCGCGTTGTCATTGTCGGTGCAGGCCCGGTAGGGCTTGAACTAAAAAGAATCATGGAAAGCAAATCCAACATGGGCTATCGGGTGGTCGGATTTTTTGACGATAAAGTAGAACAAATTGACGGCGTACACATCATAGGCAGAATTGAAGAATGCATCAAATATGTCAGGCAATACCACATCAAGGAAATCTATTGTGCCTTGCCAGACCGGGCGATTGATAAAATTAATATACTCATGCGCCAGGCTGACCAGGAGATGATCCGCTTCAAACTGGTTCCGGATGTTAAAGATTATTTTAAGAAGAATGTAAGTGTACGTATGCTCGGTCATTTGCCGGTAATCAGCAGCAGGACAGAGCCGCTGGAAAACATCAGTAATAAGATATTTAAGCGGATGTTTGATATTGTATTTTCTATTTTAGTGATTCTGTTGGTATTAACCTGGTTGTTGCCTATTATTGCCTTACTCATTAAATTCGAATCGAAAGGGCCGGTTTTTTTCAGGCAACTGAGATCAGGTAAGAACAACAAGCCATTTTATTGCTTGAAATTCAGAAGCATGAAAGTGAACGCCGATTCAAACCGGGTTCAGGCAACAAAGAATGACAACCGCATCACTAAAATGGGCGCTTTCATGCGCAAGACGAGCATTGATGAACTTCCGCAGTTTTTCAATGTTCTGGTTGGTAACATGTCAATTGTAGGACCAAGACCCCACATGTTGCGCCATACAAAACAGTATTCTGAACTGATAGACGAATTTATGGTCCGTCATTTTTTACTTCCTGGAATCACAGGTTGGGCTCAAGTGAGCGGTCTGAGGGGACAAACCCAGGAGGACGAAGAAATGGAGGCCAGGGTGAAAGCGGACATCTGGTACCTGGAAAACTGGTCCATGTTTCTGGATCTAAAAATCGTATTCCTTACGGTATGGCAAGTATTCGTGCCAAACGATAAAGCCTATTAAAACTTACAGGAATAGGTGTTTAATACTTTTAGAGGCGGAATAATACTTAAACAGTGCGTATTTATACGGGTTTTCACTTTTTATCACATAGATCCAAACTTTCACGCCATAATCATGTTAAGTGTTAACTAATTGTTAAGCTATTCTGTAAGGAAGGTTAAACAATCGTTAACCAATTTGTATGCCTATTCAAACTCGATACCAGTATCTGCTCAAAAGTATCCTTCCGTTCACTGATGTGCTCGTTTTAAATGTCGCATACTTTGCTGCATTTTATTGTGCTGGATCTTTAGCAAAAGAAGTCACAGGGGGAAATGCATAGTGATGCCGATATCGCCAACCGGATCAAATGCGGCATCTACTACCTGGAGAACTGGCTAGCCATGTTTGATGTGAAGATTATTTGCCTGACGGTGCTAAACATGATCCGTGGAGATGAGCATGCTTATTAGAATTTAAATATATCATAACCTATTACCTAATGTTTAAAAACAAACTTAACCTATTCTTATTGTGGTGTATCACAGGCATGTGCATGTCATGCGTGGGCACCAAAAAAGTGACCTATCTCCAAAACCTGTCTGCTGCCCAAAGATCAGTGATCGACTCAGTTGCGACCTTCACCGAACCGGTTATCCAAACCGATGACATCCTGTCCATCTCGATTAATACAAATGATCCGCAAAGTTCCGCCGTGGTGAATCAAGCTTCCAGCCTGCAGAGTGTTGGTGCATCGAGCAACATTAGCCGGCAGGAGATCAGCGGGTTTTTGGTGGACAAGAACGGGGAGGTGGAATTAACCAGACTTGGAAAGATCAAGGTGAGGGGTTTGACCACTTACCAGGCAAAAGAACTGGTTCGGAGCGTTGCAGTAAAAGACTTCAAAAATCCTGCGGTCAGTGTCAGATTTGCCAATTTTAAGGTATCTGTTTTGGGCGAGGTAAACCGGCCTGCAGCGTATAATCTGCCCAATGAAAAGGTGTCAATCCTGGATGTGCTCACGCTTGCAGGCGATCTTACGCTGTACGGAAGACGTGAAAACATCGCTGTTATTCGTGAAATGAATGGCAAAAAGGAGGTGGGTCGCCTAAACCTCAATTCAGTCGACATATTTCAGAGTCCTTTCTATTACATGAAGCAAAATGATGTGGTTTACGTAGAGCCGAACAAGGCCAAAGTAATCTCGCTCAACAGTGCTGCACGGACAACTTTTGCAGTAGCCATTTCTGCGTTGTCCACCTTAGTTTTAATTTTTACCAGGCTGAATTAACCGCCATTATACAAATATGAGTACAAAAAAATACAATCAGGTAATGAACGAATTTGACGAAGACTTTGGCTTTGAGCGGTTATTGAGCCGTTTTACGTCCAGGTGGCATTGGTTCCTGATCTCTGTAGTAATCTGTTTTTTAATTGCCTTTTTTGTGGCAAGGGTGCAAACTCCGATGTACGTGATCCATGCCAAAGTGCTGATCAATGACCCAAGAAGAGGGGCAGGCGAAGCTTCTGCATTGGAAGGTATTGGCATCGCTAGCAGCGCGGGTTCAGCCGTTGAAAACGAAGCTGAAGTTTTGCGCACAAAAGACCTGGTTCAGGACGTCGTCGAAGCCCGGAAACTGAACATTGTCTATTATTATAAAAGTAACCTCCGCAACAGGGAATTGTATGAAGCTCCTTTTGTCGTGGATCTGGTTGAGCCGGCCGATACGATGAGGTTGACCTCATTTGACATCCGGTTTTTGCCTGGTGGTAAAATTGAACTGGCAGGCGACGACATCGACATCACAACCGGATACAGCAAACCCATAATAATTGCGGACGTAGGAACCATTCAAATTCTAAAGGCCGGCAGGTCGCCCGAACTGAACACGGAATATGCTTTTGATGTCTCTTCTGTGGAAAAAACAGTAGAAAGGCTTTCTGGGCAAATGGAAGTTCTGGTGCCTAATAAAACGGCATCCGTAATCGACATCACCTTCAACTACCCTGTTCCAAAAAAAGGAGTGGACATTTTAAGTGATATCCTTCAAACTTATGTACAGACCAATTTGAATGACAGGAACAAGATTGCCGATAGCACCTATTCCTTTATCCAAAACAGGCTGAAATACCTCGGCGGTGAATTGGGTAGTCTCGAAGGTAACATTCAAAGTTTCAGGCAAAAGAACAACATTACGGCGATGTCTGAACAATCGAGCCAACTCCTCAGTAATACTTCACAATACCTCAACGATCTGGCTAAGATCGAAACTCAGATCAGCGTGCTGACAAGTCTTCAGGATTACATGCACCAAAATGCGAAGAACAACCGCGTGGTCCCGAGTTCGCTGGTGGTAACGGATCCGATTTTCAGTTCTCTGGTCGAAAAATACAACACCTTATTGCTGGACAGGGATAAACGTCTGATGAGTGTGACAGAGACCAACCCGGATATTGTGGGTTTGGACCAGCAGATTGCAAACCTGCGCAGTGACATGCTGGCCAACCTGGGCAGCAGCAAGAATTCCCTGGGCATCACGCGTGACAATTTGAGAAGGCGGATCAATGCGGTGGAGGGGCAGGTGCAGAATGTCCCCGAAAAGGAGCGCAACTACCTGGATTTGGCCAGACAGCAAAAAATCAAAGAGGATTTGTTTATTTTCTTGATGCAGCGGGGTGAAGAGACGGCGATCTCTAAAACGTACAATACGCCCAATTCTAAAAACATCGACACGCCCAAATCGGAGACTTCGCCGGTCAGCCCAAAAAAGATAGTGTATTACATCATCGGCGTGTTCATCGGACTGATCATCCCTGCTGCCTGGATTTACCTGCGCTTTTTGTTGAACACAAGGGTCGATTCCAAAGAGGACGTGACACAGCGGACTAAGGTGCCTATTGTGGCGGAGATCAGTCACAATGACGAAAATGACAATTTGATCGTGAACAATAAATCCCGCTCTGCAATAGCGGAACAATTTAGGGCATTGCGAACGAACTTGGCCTTTTACCTGAAAAAACCGGCAGGCAATTTGATCTTGCTGACTTCCAGCATGTCTGGGGAAGGAAAATCTTTCGTTTCTGTCAACCTCGGAACTGTCCTGGCCATGTCTGGAAAACGCGTGTTGCTGATGGAACTGGATTTACGCAAGCCCGGACTTTCTACTAAGTTCGAACTGCCAAATAATCTGGGTTTTACAAATTACGTTATTGATGAAAATTTAGCGGCGAAAGACATTATCAGACCGCTGACCGGTAATGAAAATATGTTCATTATCGCCTCAGGAATCTTGCCGCCCAACCCGGCTGAGATCTTGATGAACCCAAGAACAGCAGCGCTTTTCCTGGAACTTCAGGGCCAGTTCGACTACATAATTATGGATGCACCGCCGATAGGGGTAGTTACTGACGCACAGCTGTTAGGTGATTTTGCGGACCTCTGCCTGTATGTGATCCGGCAGAATTATTCGCTGAAATCGCAGTTGGGCATTGTCAATGACATGAGCAAAAATCAAAAGATGAAGCAGATCGGTTTGATCATCAACGACATCAAACTGCAGAAAGGTTCGGGATACGGTTATGGCTATGGTTACAACTATGGAAGTTATGGACAAACAAGCCAGGATAAAAATATTTGGAAGAAATTCAGTGCATCAATAAAAAGGAGGATCAAAAAATGAAAGTCCTGATCATTACACCCTTTAAGAACGAAGCTGCGTCGATAGAAAAGACGATCCAATCTATCGTCAAACAATCCGTTCATCCGGTGAAATGGCTGATGATTGACGATGTCTCGGACGACAGGTCGCCACGCCTGGTGCAGGAGTACCAAGCCCGTTTTCCATTCATTTACTACCATAAAAGGAAAAAAATAGCGACACTCAGGACCACCGGCAACAACATCGTAGAGATATTCAACGAAGGTCTGAAGCTGGCAGACGGAATGGGTATCGACTGGGACATCGTCGTCAAACTGGATGCCGATCTGATCGTTCAACGAACCGACTACCTGGAATTTATGAGCCAAAAATTTGAACAGTATCCGCTTTTGGGTATCGCCAGTGGGGTAACATTTGTCCTAAAGGGGGACAACAACAAGATGATCGAATCCAGGCACAAGTGGCATACCCAGGGGCCAAATAAGTTTTACCGGAAAGAGTGCCTGGAAGCAATTGGAGGTTTAAGGCCTTTCAAGGGTTGGGACGGCATTGATGATATCCTGGCCCGGGCGAAAGGCTACATCACGGAAAAGTTTTTCGAACAGGAGCTGCAGCATTTGTACCCGACACAGACAAGGGCAGCAGAAGGGGGCTTTAAAAAAGGCCTGCTCCGGGAAGCGAAAGGATATACGAATATGGGCTACCCGCTGTATGTGAGCGTTCTAAGGTCTATGAAGATTGCCAAAGAACGTGGGCTCCATTCCGGCCTCTTGTTTTTTAACTATGTCCTCAAACATACGATAACAGATAAGCCCATGGTCACAAAGGAAGAAAAGAAACTCGTTGCCAGATTCATGCGGCAGAGATGGAATAACAATTTTTTATACACCAAAGATTTAATACGATGAAAGTACTCGCAATTGCTTCTGTTGGCGGTCATTGGGTGCAACTGTTGCGCTTATTACCCGCGTTTGATCAAATGGAACTGGTATTTGTTTCGACGAAGGAAAGTTCCGCATCAATGGTTCCCGGATACCGGTATTACAGTGTGCCGGATGCAAGCAGATGGAACAAATTCAGGCTCATCCAGTCCTTCCTGAAGCTCTCTATCATTGTTTTTAGGGAGAGACCGGATGTGGTCATCAGCACAGGTGCTGCTCCCGGTCTGATGGGCCTCATGGCCGCTAAAATACTCGGCATTAAAACAATTTGGGTGGACAGTATGGCCAATGCCGAACGGTTGTCTATGAGCGGAAAGCTCGCCCGTAAATTTGCAGACAGGATTTACACACAATGGCCGGAACTCGCCGATGAAAAGGTGGTCTGCGCAGGAAGTGTACTGTCATGATATTCGTCACTACAGGAACCCAGGCGCCCTTTAACAGACTGGTGAGGGCAATGGATGAAATTGCAGCGGAGTTGCAAGACGAAGAGATCATTGTGCAGGCTTTTGAGGTTGACTTTGAACCGGCAAATTTGAAGGTGGTCGGCTTTTTAGAGCCTGCCGCTTACACGGAAATTTTCGACGGAGCAAGGCTGATCGTAAGCCATGCTGGCATGGGCTCTATTGTCTCTGCGCTTACCGCTGGTAAACCGATCGTCGTCATGCCTAGAAAAGCAAGCCTTCAGGAACACAGGAACGACCACCAGATTGACACGGCCCGTAAAATGGAAAAATTGCAGTCCATCCCGGTGGCTTATGAAGTAGAGGATTTAAAACCCATGATCCTGAAAATGCTGGCTGAGGGGAATCCGAAACCATTACCGGCAACTGGCAGGTTTGCGTCATCCAGCCTCATTCAATCGGTACGCAATTTCATCAACAAGCAAACCAATAAATAAATCATATCGTGCAAATGCCGGCAAGAAGTATTAAATCTTTATTTTTCAAAAATGTCTTCGTACTGAGCTTAACTGCACTCGGACTCATTTCCCTCGCACTATTGCTGACCCGGCACCAGGCAGAATTTGCTGTGGCTCTTTTGGAAGGCTTGCTGATGGGTTATGCGGTTGCAGCTTATTTGTGGACCAGGAACGAGCGCATCACGGTGGTTGCGGCCATCAGGTGGTCTTCATTTCTGTACCTGGTTTTTTCCTATTTGTATGCAGTTTCTTACCGGCATGCCAATGTGCTGGATTTCCTGATGATCTATAAGTCCTTTGTTTACTTGTTTTTCCTCACTTTTCTGGCCAATAAAAAACTGATGCCTTTTTTGACGGTGAACTGGCTTGGCCTGGCCATGTTTGCGCTGTTTATGCTCAAGTATATCCTGCTGATCGGCCTGGGGATTGAACCCCGGCCCATTTTGTTTATGGAGAACAATTTCGAACTGATGTTCATTTACACCTTATACCTGATTAGGTACAGCGTCAACAAAGAAAAATACCTGCATCTTTTATTGGTTGTAGGCCTGATTACACTGCTTTCGCTTTCGAGGGCTTCCTTGCTGATGTATAGCGTGCTGGTCCTTTTCGTGATCTACGACTCTTTTAAAAAGACAAGGGTATTCATCATTCCGGCTGCGGCCATGATCCTGGCGGCCTTGGCGTATTATATCTTTTCCCAGCGGTCTAAAAGCCTGGAAGACATCGACCGCTTCCGTTTTATGCTCGTTTGGTGGACCAATGTAAAAGACTGGTCTTTCTGGCAATGGCTGGTCGGTGCAGAACGAGTAACGCCTTTGAGCGAATATTCCTGTCATGTGATGAGCTATTTCAAAAACCTGTTCAGTTTTTCTAACAACGGCACCTGCTATTCAGTGATCCTGCATTCCTTTATTTTCAGGGTGCTATATGATCACGGCATACTGGGGTTGATTTATATCATTTATGCAACTTATGCGCTGCTTCGGAAAAGTCGGTTAAGAACGGATATTACCCTGGTCTTTATCGCAATTGTACTGATCAACGGATTGTCAGTCTCTTCCTTTAACAATTTATTTTTTGCCATCAGTATGGTGTTCCTGATGTGTACCAACCTCGACTTTCCGGATGAGGAAGATGAAGATAACCCTGAACCAAACGAATCTATAGCATGAAAGTACTACACTATTGCGGCACCTTTTCCCGGCTCTCTCAAACTTTCATCTATGATGTGATTTTGCAACTGAATGAAGAAAATCTCTCTAATGTGGTGGTTGCAAACAAGCTGTCCAACCGCATAGACAGGCCATATGCCAATGTTATTAAGTTGCCCGCTGGTCAAACCATTGGCACCGTCCTGAAGAAGTTGCTGGGCAAACTGCGCCTTTATAAATACAATTGGCGGGAAGATTCTGAAAAAAAGAAAGCCCGGGATTTGCAGAAGGTAGTTAGCATTGAAAAACCGAATGTGATCCATGCACATTTTGGTACGCATGGTTGTGTCATTTTACCCGTTGCGCTAGAACTGGGCATTCCACTGGTGGTTTCCTTCCATGGTTTTGACGCCTTCCGGCTGCCACACGAAAAGGGCTGGTCAGCAAAATACCTCGATTTATTCGCCGGGGCTTCGGCAGTCACCGTGGTTTCTCAACTCATGAAAGCGCATTTGCTCAACCTGGGCTGTCCCGCAGACAAACTTAAAGTGATCCATGTCGGAAAAAAAATGAGAGACTATACTTTCCGGAAAGCTCAGCCTGATGCTGTCCGTTCCTTTGTTTCTATAGGCAGGCTAACTGCCAAAAAAGGTCATGAGGATGCCATTTGCGCTTTTCAAAAGGTGCTGAAGACGCATCCGGAACTGAGCCTTGAGATCATCGGTACTGGTGAGCAGGAGACGGAGCTTAAACTGCTGATCGCCGACGCACCCTTGCATCAAAACATTACACTTTCAGGGGCGCTGAGCCATCCGGAAACAAAAAAGCGTCTTGCAGCTTCAGATGCTTTCATCCTGTGTAGTAAAACCGGACCCAACGGCGACATGGAAGGCATCCCAACAGTACTGATGGAAGCGCAGGCCATGGGCTTGCCTTGTGTGTCGACTATCCATTCGGGCATTCCGGAAGTGATTCCTGCAGAAAACCAATGGCTTCTGGCCAATGAAGGGAATGTAGATGCCATTGCAGATAAAATCCTAAAACTGGTAGAGGCCGGGCAAGCTGATTTGGAAGATGTGGCAAAAAGAGGAAGGGAAAAAGTGGAGCAGGAGTTTAACCTGGAAACGGAAGTCCGGAAATTGAAGGAATTATACAGACAGCTGAACGCATGAAAAAGAAGCTGATCATTTGCATTCCTTCACTCCGGTTGGGCGGCGCGGCAAAAATCGCGCTGAACATCACGGAATATTTTTTACAGGAAAACGTGGCGGTGACCATTTTACTAACGCACAGTTCAGCCGGTGATGCAGGATTTAAAGACATCCCGGCAGCTACCCGGCTGATTTTCCTGCCGCAAAGAGAAATGAATTTTGTGTTCAAGGCGGTGTACAAAGCCAACTGGCTGAAAAACTTTTTCAAAGCGGAGCAACCCGATGCGGTTCTGGCGGTAAGGCACGATGCAACTGTAGTGGCTGCTTTGGGCTGGAAGCTGGCTTTAAAACCCGGTAAATTCTTCATTCGGGAAATCAACCCGATTACCCGCACGCTCCACCGGAAAAAAATCATGATCTGGTTGCTCAGGTCGGCCTATGCCAGCGCCACCGCGGTAATTGCCAATTCCAAAGATGTAGCAGCGGCGCTGATCTCTAAAAATTGGCTCCCGGGAACCAGGATCCACGTAGTTGACAACCCGGTACTGAGTACTAATTTTTTCGACAAAGCTGCACAAGCCAATACATACCTTGCTAAAGCGCCTGGGATACCGCTATTAATCAGCATTGGGCGACTGGAGCCCATGAAGGATTTTGCTACGCTGATCCGGGCCTTTAAACTGGTCAAGGAGCAAATTCCTTGTGAGTTGGTCATTATCGGTGAAGGCACAACGCGTCTGATGCTGGAAGAACTGATCGATAGTCTGAATTTGCGCTCGTATGTCCGCTTACCCGGTGCTATGGAAAATCCTTACCCTGTGCTGAAGGATTCCAATCTCTTTGTACTCAGCTCAAAATATGAAGGCTTCGGTAATGTGATCGTAGAAGCGCTTGCTTTGGGGATACCGGTAGTAGCTACCGATTGTGCGGGGGGACCAGCTTATATCCTGAACCAGGGTAAATTTGGGAAACTGGTGCCGGTAGCTGATGTGCAAAGGCTCGCCGATGGGATCGTACAAAGTTTAAACAAACCTGCTGAGTCGGATCGGTTGCGGCGCAGGGCAATGGATTTTTCCGTGGCGACAGTGGGTAAAATATACAATCGAATTATGTTTACTGATCAATAAATACTATGGATAAGACAATAGGATATACCACCGGAGTTTTTGACCTTTTCCACATCGGACATTTGAACATCTTGCAAAACGCAAAAAGCCAATGTGATGTACTTATCGTTGGCATTACCACTGATGAACTGTGCAGCCAACTCAAAAACAAGCTGCCGGTAATCCCCTTTTCGGAACGGGCCAGGATTGTGGAGGCTTTAAAGATAGTGGATTTAGTGGTTCCACAGTCCAGGATTGACGAGATCAGCGATTGGGAGCGCTTTGGTTTTCAAAAGATCTTTAAAGGCAGCGATTGGAAAGGCAGCGAAAAATGGACCCGCTTGGAACAGGAATTCGGTACAAGGGGCGTGCAAGTGGTCTATTTTGAATATACAGAAAATACCTCGAGTACACTGGTAAGGACAATCTTAGAAAAAATTCATGCTGAAGAAGAGAATTTATAAAATAGGAATGGTCTGCTTAACCAGACTGGCAGGTGTTTTTTATCACAATAACAAATCGTCGGTAATCCTTTTTGGCGCCAGAAACGGGGATTATTACATGGACAACAGCCGTGCCTTATTTGAATGGTATGTGGCCAGCGGACGTAAAGATTTTTATTGGATGACCAGAAGCACAGAGGTGTACGACTTATTGAAAAAAAACGGGTTACCGGTAGCCCGGATCGACAGTTTAGAAGGCATCAGGTTGCTGCATCAGGCGAAGTTTGCTTTTTATACCAATCGCCTGCGCGACATTGCAATTGACGAGCGGGCAGTGCCGAAATCCTTGAAAATGATTTTTTTAAGTCATGGACAGTCCGTAAAAAATACCAGGTTGGCGGTTAATGATGGGGTGGATGTTGGCTACAGGAAGGATACCCTCAAGGCTTCGGCTCAAATGGCTTTTGCCATCAGTACTTCGCCTTTTATGGCGGGTGTGCAGGCCCTGAGCAATGGCCTGCAGCCGCAGGATTATAAAATCACGGGCTTTCCCAGGAACGACTGGATGCTCAACCCGCCTGATGAAGCGCTTGCGGATTGGCATAAATTTACAGGAGGGCACAAATACAGTAAAGTAATTTTATACGCACCAACCTGGAGAAGAAACGAGCCGAAGACCATCATGTTTCCCTTTTCCGACTTTGACGCCGTTCAACTGGCGGGTTTTATCACGCGAAATAACATGCTTTTGCTTTTGAGACCTCACTTACAGGATCTGCGGGACAATGGGGCTTGCAAGCTGGTCACGCGCATGCTTTGTGCCCTTTCGCCTAACAACATCAGGTTGGCCACCATTGATGACTTTGTAGAGGCAAATTACCTGCTGCCTTTTGTCGATGCCCTAATCAGTGATTACTCTTCTATTTATCATGATTTCTTATTGCTGAAACGCCCGGTGTATTTTATTCCGTATGATCTGGACAGTTTTGATCAGGTAAACGGTTTCAAATATCCCTACAAAGAAAACTTGCCGGGGCCGATCCTGAACAACCAGCTGCAAATGATCAGAGAGTTTGATTTGCTGTT
Organism: Bacteroidota bacterium; assembly: GCA_040387995.1. Classification (GTDB taxonomy): domain Bacteria; phylum Bacteroidota; class Bacteroidia; order Sphingobacteriales; family Sphingobacteriaceae; genus Pedobacter. The sequence goes on along the minus strand of JAZKCT010000005.1, from coordinate 10,859 downwards.
AAAGGGGGTTGATTTGCATGAAAAAAGACGGGTAAAATTAACCAACATGATTTACACCGATGTGGACGGATTGGCCTGTGAACGTGTTGCAACAGAATTGGAAAATTTAACCGCATAAACTTGGACTCAATTAAAAATATTGTAAAAAAGTATTTCGAGAATTTCCTGTATTTCTACAGGCACATCCGCTACAGGATTTTTGTGCAGATCAGCATGAGCATTGGTGTTGGCATATTGGATGGTTTCGGCCTGGCCATGTTCCTGCCTTTACTGCAGATGGTAGACAGTGCGCCTCAGGTATCGTCCGACAAGCTGGGCAATCTGAACTTCCTGATTGAAGGCATGGAATATCTGGGACTCGGCCTGACACTCATGACCGTCCTGTCCTTCCTGCTCGTTTTCTTCGCGCTAAAAGGGATCGCGCAGTACATCAGTGCGTTGCACCAGGTGAAAGTGCAGCAAATTTTCATAAAAAAAATCAGGGTGAACCTGATCGATGGGCTTGGTCACCTGTCCTATAAGGCTTTTGTCATGTCCGATGCCGGAAAGATCCAAAATACGCTAAGCGGTGAAGTAGACCGCATCGCTCGTGCCTACCAGACTTATCTGACCGCTTTTCAGCAAATGGTGCTGGTGATCGTGTATATGGCTTTCGCCTTTTTCATCGAACCTAAGTTTGCGGTTTTGATTACCATTGGCGGTGCCTTAACGAACATCATTTATAAACAGATCTATGTGAACACCAAGGGTGCCTCGCGCAAACTGACATCAGAGGCCAACCGGTTCCAGAATCTGGTGATCCAGTACGTAAGCAATTTTAAATACCTGAAGGCCACGGGTTCACTGCCGGCTTATGGGCGCAAATTAAAAGGCTCAGTTGATATTATTGAAGAAAACAATCGGCGCATCGGCAAATTGGGCGCAATTTTGGTCGCGACCAAAGAACCGTTGCTGATTCTGGTGGTCTGTACTGTGATTTACATCCAGGTCAATCTGATGGGCGGTTCACTGGGCCCGATCCTGATCAGTTTGCTGTTCTTCTACCGCGCCCTGGCGGCCCTGATCCAGATGCAGACACAGTACAATCTATTTCTTGCGGTGTCGGGTTCCATGAGCAACATGGCCGAATTTTCGTCGGAGGTGCAAAGGAACAGTGAAGTGGAAGGAGCGGCGGCGATCGACCGTTTTGAAGGCCCGCTGGTGCTGGAATCCGCAGTCTTTAAATACAATGACACCGTGATTCTTAAAGACATCAGCCTAAACATCAGGAGAAACGAAACGGTTGCTTTTGTGGGCGAAAGCGGCAGTGGAAAAACAACACTCGTCAATGTCCTCACTGGTTTGATGCCTTTGGATGCAGGCCAAATGCGGGTCGGAAATATAGAACGGTCTGCGCTGAACGTCACTTCTTTTCAGCAAAGAATTGGTTACATCACTCAGGAACCGGTGATCTTCAACGATTCCATTTTTAACAATGTGACCTTTTGGGCAGATCCCCAACCGGAAAATAAAATCAAATTCGGTAATGCGGTATACCGTTCTTCTGTGAGCGATTTCCTGAACGACCTGCCGGATAAAGAATTGACCTTGCTCGGCAACAATGGCATCAACCTGAGCGGGGGACAGAAACAACGGATATCCATCGCCCGTGAATTGTACAAAGACGTGGATATCCTGGTTTTTGACGAAGCTACTTCAGCACTGGATTCTGAAACGGAAAGGGCAATTCAGAACAACATCGAGGATTTATATGGAAAGTACACGGTACTGATCATCGCCCACCGGCTATCGACCGTAAAGCATGCCGACCGGATTATCCTGATGAAAAAAGGCCGGATTGTAGATCAGGGTTCTTTTTCGGAGCTCATGGAGAAGTCGGCAACTTTTAGAAAAATGGTAGAACTCCAGGATGTATAACGTAAAGAACTAGTGGTATGAATTTGTTAATCTGTGAGTTTGTTTTTATCCTCCTTACCTCCTTTAACGCACAGTTTGTGCAGCAGGACAATATACTCAAAAGTGTATTGCCTTTCCCGCTGGGTGCTGCGGTAAAGGCAGACCGGCTGAACCGCGATGCCGGCTATAGGAATTTGCTTAGCCGGGAATTCAACAGCATCACCCCGGAAAATGCCATGAAATTTAAAACCCTGCATCCAACACAGCAAGGCTATAAATGGAAGGATGCAGACCAGCTGGTCGACTTTGCCCTGAAAAACAACATGCGAGTACATGGCCATACATTGAACTGGGCGAAAGACAAGACTTATCCGGCCTGGCTGGTCAATTTTAAAGGTGATAGTGCAGCCTGGGAGGGCTTGCTGAAAGACCATATCCAGACGGTAGTTCGGCATTTCAAAGGAAAAGTTGCTTCCTGGGATGTAGTGAATGAAGCGATAGATGAAAAAGGAAAATTCAAAAATACCTTTTGGGTCAAGAAATTGGGTGTCGAATACATCGCCAGGTGTTTTCAATATGCCCATGAGGCCGATCCGGATGCGCTTTTGTTTTACAACGATTACGGACATGAGTACGGCGGTAAAAAGCTTGCTGCAATTCTCAGTCTGGTGCAAGAATTGAAAAAAAGAAAGATACCCATTCATGGATTGGGGATGCAAATGCACACCAATGTCCGCATCTCCGGCAAAAAAATACAGGAAGCCATTCGGGCGGTAGCAGCTACCGGACTGAAAGTGCACTTGTCAGAGCTTGAAGTTTCCGTCAAATACCGTATGCAGGCGTCTTTTGTAATGACCGAAGAACTGTCCGATTTACAGGCGCAAAGATACGCCCTGATTTTCAAAGCCTATTTGTCCATTCCGCAAAGCCAGCAGTTTGGCATTACAACCTGGAACGCCTCCGACGCAGATTCTTTCCGCAATGCCGAAATCAAAAACCACGACCATCCTTTATTATTTGACAACAACTATTTACCAAAACCAGCTTACAAGGCAGTGTTGACTGCCATTCTGGATAAAAACAAGAAATTATGATACCTGTAACGAGACCATTTCTTCCCCCGCAGGAAGTCTATAACGAGTACCTTTCCGGTATTTGGCAAAGGCAATGGCTGACCAATATGGGGCCGCTGGCCAGTGATCTGGAATTGAAACTGAAAGACTACCTTCAGGTGAATCACCTGATATTTGTAACCAACGGCACCATTGCATTACAAATGGCGATCAAGGCATTGAACCTTAGCGGGGAGATCATTACCACGCCATTTTCTTTTGTTGCGACCACCTCCAGTATAGCATGGGAGGGTTGCAGACCGGTTTTTGTGGACATTGATGCTAATTCTCTCAACATTGATCCGGCGCGAATAGAAGCAGCAATAACGGATCGGACCACTGCAATTTTAGCAACCCATGTATATGGCAACCCTTGTGACGTAGAGGCGATTGATGCAATTGCAAAAAAACATGGGTTGAAAGTGATTTATGATGCTGCTCACGCCTTTGGCGTTCGGCTCGATGGCAGGTCAATTTTCGATTATGGGGATGTTTCCATTTGCAGCTTACATGCAACGAAATTGTATCATTCCATAGAGGGTGGGCTGATCATGACGAAAGATCCAAATTTATTGAAGAAACTGGCTTACATGAGGAATTTTGGGTTTGACGGCCCCGAGGCTTTTGCTGAACTTGGTATTAACGGGAAGAATTCCGAATTTCATGCAGCAATGGGCTTGGTGAATTTGAAATATATCAATCAGATTCTACAAAAGAGGAAGGAACTGGTAGCGCACTATGAGCATGCACTGAGAAATTTTCAGGCAGACAGACCGGTCTGGCATGAAAGATCAAGCAACAACAATGCTTATTTTCCGCTTATTTTTAGAAGTGAAACTTTGATGTTGAGATGCATTGACTACCTCAGGGCTCATGAAATAGCCACGAGACGCTATTTTTATCCATCGCTGGCTAACACACTTCCCTATGTTGACAAGCAAGCTTTTGCGGTAACCGACGAGGTAGCGAAGCGGATGTTATGCTTGCCCCTATATACGGAACTGACGTTTGAGGAAGTAGATTTGATCTGCAGGTTGTTGCTGCGGGTCCAAAATAACGATTGAATGCATAATGAATAGGAAATAGTGTATATACTTAATATCATGAAAAAAATATTGTTATTTGGAGCAGGCTTGCACGCCAGTTACTGTATTGATATCATCAAGTTAGAAGCTAAATACAGCATCGTAGGTTTCGTCGATTCGATTAAGGATATAGGAACGAACATATTTGGTTATCCTGTTTTGGGCAGGCAAGACCAGCTTAAGGCACTGGTGGAACAACATGACATCGATGGCGGAATCATTACTATAGGGGATAATTGGTCGCGTAAATATGTGGTCGATCAGATTCGGAACCAAATTGCTGATTTTACTTTTTATAGTGCCATTCATCCCTCTGTTATCATTGCCGACAGTTCGTGCCTCGGCCTGGGCTCCGTGTTTATGGCGGGATGTATTATATCTACAAATGCGGAGATTGGTGATTTTTGTTTTTTTGCAACTGGTGCTCAGTTGAACCATGACAGCAAAATGGGCGATTATGCAAGCATATCCGCAGGCTCTGTAACAGGGGGAAAAGTACTAATCGGCAGTTTCGCGGCGATTACGCTTGGCGTGACCATTCTTGACCGGATTACAATTGGTCGCAATACCGTAGTGGGCGCGGGCTCGCTGGTGGTAAAAGACTTGCCTGATAATGTTTTGGCCTACGGTACTCCGGCAAGAATTATCAGGACTCGTTTTGAGGGTGAAAAATTTCTTAAATCCAATTGATATGACCGTAAGTGTTGTGATGATCACCTATGGTCATGAAATGTTTATTGAGGAAGCGATAAACGGCGTGCTGATGCAAGACTGCAGCTTCCCAATTGAATTGATCATTGCCGATGACCAGTCTCCGGATGGCACTGCTGCCGTCGTTAAACGCTGCTCGCAAAATCACCCTAAAGGCCATCTTATCAAATATCTGGTTAGATCGAAGAATTTGGGTATGATAGAGAATTTCCGTACTGCATTAAAGGATGTAAAAGGCAAGTACATCGCTTTGTGTGAGGGAGATGACTATTGGACAGATCCTTCAAAATTACAAAGACAAGTTGATTTTCTAGAGTTGAATATCGGTTACGGGATGGTTTCTGAAAATGGCATTGTCCTGAATACAACAAAAAATACACAATATAATTTTAGTGTAAAAGGAGAAAGGGACATTCAACTGTCGGATCTTTTGGATAAACGTTCCTTTCCCACAGCCTCAGTAATGTTCAGGACACATTTTCTGGATGAGAAGTTTTTTGCCTTAACTCAGCTTGGGGACACCATACTTTGGTGTTATTTGATTACAAAAGGAAAAATCAAATATTTCCCTAATGTCTCTTCTGTATATAGACGGGGAATTCAGGGGATAGTGGAATCATCCGATCGGCTGGAATGGGCAAATTTAATGGAAAACTGGAACGGGGAGATTTCGAATTTTTTACCTCCCGGGTTTGATAAAAAAATATTGAAACGTCGAAACTATGATGAGTTTCTTAAAGCATTATTGCATTCGTCTGCGAATAAGCAATTTAGGGCTGCTTTCGCTGCTTTCATAAAGTGCTTTAAATATCAGCCACTCCGTGCAATTAAAGCGCTGACGAAGATTATGTAATGGTCTTCGTTTCAGGCCCGTTAAAGACCTTTAGGTAGTATAAACCTTTGCTCCGCAACTGCTGCAACGGTACCTTTTTAAGTCTGTCCAAAAAAGAAACAACTTAATCAGCGCTCCTCTTGGCACACGTGTATCTAAATCTCCTTTTTTACACTTCGGGCATTTACTATAAGTTTTGGATGAAACCTTCATCCATTTGTGTTCTGCATTTTCCATCGCTCCAGCTTGATTAAATAATACCATCAACAGTAATTGTTCATTACGGTTAGATAATTCGCTCGTTCAAAAGTTTAGTTGGACTTAATTAGATGTTGGTGTAAAATTGCGAATTTATTTTTAGACTAAGGTTAAAAAAATGTGATATTTTGTCATTTTGTTCATTTTTATTCATCGGCCTTCTTGATGGAAAAATCCTTAATTTAGACGGCATTATAATAGATCATGCTTCCATCAACTGAACACAAAATTGCGGTCATCGGCCTTGGATACGTAGGACTTCCTCTGGCTATAGAGTTTGCCAGGAAATACGAAGTGCTGGGCTTTGACATTGATGAAAGCAGGGTACTTGATCTGTTGAACAATACAGACAAAACCAGGGAAGCAGACCTCGATCAATTACAGCGGGTCCTGGTTGATGATGGGGTGGGTCTGAGGCTTTCTTTTAACCGCCAGGATCTCAAAAACTACAACTTTTACATAGTAACCGTGCCGACCCCTGTTGATGCTTCTAAAGCTCCTGATTTGAAGCCATTGCTGCAGGCTACTCAAATGCTGGCTAGCGTACTCAAAAAAGGGGACGTGGTAGTTTATGAGTCAACAGTATATCCGGGCTGTACGGAAGAGGACTGTGTACCAGTGCTCGAACAATATTCCGGGCTAAAATTTAATATAGATTTCTTTTGTGGTTATTCTCCTGAACGGATCAATCCTGGTGATAAAATCAATACGCTCACCAAGATTAAAAAAGTAACTTCCGGTTCTACACCTGCAGTTGCGGAAGTCATCAATGCCTTATACGGCAGTATCATCACTGCTGGCACCCATTTGGCGCCGAGCATTAAAGTAGCAGAGGCTTCCAAAGCAATCGAAAATGCGCAACGTGATGTTAACATTTCTTTTGTCAATGAGTTGGCCCTGATGTTTGATAAAATGGACATCGATACTTCGGATGTTCTGGAGGCTGCCGGTACAAAATGGAACTTCCTAAAATACAAGCCGGGGCTGGTGGGCGGGCATTGCATTGGTGTAGATCCGTATTACCTGGCTTACAAATCAAATGCACTGGGCTACCAGCCACAGGTCATCCTCTCAGGCCGCAAGGTCAATGAGCACATGGGGATTTTTATCGCCAATAAGGTGGTAAAAATGATCCTGGCCAATGGAGGAACGGTCAGAGGGGACAAAGTGCTCATACTGGGTTTCGCTTTTAAGGAAAACTGCCCGGATACCAGGAATACCCGGGTCATCGACATCTACAAAGAGCTGGGGCAATTCGGCCTCAATCTGGAAGTCTACGATCCCTGGGCTGATGCGGATGAGGTGCTTCAGGAATATGGCGTCCAATTGCAATCCAAACTGGAATACAAAAACTACAAAGCCATTATCGTAGCCGTGGCTCACCAGCAGTTTTTGGAAATTGATTACAAAGTTTTCAAGCAGCAGGGCGCTGTCATCTTCGACATCAAGTCATTCATTGACCGGAGCCTGGTTGATGCAAGGCTGTAAAGCGGCAAATTTAATGCGCTAGCTGGTTTGGATCAATGGCTCATTCCAGGGAATAACATGTATACCTGTACTCCTTTTTTGGGCTTCGTTACCAGCATAAATTACGGTGCCACCTTCAAAACCGGTTGTCTTCTTCCAGAACTGGAAATTCTTAAAATAATCGGCAGTAATTGTTTTCCCGGCTTTAATTTCTATCGGATAGAGTTCCGCTCCATTGTCAATCACCACATCCATTTCATTTCCGGTATTGTCCCTCCAGAAATAAAGGTTCATTGGTTCGTTTTTATTGTACCTTTCTTTAATCAGATCCGTGATTACATGATTTTCAAAAAGACTGCCTTTTAATGGATGGGTGACGATCTGTGCGGGATTTTGAATGCCTAAAAGAGAGCAGACCAGTCCGGTATCATAAAAATAAAGTTTGGGCATTTTTACCAAACGTTTATTAAAGTTGTTGTGGTGCGGCTTTAACAGGTAAATGATAAAACTACTCTCCAAGACACTGATCCATGATGCAACTGTTTTACTGTCTACTCCGGTTTCTACCGCGATGCTGCTTAAGTTCAACAATTGTCCGACGCGCCCGGCGCATAATTTTACGAATCTTTCGAAAGAGTTGAGGTCACTGATGTTCTTAATTTGCCTTACATCACGCTCTACATAGGTTCGGATATAATTGGGTAACCATTTGTTTGGTGCGATTTCATTGTCGTAAATCGGCGGGTAACCGCCTTTAAACATGGCGTCTTCTACGGTTTGAGGTGTTTTTACGGCTTGCTTGATCTCTTCGGTAGAGAAAGGCAGCAAAAATAGATAACCAATTCTACCAGCAAGGCTTTATGATATGTTTTCCTGAAGCAAAAAGTTATTGGATCCTGTTAATATAAATTGGCCTTTCTCAGTGCTTTCATCAAGGATTTGCTGCAAGTAAGAAAAAAGTTGTGGTACGCGTTGCGCCTCGTCAAAAATAGCGCCTTCAGCATATTGGGCTAAAAACCTCCTGGGATCTTCGGTCGCAAATAACCTTACATCCGGGTTTTCCAGCGAGACGTATTTTTTATGAGGAAATACACTTCTTGCCAATGTCGTTTTACCCGATTGCCGGGGACCTACGATTGCAATTGCTTTAAACTGTCTGGATAAAAGCTTAAGTTCTTCAGTAGCGGTGCGGGTAATCATGATCAAATATAATCATTTCTTACAATTTCGGAATCCAATTCCGTAATTGTAAGAATAGTATAAAATCAAAAGGGCAGATTTCCTTCCGCCCCCTTGAACTACCTATTGTTTTAAGTGATGCAGCGGCTTTCAGCGAGCGCCGTCCAAAAGAGCTGCATATCTAATTTCTGTACAATCAACCATTTCCTGGTATCCCAATTCAAAATATTTGATGTATTCCACTGAACTCTAGTATATTTGTTCGTAGAAAGTTAGATAACTTGGTATTCACAACTAAATATTATCGTAATGGACAATTTCAACTCATCCCTGTGGAAAATTACTGAGCCTATCAAACAAAAGCCAGGAAAGCAACTCGTAGAATTTATCACCCGCAAAATACTAGATGGCGGTCTGACCGAAGATGACAAGCTGCCATCCCAGCGCGACTTTGCGGCACTTAATAAGTTGAACGTAAACACCGTAAAAAGGGTGTACAATCAACTGAATGCACACGGACTGATCAAGTCGATTCCGGGGCGTGGCACTTTTGTATCCTATGAAAAAGAGGTGCTTGAGCACATTAACAAGCGGTTTACTCCACAACTGCCAATTGCACTGACCGGAGCACATTTAACCGGCAACAATAATCCAGTCGCCTCACAGGATTTTCTGAGCATAGGCCTGGATCTGCTTGGGCCATCCTTTACGCCTTTTCAGCAATTGTCAAAATACCTGCGGGCGTATCAGGACCAATACAACCGGGTGACGCAATACAAACAGATCCTGGATTTTGACGCGCTGGACTTTAGGGCCTCTATTGGGAAATACCTGAAGGAAACCCGGGGCTTTTGGCTGGAGCCAGGGTATCTCGATGTGATTTTCACAAGGGAGCAGGCATTGCGGCGGCTCCTGCCGCTATTGCTCGGCCCTGGTGCTGCCCTTGTCAATACCTGCGGACAGGACAGACAGCTGAACGCGATTTTGGCGGGGATGGAAGTCCGGGAACATGTCCTTCAAACTACAGCACCGGATTTTATAGACCAGTTGGAAACCCTGCTTCAGAATTCCGAAATCCATTTACTAATTGTCCGTCCCCAATGCGGTTACCCCGAGGGCAACCACCTGAATACGCCCACTTGCGAGCGCCTTCTGGCACTGGCCAAAGAATACCAGTTTTACATCCTGGAGGAGGATCCTTATCACGAATTCTGGTATGGTCAGATGCCGTACAAGCCACTGTGTAATTATGACCATGAAGGCCATGTCATCTATCTGGGTGTATTGAGCCAGTTGTCCGTTTACATGCTCAACACCTATGTGGTCTGCGCCAGTAAAGCGTTCATTGACTTGCTGAATCAACATCTACGTCATGATTTCCCGTTCAGGGACCTGATCCAGGAAAAGGCAATTGCAAAATTATTGAATTCAGGTGAAATGTGGCATTTGGTGAAGGAGGTACGGTTTAAAAAAGGCGGAGAAAAGGGAGATTTGGAATACAACCTGAACGCGCTTCTTGGTGACTATATGTCCATTCACCCCTCCTCCAGCGGGCTTAGTTTGTGGCTTTGTTTTGCAGATACGATAGACATACAGCAAATGATGTTGCAATTGCAAAATAAGGACGTCAACGTACCTTACCATCCCGTACAGGAAATACCGGAGAAGCGCTGCCACAAAATGCGGCTAGGGTTTGGCACCTATGACCGGGACGAAGCGCTGGATGCAGCCAAAATTTTAGCGAAGATTTTGAAAACCTCCGGCCACAATTGAAGGGTGGCCGGAGATTTTTTTTTAAATCATGCCCAGATCTATCAGATCTTCGTCTATGCCCAGATACCAGGCTGCTTCACGAATGGAAACACATTGGTGTTTCTCTTTTTTTAGCACATACCTGATGTCTTGCATCAGGGATTGTGCTTTTCTTAGCGATGTCCCCAGGATAACCATCAGGTCTTTCGCATAAATACAAATTCTTTTCATGTTAGGGTTTTTTAAAACCGCAACAGATCGGATGGCGCGCAGCACAAAGGCCAACTAACCTCTGTGGAAACCTAACTATGCAGTTTGGTTTATAAATTTTATTTAAGTCTAATATAATTACTTCTGCACGATCATAATGCAAAAAACGAAGGATTGTGCAAAAAATGCCGGCTTGTTGAAAAAACGTAAATAACGCTGCCATAAATTTCGGCTGCTTTTAGTTTTGAGCATCAATCACAAAAATTAAAAAGCATATGAATTCAGAAAACACATCAGCAAACTGTCCATTCCTAAAAAAGCTATACACAATATCAGTGTATGGAAACAAAAGAAACA
>JAZKCT010000004.1:0-115516 GCA_040387995.1 Bacteroidota bacterium | reverse complement strand
CACAAACTTAAGCAAGGAGGAACAAGAAATGTACGACCAGGACTTAAAACGCAAACGGGATAATGAGGCGGCTCGCGTTAACAGTGTAGAAGAGGGAAGGGCTAAGGGACGTTATGAACAGGCCTTAGAAATTGCCGCTGAATTGAAAAAGAGAAACATCCCGCTTGAGATCATCTCAGAAGCTACAAAGCTTTCAATTGAGGAATTAGACGAATTATAATATTCAAACACCTTCACGAGACTGACAAACTTCCTGAGCATTTAAAAGAGACGATCTTCGAAAGACTCTTTAGCATTGCAGAATACACAAACTTAAGCAAGGAGGAACAAGAAATGTACGACCAGGACTTAAAACGCAAACGGGATAATGAGGCGGCTCGCGTTAACAGTGTAGAAGAGGGAAGGGCTAAGGGACGTTATGAACAGGCCTTAGAAATTGCCGCTGAATTGAAAAAGAGAAACATCCCGCTTGAGATCATCTCAGAAGCTACAAAGCTTTCAATTGAGGAATTAGACGAATTATAATATTCAAACACCTTCACGAGACTGACAAACTTCCTGAGCATTTAAAAGAGACGATCTTCGAAAGACTCTTTAGCATTGCAGAATACACAAACTTAAGCAAGGAGGAACAAGAAATGTACGACCAGGACTTAAAACGCAAATGGGATAACGATGTGGCTCGCGTTAACAGCGTAGAAGAGGGAATTGCTATTGGAATTGCGAAGGGCGAGCATAAAAGTAGGTTAGAAATTGCCGCTGAATTGAAAAAGAGAAACATGCCTCTAGAGATCATCTCAGGTGCTACAAAGCTTTCCATTGAGGAAATAGAACAATTATGACATTTAATTTTCTCCAGTTTCAGCAACGCCATACCTTATCGCCGCTTCCAATACCTCAATACGGATATCTTTTAGCTTGTTAAACTTGATGCAATACCCGGTTACGCTTGCTTTGCCCAGCGCAGCGCCATAAGTCTTAGCTAAAAAAGCCTTGTCTTTAAGGCCCAGGATATAAACAGAGATGCCCGTCTTATTTGCACTCAGACCAATCTGAAAAAACTCCTTAGTCTTTCCATCAGCATATTTCAGGATCTGAAATCCATAACCTATAGTTGGATTGGTAACCGTTTGACCCTGGCTGTCTTTACCATCGTCAAACCATAATTTTATACCCGGCAATGCCGAAAGTATGTGCTCATGCAAGGTCTGCACGTCGGCACGCTTTGGATCAGGCAGGCTGCTTAAATGTGCTTCGATTTCTGATTCTACGTTCATATAAATGCGAATTATAACATCAGCTCGTTAAGAAAATAATTATTTTGGATCATTGTGAAAATCCTAACTCAGATAGACCTAATATAAGAAAATTGCTTATTTGATTGCTCTGCCCCCTGAACTTCTTTCGATCAGCTTACTTACTGCTCAAGTCCATCCTTCGTACTGCCACCTGCCTCGTACCCTTGATCTACCATCCTGAGTCCAAATTTACGCAACCATCGAGCAACCCGCACAAAACGCTCACTAAACCATTTTACTACCCAATGGGTTATGCAACGGTTAAGCGACGGTTAAGCGAGGGTTATGCGAGGGTTTTGAAACGCTGGTGTCAGGAAGGTGGGAGGCAGGTTTCAGGCGAGTAGGAGTACGAAGGCTGGACTTAAGCAGATGCTGTTCTGTGCTTTAGACAAACAGGCTCTTTACAATGGCCAACTAGGTCTACAATGGGAATATAAGATTAATTATCAGTAAGATAATGGACAAATGTCCTGTTTTTTGATGCACAAATGTCTTCTTTTTTTTGAAAAATGTATCGTAACTTTAGGTTAACTAAATTATTCAAACCAAAATAAACAAACGATGGCGACTTCAAACAGCGGAATACCAGGTAGTTTCACAGGCAGGATCGGAAACACGGTCTATTATTTTCTAAATGGCAAATGGGTTAGCAGGTCGGTAGCGGCCGTAACTAAACCGGCGACGCCCGGTAAGTTGGCCATACAAATGCGTATGGGCATTGCCAGCACCGTGCTGCGACAACTTAAACCATTTATCAACGTGGGCTATCGCCAACTGGCAATTGCCAAAAAGGACAATGCCAGTAATGTTGCCAAGTCTTTTCTGCTCAGAAACGCAATGACGGGCGAATATCCGGATATCAGTATCGACTACGAAAAAATGAAGGTAAGCGAGGGGCCGCTGATGCCTGCACTTGAATTTTCTGTAACTCAGGTGGCTGAAGGTTTGCGGTTTAACTGGTTTGCAGACCCTTTGGCGCCCTGGCCGGACTATACCGATCAGGTGATGATGCTTGCCTATTTTCCGGCATTGGGCAAGATTGTTTTTGACCTTTACGGAGCGCAGCGTTCGCAAGGCACGGCACTGCTGCCGATCAGTGCGCCGATGCAGTCTGAATATATGGAGACCTATATTTCTTTTGTGTCGGCAGATCGGAGTGCAACGGCAACGAGTTGTTATACAGGGAGTATTAATGCAATAATCTAGCTGTTAGACTGACAACTTAATCATAGTATATATTTTAATAGATCATAAAACAATAATATGGGAATACAGGATAACGGAGCCCTTGGTGGTTTTCGAGGAAAATCAGGGGCGAACATAGGCCGGAGGGTGATGGGGCAAAATATTGTAGGGCCGCTGCCGCACTCCAGTACTAAGCCGCGCACGGCATTGCAGGTCTTTCAACAAGACAAATTTGGCATGCTCAATTCGGTACTCGAACGGATAGTGCCTTTGTTGCGCGTAGGATTTAAGAAATCTACCAAGCGGAATACGACTTCAAATGCCGCCTATTCGTACAATTACGACCGGGTGTACAGTAATGTGGAGGGTGATCTTACTTTCGACTTTTCGAAGTTGGCGTATAGCAAAGGAAGCGTGGCAACGCCAAATTGTCCGTCGGTAAGGGTGGTTGAAAGCGATGGGGAGATTGCTGGCGGTGATGGAGCAATTGCTAAAGTTGCTTTTAGCTGGTTGCCTGAACGGGAATCGGAGTTTAACCGGGTGACTGATCTGGCAAGTTTCCTGGTTTATAATCCTGATAAAAAGACCGGTGCGATTGAGCAGAATGTGGCGAGCCGTGGCGCGCTGGGTTATGTAGTAGACGTGCCAGCTGAGCTTTTGCAGGGTCGGATGTATTGTTACATGAGTTTTGCGAGCAAGGATGGGAAGTTGGTCGGGGATAGTGTGTATGTTGGGGAGCTTTAGGTGTTATTTTAGATGGTAACCGTGACTTAGGCCATAGGCCAGCGACCCTAAGCCGTATATAAATATAATTTGGACGAAGATAAATACGATTGGGAGCACCTTGTTAAATCGATCAGAATAGCTTAGCCGTTTTGGCAGAAATAGCGCCACACTGAAGACCAGTGGGAATATGCAAATGCCCATTACCATCAACATCGCCCATATGTTGACAAACCACCATACTCGGTTTTCTGTATCAGAGAAATCGGATTGGTAGCGAAAATGGATAAACCAAGTGACGCAGGCGAGAAGGACTGCTATGATCCAGAGTATTCTTAGTTTCATATTGGGGTTAATTTATCTCAAATATCAATCAAGTTCATTGTGAATTACTGATTTAAAAGATTAATTCCTACAGCTGCATTGTTTGGCCTCTTTAATAGCCTAGATCAATAATCCCCTTTGCCAGTAATACAATGTCTTATTCCACCTCTTGGATTCTCCATATCGCCTATATACCTCGGGATCAAATGACAATGGAAATGAAATACAGTTTGTCCGGCAGCTTCGCCGCAGTTCATCCCGATGTTAAAGCCATCGGGGGTGTGATTTTTTAGTATCAGCTCTTTTGCGACTTCAATAGTCTGGATCAGCCTAGCTTTTTCTTCTTCAAGAAGACTGAAATAGTCTTTTCTAAGTGCTTTGGAGATGATTAACAAATGTCCGGGTGACACAGGAAAAGCATCCTCAATGATGAAGAAATAATTGTCGGTGTAAAGAATCTTGTTCTCCGGTATACTTAAAAAATCATTCATTAAAAACTGCCTGGTAATTCAATTTTAGGGTTCCAAGGGTGGATGGCCAATCCTAATGCTAAGTTATATTGTTTTTCCAGAAATGCGATTCTTTCTTGCCTCGTATTGCCAGTTTGGTTGATGATTGTCTCAGCCAGGGGGTGCTTACTTTCAATGTAAAATTCATTTCTATTGAACAGACGATCCAGGAATCTTTTTTCTGGCACTCTAGCTCGTTTATCGTTGTTGATGCTGCCATCCGCAAGAACCAGGTTCCATACCCCGTTGAGATTTGCCCCTTCGTCATTGTGCTGCATTTTACCAATATGAGGCAGGAAATGATCTACAGCGCAGACCGCGTCGTCCTTTTTAAGGATGGAAATGTCCTGAAAGGAATAGAAGCATTTCCCTTTTTGATAGCCATTGAGCGAATCCCGCACAGAGGTGATGTCTATCCGTCTCATAAATCTATCCTTAACAAAGAAGATCGAACCAACCTCATCATATTTCACCTGCAGCATATTCGGATTGATGTTCAGGTTCCATGCTGTCTCTACGAGTTTCCATCGCGCCTCAACTTCCTGATCGAAATTCTTGTATTGAAAGGTCTCTTTCAGTTTGAGCAGATGGTCTGTAATTACGATTTCTTTGTTACCGGCTACAAAGTTCTTCTCATAAAATAGATGGGGGATATTGCCACCATTGACGTTCTGAAAAGCATCGATGACATTCACAAAGCCATGCTTTTCTGTGTCCCGGTACAGCTGATCTTTGTCCAACTCATTGTTGATATAAGCACGGCAACTGTTTAAAAATCTGCTGCTTTTAGAACTGCCTTGCTTATCATGGAGTTTAAGGTGTTCAATGATATGGTGTGAAAAAGGTATGGCTAGATCTGCCAGATTGATTGTGGTTGTCTGGTTGTCGATCAAGTCGATTAATGACTTGGCAAATGCGAATTTATAAGTAGCTGAGTTTTTCCCGAATAGGATTAATGATCTCCATTGCGACTCTAGGGAGGGGTCATTAATTTGAAATCTAATACTCATATCTGAGTTAAGATACAAATATTTGAGTTTACTTACAGAATGTTGAATTTAATAACACACTTGCTTTACTTAGAACTTCTAAGTATGTTTGTGGTATGCTAGAATTAAATAAGGATTTGATGGCAAGTTCTCTTGCGCCTTTGGTGTTGCTTATTTTGAGGCGTCAGGAAAGCTATGGCTATCAAATTATTCAGGAGCTTAAGGAGAAGACTGGCGGGGAGCTTCAGGTTGCGGAAGGGACGTTATATCCGGTACTGAAGAAAATGGAGGCGAAAGGCTGGATTGAGGGCGACTGGAAAAAGGCCGATTCTGGACGGGAAAGAAGATACTACGCGCTGACCGACAAAGGCGGGCAAGAACTGGACACACAATTTTCACAGCTAAACTATATTAACGATCTAATTCATAAACTATGGAATCTACCAAATTCAACCTCGAGCAATCCATCCACGACTATATAAGTGTCATTAGTAATAGGGGCAGTATCACCAGTGCTGATGCAACTGAACTAAGTGCACACATTTTTGACGCAGCGGAGGCTCTGTCCAGGCAAGGGCTATCAGAAGAGGAGGCATTTATCATCGCTACTAAGCGGTTGGGGACTGAAGAAGTACTTACCGAGGAATACAGTAAAGTGAATACTTCGGTGAAAACGAATTACGTATGGGCTTATCTAATGGCTGGTTTCAGTTTGTTCTATGCACTGCCAGCTATCGTATTCTCAGCAGTTGCGGTATTTTATTTCTTCATTTATCAAACGTATCAAACCTCCAGTTCAGCAGTTTTCATTGTAACTAGCTTCCATATTTTATTCATGGCGTCTGTGTGGTATTCACTGAAATTTAAAAGATCGGTTTCATACTTTATTGAAAGGCAGATTGAGCGAAACACGATTCCCTTTCTCATTGTTTGTTTTTCACTTCTAGGCTTTGTTTTTGTAGGTAAAGGAGTTTTATATAAAGCCTTTCCAGGGCTGTCAGTTCTCTATTTTCCTGTTTATGCTTTTGATAGCCGATGGATCGAGTTTACTTTCTATGCCACAGTTCTGAGTTTGCTAGGTGTGGTCGTTAGTCTGGTGTTTAGCGTCAACAAGCTTGAGGTTCTGACACCCAAAACGTTATTGCAAAAACCTGCAACGTTGTTTCTGTTGGCATTCGGTTTGATTACAGAATTTCTGGCCGCCTCGACCAGGACCTTTCATATCAATGAGTTGTTGTACAGAGACCTAATATTTGGTTTAGTTTACAGCATTGCGGCTTTTTCGATTGTGTATTATAACAGAGCCTCGAATTCGAAATACTTGATGACTGCCTTTCTTCCTGTTTTTTTGTTGGAAATGGGAGCTAGTTACGTTTTATTGGAGAAGGGTGCTGGGTATTCTTTCGTCTCTCATGCTTTGGCCATCATACTGGGTATTGCAGCAGGTCGGTTTCTGGCGGGAAAGGTTGCTAGATATGTGGCCTCCATTGCCTGATCTATTTCGGAATACAGTTTTATTGTAATTGTTAAAAGGGAGTCTATTAAGCAAGTAGTGGCTGGTCTTAGGACTTCAAACTAATTAATCCATAAAAGTTTTTAATTGCATTTACCTGTTTGCTCAAAGTTGTATACTTTAGCACCAAGAAAAAAGATTATGTAACAGCTAGATATTATATTTTTGCCAAATAATCCAAGAAATTGGAGCATTTAGCACCAAGAACTTTGTCCAACGAAAACTGGTAATTTTAAACCGACAAAGGAATAGGTGAGGGTGCTCACGTGTAAAAAGCGTGGGCCCGCTTATTTCGTCGGTTAAGGTATACCAGTACCTCGTTGGGCGGATGTAGTGGGTACCACGCTTTTTCTATTTAGAAATTCCCTTTCTATTTAGAAATTGCAGAATCCCTTCTTCCATCAAAAGTTCCATATCATATCAGCGCTAAAGCTTAAGAAATGGAAATAAAAGTAAAGATCCTTTACGCCCTAATTCTTTGTCCCCCAGACTAGGGGTAATGTTAAGCTTTGTTATAAGACGGTAAGACATCGGTTTAGCCGGGTAAGGTCTTCTTTATAGCAAAGCAGGACCATTGTTATGTCCTTCCGCACAATTTCTCAATACCTGCCGCATCGCTTCTGCGCTAAAAAGTACCTTTTAGCGCAGAAGCGATGCGGAAAGAGCGCAGGAATAATGCAGAAAGGCATAACAAAGGCCAAATCAAGTACTAAAATCATATTATCAAGTACTAACAACATCATAAAATAACAATGAAAAAAACGAGTCAAATTATCGTTCTGGCAGCGCTTTGCCTAAACATTTGCTATGGGCAGGATAAACAGAGCTGCTCTGAACAGCCAAAAGCATTGCAAAAGAACAAACGAATTAAAGCTGGTGTTCAGCCGGTTAATAGTACTGTTAATCAACCTTATAAATATGCTTTTTCGGGATTCAAGTCGGGTTATAAATGCGGGTATCGCATTAGTGACGATGAGTTTATGAAAGGAAAATCCATTACGGTGCGCAATTATACCGTTACCCAGTTGTTTGCGCTCGCAATGGGTGCGGGGGAAATGAAATCAACTTTGGTTCAGGCTGAAAAGATCGTCATTAATGTGCGGCAACCAGAAAAGCTCAACCAGATCAGGTGCTACCAATTGGTGGTTCCTTTCTATCTGACGGACAATTTTTACGTCATCATGCAGCAGAGCCTAAATGAGGAGTTTCCGGAATACATCGTGAAAATGGAACGCAGAGAGGGTGGTGATTTTATGGTCATTAAAGATAGGGAATATTAATGGAGCAGTCTTTTCAACCTACAGATTATGTGATCATTAGGGCGGGTACCAAGCTTCAACCAAAGGCCTGCAATTTTGTATTGTTGCACCTGACTCCGCCATGGTTGTTTATCATGCGGCAGCGATTGGCGGTTGTTGCGCCTTTCAGGAGCGACAACAGTTTTTACAGCCATGTGTATTGGGATGAGCCTTTTGGTTTTTATGTCGCGGAGCCGGATACTGAGGCTGATCGGATATTGAAGCAATTGGCCAGGGACTGCGATTCATGGGCATATTTGACTGTGGATGATCCTGATGAGCTTGCTTTGCTGGATGTTCCGAAGTGTAATCTGACTCTCCATACGTTTATGATCAATGCCGACGGCTGTGCGTCTTATACCTGCATTGGTAGTCAAACGAGGGAAGAGTATGCTACACAGTGGTTTAGCATCAAACAGGTATTGAAGATTAGGGGGTAAAAGGGGAGTGCGTGCAGCGTCTCGATTGAGGCGCTGCTTTTTTGTTTGTAAGCGCAAAAAATGTCGCCATCTGGATAGCATAAGCGTTTTTTGCTATTCATGCCGGGAAATTCTATTTTTATAGTGCCTTACTTTTCAAATTGATTTTGTTAGTATCGACTTTTATAGTTCTATGTTTATCTTTCCCTTCAATTATGAAGCATACCATAACGCTCACGGAAAAAGACTACCTCACTTATCAATTGTACGAATATTCGACTAATCCGCTGCGTACTTTTAAACGTAAAAGAGATTATTTAGTTTTAGTTGTATTCGGGGTAGTATTCACTTTAGCCAGTTACTCAAGTAGCGACCAGGTAGTTTTTTATGTTACTGCCTTTCTTACGGCTATATGGATACTGTTTGGTAAAAATTATCTCAGATGGAGGTACAAAAAACATTTCGCGAAGCATGTTAAGAATACTTATAAAGACGCGCTTGAGCGGAAGGTTCAAATAGAAATAATGGCGATAAGGAGTGTATTGTATGACATATCTCGATAAATTAGTGTAATGAACATCGCCATCTTTCAACCCATTATATTTCTTGGCGCAATTCTGCTTTTCATATACTTCCAAAGTAAAAGCAGTAACAAGAATTATGCGGTTTCAGCCGCTGTGCTTGCGGAGCTGAATGCACTTCACCTGCAAAATGTAAAGTGTGAAACCTTTTCGTCTGGTATGAAGGGCAGGGGGTATTACTTCTCACGTTGTGAGTTGTTTATCACAAAGGATGCGCTGGTTATTTTTGGTAAGCAGAAGATGTTTTGGATAAACAAGTTTACTGATCCGTTGGTCTTTACGACACGCGCGCAGGAATATTTCTTCAAATTGCCCGGGGCAAAGCTCATTCAGCCAAAAAATCTAAACCTGAATTCATTTGGTGGCGATATTTATATTGAGTTCGTGGTTCCGGGTTTAATCAATACAAATGTGGAATTCAGGTTAATTGGCATCTCTGATGAGGTTAAGGCCCAACTGGAGTTCTTGAATACGCTTAAAAATTTAAGGCCAGGATAAGTTGATTTACTAGATTTGCTGCCATGACGATCTTTCCGACACAGTATTCTTTGCTTTCTGCTCAGGCCCTTGGTGAATATATCCGCAAACAATACGGGTTTGAGGAAGTCCAGTGCAGTCTGCTGATCCATAACGTGGGGGATACCTATTTGGTGGTTTTGCAGGACTTAAAATTTGTATTTAAAGTCTACCGAGATGCGCACCGCTCTTTGGAGGAGATCAAAGGAGAACTGGAATTGTTGCATCTTTTAGGTCAGGGGGGAGCCAAAGTAGCTTTGCCTGTTGCTGACCTTCAGAATGAGCTTATTAAGGTATTTCAGGCGGCAGAAGGCGTTCGTCATGGGGTATTGTTCAGTTACGCTCAGGGAGAGGTGGTGCCACTCATGAACGATCAGCAGTTGGAAGTCCTTGGAAAGGAAATGGCCAAGGTTCATTCGCTTTCTGCAGTCATAAAGTTATCTTTTAAACGCAAGGAATTTAGCATTGATACGATGCTAACCGGCCCGTTGGAGCGGATCAAACCTGCTTTCAAGGGGCTTGAACCTGAATATGAATACCTGACTGCTACTGCAAGACTGGTGCAGGATCGTATTGCTGGCTTGGCGTTGGAATCTTTCGGTTACGGGTATTGTCACTATGATTTCCTGCCTAAGAACTTTCATTTCAATGATCGGAATGAAATCACGTTTTTTGATTTTGCAGGCCAGGGGTATTTTGTCATTGACCTGGCCTCTTTATACGCGCATTATTTCCTGCTGGTGTCTCAGCAGAAGATCAGTCAGCAGGAAGCTTGACCGTGCATTTGCTGTCTTCATTGCTGCTTACCGGAAAGTCCGAAAGTTATCGAACGAGGAGCTCAGTGCCATGCCGCTTTTTGGCTTCTGCTGGTGGGTTTTCTATTTCGGTTTTCACTACGATAATTTTGAAGACTGGTCTAATTTCTTTTTTAGCACCAGGTTTATTAAAGAGCGGGTTGCGCTGATTAAGAATTGGGTAGATTGGTATGGGGGTGATTAGATTATGGCAAACATATCAGTACGAGCTCTTACATAATTAGAGTTGCTTTTAGAGGCGAAAATAAAGCATAATATACCTATTAATGGGTATTGGTTGGTGCTGTGCTGTTCGGTACTTTCGCATGGGATATTTACGCTTACCAAAACGCTAACTCATGAGACTTACCTTTATTCTCCTATTCGGACTGTTTTCGCTTACCTGTTTCGCCCAGACTAAACCTGAGGCCATCGCTAAAATCAATTCTTTATTGAAAAAAACTGAAGGGAAAGTCTATAAGGTACCCTATCAGGAAACTTCAATTGTGATGAAGATCAAAAAACAAGTGCTATCGGAATCGGGTTACGACGAGCTGATTGATATGGATGATCATCTGATCAAAACGAAAACCTCAAAGCTGGATTTCGCCAAATGTTATGAGTGGCGGTACGCGATAGATGATTCGGATAAGATATCTGGCGTGATCTTAGATTTTGAAGATGAGATGGACCAGGTCAAAACGTTTTCGAATGGAGATACAACGGAGAAGCCTGAAGCTTATCTTTCCTTTTATGTGTTAAAGGCTGATGTGCCTGCTTTGCTTAAATTGGTCAATATACTTGCGGGCAAAATTATTCCGGAAGAAAAAGTTGGTCTGTAGAAGCGTAGTCGAGGCTCACTATCTTACAGACCTGTATCCCAATTCTGCTCCACCGCTCACCGGTAAATTAGTCCCGGTGATAAACCTTGCTTTGTCAGACAATAAGAACACGCAGGCATCGGCAATGACGTCACCCTCGGGGCAATAGCCTAAGGGATGGATATCGTCCAGGTATTGTTCTATTGAGGCTGGGTCGGGCTGTTCCTGGTTCCATTTGCGGAGCATGGGTGTCCAGACTCCTGCGGGCAGGACTGAATTGACGCGAATTTTGTATTGGGCGTAATCCAGTGCCATCGACTTGGTGAGCGTGTTCATGGCGCCTTTGGTGGCGGTATAGGCAGCGTGGTTGTCCTGACCGATCTCGCCAACGAGGCTGCTGGTATTGAGTATGCATCCTTCCGTTGCGCACAATGCATCGAATCCGTAGCGGGTGGTATAGAGCACGCTTTTGAGGTTCACGTTCATCAGCAGGTCCCACTCTTCGTCGCTGGTCAGGTGCAGCGGCTTGGAGGGACTGGCGATGCCGGCATTGTTGTGGATGGCGTCGATCTTTCCGTATTTTTCTAAGGTCTGGTTGATGGCGTTTTTGACTTGTTCGGCATTGGAAACATCACAGGCAATGCCGAGGTGTTTACTGCCGGCTTGTGTCAGGACTTGGGTTCCGGGATTTGTCAGGCCTTCTGTTTCGAGTAGTGCTACGGCTTCGGCTATAGGGCCGGGACTGCTCGCAACGATGACAACTTTTGCGCCTTCACGTGCATAAGCCTGTGCACAAGCGAAGCCAATTCCGGTGGAGCCTCCGGTCAGGAATATAACTTTATCTGGTAACTGCATTTGTATTTTGTGTTAATCGGTATGGAATACTTCTTCCATGTTGGTCCATATTTCGCCTTTGGCGGCTGTTTCGGGTAGGGGTTGCTGGCAGGGGTCGGTCTCTTTCCACCACTTTTGGGTGTCGGGGTCGGCTGCCATTTTCTTCATGTCTTTTGCGAAGTCTTTGCCGGCATATTCAAAGTAACTGAACAGGTAATAGCTCGTGTCTATCTTTTGCAGGTAAATCGAGTAATTGTGGATATTGCATTCCTTGATCTTTTTGAGCACGGCAGGCCATGCAGCGGCATGGAGTTTTTTATAATAGTCTAGTTTGTTGGCTTTTAGGCCGGTTATAGAGCCGAATCTTTGGACGTGAGCAGTATCTGTTTTAACCTTGTAGGCTTCTGTTTTGGGCTGACTGCATGCCGATAGTATGCTGATCAGCAGGGCGATAACTATTGTATATCTTTTCATCTATTTAAATATATAATATAATACGCTCATTACTAGTATCAATGTCGCGGAAAGAAACTTGTAATTTCCAATTCCCGGCCATCCTTTTGCTTTTATTGGTTCTAATGGCGACTTCCAATAGAGTTCCGCGCTTTCGCGGGTATGCACCACGGGATACACAAATGAAAGCGTAACCTGCATGGCCACACAGGCGCAAAACAGGTAAAAGGCCATCATCATGAAAGGGATTTGTCCGACCAGGGTTTCCGGATAGAGCTTATTGATGGCGAACATCAGGACGCCCAGCCCGGAGCCGATCCATAGGGTGAGTTTGGCCGAAGTAGCAGAAGCGCCTTTCCAAAAGATACCAAGCAGGAATACACAAGTGATGGGTGGCGCAATGTGGGCAATGACATCGTTAATGCCACTGAAAATGCTTTCGTATTTGTTGAGCAGGGGCAGCAGAGCTAGTGAAAAGACGAGGGCTAGTCCGGCGGAGATCTTGCCGGTTAGGACCAGCATTTTGTCGGATGCCTGTGGTTTGTAGCGCTGGTAGATGTCGTAACTGACGATGGTGGAAATGGAGTTTAAAGCACCTGCTACCTGACTCATCAAGCCAGAAAGCAATGCGGCTACGAGTACGCCCACCAGTCCGGATGGCAGCAATTGGGTGATCATCAGGGTGTAAATCCCTTTGGAGTCTACATTTCCTTTAGCATCGAGCCCTAAGCTGCTGATGTCGAGGTGTCCGGATTTGGCCAGGGTATAGGCAAACAAGCCCGGCAGTACAAAAATGAAGACGGGCAGAATCTTGATGAAAGCGCAAAATAAGGGGCCGACCCGTGCATGGTTTTCATCTTTGGCACCCAGTACCCGCTGCACGATGGTCTGGTCGGCGCACCAGTACCAGATGCCGAGGATCGGGTAACCGAGAAAAATGGTGTACCAGGCCATTCCGCTGGCATCGCCATGTGGCCTGAGCATGGAAAGTTTGTCGAGCTGGTTGTTGTCTTTGAGTACGCCGACCATGGGTTGCCAGCCGCCCATTTTGTGAAAGGCAGCGTAACTAATAATAAAGGCGCCTGTGAGCAGTACGACGGTTTGAATGGATTCGGTCACGACTACGGCTTTCAAGCCGCCTACGATCGTGTAAATGGCCGTGATGATGCAAATGACGATCACACTGACATACATGTTGATGCCGAAGAGGGTTTTGAGGACGATTCCTCCGGCCAGCATGGAGAAGGCAATGTGAATGATGATGGCGGAGACCACGGAGACAAAGGCCAGCCAGTCGCGGCTGTGCCGGTCGTAGCGCCTTTCCAGGAAATCTGGCAGGGTAGAGACGCCCGATTTGATGTAGAAGGGCACGAAGAACAAGGCCAGGAGGACGAGTGTAAATGCCGCCATCCATTCAAAGTTGCCATTGAGCAGTCCGCTGTCGAACCCGCTTTGCGCCAGGCTAACGAGGTGCACGGTGGAGATGTTGGTGGCGAACAGGGCAAGTCCGATGGCAGGCCATTTCAATGATTTACCGGCCAGGAAGTATTCGCCAGCTTCGTTTGCCTTGCTTCTGCGCCTGTGGCGGATGCCCGTCCACAGTCCGATCGCCAGAATGGCAAGGATATAGAAAATGCTGATGCTGAGGTCCAGGGATTTTAACATTTCGCTGCGGTTAGAATGGTTTAAGGTCACAGGTGCTTCCGGCTTCCATTGGCGTGACGTACACGCCGTTTTCTATCCTGACCGGATGCTGGAAGTGCTTTTGCAGGTGCGGGATGTGCTCCAGAAATAAGGCTTCATGACCCATCGAGATGTGGTTAAACAAGACCAAATGCTGGTGCAGCTGGCCCATATCGCCCACATGGGGCACCACGGGGATGTTGTATTTGCGGCAGAGCAGGCTCACCGTGATGAATTCGCTGACGCCACCGACCCGTACGGCATCGACCTGGATGAATCCGGCGGAGCCAGTCTGCAGGTAATTCTTGAAAATGATCCGGTTAGGGACGTGTTCGCCAAGAGCGAGTTTGGTCGGAGCAATGGCATCGGCCAGTGTTTTATGAGCCAGTACATCGTCGGGGTGGGTAGGCTCCTCGATCCAATAGGGCTGCATGCTTTGCAGTTCCCCACAGATTTTAATGGCCTGTGGCAGCGTCCATTGCTGGTTGGCATCGAGCATGACCTTGATGTTGTCGCCCGCTACTTCACGTACAATATGGGAACGGCGAATGTCCCTTTCCGGGTCTGTACTGCCGACTTTCAACTTCATGGCGGTAAAGCCTTCGCCTACGGCTTTTTTGCAGTTTTCGCGAACTTGTTCGTCGCTGTAGTTGAACCAGCCGATGGAGGTGTCGTATCCGGGGTAACCGGTTTGGAGGATTTGCTCGCGCTGTTGTTTGCCGTTGAGGTTGTTTTTGAGTAATTGTATCGCCTGATCTTTGGTCAGTTCTTCTTCAAGATAGGAGAGGTCGAGGGTTTGAACAATCTGCTCCGGACTAAGGTCGTTGAGCAGTTTCCACAGTGGTACGCCACGCTTTTTGGCCCAGAGGTCGTAGCAGGCATTGGTGACGGAGGCCAGGGCGAGGTGTACCACACCTTTGTGCGGGCCCAGCCAGCGGAATTGTTGCTCATTAGAGAATTGATTGAACACGCTGCCGAAATCTGACATGAGTTCTTCGATGTCCCTGCCTTTGAGTTGCTGGGCGTAAAACTGGGCGGCCTTGCAGACCAAGTCATTGCCTTCACCTAAAGTAAAAGCGAAGCCAGTGCCGGTTATGCCGCTGTCGTCGATCAGGTTAGTCACTGCATAGGCATAGATCGGGTCGCGGTGGATCGCATCACTGCCAGCGCCATTGGAGAGGGGGAATCTGGCATCGCGTGTCTCTGTTTTATAGATCATGGCTGGTTTGTGTTAGCTTACGATTGGGATAAGTTCGGCATTTTTGTCGAGTTCCAGTTTGATGACAGAGTCGTTTTCGTTAGGAAGCTCTGCTGGCAGGTTCAGGATTAGTTCCCCTGCTTCGTTTTGCTGATATTTTACAGGCTTGCCATTAATGAATGCGGCTTTTTTTACTTTAAATCCTGTTAAGCCATTTAGTTTGAGTGTTGTTTGTTTTTCGAAAACATGGATGTAAAGCGCTTTGCCTTTTCTGGTAGAAGCATAGTTTGTGCCTGGCTTGAAAGGGCCGCCTTTGGTGCTGTAAATGCTTTCACCATAGATTTTCAGCCAATCGCCCATTTCTTGCAGCCTGCTAACTTGTTCCGGCTCAATCTCCCCATCGGGCTTAGGACCTACATTAAACAGCAGGTTGCCGTTGCCCGCCGAAGTTCTTGCCAGCGTTTGGATGCATTCTTTTAAAGATTTGGTCTTGTCGTTTGGTTTCCAGGCCCATTGGGTGGCGATGGTCATACAGGTTTCCCATGGGGTAGTCATATTCAGCGCACCGATTTCCTGTTCCGGTGTGGCGTAATCGCCCACTGAACCGGGGATCAGATTGGCATGGTGTTCGCCGTCGTAGCGTCTTTGCAGACGGTTGTTGATGATGACATTGGGACTCAGTTTCTTGATGTGATTGAAAACTTCTGTGCCATAGTCGTTGGTCCACTGGCTTTCCCAGTTGCCATCGAACCACAGCATATAAGGATGGTAGTTTTCAATGATCTCCTGCAACTCGCCCTTCATGGTGTTGACGAACTGGCGCATGTCGGTCTTTACTTTAGCTCCTTCAGGGCCTTTTTGTTGTGTATAATTGGGGTCGCGCCAGTCGAGCACGGTAAAGTACACACAAAACTTGATCTTGTATTTTTTACAGGCTTTGGCCAGTTCGCCCACCACATCTTTTTTCAACGGGGAGTTCATGACATTGTAATCGGAAAATTTGGTTGGCCATAAGCAAAAGCCGTCATGATGTTTGGAAGTAATGGTCAGGTATTTCATGCCCGCGTTTTTGGCGGTTAGCACCCATTTGTCGGCATCGAACAATTTGGCGTCGAACTTCTTGTACAACACGTCGTATTCTGCTGCGGGAACCTCATTGTTCCGGCTCCAGCCGATCTCAGTGCCGCGTAAGGTAATTGGTCCCCAGTGAATGAACATGCCGAAGCGTTGGTCCATGAAGTCGGCAATGACTGCTTTGGGGGTTTGGACGGTTTGTGCTTTGAGGGATATGGCAATACTGAGCAGCCATAATAGGTTGAATATTTTATACTTCATCGTTGGTTATATTTGGTGTTTTGGTGCCCTTGGTAAGTACGAATGGGCATTATCAAAATTACGCCAAGCTAAGCCTGATAAAATAGCATATCCATTGAATTGCATGGATTATTCAATGATCACCTAGTCACCTTTGCTCGAAACGAGGCGGTATTGTTCGGGCGACATGCCCATGTTTTTCTTGAAGATTCTTGAGAAATAAAAGGGATCCTCGTAACCCAATTCATCCGCAATGCGCTTTATTTTCACGTCTTTAGAGTAGAGCAGCTGACAGGCGCGCTGCATTTTCAAGTGAATGAAATAATCGATCGGGGAGATGCCTGTACTTTTGCGGAAGAGGTTAGAGAAATGTGAACTGGATAGCTTGACATGTTCAGACATCTCTTTCACGGTTAGTTTGCCACCCAGATTGGCCTTCATGTTGAGGATAGTCTGGTTGACCATATCATCACTTTCTTTCTTCTCCGTGAGGATGTGTTTGTCAGGAAATGCAAACGTAGCGATGAAATGGTAGAGGCAAAGACTCGCATTGCATAAATTATCCATGCTGTAGCCCATCTCCAGGCTGTGGTAAATGTTCTCCCAAATGGCGATACCTTTTTCATTAAAGGGGATTTGTTGGACGCCATTGCTAAGCGTGATGTTCAGGGAATTGTTGAAACCTTCTATTTTATCCCCGCGGTAATGGACCCAATAGATTGACCAGGGATCTTGCGGATCTGCGCCGTAACGCTGGTATTCCGCCGTGGCGGGGATATGAATAAACTGGTTGGGCAAGAGTTCGTGTTTTTCTTTGCCAATGGTAAAATAACCCTTGCCATGCAGGCAATAGATCAGGATGTTGTCTTCGCAACCCTTTTTGCGCTCCCTGAAATGACCTTCGGCCTTTGGAAAATAGCCGATGTGGGTGATGTATAGCTGGAAGATTTCGGGATGCAGACGGGACGCACTTTTCCAGAGTTGCTGGGGCAGACTGATTAGTTTCTGGCCCTGAAAGCCGTCTCTCCGTTTAAAGGATGCGTTTGTCATATTTGGTTTTTAAGAGGCTGCCCGAAAGGGGACAGCCTTCTTTATGTTGTTATTATTGTTTGGCAACCCGCTTTTCAGCCATTAACTGCTGTACAACTTCCTGAAGCTTTTTAGGGTCTTTAGCGTATTTCTCGAGGTCGATGATCTCCACTTTCCTGAAATCACACGGGTGGCTTTCGCTTTGCAATGAAATGCTGCCGCCTTTGATGAGTTCCCCCTGAGCTGCTCCGCCTACAGGATCTTTTTGAGGATGCTGGTAACGCAATACTTCTTCACCGTTTACATAATGCACGATTTCAGTATCACCAAGAACAAGGACTTCAACGCGTACCCATTGGTCGCCGGCATAAGTTTTCGACACAGATTCCGTACAATGTTGTTTGATGACTTTGCCGTCTTTCTCAAATTGGGTGCCTGGCGTGCAGAGGTTGGCTGTAGAGCGGTAGCCGGTAGCAGAGCCACCCAAAAGCTGAACTTCAATAGAATTTGGGAAGTCCTGATCTTTGGTCATGGTCGCAGGATCTTGTCCGTGGATCATGATCCCGCTGTTGCGGAATGCCCATCCTTCACCGCCTTTAACCTGATCGCCCACAAAGCGGTATTCTACGCCAATGAGGTAATAGGAGTAAGGTCTTTTATAGAAAAGGTGCCCGTATTGTTTATCGAAGTCGGTGTATTGGTCGTAGCGAACCTGGATATTTCCATCCTGAACACGAAAGGTGTTGGCGTAATTGTCGCCCAGATCGTGCTTCCGGATTTTCATATTCCAACCTTTCAGGTCTTTTCCGTCAAACAGCTGCTCCCATTTGGGTAGTTTGGCAGTTGCCTTATCTGCATATGGACTGCTTAAGGTATCCGTTTTGCTGACCATCAGCTTATTGATTTCTGGCTTTTTGATGGCACTTCCCATGAGGATAAAGGGCAGGGAAAGGGCAAATGTGGCCTTTAACATCGAATAAATAGTTGATTGTTTCATTGGTGTGGTTTAAGTGTTAGTGCTTTATGATGTAAACTTAGAATTATTTAATAATTTTTTATGCAGGGATATTAATTTTTATATCTTTGCACCACTTCGGAAATAAGTAGCCCCGGCTAAATATCGAAAACCTGGATCGGGTTTGGACAGAAGTAAAAAAAGAAGATACCGCTCGGGGTGTAGCGTAGCCCGGTATCGCGCCTGCTTTGGGAGCAGGAGGTCGTAGGTTCGAATCCTGCCACCCCGACAAAAAAGGCCTTGAATCTATGATTTGAGGCCTTTTTACGTTACTCCCTTTTCTTCCGATATTATATTTGTATTTTAGTTGCACCCAAACAACTACCATGAGTCACACTGAACAAGGCGGTCAGCCCGTTGCGCATCGCATCACCCTGGGTCACGTAGGGCATGATCTGTTGCATATTTTCCTGCATGCAGACAAAGGGATTTTTTCATTTGTACGCCGCATTGTCATAGAAAAGGGGCCTTACGATCGTCGGGAGTGAGCGCTGGCGTTTAAAGCAAGGCTAAACCATTTGGCTTGGTTTTACGTTTATAGCTTAAACCCAATTGATGAAGTTTTTGAACGTTTTCGCTTTCCTGATTTATGTGTTGCAAGCAGGTTCGCTTTGGGCGCAGGGTGCAGTCCGGAAGGATTCGATCCCGGATAAAGAAATGCGGAACGCGGAGTACATTCAATGGTATAAGGAAAATTCAGAACTTTCTTACACATCTCCTGGTGGAGAGATCGGTGCGCCTTCCAGGTATGTGATCAACGGCAAACTGACGACAAATTACATGGTTTTGGGCACAGCCAAACTTCCTGTCGCTTTTAGTGTCATTCCGGATTTTACGGTAAGGGTGAGGAAAGAGCGGTCTGCGGGTGTCAGAACACCCAGTTTCAGGCTAGGTGGTGTTTTTTATGTCAGGCTGACCAATGCTTCGAACCGTTTGGATTACCTGACTTTAGGTTTTACCCATCATTCCAATGGACAGGATGGAGATGCCATCAATCCGGATGGTACCATCAATACGAACAACGGTAATTTTAGTACCAATTACCTGACTTTAAAGTATCATTTTGCCGGAAAAGTACCCCTTAGGGCAATAAGTAAATCTTTTATGCTAGGTCATAACGCCGGATTGGAATGGCACAAATGGTTTGATTATGAACGGGCGCTGGAGCATGATTATGGTTTTACCAGGTTGCTTTACAGCTTTTCTTTAAGAAAGTATAAGGAGGGGAAGGAAAACTGGCGCGTGAACTGGGAAAGCAGTTACGCGGTCAATCCCATGTCCGCTTATCACCTGGATGCGGTCAGGAAAAGATTAAACGCTGAGATTTCTTTTCATTATGCCTTTCCATTTATGAGTAATGTTTTTCTCATGGCTGCTGCTGGTTATTACGGTGAAGATCCTTACAATATTTACTACAGAGATCAATATGGTTATTTGAGACTGGGCTTGTCCTCTGGATTTTTAAGAGCGCGCTACAACAAAAAGGATGTACCACAGAGAGAATACAATAGAGAATAGTATTATCTTCGCAATTACTACATTTTATTTTGTGTGATTCATGAAGGTACGCTCTATTATTTTCATTCTTTCAATTGCTTTGATATCATTTGCTTCATGCCTCCCTTTGTCGGGTCCGCAGGATTTTATTAAGATACCTATACCTGTACCTAAAGCACCGACGGCAGCCAAGACACCCGAGCAAATTGAATTTGAATCAAAAATGAAAGTGTTTAACAGTAATGAATCTATGGCGCTCGAAGTTTTTGGAATGCCGGATACCATTTCCAAAGATGAGATGCTTTATGAAATTAAGGATCGTGGGATTTATTACTGGAATGAGAATAATAAAATTGTCGACGAAATTGAACAAATGGACCTTCCTGATCACATCAAGCCAGTAGTTCCGGTTTTACGAAACTATTGCGCCTTACGCATCAAAAGTATCATTTCTTATATAATGCCATTGAGCGGGGAGAGAAGCTAACAGACCAGAAAGAAGTGATGGCGAAGTTTGGCAAAGAGATCGATGTGCTAGTCGCTAAATTGAAGGTTGACCAGTAAGATTAAGGTGTAACTGTCTCGATTCCATGCTCATCTGTGTTTGGCTTGCTTTCTGAAGGCTCTATGTTTTCTTCGTCTTTTTCATCAATGGCGTCATCTTCCTCAGTATCGATTGTGTCAGAATCTTCTTCCTGCACCTCATCATCCTTTACATCAATATCCTTTACTTCATTATCATTTTCGATCGAGTCATCTTTGCGCTCAGTTTCTGGTTGCTGATTTCCATCTTCAGCCGGAGTAATGTCCTGTTCTGCACTTGGAATTACTGTTTCAATGGCTGCACCGGGATCTGCACCCGGTTGCGGATGTGTATTTTCTTGTGTCTCTTTTGAACTTGTCTCTTCTGAGTTTTCCATGTCGTTGCTATTTATTAAAGATAAACAGATCAGAGGCCAGCATGTTTGCAGGAGAGCCGGAAAATGTGCTGATTGTTTGGAATATCAAACGGTGATTACAACCAATAGCGCTGAGTTGAAAAATGAAAAAACCTTTTTAATTGTGTGGTGTTCGTCTCATACCTAACTATCAAAAACAACTTTTATGAAAGCAGCAGTATTTCACAAGCCTGGCGATATCAGCTATACTACGGTAGCTGATCCCCGAATTGAACTGGCAACAGATCTGATTTTAAGAGTGACATCGACCGCCATCTGCGGATCCGACCTGCACATTTTGAGCGGGGCAGTACCTCAGACTACCGATATGGTAATGGGTCATGAGTTCATGGGCATTGTCGAGGAAGTTGGCGCTGAGGTTAAGAATGTGAAAAAGGGTGACCGGGTGATTGTGCCTTTTCCAATTGCCTGTGGTCATTGTTTCTTTTGTAACCATGGGGCATCTCCGGCCTGCGAGAATTCTAACTACAAACATTATGGTCCGAATGGAGACATGATGGACCAAAAAGGAGCGGCCTTGTTCGGCTATACTGACCTGTATGGTGGCTATTCGGGCGGACAGGCGGAATATGTGCGGGTGCCTTATGCAGATGTCAGTCCCAGGATCATTCCGGATAACATTACCGATGAGCAGGCATTATTCCTGACCGATATTTTTCCAACCGGCTGGTCTGGTGTGGACTGGGCGCAATTGAAAGGCGGGGAGGTGGTCGCCATTTTTGGTTCAGGTCCTGTTGGACTGATGGCGCAAAAGGCAGCATGGCTACATGGTGCAAGCAGGGTTATTGCCATTGATCCCCTGGACTACCGTTTGGAGAAAGCAAAGGCAGTCAATAAGGTCGATATTCTGAATCCGCATAAGGTGGACGTAGTGGAAGCCATTCGCGAAATGACTGCCGGAAGGGGCGCTGACGTGTGTATCGATGCAGTAGGCTTCGAACCAGAGCGAACTTTTTTAGATAAAGTAAAGGCAACCGTCAATTTTGAAAAGGGCAGCATCAAGGTGCTGGAGCTTTGCTTTGAAGCAGTCCGCAGGAGCGGTACAGTTTCTATTCTTGGGGTATATGGCAGCCCTTATGATAACTTCCCGCTGTTCAGAATCTTTGATAAAGGTTTGACAATTAAACAGGGGCAGGCGCCGGTGTTGAACCATATCGACACACTGATCCAGTTGGTGAAGGAAGAGAAAGTGGTATTGGATGACATCATTACCCACACGCTGCCGCTAAGTGAGGTTGCTCATGGGTACAAGATCTTCGATGAAAAAGAGGACGATTGTGTGAAAGTAGTATTGAAACCTTAACATTAAAAGTATTTATTATGGAGAATAAGAATCAATATGCCTTGATTACCGGTGCAACAAGCGGTATCGGCTACGAACTTGCTAAATTATTTGCGGCAGACGGTTACAACCTGGTTATTGTGGCCCGTGATCAGGATCATCTGGATGCCAGGGCTGCTGAACTTAAACAAAACGGAGTTTCCGTTATTCCTATCGCTAAAGATCTGTTTGATCCGGAGGAGGCATTTGCGCTATATGCGGACCTGCAGTCTCAGGGTATTGCTATTGATGTGCTGGTCAACAATGCCGGTCAGGGCGTATACGGAGAATTTGAAGAGACCGATATTGACCGGGAACTGGACATCATCAATCTGAATATTTCTTCTTTGGTGGTGCTGACAAAATTGTTTTTAAAGGACATGGTTGAACAGAACTCAGGAAAGATTTTGAACACAGCTTCTATTGCCAGTAAAACCCCGGGTCCATGGCAGGCGGTCTACCATGGTACAAAGGCCTTTGTGTTGTCCTTTACTGAGGCAATCCGTGAAGAATTGCGTGATACCGAAATAACTGTGACTGCGCTGATGCCTGGAGTGACCGATACTGACTTCTTTAACAAAGCGGATATGCTGGACAGCAAGGCGGTTCAGGACAAAGAGGCGATGGCAGATCCGGCTGATGTGGCTAAAGATGGCTATGAGGCGCTAATGGCAGGGAAGGACAAGATTATCTCCGGATTCAAAAATAAGGTCCAGGTTGGCATGGGTAACCTGATGCCGGACAGCGTGGTTGCCCATCAGATTTATGAGCAACAGAAACCGGTGGATGAGCAATAAGAGATGGACAGTGCGGAGCGAAGTGTCGTTTAATTAGTGTATTTTTGCACATCGAGCTTCCAACTAACATCATGAGTGACATTACCAGCAAAAAAGATCATCCTGAAAATAAGCTTTCTTTAAGTCTTGCAGATTCTTTTTTGGAGGCTGATGTAGCGCTTGTTGCCTTGGATTCTGCCAACGTGGGGATCTGGATCATGGATGCAGTGTCCGGACAATTCTTGCCGTCCAAACGAACTAAAGTATTGTTTGGGTTCAACGCCGATGAGGAGCTCAGTTTTGAGCAGGCGATGAATTGTATTGAACAACGGAATCAAAGAACAGTAAGGAAGGCTATAGAAAATGCGATTGGCAAAAAAACGAGCTTGTATATTGAGTGTCCGGTACTCATCCCTGCAGAACAAAAACAAAGGTGGCTGAGTATCACAGGTGGTTTCGGTTCATCAGGAACCGGCAACAGTTACTTTTCGGGGATTGTGATTGACATTACCGAGCAGAAGCAAAATGAGATGCGAAGGAGCAAATTTATCGGCATGGTCAGTCACGAGCTTAAAACCCCGTTGACTGCGCTGAAAGCTTACGTACAATTGCTGAGCAACTGGGCGAAGAAACAGAAGGATAACTTTACGATCGGAGCATTATCCAAGGTGGAAAAGCAGGTTAAAAAAATGCTCAATATGATCAATGGACTGCTGAGTTTGTCGGGAGCGGAAGCGGGTAAGATACACCTCACCAAACAAGAGTTCTCGATGACAGGACTTATTGATGAGGTCATCGGGGAAACCATGTTTCTCACTTCTTCCCATCAGATCATCAGGATGCCCTGCGAGCCTATATTGGTATCTGCAGACAAGGACAAAATCGAGCAGGTATTGGTCAACCTGCTCAGTAATGCAGCTAAATATTCAGAAAAAGACCTGCCCATTGAGATTCTTTGTGGCGTCAATAACAACTTTGTTGAGGTAGCGATTAAAGACCAGGGTATGGGGATTTCTGCTGAAGATGCAAAGCATCTTTTCCAGCCGCATTACCGCGTGCAAAGGGAGGAAACCGAAAAAATAGCCGGATTTGGCATTGGACTTTACTTGTGCTCCGAGATCGTTAAAAGGCATAATGGAAAGATCTGGGTGGAAAGTCAGCCAGGCAAAGGCAGTGCTTTCAAATTTACCCTTCCTTTATAACACTATTTTACTTCTTTGTCATTTTAAGGCTGGGATTTTCTAAATTATTGAACATCTTTAGCTGACAAACGAAACTAAAATAATCAATGAAAAATAAGTCATCCCTTGCTTCCCTGCTGATGTTGCTGACGATCAGTAGCCTGCTGGTTACTGGTTGTGCCGAAAAACGGCAAACTGTACAGCTTTTATCGCAAGCTACTCCCTGGTCTTTTTCGGAAGGTTCTGCACTCAGTATGCTTTCGGTGGTAAAAACGAAAGCAACTTTTATAGCACCTTTTGATAGCAGCAGTTTTACCATTAAAATGCGGCTGAACCTGGATAGCAAGAGTTCCGCCAGGAACTTGCTTCAGATTCCCGGGGTATTGAAGGTAACTACCTTTCAACATGATGGGAAAGATCGCAAACAGCAGAACTACCCCGCTTTCCCGATGGCTGATGGTTCTGTTCCGGTACTGGAAGCGTCACTCAAACTTCATTCTCCTACCGAACCGAAAGGCCCGCGTGACATGTTTATTGGTATTCCGCTAGGGATGTTGGACAAGCCAAATGGAGATCATGAGGTTGTACTTCATTTCTCTGGTGTTCGCTGGACTTTGTATGTCGACAATGAATTGCTGGACAACGATTTTCCTTTGGGTTTTCCAAAGTGGGGGGCGCAAAGCAACTGGGAAATAGATCCTTCAGTCGTTTCGAAGGCCGAAATCTTTTTCCCTGGCATTGAGCCGCAGAAAGTAGTCCTAAAGACGCCGCGCACTTCAAACGAAATCCAGTATTGGACACCTGCAGGCCACAATACCTGGGTGGGGGATGTGGCTACTTTTTATCACCAGGGACGTTATCACTTATTTTATTTATTTGACCGGAGGGGGCATGCCAGCAAATTTGGAAAAGGGGCACATTATTTTGAACACCTCTCCACTACAGATTTCAAAACCTGGACAGAACACGATGCTGCCACTCCAATTGAATATCAATGGGAGACATTTGGTACTGGCACGCCTTTTCTTTTTGACAACAAGCTTTCTTTGAGTTATGGCCTGCATACTACTAGAATTTACCCTAAAGAACAAACTACATTGCCTTTGCAGTGGGATTACTATAACAAACATGGTTTTACAGGTTCATTTCGCTACGATACCATCCCCGGTTATCCGGCAGGATCTACTTATTCTGTAAGTGAAGACGGGATCAGTAAATTCAAAAAAACAAAAATCTTATTCCATCCATGTGAAAATCCTAGTGTCTATACAGATCCGGAAGGGCGTCTGCGCATGCTGGCTAACTATGGAGCAAAAGGAACCTGGGAGTCGAAATCCATTGACGGAGGCTGGCACTCTGTCAACGAGGGATTTCCTCCGGGAGGAGACTGCACGTTCTTTTTTCGCTGGGGAAATTATGATTATGTGATTGGTGGTTTTACAGGGTTTTGGTCAAAACCAGCCAGCGCGACGGAAGATAAGTTTGTAGATGGTGTAAAAGCAGGCCTTGATTTTTACAATGGACTGAACGTACCGGCTGTAACAGAAATAAAAGACGGTCGTTTCTTGTTGGCCGGCTGGATCCCGATGGCTGGCTGGGGCGGATCATTGACAATTCATGAGATGATCCAGTCTCCCGACGGTCGGATCGGAACCAAATGGATGGAGGAAATCATTCCTGCCACTCAAAAAGAAAGAATATTGACGAAAGAAATCAGGGAGACTTCCTCTTTTGCGACAGGATCTTCTTCTTTTTTGCTGACTTTCGATGTTGAACCGGGTAAGAATCTAAGCGGAAAACTTGGTGCACTTTTTCTAGGTGCAGATGCTGACAACTCTGCTTGTGAAGTCCAGGTTAGTCCGAACGCAAAAAGAGCACAATATGGAAAAGGACAGGCCGGGAATTTTTCGGGTGCGGAGAAATCACTGCGTGAAGGAGGTTCTACAAGCGGTGCAAGGAGTTATGCAATTGAAAATCTGGCAGGTACCGACAAACCATTCAGGGTTCGTATAGTGGTTAAATATGAAGATAAATTTGGGGGCTCGCAGATCGACACAGAGATTGCGGGCCAGCGTACTATGATCGCTTTCCGGCCAGACTTAAAAGTGGAAAAATTGTTGTTTAGAGCGGAAGAAACCGGGATCAAAAATGTGAAGATAGCAGCACTCAAAAATTAAATAAAAAAACCTGTACTACTTTTGATGGTACAGGTTCTATCATTCCTATCTGATACGCTAGTGATTAATTAGCCAGAACAAAAGTATGCGCCCAAAAGTAATGGTCCTAGTCTGGTAGATAACATTTTTGTTACGTAACAGGTATGATGCATTAGTGAGCTGCGAGCGGAAGACTGAAGCTGAAAGTGGAACCACGACTGAATTCGCTGTCTGCCCAGATTTGACCGTGATGTCGTTTTATGATTTCTGAACATAGATAGAGGCCGATTCCAAAACCTGAAATGGAAAACATGTGCTTGTCCTCTACGCGGTAATAGCGGTCAAAGATTTTGGGAAGGTCATCCGCTTTGATGCCCATTCCCTGATCTTTAACACTGATGTGTGCATCGTTGCCGACCTGTATGCAGGCTACATTGATGGTACTCCCTGCAGGTGAATATTTGACTGCATTACTGATCAAGTTGTGGATCACCTGACCTATCTTATCGTAATCTGCATTGACTAAAGTGAATTCTACAGGTTCGAATACAATGGTATGGCTGGCAACGGTGGCGATTGTCTCCTGTTCTGCTTCCTTGATCAATAAGGCCAGATCAAATTTTTGCAGGTCGATGTGGATTTTTCCTGATTCCAGTCGGGATACATTTAAAAAGCCATTGATCATCGCCGTCATCTTCGCTACCTGGGCATTTGCTTTCTCCAGCGAGCTGCTGATAAATTCATCATCCCGGTTTTTAAGTTTGATCATCAGCATCTGAATATAGCCTTTCATGGACGTCAGCGGTGTCTTTAGTTCATGGCTGACCATGCCGATAAAGTCATTCTTGCGGAGTTCATCCTGCTTTTTTTCAGTGATTTCATGGAGTACACCGGTAAAGAAATCTTTACCATCGCTGTGGTGCATTTCGCCGATGCCGCGTACCCAGCGGATTTTGCCGTCGTTGTGTCCAATGATCGGGTACTCCATGTCGAAACGGGTACCTTTTGTAAAGGCTGCTTCTACCAGATCAGCTGCCTGCTGGCGGTAGTCGGGATGAATCTGGTTAATAGCGGCATCATAAGGGACTTCCTGATCGGGAAGGAAACCAAAGAACTCTTTTAACTGGGCTGAAGCCACAAAGATGCGGTCTGCAGCGTTGATATAGAAAGTACCCAGGCCGGCGGCGTCTATTGCCATACGAAGACTCTCTTCAGCGCGTTTTACTTCTTTTGCAGCCAGGTATTGTTCAGTAATGTCCATTACGACACCAGTAAAGGCTGAGAAAGCACCAGAGGGGTCTGCTTTGAGGTTACCAATAGCCCGTAACCAGCGCAGCCGGTCGTCATGAAAACCAATCACGGGATAAGTTACGTCGTAATCACCGTTGTGATAAATTGCATTTTCCAGTTTGGTTGCCACATAACCCCGGTATTCTTCGGTGATCTGTGCCAGTGCCTGTTCAATAGAAAGCTCCTCTTCAGGATAATAGCCAAATAATTCCTTTAACCGGTCATCCGTAATGAACTCCCGTGTACCCGAGTGAATAAACCAGGTGCCGAAATTGGCAGCTTCGATGGCCAGCCGGAGTGCAGCTTCTCCTTCTTCTATCTTTTGACGGGCGGCCATTAATTGCTGATTAACCAGGGCAAGTTCTTCATTGGTGGCGGTCAATTCTTCATTGGAGGCAGCCTGTTCTTCATTGGTAGCCACCATTTCTTCATTGATGGTAGCCATCTCGTCGTTAATAGATTGTAGTTCCTCCGACTTGCGCTTTAATGAATTCTCCCATTGA
The DNA here is from genome assembly GCA_040387995.1 of Bacteroidota bacterium. GTDB lineage: Bacteria > Bacteroidota > Bacteroidia > Sphingobacteriales > Sphingobacteriaceae > Pedobacter. The sequence goes on along the minus strand of JAZKCT010000004.1, from coordinate 87,337 downwards.
TGTCTTTCGGTGACGTCCCGGGTGACTCCCGCCACAGCTTCAACTTCACCATCCGCATCGAATACCGGTGTGAGGATGTAATCATAGATCCGTTTTCCTAAAGTAGCATGGGGAAACGAAACTTCACCGCGGACGGGTAGTTTGGTTGCTTTAATCTGGTCAATTTCGCGTTCATGCATCTCGGCATGCCAAGGCTCATAACCGTTTTCCAACAGGCTCTTGCCAACCGCAGTTTCCCAGGTTTTACCCCACATGGATAACAACGCACTGTTGGCATAGGTGAAGCGGTAGTCGAGATCAAATACATACATTAGATCGGGTGTACCGGAGGTGATGGTTTCATAAACTCTTTTTTGTTGCTCCGCCTGCTCCCTTGCTTCCCTTATTGCCTCCTCGGCTCTTTTGCGTTCTGTAATGTCACTTGCGACACCGAACCATTCGATGATCTCTCCTTTTTCATCCAGAATGGGCACAGCGCGGGAAAATGTCCATCCCAATGAGCCGTCAATTCTGATTACCTGGTGTTCCAGCTGAAATATTTTTTTCTCCCTGATTGCTTCGTTAATGGCAGCCGTTACTTTATCCCGTTCTTCAGACGGTATATTTCTGGATTGCCAATCTGTAGTCGGGCCATGTGTGTCCTTTAAAAAACCACGGCCATCCAGTTCACGCATTACGCGCCAATCCGCACTGAGGCTATAAATGATATCGGAGGTAGCGGTGACCAATGCCCTAAAGCGTTCTTCATTTGCGGCGACAGCATGTTGATTTAAATCGGATTGATCTGTTGGCTTAGTCATAGGCTACGGAGAAACTGGCATTGTCATAAAAACAGGAAAAGATAATAATTTGTTTTGGGACTAAGACCTCGCCGTAGAAGAACCTTATAAATGTGATCGCTCAAAAACGGCATCAAACTAACTCTTAACGAATTTGTATGTCTGATGTGGGCTAAAAAATTTTAGATTTGCTGCTAAATAAACGTTTGTTATGATGAAAAGGTATGTAAAAGCGGCATTGATGTGTGCTGTTTCCAGTTTAATATTGCTGTCATGCGGAGTGAAAAAAAGTGATGGTGGCAATAAAAATGGGATTTCTTCGGAAGTTCAATTCGTAAATCCAGCTTTACCCGGGGACAATCCTGATCCATCCATTATCAGGGTAGGAAACACATATTATGCAACTTCCACCACTAACGAGTGGGCGCCTTATTTTACAATCTACAAGTCAGTAAATCTAAAGGATTGGAAATTGGTCAATCATGTATTTCCCGAAGGATTTAAAGACATGAAGAATCAATGGGGTGAGAATAATTTCTGGGCTTCTGAGTTGGCTTATGATGCCAAGCAAAATAGAATTTACGCCTATTATACAGCACATAATAAAGAAGTCACAGGAAATCCCGGCCTGCAATGTGGCACAGCCTGGATAGATGCCGATAAAATTGAAACCGGGAAATTCACCGATAACGGGCCTGTAATCACTGAAGAGGGCTGTGGTGCAATTGATGCTTTTGAATTTCAGGATCAGGGTAAAATTTATGCGTTCTGGAAAAATGATGGCAATGGCTGTGGCAAGGAAAGCTGGATCTGGATACAGGAGATCAATGAAAGCCGCACCAAATTATTAGGAGAGAAAAGAAAAGTTTACAGCAATAGTCAGCCCTGGGAAACTTCCCTGGTGGAGGGTGCCTGTTTCTTCAGAATGGGAGAATATGTGTATAGTTTGTATGCCGTAGGTGGTTGCTGCGATGCGCAATGCAATTACAAAACAGGAATCGCCCGCACCAAAGATTTAGCAGGAGGTCAGTGGGAGAAGTATGAAAAAAATCCCATCATGGTCAGCAATGATGTTTGGAACTGTCCGGGACATGGTACGGTTGTGGAATCTGCGGACCACCGGTTTTTTATGCTTTATCATGCTTTCAATAAAAAGTATGACGTTTTTGTAGGTAGGGAAGGTGTGCTGGAGGAATTGAAGATAGGTGCAGACGGTTGGCCGGTGTTGCACAATGCTACCGTTCCAAACCGTCCGAAGACAGATCTTGATTTCGTTGATGATTTCAAGAACGACAACAAATTAAACCTGGTATGGCAATGGCCTTCAAAGTTGCCAAGGCCTGATCTGAGTTTCAACAAAGGTCTTCAGTTAAAAGCAACGAATGAAAACCATGAACTGGGTACATTTTTAGGTCAGTACATCAAAACTGTAAACTTTAGCATTACCGCCGAAGTGGAAGTAACTGATGCAAAAGCAGGTGTCTGCTTCGGTGGAGCAATCTTTAAAAGCAAATGGCCGGGTGAACTGGGTGGAATCGGCATCGCTGCATCTAAAAACGGTTATACTGTATTTGATAATTTTGAAGGCAAGTATCTTGTATTAAAAGAAGCCAGTGAGGCATTGTCCGGAACAATAACGTTAAAGGCACAAATCAGCGATGACGGAAAGTTAGTAGACCTGTTGTATAAAAAACAAAATGCCGATTGGGTAAAATTGCATAGCGTGGCCTTTAATGCAGCTAAATATGCACCATGGGGTATGGGTTACCGGGCTGGTATTATAGCTAAAGGTGACACAGGAACGGCGATCTTTAAGTCTTTCCAGTTAAAAAATAACTAAGCACAAAAAAGCTGAAATGACAAACGTCATTTCAGCTTTTTACCTTCGTCAATTACGGCCTGGTTCACCTTCCTGATTCTTTCTACGTCCATTTTCTCAAAAGCGCGATCATAGGTTAACACACCGTTTACTTCATGCTCTACGTCTGTCGTTTGTGTATAAATGGCTACGCTCAGTCCCTTGTATTTCATCAGTTGCTCTACCTGGTCCATCAGGAGGCTGTATTTGTCGGTCAACGCTTCCTTGGTGGGCTGGTAATCGTACGCATTGTTTTCTACCGGCCACATGTGTCCCCTTACAAAGAGGCCTACGCCGCCGTATTCACCCAGTGAGGCTGCCCGCTTTCCGTCTGGTACAGAAGCATCGTTAGGGCCAATGTAAATGTGCGTGTCGACAAAGTCGCCGTTGCCCGGGTCGCCATAGGCTTTCTGATAACCAGGATTGTTGTTGAAACCTGAATTGCCGTTGACCAATCTGGAAGGATCGTATTTTTTTACCCAATCGGTGATCTCCTTTACATCAAAAGCACCCCAGTTTTCATTGAAAGGCACCCAGGTAACTATCGACGGAGAATTGTAATGGTCATCCATAATGGCTTTTAGTTCCTTACGGAAGACTGTCCTGGTTTTTGCTGTATCCTCATGCTGGTACCAGATTGCCGGCATATCCTGCCATACCAGGAGCCCCAGTTTGTCAGCCCAGTAATAGAAGCGCTGCGGTTCGGTTTTCATGTGTTTTCTGATCAGGTTGAAACCCGCCTTTTTTGTGAATTCAACATCAAATTTTAAAGCATCCTCAGTAGGTGCAGTCAAAATTCCATCCGGCCAGTAGCCCTGGTCCAGCAGGCCAACCTGCATGATAAATTTATCATTTAATAAAGGTCTGACCACACCATTCACCTTACCTAAAGCCATACTGCGCATGCCAAAATAACTGTTGACCTCATCGTTAACCTTTCCAGATTTATCTGCGAGCGTGAGTTTCAGGTCATATAAAAACGGCTCATCAGGTGACCATAATTTCGGGTTTTTGATCGGGATGTAAAATGTTGTTCCTCCATCGGCCTTCGCTTCAGCAACTACTTTTTTCCCATCTAAGGCGACAGCTGATATTTGTCCGGCATCAGCATCAACGGTGACTTGAAGTCTGCCGTTAGCCAAGTCAGGTAATAACCGAACGTTTCTGATGTAATTTTTATTGACTGGCTCCAGCCAGACCGTCTGCCAGATTCCTGAAGTAAAAGTATAATCGCCCCTTGGTCCATTTTTACCAGATGGTGTGCGCCCGTCATTGGGGTCGTGGGCGGCGACAACCAGTGTGTTGCTTCCTTTTTTTAAGAAGGGCGTGATGTTGAAACTGAAAGCATCATATCCTCCTGCATGAGTTCCGGCTTTTTGTCCGTTGACGAAAATTGTAGCGTCATGGTCAACCGCATCAAAATGTATAATGACCTGTTTGCCGTTCCAGGACGATGGTATTTCAAATGTCCGGCGGTACCACATATTGGTCTCCAGATTTCGCTCGATTCCTGAGAGCACAGATTCGGGACAATAAGGGACTAATATCTGATCTGTTTTCCCTTGGAAATCGATTGGCTTGGCGGGGTTTAATGCATTTGCAGCCTGTTTCCCACCAATATAGTCCCATTTGCCGTTCAGGCACAGCCAGTCGCTGCGCTGTAATTGCGGCCTTGGGTAATCCGGAAAAGGGACTGCGGATTCCATTGCGATTTTGGTCCAGGGCGTGGGCAATTTGGGGACCTGCGCAAAAGCAGGTATGCTGAAAATTACGCTTAATAACAGCAGAGTAGGAAAAACAAACTTGTGGGTAGTGTTCATGGTGGTGAAGGGTGGGAAGTGGTACGTTATATAAAAGAGTCAATGCGGTTAGTTTTAAAGGTAAGCATAAAACCGGAAATCTGGCAGATAAAAAAAGCGGAGAACAATCCTACCGATCGGTCCCCGCTCATCTAAATTAACGCTCTCACATATAATACGACAGTGAGGCCAGTTTATTATATCTGGATTTGATTTTGTTACAACTATTGGTGGTGGTGATTTTCCGTTACCCCAATACTCTGTTTTTAAGCCTGAATTTGGGTTTGTAAAATTAGGTCATAATTTTAGTGATTAAAAACCTATTTTTATCCACAGAAAGAAGCAGTTTTTATAGGTCAGCCAAATAATAACACTCTTAAAGGCCTCCTATCTGAATAGATCAGGAGCGTGCCTGGATGGAAAATGAGACTGATAAAAGTAATTTTTAATCATGATTGCAAAAAGAATGGAGGGGGTTAGTGAATACTACTTCTCCCAAAAATTAAGGGAGATAGAATCCCTGAATAAACAAGGTAAAAACGTCATTAACTTAGGGATCGGCAGCCCCGATCTGCCGCCTCATCCCGATGTCATCAGCACCCTGCAGGAGGAAGCCGGAAAGCCAGGGGCGAACGGCTACCAGGGTTACAAAGGCGTACCTGCATTGAGAAAAGCCTTTGCTGACTGGTACCAGCGCTATTATGAGGTTGCGCTAGATCCTGACACTGAAATATTGCCCCTTATTGGATCAAAAGAAGGAATCATGCACATTTGTATGACCTATTTAAACGAAGGAGATGAGGCACTGATCCCTGATCCGGGTTATCCGACCTATAGCAGTGCCGTAAAATTGGCAGGTGGACGGCCAGTGAGTTACCCTTTAACCGCAGAGCGTAACTGGTCGCCGGATTTGGAGGCACTAGCAGCCAGCGATCTGAGTAAAGTGAAACTGATGTTTGTGAATTATCCGCATATGCCAACAGGGCAGCAAGCCGGCGCAGGCCTGTTTGAGGAACTGGTTGCTTTTGCTAAAGCGCAGCAGATTCTGCTGATACATGATAATCCATATAGTTTTATTCTGAACGATCATCCGGTAAGTCTATTGAAGACTCCAGGGGCGAGGGAAGTTGTCCTGGAATTAAATTCCCTAAGCAAATCCCACAATATGGCTGGATGGCGCATCGGCGTGCTTTGCGGATCCAGCGAGCGGGTCGATGAAGTGTTGAGGTTCAAAAGCAATATGGATAGTGGCATGTACCTGCCTTTGCAACTGGCGGCTGTGAAAGCTTTAAGTTTGGGGCCTGACTGGTATAGCCACATCAACGGCATCTATGCTGAACGCAGGGCAAAAGTATATGAGATACTAGATATTCTGAACTGTGTTTATGCAGCCAATCAAGTTGGTTTATTTGTCTGGGCAAAAATACCGGACCATTACCAGGATGCGTATGCCTTGAGTGATGAAGTACTGTACGGCTCAAATGTTTTTCTAACCCCGGGTGGTATATTTGGGAGCCAGGGCAACCGTTATATCCGCATCAGCCTTTGTGGTGACTTGTCCAGATTTGAGCAGGCTATTTCACGCATCAAAAAATAATAATTAAAGCACTTACTTATAATAAATTAAATTAATGAAGATAGCAGTAGTTGGCCTTGGACTGATTGGCGGTTCAATGGCTCTGGTGTTAAAGCAAAAAGGATTTGCCTCGAAAGTAGTCGGTGTTGACAACAAGGAGGCCCATACAAAAAAGGCACTTGAGCTCGGGATCGTTGATGAAATAGCTGATCTGAAGACCGCTGTGGAAGGCAGTGACCTGGTCATACTAAGTGCACCGGTGAGCGTGTGTACTGCGTTGCTGCCACAGGTGCTTGATCTGGTTACAAATCAGGTTGTCCTCGATACAGGGTCTACCAAAACCTCTCTGCTGGAGTCCGTAAAGGGGCATCCCAATCGCGGCAGGTATATCGCTACACACCCCATGTGGGGTACGGAATTTAGCGGGCCTGAAGCTGCCACAACCGATGCTTTCACCGGACGGGCAAACGTCATTTGCAATGCTGCTGAAAGTGACAAAGATGCACTGGCGACTGCTGAGCAATTGTATACCTTACTTGGTATGTACAATGTATATATGGAAGGAAAGGACCACGATGTGCACGTTGCGTATGTCAGTCACATTTCCCATATCACATCTTTTGCCCTTGCCAATACGGTATTAGAGAAGGAGAAAGAAGAAAATGCCATATTTGAACTCGCCAGTGCTGGTTTTGAAAGTACGGTCAGGCTGGCGAAAAGTAGTCCGGCTATGTGGATGCCAATCTTCAAACAAAACAAGGAGAATGTGCTGGACGTACTCAACGAGCACATCACCCAGCTTCGCAAATTCAAATCATGTATAGAGAAGGAAAACTGGGAATATCTGACAGAACTAATGGAACAAGCTAACAAAATCAAACACGTATTGGATCGGGAACAGTAGATAGATCGGCACGCAATCGATTGATATTTCTCTTGCTTTCCATTTAATTAGTGCTATTTTTGAATAAGTCAACAGAATCTAACCAAATAAACTGTGTTGTATGAAATACCTAAAGTTTAGCTTTTCTTTAATCCTGGCATTTACCTTACTTACTGTTTCCGCATGTTCGGTCGCGCAAAGCAAAAAAGGATCATCCAAAAAACCTTTGGTGGTCTTTGTCACCGGAGATCATGAATACAGCAGTGAGGCAACAATGCCACTGATTGCGGCGGAGCTTGAAAAAAACTATGGTATTCGTACGATTGTACTTAAATCATCGCCAGACCACAATTCAGAAGAAAATATCCCTGGTTTAGAAGCATTGAAAGATGCAGACTTAGCGGTTTTCTTTTTGCGCTGGAGAAGATTGCCTGAAGAACAGGTTAAGTATATTGACGATTACCTGAAGTCCGGTAAACCGGTAATGGGGTTCAGGACCACCACACATGCCTTTAATTATCCAAAAGGTCATCCACTGGAAAAATGGAATGCCTTTGGCGAATTCGCTCTTGGTGCGCCTGGTGGCTGGGGCAAGGGAGGACATACGCATTATGGCCATAACTCGACTACAGACGTCTCTGTTATACCGGCACAAATCAAACATTCTATACTAACTGGCGTGAAGCCAGCGTTTCATGCAGCTTCCTGGTTGTACCATGTGTTACCTGATTATCCGCTGAAAGGGTCTACCTGGTTATTGATGGGTAAGTCAGTTAACCCTGACAAAGCAGCATTAGATAATCCAGTTGCCTGGACCTGGCAAACCCCTGCAGGTGGCCGTGTATTCACCACCACACTCGGACATCCTGAGGATTTTAACGAGGAAAGCCTTCAGCGCCTGGTCATCAATGCAGTGCACTGGACTTTGGGCAAACCTGTGCCTAAAACATGGTCGGGTAAAATCGAAATGAACGTACCTTACAGACAGCCTTAATTTTATATAGCAGCTTACATATTTATGGAACTCTCAATACACAACTGGATGAGGTCCGAGACCATAGAAACCACCATTCGCAGGGTTTCTGCACTCGGTTATACCAAACTGGAAATTGCCGGCAGTCCGGAACATTACGACACCAAAACGGTTAGAAAATTATTAAAGGAACACCAATTGTCCTGTTGGGGATCTGTAACCCTGATGCTGGAAGACCGCAATCTGCTGGCTAAGGACGAGGCCCAGCGCACAAAATCTGTACAATATGTCAAAGACGTGGTAAGGATGGTGAAGGAGCTGGATGGACATATGGTTTCTGTAGTGCCTGGCACGGTGGGAAAGATCGTAGCAGACGGAAGACCTGAAGAAGAATGGCAATGGGCAGTAGACTCCTTGAAAGAAGTTTACGAATACAGTGAGGCCTCGGGGATTTTACTGGGGATCGAACCCATCAACAGATTTGAAACGTATTTTATTAACAGGGGTGACCAGGCTTTGGCTTTAGCTGCGGCTGTTGGGCCAAATTGTGGCGTCTGTCTGGATACATTCCACATGAACATCGAGGAATTGGATATGTTTGATGCCATCAGAAGAGCCAAAGGAAAGTTGGTGGGCTTTCATGTGGCCGACAACAACAGGATGGCTCCGGGAATGGGCAATCTCAACTGGCCTAAGATTATAGACACTTTAAAAGAGGTCGGGTATGATGACGTGCTTTCAGTTGAATTTTGTTCGCCATTGGACCGTACGCCAGCAAACCCCTATCCCAATTCTATTGATGAAAATCCTGAAGATCTTTCTGCTGAGCAGAAAAAGTTTTTGGAAGACCATGGAAGTACTTCTGTTACAGAAGAGTTTTACACGATGCTCACCACGAAGTCCTTAGAAACGTTATCCAAACTGATATAGAAACCATTTACAATCCCATAAAAGAAATTTGATCAATGAAAATAACTAATGTAGAAGCATTTTGGCTGCGCTGTCCGATTCCCAAAGAAAAACAACACTTCTCGGATTACGGGTTGCTGACCAACTTCGATATGACGCTTGTGGTAGTGACAACAGAAGATGGCCTTCAGGGCTTTGGCGAGGCCAAAGCTGCGGTAGGTTCTTCGGGCGTGTGTGCCTCAATCGTGAGCTGCGTAGAAAACGAACTTAAACCCAATCTGATTGGTAAGGACGCAAGAAACATCACCAGACTTTGGGAAGAAATGTACAATGGTACACGCGACCATTATGCATTGTCCAGAGGCCGGAAGTTTCCGATCCTCGGCAGGAGGGGCTTAACTGTGTCTGCAATGAGTGGTGTTGATACTGCTTTGTGGGATTTGAAAGGAAAAGCGCTAAATGTACCGGTAATGGATTTGCTTGGTGGAGCCTGCCGTGATGAAATGCCTGCTTATGCAAGTGGCGGTTGGGCCGGTGTAGACCAAATTGGCGAACAATTGAACGGCTATGTGAGCAAAGGATTTAATGGCGTCAAAATGCGTGTAGGTGTAATGGATAAAACTGTTCAGACGAGCATAGATAGAGTAAAAGCGGCCCGAGCTGCATTAGGGCCAGATATTAAATTGATGGCAGATGCGCACGGTACTTTCAGTGTTCCTGAAGCCAAGCAATTTTGCAGAGGCGTAGAAGATTGCAACCTCTATTGGTTTGAAGAACCGATCAGTCCGGATAACCGTCATGGCACCGCAGAGGTGCGGGCGTCAACCGCCATCCCAATTGCTGCCGGAGAGAGTGAATACACCAGTTTTGACATCCGTGACTTGCTTGAGGTAAGGGCACTCGATGTGATCCAGCCAGATGCTGCTATCATTGGCGGAATTTCAGAAGCGATGCGTGTTGGTCATCTGGCTGCAGTACAACAACTGGAACTTGCGCCGCATTGCTGGGGTTCTGCTTTTTCGTTCATGGCAGGACTAAATGTTGCTTTCGCTTCACCTGCGGCAACGATCATAGAGTTTTCTTTAGGTGGAAACCCAATGATGTACGACCTCGTACAGGAACAGATTACGGTCAGTAATGGGGTCATTGCTGCACCAACCAGTCCGGGCTTGGGCTTGACACCAAACTGGGATTTTGTACACGAATTCAAACAAAAAATCTAAATCATTTAGCTATGGCAAGAGCAATTAAAATCAATCACGTCACAGTTATTGTCGACAATCTGGAAAAGGCAGGTGAATTTTATCAAAACGAACTGGGACTAGAGCCGCTTGCGGCCTTTCGGTTCGACTATCCGGTCATGTTTTTCAAGTTTAATGAAGAGCAGCAACTGCATGTTTCCGAATGGGAGGGTGACCCGACTTCTTTCCGCGGACACATCTGCGTACAAGTAGACGATTTCAATACAATTTTTTTTCGCATGAAGGAATTGAATGTCATCGATATCCATCCATGGGGTAAAGTAAGAAAACTACCTGATGGAGCTATGCAAATGTTTGTACGCGATCCTGCAGGTAACCTGGTGGAGATTTCTTCCGTTCCTGGATCAGACGTAGACCCGAGGATCTTCGGAGATGAACTATATGAAGAAGGATTGTACGTTTCTAACCGAAATGATTTCCGTGGGCTTCGTTCTGACAATGCTACGTTATACCACAAATAAATGAGCAAAAAGAGTGTGTTGCTGCTAGAAACCATCGCGGATGAGGCTTTAGCAATATTGGAGGAGAATACACAGGTGTTTACCGGATATGACGCAGAGTCTTTAAGGACGGTGCTTGACAATGAAGAAATTCATGCCATAGTCACCAGGGGGAAAGGACAGATCAATCCGGAACTCATGGATGCTTGTCTGAAACTTGAAGTAGCAGCCCGGTGTGGAGTGGGCCTGGACAATGTAGATGTGGCAGCTGCGACGGCGAGACAAGTAAAAGTGATCAATGCGCCCGGAAGTAATGCCGCCACTATTGCGGAGCACACTTTGTCGCTCATGCTGATGTTGATGCGCAATATGTATACTTCAGTGTATGAAGTCAAGCAGGACAACTGGAACTGGCGAAACAAGTACTCCGGTGACGAGCTTAATGGCAAAACACTGGGCATATTGGGTATGGGCAGCATCGGTGAAAAAGTGGCCCGGATTGCCGTTGCTTTTGGAATGAATGTGGTTTATTGGAGCAGATCGGAAAAGGATCTGCCTTATGTCTATCTGAGCCTGGAAGACACGCTGCGTCAATCCGATATCGTTAGTCTGCATTTGCCATATGCGAAGGAGACGGGTACACTCCTAACAGCAAAGGAGTTTGCGATGATGAAAAAAGGCGCACAATTGATCAATACCGCAAGAGGCGCATTAATTGACCATGAAGCACTCTTGACTGCGCTGAATACCGGGCAGTTGTCAGGTTTTGCTGCTGATGTGCTGCCGGAAGAACCACCTGCAAAAGGTTTCCCCGTCATACACCATCCCAATGTATTGGTGACACCTCATTCTGGCAGTCTTACTGGTACTACCTTTCGTCAGATGTGTATACTGACCGTCACAAATGTGGTCGCAGTCCTTTCTGGTAACGAACCAGATCCGAAAAGTATATTCAACCGTAAAGAACTTCAGTAATCCTGAAGTTCTAATTCTCCATAGGATGCAGTTTTAAAAGATCGGCCGGGGCATAAAAACCGGTTTTTGCCTGGGTAGCTGCTCTGACTGCTTTTACTTTAACCGGAGAAATTGCACCGGCATTGTTCCCAAAAGAATTTCTTACATAGGTCGCTACAGCTGCCACTTCATCATCCTTCAACATCCCGCCGAAGGGCGTCATCGGTACCTGGCCAGCATATTTTTGGCCGTTTACTTCTATTGGTCCATGCAAACCTTTCAATATGATTTTAATCAGACGGTCCTGGTTGCCGGTCACCCATTTGGTTCCAGACAATGGTGGAAATCCAGAAGGTGAGAGCCCGTTGCCGTCAGGCTGGTGACAAGTGATACAGAAACCTTCCCTGGCATAAATGGCTTTACCTTTTACATACAGGGCCTTTTCAGCTCCTTTGAGCGCAGTAGTTACTTTCTCTTCCTGTTTTTCGGTTACGGACCTGTTGTTCAGATGGGCTACGGACGTCTCGTAAGATACCTGCATCCAATCATCTATGGATTTTTTTGCCGCTTCATTGAGAATGGCCATACCTTTTTCCTTTGGTAACCAGGATGCAGTTACGATAGCTTCCAGTCTAACTCTTCCATGGGGATCGGCAGCGGCCTGCATAAGCAGCTCCTGTTGATTTTGTACCTGATGTCCGGTATAACGCAATACCCTTACGGCTGCGGCTCTGGCATGATAATCCTTTGCATTGAGCATTTGTTTCAAAAGAGATTGATCCACTTTATTTAGTCCCCAGCTAACCCACAGGGCCTCCAGCACATTGTGCTCATATCCCGGACTATTCTTGTCCAGTTTAGCCACCCATGCTGTCAACTGTGGCAGTACCTCAGAAGCCTGATGTCCACGCAGTTCTGCACGGGTATGGTAACGGGTTCTATACTCTGGCAACTTCAGGTTTTCGAGAAGCTCGGATACACTCGCCCCTGCTACTTTGGCTGGTTTAATCAGTGGTCTGGAAGGGTAGGTGATCCTGTAAATACGGCCATGCACATGGTCCCTAAGCGGATCCCGTGCATTGTGCTGCATGTGGCCGATCAAAATATTGTGCCAGTCGGCCACATACAATGATCCGTCCGGTGCAAATTCCATATCAACCGGCCTAAAGTTTTTATCGCTGGAAACCAATAGGTCCTGTCTGTGTTTGCTCACATAACCGGTACCTTCATCTTTCAAAGTATGTTCTTTGGTGCCTAAAAACCCAATGGTGTTGTTGATCAGGAAATCACCCTGCAGTTCATCAGGAAAATGCCGGCTGGAGATAAATTCCAGTCCGGAAGTAGGCCGTACGCGCTGATCTGGCTGAATCAGATCCCGTGAGACCTCAATGGTTACCCCGTATCTTGGTTTGACACTTACAGGGAGCATCCACCGCACACTCGGACTGGACGTCTCGGCGTAAAAATTCTGTCCCCAGTCATCGAAAGCAATGCCCCATGGGTTGGGTACATAAGGCTGGGCAGTCCGCTCAAGTTGACGGCGTTGCGGATTGTAGCGATAAAATCCACCATTGGTTGCCCGTACAGGACCATAAGAAGTTTCTACATCGGTGTGCAGAAACACACCTTCTCCCATATATATGGCGCCAGAAGGGTCTGCTGCGTAAGCATGGATGTTGTGGTGCGTATCATGGTCATCGAAACCGCTCAGCAGAATTTCCCTGCTATCTGCTTTATCATCCCCATCGGTATCCTTAAGAAGCATAAAGTTTGTGCCCTGGGATAAGTACACACCCTCAGCCGTGATCTCAAATCCGAGCGGAAGGTGGAGGTGATCGGCAAACACCGTTTGTTTGTCGGCCTTGCCATCATTGTCCGTATCTTCCAGGATAATCAATTTGTCGTTAGGTTTGCTATCTCCGGGCTTATAATGAGGATAACTTGGCATGGTAGCTACCCAAAGACGACCTTTATTGTCGAAAGTAATCTGACAAGGTTTTGCGAGGTCGGGAAACTCCTGTTCTGATGCAAAAAGATCTATTTTAAATCCAGGTGCAACCTTTAGAGTAGCGAGGGCCGCCTTACCTGATAAGTATTCCAGGTTTCCATTCTGGCCCGGGTCATAATTTGTTTTTACTGCCGGAATCGGTGTCGTGTGTTTATCTGCTGCGACCAGATCCATTTTTTTTCCATGAGCAGCCTGCCAGATGGCCGTATCGCGGATGGCGGCCAGTTGCCTTAATTTGGCAATCTCCGCAGGGTAATTATCAGGACCAAAAGGATCATATCGGCGGCCATAAGCATGTACACCATTCGGTATCTTAAAATCATTGTGCCACATCCAGTTTTTTTCCAGCACTGCGGCATGTACCATATTGCGCTGGGCTTCAGCCTTTACATCAGTCTTGCCAAATACAAGATCTGTCAGCAATGGAGCGAAACGTTTGTAACCTTTTTCAGAAAGTTGAGAACCATCTATTGTCATCGGGTTTTTGACATCGCTGAACCATTTTTTGGTTGGCTCATAGACATCGGCAAACAATACATTGTTTTTTTCGGCAATTTCTTTCATCGCCTCAGCATACAAAGCCAGATTTACGTTTTCTTTTTTACCGTCCGGAAGATCATAAGTTTTGGATAAATCTTCAAATGCAATCGGAGAAACAATGGCCAGCTGGGGTGCAGACTTACCGTTGTACTGCTGTTTGAGCGTATGTTTTATAAAAGCATCTAACTCCGCCTTGTAATTTGCCAGTCCCTGAGGCCCTTCGAAGGATTCATTAAATCCAAACAAAGCGATGATTACATCTGCTTTCAAACGGGTAAGCCATTGATCTTCAGTTTCGAAAAAGCCCTGGCTGTCTGAAAAGTTGGCCAGTTCTGTCTGGAATTTCTCGGCGCCCGGAAAAGCCCATGGCGAAACCCTGCTGGCATGGGGACGGAAGCCAGGAGTGTTTCCACCGTCGCACATATTTCGTATGAACAGGTTGAAGTCAGGATACCGCAGGTGCATTTCTGTCTCAAAATGTCCATAATTCATCATTCGTGATCCGAGATTGTTCCCGATCAACACAATATGTGTATCCTTTTTTAAAGTAAATGAGGGTGGAGAAGACTTTGTAAATTGAAGTGTTAGCAGCGCAATGAGCAGCACCCCAGAAATTCTGAGTACAGCTTTTGCATTCGGTCCGACAGATCTGATCATCTGATGTAGTATTTGGTTAGGTTTCTTGTGTGTTTTTTAGCGGCCTGAGCAGCTTTTAACTTGTAAATACAAGCTGTTACTTAAAGATAGGATATTAAAAGCAGTAAACGAATTTTTGTCGCACACAAACGTTTGCGAAAGCTTTTAGTTCCTGAGCATAAGCGTTGGTCAAAGCTGCCAATGTTAAAGGAATGAGCCTATTTTTTTCATACTGAGATGGTTAATTTCTAAATGTAAGGAATTCTCCATTTAAATTTCTAATTTACCTGAATGAAACCAAATTATGCGGGCCTGTTGCTACTCTGCGCCGTTCTGGCTTGCAGCTGCAAAAAAAATAGCAAGGGCAGTATCCCTGAACCTGTAACTGTCAAAACGGACACTGTAGTCAAAGTACCAGAGGTGGTCGTCAGTGATGTAATTGGCAAAATCACTGTAGGCTATCAAGGATGGTTTGCGGCAACTGGCGACGGATCGCCGATCAATGCCTGGTGGCATTATACCCAGGACTGGGGTAAAACACCCTCTTCAACAAATAATGGCATAAAATCCTGGCCCGATGTGACGGACTATACGGCAACATACGCTACCGGATGGGCCAATCTGAACAATGGTCAGCCCGCCAAACTTTTTTCTTCTTTTAACGATCAAACTATTAATACACATTTTCTATGGATGCAGCAAAACGGCATCGATGTAGCTGCATTACAGCGGTTCAATCCGAATGGACAAGAGGGGCCGGTACGCAATGCAATCACCACTAAAGTCAGAAAGGCAGCGGAGGCTTACGGACGTAAGTTTTACATCATGTATGACGTAAGCGGCTGGAAAAACATGAAGTCCGAGATTAAAGACGACTGGACAAATATCATGTCTTTTAACTTAGCTTCAAGTGCATACGCGCGACAGAACGGTAAACCTGTCGTGTGTATCTGGGGATTTGGTTTTAACGACGACAATCACCCATGGCCGGCTGCTGACTGTTTGGAGGTGATCAACTGGTTTAAACTCAAAGGCTGTTATGTCATCGGTGGTGTACCTACTCACTGGCGCAAACAAGAGAGCGATTCCAAGCCCGATTTTATCAGTGCCTACAAAGCATTTAACATGTTGTCGCCATGGATGATCGGCCGGATCGGCAACGTCGGGGATGTAGATAATTTCTACAACAATGTGCAAACTCCGGATATGGTGTATTGCAAAGCCAATAATATTGATTATCAGCCTTGTGTGTTGCCAGGTGATTTACAGGAACGTCAACGCGCACACGGAGATTTTATGTGGCGGCAATTCTACAATATGAAGCGGCTGGGTGTACAGGGGATTTACATCTCCATGTTTGATGAGTATAATGAAGGTAACCAAATTGCCAAAACGGCTGAGACTGTTGCTTCTGTACCAGCAGGTTCCGGATTCTTGGCACTCGATGAAGATGGCACTGCCTGTTCGGCAGATTACTACCTCAGGCTTACAGCTGATGGGGGCAAGATGTTTAAAGGACAGACCACACTTACCGCCATCAGGCCTACGCGACCAAAGTAGTCGCTGTAACCACTTCAAATGATGCCGTATTATCTCAACAACCTGAATGCCGGCTTATAAAAAACCGTTTTGCCGTTATAACTTCTATAGGTATTGACGATCACAAATATCCCATTCAATAAATATAACAAGGGTATAATAATCACCATTAATTCAATGCCGCCCAGACTGATGCCCGCCAGACCGGATATACGCCAGTGAAAAATAAAGGAACCCATCACAAATGCATAAATCAGGAACATTAGAATACACCATGAGATTTGAAAATTGATCAGGCTCTTGCCCATTCCATTTAAATTTTTGATTTTGTCTTTCTTTAAGAACCAGAGTGCGAGCGGTACAACAACCCCGAGCAAAGGAAAAACGATAAACGTAAGCGCAGACAAATTAAGCAATACCAAAAAACCATTGTCTTCCTGTTCAGCCCAGTCAATCAGTTCGTCGGCAGTTACGTTCAATGCCATCGCTAGTCTTTTCAGTGTATCTCCCCGGGGTTCGGTCTCGCCGCTTTCAATTCTTTGAACCGTTCTTAAGTTAATCTGTGCTGTTTCTGCCAATTCATCCTGACTAAACCCTTTGCGGGTGCGCAGTTCTTTGATCTTTTTTGCCAAGTCTGTATTTTTCATTTTCACATTAATTTGTTTCCGGCAAATCTATAGCAAGATACGAATTTATTTTACGACTTGTTTACGGCATTCTTACGGCATACGTGCCACAGGGCTGTTAAACTGCATATTGATTCCTTCCTATTTATTCCCAACTCTGCTTCCCGCCAAACAAAAAAGCTGATATTTGTGTTCAGTAATGACCTAACTACACAAAATACAATGAAAGGTAAAGAACAAAAAGTCGCCCTGGTGACAGGAGGAAGTAAAGGTATTGGATATGGAATCGCAAAATCACTTCTACAAAGCGGCTACAAAGTCGCCATTACCAGCCGCAGTCAAAGCAGTGCCGACGAAGCGGCCGATGAGTTAAAAGCATTTGGTAAAGTGCTGGCCCTGGAAGCAGATGTAAAAAACCTTGGGTCTCAACAGCAGGCAATAGAGATTTTGTTGGAAAAGTGGGGTAAAATGGATGTACTGATTGCCAATGCCGGAGTGGGACATTTTGCACCGATTGATGAATTGAGCGAAGAACAATGGCTGGATACAATAGATACCAATCTTACTGGTGTATTTTATTCCATCAAGGCCGGTTTGGACGCATTAAAAAGGAGTGAAGGATACATCATCACCATTTCCAGTCTGGCAGGTACCAATTTCTTTGCCGGGGCAACAGCATACAATGCCAGCAAATTTGGTCTGACCGGTTTTACACAGGCAGCAATGCTTGACCTGCGTAAATACAAGATTAAAGTGACGACAATTATGCCTGGCTCTGTTGCTTCGCATTTCAATGCACACGAGCCTGATGCTGCAGAAGATGCCTGGAAAATACAGCCGGAAGACATTGGGCAAATGGTGGTAGATCTGTTGAACATGCCTGCGCGGACACTCCCTAGTAAAATAGAAGTAAGACCGTTGAAAACCAGCAATTAGGTCATCAACTTTTTGCCCAGGTATTTACGGATGGGACTGTCCGCCCAACGCATCGTTAAATAAGCCAGGACAGTGAGCAATATGGTCCCGATCACCATGATGACGGTCATTTCTCCGATGCCTGGTTTGTTTTTCTCAATATAGCTCAGGAATATCCAAAGGAAAGGATAGTGGACCATGTAAAGCGGATAAGAAATGTCACCAAGGAATTTGCAAACCTTATCGAAACCGGCTTTCAGTTCTGCTCCGGCACCAAGGGCGATTAGGAATGGAAAATAGAACAAGACAACCAGAGGTTCTATATACTTGTTGGTCGAATCCGAATAGGGAATTATGAATACCAGAAACAACAGGAGGCCCATAGCCACAAAACCCAGGCGCGATTTGATGATCCAGTTTGACCGGTAAACCAATATACCAGCCAGAAAAGAATAAAAGACGCGGATGCCTCCGCCTGAAATGTTATCTCCACCCCAGCCGACGGAGAGATTGCCGGTATGAAAAGCCTCATAACAAATTGCAGCGCCCGCAATTAGCGTTAAAGTAACCAATATCTTGCGCGGTATTTTCCAAAGGACCAGGACATAAAAAATATTGGCTATGTACTCCCAGAACAAAGACCAGGTAGGTGGGTTGAGGTGAAAAATATTGAAATATCTTTCCGGTACGACTGGATAGGGAAGTAGCAGGCAGGAAGTGATGAACATTAGAAAGGTTTTTCCTGAGCCATAAACTTCCTGAAGATTACTGTAAGGATCCAATATAAAAGCAATCAGCCCGATTACGGATCCGATAACAACCAAGGGGTGAAGTCGGATTAGCCGCAACTTAAGAAATTGCAAAGTACTCATGTTCACTATTTTGTTGTCATAAGCATAAGCGATCACAAATCCTGAAAGGCAGAAAAAGAAATCAACAGCCAGATAGCTGTGGGCGATGAAACTTTTGGTGTAATCAGGGACTGCAAATTCCATGAAATGAAAGACTACAACAGAGATGGCCGCGATCCCTCTGAGTCCGTCTAGAATCTTAAAATGTGGCTTTGTCTTTAATAAGTTTGGGTCGGACGATAATGTGCTCAAGTAAGTATCTGGTTTAGCTGGCAAAGAAACGGCATAATTTCGATCTGTAATGCACAAAATTGTTCAATTGTTCAGGTTTTTGTCTCAAATCCTGCAACCAGATCGTTTTATTAGCTTTATGAATATTCAAAATCATCTGTTTTTGGAAATACTTCCAGTCCAGAGAATATGAACTCCGGCACAGGTCTGGCCAGCTTTCTTTTCAGGGTATCGATCCAGCTGCCTTCGACTTTAAGCAGTGCATGGAGCTTGTTCTCTTCCGATAAAAATTCATGCTGGATAATCCAAAAAGAGCCGTCCTGTTTCATTTTTAGTAATTTGGTTTCTATATGGATTTTTGAATTGAGGTGAATTTCTCTTTTGAACTCACATTGTTCCTTAAAGAGCACCGGGCCGACATGTTCTTCCTGCATCATTTGTATGGTAATGCCATATTCGTTTAAAATGTCAATCCTTTCCTGGGCAGCAAGATCATAATAGCTGCTGTGTCGCAAGTGAAAGTTGGGATCCAGATCCGCCCATCTTAAGTTCAGGTTCTTCATGGCTGTAAGTTAGCCTATTTTGCAAACCAGCACAAGTTGTTAAATGTTTTTTAGTTCAACTTTTTGGCGTCAAAAATGTAAATTTACAGTTGACCAAATCATAGGATACTGGCTACAGCTGTATGAATTTCAACCGGACTTCAGGTTCTTTAACTGTTTTTACCCTAATGGCACTGCTGCTGTTTGGCACCTTGGAGCGCGCAGGTGCGCAGACAGGTAAAATCAGTTTCAACCACCTTACGGTAGAGAACGGGCTTTCACAAAGCAGCGTACTTTCGATTGCACAGGATAGCATGGGATTTATGTGGTTTGGCACCAAGGATGGACTTAATAAGTTCAACAGCAGGAATTTTGAGGTCTACAAACACGATGATAATAATCCTACGTCATTAAGCAGTAGTAAAAACATCAATGCACTGCTGACTGATCGCAAAGGCAATTTATGGATTGGTACACAAAATGGCCTGAACTTATATTTGCCGGAAAGTAATGGCTTCAAACATTTCCTGCATGACCCGGCCGATAAAAACAGCATCAGCAACAATACAGTCAGGCACTTATTTGAAGACAAGGAGGGCAACATTTGGATAGGCACAGAAAATGGTTTAAACAAGTTGTTGAAGAATGGTCAGTTCCAGCGTTTCTATGCTGTATCAGACGGTAAGGGAATCGCCGGGAACCTGGTAAAGGCTATTCATCAGGACCATGATGGTGTATTGTGGGTTGGTACTTCGAACGGATTAAACAGCATGAAATATGAACAGGGAAAATATACTTTCAATTCCTATTTTCACAATACCGCTGATCCTCAGAGTTTGGCAGACAACGATATCAATGCGATTTTTGAAGATCCGATGCGCAACCTGTGGATCGGTACGCACAATTTTGGTCTGGAATTGCTGGACAGACCTTCAGCTACTTTCAGGCATTATAAAGCCGGCAACGGAACGCATGCCCTTATCAGCAATGTGATCCGGAAGATTAAAATGGATGGCAATGGTAAGCTATGGATTTCAACCTTAAACGGACTGAGCATCTTTGATGTGGCAGCTCAGAAGTTTACCAATCTGGCGCACAATCCGGAGGACCCTTCCGGACTCAACCAAAATTCTGTTTATGATATCCTTCAGGATAAGGCTGGGTCAATGTGGCTGGGTACCTATTACGGTGGTGTCAATGTATATCATGCCAATTCTACTCCTTTCCGAAAATACAAAGCCAATCCGGGTAAAAATGGAATAAGCAGTAATGTAGTTAGTACCATTGTCGAAGACCGGCAACACAATCTTTGGATTGGAACTGAAGCAGAAGGCCTGAATTATTACAACCGTTCAACAGGGGCATTTACCAATTTCAAAAATGACAATGCACATCCGAACGCTTTAAGCTCTCACCTGGTAAAGGCACTTTCCATCGACAAAAAGGGCTGGATCTGGATCGGAACGTATGAGGGTGGGCTTGACGTCTATATGCCGGAGAAAGGTATTTTTAAGCACTATCAGCCTGGTGATTTTCCCAATAGTCTCAATACGAACCGCATCGTGTTTATGCTGCGCGATCATCGTCAGCGCTTATGGCTGGGCACACGGTCACAAGGCATTTTTATTTACGATGAAGGAGCAGATAAATTTAGTCCTTTTGACGCAGGCCTGAAACCAGAGGTATTGAAACATGTGCGCTGCATGTACGAGGATAGTCATCGAAACATTTGGATAGCAACCAATTCAGGTACCTATATCGTTTCGGTAAATAAAAATATCGTTGTTCAGTTTAAACCGACTAATGCGTTGTACAAGTTTGACGATCTGAATTTTATCAACGAGGACAGTAAGGGGAATATCTGGTTGGGCAGTTACGAGTCGGGTCTGATCCGTTATGATTCGAAAAGTAAGACTGTGAAAGGTTACACCACTAAAGACGGACTACCGAGCAACAGTATCATGGGGCTATTGGAGGATTCCTCTGGCTCTCTCTGGATCAGCACATCCAATGGCCTCTCTAAATTTGACCAGCATACTTTTACAAATTATACTGTTGAAGATGGCCTTCCTGGCAATGTATTTAACTACAACTCCTTTTTTAAAGACACCAAAGGCGAGTTATTTTTTGGCGGTTACAACGGCTTGGTGAGTTTTTTTCCAGACCAGATTCGTAAGAACAAAATGGTGCCCAGAGCAGTATTTACCCAATTGAAGCTCTTTAATAAGCCGGTAAGCATGGGCGATGAAAGTCAGGTGCTGAGCCGCAACATCAGTCTGCAGCCGGAGGTTAACTTTTCTTACAATCAGAATATTTTTACAGTAGATTTTGCCGTGCTAAATTATATAAAATCAGAAAAAAACCGTTATGCATATAAACTGGAGGGTTTTGAAAAGGACTGGAACTATGTAAACAGTCCCTCGGCTTCATTTACCAATCTGCCGGCAGGTAACTATACCTTGCTCGTCAGGGGGACAAACAACGATGGGGTCTGGACTTCCGAGCCTGCCAGGCTTAACATTCATGTTCATCCGCCATTCTGGAAAACCTGGTGGGCTTATCTTTTTTATATCATTTGTCTTTCTGTACTTGTCTTTTTTGTGTTCAGATTTCTTTGGATGCGGGCATTGTTGAAGCGAGAGCAGGAGCTGTACCAGATGAAGCTGGATTTCTTTACCAACATCTCCCATGAGATCAGAACACCACTGACCCTCATCATGGGTCCGCTGGAAAACCTTGTTAATGACACTCAGGAATCTCCGGCGCTGAACAGACGCCTGCTCACGGTGCGGAAAAATGCAGGTCGTCTAACCAGGCTTGTAAACGAGTTAATGGATTTCAGAAAGGCTGAGTCAGGAAGTATGACGCTCCACGCAGCCCCTGGTGATTTGAACGCATTCGTACAGGAAATCTTCATATCCTTCCAGTACCTGGCCATCAGGCAACAGATTGATTATCGCTTTACGGCCAGACCGGATCACATTACTGCCTATTTTGATGCGGTACAATTAGAAAAAGTATTGTTCAACTTACTGTCTAATGCTTTTAAATTTACCCCCGAAAAGGGCCACATTTTGGTAGAACTGTCTACCGTACCAAATGGTCAAATTAAAATTACCGTATCTGATGATGGCAAAGGAATCCCTGAGGAGAGCAGAGATAAGATCTTCAACAACTTTTACCAGGTCAGAAAAGATGAGTCCGGCCATACCGGAACAGGCATTGGTTTGTCGCTGGCCGAGAAGATCGCAAAATTGCATCATGGTAGTTTAAAGCTGCTCAGTGTTGAAGAAACCCAGAAAAATGGCATGAACACCAGTTTTTGTCTGACTTTGAAGTCGGGAAAACAACATTTTAATAAAGCGGAACTGGCGGACTCGTTTATCAATACGGAAAACCCATTGTATTATCAGGTTAACAATGAGAATGATAATTTTATGGAAAGGGGCATGAAATGGCAATCTGACAAAGAACCTGAGGAATCCATTACCCTATTGATCGTAGAGGACAACCTGGAAGTCCGGGAATTCATTGTCAGCGCATTAAAGCAGCAATACCACATTCTGGAAGCTGCCAACGGCCAGGAAGGTGTAGCCTTGGCAGTCCAACACATCCCGGATATTATTGTAAGTGATGTCATGATGCCGGTGATGGACGGTTTGGAACTATGCCGGACATTGAAAACAGATGTACGTACCAGTCATATCCCGATCATTTTGCTTACAGCACGCTCTGGCAATATCCATGAAGTAAATGGCCTGAAAACAGGAGCAGAGGCTTACCTGACCAAACCATTTAGCATCAATAGTCTCCAGCTCCACATCTCCAACATGCTGAAGTTGCAGGAGAATATGCGCCGGAAGTTTAGTCAGCAGATCACACTGCAACCCAACAATATCCTGATCGAATCGGCTGATGAAGCATTCTTAAATAAGGTTATGGCCCACATTGAAGCAAATATCATCAATGAAGATTTTGGTGTAAATAGCCTTGCTTCAGAGATAGGCATGAGTACTCCGGTACTTTATAAAAAGATTAAAGTACTGACCGGCATGACCGTCAACAATTTCATCAAATCTGTGCGTCTGAAACGCGCTGCGCAATTGCTTGCTCAAGGTCAGCACACCGTCTATGAAGTAGCCTATATGGTTGGTTTCAGCGATTCCAAGTATTTCAGCAAGGAATTCAGCAAGCAGTTCGGACAAACCCCCTCTACCTACGATCTGGATTGATTTTAAGGCATTTTTTAAAATAATCCCCCTCTTTATTTAAGATTTTAGCCCCTTATTTATTTTTCAGGAGCATAGTTTAGCCCTACCAAATATAACAAAGCAAACTATGAATGAACTCTACACAAGCAGTCGCCTGTCGGCCATGACAGTGTTGATGGTATGCTTACTCTTCGGGACGTCTGCATTCGGACAGACGATTCAGGTCACGGGAACAGTAAAGGATGGCAGTGGCGGTGGTATACCGGGTGTTGGCATACGGGTGAAAGATACCAAAACCTCGGCACAAACCGACGCGAATGGTAAGTATACCATTGCGGTTCCTAATGCCAATGCCACTCTGGTCTATACCTATGTCGGTATGATTACCTATGAAACAGCCGTTGGTCAGCGAAAAACAATTGATGTGACCTTAAAAGAAAACCAGTCGGACCTCGACGAAGTCGTTGTAACCGGGTATGGCGAAAAAGTCCGCAAGCGGGACCTCACTGGATCCATTTCCTCGGTAACAGCTAAGGATATCGCAGAAAGACAGCCACTCAATCTATTTGATGCCCTGCAGGGCAAAGCCGCAGGTGTATTGGTGGTAAACGACAATGGAGAACCCGGAGCCGAAGGATCCATTACCGTCCGCGGACCTTCTACTTTCTCGTCAGATGGAAACGGAACTGCGCCATTGTATGTGGTCGACGGAGTGATCACGCCCAATGCTTCTGCCATTAACCCAAATGACATTCAGAGCATCGAGGTTTTAAAAGATGCCGCTTCTGCTTCAATCTATGGCTCAAGGGCTGCAAACGGTGTCATCCTCGTGACGACCAAACGCGGAGAGGAAGGAAAACCCAGAATTGATGTGCAGTATGTGTACACGATGGGCAAGATCTCTCACAGCATCCAGCAGTCCAATCCGGTGGACATCCGCAGGTACCGTGAACTGCAGGGACAGGTGAGTGTATTGACAGATTCCCTGAACCCCGGCCTGAATTCTGCCAATGATCTGCAGGATTTATTATTGGGCAACCTGGCGCAAAAGCATGATGTGAAGGTGTCGCTGGCTGGCGGACAAAAAGGCCTGACTTATGCGGTGAGTTTAAACTACCTGGATGACAAGGGGATCGCCTTAAAAACGGATGCCAAGCGGATCCAGTCGAGGATTAATGTCGACTACCAGGCCACTAAAAAGTTAAAAATTTCAAGTAACCTATCTTTCTACCGCCAAACAGGCAATTTTGCCAGCATAGGCAATTCGATCAGACCGGTGTTTGACCGCCCGTCGAGCTATTTGATTTATTACCCTGATGGCAAACTCACCAGTTATATCAATAACAAAAGGAATCCAGTGGCAAATGCTTTACTGGAAACCAATACGCGTGAAGACTACAAGACACAGTTTGTCACCTCTGCGAATTATGACATCCTGAAAGACCTGAAGTTTACCGCTGCGCTGAATGCACAACTGGATAATGGCGAGCGTCTGACCTTTACCCCAAGGTATGTGCTGAACCAGAATGGAGATAACAATGCGGCAACCAATTTATTCAATAAGCGCTTTTATTATGAAGCACAAGCTTACGTGAATTACAATAAGACTTTAGGGGACCATACTTTATCCGGTTCACTGGGTGTGACACGTGACCGGGTACGTTTCAATAACGTAGAACTAAGAGGAACCAATTTCATTTTGGAAAATATCCAGACCATCTCGGGATCTAACCTCACCAACCTGACCCAGCAACGCTCTACCGCTAGCGCGGTTTCTACCGGATCTTATTTCGGCAGGGTGGGTTATAGCTATAAAGGACGTTACATCGCGCAAGGGGTTTACAGAAATGATGCTTCATCCAGATTCGGGATCAACAACCGTTCGGGTAGTTTTCTTGCCGGATCTGCGGCATGGCGCTTCAGTGATGAAGGTTTCATGAGCTGGACCAAAAAACTATTGGAGGATGGTAAACTGAGATTTAGCTACGGTAGCGGTGGTAATGATGCAATTGGCGACTACGAATCGATTCCCCGTGTAGAATTGGGTGGTAATAGTTACAATGGTCTGGCCGGTGCAGCTACTACTTCGAGCTTCAGTAATCCTGACCTGAAATGGGAAACTACGTATACCAAAAACCTTGGTTTAGACCTGAGCTTTTTGAAAGGCAGGTTGGGATTGGTAGTCGACGCTTACATAAGGACCACAGACGACCTGCTTTACGACAGGCAGATGCCTAAAGAAACAGGATACAATACCATTAAAGTTAACGTAGGTACAATCCAGAATAAAGGATTGGAATTCGCCCTGAGCGGCAGTCCGGTATTGAACAAGAACTTTAGCTGGACCGTCAACGCCAACGTCTCATTCGAGCGTGGCAGAATCCTGAAGCTAAACCAGGGCGAGCAATTTATCGCCGTCGGTACTGGTGGTGTGAGTGGCGGCAACGCCACCTATCTGATCCGTGAAGGCGGCAGAATAGGAGATTTCTACGGCTGGAGAAACCAAGGTGTCTACCAGTATGATGCATCCAATGCGTATACACCAGACGGCAAAAAGCTGACCCCAGTAGGTGTCACAGTAAAGTACCCGGTTAGGGGTACAGGCACTGAAGCTGCTTCTACGGCGGATCATTATGAGTTGGACGGACAGGTGTACAGCGGTACGATTGTGAAAAAGAAAAATAGCGATGGCTCGGTCTTACTGGGCGGTGATACGGAATGGGAAGATCTAAATAACGATGGTTTTATTGATGAGCGTGACAGACAAATTATCGGCAATTCCCAATCTGATGTTTACTTCGGTTTTGTGAACAATTTCACCTACAAACAGTTCCGCTTGTCATTCATCATCAACGCAACGCTGGGTGGACAAGTTTACAACCAGTTCAAACAAAACCTGACCAATTATGCCAATAACGGTGGGCCTTCTTTGCCAGAGGCGATATATGGTGCCTGGACCAGACAAGGGGACATTTCTACCTACCCTTACTATCCGGATAAAAACACCAGGGGAAGCCAAAGGGGAGGCGGCAATAGTTATTTTCTCGAAGATGCGAGTTTTGTAAGACTGTCTAACGCCAGGTTTACTTACCAGTTTGACCCGAAGATTGCCAAGAAGCTGTTTTCGAAAAGTTTATCAGCTTATGTATACGGCGTCAATCTGGTTACATACACCAATTACTCAGGTTACGATCCTGAATTTACACCGTCTTCAGGCCTGACACCGGGAGATGACACCGGCAGGTATCCGAAGAGAAGAGAATTGGGTTTTGGACTTAACATTGGATTTTAATCAAAATGAAGAAAATATTCAGTATTGCTGTTTTAAGTGTATTGATTGCATTTGGCAGCTGTAAAAAAGCGATAGATGAGCAGCCCATTTCGGAAGGTCTGCTTAAAGATTTCCTGCACAACAAAATAGAGGCTGATGCCGCTATAGCTGGGATGTATGGAGAGTTTCAGCAAACAATGATTGGTGATGGACAGTTTCGCAACAGGATGACCTGGTGGGGTGAGGCCCGTTCTGACAACTGGGAGCGGCGACTCACTTATGCCACGACGGCATCAAACGAAATTGACCTCAATGGCTTGACAGAAATTAATGAACATGCAGACTGGAGCTTTTTGTACAGCACCATCGGCAGGGCAAATCTGTTGATCAAAAGGTTGCCCGAGATCAAACAATTTACTCCGGTTGGTACGGTTGGAGCGCTGACTCCGGCCCTGGAAAACAGTTATATGGCCCAGTCCTACGCTATGCGTGCACTTTGCTATTTCTGGATTGCCAGGGTCTGGGGGAATGCGCCGATCCGTACAGAACCTTATCTGAGCATTTCCGAGCAGGGGGAACAAACGCAGGATCCTCAGGCGAAGGTACTGGAGCAAGCCATTAGTGACCTGACCAAAGCTTACGAGTTGACCGCCAAGGGTGCCAACACCCCGGTTTGGTATTTGGGTGAAGCAGCCATTACCTCGATTCTTGCCGATGTCTACATGTGGAGGGCAGGAACGACTAAAAATGCAGCAGATTATGCAGAGGCAATCGTTTGGTTTAAGAGGTTATTTGCCGCCAAAGCACCTACTGCCAAAGTATACAATGCTGCGGGTGTATCAGCAACTGGTGCGGGAGGCAGTGTAGCCGATTTACAGACTGGCGCGACCTGGAATGCCCAGTTCGCCAACCCAGTTACAAGCGTAGAGACAATATTTAACATTCACTGGGAAAACATTGCAAACGGCTGTGCTTGTATGGCAGGAATATCCAGGACAACCAATGAGCCTGTGATCCGGATGGCTGATCCGCTTTGGACAAACTGGCCCTTGGTAGCTACAGCCAGTTATGTGAATGGATCGGTGACAACTACTTCAACTGTCGATATCCGTGTAAAGCAGACTTACAACATCTCATCTGCCACGAACCAGCCGATCCGCGACCGGAGTTTCTGGAAATTTTATGCTGGTGCGTTTACTGCGGCTACAGCTACAGCTCCTTACAATTTTGCCTTGCCAAATGGCTCTTATGCCAGCAATTTGCCTTACAATACAGAAACGAACGTATACATTCCATTGTACCGTTTGAGTGGCATGTACTTGCTGTATGCCGAGGCACTTAACAAAGTGGGCGATAGGACCAATGCGGTTAAATACCTGAATCTGATCAAAACCAGAGCTGGCGTGCCAACCGTGACGGTCGCCAATTTTTCTAACGAAAGCCTGCTCGAGATGGAAATTCTCAAAGAAAGACAGTTTGAGCTGATTGGCGAGGGGGTCAGGTGGTTTGACCTGGTACGTACAGACCGGGTCAAAGAGGTCATGGATCCGATCCTGATTACGCGTCAGACTGCGGCCGGAAATCCGGCTACCGGTTGGGGCGATGACAAAAGGAGATATTATTGGCCACTGGCAACTAGGGTATTGTTCTCCAACAGTTTATTAGTTCAAAATCAGCCTTATTAATACCTGAAGTATGAAAACATCAAACATCATCATCAATAGCTTTTGCAGCTTAGCGCTTTTCATCAGTTCCTGCAGTATGTTCGGTCTGGATGTACAAAAGGACTATGAATATAAAAAATCAACCCTGGATGCACACATCAATATGTCGGCCAGGCAATACCTGGAAAGTCGGGGCAAGAATCCTGTAGTCGCCAACGACACCATTTTTAAATGGATGCAACTGGGTCTGGAATATGCAGGCATCAATCTCGATGAGTTCGAGAAAGCAGGGCGTACCTTTGTGTTTTTGGCCAACGGGGCCATCAGGGTGTTGCCGACTAAAGTCGTAAACGGGCAAACCGTGCCGAGCAGTGTAGTCCCGACTGGGGGAATGTGGTTTACCTTCCCGATTACCCAACGAAATGCAGACGGTTCCGTCAAGCTAACTACTGCTGGACTTGTAGATGCCAAACCGGCTACCAAATGGGAAGAGTACAGCAAGGGAGATGTGCGTAAATATTTTCTTTCGCTCATCGCTTTGGGCGATTTTGGTTTCGAGAATGCCAAAACAGAAAATACTAGTTTTCAGACTTTACTGGCGCCGGGCATGAGTGCAAGTGATTCTTCGAGGCTGGGCTTTTATATTGTGGCCAATGCGCAGGATCTTAACGCGACTGGCAATAGGGTAACGACTTTTGTCAACGTCAGGGAAACTGGCGTCAAATACGGATTGGACCCTGAAGGAAAAATCAATTTCAAGATCCTCAATAGCGATTATTCGCCACTGCAGGTCAATGATTTGAATACATTGACCACCTCCGGCCTCATTGCTACCAATGGACAGATTCACGTGTATGCACCTACAGGTACTACACCCGCGCCGGTTTTCCCTTACAGATATTAATGCTTCTTCAGAAAAGAGATATGACGATTTGCCCCTTTGATAAAATGAGATTTACATCCCTTGGTATTTTTATATGTTTGTTCTTCAGTTTGCACTCCCTGGCCCAACAAAAGTCACGCATCAGTGGCAACTGGGAATTTGTGCGGCAGGATCTCGGCGGCGTATGGGAAGCTGTACGGCCTGTCGCTGCGGGCGCGCCTGAAGGTGTACCCCTGTGGACGAAAGTTGCCCTGCCGCATTGTTTCAATGCCCTTGATGCGGTAGACCCGGATGTTAATTACTACCAGGGCCCGGGTTGGTACCGCACGCAACTGAACCTGGAAAACCCCTACAGCAATGGCCGCACTTTACTCCATTTTGAAGGAGTCGGACAAAAAGCCGAGGTCTACGTCTATACCACCAAAGTGGCAACACATGTGGGGGGGTATGACGAGTGGACGGTCGACATTACAGATGCTGTTGCCGCTTTTAAAAAGACGGAAATCTATGAGAAACAGTTCAAAGGGAGGGTACCTGTATCTGTCAGGGCAGATAATTCCCGGGATCTGGAAATGATCCCCTCGGATTTGTCCGATTTTAATTTATACGGCGGCATTTACCGTTATGTGAACCTGGTTTCCCAGCCAGCTGTTTCTGTAGAAAGGTTGTTTGCTACAGCTGAAGTAGACCCCGCTGGTAAATCGGGGAAACTAAGCGTAAAAGCCAGATTCCATAATCCACAAAATATCAGCACCGCTGAGGCATTTCTGAAGTTGATTGACCCCAAAGGCAAAACCGTACAAGAATTGTCTGTGAAACTCAATAACCTCCAGGATGATGTCAGCATCAAGACTTTAGAACTCAAAAATCCTGCGCTGTGGTCCACAGATCACCCCTTGTTGTACACATTGGAACTTACAGTGAAGCAGGGGGCTCAGGAAAGTAAAACCATTGAACGTATCGGTTTCCGCAATTTTGAATTTGTAGACAACGGGCCCTTTAAATTAAACGGTAAGCGCTTGTTGCTTAGGGGGACACACCGTCACGAAGACCATGCTGGTGTAGCGCAGGCGATGACAGAAGACCTGATGCGGACGGAAATGAAGATGATGAAGGACATGGGTATAAATTTCATCCGTTTGGGCCATTACCAGCAGTCTTCGATCATCTTAAACCTTTGCGACAGTTTGGGTATACTGGTCTGGGAGGAAGAACCCTGGTGTCGTGGCGGCCTTGGCGGCGAGACCTATAAGGCGCAGGCCAGACGAATGATGACGAACATGATCGAACAGCATTTCAACCATCCCTCGATCATCATCTGGGGATTGGGAAATGAAAACGACTGGCCGGGAGATTTTCCTGAATTTGATAAGGAGAAAATCCGGGCCTTTATGAAGGAACAGAATGACCTTAGTCACCGGCTCGATTCAACAAGAAAAACAGGCATTAGGCGCTGTGATTTCGCGAAGGATATCGTAGACGTTTACTCGCCTTCCATTTGGGCGGGCTGGTATAGAGGTATTTACACAGAATACAAGGAGACCTCTGAACAGGAATTTAAAAAAGTAAAGCATTTTTTGCATGTGGAATGGGGCGGCGACAGTCACGCCGGTAGACATTCTGAAACACCTGACAATGCCTTGTCTAAAATCAAAACTGGCGATGGTACAGACGAACGCGCTGGTGATGCCTCTTTATATGGTGGTGGCGCCCGGGTTTCTAAAGATGGCGACTGGAGTGAAAGTTACATTGTTAACCTGATAGACTGGCACCTGAAGGAACAGGAAACCATGCCCTGGCTTACAGGAGCGGCATACTGGCCTTTCAAGGATTTTTCTACACCGATCAGACCTGAAAACCCGATTCCATACATGAACCAGAAAGGGGTAGTGGAGCGTGATTTTACCAAAAAAGAATCCTTTTATGTATTTCAGTCCTATTGGACGGCCACATTGATGGCGCACATCTATGGACATACCTGGCCGGTGCGCTGGGGCGAAGCCAATGAAAGTAAAATGGTTAAGGTTTTCTCTAATTGTGATGAAGCAGAGTTGTTTATCAACGGGAAGAGTCAGGGTGTCAGGAAAAGGAACAGCAAGGATTTTCCCGCTGCGGGACTGCGCTGGCAGGTACAATACAGTGAAGGCAAAAATCAACTTAGAGTAATTGCTAAAAAAGGTAAAACCAGCATCACTGACGAAATCGAACAGATTTACCAGACTGCAAAATGGGGTAAGCCAGCTAAAATGGTATTGGAAAGCCTAAAACCTGAAGATGGATTAACTACCATTCAAGTTAAA
The DNA here is from genome assembly GCA_040387995.1 of Bacteroidota bacterium. Taxonomy (GTDB): domain Bacteria; phylum Bacteroidota; class Bacteroidia; order Sphingobacteriales; family Sphingobacteriaceae; genus Pedobacter. The sequence goes on along the minus strand of JAZKCT010000004.1, from coordinate 55,687 downwards.
CTGTTGGACGCCAATAATGTACTCTGCCTGGATGCCCTGAATTTTGTGACTTTCGGGCTTACTGGTGACGGACAACTGATCGACAATCAGGGTACGTCTGGGGGTTCGAGAAGGGTTGGTGTTTATAACGGTCGAGCCACAATACGTGTCAGAACCAATAACGGAGCCAGTACGGCGAGTGTAAAATCTGAAGGTTTGCCAACACAATTGATCCAATTAAAATGAGCAGAATGCGTCGATATAAACTACTTTTTGCATGTATTGTAATTTGTGCGATTCAGACAGCAATGCCGGGTTGCGCCATCAAACAAACGAAACGTGAAACGCTTGCTGCCGAAAATAGCAAAGGCAATCAAAGCACGACTTATAATACTACAAATGCCTTTAGATCCGAAATCAGCAATGTGCTGGAAAGTATGATCATGACGCAAGCAGGATGGGCGATGCATCAAAAACCAATTACTGTCACCGCAGAAAGTTCTGCCCGCAGTGCTGGTAATAGACACGACTTTTTTTCAGAAGGCGATTACTGGTGGCCAGACCCGGCCAGTCCGGATGGCCCGTACATTCAGAAAGACGGCCTTACCAACCCGGACAACTTTACAGCACACCGTTTGGCGATGATCCGCTTTAGCAAAATTATAGGAGCCTTGGCTTCAGCCTATGACCTGACAGGTAATCAGCGATATGTGAAACAGGCCATGATACATATACGGGCTTGGTTTGTTGACAAAACTACCCTAATGAACCCTAATCTGCAGTTCGCTCAGGCCATCAAAGGCAGATTTACCGGTCGGGGCATTGGAATTATAGATACCATACAATTGATGGAAGTGGCCCAAGGTATTTTAAAAATGCAGGCAGCATTAGATCCTCAGACCGCCGGGGCCGCCAAAAACTGGTTCGCCAGTTACCTCAACTGGCTGATGAAACATCCATATGGCAAGGCAGAAATGGAGGCTTTAAATAATCACGGAACTTGTTTTGTGATGCAAGTTGCTTCCTTTGCCAAACTCACGCAAAACGACACTTTACTTACTTTTTGCAGGGAGCGCTACAAAACCGTTCTCTTGCCTGGGCAAATGTCTGCAGACGGCAGTTTTCCGAAAGAACTGAGCAGGACAAAGCCCTATGGCTACTCGATCTTCAACCTCGATGCCATGACCATGCTGTGTCAGATCCTTTCTACACCACAAGATAATCTTTGGACTTACCAGACTGCTGATGGCAGATCGATCCGGAAGGGGATCGAGTACCTGCACCCTTTCGTTGCCGACAAATCCAAATGGCCTTTAAAACCAGATGTCATGTATTGGAACGACTGGCCGGTAGCACAGCCTTTTTTAGTATTTGGTTCGGGCGCTTTTCAGCAGGGCCAATGGCTACAAACCTGGAAACGGTTGGACCACAATCCCAAAGTAGAGGAAGTCATCAGAAATTTACCCATCAGAAACCCGTTGATCTGGTTGTAAAATTGGAGTTCAGCCAATAAATCAGGACACAGACGCTTATCAACAAAAAAAAGAATGAAAAAATCACTATTTGCGATGTTAATACTTAGCCTTCTGCATTATTCATCTTCGGCTCAAAAGCCGGATGTCAGGAAAGCCTTTCAACAGGCCGAAGCGCAAACCTTGCTGTTGCTAAAAGAGATCACGCTCAGTAAAGCTGAAAATAAGAAACCGGAACTGGTATCTCCGAGAACCCTCGAACAGGGCAAACTTAAACTCGTGGCTTCTAAAGACTGGACTAGTGGTTTCTTTGCCGGGGAACTGTGGTTTTTGTATGAGCAATCGCACAATGCTGATTGGATGAAGCTGGCAAGAATCTATTCTGAAGTCATCGAAAAGGAAAAAACCAATGGTATTACACACGATATGGGTTTCAAAATTTACTGCAGCATTGGTGCAGGTTACCGGCTCACCAAAGACCCGCGTTATAAACAAATCCTGATTGAATCGGCAACTACTTTGTCGAAACGTTTCAGTCCGGTGACCGGCGTAATCCGGTCCTGGGACCACAATCAGGATAAATGGCAAAACCCGGTGATCATCGATAACATGATGAATCTGGAACTGCTTTTTGAAGCGACTCGGTTGTCGGGCGACTCCTCTTTTTTTAAGATTGCTGTAAGTCATGCCAATACCACCTTAAAAAATCATTTCCGAAAGGACTTTAGCTCTTACCATGTCATCGACTACGATCCCAAAACAGGAGCCGTACTGAAAAAGAATACCCATCAGGGCTACAGTCATGAGTCTGCCTGGGCGAGAGGGCAGGCCTGGGCGCTCTACGGCTATGCAATGTGTTACCGGTATACAAGAGACCCCGCTTACCTGAAACAGGCCGAGCATGTCGCGGATTTCCTGCTGAATCATCCCCGTTTGCCCAAAGACCTCGTTCCATATTGGGATTTTGACGCCCCAGGCATTCCTAGTGAGCCGCGTGATGCCTCAGCAGCAGCGATTATCGCATCTGGTTTGTACGAGCTAAGCGGGTACAGCAAAAACGAGCAGCGCTACAGGAAAAAAGCGGACATCATGTTGTACAGCCTGAGTACCAAATATACATCAGGTAATGGTAGCAATAGAGGGTTCATTTTGGATCACAGTACTGGATCAAAACCAAGTAACAGTGAAGTGGATGTGCCAATTTCTTATGCGGATTATTACTATCTTGAGGCTTTATTGCGCTATAAATCTCTAACCAAATAACACCATTCGTGCTTAATGAAACGTCCCTCTAAAATAGTTTTAGCCACAGCCCTTTGCCTCATCGCCTTAGCTTTTACCGGAAGTAATGATCCCTGGACCTCCAGATTTTTAAAGGTCAACAAGAACGGCAGCATCACCTATATACCAGATGAAAGGGGAAATACCATTCCGGACTTTAGCCTGGTGGGCTATCAACACGGGCTTCGGGATATCCCCCACATAGCTGTCGCCAAAACTTTAACTCCAGTTGACGGAGATGCGACTGAGCTGATCCAAAACGCCATCAATGAACTCTCGATGAAGCAACCGGATGATAAAGGCTATCGGGGTGCTTTGTTGCTGAAAAAGGGGGAGTATCGTATTTCGGGAACGATCAACATTGCATCGGATGGTATCGTTTTACGTGGTGAAGGGGAAGAAACCAGGCTGGTAGCTACAGGTAAAGGCCAGCGAACTTTGCTCAAAGTTGGTGGTAAGGGCAGAATTGAGGAGGCGAAAAATTCACGCGTAGCGATCACTGACAGCTACGTGCCAACCGGCGCAAAATCGTTTATGGTCAGCAATAGTGTTGGCTATAAAAGAGGTGACCGGATTATCTTATTTCGGCCAGGCACGGACAATTGGATCCATGACCTGAAGATGGACCAGATTCCTTCGGGCACAGAGGCCATTAAGCAATGGACAGCACAGGAGTACAACCTGAGCTTTGAGCGGGAAATTACTTCTATTCGCGGCAATCAAATATTTATCGACAATCCGGTAGTAATGGCTTTGGATAAAAGCTATGGAGGTGGTTTTATTTTTAAATATGATTATCCCGGCAGGATCAAAGAAGTAGGTATAGAACAGATCCGGTTTGAATCTGAATATGCCAGTGCCACCGATGAGGATCATGGCTGGATTGCAGTCAACTTCAATCATATTGAAAATGGCTGGGTAAGGAACGTGAGTTCGCATTTCTTTGGATATTCCTGTGTGAGCCTGAGCCAGGGTGCCAAGAACATCACGGTGACCCAAACTGGTTGTTTCGATGCCAAGTCGCAGATCATCGGCGGGCGGCGCTATTCCTTCAACAACGACGGTCAGCAAAACCTGTTTACCAATCTGGAAACTACAGAAAGTAGGCACGATTATGTAACTGGCGCCAAAGTGTGCGGCCCGAATGTGTTTTACAATTGTAAATCTTCAAATACACACGCGGATATCGGTCCGCATCACCGCTGGTCTGCCGGCACCCTCTACGACAACATCATTACAGATGGCGAGATCAATGTACAAGACAGGGGCAACTGGGGTACAGGACATGGTTGGGCAGGCGTGACACAGGTGATCTGGAACTGTTCTGCACAAGGCGCGGCCATACAAAACCCCTGGGTGTCTGGCAAGAATTACGTAATTGGTCTGAAGGGCAAACAATTGACAGGCCGCTTAAAAGGCAGAGATAATGGAGAATGGGAGGGACAGAATCGATCTGACCTACAGCCATCCTCCTTATTTATGGCACAGCTCAACGCTGCAAAACTGCGATAGACTAGTGCTTCCCGTGACCTTTGCCTTTTCCATTGCCACCCCCATGCGCCTTGCCACCGGCCTTACCATTACTTTTAGGAGAATAGCTCGCGTTTTTAAAATGCGCCTTACCGCTGTTTCCAGGATGTCCTTTAACAACGTAATATTTCGTGTTTTTACTGTACTTGATCGCCGGCTGTGTATGGACCGTTTTGTACTTCGCATATTTCAACTTGTGCGTACTGAAATAACGGTACGGCTCAGGGGAATTGATCACCACTTTATAACCACGGTAAAGGTTGTAACCTACGTATCTCGGCGAAACGCCGTTAGAGCGTACCCAATTGCCGTTTGTTAAATAAATAAACTGATTATCAGGAACATAATAATAGCTTTCGATTTCCGGAAGGTAATAATAATCTACATGATCATATCCTGTGGGCCCCCAAAGTGGTTGAGAACCAATGTTGACATTAACGCTTACCTGTGCTGCAACCTTGTTGCTACTCAAGGCCGCAATGGCCACCAGGATTATAAAAACTAACTTTTTCATGGTATTTGTATTTGTATGTGTTAAAATGATCGCTTTACTGCAAGGTAATCAGCCCGACATTTGCGTTTTGACCTGACGTTACCTTGACATTTGTAATTTCGGCTGTATTATAACCTGCCATAGGAAAGACTTTAACCTGGTAGGTTCCTGTAGCAAGGCCGCCAACTGTAAACTTTCCGGTAAAGGCGTCAACCATCGTTCCCACAGTGTCCGCCCCAGCGATTACCAAAATCTCTGGATGCGCAGCCAGTGGCAAGACAGTACCGGAGATCAGTCCGGATGTTGCCACAGTAATTCCCCTTACCACAGGTTTCAGAATGTACTTTCCATTGCCAGTAGCCACAATAGATTTAGCGGCATCAAAATCTAAGAGTAGGGAATAAGTCACCCCAGGAACCAGTTCAGGATTGTCGGTCAGTTTCACTTTCCAACCCGAGCTCTGGGCACTTGGAGTTTTTAGTTCTTGTTCAACACCACGTACCACAATTGAATTTCCTGAATCATTGAGAATCAGCCTTACCTCGGTAATCTCCCCCGAGGGCATGTCTTCGCTGGCCAACAAAATATCGGGATTGCTGGTGCCGATTCTAAAATCAAGTATGTCAAAACTGCCATGGGTGACATCGAAGGTATAGGGCTTGCCGCCAGACAGCAGGACCACAGATTTGACATTTAAATTAATGGCATCAAAATCACCTGGGGCATCTGTCATCCGGATCTCCACTTTGGTAGTGCCTTCTGGTTTTTCATTTTTCTTGCAGCTTGCAATTCCGGCTACAATTAGCAGCACCAGTAAAAGTGCCGCGTCCATAGATTTGTTTTTCATAGTATAGGTTTTAGTATGATAGGGGTCAAAGCTCCATATGCAACATGAAAACCACATGAAATTTTGGATTTATTTGTTTTTATGGAATTTCATCTAAATTTCATGTTCAATGACTTCTTTTGTACCAGGATGTTGGTGGCGCAGATGTAAACATCGAGATGTTTTAGGGAGGATGATTGTTTGCCTCGAAAGAGGCAAACTTTCTTTATATTTATCAAATGGACATTTCTTATTCAGCAGTTTTGATGAGATATATATGCATTGCTTTGTTTCTGGTTTTTTGGCCTGTTGTTTCAGCCCATGCCAATCCGGCAAGAAAAGTCGATATCTATAAGATGCAGAGGCAGGATCCGGTTAAGAGCAAAAAGCCTGAGATCAAAGAAGTACCTAAATCGAGGAAGCAAATAAAGCCAGCCATTGTTAAACCAAAAGTTAAGCCCATCAAAATTGTTCGCCCTAAAATCAAGAAGCACTAGTTTGGCTGTTAGCAGGATTATTGCGTTTATACTAACCCTGGTTTGGACCGGACATCTAAATGCACAGGAGATCGAAGAAGCAAAACAAAAGACCACTGTAACTCTGGCTGCTCTATACAGCAATAACGTCAATTATTACGGTCAGTCTACAGCAGAAAAGCTGCCTTATGTGCTTATCAATGCAACAGCCAGGTTACCTGTTGGCATCTATTTTTCTGCTGGAGCCTATAAACTGCTAAATATGGGGGGTGGTGTATCAGAAACCGACCTCGGAATAGGTTACGACCATAGTTTCTCTGAGCGGTTCAGTACGGATATTAGTTATACAAGGTCTATATTCCCTAAAAACTCACCATTGCTCCAAGCCTCCAATGGAAACACGATCAATCTAACAACAAATTATAGCTGGCCCTGGTTTAAAACGGCGCTATCGGCAGACTATGCTTTCGGTCAAGAACGCGACTTTTTTGCCAGTCTAAGTAATTCCAAAAATATTGACATTTGTACTGTATTTGACGAAAGCGATCAACTCTCTTTAGAACCTGCCATTGAAATTGTCAGTGGAACCCAGCATTTTTTCGATACCTATCAGCAGGAAAAAATCAAACGCAATAATGGTAAAGGAAATGGAGCAGTAAATGGAAACGGCAAAACCGAGACGATTACTATACCCAAAACCAGTTTCAACCTGCTGACATACAACTTCAAACTTCCGCTTAGTTATAGCCGGTCCACTTATCTTGCTGAAGTGGCCTACCAATTTTCCCTGCTCAGCAATAAAGCTGTTACGAAGGCAAAAAAAGAACAGTCATACCTCAGTTTAAGTTTCTACTACCAATTCTGACCCCATGAAAGTACTCATAGTAGAAGACGAAAAAACATTGGCCTATGAAATGGAAACATTCCTGAAGAAAGCCTTCTATGTCTGTGACCTGGCACATACTGTCGCAAAAGCGGCGGACTGTATCGAAGAAAATCAGTATGATTTTATCCTGATTGATCTCGGTCTGCCAGACGGCGACGGACTTTCCCTATTACCCAAAGCTAAAAAACACAATCCCGATGCGGCTTATATCATTCTTACAGCAAGAGGGAACCTGGAGGACCGAATCAAAGGGCTCGATCTGGGGGCCGACGATTACCTGGCTAAACCCTTTTCGCTGCTCGAGCTCCAGTCACGTATGCAGGCCATCGCCCGGCGCAGGTTCAATATTAATGAAGAAGCCATTTCTCTAGGTGACTTTACCGTAAACCTGCAGACCCGCTTTATTTGTTTTGATACACAGCAAATCGAACTTTCCCGAAAAGAATTTGACCTGCTCAGTTATCTTCTGCTTCATAAAAACAGGGTACTCACCAGAATGCAGCTTAGCGAGCACATCTGGGGTACCTTTGCAGACGACGATTACGATTCCAATTACATTGATGCACACATTAAAAATATTCGCAAAAAACTGGGTAATTTAGCGCCCACAGACTGGCTTGAAACCGTAAGGGGAGTGGGATACAGAATCCGGAAATCATGAAGCTATCCAGTAAACTTATTTATTTTATTACCGGATCCAAAATTGCCGTGGTGCTGCTATTTACCGCATTGTTGCCTTTTCTGGTAGCCAGTATTGCGTCAGAATATACCAATTATTCGCTGAAGGATCAGCAGAAGAAGGTACTGAAAAACATCAGTAAAAACGGAATTGAATCTTATTTGCAGGGTGATGACAATTATGGGAGCTATACCATGCTCAAGGAAGAATATATTTCACTGCAGTTGGAAAGGGGGCCTAACGAAATCGATACCATAGAGACTGTTCAGCGGATTGTAGAACAAGATACCCTAAGCTACCGTGTGCTAAGTTATACTTTCAAAAATAATGGCCGGAAATATCTGATGGAAATCGGCAAAACGACCGGAAGTATCAATCAATACAACAAGCCATTGCAGCGCATAGCGTTATATGTGCTGTTGGGCTTGATCTTGCTCACTATTGTTGCCGATCTTATCGTAACGAATGTGCTGGTCAGTCCCCTGAAAAAAATCATCTACTCTAAACTGATTAACCGAAAATTCCCTTTCAAAGAAACCGCATTACCCGTTGAAACAACCACACAGGACTTTAAGTATCTCGACCAGTCCCTGATCGCCCTCATGGAACAGATCAATATTGACTTTGAGAAAGAACGGGAATTTACAGCCAATGCCTCTCATGAACTAATGACACCTATAAGCATTCTGCAAACCAAAATGGAAAATCTCCTTGCAGATGAAGGCATTAACGAAACTACCGCCATGAGTATTATCGGAATGATGAAGACACTCGATCGTCTAAAAAAGATTTCTTCATCTCTGCTATTGATAAGCCGGATCGAAAATGAACAGTTCTCCAAAAGTGATGAGCTTTATCCACTGAAACTCTTGAACGATATTCAGGAAGAAATCGGCCACAGAACGAACGAAAAAGGAATTCAAATGAACATCAACCTTTCCGGAACAATGATCATAAAGCAGGTAAACCAGGGCCTGATGTTCCAGTTATTTTACAATCTGATCAACAACGCCATCAAATATAATGTTCCGGGTGGGCGTATTGATATTACCGACCATCGGGACGCCTCAGGCTATGAAATCAAAATCAATGATACCGGCGTTGGGATTGCTGAAGAAGAACTGCAGTTCATTTTTGACCGCTTCCGTAAGACAAATCTGAGCGAAAATGCGGGTTACGGACTTGGACTGTCGATTGTGAAGAGCATCGCCATCTATCACGGGATCGGTTTAAATGTTGAATCCAAGGCTGGTAAGGGAACAGTTTTTAGTGTAAAATTTTACCAAGTATAAATTGGCTATACCTCATCTATCCGTTTGTCATAATTGCCTTTAGCTATGCTTTCTGCAGCGTTTCTGATTAACTCTATTTGCTTTTCGGTGTCTGCTTCTTTTTTTCTCAACTGTTCCTGCAAACGGCTGTTCTCTTTCACATCAGCAGCAATGCGCTTGTAAAAGTAGATCGCAAGCAGCATGGAAATCAATGCCCCGGCAATGACCAGATAAGGAGTATAACTGACCAAAGTATTCATTGCAGACTGACGCTGTTTCAGCAACGCGTCTTCCCTGCGCTCCATGATTTTGATCTGGTTGCGGATACTGTCCATGACATGCTTGCCTTCCACAATCACTTCTGCTGAAAGCAGTGCGCCTTGCTGTTTGCCTTTAATCGTACCATTTATAATCCGGTACTTATGTGCGATCAGCGACCTAAGTTTTGGGAAGTCTTTTTGTTGCGCGCCGTTATCGCTGGTTAGCGTTTCTGCCTGGTCTACAGCGGCCAAAACTTCCTGTTCAGAGCCAGTATAGGGCTGCAAAAAATCTTTATCATTGGTGAGCAGATAACCACGCTGACCAGTTTCTGCGTCCTTCATTCTTGAGATGACAAAATCAAGTCGCTCCTTTACCTGAAAAGTATGGTCAACCCAGCGTTCGCTGTCGAGTAAATTGTTGATGCTGATATAGGATGCTGCCGAACTGATCAATAAAATTACTAGGGAAATGCCGAATGTGAACCTGATATTTTTCCTGCCTCGTGTCATGTTGTTTTGTTTAATTAAAGTGGGCTAAACTTAAATAAAATCAAGGGCATTTTTTTAAATATTTGACCTTATTAAGGTAGTACATTGAGATGGCCGCTTCCCGTCTTCTCAAAAGGTATAGCCCTGCCAGTCTCTTGGATTATTTAATTAAAATTAGCTGAGCCTTGGGTTAGTACGTATTGGTTAAGATCCAGCTTTGCTATACCTTAACCAACACATAACCAAATCATACTCAAAACATAGCAAACATTACCAGCAAAAAGGGTAGATGAGTAGTGCATAAGCCTTGTTAGCAGGTATTAGTTAAACCAACAAAGCCGGCCAATATAAAATGGCCGGCTTTGTTGCTGAATTTTTAGGAAGGTTCTAAAGATCAAACACCAAACCTGTATTCAGGCTAGATCTGGTATTTCTAATAGCGTCGCCCGTATTGTCTTTGAAAACGTCTGTGAAGCCAGATTGCCCGTCTAGTTCTAAAAGGATTTTTAACCGGTTAGCAATCGGTATTTTGACACCTATTCCTAACGCCAGGCCAATGTCCGTGCTTTGCATAAAATCTTTTAAGTCTATCTCAAATGCCGTTTCTTTGGCACTTAATAAAATCCCTGCATAAGGTCCAAAATTTAAATACCAGTTTTTTGTTTTACCAAAATGCCAGTTGGCCATGACAGGTATCGTCAAATAATCTAGCCTGTAATCGGTTTGAAAACTAACTCCATTATCCAGATTTTTAATAAAGCCTTCGTTCCAGCCTTTCTGATCATAAGAAAGTTTCACTTTTACACTCCAGCTGTCTGAAAAGAATACATCGCCATAGGCACCTGCATTGAACCCAATGCGCGATTTGCTGTTTGTGTTGGTGCCACTTTGTGCGGTGGCAGCATTGAGTCCGGCCGTGATGCCAAATTCAACTTTGCCTTTTTGTTGCGAGAAGGCAGTCAAACTGCTGCCAATTGATAAGAGAATAATGAATAATTTTTTCATCTGTTTTGTTAATTTAAGATTTGCGAAGATATTAATATGTGGCAAAATCCCAAAACTATAACTAACGCTGGCTTCTCAATTCTTTATTTCTTGATTTAAACCTCATGTAGGATATCACAGCCAGTACAAAAACCATTGAAATTGTGATGTAAACCCAAGAAGGAATAGGAACAGGATCACCTTGAGCATAAGAATGTAAACCAGTCAGGTAATAATTTACTCCGAAGTAGGTCATGATGATGGTGGAGAAGCCGAGCAGAGAAAGCAAGTTGAACAAGTACTTACTTCTGAGGCCGGGTATCAGGCGAACATGTAGTATAAAAGCATATATGATCACCGAGATGAAGGCCCAGGTTTCTTTCGGATCCCAGCTCCAATAACGGCCCCAGCTTTCATTTGCCCAGATACCACCTAAAAACGTACCGACAGCCAGCAAGAACAAGCCAACTGTGAGCGACATTTCGTTAACAATGGCCAGTTCGGCGACAGATGCTTTCACCTTTGCAGAAATTTTGTCGTTGTCGATGATAAAAAGAACCAGTACGACAGCCCCGATCAAAGCACTCAAGCCAAAGAAGCCATAACTGGAGGTGATGATCGCCACATGGATCATCAGCCAGTAGGATTTAAGTACCGGGACAAGCATGGTGATCTGGGGATTCATTTGTGAACCTCCGTGCGCAAAGCCCATCAGGATCACGGCAACGAGACAGCCTGCGGCTGGAATAAATGCATTGCTGTTTCTGTACATCAATAGGCCTGAAACTACGCCAATCCAGCTGATAAACAGTACCGCTTCATAGCCATTACTCCAGGGCTCATGACCAGAAATGTACCAGCGCACGCCAAGGCCGACAGCCTGAAGCAAAGTGGCAATGGTGATTAGCACCAGCACGAACGAAACAAATCTGTTCAGTATTTTGGAGGTTTTAAACAACTTTAGAAAAGCCAATGCCAGGATCAGTGTGCCTAAAAGTGCGTAGCAAATCATCAGGTTTAAAAACAGGTTCCAGGAGTTATAGCTGATCTCCATGGCAACTTTGGTTTCCGATGGTACAATCTCCTTACCATATTTTTGTTGGGCATCGCTGATGCTTTGCAATTCCGTGTTTGCTGCCTGCCAATTGCCTGAGGCCTGTGCCTGGTTGACCGCAGTTACGTAACGGTCAAATGCATTAGGCGCCGCTGTTGTGTCCATTTTGATGGCAGACATCGCTTCCCAGGTGTTGTTTTTATCGCCAACTATTGGAAAAATACGGAGGTAACGGCCAGTAAGCAGCTGGCCCATGGCTTCTAGCTTGTCGTTTAATTCGATCAGATCCTTGTCGTAGTTGTTTTGTTCTGATGCCTTTTTAGCAAAAGCTTTCATGTAGTCGTCTTTCAGTACAAATTCGGCACTGCCGTCATCGTGCATCCTGATCAGGTTTACCATGGAAGTATAACCTTCAGATGTAGCATTTACAGCTTTCAGGATATCCTTCCCACCTTTGGTGTTGACTTTAAAGATCGGAACGTTGATCCAGATGAAGGGGCTGGTGGACATCGAGAGGAAAAACTGATTGGCATTTAAGGTGTAAAAACGATCTTTGCCATGCAATTTTCTTAGGATTTCCAGAGCCATGGTATTTACCGGTTCAATCCGGCCATCAATGTTCTGGACAAGCAGGTGTCCGAATTGATCCGCATGTTTTGGGTCTATTTTTAAGGCTGCCGCAAATTGAGCTCCGTTTGCATTTTCTACTGGTTTGTAGGGACGGGCAGGGGAATCTGCAGGTGGGGCGACATGTTCATGCCCATCGCCAGGTTGGTGCACATGGGGTTGCGATCCGTCTTTACCGTGCATGTCGATCTCCTGACTAAAAGCAGCTCCGGCAGGGAGAAAGCACAACAGCAGGAGCAGTGCCTTAGACTTGGCAAGCGCCTTCAGTTGTTCATTTAGCTTATAGAAATGTGTTCCTTTCCAAAACAAAGTGATAAATAAGCCCATGAACAGCATGGCATAACCGATATAGGTCACATTTGTTCCCAGTTCATCATGATTTACAGATAAAATCGTCCCCTTTTCGTCCTCATCAAAGCTCGACTGGAAGAACCTGTACCCAGAATGGTCTAAAACATGGTTCATGAAAATTTTATAAGGTGTTTCTGAGTTTCCATCCTGAATGATCACATCAGAGGAGTAGGCCGCAGGACTATTGCTGCCAGGGTATTTTTCCATTTTAAAGTGCGCCAGTTTAAGTGCAAAAGGCGTTTTGTAAATTTTGGAACCATAAGCCATTGCGATCTTCAGTCCGCCAATTTCACTTTGGTGCTGGAAATTGGTCATCCCTTTCCCGCCGTAAAAAGAAACAGTGTCAACCGCAGTTGGCGTAGTCACTTCTACTTTTACCAGGTCAAGATCGTTCTCGTGTGTGCGTTTATCACCTTCGAAATATATGATATGACCATTAACTGCAGGCTCTGGAACGACGAATGCGAGGTCGCCGTAAGTATATAGGCTTCTCTGGTTGAAAGGTTGGGGCAGGTCATTCCCTGTCACCACTTTTCGTTCCTGAGTCGCCATAATCATGTAATTGCCCTCATATGGAGAGGAAATCTGGTAGCTTCCACTGGTGTTGTCGATATTAATTGCGCCAGGTGTAGGCTTGTTAAAGCTGATGATCATATTGTTTACCAGCTGGACAGTCCCCGCTGGGATGTATTTATTGACCCGTTTGCCGTTTTCCAAAACTACCACATGCAGGGTTGGTTTACCCGATGGTTCACGAACCAAGGAATCCTGTGCTCTTGGATAAAAGTCAATTACCTTCAATTTAATTCGTTCTCCCTGGAATTCATATTCCGACTTAAAGGTCTTTTTGAAGGGCTTTAGGTAGCTTGGAATTCTATTCGAAATCAAAATCGCGCGCACGTCATCATAAGCCAATATCTGTTCTCCTTTTCCGATCTGTACCTTGAAAAAGGTAGCATCAGATACCACGTCACTGCTCGCTTCGCCTTCACGAATGTGCATAGAGCCTTCAAAACTAATGTACCTGGTGATGAATCCACCAATAAAAATCACCACAAAGGCCAGGTGGAACAGAAGCAAAGGCCATTTTTTACGCTGGGTTAACTGGTACCTTTTGATGTTGCCGATGAAATTGATAATCAGGATTACCATAACCAATTCAAACCACCAGCAATCGTAGATTAAGGCTTTGGCTACCGGTGTTCCATAGTCATTTTCTACAAAAGTAGCCATGGCCATGGAAAAAGCATAAATTAAGAGCATCGCGCCCATTGTCCGGGTGGAGAAAATGATGTTGGCTAGTGTTTTAAACATTTGGTGTGATCAGAAATTTTCAATTCAGGGCCTGAAAGATACCGCAGGAAACTGAAAAAAATAAAAACACTTGACTATTATGGCAATAATAAGACTTTACTCTTATCTTTTGGCGCTGATACACCAATACAAACCATCATGCAGTTAATTTCTAAGGTCCAATATAAAAGAAGCGAGAAAGGAGAATTTCATGAGATTGCATCACGCAATCTGGAAGAAACGGTAGCACTAATAAAAAATTATCCTTGGAATACAGAAAGGAGTCTGGCCTCAATTGAGCTCACTTGTCCGTCGGTAACCATAGAATATCCGAATGGAACTTATCTAAAAGCGGGTCCTTATTTTTCAGGGAAATTTTCACTTTACTACCTGGCTTATAACAAAAAGGTATACCTCAAAACTGTGGAGACCATTGAAGAGGTTTGTCAGTGGGTGTCAAGATATTTCGAGCAGAAGGGGCAGCTGGATTTTTCTGAAAAATATGGGTTTACCTTTAGTCCGGAGATCCATTTCCGAACAAATCCTTTTGAGTACACTGTAAACGTGAATAATATAGCAAAATACTATAGGTTCTTATTTTTTATGATGTGTGTGATCCCGGTGATGTGTCTCCTGAAATTTGCAGATCATCCGGAAGGTTTTAGTTTCCAAACACCGGTCATCCTCATGGGATTTTTCCTTTTCCTGTTTAGTCCGCTGATCTATCTTTATTTTAATTATTTGTCGGCCGACAAAGACAAATATCTCCAACTATCAAGAGGACATGATGATTTTACCTTTGGCACATATGAAGAAAAAATTAAATATAGCAAACAGGACATCATCAGGATTGAAGCATATGGAATGCACAACAGCCGAAGTTTGTGGCGAGAATCTGAAGTGTTTGTGATTACCCTGCACAACGGTGAGCAACTCAAATTCTCCAGTCTCCTAATACCCGGATATACGTTCCGGTCTAAGTTTCCAGATCATCGGGTAACCGAGCATAGGGCCTACTTTCCTACCCTTTAATTTTGCTGGCTGGCTTCATAAGTTGGACCATATAATCCAGGTACTTTATTTCCTGTAGCACGCAGGTAAACAATCATTTCTCCGCGATGGTGGTAAATGTGGTTGAACAGAAATCCACGGGAGACAGCACCTCTTGGCATGGGTCCGAGTACCACCTTTTCGCCGACGGTCATGGTCCAGTTTTCTTTCAGTTTTTCCTCAGTTAGTGATTTTAAAGCTGCCCTGGCTAATTCAACATTCCGCTCAAACAGTTCCAGAGTAGCTTTAATGTCATTGACGTCCCCACGCTCCAGGTGGTCGGCCGACATATCGTAAACATCTTTTGTAAGTGTGCCGACGTACCAGTAATAAATGGTAGCGATATGCTGGGCAAGCTGACCCATGGTCCAGGAAATTTCAGATGGTTTATAGCCAAGATCCTTTTTCGGAACGGCTTGTAGCAATTTGCGTGTGCTGGCGGTCTCTTGTTCGAATTCTTCTAATAGCGATTGCAGTATCATATCCAGTAGTTTTGAATTAAAGATCTTTAATGTATCCAACTGTGAAGCAGATACATAATTATACTTTGGTCTAGATTAGCAACAACTTAGATCACTTTATTGTTTCAATTTTTAGCATCTTTAGCACATGTCGAATCTTCAGTTATTGGATTTTCTGTTTACCGCTATACACTTAGTCATCATCGGCTTTAACCTGCTGGGCTGGATCTGGCGAAAGACAAGAAGGGCACATTTTGTAGTTATATGCATCACTGCAGGATGCTGGCTCATTCTGGGCATTTGGTATGGCATTGGTTATTGTCCGGTGACGGATTGGCAATGGCAAATCAAAGAACAGCTTGGGGAACAGAATCTTCCGGGCTCTTTTATTAAATACTTTGCAGATAAAGTTTCAGGAATGGACATTGACTCCAATTTAATCGACTGGCTTACGGCGGTTTGTTTCGCCGTTTCGGTAGGGCTCTCTGTATACTTTAACTTTTTCAGTTCAAGAAAGAGGTCAAAATCTTAGTTTCGATCAGCTATTTAGAATTCCTCGCCCATTTGGATTAATTGTACAAAAGGCCTACATTAATCAATTATCAACGGTATGTGTAAATTTCGATTTGTCTTTCTAATAGGTCTTTTCATCAATCTTTGCTGCGTATCCGCCTATGCTATCAATCCCCAAAAGCAATATGTCATCAAACCTGATGCGATTGGTATTAATTACGAAACCTATAAAATCAAGGTAAACGATTCTGTGACACTGAATTCCTGGATTTGTTTGCAAAAAGATCTAAACAAACCTTTCATCATCATTTCCGGTCCGGATGCAGGTAACATGGCGAACGCGCTGGGTCAGGCCAAGGCATTTTATGACAGGGGATATAATATTGTATTATACGACTATCGTGGTTTTGGAGAAAGCACTGATTTCAAAATAAATCCGAATATGATGTACTACAATGAGTTTGCGGAAGATTTAAAGAAAACGATAGCATTTGTCGAGAACAAATTCAGACCAAAATCGATTGTACTATACGGCATGTCAATGGGAACAATTATTTCCCGAATAAATGTCGATTGCACAAAAGCAATTAAAGGATTGATTTTAGACTCTTTTGTGATTAATCCAAAACTTGTGGTTGACAGGATCGCAAGCTTAAAAAATAGGGAGGCTCTACTTCCACAAAATGCGCGCAAATATGCAGATTCCAATACCAGGAATATCAATAAGCCCATTTTGATTTTTTCAGGGCTTAAAGATGTCGTTACCAAAACGGAAGATTACAAGGATTTTCTTTCTAAAAATCCTGATTCTAAAATGGTCACATGGGACTGTAATCATCTTGAATGCTTCACCTCCATGGGGGAAGAACCTAATCTTTATATTTCAGCATTTACGAAATTCGTTAATACCCTATAATTGATTCATTATTAAGACTTCATTTCATGTTAACCTGCTGTTTACATTGTATTTCCATCTTTGTAAAAGCAGACCAGCCGAGTCCCCGGTGAGGTATTATGACATTTGCTATGAAACTGAACCGTATTTTAATTGCTTTTTTACTGATCGCGCTAATCATACCGGTCGTTTATTTGTTTAAAAGCAGCCCGTCTGACAGCCAGGCTGTTGAAGATGAGATGTTTTTTATCTGAAGCTGATAAGGTGTAGCGGTTAGCTATTCTATATTTTTTTGCGGCTGGCATTTACGGCTATGCTTTATCTTGGGTAACTTTGTACGACTAACTTATATATAACTCGTATGAAACAAGTAACTGTTACCAGGAAGGGGAAAACCGCATTATGATGCTGAATGGTTTGGATGCGACGGATCTTGCAATCTTGAACTTAATCCAGAAAAATGCGCGGTTGACGCATAAAGAGATTGCTGCCCGCACCCACAAATCTTTGTCAGCTATACAAGCCAGGGTGAGAAAACTGGAAGATTCTGGCGTCATTAGAGGTTATATAACCCAGTTGGACCAACGAAAGATCATGCGCGCACTGACCGTGTTTGTGACTGTGAGACTGAGCAGCTATCATAAAAATGCACTTCGTGAGTTTCGTGATCAGGTGGTTCCTTTTGAGGAAGTTATGGAATGTTTTCAGATGAGTGGCGATAGAGATTATATCCTTAAAGTGGTCTGTCAGGATATGGATGCTTACAATAAGTTTCTCAAAGAAAAGCTGTCAGAGGTGCCGCACATGAGTTCATTACAAAGTATGTTTGTTATTTCGGAAGAGAAGATTGAAACGGCCTTTAGGTTGTAAAGCCCGTCATACTTAAATCCAATGGGTATAGTCGTCGTCTTCATGTCTCGGGCTTCGTTTGCTCCTGGCCCTTAGGAGCAATACTGTGAGAACAATGCTAAGTGCTGCAATGGCAAGCAAGTCTTGAGTATCGGGCATGTTTTTCATTTTAGGATAGATCAGGTTTATGTAGGGCATGTAGTTCAGTTTTTGAAGAGTATAGAAGCAATCCGTAGGGAACTTTTGGCTGTATGTAGGTTGATTTTGGTGGCAACTTTACTTTGGCAGTAGCGAGGCACATCAGTTCAGCCGCGCCGATTGGGTAAAGGGTAAAAACGATACTGTTGGGATGTTCTGCGCTTTCTTGCAGCAATTGTCCCCACTGCTCATTGTGCCAGCAACTTAGCCTGTGATCGCTGCGGGGATCATTGATTCCGAATATTGGCTCGAGAATATGGTCTTGCAAGAGGCTGACATCAGGAATGCTGTCATGAACTGAACTGGCTTTTAAGTCCAGGCGGTACCACTGCCTTTTGTAAAGCAAACCAAAGCAACCTGCTTTTGCCGGTCGGAAAGGCTGGTTATCACTAACAGGCTCAATTGAAAACAGGCTGCTCAACTTGTTGAACAATGTAGATTCGGATGTTGGGCTATAGGTCAGAATCATTCGGTGAAAGGCATTGCAGCTAAGCTGTCCGGCCGAAACGTACAAGGTACTGATCCATTGCGGTTGATCGCTGTTGTGCAGGCTTAGCGCCGCTGCAAGCCGGTGGTGACCATCGGCAACATACGCGTTTTTAATAACCCGAAAAGCGCTCGTAAATTGTCCGATCGTCTCGCTGTCGGTGATCGCCCAGATGCGATGGGTGTGTCCGTTGCAACAGTCGACCTGCAAAGGCACACGAATACTGGCCTGCTCGATCAGCTGATTGACTTTCATGTCTCTAGGGTAGGTCATGAGTACCGGGCTGGCTTCCAGTCCGACTTGCTGCCGATAGGTACTTAACCGTTTTTCACGGTCACTTAGCGTATCCTCATGTGTAATGATATTACCCTTGCTGAATTCTTCTAAGCTAGTGATTGTCCATACACCAAACTGGCTGCGGCCGTCCGTTTCCCTTTCATAAAGATAAAGAGCAGGGGCTGTTTGCGCATGGTAAAGTCCTTCTTGCTGAAGGGTTTTAACGTTTTGCATAATTTCGTTTGCCATGACCTTGTATCCAGAACCCGCTGGTGGTTCCAGCATAGATCTAAGCAGTTTACTATTTCGGTTGCTCAGCAATTCTTTATACCAATCTGGTCGGGGATGCAATGCGCTGAAAGCTTGGATTTCCATTGAGAATTATTTTAGTTGACTAACGGTATAAATCTCTGGTGTTTAAATCTTTAATTTTTTACCTGTCCCTTATTTGGTGAATATTCCTGTTTTCATGGGGATTTACCGTATATATTACGGTCGCAAAGTGTTTTTTTAAAGACTTCGTGTATTAAATGCGGTCTTTGATCTCAAAATAGAGGCTTTTGCGTACGAAATACACTAAGGCTTTTGAATTAGCGTATCATTCTATAGCATGAATGCTGCTTTTTATACTAAATTTATATAGCATAAGCTCAAACCGATGTTTCTACCCTTTTTCCGAAAATCTTTCCATTTGACCTGCAGTGTTTTGTTGTTGTCTGCTATGCCCTCATTTGGGCAACAAGGCGCTCAGTTGTATAAGCAATATTGTGCGGGTTGTCATGGTGCAAACCTGGAGGGCAACTCTGGCAGTGCACTAATCAAAAAGAACTGGCTGCACGGATCTTCTGGCGATGATATTTTTAAGACCATCAAAGAAGGGGTTCCAAAAACAGAAATGATCGGCTGGGGTAAGGTCTTGAAAGATGAGGAAATCAAATCAATAGTAAACTTCATTATTTCCGCTCAGAACAATAAACCTAATGCACGGAAGACCATACCCGCTACGGTAATGACAAAAGATTATACGCTTAATGTCGAACAACTGGTGACGGAAGACCTTCAAACACCCTGGGGAATTGAGTTTGTGGATAAAAAGAAAGCGCTGATCACGGAGAAACCCGGGCGGCTCAGGTGGCTGGTTAACGGCAAACTGGATCCTGAACCGATAAGAGGCATTCCTCAACCTTATTTGCTAAGTAGTACGGCAGGTTTGATGGATATTGCTTTGGACCCTAAATATGCCAGCAATGGCTGGGTATACCTGGCTTACAGTCACACAAATGGCGATAATCAAGACAAATCGGCTAAGGGCATGACGAGGATTATCCGTGGCAAGGTAAAAGGACACGATTGGGTAGAGCAACAGACACTTTTTGAGGTGGCAGATTCTTTAAAATGGAGTGGTGGTGACCGCTGGGGCTGCCGGTTTTTGTTTGACAAGCAGGGTTTTTTATACTTTTCCATTGGGGATATGGGCAGGGCGATGGCCTCTCAGGACCTGCATGTACCTACCGGAAAAGTCTTCCGCATCAATGCGGACGGCTCCATTCCCAAGTCCAATCCATTTGTGAATGATCCAAAAGCTTTACCCGCCATATTTTCTATTGGCAACCGCAACGTAGAGGGAATGGCACAGCATCCGGTTACTGGTGTAATCTGGGCCACAGAACATGGCCCACGTGGAGGTGATGAATTAAATATCCTTAAAAAGGGAGCCAATTATGGTTGGCCAGTGATTACCTATGGCATTGATTACAGTGGCGCCAAAGTATCCGATAAAGATCACCAGGAGGGTATGGAACAACCTGTAACCCAATGGACGCCGTCAATAGCGGTTTGTCCGATCGAGTTTTGTACCAGTCCGTTGTTTCCCAAATGGAGGAACAATCTTTTTGTAGGTGCGCTTGCTTTTGAGGAGCTGCAAAGACTGGTGCTGGATAAAGAACAGATCGTATCAAGAGAACTCATCTTTAAAGGCTACGGCAGGGTCAGGGATATAAAAACGGGGCCTGATGGCGCAGTTTATGTGTTGCTAAATAAGCCTGATATGCTGATTCGCATTACACCGAGGCAGTAAAACAACTGTTCCTATTGCCAATCTTTATAGATCTGTATCTCTGGCATGGTTGTAGCCTTATATGTTTGAGTAAAAAATATCAACATGAATAAACCAGCATTTAGCGGATTGATTTCACAAAAGATCGGATCTAATTTTAGGCAGGGTGTGAAGCGCCTTTCGGAAGGTGGATTCAAACAGATATTCAGCCGCATTGACCAGGTTGGAATTAAAAAGGGCGTCGATGAAATGGGAATTGATAAGTTTATCAATCAATGCGCTTTGATGGCAGCCGGTTCGGGTTTAATTACCGGCGTTGGAGGAATCAGCACATTGCTGATTGGTATTCCACTGGATGTAATCAATCTGATTACACAACAGTTTAGGGTCACTCTGGCCATTTCTTACGACAGAACAGGCAGTTATCAGGTCCGGTTTGAAGACTTTTTCAGAATTGTAGCCACTTCAGTAAAGGCAGATACCAAGTTGGCTATCAGCAAAAATATCATGGAAGAAGTAGCTGAAAGGCTATTGCTTACGTTGGGTGCCAAGACTTCCCAGCGACTGATTCCAATTGTTGGCGGGGTTATCGGTGGCACAGTAAATTATTTTTTTATTAAAGGAGTAGCAAAGGCATTGCGAAACGACATTAAACCTTTTCATCATGTGTAATTTTTCAATTGAATATCCTAAACCAAAAGACGAGATGGTCAGCCAGTTAAAGGCCGCCATTGAGTCCCAGACAAACGGCATCTATCAGGGCGATACCTCTGCCGGCTCATTTTCATTTACGGCAAAAGGTTTTGATCTCGCTGGAAACTACAGCATATCCGGTGATACCGTAGCTGTCAATATTACAAAAAAGCCATGGCTGCTTTCCTGCAGTAAGATAGAATCGGAGATCAGAAAATATTTAGACCAGGAGTAAGCGATTATGGATTCGCTTCTTTTTCGAAAACGAATCTACCTTTGTCATAGTCAATCGGTACCAGGTTATCGAAATGTGCAGAGCCCATGATCAGCATAAACTGGCCTACACCCATGGTCAGTTTGCCCTCCCTTTTTAGAAAAGCAACGGGATTTCTGTTCCATTTTTCAACTTTATTGATTTTAAAATCCCAGTGACCTCTAAGTGTATCGCCATACATTTCACCTTTGAATTTACCATCATATCTTTCTTTTTTATCCGGATAACTGAAGGTCAGCTGACCTTCGATGATTTTGTTTGACGTATCTATGGCTAGCCATGCGGTATCCTTACCAGAGATTGCCCGATATCGGGCTGCTTTTTCAAGGTTAATTACTTTCTCTTTTGGCTTCTCTTGCTGGCAGGACAAGATTAACATACCGATTGCGGATAAGGAAGCTAACAGGATATGTTGATTTTTCATAAGTTGATGTGCTGATTGTTTATTCGGTTACATCAACAAGATGCACTTTTAAGCATTTTTCCATAAAAGCATTTAACAGTTGATGATGATACGAAATCTCGCGGGTGATATTCAACAGCAATTAGTTAATAGCAGCCAACCGGAAAAATTCCGTACTCGAATTTATAATCGAGAATGACTGTTCCGTCGCTGCTCACTGACCTCACCCTTGTCGGATAACCATTCTGGTTATAGGTGTAAACCCTTATGCTGATTTTCTTAACACCATTTACATTCTCCTCAATTTCGGTCGGGGAATTCTCGGAGGCAAAGTCAATAGGACCCATATTGAATTTTAAAAACCTGTCAGCAAAAGGATTTCGCTTATTGTCATACTTATAGCTATAGATTGTCCCGCTGCCGTTGTCGAAGGTCGCTATGTTACCGTTCTTAAACGTGTATTGCTGTATGACGACAGTGTTGCCCGAAGTACGCTGCACGTTAGAGATCAGGTCGTTTACATAAGTGTATTTGTTAGTCGATTGAAAAACCAACTGATCACCTTCGTAATGCGATTCCAATACCTTCAGGGGCTTTTCAAAGGGAGCAAACTCCTGCAGCTGTAACACCTGTTTTTTGATTACAGAAGTGGTGCTGTCTAAATATTCGACCAGGTACCCCGGACCACTATAATAGGTGAATTTAGCTGTTTTTTGACCATCCTTGATTCGAATCAGATGATTACCTTCGTCATAACTAAAAATCATGTCTACTGTCCTGCTGCCGCCGGTGTCACCTAGGGTTGTTGTCCCGCTAACCCTGGTTAACAAAGTTAATGGCAGACATGGACCAACGTTATTGTCATCAGCATCATTTGTTTTAGAACAGGATAAAATGAAGAATAACGCAGAAAGCAGAGAGAGTGTCAATTTGTATCTCATGGGTAGTTTTTAAAATTTAGGCTTGCCACAGCTGCTTAAAAAATTTAAAGGCAATTGCTTGCACTAAATATACAATTATTTATTCATTTAGCAAATAATCAGCTGCCCGACCTAAGTAAATGTTGCTCAAACTCTGTTACAATTCACACCGAGCGGAAATAATCTTCTTCAGGAAATAGGAGAGATTGAAGGCGAAAATTACGTATCCGACGAAGATGATATATCCCGGTTGTAGTGAGGTGTAATTGACTGTTGTGGTGGACAAGAACTCATTTTTTATATTCAGGTCGGTAAGCTGGCTTTTCAGGATACCGTTCAGCCCGATATACGTCATGGCAATACCTACAACCATAACATCTGCCATGTCCCATTTACCAGAATCAAAAGCAAGATACCTGACGACTCCATTTTCAGCCAGTGCAGGTTTACAAAGTAAGTGTATACCTCTTGCAGTCATTCTAAGAATAGGCAGGATAATAACGAATAATATAATCAGGATTCCTACGGTAATCGAATCCGGCTTGGGTTGCTGAATCAAAACCTCAGCGATGCCATAGATGCTTTTACTTTGGAAAAAGAGCACCTGGTTGTTAAAAGTGAGTTTTTCTCCCATCAAAAAGATTTCCAGAGAACTCAGTCGCGCATCCACTTCAATGATTGATACGGTCACACCAACCACCAGCAAGGCCAGGGCAAAGAGGAGTGACATCACGAATAAGGACGTATGCAGGTGTGCTTTTTTCCGCAAGATGAGCCAAATCAAAACGGCAAAACCCACACAACCCAGCATGGCATAAGCATAGTTGTAAGTTACCTTTCTGATATTTTCCAGGCGGGTCTCGAGGTGTTTGTTGAAGGTCGTACCGTCTTTTACGCCATGTTTTTTGAACAAATACTTCGTCATTTTTATATTGGCTGTCTCCGTGCTGTCGTAAGTTTGCTCGGCCAGTTCCTCAAACTTGCTGGTTGCAATGCCCTTTAATTTTTTGGTAGCTCTCGGACTGTTGAGCCTGGCCATAATGGTTCTCGCGAAAGAGGGTACCTGTGCATGCAATTCCTTAGGATCTACGAACTGCTTAAATGCGAATTTTTTTAGTTTGCCGCCAATACCTTTTTGTGGTTTATTAAACTCATTGACAACCTGATCTACCATACCGTGAAGTTGTTTCTCCACCTGCTTGCGCATTTCCTTTTTCTGTTCGTCAGTTATTTTAAACTCCTTAATTTCTTTGGTAATGATACCCGCTATTTTTTCGCGCCAGAGATCTACAGAGAAAACCCCAAATGTAATGTTATTAAACATCGCGTAGTCTTCCTTTAGTCGCTCCTGTTCGCCAGAGAGCTTATGCAACTGGTAACCGCAATAGCACTCTGCGGCTAGCACTATGCCAAGGCCTAGAATCAGGAAGATATTGGCAAGAGTCGCTTTTTTTGCAGGTTGATTCATCGTGGTTTTCTTTGAAATGTTAAAGTTGCGGTCGGTATTAGTGGGAATCATGGGGACTGATAAATTTGAGGATGGTAGAAAGGACCAGTCCGAAAAGCACAAATGCGATGAATATAATATAACCCGGTTGCAGGGCCGTATTGTGGGTAGAGATCAATGTGAGCGAAGTAGCCTGAATGTCCAGCTCTTTTAGCTGCGTTTCCAACAATCCATTTAGCCCAATATAGGCCATGAGGATGGCAATCACGATAACGTCGGCCATGCTCCATTTTCCGGATTGGAAAGCAAAGTATTTGACGACTTTGTTTTCGGCCATGCTTTTCTTACCCAGTAGGTGAATGCCGGTTGAGCTGAGTTTCATGACCGGGAACAAGATGCTGAAAATCAAGATTAGTACGCCCACAAGTATCGAATCAATAGCTGTTCCGCTAATCAAGATCATTACCACATCTAAAATGCTTTTGCTTTGAAAAAACAGGACCTGATCGCGGAAGGTAATGTGTTCGCCTAGCAATACAAAATCGAGCTCACTTATTCGTGCATCAACTTCAATCATCGAGGCGGTAAGCCCCACACCGAGTAAAATAAACGCGAAAATCAGCGATAGAATAAACAGGGTGGCGTGCAGGGTTTCACGTTTTCTAAAGGTCCACCATGCCAGCAAGAATACGATAATGCCGCCAAGCATGGCTATGCTATAGGTATACGTGGCGTCCTTTATTTGTCTAAGCTCTGCTCTTACCTTGTGATTGAAATCCTTTCGGTTGGATACCTTATATTTGCCATATACAGCGCCGATTTTTTTGGCATTGGAAGTAAGGGTGCTGTCTATAAAGTCAGTTTCTTCCATCTTGTGCAATTTGTCCATAGCCATTGATCCGAGCTGTTTTTTCATAGCAGGATTGTCTACCTTGTTCATGATGGTCTTTGCGATGCCCGGCACTTTTTTCTTGATGGTATCGACCTTAACAAAATTCTTCACTGCAAACTTAACCAGTTTTCCCCTGATGGATTTCTTTTTCGGTTCGGTTACCAATGCCTCCGCCTTATCGATCAGCGCTATAATCACCCCTTCGATTTCCTTTTGCAGTTCTTTTTTCTGTTTACGGCTAATGTCCAATCTCTTTGACTGTAGTTCAATGATGTTTTCAATCTTGCCTTGCCACTGCTCTATGGAAAACAAGCCCAGCATAATGTTGTTCATCTCGGCATAGTCATGCTTTAGCTTCTCTTGTTCTTCCGAAAGCTGGTGCAGGCGGTAACCAAAAAAGCCCTCGGCAATCAGCAAAATGGAAAGACCCAAAATCAATAAGATCTTAGGCGTGTTCATTCCCTTGCCGGAAGGGTTAGCTCGTTTTTCTGTCAATGTATATCGGTTTGAAGATTACATCGATAACAAGCATGGCGACAGTTTGTTTGATGAGGGGTTGTTTTTATCTATGGCTCATTTTTTACAATTGATTTCAGCTCTACATAAAAATCTGAATCTATCGTTAGTGGAAATTCAATTGGACTTGACAACTTTATGCGCTTCCACTTCGTATCCGGAACGAGCCATTTATTTTCAGTTAGGTTTGTTTTCAGAGGCATCGTAAAACCGGAGACACAATTACTATATCTATAACGCATTTCATTTCCTGAAAGTTGAAATTCGAAGACCGGGACTCCTTTATTGCGTAAAAATTGATTGAATACAGGAGCGAGATTTTTGCCACTCAATTTAGTGATATACCGCTCCATTTCGATTGAATTGATATTTTTATGATGGAATTCCCGGCACACACTTCTTAGTATATGGCGAAACTTAGCATCGTTATCTATAATCTTCCGAAGCATATGGATCAACTTCCAGCCTCTTAAATACACGTAAGAGCCGCCAGATTCAAATATTCCGTACCGCCTGATCAAAGTCTCAGTGTTTTTAGTTCTACCGGTTGTTCTTGCCTCAAAAAATTCCTTTGCTGCTTTTTTGCCGTATTGTTGTTCAATAAAAAGTTCTTCGGCGAAGCCAGCAAAACCTTCATGAATCCACTGATCTGTTACGTCATTGGTAGTTATGCTATTTCCAAACCATTCATGAGCAATTTCATGAACGACAAGGCGGTCAGTTTTCAAATCCCAGTAGCCCAGGTTATTTGTTTTCACCCTGCCAAATTTAAAACCATTCCCATATGCGATCGCACTTTGGTGCTCCATGCCCGGGTAAGGCGCTTCCACCATTTTAAAACTGTCCTTATAAAAAGGGTAGGGACCAAACCAATACTCAAATGTCCTGAGCGTTCTATCAACTTCTTTTTTCAGGTAGGAATGAACTTTTTCGGCATGATAATCCATCACCCAATAATCTG
This sequence comes from Bacteroidota bacterium, assembly GCA_040387995.1. Lineage (GTDB taxonomy): Bacteria > Bacteroidota > Bacteroidia > Sphingobacteriales > Sphingobacteriaceae > Pedobacter. Next base: position 28,845 of record JAZKCT010000004.1, on the reverse strand, counting down.
TGTTGAGCATTCCCAGTTCGCCTTCATACCCTTCCTTCAGCTCCACATATTTGCCAATATAAAGGGCTAATCCGTAGTGGTTAATTGGATTTTTTACTTCCCATGTGTAGGTTGCGGTCTTATTTTGATGAACGATTTTTTTAATCAGCCTGCCATTCCCAACACCAACCAATGTATCTGGAACTATAATGGACATTGAAGTACCGTTGTTTGGTTCATCACTTTGATGTTCCTTACAGGGAAACCATACGCTGGCGCCCACATTTTGCACTCCTGTTGTGATCCATGGCCTTCCTAAAGAATCTAGTGTCCAGGAAACTCCGCCATCCCATGGGGGGTTGAAAGATTCCTTAGGTTTTCCTGAGTAATAGATTTTAACACGATATATGGAATGTAGTTTTAATATGGGAAATTTGAGGAACCAGACGTCTCCATTCTGCTGTACTTCAAGTGATTGCTGACCGTAGCGTGCGCTGTCTATGTGCATCGGCTGCTGCAAATCAATTTGCATAAATCTATCCTTATTTGTTGTTACAACCTTAAAGGTGATTTCATTTGATCCTGAAATAAACTTGCGATCGAAATCAGGCTGGATTGTCAATGCATAATGATGAAGATCCCACCAGACCCGGTCACTCGTTATGCTCCCCTTTAAGGTGTCTTTTTTCGAAGGGACTATTGGCGATTGAGCACAAACTCGCGTATAACATAAACTACAAAGAAGGATACATAGACTTGTAAATCTCATCTAGCTATACTTTCATTTTATTATAGATGAAAGCAGGGATCAACCTTAACGCGAAACCTGCTACCACCCACCGTTTGGTCACGTAGACCATTTTTCGTTTGTATTTAATGGCACGGTATATCTGTGTGGCTGTTTCTCTTGCAGATGATTTACCAAAAATACCCGTCTTATCTTTGGCCATATTCGTATCAATGGTACCAGGTCGTATGTCTGTAATGGCAATGGGCAGCGCTAACTGGACTGCTCTTTGTCGCAATGCCTGCAAATAGTTGATCTGAAATGCCTTGGATGCTGAGTAAGCGGAAGCCATTGCACTTCCCCTCAACCCGCTAATAGAGGTAATGGCCGCGATCTGTCCATGGTTTTGCTTACTAAAAAAGTGGAAAGCCCAGTCTGCCGCCCTGGTGAATCCTAATACATTCACATCTATGACCCGTTTCTCGCTCTCGAAATCCAGAGCGTCGCTATATTCATAAATCGCTGAACTGATCACCAGCAGATCAAGGCCACCCAGTTCTAACGTCAACTCATCCAGATTTTTAGCCAGGGTACTGAGGTCGCTGATATCTAAGTATTTGGTGCGAAACGCATCTGGATTCTCCAACTTAAGTAGCTCCAGCCGTTCTGCTCTTCTTCCGGTTACCCCTACCATAAAGCCATTTTCTGCCAGCTTTCTGGCCAATTCTTCACCAATGCCGGCAGTAGAACCCAATATGATTGCTTTTTTGATCATTTTCTTGTTTTGCTATTGGCTCATTCAATATCATGGCTTGTACGGTGTTTTTGCAAGCGTTAAATATTAGCCAACACAAGGTACTAAATTGTTAATGACAACTGGATTATTTAAGTACCTTACGCTCCGATAACGCTAAAGGGATACTTCATGGCCACCACCACCACAGATGCTACGGGATTCGAGGATTTCCGTAATTATGATTTTAGTAATTTTTATTTCGGAGCGGGGGACGACGTTTATGAAACGATCAATGCCTTCCAGAAATGGTGGAGCCATGCTTATCCCGGAGCTTTTCACATTTATCGTGAACCGTTAACTTCGGCACCCGGCACCCTAATCTCCATCAATACCAACCTCGGTGAGGAACAACACGGCCTGCTTAATTTTTCCTCCTACAATTATTTGGGTATGGCAAATTCAGAAGTCGTCAAACGTGCCGCCATTCAGGCCATAGAGCAGTACGGCCTTGGTGCTTCTGGCGGACCAATCCTCAGCGGCATGTTCGAAATACACAGGCAACTGGAACGCTCCCTTGCGGCATTCAAAAAGAAAGAAGCTTGCATTACGTTCAATTCTGGTTATGCCGCCAATCTGGGGATCATATCGGGACTCATGCGTTCGGGCGATACCATTTTTATCGATCAGTTTTCACATGCATCTATCATCGATGGCGCAATCTTGTCGAAGGCAAAAACCATATTCTTCAGACATAACAATGCCAGCGATCTGGAGCGAAAAATCAAAGATATACCAGGCCGGAAATTGGTAATTGTAGAAGGAATTTATTCAATGGATGGCGATTTTTGTCAACTGCCGGAAATTATCGCTGTATCCAAAAAATACGGTGCCCGGATCATGATCGACGAAGCACATTCCGGGTTTATCTGCGGTGAAAACGGTCGCGGTATCGTCGAGCACTTTGGACTCGAAGAGGCTGTTGATTTTCAAATGGGCACTTTTTCGAAGGCGCTAGGAGGGATCGGTGGATATGTTTGCGGTGATGCGGCATTTATCGAGTACATTGAGGCTTACGGTCGATCGCGTTTTTTCTCTTGCACCCTTCCACCAGCGGTAACTGCTGGCGTGTTGGCATCCCTGGAGTATGTGATCGCTCATCCAGAGATACGTAAGACCTTATGGAGTAATGTCGCGCATTTGCAAAGCAGGCTTTTAGCAGAAGGGATCGATATCGGCCACTCAACATCGCCAGTTATGCCAATCATGGTATACGATGATAATAAGGTCTTTGATGTTGCCAAAGCGCTTCGCGTGCGGGGAATTTTTCTTCAACCGGTAAATTACCCCGCGGTATCAAAAGGAAAAGCACGTTTGCGCTTGTCTGTTTCCTCCGAGCACACCATAGATCAACTCGACTTTGTTGCCCAAAATCTTTCAGAAGTTTTAAAATCACAATAATGATAAATGTAGTTGAATATGTTATTTCAGACGAAATCAATTGTCTGTTTGAATTGCCTTTGGACACCGCAAGAAAACTCTTGCCAAAAGGATTGGAGCCTGTGGAGCCGCACCATGGATCTGCACTGTTGGGCATTACCTTGTTTGATTTTACTGAAAGTCCTGTCGGCCCTTACCAGGAACTGGTATTCTCATTATATGTGGTTCCGAGACCAGGGTTAACGATACGTCATCCTCATGCAGCGGTATATCCACTGGTAGTTGCTTCTACCCATCATGAGGCCCGTCAACATGCGATTGATCTTTGGCATCTGCCTCATTTCATGGAGGATATAAGGCTGGAGTTTCTTCAACAGGATGACCGGTCCATCACCGGAAAAGTATGTACTACAGATGGCGAGACAATCGTCGAATTAAGCATTTCAGAATCCGGTCCCTGGAAGCCAGTAGATCAGTTTTATCAATCCTTTCAAAACGATGAAAGTGGATCATATATCGGCATTCTAGCCATGGAGGGTAGGATGACTGAGCACGAGAAAGGTACTGGAAGCCTGAAGCTTTATGAAGATCACCGGTTTTTCGAACAACTCGACTTAAGCGGTCTGGACCCAATCCCTATGCGGGAGATGTGGCTGAAACCGGGAGTTGAAAAGTACTACGCAGTGATTAAAGTTTAAGAAACATACTCTAAGATGTCGCCGGGCTGGCGGTCGAGCGTCTGGCAAATCGCAGAAAGGGGTCAAGACGAACAGCTTCAGACCTGAAAATAACATCCATTCTAGTATGAGTGCGTTTTATCCGGTTGAACTCCTATCTTAGACACACAACAATATTCTTATGGATTCTATTCCCATTCAAGTCACAGAGCTTTTAAATTACAGCTATTCAATAGCAAAAGCGCTACTTAAAGCGCAAAATGAATTTCATCCATTTGGTGTCAGCATGGACTATAACGGAAAAATCAGTCAGCGATTGGTTCAGGAGAACAACGATTTCCCGCCGGGTGATGAGCTTATCAATAGCATTCAAACAGATTTTAATGCTAAGCTTGCTTCGAGATCTATATCCGCCTATTCCATTGTTTACGATGCAATAGTAACAAACCCGACGTATCCGGAAGGTATTAGTGTGGTAGTTGCAAAAGTAAAAGCGATTTACGACGATTCAATCGAACTATATTATTTGCCCTACAAAAACATCAACGGTAATTTACAATACCTCGAACCCTGGGGAGAGGTTGTAGTGAATGAGAACTGATGTCTATCGTGCTCGCATTCATATAGTAAATCATTTGTCTAGGAATGAAAAACGAAAAAAATAACGTATTTAAAACTTATAATATCATTGCAAACTGGTTTTTTGAAAACCGAGATCAGCAATTGACGGAAAAGGCCTATCTGGATAAGTTAATCGAAATAGCAGGGAAGGGCGCAAGCGTTCTGGATCTGGGTTGCGGTACAGGGATGCCCATTATGAATTATCTCGTAAATCAAGGAATGCATGTTACAGGAGCTGACGGTAGTCATCGCATGCTGGAAATCGCCAGGACCAATCTTCCTCTGCAGAATTTTGTGCAAGCAGATATGCGGCAACTCGCTCTCGACAAAAAGTTTGATGCGATTATTGCATGGCATAGCTTTTTTCATCTGCCCCCAGAGGACCAGCGGGGTATGTTTGATATTTTCAAGAAGCACCTGAATCCCAATGGCGTGTTGTTATTTACTTCAGATAAAACTTCTGGGGAAGCCTGGGGAATGAATGGCGGAGAAAATCTTTATCACGCTTCCTTAGATAAGGATGAATACCGTTTACAGCTTGAATCAAATGGTTTTCGTGTTTTAGCATATAATGAAGACGATCCGGAATGCGGCCAGGCGACGGTATGGATGGCGCAGCTAGGGGAATTTTGGGAATCAGCATTTAACGAAAAACAGGCGATGTGGGGCTTTGAGCCCTCAAAATCTGCTATACTGGCCAGGGATTTTTTTGTTCAGCAATCAATTGAAAATATCCTGATACCCGGAATTGGTTATGGCCGTAATGCGCAAATATTCAGAGAAAGCGGGATCAGGGTAACCGGAATTGAGATCTCAAAAACCGCGATTGAAATGGCAGAAAAGCACTACGGAAAAGATATGGTCATTTACCATGGTTCTGTAACTGATATGCCATTCGATCAAGACCAATATGACGGGATATTTTGCTACGCCTTGATTCATCTACTGGACAGTGCGGAAAGGAAAAAACTAATACTGGACTGCTACAACCAGCTTTCAAAAAATGGCTACATGGTCTTTACGGCTATTTCAAAGACAGCCCATACCTACGGACAAGGCAAATTGATCAGCAAGGACCGCTATGAAATAATTGATGGAGTTCAGCTGTTTTTCTACGATGAGGATTCAATAAGGTCAGAATTTACAGCGGCAGGACTATTTGAAATCACAGAAATTAGTGAAAATCAACCTTTTTTTCTGATTAAGTGTAAAAAGGTGTAGTTAGGTCAGCTCTTCTACGGGCGATTAACGAGGTCAACATTGGTTGTTATTTAGAAGATATACTTGGCTTTATTCTTCCATTATTATCAACAATAAACTGGCGCGTATTAGCGACCCTGACAATCGAGACAAAACTCAAATCCCCTGGCAAACTATCCGCAATTTGTTTGATACCAGCATATAAAGATGGCTTAACAGGTTGGCCACAAATTCCCGAATAAGGCAAATGTAGCTTTGGTAACTCCAGAACAAATGATTTGGAAACCGCTTTAAAATCAACTTTATCATCTCTATTCGATGATTCATTGCAAGACAAGCTTAGCAGCATTACTACTGCAAGTGAGTAATTGAGTGTTGAATATTTCATTATTGAAAATATTAATAAAGATAAATATCTGCCTTCGCAAAGCCCCTTACAAAGTCAAACCCAAATGCGATTTAGAATAACAGTCCCAATTACCCCCGTAATTTGTCGCTTTTGCACAGTCCTTGTCGTTATTGTAACCATTATCTTTGATCATCAATCAAAAAAAACTAAAAAATATGGCAACTCAAATCTTTGTGAATTTACCCGTGAAGGACTTAGGCAAGTCCATTGCATTTTTTGAAACTTTAGGCTACAGTTTCAATACGCAATTTACCAATGAAATGGCAGGCTGCATGGTCGTGAGCGACGTCATTTACTTTATGCTGGTTACCGAACCATTTTTCAAAACATTTACAAATAAAGAAATTGCTGATGCTACGAAAACTACCGAGGTGCTGAACTGCGTATCGGTGGAGAGCAAAGAAAAAGTCGACGAGATATTTGAAAAAGCACTGGCAGCAGGGGCTGGACCATCAAAAGAGCCAACCGATTACGGCTGGATGTATGGCCGCAGTTTTACCGATCTTGACGGGCATCAGTGGGAAATGATGTGGATAGATCCTGCCGGCCCGTCCAACTAATCCTGGTAAGCCAGTTTTAATTGTTTTTCCAGGTAAGCTTTTGCCAGAGGGGCCTCGACTTTTAAATCTGTCCAGCGCCCCTCAATAAATATATGTCCGCTATACTTTATCTTTTTTAAGGCTTTAAGGTAGGGGACAAAGTCATCTCCTTTAAAACCAGGATAAGTTCTTTCTTCTTTCTCTGCAATTTCGCAGTATTCGATGAGATTACCTGCATCAACAATGTGTTGTGGCGACTCGTTTTCTTTCAACATGTGATAGATGTCTGCGTTCAACCGGAAATTGGGATGATTGACCGCTCTGACGATCCTGGCGGCTTGCTGTAAAGTAGTGATAAAATTGGTCTCTGTACTGTTCAGCGCCTCCAGGAAGATCTTCACACCATAAGGCTTGGCCAAAACTGCCATCTTTCCGGCTAATTTGGTAAATGCTGCCTCTGCTTTTTGCACATCATAGCCTTCCGGTAATTTTCTTGAACCCCCACTGCCGAGTACAATCGCTTCAATGCCCAATTGAGCAGCTCTGCTGAACACGGTATCGGCATAAGTTAGCACCCGCAATTCATCTACCTCATCTCCGGCAATTTTCAGGTCCCCCGGAAAAAAACTGTTGCACATATAGACCTGGCAATGCATTTGTTTTAAAGAAGACCTATTTTGAAGAATCTGTTCATTGCTTATCTTAGGAGAAAGCAGCTTGCCAACCGTCTCACCAATCAGCCGAAATCCTGACTCATAGAGTATGGCATCATTTTCCATTGAAGAAGCGATGCCCAGCTGCGGCATAGGCTGGCTAAATACAGCTGAGGAAGAAAAGATAAGTGCGAGCACTAATAAGGCGAATGATTTTATCATAGCGGCGATATTAGCGATTTATACGGCTAAGCCGGCGTAAGTTGGCTTAAAAATCTATGCAATCGATGCCGGAAGTCGACTAATCATATTAACGTGATCCGGATGTATTACCCCTGATATAGGTCCTATTTGCATTATCAATGTTCAGTTTAGATTTGGTCAATACCTTCAGGATCGTTACTTTTCCCCCAGGTAGACTTGATATAGCCTGGTCGGATGCAATACTAACACTAAGTATATCTTTTTCATTAATTAACGACTCGGCCGCTGTGACCAACTTTCCATCTACAGTGTAAAGCAGGGCATTGGTTTCCTTGTTTTTCAAATATCTGTTACTTAAGGACTGAAGGCTAACAAAGTTGTAGGGCACATCCTTCTTTAATGTGATATAGATTTTGCCTTTCCCTTTGTTCTCCACATTGATCTTTTCAATATCGGTTGGCTTAAATGCCTCGATAAAAACGCCTTTTAGTAAAACACTGTCAACATAATATTCCGGGCTCTCGGTCTGATGACCAGTATTTTGCGACTCATAAATCACTTTTATACTGTCTGTTTTATCCTGAGCACTCACCACACTAGTCGCAGCTAATAGGATCGAGGCAGTAAAAAAGAAGCTTGTTATTTTCATACTATTAAATCTAGCAAATTTTCACAGATTATGCAATATTTCCTATCTTACCTTTTGTAAATCTACCCTGCTTTTTATGGACACCAGCTCCAAACTTTTAGCCTTTATAGCGTATATGAAACGAATCACCTGGATTCTTCTCCTTTTGATGCTTACATCTGGAAGCTGGCTAGACTTGCAGGCCCAGACGGATACCGTTAAAGTGGTTCAAGGCAAGGATAGCATCAAGCCTGGCTTTGTAGAAAAGATGCAACGCTTTGCGCGTCGTTCTTCTACAGAAAGTAGAGCAGAATTTGAGGCCGACAAAGCGGCAATGTCGCAGGTAAAGATTTTTGAGCAGGTCAAACGAACCATGCAAAGCGCGAAAATTTATCTAAACGCAGGCGTAGACACCGCCGGGACCAAAGCCGAACTTGCACAGATCCGGAAAGATTTTTTGGTGGCGGAAGATGGGGTATTGACTGCCAAAGGCTCTGCCCAGACTTTCAGAAACTTAACCGCAACAGAGAAGGTATTAAATGAGTTGCTCAGTACAGCTACTGCTCGAAAAGTAAGGCTTGACAGGTACCGGCAGGACCTAAGCAGCTTTCGTTACCAGCTCGATTCCCTGCTGAGTTTGCCGGACTTATTTAAATTCCCTGTCGATTCTGTGGTGCTTTCCGGATACATCCAGCAGATCAGAATGGTTTCATTAGAGACCCATCCTATAGACAGTGCCCTAAAGCAAACCGCCATGACTACCCAGCACTTGCTGGATGAAGTAAACCTGCAGGTGTTGAACATTCAGGCCAGTCTGGAAGAGATCGCTTTATACCAGCGAAAAATGGCTGTTGGTATGTTTAACCGTGAATTTAACAACCTGTGGGAGCCACTCAGCTATTCCCGTCCCTTCCCCGAAATCCTCGGTCAGGCGATAGCCAAGGGCAAGCTCACGCTGCTATTTTATTTGCAGAACAACCTTGCCAAAGTCATTATTATGGTGATCCTTATGGTGGCCTCTTGCTTTTATCTTCGATCGCTGAGATCCATCTACCATCGGGATGGCCTGCTTTCTGGGAATTATGAGGGGCAACTTGTCCTGAAAAATCCTGTCGCTGCTGCGGTCCTGATTGTGATCAGTCTTTTTCAGTTCATCTTTTTTTCACCACCTTTTCTTTTTAACGTGATTTTGTGGACAGCCGCAAGCATAAGCCTGAGTATTTTATTCCGGGGATTCATTACTAGTTACTGGATGAAAGTTTGGCTGTCGATGGTCGGATTTTTCCTGATTGCTTCACTGGATAACCTAATTTTACAAGCCTCGCGCGGTGAGCGCTGGCTGATGTTATTTACCGCCCTTGCTGGTATATTGGCCGGGGTCATCATTTTGCTGTATGGCCGCAGAAAGGAACTTCGCGAACGGCTGATCCTGGTCGCCATAGGTTTGATGGCCTTTCTGGAACTAGGCTCTGCAATGGCCAATTTATTTGGTAGATATAACCTGTCCAAGGCATTGCTGATCACTGGTTTTCTCAATGTGGTGGTAGCCATACTTTTTCTTTGGACAGTGCGGCTGATCAACGAAGGCCTGTACCTGGCTTTTAATGTGTACACCCGGCAGGACCCTAAACTTTTTTATTTAAACTTCGATAAACTGGGCAACAAAGTGCCTCCAATATTTTATGCGCTACTGGTATTTGGCTGGGCGATTCTTTTTGGGAGAAATTTTGCAGGCTTTGACTATGTATCTGGACCAGTGCAGGATTTCCTCTCCCAGCAACGCACACTTGGCGATTATACCTTTAGCATCAACAGTTTGCTGCTGTTTGTCGTGATCATGGGCATCTCGGTTGCGGTATCTAAAATTGTCTCTTTCTTTGCCTCAGACAGGCACATCAGGACCGACAAGGACCATCAGAAAGAACGAGGACTGGGGAGCTGGCTTTTATTGATCAGGATTTTTATCCTGAGCATGGGCCTCTTTCTTGCAATCGCAGCCACGGGCATTCCGGTCGACCGCATCACCATTGTCCTTGGGGCGCTGGGTGTTGGCATCGGTTTTGGCCTCCAGACGCTGGTCAATAACCTCGTCAGTGGACTGATTATTGCGTTTGAGAAACCCGTGAATGTGGGTGATGTGATCGAGGTAGACGGTCAGGGCGGCACGATGAAATCCATCGGTTTTCGCAGTAGCATCATTTCAACCTGGGATGGCGCAGATGTCGTCCTGCCAAACGGTGATCTATTGAATGCGCACCTGACCAATTGGACGATGGGCGGGCGCAGGAAGCGGATGACCATCACGCTGGGGCTTGCTTATGATACTGATCTCGAAAAAGCCAGACAAGTCTTGAGCAGCGTATTGGATGAAGCCGAGCATATCATGAAAAACCCAGCTCCAAGTGTTTTATATGAACAGTTTGGCGACAGTTCCATTGGGCTGAAAATATTTTTCTGGACCAAAGACCTTGGCGAGAGCGGGAAGATTAAAAGTGAGCTGATCATTTCCATCACACAAGCCCTGCGGACAAACAAAATTATTGTTCCTTTCCCACAACAGGATCTCTATCTTCATCCTGTCGACAATAACAAGAATTCCTAACCTAGAATACCCAATGTCTACCTTTAAACGTCGTGATTTCTTAAAACTTTCATCGATATCAGCCTTGCCGCTCATTGCATCAGCTACGGCAATAAGCGCGTTTGCGACAGAAAAAGCAATGCCATCAAAAGATAGTGAAGCAGTCTATTTTATCAACGATGGTATTTTTTACAAGCCTGAAGATTTTATTAATAAACTCCAGGAAATACAAACCAGTAATTCCATAGAAAGAGACAGTTATGGAGAAGGAGGTGCAATAGAACAACTGTTGAAGAAGTTCATCGAAATAACAGGAAAAGAAGCTGCGGTCTATTTGCCCACAGGTACCCTAGCCAACCAGTTGGCCATTAGTGTTTTATCTGGGGCCAATACCAAAGCTTTTGTACAGGAAACCAGTCATGTATATAGAGATGAGGGAGATGCTGCTCAAACTTTGTTCAACAAAAGACTAATTCCGTTAGGCGAAGGAAGAGCGGAATTCACCCTCGAAGAACTCCAAAAAGCCATCAAATATCATCAGGAAGGAGAGGCGTTCGTTGCTGGGATTGGGGCAGTATCTATAGAAACGCCAGTAAGAAGATGCGATAGCCAGGCATTTCCGCTGGAAGAAATTAAAAAAATCTCGGCTTACTGTAAAGAAAAAGGGTATAAGATGCACCTTGATGGTGCCAGGCTGCACATGGCAACAGCATTTACAAATGCCACAGTTAAGGAATATGCAATGTATTTTGACACCGTATATATGTGCTTGTACAAATACCTGGGCGCTACAGGAGGTGCTGTTTTATGCGGAGACCAGGTTGTGATCGACCAAATGCACCACCTGATCAAAATTCATGGTGGTGGAATTTTCACCAACTGGCCGAGCGCAGCTATAGCTTTACATCATTTAAATACCATTGACGATGTGATGAAGCAGATTAAAGTCAAATCCTCGAGCCTTTTTGAACAGTTCACTCAACTGAAGGGGCTTAAAATTAGCCAGGTTCCAAACGGTACCAATCAATTTAACGTCACGATCGCCAGTGACATTGATCCTGTCAAATTAAATACGCGATTGCGGGGAGTGCATAATATCATCTTCGGTCTGCCAAAGGCAGATGGTTTTGTAAAGATTAAGGTTAATCCAACGTTGTTAAGAAGAGACAATCAGCAAATAATCGAATCTTTTAAAGAGGCAATTGCATTTGCTAAGCGTGCTTAACTATATTAAATAGAGGTTTTTCCATAGTCATACTGCAATGTATTTGTCTTTCCAAGGCTTCAATTGAGCTTTAGATCGCATCACTTCGTCAATTAATAGCGAATGAAAGTGAAATTAATTATGTATTAAAGGCAATTTTCACTGAGACGGGCTCAAGAATTTCAGCATTCAAACTATGGATATAATTAAGGAGCAGTGAGAGACCAATCCCGGTGAGTGAGATAGCCTTTACTTGTAATTATCATATGAAACATCTAGATTGGGGATTAGCTTTTTAATTAAAACTTCCTCAAAGAGAATCAACATACCACTGACATTTTTGTCTTCTTTAGAATATCCCCCCGTTTTATTGGACTCATCAAATGCACGGATTAACGACAATTCGGTATACTTATCATTTCCCAAAAACTTTGCAGCAGTTTGATATTTGATATCGAAAAGATACTGATGCCTTCCCCTTTTAACAGAAAAGCTACCGTAATATTTGTACGGCTCTTCATATCCAGTAATATCTGTCATTTTAAAGGATAGCGTGGAATCACCAGCGACAATTTCCTCTATCGATTGTTTGATAGAATATTCTACGCCATCAAAATCATAGCTCTTGATGGGCGGATATACTGCGCTTATACCAGAGGCAAAATATACCAGCCCGGCTATTACGCCAAATATCAGAACTCCCAAAACGATAATAATTGTTTTCATCTCTTAACTGCCATGTTTGTTTGCTTCTAGAAAATAGCCTTTCAACTTCAAAGCTTTTTAACCAACAAATAAGCCGTCGAGTTGGTCCAGTTCCCACCCTCATAATCACTATAAGTTGCATCCATAGAAGTAACGACAACTGTATATTCGTATTGACCAGCAATCTTGCTGAATCGCATCAATTCTGCAGGATAATAATAGCCCTCAGTAGATCGTGCTGGCTTTAAGCCACCCTTTTGATACAGTACTATAGCCTTTTTGAAAACGCTGTACATCTTGATGTCCAATAAGGCTTTGTCATCAGCCATCACGCTCAGATTTCCGCCATTGCTATTGGTTTTAACCAAAACACCTTCTATCTTAAATTCCTTAGATTGTGGATAGTTGTTTAGTTCCATCACATAATCGTAACCACTAACCTTTAAAATCTCATTACCGTCGTTTATAAATTTCATCGTGATACCCGAAGAATGGCCCGTTCCATCCTTAACTTTTAAAATGGCCAAAGCAGTATCGACCTTCATTTCCTGTTGGGCATAGTCATTAAAATTTTGCTGATCAATTTTATGGTTGATCGCATCCAGATTTTTGGTTGTAAAAGGCTGGAGTGACTTCAGGCCATGCGCACGCACCAGATACCTGATCACAGAAGTACCTTCCTCCTGATCCTTGCCATTTCCTGAAGCCATAATTTTCCTGAGCCTGGACAATTGGGAGTTTTTTGAAACGGAAAAAGCGCTCTGAGGCCCATATATGGCCAGCAATGCAAGGATACACAAACTGACAGGTATCGCCTTGATGTTTTCCTTTTTGCTTGTCAGAAAATATATCGTAATCCCGGCCAACCATAAGGCCAGGATGATAAGAATATAGCGGCTTTCCGTAATGCCGTAGTGACCCACCCGCCTCCATACCGCAAGTATGAGCAGAAAGACCAGCGGAATCATCATAAAATAGAAGAACCGTGAAAACAACCTGATCCAGCCATTTCCTTCTGAGTCTTTAATTGGATATACCAGCAACAGGGACAAAATACCAAATACAGCATAACCTAAAATAAGGCTGGATACCAGACCTTTTGGCAACTCCCAGATTAGTATGATCTTCAGCTCGTAAACCAATAAAATAACCAGGTATATACTCATCAAAGGAATCAGCACAAACTGGGTGAATATTTTTAGCCCTTTTGGATAACTATGGTCCTCACTCAAGAGGTGGATATCTACGGGAATGCCTGCTAAAAAGAAGATGGTATTAAAACCAGCAGTAATGATAGCAAATAAAACCATGTAGGCTTTCCATTCAATTTCAATGCTAAAAAGTCCCCTTACAGCAGTAAGCGCAATGGCAAGGCCAACATACAATACGGCCGAGTAAAGCGCGGACGTCAAAAAACGTAGAAATAGTATTTTATTAAATTGCCAGAATCCGCCGATACCGTCTTTACCAATAAAAGGAGCAAAGGCTATCAGCAAATGGAATGCAAAAGCAAACAATGCAATCCGGTAAATGTCGGAAATATGATCTGTGGGCGACAAAATAAAGAACAGCAATGTGCAAAATCCCAAGCCAGCTATACGTAGAAGCCATTTCTTAGCAAGGGTAAAGTTATTTACCTCAGCAAATAAATCTGAGGCCAACAACAATGCAAGCGCCAGGTTTGAAATCAGTATGCCTTTGATTAGGTTGTCTCTTACATCTTCATGCACTCCCTGCCTACCGTCAGAAAAATAAATATAGAGACACCAGCAGATGGTGGCGGCAACTGCGCAAGTAAATTGGAGCGGAAACCTCTTAATTACATTTAGAAGACCCGAATAGAGCTGTTGTACAGATAGCAATTTCATGATTTACTTTTAATAAAGGTATTAAAATACCAGTGGGATTCGATAAAGAGGAGATCTAATGAATAACTCGCGCTTATTTTTTAAATCTCTAACCAAAAGGTCTTTGTAGTATCTCTTTAAACCACGATGTTTTTTTAAACCGTTCATTTTGATGAGGTATTTTATAATGTTATAAAGGGCCTATTTGTACCAATTAATTCTTTAAATCAAACGAAACCTTGCTGATCATCTACCCTGTAATGTAGAATGCGATAAACAATTGCAGAAAGTAGCTATATTTAAATATGCACGAAATCGAGGACATTATAAAACGATTAACAACAAATAATGCACAATTGGGAATTGATCTCAATGCCGGTGCATCGGCTGCTGAGATAGCTCATTTCGAACAGAAAATGAACCTCAAACTACCTGAAGATTTTAAGACTCTCTATACTTTTAGCAATGGGTTTTATTCAGGAGAGGATATGTTTAGCATTAATCCTCCATCGAACCCATTTCTATGATCACCAATGATAAAACAGATTAGATTGCTTAAAATTAAAGCTACGTGCTTCCTGTTGTTCCAATTGTTGGTTATACCCTGCATGGCCCAGATCAAATGGCCGGCCGGTCAGTTGCTTCCATCTTTCCCTGCACCTGCACAAAGGCAAGATTTAATTACGCTCCGTCAAAACTCTCCGTATACTGCAGCAGAAATGTACCTGTTTGCTTCTTTGAAAGGCATTGTAAATCAAACGAAACCACGTATTTTCTCCTATGAGGGAGACGCTTTCGCTGAAGGACCATATACCTGGCTACAATCATTGGGTTTAAGTTGGACTGAAGCCGCGGACAAATGGGACCTGATTGCCAAATATCGCAGTGAAATTTCAGGTTTAATTGTCTACGATCCTGCCCAAATACATACCGTCAACCTGGCCACCGTACTTGCAAAAGGTAAAGGCGCACTGATTGCCTCCCCCTTACTGTTATCCAAATTAACAGCAGCTCCTTACAATTTACCAGTTTTACTTGATTTGCAGGGAAAATTTGCCAGCAAGCTGGACGTGTATCAATCGCTATATGATACCTATTGGCCACATCTAGATCACCGTTTGTTAATCGGACTAAACCCCAACGCTCATAAAGCAGCCCTGCGTGAATATGCAGTAGCATTGAGTGCTGCCGTGATCTGGCTTGATCCCAAAGTAGCAGGTGAAAGTGAATTGCTCAACAAATTTCTATCCACCATGTCCCCCGGTGCAAGTTTCATGGGCTGGTGGCCACAAGAAGCACCGGGCATAGAACGGGCGTCGAAGTATGGGATCGCAACCATTGCTAGCGATTGGTGTTCTAACCTGACTTTTCATAGCGGCACCTCAAGAATCGTCAATATAAAGCCAATCCCTCCAAAACCAGCGCTTAAAAACAAAATCTACGTTGCATTTATATTGAGTGACGGAGACAATTTACAATACACAGAACATCTGATGCGTAAACTTTGGAACAACCCGGACAGGGGCAAGGTCCCGATGGGATGGACTGTGTCGCCAGCCATGCTGGATGCCATGCCTGCTGCCCTGAACTATTACTGGCAGACCTCTACCAAAAACGACAATCTGATTTCCGGCCCTTCTGGCTATGGTTACACCTATCCAAATACCTGGTCTGATGAGACTTTGCTTAAACAGTTCATTGCTAAAACCGAGGATTATAATACACGTGCTGGCTTGCGGGTCATCACGATCTGGAATACGATCACGGGCGGAATTAATCCAAATGTCGGGAAAATCTATGCCAGTCAGGCAACATCCTTGCTGGGTGTAACAGCCCAGAACACGGGTGGCGGGCTCACAATCTATAACAACAGCTTGCCGGGCATGGCACTTGCCTGCAACTACTGCACCAATGAACAGGCCATGAAAGACCATATCGCCAAAGCTGCCGCCGGTTGGGATGGCACCTCGGCACGTTTTATCATTATACAGGCGCAGCCCTGGACGAACATCTCGCCTACGAGTTTTAAAAATGTAGCCAATTCATTGAACAAAGATTATGAAGTCGTGCGGCCCGATCACCTTTTTCAGCTCATTCGTGAGGTAAATGGGATTGTAATTAATCCTTTGTAAATGTTTACAAGGCCGACAATAGAACCTTCATTTCAGCGCTCAATTTGATTCAGAATTGTCGAATCAGTGATCTGATCGTCATCAGCCAATAAACTTTATTGATCACTATCATGATTTACTCAGTTCAGTGGCTTAAATTCTAAAGAACCAGTTTCGTTCAAATCCGCAATCAAAACGGCTTTGGGTTTAACAATGCATGATAATCCGGAATATCAAATACAAATTCTGGCTCCATATGATTGGGACTATAATTGGTGACCAGAGGAAAACGATCAGCGCGCTCCAAGCTGACCATCAATACCTGTGAACCTTTACCAAACAAATCTTCAAATACAGCGATACCCCTTGATTTATGAATCCACTGAATCTTAAACGGAAGCGTTAGACCATTTTTGTCTATGGTCTGGATTTGATAAATATTCTTATCCATTTGCTGCACATCACTGATCAGGCGCACGCTTCTTTTCATTTCCTTAACGATCATTGTACTATCGTTAAGTGACAACTTCAGCTGGTCCCCGTTGGAAGGAGAATAGACATAATATTTCCCTTTGTATACATGCAACTGCACCCAATTTTCGGGTAGATCTTCCGGTCTAACTGATTGCGAAACAGTCTTGTTATATTTCTTCAATGCCTTGACAGCCCGCAGATATGATTTGTCAGCATGGGTATAATCCAGATTTGTAACTGTAGCAAAATATGGCGACTCATCGCCAGCTTTATCCACATATACCGCATGTCCTTCCGCATTCGGCTTCCTTAAAAAGATCGTGTCCCGTTCCTCTTTTAACCGATACGCTTCAAGTTCCTGACTAATATCCTTTCGAACCTGATTGTACATTGGGCTGATTAAGTTCCAAAACATATTTAAAATCGCATCATAATGCTGGTAGACCATTTCATCAGGATGCTCCCGCATTGGGTCTGCAGGCGGGCCAAAACTGAATGACCTTGATTTTCCATCCATCTTATAGCTGATATGATAAAGCGTAAGAAAGCCCTTTTTGTAGATGTCCCGTTGCATTGGCAAGGTCGTAATTTGATGTGCAAGCAACTGATGTACTACAGAATCCAATTTTCCCTGGTCAAGCTCGAACTTCTTATAATTATAGGGGTTCGTAGACAGCGATATCGGCGTTTGGAAATTGTCCGCCATCTTGTGATAAAAGTTTCCAATATACTTGCCGTCTTTGCGAACTATCGTAACCCTCATCTGATCATACCACTTTGCGTTGATGTGAAATACAATCGCAAAATCGCTGAACTTACTTACCGATTTTAGATCAAAACCAGTAATACCTTGTTCAAACTCCGGACAATCACAACCGGGCTTAATTTCCTCAAAAGCGTAGCGCTTGCCCTGTGCATGAGCCGTGTTTAGTGATAGCGATGTCGCCAGAAAGAGCGCGTAAAATAATATCTGGTGTTTCATGTTAACTAATTTAACAATTATTTTCCATTAACAAGGCTCTTTGTACAGCAATTACTTAGGAGATTTTAGGCCTGCTTGTATTGCCCCAAGCATCTTTTTCTAAATTATTTATATAATTTTATTGCATATAGACTATTTGTGTGCCGATTTAACAAATATCCTCTAACATTGACAAAGAACAAATTCACTCGACCCTAAACCACCATGGCTACATTAAACCCCTACATTTACTTCAACGGAAATTGCGAAGAAGCCTTTAACTTTTATAAATCAGTGTTCCAAAAGGAGTTTAGCTATCTGGGGCGCTATAAAGAGGTACCCCAAACAGACAGGCAAATCTTCAGAGACACAGACGATAAAATTATGCACGTTTCTTTGCCAATTAGCGAGGAAACAGTACTGATGGGGTCTGATAACAAAGAGGCCTACACCGAATTGTTAACCTACAGCAATTTTTCACTGATCGTTCATGCAGACACAAAAGAAGAAGCGGATAGGTTATTTGATGGACTCTCTGAAGGCGGACAAATAAAAATGCCAATGAACCTGACTTTTTGGGGTTCCTATTATGGTATTTGTGTCGATAAGTTTGGGATTATGTGGAAGATATCAAGCGAAGGCTGAATAACCATTTGCCCGGCAAATTAAATTATTCAGCCTTATAAGCCCTTTATGCGCATCTAGCAAATTATAGGAAGGGCCACCAAATCGATAAAATTTTTTAATAGTATTAGGCAGACATCAAGTCAGACGATGGAAAACCAGTTGATTCCACAAAGGTGCATTTTTTGCAGACTTTGCATTCAAATCTCTGGTAGTAAATCATTTCCCCAGATTCGTTATACTCGAAATGATCAGGAGATTTCCGCTCATAAGTATGAGAGAAATGGAATAGTGATAAAAATAGATTTTTCATATAAGGTTAGATTTGCTATCTCATAAACAAACTCTGTGCCTAAATTTCTTCGATAGGTATGATTATCAGTATTTTGGGCTAAATGTTGTAAGGTATTCGATAGGGGAATGTCTTTGAGTAGCGGTCGGGCTATGACAGCCATTACTCAGGCAATGGCATCTATTTTGGAAGGCATCGCTCAGAGAATTTTTGTCCTATTTGATATAGCAATTTGCTAATTCGATATCTTCTTATGAAGACTGGATATCATATAAAATATCATGGACTCAATCCTGCGAAGCTCATATGGGAATTAAATTTTTCCAGGCCCCAAGATTTACGATACATCCTTTTCTAAAGAATTACGCTGATGCAACATTTCTTTTTAGGTGATGTCTTTTAGATAAACCAACCAAAAATTAACATGAATTTATTTTTTTACAAAGTCAGCACATTGAGCTTTCTTTTGCTTTTCAGCGTAATTTATCAAAGTTCTGCACAGGCTATTTCTGGCAGAATAATAGAAACCGGGGGAAAGGGAATTGAGAACGCAACGATAACCGTTTTAAACGCTGCAGACTCAACTACGGTGAAATATGGGGTCAGTAAAAAAGAGGGCTATTTCGAGCTCACTAATTTGAAAAGCGGCGTATTTAACATTAAGATTTCATGCATAGGCTACAACAGCCATTTATTAAACAATATAGCCTTCAACGGTTCTTCTATTAAATTAGCCGATATCGTACTCAATAAACAACCAAAAGAGCTCAAGGAAGTCGCCATTGCAAATAAACGCCCTGTTCTGGAACGAAAGCTTGATCGATGGATATTTAACTTGAACAACACAATAGTTGCAAACGGTTCTTCACTCTTTGAGGCCTTGCAGGTGGCGCCGTTCTTACAGGTATCCGACAATGGCGTTTCTATGGTCGGTAAAGGCGGTATGGGGGTTATGATCAATGAGAAAATAGTTTATTTAAGCGGTACAGAGCTAACTAATTATTTGAAAACACTCAGAGCTGAAGGCGTAGAAAAAATCGAGATCATTACCACTCCGCCAGCAAAATATGAGGCCCAGGGCAATGCCGGACTAATTAACATTGTTTTAAAGAAAAACGAATCCCTGGGCTGGCGTGGTTCATTAAGTTCTACATACCGGCAGTCCAACTACGCCTCCTATAACAACAATGCCGCTCTTTTTTTCCGCTCAAAAAAACTGAACAGCTCTTTTACTTTTGGACAATCGCGCTTTCACAACATACTGCACAATTCGCTCAATAGGATTGGAAACGATAGTCAGATTACTAGTAATGAGCAGCGTACATCAATTACACCAGGTTTGCAGGCCGGTGCAAGTATTGATTATGAATTAAATAGACGCAGTAACATTGGGTTCATTTATAATATTTCACGAAGCAGAGAAAGGAATGCTTTTGATAACAGCTATAACTATGGAAGTAGCAATGCTGTTGACTCGGTTTTGTATACCAACGGCAAAATCTTTAGGCCTTTGTTTTCACAGACTTTAAATGTATACCACGATTTAAAGATTGATTCGTCCGGAAAGAAATTAAGCAGTGCTGTTAGTTTTTTTACAAACAAGCCTGAAGTAAGCAATAATTTCGTTTCTGAATCTGAAAGTACCTATGCTTCAGTTCAAAATAATAACAAGTCAAAATACAATATCTGGTCTGTGCAGTCGGATTTAACCTTGCCTTATAAATGGGCTAAAATAGAAACCGGTGCTAAGTTTGCTAATTATGATAACAACGCCAGCGTAGCCTATTACAATAACATCCTCGATCAACTCCAGCTGGACCTCACCCGCAGTAATGAGTTTAATTATACCGAAAAAAACATATCCGGATATTACAGTATGGAAGCTAACCCATCAAAAAAATGGTCGGGCAAGGCAGGATTGCGCTATGAATACACGATGACGGATGGCTATTCGCCTACCTTAGACCAGCGCAACAAGCGCAATTATGGTGCGCTGTTTCCTACCGCCTATATCGGTTATAAAGCCAACGAAAGCCATACATTTTCTTTAAATTATTCGAGACGGATCAACCGGCCTGGCCTCAGTTCTTTAAATCCTTTTGCCTATTACACAAACATTTATACTTATTTTATTGGAAATCCACAGCTCTTACCTTCCTACAGTAACAATTTCGAACTTAACTACCTATTTAAAAGCATGTTTTCTATCACTGTATTTACACAACATGCCAATGATGTCAATTCGATACTTACAACGATTGAGGGGCCATTGGTGGTTTCAAGTGGAGGAAACTTTATCACGCAGGATAACGTGGGAACCTATATTTCCTTTAGCCGGACACTATTTAATTGGTGGGATAGTAGCAGCTCTGCCTCCTTTTTTTATTCCTCCTCAAAGTCCAAAATAGAAGATATTGCCATCCAAAACGGGACTTCTGCATCGTTTAGATTCAACAATAATTTCAAGGCCACCAAATTTTTGAATTTCTACCTGAACTATAGCCAAAACCTTCCCTCAACCAGCGGAAATACTTACACTTACACTCAACGTGATTTCCGGGTGGGTGCCACATTAAAGCTGCTTAAGGATAATTTGATCATCAGCCCATCCTACTTTCTGGGTACCGTAAACAAATATGAGGTGCGTTTTAGTGAATTTCTGCAGACGGAAAGAACAGACTATAATTATAACACGTTTGGTCTTGGTCTTACCTACCTATTCGGAAGATCAAAGGTTTCGGGCAATAATAAGAACATATCTTTTGATGAGAAAAGAAGAGCTCAATAGTAACATGATAGGCTAGTTAAGCCTATCCGACTCCTCAAGTTCTTCGACAAGGGAATCAACATATTTTTTTACAGACATTGCATTCAAATTTCTGGTAGTAAATCATTTCTCCAGATTCGTTACATACCGATAGCTATGTTATCAGCAATTTGCGCTAGATATCGTAAGGTATCAGTAGGTATTCGCGTATATTTGAGTTAGCGGTCCGGCTATGACAGCCACTACTTAAACAAAGTAAATAAGACTAGATGGTAAACAAAAATTTCACACCTTTCCCAATTTTGACAACCGAGAGGCTCACGCTTAGACAATTATCAGCAGATGACCAACAAGATATTTTTGCTTTGCGTTCTGACACAGCAATAAATAAATATCTGAGCAGAGCACCCAGCAGGACAATTGAAGATGCAGCAAATTTTATCAATAAGATTAATGATAGCATTCAGAAGAACCACTCCATTTATTGGGTAATTACGCTGACGAAAACAAATACGTTTGTCGGGACAATTTGTCTTTTTGACTTTTCAGCCGAAAAAAGTAGTTGCGAAATTGGGTATGAGCTGATGACAAAATTCCAAAGCCAGGGAATAATGAAGGAAGCAACAGAAGAAGTTATCGCCTATGCTTTTCAGATATTACAGTTTCAAAAAATAGTCGCATTTACTCATAATGAAAATCAGCATTCAACTAAACTATTAACCAAATTAAACTTTCTTCAATCACTAGACATAAATAAAGAAAATCCTGATTACCATGGGATGATTCTTCATAATAACCAGCAATGACCAGAGAAACGTGGTTACTTTTTGATGTCTTGCGTATCGTTGTTTAAGATATCAACTTAAGTTCATATTATCGTAGATTCAATCCTGCAAAGCTCCTATGGGAATTCTCAACCTTTTTAAGAAAAAAACAACCAACTATAATCCTCAGCCTCTGCTATCAATGGTTATGTTCGATAACAATGAGACATTTAACCTGGAAAGTGTAGTAGAATATCTAACAGATACATGGGGGCAAGAAATCGAAGAGATTACCGGCGATGATGAAGCCTCCTCATTCGTGATAAACGGAAATGTAATAGGGATAGGAACTATACCTGTTCAAATTCCATGGGAGGATATAACTGGAACCGCGGACTATGCATACAATTGGCCTACAGTTTTGGAGGACTTAAAGCAACACAATTCACACCTTATTGTGAGTATGCTAGGCCATAAAACCAGCACGGCATTAGAAAGGTATCAATTGCTGACAATGGTGCTGACTGCCATTCTCGATACCAGCAACGCAGTTGGCGTATATCAGGGTAGTCAATCATTGCTTATTAGCCGAAAACAGTATTTGAAAAGTGCGGAAGCATTAAAGCAGAATGAAATTCCTGTGGATCTTTGGGTATATATTGGTTTGAGGCCTCATTTAGGTAAAAATAATGCATATACCTACGGTCTTACCTGGTTTTCAAAGTTGGAAATGGAAGTTGTAGATTCTAATTCCAGTTTGGAGGTGCTTTACAACCAGTTATTCGATATCTGTGCATACATTATAGGAAATGACGTAACCTTGAAAGACGGAGAAACAATAGGAAACTCTATAGAGGAAAAAATCCAGATCACTCAATCTAAAGGGGTTTTCGTGGCTGGGCAAACATTAAAATTGAATTGTTGATATTGCTGATTGTATTACGATATCCACATCAGGGTTTTTCCCTCGTAAGTTCTCAATCATGCTGCATAAGTGACGACAATTACCATAGGTGTTTTTTAGATCTTGAAAACATCACATATATAATCTTTACATGAAGCATGTCTCATGTCTAAGAACTTAGTACGAAGAAATTGGTATCATATAAAATACCATAGATTCAATCCTACATTAAAATCGTCACTTCCAGTCATGCTGCAAGCCGCGCAGATTCCAGAGATCAGCAAAGGCAATATTAATCCAGAAAGGTATTTACTTTTCCCAGGCATGACGTTTCGGCTACAAAGCTCCCTGTCAATACTTTATTTACAAAGTTTACATTTTTATTTACAATCCAAATTCCCTATCCTAAAACGTATCAGAGTAATTTCGCTGCATCAACTTTGATAAGATTGTGAAATATACAATATGAGATACGCACACATTTACACCTTGTTCCTGATGGTTGTTTTTTGCACTTCCAGTAAAGGACAACAGAAACCAGGCCTCCCAAAACAAAATATCAAGTCCGAAACTAAAGACTTAACCACTTCCCTGGTGCCTTATGGTATGGTTCGAAATATAAAGCAAGCTAGAAACGGAGACATTTTGATTGCCTCATGGAAGGGTATTTTTCGTTACGATGGAAAATCGTTTACCAACTTAACCAATAAAATAAGTTCGCCCAGCTTCTGGAATGTGCTGGAAGACCGAAAAGGAAATCTTTGGTTTGCTACCAGGGATTCAGGTGTTTATTATTACAATGGGAAATCCTTTAAGCATTTCACAACCAGGGAGGGGCTGGGCAGTAATATGGTTTTTTCCATTTATGAAGATAAAACCGGTAATATTTGGTTCGGAGCAAGCCGTTACGATGGGAAATCTTTTCGAAATTTTACAACAAAAGATGGACTGCCCAATAACAGTATTCGTCCGATCCCTGAAGACAAAACCGGCAAGTCTTGGTTTGGTACAAGAGACAACTCCTTAGTTTATGATGGAAAAACATTTACCACAAAAGATGCACTTCCCATTAATGTTAGTCTGGTCTTTGAAGACAAAACAGGAAAATCTTGGTTTGCCTCAGGTGGCAATATCTATATTTATGATGGAAAAACATTTACCCCTCTTACCAATAAAGACGGCAAAGCTTTTAAGGGCGTTGGCAACATAATCGAAGATAAAAAAGGCAATATATTGTTCAGCAACGGTGATGGTCTTTGGCGTTACGACGGCAGTACCTTTATCAATTTTTCGAAGAGGGGTGCTTATGCTATGATCGAAGATAAAGAAGGAAACATCTGGACTACGGGTGAAGTAAAACCTAATGGGTATTGGGCGATTTCCCGTTATGATCAAAAATCCTTGTACGATAAAAATCCCAAGTTCACCGAAATAATGTCAAAAAAAGGAAACTCATCCTTTTGTGGGATTTTGGCCGCTAACGATGGAAGTATTTGGGTGGGTTCTGTGGGAACTGAGAGTGGATTGTATCGTTATGATGGAAAGGCCATCACGAACTTGATGAATAAAGAGCAAGATACAATCAATACATCCGCAAGTTCCATCACCTTACCTGTTGGGAATAAAAAATATTTTATAATAGATAACAAGGAAAGTGTTGTGACATGGAAAGGTTCGAGCATTGAGGGGGCGCAGGCAGGGTACGCCTATATATCAAAAGGAGAGTTAATGATTGAAAACGGTCAACTTATGGATGGTACAGTTGAAATAGAAATGAACAAAATTGAGGGCCCTGGCCACGGTAGGGATAATAACCTTATTAATCACTTGAAAAGTCCTGATTTTTTTGATGTTAAAAAATTCCCTTTTTCTAAAATCGTAATTACCAGGGGCGGATCAATAAATGGTGCCAATAAGAAAGTTACAGGGAAACTAACCATTAAAGGTATCACACACCCAGTTACTTTTCCCACCAAAATAGAAGTTAAGGGCGGAATTGTCCAGGCGAATACCAAGTTGATCATTGATCGAACAAAATGGGGTATCCGTTATAATTCAGGAAAGTTCTATGATAATTTAGCTAATCAAGCTATTTCGGATTCCATTGAATTCAATATAAAGATCATAGCAAAAAAATAAACATCAGAATGTACAAAAGACTTGAACCAAATTCATGCAATTGGCCGAAAAAGGTAAATTGAAATTGGATGTGCCCATAGCGATGCCTATCTTCCTGACTATCCTGGCAACATGCCTACCTTTGTTTGGTAATTCAAATATCATTAATTTAGCTTCACTCATGGCTGTAAGCTTCCTTAATAGTGTGGTATTTCATTGAGTCCATTAATATGAAACTAGCGCTCTATTTTTTAATTGCTTCTATCATTTCCATATGTACATATTTGGTAGCCAAATCCTATTTTGATGTAAGAATCAAGGAAGAGATATCCACAGAAAGATCAAACCAAGAGGCAATTAATTATTTCAATGAGATATGTCTCGGCTCAGAATATGGCTCCAAAGTTCCACTTACTCGCAAATTTAAAGGCAAAGCTTTAATTTACATAGTTAAAGACAGTGCATACCATGAACAGGTGAATTTTCTGGACAAAGTATTAACGGACTTCAATCGCCTTACCATAGACGGATTCAAGATTGCTTTGACCAATGATTCTTCAACAGCAAATATCCAGCTCTATTTATGCTCAGACAAGCTGATAAAAACACGGAAGAGATTTAACCGTGTTACGGCAGACTTTTACGGTTACTTTGATTCTGCTATCAAGAACAGTTATATTGGAGATTCACAGATCTTTATAAACGTTGATAAGCCTTTGATGATGCAGAAAGCCGCAATATTAGAGGAAGTCGTACAGTCAGTGGGGTTCTTTAACGATTCTGATTTGTATTTCAATAGTATATTCTTCCAATATAAATATGACATGAAATTCAAAACAATAACCTTGTCGGATCTCGATAAAAAGATTATCAGCTTTCTATATCATCCCCTTATGAAGCCGGGATTAAATAGACTCCAAACTGTAGAGGTGATTCGTGAAATTCTGAGACAGAAAAACAATTAGAAAGAGCACACCTCAATCCTCACCCAAATACCCATCCGGAAACCTTCCAAACCAGTCAAAATAACCGACAATGACCGGAGGGACGTTGTACTTTTCTGAATCATCCGTATCGTTGCGTTTCGCCGAAAAACCCCTTCCTGATAGATAGTTGTTTATTTTATCAAGTCGCTCCTGCGATTCCTCATCTGCCTCAGGAGCCGGCAATTGCTCAACTCTGGCAGCCAGATCGTCTAGCAGCAATCTATCCTCTTCCTCGTATTCATTATCATCTACATCTTGAAAATCAACATTCTGATCGTCCACAGACTGCTTCGATATGTAAAACCACTCATAACCTAATAAATCTATTGCCATAAAAGCGAACTGAAAAAAGGGCGTGTACACATCTTCAGTAATCTCAGTTATGATCGAATAAAAGAAAATTTGTGAATCGGCTGGGGTCTCAAAGACCCTTTTCATCATTTCCTCTCCATAAAATCCATAGGAAGGAAAAAGGAAACACGTTTCTAGAGCGGTGATTTTTATAACCCCGAAATTGCAAATCTCCTCGAGAGCCGCATACAACATACACTCAACCTTCCTCACGAACCCATCAAAATTATCCTCGAGATCTGCCGCAATCTGCTCCCTGGTCAACCGGTCTTTAGCCGGCAAGTTGCCTTTCTGGACCTCGATCAGATAGGCATTGTAGTAGTCATCATAAAACTCGCAGGCATCTGCTACAAGTTTGTGGTAAAGTTCAGAATCACCCTTTCTGTGGTTTTCCAGAATGCGATCAGTTAGCTCTAAAGCCAAATTTTGTAGCTGATTGATCAATCCAATGACCTTTTCTTCAGATAAGAGTTCAATTTTCATATATAGTCTTCGTTAATTAGCCAAAATCTGACCCCCGTATACGCTTTCCCCAGTCAATTTTCCATTTTCATTGTTAAAATTCATATAGCAATGCAGTTCATCTCCTGCAAAATCTGCTGGTACTGCAAATTGGTAGACTAAATCCTGGCGGAGCGCTGCATATCGCTCTGCCATGAAGATGTTCTTCTGCACATTGTAAATCAGAAAAGTCGCCCGGTCGTTGACCCTGCCAAACATGGTCTGCACTTCGGGAACCCAACTGAAGCTGACAAAGCCGGGAATAGCGGCGACACGCAAACAGCATGGCTTGCAAACATTGCCTTTGCTGTAGATGATTTTCGGATAATCAACGCGGTATCCGCTACCCTCATTCACAGTAGCAGTTTTGTAGTTAAATTTGAAAGCAGCATTATATGGACTGTTCTTTTTAACAAAATGCTTGAAGCCGACTGATAGGAGCGGTGTGATCTTGCTGAGGAACTGTGTAAGTAGTCCAAACCTTTGATTTTGAATAATCTGTGCGCCCGTGAGCGGCTTAGTGCTCCGATGGTGCAGCCCGGTAACAATATTCTGTCCGTTAACCCTTCTTCCAACATTTGCGCCCGTCTTATTTGAAAAGCCGCCGGAAAGTCCTGAATGTAGTATACCCATGATTTTTAGCTTATTAAATCAAATATAGATAGACAGGAAGCAAACAAAAGCGGACATTTGTCCATGAAATGAAATGACAATCGAGTGATTGAGCAACACTATAAGCTGCTGCTGCCCATATATAAAACCCGTAGATCTTCGGCAGTAAGCCTGTAGAAAGTCTGATGTTGGCTCGGTGTCCAGCCATAGTTCAGTCGAGGTTGCTAAGTGGTTGCTTCGATCCAGACCGAAGCAACCACGTCAGGACACAATCGAGACCTCGTAGCGGATACGGACTTTCACCGGACTTTCTACGGGGATTCTACAGGGTTTAAAATAGGGCAGTATATGGGCATTTGGATACTCATTAGGGGTAAGTAAGCTAAGTACTATTATTTCAGGAGCAGGAAATAGAGCATTTGGTAATTGAAATACTTAAGCCTTTGAAACAAAAGTCTTGAGGTCAATTGCTTCTTAAAAATAAGCTTTAAAACGATTTGACATATCTTGATCTCTAAATTTGACTATCGTGTAACTGCTGTCAAAGCAAATGATCTCTACTACAGCATTTTCATGTTGAATATTGCCCTCTTCCCAAACGGCTTCAGATTCGGCATAAGGCAAATTGTTTGGATCAACAGTCACATCCAGATGCTTCGGTATTCCAAGAAAAACACCCCAAATAATTTGCATGTCCGCTGCAACCAATTCGGCAAATTGATATGGGGATAGAATAAAGTAGTCATGGTCATAATTAATAGGAAGCGTCTCGAAGATTGGACTACCATTACATTCCAGATCGGTTGCCAGCCATTTTAAATCTTTAATATCTGGTATGATGGGATCGAGTACTGCATCTAGGTGCGTGTGAAATTCCATTTTATCACTGTGGTGTAGTATCCAATTCATGTTAGCGATCTGCAGATTAAGGTAAATGTATGGTGGTCAAGTCTTCAGTATAAAGATAGAATTCTATATGTCAGAATTTTGAGATTTGATGCAAAAACTATTATTGGGTGGTTTTTAGGCTGTTTTGAGGAAAGTTGTATACATTAGCAGCGTTGGAATTGAGTGTTTTTTTCCTGTGGAGATTAGTGCCTTTATTACTCCTACATGAAAAAAAATAATTGGCTTCGGCCTTGTAAATTGATGTAAAATTTTAAAAATAGATATGTAAAGAGTTAATATTATAATTTTGCGAGATCTTCAAAAATATTGAAGCATTTAGCACCA
>JAZKCT010000003.1:3943-150915 GCA_040387995.1 Bacteroidota bacterium | reverse complement strand
ATAAGTCCATGGCCTTTTGAACTGCCGTCTTTCCAGGTAAGCTTTGAAACAAGGATTGTGGAACAACTAATCTTTGGCAGCATCGAAGAATTCAGGAGCATGATCGCTGGCGTGATTCCAGGAACTCAAACATTAACCATCAGCAATTCAGTGTAACTATTTAAGATTACCAATATGGCAAACAAGAAAAAAATAAGCCGGTTTGAGCTTATTGCAAACAAAATAACCTGCTGGACCGGCAGCGGCCCGGCTTTCGGTATTGCAGCATTGATCATTATCGTCTGGGCAGTAAGTGGCCCGGTGTTCCATTATTCGGAGACCTGGCAACTGGTTATCAATACCGGAACTACCATTATTACTTTTTTGATGGTTTTTTTGATCCAAAAGTCACAGAACAAGGACAGCAAAGCGATCCAACTAAAGCTGAACGAACTCGTTGCCGCCTCACGTTATACCAGCAATCGCATGGTCGATATCGAGGATCTGAGCGAGCAAGAGCTCGATACATTGCATAAGTTTTACGAGAAACTGGCCGATGCTGCCGAAGCGGATGATGATATCCATAAATCCCATTCTATAGATGAGGCCGAAAAACTCGAAGCAGCGAAACAGCGACTGAGAAAGGAAAAGTAAGTTGCTGCTGGTATATTTTGCCCGATAGATGTCTTTCAATTCGTTTCGCTATGCTTCACTTGCCGGCTTCCATATGGGGTGCGTCGACCGGCTTTGATTCAGGAGAACCTTTCTGACGAAAATAGATGGTTAAGAATACAATTGAAAGCGTCGGTTGCGCTGAACATCAAGCAACGACTTGCTGAAATGACTTTATATCCTAAACAAAATCTGATGCACTCTGTTGTTACAATACCAATAGGGAGAGCACAGTGTGTCGGATTAGTTAATAATTAGCCGCTACAAAGGGGGGAGCCAAGTAGCGGCTTCTTATTTGAAAGAAGAGCATGATGGAAGCACAATTGTCTATGCAGGGAGCGTAGCATGGCATACACGGTGAAAAAACTGTTAGTTAAGATTGAATTGCTGAGCTCTTTAACCAATTAACTTTCTAATATATATTGTAGCACATTTTTGTTACATTGCCTTTGTTAGCAAAAGAATAGATGCAAACCAAACTCGAGCTTTATGAGCGTGTGACTCCCCTGGCCAATCTGGGCATATGGGAACGTAACCTTCTTACAGGAGAAATATACTGGAACAGTATTATCCGTTCCATATTAGAGGTGGATGAGCATTTCTCTCCAGAACTGGAAGAAACGCTTCAGTTTTATAAAGATCCCGAACTGATAAGGGGGCTGATTGATAAAGCTGTTATTTCCGGTGTTACCGAATCTGTCAAAACAGAAATAGTCACTATTAAGGGTAATAGTAAGTGGGTTAAGATGCATATGCAGGCGGACTGTATACAGGGGAAATGTACTAGAATCTATGGGACATTGGAGGATATCACTGAAAACATCAATTTACAGAATCTATTGGAAGAAAGGGAAAAACGCTTCTCTATGGCTTTTGATCATGCGCCGATTGGTATGGCATTGCTATCTCCCGCCGGGGACTGGCTCAAAGTGAATCTGAGCTTATGCAGGTTGTTTGGTTATTCGCCGGAACGGTTCTTGCAACACACGTTCCAGGATTTCACACATCCAGATGATCTGGCTTCTGATGTCGACCAGATGCGACAGTTGCTGGAAGGGTCTATTGATGCCTATAGCATGGAAAAGCGGTATTTTCATGCGCATGGTCACTACATTTGGGCGCTGCTTAACGTTTCGCTTGTGCGAGATGGTGTTGGAGAACCCTTATATTTTGTTTCCCAGATCAAGGACATCTCTGAGCGTAAAAAAAGTATGGAGATCATCAGTGACCAGAACCGCAGGCTGCTGAATTTCGCACACATTGTTTCGCATAACCTGCGGTCCCATACAGGCAATATCCGGATGATCACCGATATGATCTTCAGCGAAAATGATGAGACTGAACGTAACAAGCTCATCAAAATGCTGGACGTAACCTCTGCAAATTTACTGGAAACCCTTGACCATTTGAATGAGGTAGTTAAGGTGCATGACAATGGACAGGCCGACCGCATCAGGCTCAACCTGAAATATGAAATCCAGCGGGTTCTGGACATTTTATCCGGTTCAATCAGGATGCAGGCGGTCCAATTGGAGGTCGATGTTGATGGGGAAATACTGGTCGAATTCAATCCTGCTTACCTGGAGAGCATCCTGATTAATCTGATCGGCAACAGTATTAAATATCAGCATCCAGAACGTACCCCGCTGATCAAAGTAACTGCTGACAGGACGGATGGACAACTTGCCCTGTATGTTGAGGATAACGGACTTGGGATGGATTTGGAACTTTATGGGCACAAATTATTTGGAATGTACAAGACGTTTCACCGGCATCCCGATGCCAGAGGGATGGGGTTGTTCCTCGTAAAAAATCAAATTGAAGCGATGGGAGGGACCATAGAAGCAAGCAGCAAACCCGATGTAGGTACTACTTTTATTGTTCGATTTAACTGAAAGCATATGAAGAAATTAGATATCGCCTGTATTATAGACGATGACCAGATATTTACTTATCTGATGTCCAAGCAAATGAAACTTGTCGATTTTTGTGATACGATTTTGGTGTTTAACGATGGAGAGGAGGCCCTTAGATACCTCCGGCCGATTATAGAAACTCCTGAGACATTACCTTCTGTGATCTTGCTGGACATCAATATGCCGATACTGGATGGGTGGCAGTTCTTGGATGAGTTCAGTAAATTTAAAATCTCCAAGAAAATAACTGTCTATATCGTCAGTTCCTCGGTAGACCAGGTAGATCACCTGAAGGTGGGAAATTATCGGCAAGTATCCAACTTCTATGTCAAGCCAATTACCAAGGAACATCTGATCCACATGCTGTTAGGAGCAAGCAAGAATTAAAATAGGTCAGGAGACGTTTGTAGGAATAAGCCGGTAATTGGACAGCGCACAACTGGAAGATATCACAATCTCAAGTGAACTATCCAAAGTGCTGTAGCAGTTGACAATTAAGTTATTTGATTTTATCTCGTCATCAGCAGATGAGACAAAGGGTCTCCTTATTCCCATTTGATGTTGATTTTCTAAAACTGATTGCCAAGCAGTGTGTTAGTTTAAATACAATTTATACTATTTCTACTTATGAAAAACATCCAGATACCGTAGTTTGATACATGCATCTGTGATGTGACGAACTTACATTCCGCCTTAAAGATTCTGGGACCTGTCTTTGTTTATCTTCTCCAACAATTCGTTAAATACTTTCGCCGTGGCCTCCATTTTCGACTGCAATTCAGCCGCCCGTTTTCTTAAATCAGTGGATTTCGCCAATAGTTCAGACCGAACTTCCGCGTCATCTTCATGATGCCTATTTTTACTTTCTCCGTTCATGAGCCAGCGATTTCTTCGAAGGTACAGAAAATGAAGTTAAGTTTAATGGGTGCAAGTGGTAAGTAATTCTCAGGATAACCGATTATCGACTTTTGATAGTGTTCGAGTAAATATCAAGCCACGCCAACCAAGATTAGGTGTAGGACACGATAGAATGACAGACTGAAATATCCTTTCCGATTGTATATAATTTTACTACCTTTAAGAATAAATTTACTCGAATGTTAGTAGCATCTTTTATTGACACGCAGTTTAAACAAGTGTGTATTTTTGAAGAGATTTCAGAGGTGTCGGAATGGCTCAAGGAAGTTTCATATTTAGTTGTCGTTAATGATCATAACAATGTAGAGGGAATTATTACTTTGAGGGACGTTCATCTTCACCCTTATGGAGAAATTGCAGACTGTAATATACAAAAACCTATCCTAAATTCATCCCAGACAATTGCCACTGCAATTGATATTATGATACACTCAAATTGTGACTATTTACCCGTAACAGATGCGGGGTTATTTAAAGGAGTGCTTAGCATTAGAACCTTAGCAAGAAAAATGATAGACCTTCAAGGTTAGTTACTTTCTAATCGATTTTGAAACCACCTTAAATAATGGTCTGTTTGTGAAGCGAGGTAATAAGGTAAATTGAGTAAGAAATATTTCTTTCCACCAGGTGTAACAGCCTTTGAAATCACAATTTTTCCGGCATAAAAGCGTACAGCCATTTCGTGAGGGACCAGATCCATGTATAGATGGAGAGACTTAAGTTTCCCCTCTGTTCCCGATTTTACCTCAATTGGAATGAGTTTGCCATCGAATGGCCAAATGAAATCCACTTCAGCGGAAGAAGTTGTTTTTTCCCTCACCCAGAAATTAAGACTGCTCAAAGCATTGTATTGAGAAGCGAGCAACTCCTGCCCGACTAAATGTTCAATCATTGTGCCCTGGTATACTTTGTTTAAATCAGCAGTTCCTAAAATCTCTTTCTGAATACCTGCGAAGTAATTGAGCATCCCGGTATCGAGGATTTGTAGCCGAGGTGATTTTTTATGGTCTGGCAGCAAGGGTAGCTTTGTATCTGTGCTCGGGTAAAGTAATTGTATAAGTAGCGCATTTTCCAAAGTACGTAGTGCTTCGCTCATATCGCGTGAACGATACGAAGAGTTACCAAAGCCCTCAAATTTTATTCGTTTTCCTGCCTGGGAAAACGATGCACGTATGGCATGTCGAATATATTGAACCTGTGAACTTGTTGCTGCGTACTTTTCCACGTCATCAATATAAGCTACAATCAGCGATTCGTAAACAGATTGTAATTCGGTTAAATCCTTGTTTATGCTATAATTATTTACAATTTCCGGCATACCGCCGATTAGCGCGTAAGTATGGAAAAGCTGCAACAACTTTTCATGTGTAAAATGCGGAGCCGGTGTTGTTTCCAAATAGTTTAACGCAGAACTTTCGCCAATGGCATCCAAAAATTCAGGAAATGAAGCTGGCCGAAGCACTTTGTATTCTACCCGGCCAACGGGAAAACTAATGTTTTTGTTAAATAAAGTCTCTAACATACTACCTGCAGCAATAATGGCTATGTCAGGCTCAGATTCATAGAAATAGCGCAAAATATTCAATGCTTCCGGTACTTCTTGTATTTCATCAATAAAAATAAGGGTACTTCCCTTTTTAGATAGTACTTTATTTTGAATGAAAAACAGGTTTTGCACCAATACATCTATGTCGGTAAACTGCTCAAAGGGCGACCTGTCATTGGGTAATTCAAGGTTTAAATAAATGTATTGTTCAAACCGCTTTGCAAACTGGTTGATCATGGTCGTCTTACCCACTTGCCTCGCGCCTCTAATTATCAAAGGCTTACGGTCAGCTTTAGCCAGCCATTTTTCCAATTCCACAAGGATACTTCGTTTGAACATGTCACAAAATTAGGGTAAATATTTCGATTTCATGGCACAGAATTAGGGTAAATTTTGGAAATTGTTGGCACAGAATTAGGGTAAATAAGAATTTTTAATAAAAAAAATTCTTTGTTGTAGGCCTCATGAAGTCGGTTTTAGGGGGTTTTCAGCTGGGGGGTCCGGGACCCCCGGGACTACCACAGTTTTTTGATAATGCTTCCCTTTGTATCGTCATGACGAATTAATCAATTTATTTACTTTTTAAATTTTAAAAACATGGGAATTATCAGAGGAGGAATCCTGGGTGGATTCAGGAAAAAAACAGGTGCCGTGATCGGTGCCTACTGGCGCTCACTAGACGTCATCAAAGGTTTGCCGCGCAAAAGCAATAAGCCGCCAACTGAGGACCAAATGAACCAGCGCATCAGGTTCGGTTTAATTACAGGTTTTCTGAGCTGGATCAGTCCGCTGATCGAGGTGGGTTACAAAGCACTAAGCGGCGTGGAAACACCGATGAATGTGGCGGTGTCCTACCATTTGGAAAACGCAGTAACAGGGGTAGCGCCCAACTTCACGATCGATTATCCAAAAGTGATGTTCAGTCGCGGCAAGTTGTTTCTGCCGGACAACATTGCCCTGGCTACGACCGAGGACGCGCAGCTGGACATCAGCTGGACCAATTTGGGGCCGGATGACCGGTTTAAGGATGCGACCGACAGGCTCACCGTCATGGTGTACAATCCTGCCAAGAGCAAATTTGTAACCGTCAGAAGTGTGGTGGCCAGATCAGCGCAGAGTTATGACCTCATGCTACCGGCAAACTTTAGCGGCGACAATGTGCATTGTTATGTCAGTTTTAGCTCAGTGAAGATCAAAAATATGGTCTCTGAAAGTTATTACCTGGGCGGTACAGTGGTTCAGTAAATGAAAGTCCCGGGGCGCTTCGGCAAACCGGGACTTTTTAAGGTTTTTACATTTAAATCTATTTGAAATGAAAGTAATGAATGAATGGAAGGAGTTTGCGGCCGCTGGTCCTGCCCCTTTTGCAGCACTGCTTATTGGCTTGCTGGCCTTGCTTTGGTCGCCGCTGCAGCGCATGGTCCAGTTTCAGGATATGAGTATCGGGTATGTGGATCCGACGATCTGGCTGCTGATCCTGTTGAGCATCGCAGTGTTCCTGACGCTGCTAAGCCTGGTCTGGCACCTGGCAAATTATTACTGGGTGGCTTTCGGCCTGCCCGAAAGGAATTGGATGGTTTTACAATTTAACAGACTGGACGCATGGCAACAGCTAAAGTTTTACTATGGTGTTTTTGCCTTGCTGCTTTTGGCGGGCATTGGCTGTCTGACAGCGGTACTTTAAAGGGAGGAACGAATGATGACAAGAGAAGAAATAAAAGCGGTTTTTGGATGCAGACTGCCGGTAACGGAAGGGAAGCCGCTGTCCTCCGCGCAGCGCAAGGTGAAATCGGGGTTCGTGAAACTAGCGAAAATGCTGGGCCGGATGTTGATCGGTATGGCCGCTACGTGGGTTTCAAAAAGATACCCTGGTGTGCCGCTTTTTGCTCCTGGTGCTTTGGACAGGCCGGATGCCCACAGCCCAGAACAGCCTGGAGTCCGGCACTCTTTCCCGCGGGACGACTTACAAAGACAGCAAGGCCCGGAATGATTTTCGGGATTTATTTTCCGAAGCTCAAAAGGATCGGGCATTGTGGTTTGGTGGAGTCGGTACGGGACGACTGGATCGTCGGGATTGAAGGAAATACAAATTTGAGCGGTAGCCGGGATGGGGACGGGGTCTATCGCAAATGGCGGCATAAGCGGGGCATTCAGGTGTATGCCCGCTGGTAAACAGCAGCTTCCGGAGGCAGAAATCTCCGGAAGCTTTTTTCTGCACAAAATGAACAGTCTGCACGCATAGTGAACAAGATGGCTTTCGTCTAAAGCGATATATTTAATGCTCATTCATAGCATGAAGGCCAACCAACTCAATAGCTTTTTAATTTCTGCGCTAACGGAAGAAAATCCGTTCATCACGACCGCTGAGGTAGAAGTCTGGCTGGAGCAACAAAACCATGCCGTGCAGGTCAGGATCGAACAAATTGCCTTCCCGGAAATGACACACTGGAACTTCAGTCAGGACCAGTCCAGGCTGCAACACCAGTCCGGAGGCTTCTTTTCCATTGAAGGCATCCATGTGCGGACGAACTGGCGGGAAGTAAAGGAATGGGAGCAACCCATCATCAACCAGCCGGAAATCGGCTACCTCGGTATCATCACCAAAGAGTTCAACGGGATCTTGTATTTCTTATTGCAAGCTAAAATTGAGCCTGGAAACATCAATTATGTGCAATTGTCGCCCACACTACAGGCCACCAGGAGCAATTATAGCCAGGTGCATGGTGGAAAAGCCCCGGCTTACCTGGAATATTTTAAGGACCGGAAGCGTGCCGCCATTTTGATGGACCAGTTGCAGTCTGAACAGGGCGCAAGGTTTTTGAGAAAGCGCAACCGAAACATCATCATTCAGGTGACGGAAGCCATTGAGGTTCAGGAAGCGTTCATCTGGC
The DNA here is from genome assembly GCA_040387995.1 of Bacteroidota bacterium. GTDB lineage: Bacteria > Bacteroidota > Bacteroidia > Sphingobacteriales > Sphingobacteriaceae > Pedobacter. The sequence continues at coordinate 142,993 of JAZKCT010000003.1, read as the reverse complement.
TGACTTTGGGACAGATTAAGAAACTGATCCTGAAAGACAACCTGGTCAATATGGACACCAGGACAGTGATCTCCGGAATTCCGTTCAAGTCTTTTGAAGACATCGGACTGTTCAGTTACAACCACAACCCCGTAAAAATGAGCATGCTGATCTCTTCCGTTGGAAAAGGCATCTCCATTTATTCATTTGAGGAACTGGTAGCCTGGCTAACGGCACTGAAATGCAGGTATGAATTGATTGTTACGGGTATTCCATTGAATCAGGTTAAAAAATGGACCATTACCGACCGGGAGATCATTGAGGAAGAAGGCCGTTTTTTTAAAGTGATCGCGGCGAGGGTGACGATTAGCAACCGGGAGGTCAGCAGCTGGTGCCAGCCACTGGTAAAGCCCGCGCAGGACGGCCTGATTGCATTTGTGGTCAAAGAAATCTTTGGTGTGTTGCATTTTTTGGTGCAGGCCAAACTGGAATGCGGCAACTTCGATATTCTGGAGCTTGCGCCTACGGTACAGTGTCTAACCGGTGATTATAAACGGCCGGAATACGAGATCCCTTTTTTAGACCTTGTTTTAGAAGCAAGTCCGGAATCGATCCGGTACGACGCGATGCAGTCTGAAGAGGGCGGACGTTTTTACCAGGAACAGAACAGAAACAGAATTGTGCAGGTAGGTGCCGAATTTCCGATTGAGGTACCTGAAAATTATACCTGGATGACTTTAAACCAAATGAACACTTTCATCACGTTCAACAATTATTTGAATATACAGGCCAGAAGCTTAATTTCAGCTGTTAATTTTCTATGATATGGCTAATACGATAAAAATAGGGATCCTGGGATGTGCGGATTTTGCAAAGCGATTGGTGATCCCCAACATCATCAAAACCAATCTGTTTGAAGTGGTGGCGGTGGCCAGCCGCACCGCACAAAAAGCGGTTGAATTTGCGGAGACTTTTTCATGTGAGCCCATCGTAGGGTATGAGGCCTTGCTGGAACGGAAAGAGATCGAGGCGGTTTATTTGCCGCTGCCAATTGGCCTGCATCATGAATGGATCCTAAAGGCTCTCCATGCCGGAAAGCATGTTTTCTGTGAGAAATCCCTGGCTCCAGACTTGACCGAGGTAACGGAGATCCTGGATCTGGCCAGGGAGAAAAAACTTTGTGTTTTTGAAAACTTTATGTTCGTGTTCCACGCGCAGTTTGCTGCGGTCAAGCAGCTGCTCGCTGAAGGTGAAATCGGCGAGATCAGGATGTTGCGCAGTTCTTTTGGCTGTAAACTTCCCGGTCCGGATGCTAACATCAGGTCTAAAAAGGAACTGGGTGGAGGTGCGCTGCTAGATATGGGAACTTACACCATTATGGCCTCCCATTTTCTGTTGGGCCGCAGCCAGCAAGTTATCGCTGCTTCTTTAGAAAATTTTGGGCAGGAAGTAGATTTTCAGGGTGCCGTGATGTTGAAAAACCCGGAGGGTGTGGTGTCCCAGCTGGCATTTGGTTTTGATAATTTTTACCAGAACACGATCGAGCTCTGGGGAACTGAAGGCAAGCTGGTTGTAGAGCGTGCATTTACGGCAGGGCCGGGTTATGTACCCCGGCTGTTTATAGAAAAAAACAACTTAAAGCAGGAGATTACTTTGGCTCCCGACAATCATTTTGAGAAAATACTGACAAAATTTCAGGACTGTATCAAAAATGGTCCTTACGACTATATGGCCGATCAGATCTTAACACAGTCCCGCTTGCTCTCGAAAGTACGGCAATTGGCCAATTCTAATAACAGCTAGACCAAGCATGTCCGTAAAATCTATACTCATCGGCTCCAATGGATACTTGGGGAGAAATCTGGCCTGGTATTTACGTCAACAAGGCGATGAAGTGCTTTGTTATGGCAGGGAACTGGACATTGCCGATCAGCAGGCCGTTGCACAAATAGACACTCGTGTCGACTTTATCTTTTTATTTGCCGGATTGACCGGAAATGCCCAGGGCTTTGAAGATTTCAACAGCTATGTTGATGTCAACGAAAAGGGACTGCTGAATTTGCTGACCGTCATGCGACAGCAAAAATCTGAAGCCAGATTGGTTTTTCCATCGAGTAGATTGGTTTACCAGGGAAATAAAGGGGTGTCTTTGAAGGAAGATGCAGAGAAGGCCGCAAAGACATTGTATGCGCTGAATAAACTGGCCTGTGAACAGATCCTTGCCATGTACCGCAATGCTTTTGGAATTAACTACACCATTTTCAGAATAGGTGTGCCGTATGGCAATTTACTGGAAGGCGGGTTGTCGTATGGTACGATTGGGTTTTTCCTGCAAAAGGCGATGGCCGGGGAAAATATTGCTTTATTTGGAGATGGCAGTTTGAGGCGGACATTTACGCATGCGGGGGACATTTGTGATCAAATATACGCTGCCATCAACAAGGAGGAAAGCAACGGTCAGATTTACAACATTGGCGGGGAAGACCTGAGCCTGTTGGATGTTGCCGAACTTATCTCTGCAAAGTACAAAGTGAAAGTAGAATTTACAGACTGGCCGGAAATGGCCTTAAAGATTGAGTCCGGCGATACCATTTTTGACGGATCTGAACTGGAAAGGATTACGGGCAGTTCTTACAAGCATACCATCAGGGATTGGTTGGCCTCATCCTGAAACCTGCGAGGGTAAAATGAACGGAATGAACTGATCCTTCTGCAGGAGCCTCTTAACAAGAAGAATTATCTTGGAATTAAAATTCTGGAAAATGCGCCAAACTGAAAGATCCGCTTCTATAGATATCCTAAAGGCACTTGCCACTTTTGCTGTTCCTTTTGTACACGGCGTGTTGCTGGTGCCCTTCAGCCCCTCTGCTTTCGATTTGAGGATTGCTGATAACCTGATCGGTATCATCACACTGGCGCTGCATGGCAGCGTTCCTATCTTTGTGTTTTTATGGGCCTACCTGCTTGAAAAATCCATTCTGAAAAAGGGTAACAGCGATCCCATGCAGCGGTTTTACCAGTTGTTTGTGCCTTTTTTGTTCTGGTCACTATTGTTCTTTTTGATTAATGCAGATTTCAAGACGCTTACATTTGTTGGCTTTTTTACGAAGCATTGGACCGGTTATGGTTGGGCAGGACAGTACTTTTTGATATTGATGTTCCAGTTCCTGTTGTTTTTCCCCCTGGTCAGCCGGCTGTCGAGGAAACTTATCCATTTTATACCACATTTGTACGCCGCCTTTTTGGTCTTTTATCTGTTGCTGGGTTATTCTGGATGGTTTGAGATTGGCATCGTCGCCAAAATAAACGAACGTCTTTTTATTTATTGGCTGCCCTATGTCATTTTCGGCATCCTGCATGCCCATAAAAATATTTTCCGGTATGTGCTTCCGGTGTGGCCCAGCTTGTTTGTCATTGGTCTGGTGCCCCTGGAAGTAGCTTATTTGCATCCACAGCATGCCAATGAATTCATTTTGCCTTCCGTATATGTTGCGAATATGCTGGTGCTCGGGGCCTTTATGAAAAAACAGATCAGCTATAAACAGCTACCCGCTTTTCTTGGTTATGTGGTCAACATACTGGCCAGGAATACGCTGGCCATTTTGTGTGTGAGTGGACTGGTCATCCTGCTCATGAAGCCAGTAGTCAGCGCATTGGGCCTCCATTTCCAGTTTCCGGGTGGTGTACTGATCGTGCCTTTTGTATCCGGAATATTCACCACTACGATAAGTATCCTGATTGCTGAGGGTTTCAAACGCCTGCGGCTGGGGATTTTGGTGGCAAACTGACCGGTTTGAAACGGTTTTTGAGTTTTAGAATGGGTTTTTCAACGAAATAATGGGAGGTCAGCCCTACTGTAAGTGCAACGATGATATTTTGCGGGAATTTGTTGATCCAGAAGTCATTTTTTGTGGTCAGAAAGAGTTGTTGCCAGACATAGAGCGAGTAAGAGGCGACGCCCAGCCTCGAGATAAGCCTGGTGTTTAGGAAATCGGCCGCTTTGGAGGGATAGTACATGGTGTGGTACAGCAGGTACATGATGCCCAGGTTGTTGAGGGTCATGCCTGCGGTCATGTTGTAGGCTGCTTTAAAGTGCCAGGTCAGGACCGGGCTTAGGACGAACAAAAAGAACAGGACGCAGGCAACACCGATTCGATTTTGAAAGCGGACCAGGTACTTTTCCCGGAGGGTCTTGACTTGTTCCGCCAGTGCTGCGAGGCAGCCGACCAAAATGGCGTCTCCCCCGGTATGCAGCATGGCGCTGATGTACAACCTGCTGCCGGGCTGCAGGATGAACGTCGCCACCCTGAACAAGGGCATTGCAAAGAGCAGGATTACGATTGCCCGGATTAGTGTTGTCCTGCTAAACTTCACAAACGTAAACGGCCACAACAAATAGAATTGTTCTTCCATAGAGAGCGACCAGAAATGGCCCATAAACCAGTTCCCTTTGTCGTTTTCTGTGTGACTGATCAAGAAATGCTTTTTTCTGTGTGACTGATCAAGAAATGCTTGTAGTTCCAGAAATAAAAAGTTGCGAACAGGACCAGGTAGTAGTTTTTGAAGATATCAGGAACGACCGTCCACTTTAAAACCATGATCGTAAAAATGTAGAGGAAAAAAGTCGGGAAGATCCTGAACATCCTCCGGAGGTAGAATTCTTTCAGGTTGACGCTTCCTGTTTTTTCGTTTTCCACGATCAGTAATCTGGTGATCAGGTAGCCACTCATCACAAAAAACATCCGTACACCCAGACTACCAATGCTGAGGATGTAGAAGGTGGTACCTTGATAAGTTTCCGTAAAAGCGGGAATGGTTTCCAGCGCATGTGCCAGGATCACAATTAGTATAAAAACACCTCTTAATCCGTCTAGACTCTTAATTCTGTTCATTTGAAAGCGTATTCAGGTTATACCGGCCGAAAAAATGTTAGCCTGAGGCGAAAATAAAGACCGGCCGATGGATTTAGATTGTTCATTTCGTTCATTACACTGGTTTTAGGTTGCAAACTCCGGCGGACGTATTTCCTGTATTTATATTTGGTTATGCTAAAACCTCTACGCTATTCTATCATCCTAACGGCCGCAATTTCCATTGCATCAATGGTGACTTCCTGCGGGACCAGTAAGAAATCGATCTATTTTTCTGACATCAGCAAAGAAGCAGTGAATCACAAAGTAGCTGCTGAATATTATGAGCCACTGATCCAGACAGACGACATCTTGACCGTTAATATCCAGACGATCGATCCGAAAGCTACCACTCCGGTCAACCAGTCGCCCGGCAACAGCAGCAACAGCCAGGGCCCGGGCGACAACAGCAACAATGGTTTCCTGGTTGACAAAGACGGCAATATTGAAATGCCGATGCTGGGCGTAGTTAAGGTTGGCGAGAAAACAACGGCGGAAGCGAAGGAGATCATCCGTAAAAAAGCGGCTACTTATTATAAAAACCCGACCATCCAGGTGCGTTTCGCGAATTTTAAAATAACGGTATTGGGTGAAGTGGTTAAGCCTGCTTCCTATACCATTCCCAACGAGAAGATCACGGTGCTTGATGCCATTTCGCTGGCTGGAGATCTGACCATTTTTGGCAAACGGGATGATGTGATGCTGATTCGCAACAATGGCAATTACAAAGAGATTGCCCGGTTGAACCTCAATTCTTCTGAGTTGATGTCTTCGCCTTATTTCTACTTGCGCCAGAACGACGTCTTATATATCGAGCCTAATAAAACCAAAATTTCGGCTAACAATGCGCCTAAATTTCAGATCATCACAGTAGCGATTTCAGCTGCAACCTTGCTCATCACTGCCCTAACCAGATTTTAATTCCCTGAAATCCATGCATAGCAATCAAGAACCCCGTGAGGAATTCTTCGGAGAACGGAGCCCGTTCAACGTTAAAAAAATGGCGGTCAAGTTTGCCAGCAACTGGCACTGGTTTATCGTTTCACTGACCGTTTGCGCCATCATTGCATTTTTGTACACCCGGTACACTTCCCCGATGTACAGTACAGGGTCTAAAATCCTGATTACTGAAGATAAAATGCCCAGTCCGGGTGATGAAGCACTGCCTGGTATGCTGGGATCCAGGTTTGGGCTGATCAATAGTGCAGAAGGAGAGGCGGAGGTATTGAGGACGCGCGTGTTAATGGCAAAGGTGGTCCGCGATCTCAAAGGATACATCACTTACTACCATAAAGGAAATGTGCGCTTGTCGGAAATGTACCAAACCGCCCCTTTCAAGTTGACTGTGCTTTCTTCTCCGGACAGTATTTTTGAACAAAAGATGGAGGTCAGGCTGAACGGCAACCGGGTAAGCATTACCGGGGAAGTGGAATATACCGGGGAAGAATACAGCCGGTCGGTCAACCTCTACCAGCAGTTTACAATTCCGGGCCTGGGCAAGGTACTGGTGGAAAGGGGAGTCGGGATCGCCAATCCTGAACAGGAATACATTGTGGAGATCGGTACCCTCAGGGAAACCATTGATGACTTTATGGAGCAACTGGAAGTGAAGATTCCGATTGTCATGGTGAAAATACTTTCGCTTGAATTCATCAGCGCTGTGCCGGAAAAATCTGAAGATGTACTGAACGGGCTGACCAAGGCCTATATTGAAAGTGCGCTCTCCGACAAGAACAGGATCGCAGACAGTACCATCGCTTTTATTGAAAACAGGTTGCTGTATGTGAGCCGTGAACTGGGGAGTATTGAAGGGAATGTTCAAAGTTTTAAGCAGCGCAACCAGCTGACAGATATTTCAGCCCAGGCAACCCAGTTGATCAGTTCGACAAAGGAATCGGTTGATGACCTTGGCAAAACCGAGACCCAGTTGAGTGTGCTGAATTCCCTGGAACAATATCTGACCGCTGCGAATGCCGCTGAGCGCATTGTTCCCAGTGGTGCACTATTGGATGATCCGGGTTTTGGTTCGCTGATAGAAAGGTACAATACCATTGTGCTGGAAAAGGAACGGAGCAGCTTAAGTCAGACAGAACAAAACCCCTATATCCAAAACCTGAACACGCAGATTGAAAGTGCCAGGTCCGACATGCTTTCTAGTCTGAGGGGCTTAAAAAGATCGCTTGAAATTACTAAAAAAAGGGCATTGTCACAGTCCAATGTCATCGCCGGTCAGGTGCGCAAAGTGCCTGCTGTGGAGAGAACTTACCTTGATCTATCGCGGCAACAACAGATCAAGCAGGAACTATATGTTTTTCTGCTTCAAAAGCGGGAGGAAATTGCGATTTCTAAAACATCAAACATTTCCAATTGCCGTGTGATAGAACCTCCGGTGTCGATGGGTCCGATCAGTCCCAGAAAGTCTAATGCCTATGGTTACGGCATTATCCTGGGCCTGCTCTTTCCTATGGTGGCCATGATGGCAAAAGATAAATTCAACACGCGCATCATTTCCAGGGCACAGATCACCGGCTTTACGCGGATTCCAATTATCGGGGAGATCGGACACAGCACAGAACACAACGAGACCATTGTAATCAATCAGAATTCAAGGACACCGATTGCCGAACAGTTCAGGTCGCTGCGGACAAACCTCTCCTTCTTTTTGAAAGGGAATGAGAAGACCATATTGCTCACATCGAGTATGTCTGGCGAGGGGAAATCTTTCATTTCGTTGAATCTGGCAACTGCGCTGGCCTTTTCAGGCAAGAGAGTCGTCATGATGGAGATGGACTTGAGGAGACCGAATTTGTCAAATAAACTGAACCTGAAAAATGATTTTGGCTTTACGAATTTTGTGGTCGACAAGGACATCAGTCCCGACAGGATTGTCAAACCCTCGGGAACACATGAGAACCTTTTCGTCGTCAGCTCCGGAAATTTACCCCCGAACCCAGCCGAAGTGATTATCAACAACCGCACCGATCTGCTCATCAGTTACCTTGTGGATAATTTTGATTACATCATCCTGGACGCCCCTCCGGTTGGAATGGTTACCGATGCCCAGTTGCTGAGTAAGTTTTCTGACCTGACGCTCTATGTGATCAGGCAGCGTTATACCCACAAAGAACAACTGGTAATTCCTCAGGATATCTATATCAACAAAAAGATGAACAACATTGCCCTGCTGGTCAACGATGTTAAGAGTAGTTCCAGTTATGGCTACGGGTATGGTTTTGGTTACGGCTACGATTATGGGGCCAAGGTAGAGAAACGCGGTTTTTTTGATAAATTATTTAAAAAAAAGTAAGATGAAGCGCTGGGTGGAATGGGGCCGGCTGATTTCCATCACGGGATTGGTGCAAATCCTGGTGCAGGTCCTTGGACTGCTGAGTGGAATTGTCATCATCCGGCTGCTCCCTACCACCGAATTTGCGCTTTACACTTTGGCCAATGCTGTACTCGCCACGATTATGGTGCTGGCCGACAGCGGGATCGGTGCTGGTATACTTGCCAGTGGTGGCAGGGTCTGGCAAAATCCTAAAGCGCTGGGCAGTGTAGTGAAGGCGGGAATAGCGTTGAGAAAGCGCTTTGCCCTAATTACCTTGATGATTGCATTGCCTGTTCTATGGTGTTTGCTACTTCGTCATGGTGCGAACTGGCTCATGGCATTGGGTATCCTGTTTGCCATCATTCCCGCATTTTTTGCCTCATTGTCCGACACACTTTATGAATTGCCCTTAAAACTGAAACAGGATATTGGAGCGCTCCAAAAGAACCAGCTGCTGGCCAACTTGAGCCGCTTTGTCATTTTAACATCCAGCCTTTACTTTTTACCTTTTACAATTGTTGCGCTGATCGGTACAGGATTCAGCAGGATCTGGGCGAATGTTGCACTGCGGAAGCGGGCATTCAGGCTTGCAGACTTGAGGCAAGCCGCCGATCCGCTTGTGAAAACTGAAATTGCCGGTATGCTGAAGCGAACGATGCCCAGTACCATTTACTATTGCCTGTCGGGTCAGCTCACCATTTGGTTGATTTCGATATTTGGCAATACCACCGGCATCGCCCAATTGGGTGCACTGGAGCGTGTTGTGGGTGTGGTCGGCGTGATAGGGATCGTATTTACAACGCTTGTCATTCCAAGATTTGCACGGCTTCAGCAAGATGCAGCCTTACTCCTGTCCTGGTTTGTGAAGATTCTTGGTTTGCTAATCGGCATCAGTGTTTGTGTTTGCCTGGCGTTCTACTTCCTGGCTGACCAGGTCTTGTTGGTGCTGGGGTCCAGGTACAGCAACCTGCAGTTGCCATTATTACTGGTTTCAATTGGCAGTTGTCTGAAGCTGATGGCCGGCATCGCCAATTACCTTTCGGTAGCGCGGGGCTGGGCCATCCAACCTTCCCTGCACATTATCGTTAGCGTGTTGGTTCAGATACTGTTGATTGCGTATCTGGATTTGACCGTATTAAACCACATTCTGGTCATTTCTATGGTCAACGGATTGGTGGCTTTGCTGCTCTACTGCGGCTATTTTTTTTACAGGGGCTTTGGCGTAAAGGCGTTTTCTTATGGGTAATCGGGGGCGTGGTTTGGGATGGAGAGGGGTGTTGTCGGAATTCAGGCTGTACCTGTGTAACGAATGGATCGCTGGTATTCCCAGTTATGCCTTAAGGCATTTTTATTACCGGCGTGTCATGAAGTTTGAATTGGGCCCTGACTGTTCGATCCTCATGCACAACACATTTGATGGTTCGATGAATCTAAAAATAGGAAAGAACTCGGTGATCAACCAATGGTGCAGATTGGATAACCGGGGTGGTGTGATCATTGGCGATAATGTTTCCATTTCTAAGGAAGTCCTGATTCTAACGGGCGATCATCATGTCGATTCCGCTGAATTTGGTGGCGGCAACAAGCCGGTAAATATTGAAGACTATGTATGGATCGGTACCAGGGCAACGATCCTTCCGGGGGTGACTATTGGCAAAGGGGCCGTGATTGCTGCAGGCGCGGTGGTCAGCAGGGATGTCGATCCCTATACCGTTATGGCAGGAGTGCCGGCGAGGCTGATCAAATACAGGAGAAAAGACTTGTCTTACGAAATTAGTTACCATAGATTATTTCAATAAATATGGGTGGCGCTGGTATTTTGGGGAACGATCTCAAACTGATGTTTATATGCGGATCTTTAGCACCTGGCCTTGATGGTGTCGGTGATTATGTGCGCAGGCTCAGTACTGCTTTGATGCACAACGGCTATTCGGTGACGGCCATGTCCTGGAATGATCCTTATGTAAATGATGCCAGGAAAGAAGTCCAGGTCTCAGAGGGTTTAGGGCTATCCGTATTGCGGCTTTCTTCCCGTTTTAAAGCAGCAGAACGGGATGCTGCGGCCCGGAAGTTTGTGGACTGGATCAATCCGGATGTGATCAGTTTACAGTTTGTCCCTTATGCGTTTCAAAACAAAGGTTTGCCTTTTCTACTGCAGCGTGGTCTTGCTCCGCTCATCAAAGGACGGATTTTCCAGGTGATGTTTCATGAGCTGTGGCTGGATACCCCGGTCAACCTGAAACAGAAAATTACAGCGGTTGTTCAGCGCATGCTAATCGTTAAACTCATCAGAATTTTAAATCCCCAACTCGTAAATGTGACGCTATCGTTCAACCAGGAACGCCTGACCCGCCTTGGGCTAAATGCCGAGATATTGGACTTATTTGGAAACATCTATCCTGCCGTGGACGGTGAAGCGGGGGCTTGGGCAACAGCGGAGCCGCCTCAGTCGCTTCGGTTGCTTTATTTTGGCGAGGTACCCAGGGGCGCCTTTAGAACAGTATTTTTGCGGGACTTTGTGTCTTTTTGTAAGTGTAGTCGACACCCTGTGAAATTGCTGCTGGCTTGTGGAAATTCTCCTGCAAAAGCCTTGTTTTGCACTGAACTGAACCTGGCGCTAAAAGGCTGCGATTATGAGCTGGAGGATTGTGGTTTCCTTTCTGTGGAGGCACTGAGTGCACTGATGCGGGATTGTCAGGCGGGAATTTCAAAATCCAAGCCACATTTGCTGGCAAAAAGCGGGGCAGCTGTGGCGATGCTGGAGCATGGTCTGCCGGTCTGGTTGCCCCGATGGAACGGAGCGGAGGCTCTTTACATCCATTTTAGGAAGGAATTGGTTTTCGCTGAGCTGCAAACTGCATGTTCTGCTTCAAAATTATCCTACCACTCCCTGCTCCCTGAAGTGGCCGGCAAATTCATTCATCAGCTTAGGGTATCCGGAGAGGAAAGTGTCCAATGAAAATCTTGTTTCTGACCAATTTATTCTACCCGCATATTGGCGGGATTGAGGTCAACTCGGAGATCCTTGCTGGTTGTTTCAGTCAGGCTGGTCACGAGGTGCGACTGGTTACCTGGGCGGCAGAGCCGGGGGATCAGGTTTTTCCCTATCCGGTGTTGCGCAATCCGGGCATGTGGACTTTGATCAGGGCGCATCTATGGGCAGATGTGGTTTTTGAAAATAACCCCTGCCTCAAACTGGCCTGGCCAGCCTTCTTTTTGAGGAAGAAATCTGTGGTGGCCATGAGGACCTGGATCCAAAGAGATGGAGGACAAATGGGTTGGCAGGACCGGCTAAAAATAAAATGGCTCGGCCGGGCAGCTGGTGTAATTGCGGTCAGCAACACCCTTCGTGAGGCCTACTTTGAGCAGGCCGTTGTGATCGGGAATCCTTATCGTGACCAATTGTTCAGGCGTAGCGCGACCATACCTCCGCCGGGAACTTTCGTGTTCCTCGGGCGATTGGTCAATGATAAAGGCGCAGATCTGGCCATAGCAGCCATCGCCAGGATGATCAAGGCGGACGGACTGGTGCTCAGGCTTACGGTGATTGGGGATGGCCCCGAACTGGCGCAGCTGAAGCAAATGGCAGTTGATCTTGATATAGAAAAGCATGTCACTTTTACGGGCCCGCTTTCCGGCCATAGCTTGGTAGACGTATTGAACAGACACGCCTATCTATTGGTGCCTTCGCAATTGAAAGAACCATTTGGCAATGTTGCGCTGGAGGGGATGGCCTGTGGCTGTGTACCCATTGTTTCCAGCGGTGGGGGCTTGCCTGATGCAGTCGGCAGGGCCGGACTGGTTTTCGAAAGGGGCAATCTGGATGCGCTGGTCGACACGATCCGGACACTGCTCGAAAACCCGGAGCTGGAAGCCCAGCTGCGCCGGAATGCGGCGGCACATCTCAGCAACCATTTGCCGGAAATAGTCGCACTAAAATACCTGGCTGTAATTCAACAGGCTTATAAAAAGATGGGAATATGAAGATTCTGTTGATACATACCACGGGCAACCAATACGTAAGAGCACTGCTTCGTTCTTTTAATGAGGCGGGTATGCTGGCAAAATTTGTTACCACAATCGCGGTAAACAAAGACAGCTGGTGGCTAAAGTTGCTTCCTAAAAGCACCAGTCAGCAATTGACAAGACGTGTGTTTCCCTTACCAGAAAGCCGTTTGTCGACAAGACCCTGGCTGGAAGTGTGCAGGAACCTGTTTGCAAAACTTGGATGGCAATGGGCTTTGCGCCATGAAATTGGCTTTGCGAGCATCGACAAGGTACATGCCGACTTAGATAAAGCAGTAGCAGCGAAACTGGAAAAAAAGGTGAAGCAGTTAGGCATCACTGCAGTTTATGCTTTCGAAGATGGTGCCTTGGAAACCTTTAAAAAGGCCAAAAAACTGGGCCTGACCTGTATTTATGACCTTCCTATTGTATATTGGGAGACAGGCCGCAGTTTGATGCAGGAAGAAGCTGAAAGAGTTCCGGACTGGCGTGAGACATTGGCAGGGGGCATTATAGATTCTCCGGAAAAGCTGGATAGAAAGACGGCAGAACTGCAGTTGGCGGACGTAGTGGTGGTCTCCGGTCAATTTTTAGTGGATTCTTTGCCTGCCTGGGCAAAGGCCAAACGCATCATTGTCGCTCCTTTCGGTTCCCCAAAACCCCTGCCTTCACAGGCTAAAAAAAATACGAATGGCCCATTGCGCGTGCTTTTTGTCGGCTCCATGGGACAGCGTAAAGGCCTGGCAGATCTGTTTGCCGCAGCAAGGCTAATGGGCCCGGCCAAAATCGAACTCGTCGCGCTTGGTCATCTAATGGCGCCCATTGAATTTTATGAGCGGCAGTTTGACAATTTTACATACGCGCCTGTTCGTCCCCATGAGCAGATGCTGGAATTTATGCAGGGTTGTGACGTGTTTTGCCTGCCCTCGATCGTAGAGGGCCGGGCTTTGGTGATGCAGGCGGCAATGAGTCAGGGTCTGCCACTGCTGATTACGCCGAATACCGGTGGCGAAGATTTAATTATTGAGGGAGAGACCGGTTTTCTGGTGCCGGTCAGGTCAGCCCAAAAACTTGCCGAACGGTTGGACTGGTTCGTTGCGCATAGAGCGGAAGTTCTTGAAATGGGCAAAAAAGCACAATTACATGCTGCCAAGTACACCTGGAAGGCTTATGGGGATACCATCATTCACGAATTAAAAAACTGGCATGTATAACAATCTGGAATATTCGGAAGCGGATAGGCGCTTATTGAAAAAAGCCGTTTGGCTGTATTTCCTGCTGCTGATATTTGAAGGTGCACTTAGAAAATGGTTTTTGCCTTTTCTTTCAGCCCCTTTATTGATCATTCGCGATCCAATAGCGATGTGGGTGATCTACAAAATGTGGAGCCAGAATATATTGCCGGTATCCAGGCTGATGTATGGGATGGTTGCGCTCGGCCTGGCCGGCATTCTAACTGCAATCCTGTTTGGTCATGGCAATCCTTTCGTCGCATTTTTTGGCGCAAGGGTAATGATTGTTCAATTTCCGTTTTTGTTCATCATCGGCTATATTTTGAACAGGGAAGACGTTGTGGCTATGGGGAGGGTGCTGGCCTGGGTCTCTATTCCGATGACAGGATTGATTATCCTGCAGTTTTATAGTCCCCAGTCCTCATTCCTAAACCGCGGCGCAGGTGGGGTAGAAGGCCTTGGTATTGGTGGGGCCCTGGGGTATTTCCGGCCCTCTGGCACATTTTCTTTTACCACAGGTACCCAGGAATTTTACAGCTTATTGAGTTGCTTCCTTTTTTATTTTTGGTTTACCCCCAATCAGATCAATCGTTTTGTCCTTGCTTTGTCTACAATAGCGCTACTGGTCGCCATCCCCTTTTCCATAAGCCGGAGTTTAGCTTTTCAGGTCGCGATCAACATGATCGTCGCTTTGTTTGCCATTGCCCGTAACCCTGAATATTTTTTTAGGATTGTGTTCGGGTCCGTTGTACTTGCCATCGTTTCCGTGATCTTGTTGAATGTGGATGTGCTGCAACATTCAATTAACGCCTTCGCATCCAGGTTCAAGGCCGCAAGTACCATTGAAGGTGGGTTAGAAGGAACCATTACCAACCGCTATTTCGGGAAAATGCTGACGGCCTTTAAGACCGCATTGGATCAGCCTTTTTTTGGCTATGGCATTGGTCTGGGCACGAATGCCGGAAGCGCTTTACTCACCGGTGCAAGAAAATTCCTGGTCGCAGAGGAGGAATGGAACCGTCAGATTGGAGAGTTGGGCGCCTTTATGGGGATTTCGGTAATTGCGATCAGACTGGCGCTAAGTTTTAAAATGTGTGTCTATGCTTATTTTGAGCTCAGAAGAGATAACCTCTTGCCCTGGATGTTCTTAGGGCTGATACTCACAAGCATACCAAAGGCCCAATGGGCCCAGCCGACAACACTTGGGTTTAGTATCCTGATGGGTGGGTTGCTGATCGCCGCCCTAAAGGTTCCCGATAAGGAAGTTTAATGGTTCAATTATGAAAATGATCGTCTTTGCCCATCCCGAATTCTTACAGCTGAAGAGCATGCAAAGGTATAGCCAAATGATCAGCGAAGGCATGACCCGTCGCGGGCATCAGGTCGAAGTTTGGTCCCCCAGGCCTTTCTTTTATCTTTTGCCAGTGCCTGCGGTTTTGAAGAAATGGCTGGGGTATATCGATCAGTATGCGGTTTTTCCCATCCAGGTAAGAATGCAGCTGCTGGATGTCGACTGGGATACTTTGTTTGTTTTTTCGGATCAGGCATTAGGGCCCTGGGTTGGACTGGTGGGGGAAAGGCCTCATATCGTTCACTGTCATGATTTTTTGGCGCAACGGTGTGCACTTGGCGAGATACCCGGGTTGCAGATTGGCATTACCGGGCAAATCTACCAGCGTTACATTAGGAAAGGCTACAGATGGGCCTCAAATTTTATCTCGGTTTCTGAAAAGACCCGAGCCGATCTGCTGCTGTTTCTAGATCAGGAACCCAGATTGTCTGAGGTCGTTTACAATGGCCTAAGCCCTCAATTTCAGCCTTTTCCCATGGCGCAAGCCAGGGCTGTTATGGGACAGGAACTCCAAAAAGATTTATCAGCCGGATATTTTTTACACGTAGGGGGGAATTACTGGTATAAGAACAGGTCCGGAGTATTGGCAGCATACCACCGCTGGAGCCTGTTGTACGGTAATAAATTACCCTTAGTCTTGGTCGGAGAGCCACTTTCTGATGCGCTGTCCAGACAGTTGGATACGTCCGAATGGAAAGATGAGGTACACCTCATTTCAAATATTAACGATCAAAGTTTGCAAATGCTATATGCCGGAGCTACTGCCTTGCTATTTCCCTCGATAGATGAGGGCTTCGGCTGGCCCATTGCCGAGGCGATGGCTTGCGGAACCCTGGTGGTCACGACAGATCAGGCCCCGATGACCGAGGTTGCGGGATCAGCAGGCTTTATGGTGCCTGCATTTCCTGCTAAAGACGGGGATAAAATCCAGTGGGCAGACGAAATGGCCGTAGTCATGGAACGGATATTTAGGCTCAGTGAGAATGAACGCGACTTTTTTATGCAGCAAGGAATTGTCAATGCCAGGCGTTTTGAACTGAATGCAACCTTAGATGAGATCGAAAAGATTTATACCCGGCTGATATGATAAAAATACTGCACATTTTACCTACCCTGGATCCTCTAGCAGGAGGGCTGAGTCAGGCTGTAAAAAACATGATCGGTTACACTGCTGCAAAGGGCATGTCGCATGAGGTATTGTGTCTGTGTGATGCCGAAGCAGATTTTTTAAAAGAGACAGGTTTTCCGGTACATGCAATGGGCAAAGGGGTATCGGCCTGGTCTTATAACAAGCAGTTGAGGCCCTGGTTGAAGGCCAACATCGGCGCCTACCAGCATGTTATTGTACATGGCCTTTGGCAGTACCAGAGTTATGCCGTTGCCGGGGTGTGGAACAGGATCAGCGGCCTCCGGCCAAAATTGCATGTGATGCCACATGGCATGCTGGACCCCTATTTCCAAAAAGCTGCAGGGCGACGGTTAAAGGCCATCAGGAATCTCTTTTTTTGGGAGTTTGTAGAAAAGAAATTGGTCAATAGTGCCGACTCATTGTTGTTCACCACGACCGAAGAGGAGTTGCTGGCCAGAAATACCTTTCAAAGGTATCGGCCAAAGAAGACATGGATCATTGGATTAGGGGTTAAAACGCCGCCAACAGTTGCGCAGATTTACGACCAGGAACAGAAATTCTGGACTGGCTCATTGCCAGATAAGCCCTATTGGCTTTTTTTGGGAAGAATTCATCCCAAAAAGGGTGTTGACAAGCTGGTGTCGTCTTATTTAAAGTTAAAACAGGTTTATCAGGATTTGCCCCCACTGGTCATAGCGGGGCCGGGCATGGACACCCGATACGGTAAGGAAATTTTAAAACTGGTAGCTGAAGATCCACAAATCGTATTTCCGGGCATGTTAGCAGGTAACGCCAAATGGACAGCCTTTCATGGAGCCGAGATTTTTATATTACCAAGTCACCAGGAGAATTTCGGAATTGCCGTTGTAGAAGCCATGGCTTGCGGCACACCGGTTCTGATTTCTGATAAAATCAACATCTATAAAGACATTATAAGGGCTGGCGCGGGTATTGCGGCACCGGATACAGAAGATGGCACGGCACATTTGTTAGAAAGCTGGATTGCTTTAGGTGATGCTGCCAGGCAGAAGACTGCAGAAAATGCAGCGGCTCTTTACCAAATGTTATTTACTGAAGAAGTTGCTTCCCGAAATATGATTCGTTTAATTTCCGGTTAAAATTCCGTTTTAGTATGTGGATGTCCTGTTCCTGCGTTCATTCAGTAGTTTTCCTGTTCATTCATTCTAGTCCCGGTTAAATTCATACCGAGCCAGAGCGGCTACAGAACGCAACATTTTGATTTATAGGCTAGAAAGGCAGGTATTTCGACCTGGAAAATGAATATAATGAACGAAGAAAATCGCGTTTAGGTGGGCTATTTTAGTATGATATAATGGTATACATCTTCTAGCTCTTTAATACGTACTGACATGCTGAACATCGATAAAAGTCCTGTTTTTTTTCATTCCAATAAGTCTGCTTTTGACAGTTATAGAGATGTAGAATACCGAAAGTTAGATGTTGCTCACAAAGCTGAGAAATCTAGAGTGACATTGGATGCATTTGATGCCTCAGAAGGACTGGAGCGTGAGGCCTCTACACTCAAAGAGGTATGCTGGTATCTCGTGAAAATGCTTTTTTTCCTTTCTGCTTTTCCTTTTCCGAGTAAATTGAAACGCGGCCTGCTGCGGTTATTCGGTGCCAGGATTGGTAAGTCCGTAGTGATAAAGCCACGCATCAATATTCACATGCCCTGGAAATTGACCATAGGCGATTATTCATGGGTGGGAGAGGAGACTTTTATTTTGAATTTTGAACAGGTAAATATCGGAAATCATGTTTGTGTTTCTCAGCGTGTTTTTCTATGCTGCGGAAACCATGACTTTAATGATACCTGCATGTCCTATCGAAACGGACCGATTACCCTGAGCGATGGGTGTTGGGTCGGGGCAAGTAGTTTTGTGGGTCCCGATGTATCGATCGGTTTGGATACCGTCGTATGTGCGGCTTCGGTCATTACAAAAAGCCTTTCTGGTAATGGAGTTTACAGGGGTAATCCTGCTGCATTTGTGAAAGCGAGGTGGAAATGAGCAGAAAGCGCATCCTGGTTATTGGAATCAACAGCGCTCCCGAGCCTACCGGCATAGGTCGCTACACAGGTGAGATGCTGGAATGGCTGGTTGCCAACGGTTACGAAGTGACCATGGTGACGGCCTTTGCGTATTACCCGCAATGGAAAATTCAGCCTCCTTATTCCGGACATGCTTATAAAAAAGAAGTGTCACACGAGGGCAAACTTACGGTGTACCGGTGCCCGCTGTATGTCCCTGCCAACCCTACAGGTCTTAAGCGTCTGATCCATGAGGCTACTTTTCATGTTTCAGCTTTTTTTGTGATTTTAAGACTTTTATTCAAACAGACCCATCAAATTACCCTGGCGATTGCACCTCCTTTTCATTTGGGTACACTAGCGCTATTTTACAGCTGGTTTAAAAAAACACGTACAATTTACCACATACAGGACCTGCAGGTCGATGTTGCGAAAGAACTTGACATCCTGAAGCAGAAATGGATGTTTGAAACCTTGTTCGGACTGGAGAAATTCATCTTATCCAAAGTCGATGTTATTAGTACAATTTCTGATGGGATCCGGAAAAAAATCAGGACAAAAATCGATAAACCTGTCATGATCTTTCTGAATTGGGTTGATACGGCCCATTTTTATCCGGTCAGTAACCGCAATGATTTGAAAGTGAACTGGGGATTTTCAACAACGGACAAGGTTGTGATGTATTCCGGAAGCATCGGCGAGAAGCAAGGGCTATCCGGTTTGGTAAATGTGGCAAAGGACCTCCCTGATATCAAGTTTGTCATCTGTGGTACAGGTCCATTTAAAGATAAACTGCAGGTGCAGGCCAATGAAATGGGGCTCAGCAATGTCTACTTTTTTCCTTTGCAGACCTATAGCGTATTCAATGATTTTTTAAATATGGCCGACTTGCATTTGGTGCTGCAAAAGGGTGGGGCAAGTGACCTCATGATGCCATCCAAATTATCTACGATTTTAGCAATTGGCGGTTTGGTTTTGGTGACGGCGAAACCACAGACCGCTCTTTATGATGTCATTACAGATCATAAGATGGGATTGGTTGTGGAGCCGGAAAACGATCTGATGTTAGGGGAGGCCATTCTGGATTGTTTAGCCAATGCTTCCTGCCAGGAACGTGTTAATGCCAGGAGGTTTGCGGAAGCTAATTTGAGTAGAGATAATGTCCTGGGGGGAATGTTTGGTAGTGTGTGAATGAAGAGGGCGGCTTTGATTCTGCCGCCCTTTTTTTAGATGATTCAGCCAGCTTAAAACTGTTTTGCAAATTTCTCTGCAAATTCTTCCAGCTTTATCTTTCCGGTTGGGCTTATATTTAAGGAACGATAATCTTCCCAAAGTACCTTACTCCTGATTGCTGTTCCCATCTCTACATAGTTTTTCGCTATTTCCTCTGGTAAATGACCATCTATCATTCCCTTGAATGCTTGTTCATCTGTAAATTCAACCCAGTTCAGGTCCGGTTTGCCAATTGCGTTGCCCAGGACTGTTGCAACTTCCTGTAGTGTCCGTTCATCACTGCTGATGTACCTGACACTTTTGCCGCTGATGGGTTGTTGAAGTTCTTCTGCAATGGCATCCGCAATATCAGCCGGATGCACCATGATCAGCGTGTCCTGAGCGCCATAATTGGCGCCGATAATGCCTGCATGTTTGATCATATCCACATTGCCGTAGAAATTGACATAGAAAAATGCCGCACGGATGTGTTTGACAGCAACGTTTTCTAAGGCGTTGAACAGCTGCTCCACATCGTGTATTCCGGCGATCGGTCCTGTACCTGAAGGAAGATGTGCACCAATACTGCTCAGGTTCACCACCCGACTTACACCTGATGCTTTAATGGCATTCGCATAATTTTGTCCGATTCCGGCAATGTAGCTTCTATAGTTAATCGCTGCAAAACTAGGGGGCACCATGGTGTAAATTGCATCAGCGCCTTCAAAAGCCTGGGTTAAGAATTCCACGTTTTCAACGGAGCCAACAGCGGCTTTTGCACCTAATTTTTCAATTGCGGGAACTTTATCCGGATTGCTGGTGATGATGGTCAGGTCATGGCCTGACTGAATTAATGTTTCGGCCAGGGGTTTGCTGATGTTTCCAAGAGAGCCTGTTACTGTTATTTTCATGTTTTTGATTTTAAATGTTACAGAACAAAGGTATATTTGTACTTACTTTTATACAAGTACTTACCCCAAAGTGTGTGCTATGACTGCGATCAAAGAGAGCTCTACCCGTAATTTTAACAAGCAAATTTCTGCCGCTTCTTGTCCTGTGACTTATGCGATCAACAAGATCGGCGGCCATTGGAAACCGATCATCTTGTACCAGCTGATGCAGGAAGCCAAAAGGTATTCGCAATTGCGAAAGGCGATACCAGAAATTACAGAAAAAATGCTGATTCAGAACCTGAAACAATTGCAGGAGGACAACATCATTATCAGAACTGCGGAGCCGGTCGTTCCGCCATTCGTCGTCTATTCGTTGAGCGAGGCTGGCATCAAGCTGACGCCGGTATTGAACGAAATGGCCCTATGGGCACTGGAAGATATGAAAGCTTAGTTTGGTCAATAGTCTTTAACCTTTTGGATACGCATAAAAATCCACAGCAGAACGCTGTTCGACCCTGTATCCAAGGCCCTTCAGGAATGCTTCAGCTTCATTAAGCCGTATGTTTAAAAGCTTCATCCGAGTTGGGTTGTGCTCAAAAAAGATATGCTTGATCCTTTTTTCCTGGAGCAGTTGCTTTGCTCCGTATAAAACCCAGGTATCGGCACCCTCTGTATCGATTTTTAAAACAGAAATTTTCTCGATGCCATGTTCAGTTGTATAATCATCCAGGCGCTCGACAGCAACCTCTACAGAATTTTTGGTGTCACCGATGGTAAAGCCACCCCAGCCGGTCTGCTGCTTGTCTGTTGCCAGATCAAATTTTAATATCCCTTTTTCCTTACCAATTGCAATGGGGAGTACTTCTACTTGCGTCTGGAGTTCGTTTTTCCGGATGTTATTTCGGAGCGGTTCAAGGTTGAGTGGGGATGCTTCGAATGCGTAAACCCTATTGCCAGCCTTTTGTGCCGCCCATAAACAGGAAAAATACCCGTAGTTTGCGCCGACGTCAACCATTACCCCGCCTTCTTCTTTTCCAAGTCTGACCATGGTTTTAGAGAGTTCCAATTCATAATAACCATTGAATATAATGGATTGGTGACCTACGTCAGTTTTGGACAGGTCAAACTTCAGCTGCTTGTTGAATTCAACCGAAATGTTCCGGTCATTGACATTTGGAAAAAGCTTTTGTAGCCGGTAACTTACTTTTTCTCTGAGCGACAGGGGATAGATTAATCTTGTTAGCATTTGTGTTTAATTTAGCATTTAAATTTCAAATACACAGGATAAAAATCAGCAAAAATCAATATCCTCCGGCGGTATCATTTCCCCTCGGATCTGCCCCGGTTTCCAGTTTTCCATTGGGTTTAACCAAAATGGCATCTACCCGCCCGATGCCACCTCTTTCCAGGAACTTATAGCCTTTGGCGGTAAGGCGTTCCCTGATTTCCGGACTTATTGCACCGCCCTCTACATACACTTCATCCGGAAGCCACTGGTGGTGGAAGCGGGGAGATGTAACAGCAGATTGCATGTCCTGACCAAATGCCAGCACGTTTAAAATGGTTTGGTAAACGGAGGTGATGATGGTAGAACCGCCTGGTGTGCCCACAACCATCAATAATTTGCCGTTTTGTTCAATGATCGTTGGCGTCATAGAACTCAGCATGCGTTTTCCAGGAGCGATTGCATTTGCTGCACCGCCGACGAGTCCGTAGGCATTGGGTGAACCTGGTTTTACAGAAAAATCATCCATTTCGTTGTTTAAAATAAACCCTGCACCTTCGGCTACAGCAAAGGATCCATAGGAGCCGTTTAACGTGGTGGTGACGGACACTGCATTTCCTTCCTGGTCCACAATGGAATAATGGGTGGTCTGCTCGCTTTCATAATGAGGAAGGGTTCCCGGTCCGACAGCCGAACTTAGCGTTGCTTTTTCAAAATTGATGTCTTTGGTCCTGCTGCGGATATAATTGGTATCCAGCAGAGCTTGTTGGGGGACTTTAAAGAAATCGGGGTCGCCCAGGTAACTGGCCCGGTCGGCATATGCCCTGCGTTCGGTTTCTACCATCACCTGCACCGTGCTGTCCGATTGAAATCCCCATTTTTCCAGCGGAAATTTTTCTGCCTGTTTCAATAAAGTTAATAAGGCGATACCTCCACTGGAAGGCGGAGGCATGGAAATGACCTGGTAATTTTTGTACCTCCCCGACACTGGTTTTCTCCAGATGGCCTTATAGGTTTTCAAGTCATTTGCGGTGATGATCCCGCTGGTATGTGCCATCGTCTTTACAATTGCAGCGGCTACAGCGCCTTCATAAAACCCGGCCCTTCCTTTGTCACGGATCAACTTTAAAGTAACCGCAAGCTCTGGTTGTAACAAGATGTCGCCGGCCTTCCACAAACTGTCTTTTACAAAAGCGACAGGTAGCCGGTTGTATTTTAAAAACTCAGCTTTGTGCCTGTTCAGTTCTTCGGCCTGCTGAACTGTAATTGCAAAACCTTTTTCAGCCAGGTCTATTGCGGGCTGGAGGTCTTTGGCCCAGTCCAGTTTGCCGTATTTTTGATGCGCTTTGTTCATGCCGTCCACTGTGCCCGGTACACCTGAGGCAAGGGCGCCAAACAGACTTTTGTCAACAATGGGATTGCCATCCGGATCGAGGTACATGTCCTTCGAAGCTTTTTCAGGGGCCTGCTCCCGGTAATCCAAAGCATCTATTGCGCCTTTCTTACCCCTATATACCATGAAGCCACCCCCGCCGATGTTGCCCGCATTGGGGTAAACTACGGCCAGTGCAAACTGTACAGCCACAGCTGCATCAACAGCGTTGCCGCCCTTTTTTAAAATGGCGACGCCCACTTTTGTGGCCTCAGGATGGGCGCTGACTACCGCTGCATGGTCAAATTGCCTGGGTGACTGGGCAATGGTTGGCGCACAGGAATTGAAGATGACAACAGAGCAGGACAGGAGGTAAAGGGTTTTGCGGATCATGGTTTAATTTAAAAAAAAATATTGCCAGAGTAGGAACTCCGGCAATAAATAAATGAAACAATATAAAATGTACCTGTTATTATAGATTTAAAGAAAGCTTGGTAAATACATAACGGCCCAGGAATCCAAACTGAGGTGCCTGATTTGGATAAAGTATGCCGGAAGTACCCTGACTGGCCAGCAGCAATTGCGCCGGGTAAACGTCAAACAGGTTGTTTGCGCCCACTGTAAGTTTCAGTGCTTTGGTAAACTGGTAACCAGTGCCGATATCGGTGATGACCCTTCCGGTTAATTCCTGTCTGTTTGCCACCACGTTTGTTGGCTGTGATACTTTGCCAAAATAGACGTTGCGTAAAAACACATTCCATTTGTCAACAGAATAATCAAACGTCAGGTTGGACTTGATGCGGGGTGTGATTTTTTCAATCAGGATCCTGCTGGCATCGTCAAGGTAAATGCTTTCTTTTCCAGCCAGGAGCGGAGATGCATGTACATTGCCCCTGATCTCTGTTTTGGTAAAAGTCGCTGCCAGATCGGTACGGAAAGTGCCTGAACCCAGGGCGGTGCTGTAACTCAATACGGCGTCTATGCCTTTGGTGCGCGTGTCTATCGCATTGGCAAAGAACCTGGCGGTGGTGGCATTAGCTGCGCGCAGCAGGGCATACAGTTCCTTGTCCTGCGCAGAAGCAGATGCTGCATTGCTGCCGCTGAACTGTCCGGTATAAATGACCCTGTTGTCGATGTCGACCAGATAGCCGTCTACTGTAATCTTCAGTTTGCCCAGGTTTGAAGTGAAACCCAGACTGTAACTTTTCGAAGTTTCTTCTTTCAATTTAGGAATGCCAAGCAGTTGCGCGGCACGACTGTCGTTGGCAAAGGTGCCCGACTCCACAAAGGATCCGTCTACATATACGGTAGAGGTCGAATTGAAATACCTTTGGTGCAGGGAAGGTGCGCGAAATCCGGTGCTCACTGCTCCGCGCAACAGAAACCAGTCCGCGAACTTATACCTTGCCGCAAGTTTGCCGTTCAAAGTAGAACCAAAGTCAGAATAGTTCTCAAACCTGGCGGCTGCATCAACCAATAGTTTCTCTGTAAAATTAAATTCGACATCGGTATAAGCGGCAATCGAGTTGCGGGATACATCAGTCAGGTTGTCTTTGCTGATGCCCGGAAAACCCTGGGCGCCCCCTGCATAAGCACTGCCGTTGGCAGCAAAACGGGTAGCAATGTTGCCGGTCGGACTGGGTACATAAATCGGGTTCGCCGTTGTGCCGACATTGATGGCATTGCCATAATTTACATAAGAGCCTTCTTCTCCGGGATTGATTTTGTATTTTTCAATCCTGTTTTCTACACCAAAAGCGACGTTGATGCCGTTGAGCGGAGCTTCAAACAACCTGCTGAAGTCCAGATTGGTTGTGTTTTGAATAAAGTCGTAACCTCCCGATTCAAATGAAGTTGGTGAAGCGGCCAGCAGTGAAGCATTGAGCGTGTTTTGGGTTTTGAAGTCGATCTGGTTGCGACCATAGGTATTGCTGAAATCTGCTTTCCACAACCCTACATTCCCCCGGATTCCTGTCGCGACCGACTGGTCCAGATTGGACGTCCCAATCTGTGGTAAAAATCCGTTCGGATAAATAGAGGCGATGTTCTGTGTCAACTGCCTCGGTGTGCGGTAAAAGGCGGTAGAGATTCCGTCTCTGTAATTTAATCCTCCAAAAGCATAAACCTCTGCCCCATTGGACACGGGAACAGCTGCATTGAAGAATAAGGCACCACCCCTGTTTTTCGACTGACCGATATTCGGTACGAAATCTCCCCTGCTTAGTCCCCTTCTCGCCAATTCTGCATCTGTGATGTCAGCTCCGGTAGGTGCAGGATACAATGCCGGGTTGTTGTAGTCCGTAAAAATCACGCCTCTGTAAGGAGTTGTGCGGGAGGCAAAATCACGGTAATCAAACGATCCGGACAGGTTCAGGTAGCCGCCCTTGTCTGACAAGGCCACACCATAGTTGACATTGGCCTGAATGGTTTCGCCATCAAGTCCGTCCGAATGTTTGCCGGAAAAGCCGCCGCCGGTCAGGTTGGCTGAAAGCTTGCCCACTTCGTCGTTCAACACAATGTTGATCACACCGGCGATGGCGTCAGAACCATACTGGGCTGCGGCACCATCGCGCAGAATTTCAACGCGTTTGATGCTGGCGGTAGGAATGGCATTTAAATCTGTGCCGACCGATCCTTTACCCAAACTTCCGTTGATGTTGACCAACGCAGTGGTATGCCTTCTTTTGCCGTTGACCAGTACGAGCACCTGATCCGGACCCAATCCCCTAAGGGATGCTGGGTCAATGTGGTCTGTACCGTCTACCAGACTGACTACGTTGGACGTAAAAGATGGTGCTACAAAGTTCAGGATCTGGTTGAGCGAGACCTGCGCCACGTTTTGTGTCAGTTTTTTGATGTCGACCACATCCACTGGTGCCGGGGTTTCGAGTCTGGACCGTGGGGCACTTCTGGAGCCCAGTACAACTACGCCTTCCAGGTTGTTGCCTTCAGAGGTGATTAAAGTAAAGTCCAGATCTTTAGTCTCGTTGGCCGCAACAGTGACGCTTTGCTGCGCGGCTTGGTAACCAATGTAATTCACGTAGACTACATAGGTTCCCGGAGCAGGGAGTTTGATTTCATATTTGCCCTCGGCGTTTGTACCGGCTCTTTGCTTCAAGCCGGATACCGATACCGTGGCTCCGGCGATGCTTTGGGCTGAGTCGCGGACTAAGCCCCGTATGGTTTGTGCCTGGACGGTTAGTCCGGCACCAAATAATAGAATCAACAAGTAAAATTTAATTTTCATAATCGGTGTTATTTAGATAATCTATATAGGTATTCTTAATGGAAAGGGCAGGACTTAAACGATAAGTCCTGCCTGTTGAGTAGCGCAGTTTACACGGGTACTATAGTACCGTTGGCTTCGGACGAAACCTTGCTTTAAATGCTTCCAGTTTTCCGCTGCGGACCAGGTAGCCAATGACGATTGCGATGAGCATCAGCCTGGTTATTTAACTAGTCCGGCAAAACGCTGATAAAACGCGGTTGGGCTGTTCTCATTTTTAGGCTCATATTTTCCGGCGATAATCGGAAGGTAAATCACCCTTCTGCGGCTAGATTCACCGATTACTGATGATTGTGCTACACGGTGCCACAATCTGCCATCGTGTATGGTCAGGTCTCCTGCAGTTGGCGCGATGGCGACTTCTTGTGAATCGGCTTTGTTGTCCAGGAAATATTTTTTACGGAACAACATTTGGTAAAGACTTTGTTTGTGCGTGCCCGGCAAAATTCTCAAGCCGCCGTTCTCAGGTTTTAAGGTGCTCAAATGGATACCCACATTCAGCATCGGGTTCAGTTTCTGTCCCTGAAAGATGTCACGCAGTCCGTCGGTATGCCATCCCATTTGCGTAAACTTGCTTTCTTCGCTGTTCACGTAGTGGTTCAGCACCATACCGTCTTTCTCTTCTGTGCCCAGTCTGGCGCCCGGACCGATCAGGCCAAGCAGGGTGTCAAACCTCGGGTCCTGTGTCAACTCTTCAAACAGCGAGTGGTGCTGGTTCACGAAAGCAAAGCGTTGTACAATGGTCGATCCATCCAGGTCTTTACCATATTTGATTGGGATACCATTGACCTTTGTTTTATTGGTCGCGATCCATTGTTGCTGTACTTTATCTGCCGCGTCGATGATGTCATTTACAGTCTCCTGTTTGATGAAATCTTTAAAATGTATGAAGCCGTGCTCGTTAAAAAATGCTTGTTGTTCTGCTGTGATATGGTCACCTAAGGTGAATCTAGGATATGAAGTTGCCATGATGATTTAAATGTTACTGGTGAAATAATGGTTAAGAAATCTGCCCGCTACCGGTAAGGGTGATGTAGCGGAGGATATTGATTTTAGATTAGATCAACAACAGCAACAGCAACAACCTGCCCATTCAGATAGGGGCATTCGCATTCGGGATGCATTGGATATAAGTTGCTTAGTGGTCATTCAATAAAGTCTACTGATTTGGTAGACATTACAAATGTAGGAATAATTTGATGATTTCAAATTTATTTGAAATATTTTTTTAATCCTTGTACAGATCCGCGCTGATCCGTTCGATCCAGGCCTTTGGTAAATGCCTTGCGCCGAAGGCGGACAACTGGTTGAGGAAGCCGGGAACGATCTCGGTTTTTTTTCGGAACATACCCTTGACGGCGATGACCGCTACTTCTTCAGGCAGCATGTTGAATTTTTTGGCCAGTTCGAGCAGCTTGGGTGAGTCCATCCCGGCGCGACTGGCGAAACCGGTGTCGGTAGGACCAGGCGACAAGCAACTCACCGAAACTGTGCTGTCCTGTAATTCGTGTTTGAGTGCCCGGCTGTAAGAAAGCACAAAAGATTTACTGGCGGCATAGACAGCAAGCGTAGGCATGGCCTGGTAGGCGGCAGTACTGCAGACATTTAAAATATAGGCTTGTTTTTGCTGTTTTAACCTGGGCAGCAAATGGTAACTCAGGTCAACCAGGGCATCTACATTTAGCCTCAGCATGTTGCGCTGCTCTTCCAGTTTGAGCTGATCAAAATTGCCCCAAACGCCGAACCCGGCATTGTTGACCAGTACCGACAGGTTTGAAGTTTGTTCACCGCACCAGGCGGCAACTTTGCTGGCAGCCTCTGGCAGGGAAAGGTCGCAGGACAGGTAAAAAGCTTTCGCCCGGTATTTGTTTTCAATCTCCGCGGCGAGCGCTGCAAGGTCTTGTTCTGACCTGGACACCAGCAACAAATGATAGCCTTTGCCTGCCAATGCAATGGCTATTGCCCTGCCAATTCCTTTACTTGCACCGGTGACTAACGCGTATTCATTCATTTTGATAGCTATTGATTGTGCCTGCTAATATAAGGCAATTTGTTGCTGACGCTTACAAATGAGTGGAACGCATTTGCAATTCAGTCCCTTAAATGATATCTTAAGGGCTGATAAACACACCAAATACCTGAATTCTTAAACGGAATGAAATTAAAAACTTCTTTATTTAATGCAGTTCTCTTGTTTTTTACAAGCGCTGCTGTTGCTCAGGAAAGCAATCTGGTCAACTATGTAAATACCCTGCAAGGCACTGATTCGCACTACGGTCTTTCTTATGGCAATACGTATCCTACCATCGGACTTCCATTTGCGGAACATTTTTATTCTCCCCAGACCAACAAAAACGGAGATGGCTGGAAATACCAGTACCAGGCCAAAACAATCCGCGGATTTCAGCAAGTACATCAATGTAGTCCCTGGATGGGTGACTATGCGGTGTTTTCCCTGATGCCTGGTATCGGGAAATTGGTAGTCAATGAAAACGACAGGGCTTTGGCTTTCGATCATAAAAATGAGACAGCCAAGCCCAATTATTATAAGGTGGCTTTTGATAACGGCATTGTTGCAGAGGTTTCCCCGGTGGAACGCGGCGCGCACATGCGGTTCTCCTTTCCTTCCGGAGAGGACGCATTTCTGATATTGGATGGTTATACTAAGAATGCTGAAGTGACCATACTTCCAAAAGAACGCAAGATTATTGGTTGGGTAGACAATGGCCGTTTTGTGCCCGGAAATTTTAAAAGCTATTTTGTCATGACCTTCGACCAGCCTTTTGAAACTTACGGAACCTGGGAAAATAAGAATGGTAAGATCTCTGCAGGTCAGGCTACCGAAACAGGTGCTGGCGCGGGTGCTTATTTAAAGTTCAAAAAAGGTGCTAAAGTCCAGGTGAAACTGGCCAGTTCGTATATCAGTCCGGAGCAGGCGCAACTAAGCCTCGACCGGGAACTGGCTGTCTATAAAAACCTGGAGCAGACCAAAGCAGCTGCAGCTGCGGTATGGAATAAACTATTTAACCGCGTTAAGGTAGAAGGCGGAACGGAAGCAGAACTGGCTACTTTTTACTCCTGCCTTTTTCGGGCCAACCTCTTTTCCCGTAAATTCTATGATTTGAATAAGGAGAACAAACCTTATTATTATTCTCCTTACGATGGCAAGATCCACGATGGCTATATGTATACCGACAATGGATTCTGGGATACTTTTAGGGCACAGTTTCCACTGAATAATATACTCCATCCTGAAATGCAGGGCAGATATATGGCTTCTTTATTAGATGCCCAGCAACAAAGTGGCTGGTTTCCGACCTGGTCCAATCCTGGCATGTCGGGCGTTATGCTGGGCAACCACGCGATCTCGCTGCTCTCGGATGCCTGGATGAAAGGAATCCGGACTTTTGATCCGCTAAAAGCCTTGGAGGCATATTACCACGAATCCACCAATAAAGGGCCATTCGGCGGATCCAATGGCCGGGAGGGTTGGCAGGACTATTTCACCAAGGGTTTTGTACCATTGGGCGAAGTCCATGAAAGCACTGCGAAGACACTGGAATATGCCTATGATGATTTTTGTGCCTACAACCTGGCCAAAGCAATCGGCAGTAAATACTATGAAGACATCTATGCCCGGCAAATGTTCAACTATGTAAATGTGTTTGACCCGGCGGTTGGTTTCATGAGGGGGCGACTGGGCACTGGTGACTGGATTCCCAATTTTGATCCCACCGAGTGGGGCGGCCCTTTTACAGAAGGCAATTCCTGGCAGTACAGCTGGTCCGTTTTTCACGATGTGAAAGGGCTCATTGCACTAATGGGCGGTCCGCAAAAGTTTACAGCCAAACTGGATACGTTTTTCAGCACGCATTCGAAATTCAATGTAGGGTCTTATAAACAGGAAATCCATGAAATGACGGAGATGGTCATTGCCAATATGGGACAGTATGCCCATGGCAACCAGCCGGTCATGCATGCAGCCTATTTGTACAACTATGCCAATGAGCCCTGGAAAACGCAGTCCCGCGTGCGAAAAATCATGGACAAATTGTATAACGCATCCGAAAAGGGGTATCCCGGCGATGAGGATCAGGGACAGATGAGTTCCTGGTATGTGATCAGTGCACTAGGTCTGTATAGCGTATGTCCGGGTACCGACGAATATGTGATCGGAAGTCCGGTATTTAGAAAAGCGACCATTACGCTGGAGAACGGGAAGAAATTTGTGATCACTGCGGCCAATAACAACAAGCAGAATGTCTACATCCAGTCCGCCACTCTAAACGGTAAAGCCTATACGAAAAACTTCATCAGGTATGCGGATATCGCTAACGGAGGGGAACTGGCTCTGCAAATGGGGGATCAACCTGCATTGAATAGAGGGACTACAGAAGCCGATAAACCCTTCTCTGTATCTCGCTAGGCCACATTTTCAATTATTCTTAAATTTATTTTCATTTACTGAACACCATTCAGTATGTTTGCAGTGTATTTTATCACAGCATGGGCATATCAGAAAGAAAAGAGCGGGAAAGGGAAGAGATGAAGCAGTTGATCATGGCAGCAGCATTAAAGATGTTTCTGGAAGAAGGCTATGCAAAAACTTCAATCCGCAACATAGCGGATGCGATAGAATATAGTCCGGGTACCATTTACCTTTATTATAAAGACAAGGACGAGCTGCTTTTTGAAGTACAGCGCCATGCCTATAATACCTTGCTCCAGGTTTTCAAGGAAAAGGCCAATAGTAAGGATCCCTTAGAGCGACTTGCGCAGATCTGTAAAACCTACGTCTCTTTTGGATTGGAAAATCCTGAACTGTACGACCTCATGTTCATCATCCGCGCGCCAATGAATGCCGATGAAAGTCAGCACAAAAGCAATGGCGAGGACTCTTTTAAATACCTGATAGATACTTTAGCGACTTGCATCGAACAGGATCTTGTTGTTTTTAAAGACCCAAACCTGGCCGCTCTGCAGGTCTGGGCCATGGGACACGGCTTGGTTTCACTGGACCTGCGCTGCAGATTGAAAGTAATGTCACTGGATGAAGTAACAACCCGTGAAACTTTAAATCGAAGTATAGATGAATATTTAAGCTGTATTCGAAAATAATATTTTTTATCCCACCACTAAACACTGTTTATTATGTACACGTCATTTATTAAAATACTTTCTCTGATCTGCCTTGGGTTGATTTTGCCGGTTACGCAGACCTTTGCACAGCAAGAGGGTGAACAACTGGATGCCTATATCCATTTGGCTTTCAACAGCAACCAGGGGTTGAAACAGCAGCAGTTTGACCTGGACCGCGCCATGTATGCCCTAAAAGAAGCTAAAACACTGTACCTGCCTTCTGTTAGCATGCTGGGAGCATATACAAAATCATCAGGCGGCCGAACCATCGACATACCTGTGGGTGACCTGGTCAATCCCATTTACACGGCTTTGAATGAACTGACTGCTTCTTCCAAGTTCCCGCAACTGGGCAATACTTCTGAGCAGTTGAATCCCGACAATTTTTATGATGTCAAACTGCGTACTTCAGTGCCGCTAATCAATGCAGAGATCCGGTACAACAAACTGATCAAACAGCAAATGATTACGATGCAGCAAGCTGCGGTCAATGTGTACAAACGCGCTTTGGTCAGGGATGTAAAGACTGCTTATTATCAGTACGACCAAAGTTTGCAGGGGATCGAAGCGTACCGGAGTGCCTTGTTGCTCATCAATGAAAACATCCGGGTCAATGCCAGTTTGCTGAAGAACGGCATGCGGAATGGCACGGCTTTGCTGAGGGCGCAGACGGAAAAACAAAAGATCAGTGCTGCACTGGTTACCGCTCAGAAAAATGCGGATAACGCCAAGGCTTATTTCAATTTTTTACTGAACCGGCCCCTGACAGATTCCATCCTGATTGTGTCGCAACAGGTCCTGGCCAACGAACCTGATAGTTCCACCCGCGTGGGCCAGCGCGAAGAGCTGCAGCAGATCAGGGCTGCACAGCAGGCCAATACGCTGGATTACAAATTACAGCGTTCCAGCATCATCCCCAAACTCAATACTTTTCTGGATCTGGGTTCTCAGGGTAAGGGCACAACCATCAACAGCGACACCCGCTATTACCTCTGGGGTGTCAACCTGCAGTGGGATCTGTTTACCGGAGGGAAAACCAAATACCGTGCGGCACAGTCGCAGGCCAGCCTCAATGCAACTGGTGCCAGGTTAACCGAGACTGAAAATGCCCTTGAACTGAAACTCCTGCAGACACTCAATACTTACCGCTCTGCTAAGGCGGCCGACAAAAGCGCAAGGGCAACCCTCGTACTCGCGGATAAATATTACCAGGACCAGCTCAAAGCCTACAGGGCCGGACAGTTGCTGTACCTTGAACTGATCGACGCGCAGGACCAGCTCACCAATGCGAAATTAAAGATCGCCGAAACACAGGCCGGCCTGCAGATCAGCCTGGCTGAGCTCGAACGGGAGCAGGCTACTTATCCAATTAACAACCCTTATCAATAAAAACTATAGATATGAAATATATTCATCAATTTAATCTATTGCTAGTTGTGCCGCTTTTTCTGGCTTGCCACAGCAAAGCCCCGGCGGTCAAAACCTTGGGTGCAGATACCATACCGGTGCAGGTGCTCGAACTGAACAAACAAAACGGAAATACCAACATTGCCTTATCCGGACAGTTTACCACAGATGATGAAGTCTTGCTTTCTTTTAAAACCGGCGGGATCATCAACAGGGTGTTGGTGAAAGAAGGTGATGCCATCCGCAAAGGCCAGTTGCTGGCCACTTTAAACCTCACGGAGATCAATACCCAGATGCAGCAGGCCGAACTTTCGTTAGAAAAAGCCAACCGTGACTACAAGCGGATACACAGTTTATACACCGACAGCGTAGCGACACTTGAACAACTGGAGAATACCAGAACAGCTGTACAGTTGGCTCAGAAACAAGTGGAACTGGTATCTTTCAACAGGAAGTTTTCGGAGATTCATGCACCCCAGGATGGTTTCATTCTGAAGAAACTCGCCGATGCAGGTCAGCAGGTTTCCTCTGGCGCCGCAGTGTTGCAAAGCAATGGATCTGGGACATGGATGTTGAAGGCCGGAATCAGTGACCAGGAATGGGCTGCGCTACACATCGGCGACGTGGCAAAAGTAGAGACCGCCGCGTTACCGGGCCAGTTTTTTGAAGGTAAGGTCAGCCGGAAATCCGAAGGTGCCGATGCTGCAACGGGTACTTTTACAGTGTATATCGAATTGCTTAGTAAACCTAAAAATCTAGCTGCCGGTATGTTTGGAAAGGCGACAATTCAATCTTCAGGTACCGCAAACGCAGGCTGGAAAATTCCTTATGAGGCGCTACTCGACGGCAATGGTACCGGCGGTTATGTCTTCGTCACCAATGACAATAAAACAGCGCAAAAGAAAACGGTAACCATCGCAGGAATTGAAAAGAATACAGTCACAATTAGCGACGGCCTTCAAGGGGTTAAATCACTGATTGTTTCCGGCTCTGCTTACCTGACCGACAACAGCAAGATCTCCATTCATGTACCCTTAAATCCAGGAAAATGAAGATATCAGATTATGCCGTAAAGAACAGCCAGTTTACCCTGGTCATTTTCCTGATGGTCATCGTTCTGGGGATTACGACTATGCTAAATATGCCGCGCTCGGAAGATCCGGAGATGCATGCCCCGATGTTCAACGTCATCGTGGTTTACCCGGGTACCAGTCCGAGGGACATCGAAGACCGGGTGGTCAACCCGCTGGAAAAAACGATTTCCGGTCTGGATGACATCAAACGCCTCCGTACCAGCATTTCCAATGGGGTGGCTGTGATCCGTGTTGAATACAAATACAGCAGCAATGTCGATTCCAAATACCAGGAAATCGTACGTGAGGTTAACAGCAAGCGCCCCGACCTCCCCGCCGACATATACAGCATCGAGATCCAGAAACAACAGCCTTCGGATGTCAATATTTTGCAAGTGGCCCTGATCTCGGAAAATGCGTCGACCAGTAAACTGCAATACCATGCCGAGAAACTGCAGGATGAACTGGAAAAAGTCAGGGCATTGAAGAAAGTATCGATATTTGGTATTCCTGGTCAACAGGTGCGCATCGAACTGGATCTTGAAAAGATCGCACAAATGAACCTGCCCTTATCTGCCATTACCAACAGCCTGAAAAGCGAAATGGCCAGTATTCCCGGGGGCAGCATTGACGCCTCGCGACAGACTTTCAACGTAATTACCAATGAGTACCGGACTTTGGAGGCAGTACAGAACACCGTTGTTTATTCTGCCGGTGGCAAGAACATCTTTTTAAAAAACATTGCCAAAGTGTACTATGGCTATGAGGAAGAAAAACACATCACCCGGCTCAACGGCCACCGCGCTGTGTTTGTTACCGCTGCCCAAAAAGAGGGCGAGAACATCAGTAAAACGCAGAAAGAATACCAGCCCATCCTGGACCAGTACCGTAAAACACTGCCGGCCAATATCGATATGGTGCAGCATTTTGACCAGGCCAACAACGTAAACAGACGTTTGTCAGGCCTGGGGACTGATTTCATCATCGCTATTTTACTGGTAGCAGTGACCCTCTTGCCGCTGGGTATCCGTCCAGCTATTATCGTGATGATTTCCATTCCACTATCCCTTGCCATCGGCATTGTGCTGCTGCAACTCTTTGGGTTTAACCTGAACCAGCTTAGTATTGTGGGACTGGTAGTCGCCCTCGGACTCCTGGTCGACGATAGTATCGTAGTGGTGGAAAACATTGAACGCTGGATGCTGGAAGGGCATAGTCGCCTGGAAGCGACATTGAAAGCGACCAGGCAAATTGGATTAGCTGTGGTCGGATGTACCATTACCCTCATCATCGCGTTCATGCCTTTGGTCTTCCTGCCAGAAGGTTCCGGTGATTTCATCCGCTCTTTGCCTTTGGCAGTGATCTTCTGTGTGATGGCATCGATGCTGGTATCGCTGACAATCATTCCATTTTTGTCCAGCCGCATTTTAAAAAATCACCATGGAAACCCGGAAGGAAACGTCCTGATGCGTGGATTGAAGAGACTCATTCATGGCAGTTACTCCAAATTGCTGGATAAAGCTTTAAAAAGACCCGCAATTACCATTGCCGTTGCCGTACTGCTTTTTGGCGGGGCCATCTTCCTGTTCAATATCATTGGATTCAGCTTATTTCCTGCTTCTGAAAAACCACAGTTTTTGGTCAATATCACTACGCCCAACCAGTCCAATTTGCCCTATACCGACACGGTAGCCCGGGCTATTGAAAAGGAACTGGCCAGACAGCCTGAGGTCAATTATTATTCGACGAATGTAGGCAAGGGAAATCCCAGGATTTATTACAATGTGATCCCTGAAAACGACCGGAGCGATTTCGCCCAGCTGTTTGTACAGTTGCACGACGATACCTCGCCGGACGCGAAACTGAAATTGATCCAAAAGTTGCAGCAACAATGGGCACATTACCCGGGCGCACGCATCGAAGTGAAGAATTTTGAGCAGGGCCCTCCCGTGATTGCCCCCATCGAGGTGCGCCTGTTTGGCGATAACGTAGATACCCTGCGCAGCCTGTCTGCCAAAGTAGAACAACTGCTTCGCCAGGTACCGGGCAGTATGTATGTGAATAATCCTGTGTCCTTGCTCAAAAGCGATATCCGTGTGGTGGTCAACAAGGAAAAAGCCCAGATGCTCGGCGTTTCTGCGCTCAGCATTGATCAGACCGCCAGACTGGCGATTACCGGTTTGAACATGGGTACGTTTTACAACAACGACAACAAAAACGGCTATGCGGTATTGCTTACCCGCAGCAAGTCAGGCAGGCCGACCCTGGATGCGTTCCGCAATTTATATGTCAACAATGCCCAGGGCCAATCTTTGCCGATGAGCCAGGTCGCTGACCTCAAACTGGAGGCCTCCCAGGCGGTGATCCACCACCAGGAGAAAGTGAAGGTCGTTTCTGTACAGGCCAATGTGCAGGATGGTTACCTGGTGAGCCGGGTCATTGACGATGTGGTGTTGAAGATGAACGGCCTTAAACTGCCTCTGGGTTATAGTTATGAAATGGGTGGTGAGGTCGAATCCAGGAACAATTCCTTTGGGGGCTTTATGAGCATCATTTTGGTGACGGTATTTTTATTCGTCGCCGTGCTAATCCTCTTGTTTAAGACCTTCAAAAGCACACTGATTGTGTTGTCGGTCATTCCCCTCGGTGTAGTGGGTGCTGCGGTAGCCTTGTGGCTGACCGGCAACTCGCTTTCTTTTGTCGCGATTATCGGATTGATTGCCCTTGCGGGAATAGAGGTCAAGAACACCATTCTGCTTGTTGATTTTACCAATCAGCTTCGGGCCCAGGGCAAGGGCTTACAAGAAGCCATCCGTGAGGCAGGTGAAGTGCGTTTTCTGCCCATTGTGCTCACTTCGCTAACGGCTAT
The DNA here is from genome assembly GCA_040387995.1 of Bacteroidota bacterium. GTDB lineage: Bacteria > Bacteroidota > Bacteroidia > Sphingobacteriales > Sphingobacteriaceae > Pedobacter. Next base: position 106,533 of record JAZKCT010000003.1, on the reverse strand, counting down.
CGGCGGATTGATCCCGATCGCAGTCTCTACAAATCCGCTGATCGCCCCGCTGGCCATTGTATTGATTGGCGGACTGATCAGTTCCACCTTATTGTCCCGGATTGTAACGCCGATCATTTATGAACTGATTCCCCCTGCAATTGAAAAGGGCAGTGAAGATTAATCTTCATTGCCTAATTTCGCTAAATCGATTTATATTTTTATGTTTATGTATTGAATAACCAAATATGAGCCAATCTGAAAAGATTGGCTTGTTTACTGAAAACTAAACACATTAATGAAAAAGATTTTTGTTGCGGCAGTATTTTCCTGTATCCTCCCTGCCGTACTTTCTGCACAAAAAAAGATAAGCCCTGCTGATTATGTAAACCCTTTTATTGGTGCCAGCACCAGTGAAAAAGCGGCTGGTTCACTGCATGGTCTGGGCAAGACCTTTCCCGGAGCCACTACGCCATATGGCATGGTTCAGGTCAGCCCCAATACCATCACAGGCGGCGACAATGGCCCGGGTTACAGTTATGAACATCCGACCATTGAAGGATTTGCTTTTACGCAAATGAGTGGCATTGGCTGGTATGGTGATCTGGGCAATTTCCTGGTGATGCCTACAGTAGGGAAACTGTATACCAGTTCTGGTCCTCAGGACCATCCGGAAAATGGTTACCGCTCGGCTTATGATAAAAAATCGGAAAAAGCGGCAGCGGGCTATTATGCTGTTACCCTTTCTGAAGGCAATATTAAGGCTGAGGCCACGGCGGCAAGACGCAGCGGCATGCTCAGGTTTACTTTTCCTCAAAATAAACAGTCACGCATTCAGATCGATCTGGCCAGGCGTGTGGGCGGTACTTCTTCCTTACAATATGTAAAGGTGCTGGACGACCATACCATTGAAGGCTGGATGAAATGTACACCGGAAGGCGGTGGTTGGGGTAATGGGGACGGGAAAGCAGATTACACCGTCTACTTCTATGCCCAGTTCAGTAAACCACTACAAAATTTTGGGGTATGGTCTGCCGATATTCCAGACGACTGGAAAAGGAAACGGGAAGAGGTGACCAGCGACAAATACCAGCAAAGGATTGCAGAAGCCGCTGTTTTGCCTGGAGTAAAGGAAAAATCCGGTAAACACCTGGGCTTTTTTACTGAATTTGAAACAAAAGAGGGAGAGCAGGTACTGCTGAAGTCCGGAATTTCTTTTGTGAGTATTGCAGGGGCAAAAAACAACCTGGAGACTGACATCAAAGGCTGGGATTTTGACCAGGTTAAGACTGCCGCCAAAGCGTTGTGGAATGCCTCACTCTCCAAAGTAAAAGTTGAAGGAGGTACTGAAGAAGAAAAGACCGTGTTTTATACGGCGATGTACCATACGCAAATCGATCCCCGTACTTTTTCTGATACGGATGGAAATTATACAGGTGGCGATGGTTTGATCCACCAAGCAAAGGGCTTTACCAAAAGGACCATATTTAGCGGCTGGGATGTGTTCAGGAGCCAGATGCCATTGCAGACCATCATCAATCCTGCATTGGTCAATGACATGCTGAACTCTTTGATCACCCTGGCCGATGAGAAAAAACTGGACTACCTGGAGCGTTGGGAATTCCTGAATGCCTACAGCGGTTGCATGATCGGCAATCCTGCAGTTTCCGTGATGGCCGATGCCTATGCTAAAGGTATCCGGAATTTTGATGTGAACAAGGGCTACCAACTGGCTGTCAACAGTGTCGAAAAGTTTGGCAATGGGGAGAAGGGGAATGCCGGTGGCATTTCCAGTACGCTGGAATATGCTTATTTCGAATGGTGTGTGTCCGAAATGGCCAAAGCGCTGAATAAACCGGCCGATCAGCAAAAGTACCTGGCGCGCTCTAAGTCTTACAAAAACATCTGGGATGCGGAAAAAGGCTGGTTCAGGCCAAAGAATGAGGATGGAACCTGGGAAGCCTGGCCAAAAGAAGGCAGGTTGACTCAGGGCTATGGTTCTGTCGAGTCCAATCCGTATCAGCAGGGCTGGTTTGTGCCCCAGGATATCGACGGCATGGTCCAACTGATGGGTGGTAAGGAAAAGACACTGGCTGATCTGACCAATTTTTTTGATAAGGTCCCGGAGGATATGATGTGGAACGACTATTATAACCAGGCCAATGAGCCGGTGCACCATGTGCCGTTTCTGTTCAATAAGCTTGGTGCGCCCTGGCTGACCCAGAAATGGACACGTGCCATTTGCAGTAAGGCCTATCACAATTCTGTAATCGGACTGGTGGGGAATGAAGATGTCGGACAGATGTCGGCTTGGTATGTACTTGCGGCCAGCGGTTTGCATCCCATTACGCCTGGTAGTACACGGTACGAACTGACCAGTCCTGTCTTCAATAAAATTGTGCTTCCACTGGATCCTGCTTATGCCAAAGGCAAGGAATTTACGATTATTGCAAGGGACAACAGTCCGAAAAATATTTACATCCAGTCGGCACAACTCAATGGCAAGCCATACTACAATTCTTATATTGATCACAAAGACATTACAGCGGGCGGCCAACTTGTATTACAGATGGGCAGTCAGCCGAACAAAAAATGGGGTATCCAATAAAATCAGATAAAAAACATGATGAACCGAATCAATTACAGCAAGTTTAAAACCATACTGAACATCACTGCGCTGTTGGTGTTCGCGCAAACCAGTGTTTGGGCGCAGCAGCCGATTGCCAAATTGCCGGACTGGGCGCTGGGACCTTTTGTACGTCCTGCAGGTGTCAATCCTGTGATTTCTCCGGATTCTACTACCAGTTTCTACGATCCCATGCAGAAGAAACAGTTGGATTGGGAAAGCAACGATACTTTTAATCCGGCGGCGACCGTCAAAAATGGCAAAATCTACGTGCTTTACCGCGCGGAGGATAAGTCAGGAATAGCAATCGGACACCGTACTTCCCGCATAGGCCTGGCGGAGAGCAGTGATGGGATCACGATGAAAAGGACAGGCAAGCCGGTGCTCTTTCCGGGTGAGGATGACCAGCAGGAATTTGAGTGGACAGGCGGCTGCGAAGACCCGCGTGTCGCGGTCACCGAGGATGGCACTTACCTGATCTTATACACCCAATGGAATAAAAAAACACCGCGTCTGGGTTCGGCTACTTCAAAAGACCTGGTTCACTGGAAAAAACATGGCCCCATTTTTCAGGATGCACATAATGGCAAGTTTCACAACATTGCTTCTAAATCGGCTTCTGTGCTGACTAAGTTGAAAAACGGTAAACTGGTCATCACCAAACACCAGGGCAAATACTGGCTGTACTGGGGTGAGAGACATGTTTATGCGGCGACTTCGACCAATCTGGTCGACTGGGCACCTGTTGTCAACGAAAAAGGCGAATTGAAAGAACTGGTGTCACCCCGAAATGGTTATTTTGACAGTGACCTCACAGAATGCGGTCCGCCTGCCATTCTGACCAGCAAGGGGATCGTGCTCATGTACAACGGTAAAAATAAGTCTGGCAAAAATGCCGATCCCAACTATACAGCCAATTCTTATTGTGCTGGACAAATGCTGTTCAGTGCCACAGATCCTGCTAAATTCATCACGCGTTTGGACCAGCCTTTTATGGTACCTACTGCCTCTTTTGAGAAAAGCGGACAGTATCCTGCCGGAACAGTTTTTATTGAGGGACTGGTGTATTTCAAAAATAAATACCTGTTGTATTATGGTTGCGCCGATTCAAGGGTAGCAGTTGCCGTTTACAACCCGGCTAAAAAATAAGCTGATGAAAAGATGGGCTTTGTTGTTTTTAATCGGGCTGGCTGGTCAGGTTGTTACTGCCCGGCAACAGGGCGATTCGAACCTGCAGTCTGGCGATTTAAAAGTCGCTGATATATTGCAAAGTAATATGGTCGTCCAGCAAAACAAACCGTTTAAGGTATGGGGGACAGCGAAAGGCGGATCTGAGGTGGAGATTCTGGCCGACTGGTTGCCGGCCTCTACTAAAGTTACTGCAACTCCGGATGGCAATTTTATGGGGATCATTCAGGTACCTCAGGTCCGCGCCGGTAATTTCAGTAAACATCAGCTGAAAATAAGGAGCAATGCCAGGGAAGTAGTGCTGGACAACCTGCTCATTGGTGAAGTCTGGATTTGCAGCGGACAGTCCAACATGCAATTCAAACTGGCCGAAGATAAAAATGCGGCGACAGAACTTCCGCTTGCCAATTATCCCAATATACGCTTGTTCAATGCTGAGCTCAATTTCAGTGCAGTACCTATCTCCAATATCAAAGGCAAATGGCAGGCCTGCACGCCAGAGCAGGTTAAAAATTTTAGTGCAGTAGGCTATTATTTCGCCAAACAGATTCAAGAAAGGTTAAACCTGCCGGTGGGGATTATTTTTTCTGGTATTGGTGCTTCCAAAGTAGAAGCATTTATTCCGCAAGAGGTACTGGCGGGAAATAAGACACTGGATTCGGCTTATCTGCAGCCGTATCTCAATAGTCCTAAATCAAAAGAGCTCATCAATGGCGGTTTTAGTTTTGAGAAAGTGACCAGGCCGTTCCTGTTGTATAATGCATTGATACATCCGCTCTGCAACCTCTCCATTAAGGGTTTCTGCTGGTACCAGGGGGAAGGTAACAGAACTGAACGGGATACTTATACCTTAGCCACACAAAGTCTGATCAAAAGTTGGCGGAGCAGTTTTGCGCAAGGCGATCTGCCTTTTTATTACGTACAGGTGGCGCCGTTTTTTTACGACAAAGAAGATCCTTTACTGAATGATTATGCCTTTTTCAGGGAGGCGCAGGAGAAGGTTGCTGAAATCAACAATACGGGGATGGTTGTCAGTATGGATGTAGGGGAGTCCAAAGACCTGCATCCAAAAAACAAAGGGCCTTTAGGAGAGCGGTTGGCCAGAACTGCCCTAAACAGGACTTATGGTTTAGATACCGTGGCTTACCTCGGACCAAAATTCAAGTATATGGAGGTCAGGGGAAAACAGGTGATTGTTTATTTTGAAGAGCAATCCGTCGGCACCGGACTAACGACCAATAATAAAAAAGCTCCCGAATTTTTTAGGATTGCAGGAGCCGAGGGCGTGTTTTATAATGCTAAAGCGACGATTCAGGGGAAGACGGTAGTCCTTGTTTCAGACCAGGTCAAACATCCTATTGCGGTGCGCTATGCTTTTAGTAACTATCCTGTCACTAATCTTCAAAATGCCAGCGGACTCCCTGCTATACCGTTTAGATCAGACCAATGGCCAGAAATGAACAGCAATTAGCTTTCACGATTGTTGGTCAGGTAAACCTTTCGTCCACAGTTGCTGCAGGAGTACCGTTTCAAGTCCAGAAAAAACAAAAAAGTCTTCACAAAGCTGCCCCTTTTAGTCCGGGTATCTAATAGACCCTTCTTACAATGCGGACATTTCTTGTATGTTTTTTCGCTGGTTAGCCAAGTATTTTCAGGAGATATGGTCATTGTGTGTTTATTCTAATTGTCCATTTTAAATTTACATTTGGTTAAAATGAATAAATTGAATAAACAAACATAGCGTTTTTATTGGTATAGGGAGGCGAAATGGAGTCCTAACTTATAAATCAGGACTAGTTTGTTTGACTGTTTTGGCGTACTCTGCCGGACTCAGTCCTACTTTTGCGCGAAATTCAGAAAAGAAAACGCTCCGTGAAGAAAAACCACCCTCCATTCCAAGGGATTCTATTTTTAAATGCTGCCAGTCGGAATCGTTTCGTAATTTTTCTTTAATATATTCGATGCGATATTCATTAATAAAGGTATTAAATCCTTTTTTGTAATGAACATTGAGAATATGCGACAACTGGTGTCTTGGAATGGAAAGGTCAACTGCCATGGCGGAGAGGGTAATTCCATGACGTTTATAGGCCTGGGCGTCTGACATGTACTGTTCAATCACCTTCAATTGCTGCTGAATAGACGTTTCAGCCATTATTTTTTGTGCTTTGAGGATCTTTTGCAGCGTCTTTTGATTGATGTCCAGAAAATCCGCGATGTATTCAACGGGAATCCGGTCTACATATCTCGGCATCGTACTGATGTAATGCTCGTATTTTTCCTGGGCAGTGCCCATCCTCACCAGGTTTGACCTTTCATGCGCCATTTTATAAAACTCCTCCACGATTTTCCTAATGACGACGTTCATTTCAAAGGAACTTTCCAAATAGGATAGTAAGTCGCTGATTTTGAGGCTGATGAGGTGTGAGTCTTCGACAACATACATGTTTTCATCCGATGGCCCCAGTCCGTACATACCGGATATGGAAGAAACAGAATCGCCATCTGTGCAGATATACGTTGTTAATTTATGGCCCTTCCTTTCAGTGTAACCTACCACAATTCCGCTAATGATCATATAGAGGTATCCGCTCGTCTCGCCCTGCCGGAGCAGGTAGGTTCCTTTGCTGGCTTTTACATAACCCAATTTTGTCCGCAGGTCTGCTTTAAGTGCCTCAGGTAGTGGATAGAAAGAAGAAAGGTGATTGACTACAACATCTGTCAGTTCGGCCGGTGGCTGGATGAACGGATGCTGCGTCACTGCATTCATTTTTTTAGGATGCTATGGTTTTTGTGGTCCTCCCTACTGCGATCTTCTTCACCGTGTTGATAATGGCAGCAGTGTCATAGCCGCACAGCGCCCACAGCTCATGTTGCTCGCCATGCTCAACAAATTCATCAGGTATCCCCAGACGAATTACCTGGGCGTTGTATTTGTTGTCGGCCATAAATTCAAGCACAGCACTGCCGACTCCGCCCTGCAGGCATCCGTCTTCTACCGTAACCACATTTTGGTATCGGGTAAACACGTCATGAAGCATGTGCAGGTCCAGCGGTTTGGCAAAACGAAGGTCGTAATGTGCAGGGTGTATGCCCTCTGCGTTGAGTTCTTTACAAGCCTCTACCGCAAAGTTGCCCACATGTCCGATGGTTAGGATGGCCACATCTTCACCATCGTTAATCTTACGGCCTTTTCCGATTTCCAGTGCATTCAAAGGGCGTTTCCAATCCGCCATCATGCCATTTCCTCTTGGGTAACGAATAACGAAAGGCCCCATGTTTTCCTGCTGCGCAGTAAACATCAGGTTTCTTAGTTCCTCTTCGTTCATTGGTGCGGCAATGGTCATATTCGGTATAGACCGCATATAAGCCAGATCATACGCACCATGGTGCGTAGCTCCGTCTGCGCCGGCAAGGCCTGCACGGTCCAGACAAAAGACCACATTCAGATTTTGAATGGCTACATCATGGATCACCTGATCGTATGCCCTTTGCATAAAGCTCGAATAGATGTTGCAGAACGGGACCAGTCCCTGGGTAGCCAAACCTGCTGAAAACGTAACCGCATGTTGTTCGGCAATGCCCACGTCAAAAGCACGGTTGGGCATTGCCTTCATCATGATGTTCATCGACGAGCCAGACGGCATGGCAGGGGTGATGCCTACAATTTTTTTATTGCTCTCCGCCAGTTCAACCAAAGTATGTCCGAAAACATCCTGGTATTTTGGGGGCTGCGGTTTATCAGGAACAATTTTTTTAATTTCTCCTGTGATCTTATCAAAGAGACCCGGCGCATGCCATTTGGTCTGGTCTTTTTCAGCCAGTGCAAAGCCTTTACCTTTCACCGTCACACAGTGCAGCAGTTTAGGGCCTGGAATCTCTTTCAGGTCCTTGATGATCTGCGCCAGGCGCACCACATCGTGGCCGTCCACCGGACCAAAATACCTGAAGTTCAGCGCTTCAAACAGGTTGCTTTGTTTGAGCAGAGTCCCTTTTATGCTTTTCTCTATTTTCTTAACAAACTTATGCGCATTCGGGCCAAGTTCAGAAAGCTTGATCAGCACACTGCTGATGTCGTCCCGGAAGCGGTTGTAAGATTTGGAGGTGGTAATGTTCGTTAAATATTCTTTCAGCGCACCGACATTGGGATCAATCGACATGCAATTGTCGTTCAGTATCACCAGAAGGTTTGAATTTTCAATTCCGGCATGGTTCAGGCCTTCAAATGCCAGTCCCGCAGTCATGGCGCCATCGCCGATCACTGCCACATGCTGCCGGTCGGTTTCGCCTTTGTAATGGGAAGCCACAGCCATTCCCAGGGCTGCCGAAATGGACGTGGAGGAGTGGCCTACGCCAAAAGTATCGTATTCGCTTTCGCTGATTTTGGGGAAACCACTGATGCCATTGATGATCCTGTTGGTATGGAATACCGACTTTCTGCCGGTCAGGATTTTATGGCCGTAAGCCTGGTGGCCTACATCCCAGACCAGTTTGTCATATGGCGTATTTAGCGCATAGTGAAGCGCTACAGTCAGTTCCACTACACCAAGACTGGCGCCAAAGTGCCCACCATTTACACTCACCACATCGATGATATACTGTCGCAGTTCCTTGGCGATTTGTTCGAGGTCCTGTTCCTTATACTGCTTCAGATCGGCAGGATAATTAATGTTTGGTAAGAATAATGGAGTGTTGACGTCTTCCATGCAGTAATTAGAGAATACAAAACACAAAGTAAGGGATTTTGTTACGTAACTAAGAAGGAAAATCTTAATTTTACAAAATTAAACTTCGATAAATGACACGAGATACCTTAATTTTTGATTTGATAGACAGGGAATTGGACCGACAGGAGCACGGCCTTGAACTGATAGCGTCAGAAAACTTTGTAAGCAAGCAGGTGATGGAAGCTGCAGGCTCTTGCTTGACCAATAAATACGCCGAAGGCCTTCCGGGCAAGCGGTATTATGGCGGATGCCAGGTAGTTGACGAGATAGAAACCATTGCTATTGAACGTGCTAAAAAGTTGTTCGGTGCTGAATGGGTCAACGTGCAGCCGCATTCTGGTGCACAGGCCAATGCCGCAGTAATGCTGGCAGTCATTCAGCCGGGCGATAAAATCTTAGGCTTTGACCTTTCTCATGGCGGTCACCTGACACACGGTTCACCGGTCAACTTTTCAGGAAAATTGTATCATCCGTTGTTTTATGGCGTAAAAAAGGAGACTGGCCTGATCGACTATGAAAAATTAGAAGAACTGGCACTGGCTGAGAAACCGAAACTGATCATTGTGGGTGCTTCGGCTTATTCCAGAGAATGGGATTATGCTTTTGTCCGCAGTGTAGCCGATAAAATCGGTGCATTGGTCATGGCAGACATTTCCCATCCTGCAGGCCTGATCGCTCGCGGTCTGTTAAACGATCCGCTTCCGCACTGTCACATCGTTACCACCACCACCCACAAGACCTTAAGAGGTCCAAGGGGCGGTATGATCATGATGGGCAAAGACTTTGAAAATCCGTTCGGGTTAAAAACACCTAAAGGCGAAATCCGGATGATGTCATCTGTTTTGGATATGGCTGTATTTCCCGGAACACAGGGCGGCCCGCTTGAGCACATCATTGCAGCCAAAGCGATCGCTTTTGGTGAAGCGCTGACCGACGAGTACCTGGCTTATGCCAAACAATTGCAGATCAATGCACAGGCTATGGCTAAGGCATTTGTAAGCAGGGGTTATGGTATTATCTCCGGTGGTACAGACAACCATTTGATGCTGATCGACCTGAGGAATAAAAATATAACGGGCAAACTTGCTGAAAATGCATTGGAAAAAGCCGACATTACCGTAAATAAGAACATGGTTCCTTTCGATGACCGTTCACCATTTGTGACTTCAGGTATCCGTGTAGGCACAGCTGCCATCACGACCCGTGGATTTAAAGAAGGAGATATGGAACAGATTGTAGCACTGATCGATCAGGTCATTACCAATCCTGAAGATGAGGAAAATTTAGCGAAGGTAAAGCAACAGGTTATAGAACTTGTAAGCCGTTTCCCGCTGTACAAATAGTATTGGTTTAAACCAAATTAATGTTACCTAAGCGCCATTCATCGACCAGTGAAGATGAACGTATTAGAGCTTTGCACGACCATAATATATTGGACACTCCCATGGAGAAAGAGTTCGATAGCATTAGCAGACTTGCAGGTTTAATATGTAATGCACCAATAGCGTTGATCACACTGGTCGATGAACAAAGGCTCTTTTACAAATCTATCGTAGGGGCTGCTGCGAAGGAGGTTCCAAAGGAACTCGCCTTCAGTACCTATACCATTCAGGGAACTGATGTCCTTGAAATCCCCAATATAGCGCTTGATGAGCGCTTTGCAAACCATCCCGGTGTGAAGGGCGATCCGCATGTCCGGTTCTATGCCGGTGCACCGCTGATTGATGAAAGCGGTTACAAACTGGGTGTTATCGGTGTTTTTGATACCGTACCACGAACACTTTCCCCAGAGCAGAAAGATGGCCTGAAGATCCTGGCCAAAGAAATCATCACCCACCTTACACTAAGGCGGAAAAGCGCTGAACTGGATGCCAAAAGCAACCGCTTTGATGAAATGATCAACTTGTCTACCGTATCTCCTGAAATTCACTGCATTCTCGACTACAAAGGCAAAATCATTTTCATCAACGACGCGGTGACCAGTATCCTGGAATATACCGCAGAGGAAGCCATGGGCCTGAGCATGTGGGGCTTTTGTTTCAAGGAAGATATCGGCCGTGTGGTCAGGTATGTAGAAGATGGTTTGCGAAAAGGCGAGAAACAGTTTAATGTTGATTTCAGGATCATCAGCAAAAGTGGTATTGTGCGCTGGCTCAGCTGGAGCATGATCGCGAAAAAAGGCCGCTGGTATACCTACGGACGAGACATTACGGAGAGTAAGCGCGTGGAGAATGAACTGATGAAGTTGTCTTTTGCAGTCAGCAAGGTCAACAATGCCGTGGTGATCAACGATGCCAACAACCATGTGACCTGGGTGAATGATGCTTTTGAGAAGATCACCGGCTTCACGCTGGATGACCTGAAGGGCAAAAGATTGGGGGATCTGATCCGCGGGCCTAAAACAGATCTCGAATTGTTGGAACATGCCCGGGAGATGATTCGCCAGCACAAATCGTTTACGGTTGACCTGCTGGCCTACCGGAAGGACAAAAAGCCGATCTGGCTCTCGATCTACAATACGGTGGTGCTAAACGATGAGGGGAAGGTAGATATTGAAGTTGAGGTCATCATCGACATTACCGACAAGAAAAAAGCGGAACATGAACTGCAACTGCTTTCACTGGTGGCGAGCAAGACCAATGCCAGTGTCAACATAACAGATGAATTTGGCAACACCACCTGGGTCAACCAGTCGCTGGAGAAACTGACCGGCTACACGCTGGGGGAACTGCAGGGTTATAAACTGGGCAACATCCTGTCCAGAGGGGAGGAGGAGCGCAACCTGATCCAGTCCTCCAGGAAACTTTCGGAAAACAACCTGTCTTACGCCATCGAGGTTCCGGCGCAGACCAAGGATGGGAGAGAGATCTGGCTGCATGTTTCTAACACACCCATCATCAATGAACAGGGTAAGGTTGACCGGCAGATTGACCTGATCACCGACATTACCCAGCGCAAGCAGATTGAACGGGAACTGTTTGAATCCAACGCCCAGGCGCTGCAACTTAGTGAAGCCAAGGAGATGTTCCTCTCTGTGATGAGCCATGAGATCCGTACGCCGCTCAACGCGGTAATCGGCATGACCCACCTGCTGCTGGAGAGTGACCCAAAACCAGCGCAGGTTCCAGATCTTAACGTATTGAAGTTTTCCTCCGAAAACTTATTGAACATCATCAATGACATTCTCGATTTTACAAAGATCGAGACGGGCAACATGCACCTGGAAAGTATTCCCTTTAGCATCAAAGAGCTTTCTGCCGACGTGCTGAGCTCTTTGCAGGTCAGCGCCCAGCAAAAGGGAAATGAACTTGTTCTGGCCATTGATGAGCGCATTCCGGAACACATTCTGGGTGACAAGACCAGACTCTACCAGGTTTTTATGAACCTGATTGGTAACGCCGTTAAATTTACCAGCAATGGGACCATTCAATTGCTGGCCAGATTGCAGGCGGAGACGGAAAATACGGCCGGGATTTACTTTGAGGTGAGCGACAATGGAATCGGTATTCCGCAAGATAAGTTGTCCTATATCTTCGAAACTTTTACCCAGGCCAAGACCGATATCTCGAGGAAATACGGCGGCACGGGACTGGGGCTGGCCATTACCAAAAAACTGCTCAAACTTTACGGATCGGAGATTATTGTCGAGAGTGAAGAAGATAAAGGCACCACCTTTTCATTTACCATCGATTTTCAAAAAATCCCTAAAGCAGACCAGACCATTCAGGCCCTGCAGGACCTGGAATCTTTCAACGGCAAACGGATCCTCGTGGTGGACGACAATGAGATCAATATCCTAATCGCCAAAAGAATTTTAAGTAAAATGGGTTTTGAACTCGACTTCGCTTCAGATGGTGCTACTGCGATCGAGAAAGTCAAAGCCAACCGTTATGACCTTGTTTTTATGGACATCAGGATGCCGGGTATCGATGGCTTTGAGGCGACTGCAATGATCCGGGAATTGGAAGGCGAATATTTTAAAACGGTTCCGATCATCGCACTTACTGCCTCGTCACTTCAGGATGGGGAAGCGAAGTTCAAAACTTCAGGAATGAACGGTCATATCTTGAAACCATTCAACCCTAATGAGATTAGGAATATCATTTCCGCTCAACTTTCTAAATAAACTATTAAGCAAATCTGCTGAAATTTCTTACTAAAAATAAAGGGCCGACATTCCATAGGCATGGAAGTATCGACCCTTAAATTAACGCTCTCAAGACAAAGGAACGAATTATTTTTGAATCTGCAAATTATTATTGCGTTTTTTTTCATTTAGCCATTGATTAATTTTGCTAATCCAATTTAGCAGGGGCGTTAACAAATGTTTTCTGAAAAAAGAAATATTGGCTGCGAAAAGGAGTGTTGTGACGGGGTTTCAAAAACGGCCAAAAAGTAAAGAGCCGATATCTCTTTAAAGAAAATATCGACTCTTACCATCTAAATTAACGCTCTCATATATACAAACGCAGGAGATTACAAATTGTTTTGAAAGGGTGTATTTTTTTTAAAATATTTTTCAAAGCTTAAAATTGTGCTGCAGGGGCCTAAATTAATCAGCGCAGGCCCCTACTGCGATGCTGACTTCCCTGACACCGTTTTTGTACAAAATTTCAGCGCAGGCTTCGAGTGTCGCGCCGGTGGTGATCACATCGTCAACGAGCAAGACATGTTTGCCATGCAGTGCCTCTGCTGCAATGATCTGAAATGCCGCACGCATATTTTCATGCCTTTTGTACCGGCCTTTCCGGGTCTGGCTTTCTGTGGCCACGACTCTGATCAATGCATCCTTATTGAGCGGGACACCCAGTTCAGAAGCCAGAGCTGCTGCGATGCAATGACTTTGGTTATATCCCCTGCTCCTGAATTTACTTTCATGTAAAGGCACAGCGATTACCAGGTCAATCTTCCCGTAGTCCGGTGTTTTTTTTAGCTGATCCGCCATTAGCTTACCCAGTACCGTTCCTGCCTCCTGCCGACCCTTATATTTCAAATGGTGGATGATCGACTGCACACTGCCGCCCTTTTTGAAATAGAGCAGGGCGATAGCTGTGTGCAAAGGGATTCTGCCCCAAAACTTGCGGGCAACTTTATTGTCGGCATGCAAATGGTGATCGGTATACGGGATCTGGAAAATGCAGGTACTGCAGATACCGCTTTCGCCTTTGTGCAGGTGTCTGGCGCAGGCACAGCAGAGGTTTGGGAACAGCAGACTGAAAAGATCTGCCAGCAGATTTAGGAAGTTCATGGGCTAAGTTGCGCACTTTGCCCTTACCAGCATGTGTCCCGTAAGAAATTGTTTTTTAAGCCGTTTCCTTCACAGCAAGTTGGCCGCAGGCTGCATCAATGTCTTTGCCGCGGCTGCGCCGGATATTGGTGTTGATGCCCTGACTTCTCAGGTAATTGGAAAAAGCATCAATTTTATCGCCTTCCGCATTGATGAAATCAGCAAACTGGATAGGGTTGTACTCGATCAGGTTCACTTTGCAGGGTACATGTTTGCAAAACTTGGCCAGTTCCATCGCATCTTCTATTTCGTCATTGAAATTATTGAACACAATGTACTCGTAAGTGACCGGGTTCTTGGTCTTGGAGAAATAATATTTTAAGGATTCAGAGAGGGCTTTCAATGAATTCTGTTCATTGATCGGCATGATCTCATTGCGCTTCTTGTCATTGGCTGCATGCAGTGATACCGCCAGGTTGAATTTAACGCCGTCATCGCCTAATTTTTTGATCATCTTGGAAATTCCCGCAGTAGACACCGTGATGCGCTTATACGACATGTTGAGTCCGTCCGGAGCCGTAATGCGCTCAATCGACTTCAGTACATTGGCATAATTCAGCAGCGGCTCACCCATACCCATATAAACAATATTCGTCAGCGGGGCATTGTAATTCTTCTTGGCCTGCTGGTCAATCAATACTACCTGGTCGTAGATCTCATCCGCATTGAGGTTGCGCTTGCGGTCCATATAGCCGGTTGCGCAAAACTTGCAGGTTAGACTGCAGCCCACTTGTGAACTCACGCAGGCCGTCATGCGGTCCTCCATAGGAATCAACACCCCTTCTACAATGTTGCCATCATATAACCGGAATGCGTTTTTGATCGTATGGTCATTGCTGAACTGGGAATTGCTGACCTCCACGACATTGATGGCATAGCCCTCATTCAGTTTGGCCCGCAATTCTTTAGAAATGTTGCTCATCTCCTCAAATGACCTGGCAGACTTTTCCCAAAGCCATTGGTAAACCTGTTTGGCCCGGTAAGATGGTTCTTTCATCGCCACAAAATGCTGTTGCAATGAAGGAAGGTCAAGTGAACGGATGTCTATTTTTTTTGTAGGAAGCATTTCAGTCAGAAGCATTTCGCTGCAAAGATACCAAAAATAATTTTAGGAGCGCTTGTTCCTCGCTTTGGCTTTCCTGTCCGGACCGCCGGTCCTGTTCCAGTCACCCTGCGAAGCAGTGCCTTTCACTTTGCCCGGTGTTTTTCCCACGGCCTTGCCTTTTCCGCCAGCAGGCCTGTCTGCCCGGCTTACTGAAGCAGAAGATTTGCCTGTCGATTTTCTGGGTCCTGAATTGCCATAGGGACTAGCGCCACCTTTTGGGGCTGAAGATCTGCCTTTTGCAAAAGCCCTGCCCGGCGTAATATTTTCCATCAGGTCATCCTCTTTCATAGACATGAATTTCGGATTTGGCTTTTTTGCCGGCAATGCCTTTTTAGCAGGAGCAGATTTACCGCCTGCTACCTTACCAGTTGAAGCAGCTCCTGTTGTCGAAGCTCCTTTGCTTTCGCCAACTGCATCGCCTTTGCCTTTTTTAGGTTTGGAAGCATCCTCCAGTGAACTCGATTTTGCTACCAGGTTATAGATTTCAGTCTGCTCTTCCGGCGTCAGTTCACGCCATTCACCTACGGGGATACCCTTCAGGTTTACATTCATGATCCTTACCCGCTCCAATTTGACGACCTCAAATCCGAAATGCTCGCACATCCTGCGAATCTGACGGTTGAGGCCTTGGATTAGCGTAATTTTAAAAGTTGAAGGACCTTCTTTACTGATTTTGCATTTCTTGGTCATCACACCCAACACCGGAACACCCTTGGCCATATTGGCCAGAAAAGAATCCGTTACCGGCTTATTCACTGTCACCACATATTCCTTTTCATGGTTGTTGCCCGCCCGCAAAATTTTGTTGACCAGGTCACCATTATTGGTCAGGAAAATCAATCCCTGAGAATCCTTATCCAGTCGCCCGATGGGAAACACCCTTTCGCTGTGGTTCACATGATCTACCATATTGCCTTTTACCCCTGCTTCTGTTGTACTGGTAATCCCTACCGGCTTGTTATAAGCGATCAGGACTGTATTTTCCACCTCTTTAGGGTCTATGGTCTGGCCATTAACGGTCACAACGTCTCCAAAAAACACCTGATCACCCACTTTAGCTTTTTTGCCATTGATGATCACATTGCCCTGTTCAATGTAGCGGTCGGCCGCCCTTCTGGAGCATAAGCCACTTTCGCTGATGTATTTATTTAACCGGGTTGTAGAATCTGACATGGGTATTGGATTATAAATTGAATTCTTAAATAATTTACAAAGGAATCAATTTATAACCACATATACTATCAAAATCTTTTTCGGCTCCCGCCAAAACGTTATTTGAGGCAAATGGTCGACATTCTGACAATGAACCAGGCCCATTTCAAAACCGACAAGGTAACTTGATTAATCCGGCGCATCAGCATATTTTATTTCTTCTGTTGTACACAAAGAAACACCGGGCTACTGACAACCCTATGGCAGCCTATTTTCTTTTTTCTTAGGAACGCAGTTCGCGCCATTTTGGACTATACAAGAAGTGTGCTGGCTGTAGTCAGTAACGTAAAGGCTTCGGGTCAACAACGTAAAGGGTTCGGGTAAGAGGTACCTTTATCCGAACCTTTCACGTTTCTTTTATGTTTCTGTCATGTTGCTGGCCTTGACAATTCCTTTTCAAACACACGACTAAACCCATGTTGTCATCTGAATAAATTACAATAAGATCTTCGGTGCTAAATCCGTTCAAGACATTTTACAAATCAATTTAAACATGACAGCCTCTCTATTGATGATAAAGAAATGAACCCGGATTGAACGGGGTATGAACCCGCTCGTTAGCAAGTATTCAGTAGGTACTCCTTCAGGTTTTTTTTGATCAGGGGATATATCAACCATGAAGCTAGATCGATCGTGAATCGGTCGTGGGCCGTTCAACGAGCTCGTTCATTCCGGTTGCATAGGATTTGCAGTCTGGGAGCATCAGTAGAGATCCTGTTATTTTTGAATCAATTTTGTGCTGCTGTATCGTTAATATCGATACCATCAACTATTTTCATGGAGGGCTAATGTAAATCATGAATGGAATTACTGAGCCAGTTCGGAAACTGCATAAATTGGCATGACTTTTACGCCCTCATAGGAAGAATAATTTTCCAAAGAAAAACGAACGCCGTATGGAAGGTTCTTCTCTGATAAAAAGAGAAATAAGCTCTGCATTGATCCCTTTTTTCCTGACTTGACTTCAATGGGTAAAATATTTTGATGTTGCTGAATGACATAGTCAATTTCTGCATTGCTGCTTTTTGCTTCCCTGTGCCAGAAATAAAGACTTTCCGGGCGATAACAGGATGCACTTTTTAATAGTTCCAGTCCTACAAATTGCTCTGCAATAGCCCCTTTGTTGATCACATCAAAATCATTTTCAATTAGGATTGTTGCTGCGTCCAGGCCTAACAACCTTTGGAATATGCCTGTGTCTAAAAGAAGCATTTTGCGTTTTTTAGCATTGATTTCGGCACCTAAAGGTAATCCGTTGGCGGAAGTATGCGTAACTGGGATCACCAATCCTGCCATAGTCAAGAGTTCTACGGCTTCCACTACTTGTTTGTGATTCGTTTCTGTCGCTGCTTTGGCATACGTAAATTTATTGCCAGACTGCTGTACTACTGAATCAAATACTTCTGAAATTCTTAAAAAGGGCACCTGCTGCTTGTATTTAACAAAATCTGCTTTCAAAGAAGTGATCAAATCATCAAGTACCTGACCGCATCTTCTGATGTCTTTATCCTTAGCATAAGATGCAACAACTTCTGGCATCCCTCCGGTTATTAAGAATCGTTTGAGGTGCTGGAGCAACTTCTGGTGCAAGGGATCTGCGAGCGGCTTTTCCTGAGTCGCCTTTTTCTTGGCATTCAGGAGCAATTCTTCACCGATCCCACTTAGGTATTCATTGAAGGAGAGCGGATAAACAAACATTGATCGGATCCGCCCTACGCCAAATGATGGAATCTCGGCTAATGCGAATTCTAAAAGTGATCCGGCTGCAACTACGTGTAGCTGCGGATATTTCTCGTAAAAGAATCTTAATGAAGAAATGGCTGGAATACAGGCTTGGATTTCATCAAGAAACAGAAGTGTTTTTCCGGGTATAATGGGCACATTGTATAAGATCGATAAGTTTTCACAGATAATAGCCGGATCCAGGTCGCCTTCAAATAGTTGATGTACCTGCCGTTGTTCTTCGAAGTTAATTTCAAGATAATGGTCAAATTGCTTAGCCAATTCCTTGACTGCAGTAGATTTTCCTACTTGCCTTGCACCTCTGATGAGCAGAGGTTTACCTTCTTTTTCTTGACGCCAAAGGTTAAGTTCTGCATCAATTTTTCTTGATAAATACATGAGAATACATTTTTACAAGGCAATAGTAGGGTAAATTTTACATTTTTACAAGGCAATAATGGGTCGGATTTTACATTTTTACAAGGCAATGTTGCCATTACCGCTGCATCATCTTGACGATTAATTCTGCTGTAGAGCCGGAATTTGTTTTTTTGAGCAGGTTTTTCCGGTGTCCGTCTACGGTCAGCTTGCTTAAAAAAAGTTCTTGTGCAATTTGACTACTCGTTTTTCCAAGCATTAGATGTTGCAACACCTCTGTTTCTCTTTTGGTCAGAATTTCCTTTTTAATGAGTTGTACCGGTTGCCCTTCTTTAACATGATGGAAACTGGGTTCGCCATCCATGCCGATGAAGGATAGCGTAGAGCCTAAGGGCTTTTTAAGGTGACTGATGTCGGTATGCACGCCAAGTACCCGGATCACAGCACCTGTTTCATCCGTTTGGATGGTGACCACTTGTTGCAACAGTCGGATATAGCTCCCGTCGGTTCTTCTGACACGATAGTCATAACTCACCTTATATTTTAAGACTTTTTCAGGGGGCAGTTCATTAAAGAATTTCGTGACTGCATCCTCAAAATCGTAGAAATAGGGGAGGTCTTCCGGATGAATAATGGTCAACAAGTATTCTATTGTAAAATCAGCGGGATCGGTAAGTCCCAATACTGTAGTAATTGACTGGCTGGCCAATTCAATTTTTGCGACAGTGCAGTTGAAAATATAATAGTAGTAATCTCCAATGTGAAAGATACCGAGGAGTTTTTTGTGAATTTCAAGTTCAAATGAAAAGTTTCCGTCTGTCCGGTGTTTGGCGATTTCAAACCATTTTTTCTTGACTTCATCAAATTTTATGACATCCATAGGGTGCAGGGAAGAGAACAGGACCAATTTATTAAAAAATGGGCTGAATTTGAAGTAAAAAAGGCTTTTTTATGGAGTTTTTAGTATTATGGCGGTAATTTCTTGCTTAAAGAATTTATTTAGGCTGTAAACGAAACAAGAGAAAAAAAACACCTACTTATAGGTATTTTTTAGTCGTGATCTACCGGATATTTTTGGGAAGGGAAATATAAAGGATATGAAAACGCTCAAATGGTATCTCATCATGATGTTCATGATGTCCATCCATGCTGTTATGGCACAAAAGGTAATTCAGGAAAGGCAATCGCTGTCAACCAGCAAGGCAGATCGGGGAAAAGGTTTTGTAAACGCTCGGGTAGACCTCGATTATCTCGTTCGACGCAGCGGGAACGAGGTCTACTTTTATTTATCGTATTCCCAAATCAGTACGACCCCTGAAGCCGGGTTTTATTATAAGGGACAAAAGTATGGCAGCGAGGTTCCAGGACTGGTTGAACTGTTGCGCAGCGTGAAGGGGAGCTATCCGAAGGTAAGATTTGATGTCTATTACGGCAGTTTCAAGGAGACTAGTTTTGTGTATTCCATCTCCGCAAAGAATGACCTTGGCGCTTTCAGCGGCGATTCCTACCACTTTCAAACGACTAAAGCCAAACTGGATGACCCGCAATGGCGTCTTGTAGCGGTTGAACTGGAGGATTTTTTTCCTTCGCCACTGACTTTTTTCGATATGGAAGCGAAGATCAATACGTATCAGCGTGATCAGAAAGAAAAAACGGATTATAATGACCTCGTAAAGCGGGCAGATGAACAGTATGCAGTAAAGGACTACAGTACGGCACTGACCACTTACCTCAGTGCTTCGAAAAATCCTCAGGCAGATGATTATCCTAAAAACCAGTTGCTGAAAGTTAACGCCGAACTGGCTAAAGGCAAACTCGAAAGCCAGTTTGCTGATCTGATGACCAGCGGAAAATCAGCCGAGGCACAGAACAACTATGTACAGGCCATTTCGCATTATACCGCTGCGGCCAAAATGGGGATCAATAGTTCAGAAGCGCAAAGCAACGCAACGCGTGTACAGGAAGTTGTAGCTGGACTGAAACGCAAGCAGGAAGAGGAGTTGAAGCAGCGTCAGGAAGTTGAAAAAAAAAAAGAGGAAGAAGTCCTCGCCGCACAAATTAAGAATAAAGCCGAGGCTGAGCTTTTGCTGAAGAACAAAAGTGAAGCAATGGCAAGGGAGAACTTAGTAAAAGAGAACCAGCTCAAAGCACAATTGGAGGCGACAGAGCGCGCCAATTTAGAAGTCGTTCAAAAGCAGAAAGCATTGGAGGAAGCAGCGGAAAGCAAACGCCTGGCGCAAGAAGCGGAGGTCAAAGCTAAAGCAGAAAAAGAGACCCAGCGCATTACCGACCAGCGGACACTGGACCGCTATGAAAAAAATATGTCTTATGATCCGGTGTTGTACCAGGAAAACAAAGATGCAGCGGAGCAGTTTCACGATGAGGCACTTGCCATCGATCCTTATGCTGCACTTGACTTAAAAAGCGAGTGGTGGGACAGCAACATTTACATGGAGGATTTCAGGGAGGACCTGAGGGAACCAAAACGGAAAAAAGCCTGGGAAGAATACGACGCGTTGCTGCATGAACAACAAAGTAAATACCGGGCCGCTAAGAACCATTACCTGCTGGCTATAAAATATACCGACCGCAACAGTCCGCAGCACAAATATTTACTCAAGAGGGTGGCTTCTATCAACGAGATGATCAGTTTCCAGAAAGAAATGATCAAGGGTAGTCTGAGAGAGGAGCAAAACAGGCAGGCCAACTATGAAAAAGCAAAGGTCTATAAAATGCTGAACCGGATGGACGACAACAGGGCCCGTGCCAGTCAGACTTACGCAATCCTGAGGCAGGATTATCTTTATCCGAATTTGAACAGCAGGGTTTCCGGATCTGCCAATGCATTGCAACGCCAGATGGATTTTGAGAACCGGCTGAACCAGGCTGATCAGCAACTGAAACAGGATAACCTGGTAACGGGGACGACGACACAGGTTGCGACCGATGCGATCTTTGATGATTCCAAGGTAGCGGAAAAAGTAGAAAACCATTCGTTGGTGGTCAACTTTTCCACCTACACCGGTTTTGCGAGTTTTCCGATCGTATCTGATACCGATCCGATTGAAGGGAAAAAGAATGAATCGACAATAGAAGCGGTGATGGTTCTGCCATTCCAGGCTGGTGCCGACGTTTGGTTCAACAGGAGTAAATATTGGGACATTGGTTTATCGGGCGATTTCCTTTTTGGTGTGCTGCCGATGCTGGGCAACAGCAATGTGGTGTTTAATTACGGCCTTAACTTTAAGTTCAATGCCGGGGTGAATGCCATCAAGCTAGCACTGGAAGCAGATATCCACGGCCGGTCGGCCACCTATAATTACGATACCGATGTCGGTCTGTCGGAATACGCCACGGATTACACCCAACCTACAGAACGGGTGCAGTCTGGTAAGTACAACTATTCCGTTGTTAAGTTGGGCGCCGGTTTGCACATCAACCTGTCCAACGGCAATGGCGACGGATATCTCAGATTGATGACTTACGCAGAGAAACCATCTTTCATGCAAAACTACAATACCAAAAAACCCATTATATCTGCATCAGGACTGGTGATGTTTGGCGGCGGGATCAGTTTCCTGGTCGATTATTCAGAAAATTATCCGGCCGGGGGAACAGCCAAATACATGTTGTCAAACTACACCAGCAGGAATTTATTTAAGATACTGATCGGAAAAACCTGGACGATAGGAAAAGTAAACAATTAGGATCATGAAACAGAAATTCTCAAGTATTGCCTTTATACTCATTGCTGTATTATACCTGTTTGCAGGTTGCAATAAAGAAACCTATGTCGAGTCCATCGGCCATGTGCTGATCGAATCCGGGGACAATTCGGAGGTTGGGTACTTTTTCTTTGTCTCCCCAAAAAACGCAGGTGAATGTGGTTGGATCAAAGTGTATGTCGATGATAAACTGGTGGGCGAACTCACAGAAAATTTCAATGGCAACATCGATTGCACTACGGCTCCCGAAAAAGGAATCATCTTAAAAGTAGTTGTGAAACCTGGAAGTCATACCATTAGGGCTGTATACAAGAACACCTGTAAGCCCGATGGAAATGCAACCTATAATCTGGAAAGCGCAAAATGTATGCGGTACAACATCTGATCATGCTCAATAGTTGACCGGCAGCATCTTCATGTAATCACTTAGCGGCATATGGTCTTTTTTCCGGAAGCCGCAGTCGAGGTTGCGGACCTTTACAATCCGGGAAACACGGAAATCGCGGTATTCATTGCGCAGGTGGCACCAGCCGATGAGGTGCCAGTTGAACGCGTAAAAGATAAGGCCGATGGCCTCCACTTCACGCTTGCTGCTTTCGCCATTGTTGTTTTGGTAATCGATTTCAATGATGCACTGTCCCGAAATGGCATTCTGCAGTTCGGCCAGGTGGTCGAACTCGTTGTTAAAGTAATCCTTGTGCAATTGCATCTGGATGCTGTTGCCCAGCAGCTCCAGTTTTTCTTTCTGGGTATTCTTCAGTACCCCTTTGACCTTATTCAGCGCTGTGCTATAATGTGCCGAGATGGATTTATCAGCAAAACGCGGCACCAGCCGTTCCATGATCAGTAAGGCATTGGCTTCATCTGAAGTAAAAGAAACCGGAGGTAGAAAATAACCCTGCACAATGAAATACCCTTTGGGCTGTTCAAAGCTGATCGGAATCCCTTGCTCGCCCAGCGCCTTTACATCCCGGTACACGGTGCGCACACTGATGTCAAACTGATCTGCAATACGTTCGGCAGTCACATATTTCTTGCTTTGCAATAAGATCAGGATGCCAAAAAGTCGGTCTATGCGGTTCATTTGGGAAGATTAATACTGTTGCAGGCTGGATGCTTGTACCAAACAAATATATTCAATTATACCGTTTTTGTAGGTCTAAATTCTTAGATTCGAATTGCTAACCATTCCCCGGATTGATGAATATTAAACGCAGGCTGCTGGTCTTTTTACTTTCGGCCCTTACAATTTCAATGGCTTTTGTGCCGGTCGACGATAACCCGATCGGAAAAATAGTGAGTTCCCTGGCACGCTGGTCGGAGGCCAACCCACAGGAAAAGATTTACCTCCATACCGACAAACCTTATTATGCAGTAGGCGATACCATCTGGTTTAAGGCCTATGTAACAGTGGGTGCAAGGCATAAGCCGACCACCCTCAGCGGGGCGATGTATGTGGACCTGATCAATGAAAAAGATTCTGTAACAGAAACACTAAAGCTGGCAGTGAGGCAAGGTGTCTCTGCCGGCGACTTTGTACTGGGCGATCTGCTGGAAGAAGGGAATTACCGGCTCCGGGCATATACGCGGTGGATGAGAAATGCGGGCGAAAGCCGTTTTTATGAGCATCCTTTTTTTGTGGGGAACGGCTACAATGAGGAGCCCCTTATAAAAGGGAAGTCAAGCGCTAAAACGGCAAAAACAAACACCCCTTCGCCTGTTGTTGAACTGAAAAATGTGGTACTGGAAAATGACATCCAGTTTTTTCCCGAAGGGGGAGTGCTGCTGAACCAGGTCAGCTCAAAAGTAGCTTTTAAGGCGGTAGGGAGCAATGGATCGGGCATAGACATGAAAGGTGTTTTGCTGGATGACCAAAATAGGGTTGTCCTTGAGTTCGCCAGCGAACACCTTGGAATGGGTAGCTTTAATTTTATGCCGCAACGCGGCAGGGGCTATACCGCGAAAATCACTTTTGCCGATGGGTCCGAAAGGCGGTTCGAATTGCCAAAAGCCCGGGAGAGCGGACATGCGCTGAGCATTACCGAAATAAAGGACAGTCTGATCGTTAGAATCGACGCTGCGGG
Organism: Bacteroidota bacterium; assembly: GCA_040387995.1. Classification (GTDB taxonomy): domain Bacteria; phylum Bacteroidota; class Bacteroidia; order Sphingobacteriales; family Sphingobacteriaceae; genus Pedobacter. Next base: position 82,500 of record JAZKCT010000003.1, on the reverse strand, counting down.
GCAGGGGATGGAACAAACGGGACTGGGACTGATTGCTACTTCCGGTACGGAAACCATTTATGCTGCCGAAATTGCCTCCGGCCGAAAATCAATCTCGCTGTCGCTGCCCAAAAATAAATTTCCAACAGGTATCGCCAGGTTCAGTCTGTTTGGCGGAAATGGAGAACCTTTGAACGAACGCATCGTTTTTGTCAAAAATAAAGACCGTATGGAGGTAAAGATCAATCCGGTCAATGAAGAATTTAAAATCAAAGAAAGAGTGGTATTGGAACTGGTGTCCAATGACCAGCAGGGTAAGGCAGTATCCGGCAACTTTTCAGTCGCCGTGCTGGACCTGAACAAAGTAACTTTTGATGCCGACTGGGAAAGCACCATCTTTTCCAATCTGCTGCTGAGTTCAGATCTGAAAGGTGCTGTTGAGAAACCCAATTATTATTTCAGGGATATGGAAGGGCGGGAAGGCACTGTTGCAGACATCAACCGGCATTTGGACAACCTGATGCTGACGCAAGGCTATAGTGGCTTTAGCTGGAAGGAAGTGACCCGTGTGCAGGAACCGACACCAACTTATCAGCCGGAGAAAGAAGGAATGAATGTGTCCGGGAAGTTGCTGACGCTGGGCGGTAAACCGGTAGTGAACGGACGGGTCGCTATATTTTCAACCAATGGCGGGATCATGTACGAGATCCGGACAGAAGCAGACGGCCGCTTTAAATTTCAGGGCATCCGGATTAGTGGAACGCTGGAATTTATTGTAGAAGGCAGGACAGCCCAGAACGGCAAAAATGTAGAAGTGATTATGGACGAACTGGCTACCCTGCCCGCTCCAGCCAATACCAGGAAGAATACACTGGGCAATCCGGACCTGTCAGCTAATATCCAAGCCTATCTTGAAAATGCTAAAAAGCAGGACCAGTTGCTTGCCAGGTCTGGCGGACTGGGCAGGGCGCAGCGCTTAAAAGAAGTACAGATCAACGCGAAACGAAGTGCTGCTGAAAAACTGACCACACAAAGTACTTATACCATACCCGAAGGACATAGCGACCAAACCCTGGTACTTGATAAGCCTGAACTTTGTGGTAGTCTGGCACTTTGTCTGTTGGGGAGAGTGCCAAATCTGACTTTTTTACCCTATAAAACACCGGATAGTGTCTTTCATCCGCTGTATCCGTACCTGAGGACTTCAGGCGTGGTCAGTAAATCGCTGGTGATCCTGGACGGCAGGAAACTGGATGAGTCGGAGGTGGGGGATGTGATGACCAACAACATGGTGGACCCCCGGGATATTGCTTCGATAGATATTGTGCGGGCCAATCAGAGCCTCATCAATTACCTGGGCGGTGCTGCGATATTAATCAAAACCAAATCCCAGAAATACCGTGCTAAACGGTATACACCGAACCAGGCCAGTTTTACGATTAAAGGATTTTATAAAGCCAGGACTTTCTATTCGCCTAAGTACGCAGGAGGCAGGCACAGGCCTTCAGATTTCCGTTCGACCGTCTACTGGAATGCCGTGGTAAAAACCGATGCGGAAGGCAATGGACAGTTTCTCTACTACAATGCCGGTTCTCCCGGAAAGTATGCTGTGATAGTAGAAGGCATTAACGCAGCCGGTGAACTGGGCAGGCAGGTATTCAGCTATACCGTAAAATAAAACAGGAGAGGAGGAGAATGAAAATCATAAAATGGATGACCGGGATGCTGCTGTTGAATTTGGGGATAACCACAGCGGCCTATGCGCAGTTTCCTTTTTTTGGGGATGCGAAAAAGCCAACTGGTAAGATCCGGGCCTTTACAGAAAGTTGCTACGAAACCTCAACCGGGCACCAGGTATTGGTGCAGAAGGAACGCTTTGTGTACAATGACCAGGGGCAGCTGATCCTGCAGACGATCTACGATACCATTGACAGCAATAAAGTGTCGTATACCCGGAAGTATGTCTACGATGGAAAGCAATTGCTGGAAGAACTGGCTGAAGGTCAGTTCAATGTGCGGTATTTATACGATGCGGAGGGCAACAAAATAGCCAGGAAATATACTGCGGATACCCTGAGTTACCTGGACCGGTACGAATATGACGAGAAAAATGTCCTGACGCTGAGAAACCGCTATAACGATGAAGGTGAGTTGACAGCCCGGGAGCTTTATACGTATAACGGGCAGCGCCAGTTGATCCGCAAAAGCTATCTGGACCATGACAGTGCTTCCAACTCGAAAACCATTTCTTATTCCTATGAGAGCAGTTCGAGCAGTGACGTGAGCCAGGAACGGGTTTATGCCCCGAATGGGAAAAACCTCTATTCTATCGGCTATTTTTATGGAATGCAGCTGGATTTAACCGAACAGTCACGCTATTCAGCGGGTGGGAACCTGGATTGGAGAAAAACCTATAATTACCAGTATGACAAGGCGGAGAACTGGATTCTGATGCAAGCGAAGATCACTGGTGGTGCCTTTCTGGTGAAAAGAGGATCATTCCTGACCCGGAGAGAAATTGAATACCGGAAATAGGGCTATTTTGCTTTTATTTGCAGCATGATTTCTTACCTGTCGGCCGATTATGTTTACCCCGTATCTGCACCAGTACTCCAAAATGGGGTAATTGGTCTGGACGAGCATGGAAAGATCCTGAAAGTGCTGACTGCAGAAGAAGCGGCAGCAAGGAAGATCAGGAACATCGCCCAGCACCAGGGTTTACTTGTCCCTGGTTTTGTAAACACCCATTGTCACCTGGAACTTTCCCATCTGAAAGGAAAGATCCCACAGCATACCGGCCTGAACAGATTTGTGCAGGAAGTGATGAAATTGCGTGGGGTTGATGAATATGTCATTAACCTGGCCATGCTGGATGCCGACAAGGAAATGCTGGCCAATGGCATTGTGGCTGTAGGCGACATCGCCAACCAGGCCGTATCTAAAACCATTAAGCGGGCCAGTCCGCAGTACTACCATACTTTTCTGGAGGTGATGGGTTTTAATCCTGCCACGGCAAAGGCCTCGATAAAAAGGGCGCTGGAGTTTAAACAGAATTTTGGAGATTTTCCCATCAGTATTGTTCCCCACGCACCTTATTCCGTATCGGAAGTTTTGTTTGCAGAACTAAAACAGGTAGCTGAAGCCGGGGGCGGACTGCTGAGCATCCACAACCAGGAAACAGCAGATGAGAATTTGTTTTTTATGGAAAAAACAGGTGCGTTTTTGAAATTATATGAGTTTCTGGGGCTCGATATTGACTTTTATGCCCCGAGCGGTAAGAGCTCCTTGCAGACAATCCTGCCACATTTAGCTTCCGATTTAAAAACCCTGTTGGTGCACAACACGTTTACGACTAAGGAAGATGTGCAATTCGCCGGGGCCATGCACCGGAATTTATACTGGTGCCTGTGTCCGAATGCCAACCTGTACATCGAAAATAAATTACCGGACGTGGATATGCTGCGTGCGGAGGGACTGAAAATTACCCTTGGAACAGATAGTCTGGCCAGCAATACCCTACTGAGCGTGTTTGCCGAAATGCAGACGCTGCAGGAACATTTTGAGATTCCTGTAGAGGAACTGATTCTGTGGGCGACCTGGAACGGGGCTGAGTTTTTGGGTGTTGAGGATCGTTGCGGAAGTCTGGAGATTGGTAAGTCGCCCGGCATCAACCTGCTGGACTACACCATAAAAAACGACCATATAGCATTGGGTGCTGGCATGAAAAAGCTATACTGATATGAACAACAGGATCACGGAACTTTTTGGGATCAAGTATCCGGTCATCCAGGCCGGCATGGTCTGGTGCAGCGGCTGGCGGCTTGCAGCTGCGGTTTCCAATGCAGGGGGACTGGGCATCATTGGTGCAGGATCAATGTATCCGGAAGTGCTCAGGGCACACATCCGGAAATGCAGGGCGGCTACAGATTTTCCTTTTGCAGTCAACGTACCTTTATTATATCCCAATGTACGGGAGGTTATAGACATCCTGGTGGAAGAAAGCGTCAAGATCGTTTTTACATCAGCAGGAAACCCAGCAACCTGGACTTCCTATTTGAAAGAAAAGGGGATGACCGTAGTGCATGTCATCGCCAATACAAAGTTTGCCCTGAAGGCCGTTGCCAGTGGGGCAGACGCGCTGGTAGCAGAAGGCTTTGAAGCTGGCGGGCATAACGGCCGTGAGGAAACGACGACCCTTTGCCTGGTGCCGATGATCTGTGCTGCGGTGCAGGTCCCGGTGATCGCCGCAGGTGGAATAGCCAGCGGAAAAGCAATGCTGGCAGCTTTTGCGCTGGGTGCAGAAGCGGTGCAAGTCGGCTCAGCCTTTGCTGTTGCCGAAGAATCCTCTGCGCATCCCAATTTTAAAAACAGGATTATCGCAGCTTTAGAAGGAGATACTAAACTGAGGATGAAGAAGCTGGTCCCTGTGCGCCTGCTGAAGAACGGATTTGCAGATGCGGTGGCACAGGCAGAAGCCGAGGGTGCCAGTACCGCAGTTTTGGTAGAATTGCTGGGGCGTGCGCGGGCAAAATTAGGTATGTTTGAAGGCAATATGGAAGATGGCGAACTGGAGATAGGCCAGGTATCCGCCATGTTGGATGAAATCAAGCCTGCTGCGCAGATCTTAAAGGAGATTTGGGAAGGTTTTTTAACAGAGAAAGACCGTTTAATCAATTTATCATGAAAAAAGTACACATCAATATCCGGATCACCGGAAAAGTACAGGGGGTAACTTTTAGAGAGACGACAAAATATGTAGCAGACCAAAGCGGCGTAAAAGGTTTCATCAGAAATGAGTCCGACGGTTCGGTCTATGCCGAGGCAGAGGGCGAGCAATGGGAGCTGGATGCTTTTGTAGAATGGTGTAACGACGGGCCTGACCGGGCTAAGGTCGAGAACTGTGAAGTGACGACTGGCGATTTGAAAGATTTTAGAGATTTTGTAATTCTGAAAAAATAAGGATGTCGGTATTAAAGAAATTTGTGGGGGACACCGCCATTTATGGTTTAAGTACGATCCTTTCCAGAATGATTGCCTTTGCGCTGACGCCTATTTACGCGCGGGCGATTCCGGTAGGTGGAAATGGTATTTTTACCGCAATGTATGGATATGTTTCCATTATCAACGCGGTTCTCGCTTTTGGTATGGAGACGACTTTTTTCCGGTATCTGCACAAACATGAGCAGCGCAGACAGATCGTATATAACAATGCTTTTGGTGCAATTATCGCTATCTCAGTGATTTTTGCCTTGTTCTCTGTTCTTTTTCTCGATAGCATTGTAAACTTTCTGCAGGCTGGAGACCAAAGCAGTTATGCAGATTATGTTTTTTATGTGAAATGTTTTTTGGCCATATTGGTGACGGATGCTTTCTGCGTAATTCCCTTCGCAAAAATACGCGCAGAGGGACGACCAATAAGATATGGTATGATCAAATGTCTGAATATCGTAATTGTGGTATTCTTCAATATCTTCTTTTTGTTTGCTGTCCCTGTCCTGATAGCCCACCATTGGCCTGGTGCTGAATGGATGGCCGGATGGTACAGGCCAAAATGGGTCGGGTATGTGTTTTTATCCAATATGATTGCCAGTGTTGCGACTGTTTTTTTACTATTGCCAGAGATATTAAAACTCAAATTAAAATTTGACTGGTCAATGTTTGGGGAAATGTTTGTGTATAGCTGGCCGGTTCTGGTTGCAAATATTTCGTTTATCATTAATGAGTCTATAGATAAGGCGATGTTGAAACACATGCTGCCTCACCAGATCAGTGACCAGGAAGTTGGCATTTACGGCATGTGTGCCAAAATCGCGCTGTTCCTGAGTATTTTTGTGCAGGCTTTCAGGCTGGGAGCTGAACCTTTCTTTTTTAGTCATGCCAAAAATAAAAACGCAGGGCAGACTTATGCATTGATTATGGATTATTTTGTAATAACTGTAGCGATTATCAGTGTTGCGCTGATTGCTAATGTCAACTTGCTTGCAACTTTTATAGTAGGTGGGGAAACACGTATGGTGAACCATCATCTGATCAATAATATTTACTGGTCCGGCCTTGCTGTGGTTCCGCCCTTGGTGTTTGGCTACCTAAGTTTGGGAATCTATATGAACCTTTCAGTTTGGTATAAATTATCCGATCAAACTAAATATGGTCTGTATATTTCTGGTATTGGTGCAATTATGACAGTCGTACTAAACTGGATTTTTATTCCCAAATATAGTTATATCGCTTCCTCCTGGGTATCGGCTATTGCTTATGCCAGTATGATGGTACTGTCTTACCTTTGGGGACAAAGAAATTACCCAATCCCTTACCATTTAAAAAAGAATTTGGCCTATATCATGGCTGCAATTGTTTTGGTATTCCTATCTTTTCATGTTTTTGACCGAAATATCTTTGTGGGTAATGGACTTTTGATATTATTTTTGGGAATTACGTTTTACTTTGAAAAGCGAGAACTAAGGTCATTGTTTAAAAAAACCTGATAGAACTATAAAAAATGAACATCAATATCATCAATCATTCTTCCCACCCGCTGCCGCAGTATGAAACAGCACATGCAGCAGGAATGGATTTGCGCGCTTTTGTAGAAAATGCAGTGACCATTAAACCTTTGCAACGTGTTTTGATTCCAACAGGTTTACACATTGAATTGCCGGTGGGCTACGAGGCACAGATTCGTCCAAGAAGCGGACTGGCCTATAAACACGGCATCAGCATTGTGAATGCGCCGGGTACCATCGACGCAGATTACAGAGGTGAACTGAAAGTTTTGCTGGTGAACCTGTCAGATGCGGATTTTGTGGTCAACGACGGAGACCGCATTGCCCAGATGGTGGTGGCCAGGCATGAAACAGTGGAATGGACCAGTGTAACGGAACTCAGCGACACCAGTCGCGGTGCCGGGGGCTACGGACATACAGGAAAATAAGAAAGATGAACGATAAAAGGTTTTTACCGGTTTGGTGTGCAGTGCTGCTGCTTTTTGGCGGGCCAATGGTTCATGCGCAGGCACCGGTGAAACCCGCACCTGACAGCACCATGGTAAAAATATTGTTTTTTGCGGCCCTGCGTGAAAAACTCAGTGAAAACTATGCGAAGGCGGGAGAGACCTTTGAAAAGATCCTGATTCTGGAACCCAACAATGCTGCGGCGAATTACGAAATCGCAATTGTCAATTTCAGGCAAAACAAATTGCTGGAAGCGGAAATTGCGGTCAAGAAAGCGACGGCTACAGATCCGGATAACATCTGGTACTGGCGAATGCTTTCAGAACTGTACAAACGCAAAGGCGATATGGACGCACTCGTAAAAGTCTTTGACCAGATGATCAGGCTTTCCCCTGAGGATGCTTCCTTTTATTTTGACCGTAGTAACGCTTTTTTATTGGGAGGAAAAACTAAAGAAGCCATGGATGGCTATGATGCTCTGGAAAAGAAATTTGGGAATTCGGCCATGCTCACTAAGGCGAGACAACGTGTCTCTGCTGACAAGAAAGGCAAACCAGAGGTGATGGAAGGCGCGGGGAATGAAGAAGCAGATGCAGGTCAGACAGAACTGACCGCGGGACAAAAGCTGTTAAGAGCCGGAGATCTGAACGGCGCGCTGGTCAAATTCAAAGCCATTTTGGAAAAGAATGAACAGTTGTACGCCGCCTGGGCCTATACCATTGATACAGAAATTGCATTGGGGCTGAACAAGGACGCAATTAAAACAGCTGAAGAGGCGTTATCCCTGTATCCCAGCCAGGCACAGTTGTACCTTTTCCTGGCGATAGCCCTGATCAATGAAAATCAATTGAATGATGCCCTGACCAATATTAAAACAGCAATGGATCTGAGTGAAAACGATCCGGCCCTCCTGGAGTGCTATGGAGATGTGCTTTTTCTGAAAGGAAATCAAGCTGAAGCCCTAGTCCAATGGAAGAAATCAAAGTCTGGCGGGAACAACTCAGCCAAACTGAAGAAGAAGATAGATGAGAAGAATTATATTAAATAGTATGGTATTGCTGGGCTTTGTGGCCGCTTTTTCCGGTTGTAAAACCAAAAAGGCGATCGTTGCGATCCCAAAAGCGACAGAAAAGCCAATCAATGAAGCGGAAGCAAAGAAATCAGAGCAGCTGAAACTACTGAGCAGTAAGGATCTTTCCTTCAATACCCTTTCGCTGAAAGCAAAGGCAAACCTGGACATCAATGGCAACAGCAACAATGTGACGATGAACATCAGGATGCAACGGAATGAAAAGATCTGGGTAAGCATCACGGCCATTGCCGGCATAGAGGTGGCGAGGGCCCTGATTACGCCTGACAGCATTAAGGTGAGGAACAACCTGCAGGGTGTGTACCTGAAAAAACCTTTCAGTTACGCGTATAAGTTTACCAATAAACAAGTCGATTTTAAGCTGTTGCAGGCTGTTTTTTCCGGAAATACGATAGCTGCCTTTATGAAAGAGACCTCCGAACTGAAACAAGAGAACGGGACATGGGTGCTCAGCGGTCAGCAACAAGACCTTGCTTACAGGATGCTGTTCAACACCCTGATGAAAGTCAGCGAAGACAACCTGAATGATGTACAGACGGGTCAGGCACTAAAGGTGCAGTACGGCGAATACCAACAGGTAAACGATGCACTTTTCCCTTCAAGCGTAAAGATCAATTCGATAGCAGGTAAGCAGAAGATCAGTATAGACCTTGATTTTTCTAAAATTGAAAGCAACGTACAGTTGGAGTTTCCCTTTACTGTTCCTGCTAAGTATGAAGTAATAAACTGATTTTTTTATACTTTTGACACGATGAAGCTATACAAAATACTTTTTTTCCTGTTGTTTATGCTGTCTGCCACCAGCCTTATGGCGCAAAGCAGTGCTGAACTGAAGAAAAAGAAAGAAGCCATACAGCGGGAGATTGATTTGCTGCAGAAAAATGCCAATAAAGCGGCGAGCAATAAGAAACTCACGCTGGGCCAGATCAATGCCCTGAATGCAAAGATCAGGCTGATGCAGAGCAAGATTTCTGTGATCAACTCAGAGATTAAGAACCTGGACAACCAGATTCACGAAAATACCAATACGGTACACAACCTAAAGGGACAGATGGGGCAGCTCAAGAAGGAGTATGCCAGCATGATCCGTTTTGCGCAGCGAAACCGGAATGCCTATGATAAAATGATGTTTATTTTTGCGGCCGAGGATTTTAACCAGGCTTATAAAAGGATCAAATACCTGCAGCAGTTTGGCCAGTACCGGAAAAAACAGGCAGACTATATCCAGGGAAAGCAAAAAGACCTGAATTATAAGATTGTGATCCTGGATAAAAACCTCCGGGAAAAAAGCAGTTTGCTGCATGAGCAGGAAAATGAAAAGAGCAAGCTTGGTAAGAACAAATCCGAACAGGCACAGGTGCTGAATACCTATAGTAAGCAGGAAAAGCAGCTGAAACAAGATATAGCGGCAAGGAGAAAGACCCAGGCGCAACTGGACAGGAGTATCCGTTCGGCCATCGCAAGGGAGATCGAAATCGCAAGACGTAAAGCCGAGGAAGAAGAGCGGGAGGCAGAACGCGCTGCTGCTGCGAAAGCCAAAGCAGAGAACAAGCCCGCACCGGTTGCTGCGGTTTCGAAACCCAAAACCAGTGGCGGTTATCTGACTGCAACACCAGAATCGGCGAGGCTGTCTTCACAGTTTGAGGGCAACAGGGGCTCCCTGCCGTGGCCGGTAGCCACAGGCTCCATTACTGAGCGGTTTGGTGCACACATGGAAGGTCAGGCCTCCTACACCAACGACGGTGTAAATATTGAAACATCCGAAGGGGCATCAGTAAGGGCGGTTTTTAACGGTAAAGTCAGTAAAGTGGGCGGTCTGATGGGACGTTCTTATGTGCTGATCAAGCATGGGGAATATTTTACAGTTTACCAAAACCTCAGATCGGTCAGTGTTTCGGAAGGTGACAATGTAACCACCAAACAGACGATCGGCGTGGTGGCCAACGATGACGGGACGCCGCAGCTTCAGTTCCAGATCCGCAGAGGGATGGCTGCGCAAAATCCGGAGGCCTGGATATCTAAATGATAAATGGGTATTTAATTCATATATTTGTATAAACTAATCAATAATAGGTAAGAACGATGTATAGAGGGACAATCATAGAATTCCTGAACATGGGTGGGGGTGAGATCATGCTCATTCTGGGGGCAGTACTTTTGTTATTTGGAGGTAAAAAATTACCTGAACTGGCAAGAGGACTTGGAAAAGGCATCAGGGAATTTAAAGATGCATCCGATGGTGTAAAAAGGGAAATCCAGCGCAATATAAATTCCGTAGGTATTGAGGAAGAAGTTAATTCCATCATTAGTGATGTGAAGGATGATCGTCACCATCCCTCAGAATCTTATATGGACAACCAAATGTACCGCAATGAAGAGAAAACAAGTGGTATCGACCTTCATAAAGAGGAGCCGGCAGCAACAGCACCGGTCGAACACACAAAAATAGAAACAGATAAAACTAATCTTTAACTAAAATATCATGTTAAACACAAATTTGCTGGTCCTGGGACTAGGAGGCGGGGAGATTGCCATCATTGTTGTCATCGTATTGTTGCTTTTTGGCGGTAAAAAAATCCCTGAACTAATGAGAGGTCTTGGTAAAGGCATTAAAGAATTTAAAGACGGTAAAGATGGTTTGGACGGAACAGATGCTCCGGATCAGAACCGCTCAAATACCAACAAGCCTTTGTAAGGTATTTGAATCCAATTTTAATTTAATGTATTCTTGACATTTTGAAGAAGTATAACTCCCTAACAGAGATACAAGCACTTGTCGGTCAGAAAAAGCTTCGCTTACCTGAGTTATTGGATTACTATTTTCAGCAAATAGAACAGCATCAACACCTCAATGCATTCAATGAGGTGTTTTTTTATTCTGCCGGAAATCAGGCCAGGCTGGTACAGGAAAAGATAGACAAAGGCACTGCCGGTAAACTTGCCGGAATGGTGATTGGTCTTAAAGACAACATCTGCTACAAAGACCACCAGGTAACAGCATCCTCAAAAATGCTTGAAGGATTTGTATCACCCTATTCGGCGACAGTGACGGAAAGGCTCATTGCCGAAGATGCCATTATTATCGGCAGGCTAAATTGCGATGAATTTGCGATGGGGGGATCCAACGAAACTTCGTATTACGGCGCGGTGAAAAACGCAGCAGATGCTGAGCGCGTTTCAGGTGGCTCATCGGGAGGTTCTGCCGTGGCGGTACAGGCAGATCTGTGTCTCGCTGCACTGGGTACAGATACCGGGGGCTCGGTAAGGCAACCCGCTGCTTTTTGTGGCAGTGTTGGATTTAAACCAACCTACGGCCGGATTTCAAGATATGGTGTAATTGCTTACGCTTCTTCCTTCGATCAGGTAGGCACGATCACTTCCTCCGTTTCAGATGCCGCTTTGTTGCTGGAGGTACTGGCGGGTGCAGATGAATATGACAGTACCGTTTCTAAATTACCTGTTCCGGACTATACCGGGCTTTTGCAAAAACCCGGAAGGAAAAAAATAGCTGTTTTAAAAGAAACCCTCGATAGTGAGGTGCTTGACCCGTCTATCAGGACGGCCATCGTAGCCGCAATAGCTGATTTTGAGGCACAGGGGCATACGGTTGAATATGTATCTTTTGATCTTTTGGATTACCTGGTGCCGGCTTATTACGTGCTGACCACTGCAGAAGCGTCCTCTAACTTATCGCGCTATGACGGGGTGCATTACGGACACCGTAATGTGGAAGCAGGCAATCTGAACGAATTGTATAAACGTTCGCGTGCGGAAGGCTTTGGCGAAGAGGTTAAAAAAAGAATTTTATTGGGCACGTTTGTGCTCAGCGCCGGGTATTACGATGCTTACTATCAAAAAGCACAACAGGTACGTCGCCTGATCCGTGAGAAAATGGAGGAGATGCTAGACCGGTTTGACGTCATCGTCACGCCCGTTGCGCCTACTCCTGCATTTAAAATCGGGGAGAATATGGATGATCCTTTGGTCATGTATATGGCAGATATATTTACGGTGCTGGCGTCGCTGACCGGAATTCCGGCAGTTGCGATACCACTGGGCAATAATGAGGAGGGTTTGCCGTTAAGTATTCAACTAATGGCCAGGCATTTCCGCGAAGATGTGCTCTTGGCACTCGCTCATGAATTTATGCAGGAGCAAACAGCATTAAACCAATAAACCAAACCAAAGCAGGCCTATGAACCAAAAAGTACTACTTGTATTGTCTTATATTTTGACTTTGACAGGCTTTTCGGCAGTGGCCCGGCAACAAATTATCCCGCTAAACGATACCACGGCCGTGCCCGAAGTAGTCGAAGTTCCCAAGTTCAGCACCTACAATTACATTTACAAAAACAGGCTTGATTCGATTGAGCAGACTGTTCCCCTGACCTACAACCAGTATGTTCAGGAATACATTGACATTTACAGCAGCCGCAAAGACATGATGGGCAAAATGCTTGGGCTGTCGGACTATTATTTCCCGATTTTTGCCAAGGCCCTTAAAAGCTACGATATCCCGGAAGAGATCAAATACCTGCCGATCATTGAATCTTCCATGAACCCCCACGCCGTATCCAGAGTTGGCGCTACCGGGCTCTGGCAGTTTATGTTCGGCACAGCAAAAGGTTATGGACTGAACATGGACAATTTCGTGGACGAGCGGAAAGACCCCATTCAGGCAAGTTATGCTGCCGCCGCTTATTTCAGAGACGCTTATGAGGAGTTGGGCGACTGGCTTCTGGCTATTGCTGCCTACAACTGCGGAATGGGAAATGTGAAACGGGCGATGGAAAAATCGGATTCCCGGGATTTCTGGGAGCTGAGAAAGTTTTTGCCTAAAGAGACCAGGAATTATGTTCCGGCTTTTATCGCTGCCTTATATGTGATGCGCTGTTCAGACCAGCACCAGATCAATGCACAAGTTGCTCCATTTGAAAAAAATACCGATACCATTCAGGTCAACCGCTTTGTGTCCATTCCTGAGTTGGCCGAAGCATTGCATATGGAAGAATCTGCCCTTTGCAGCCTCAATCCGTCGTATAAGAAGAAGATCGTGAACGGTACAGATTTGCTGCCCAAGCGGCTGATCGTTCCCAAAATAAGCCTGGAAGATTTTACCCGTATTTACGAATTGCTGAATACCGATACAGAAAATTCACAAATGAAGGTAGTACTTGCCTCAAATGACGATAGGAGGCTGAGCCGGAAATCTAAAACGAAACTAAGGCCTGCCTACATCTTTCATAAAGTTACCCCCGGACAAAATCTTGGTGCCATTGCCAACAAATATCATGTGGAAGTGCAGGACCTGAAGGTCTGGAACAAACTAAAAGGTACGAACATTGTACCTGGTCAGAAGCTGAAGGTCTATCCCGTCCCTGCAGAGAAAAATTCCGGCAGCTGGCATAAAGGCTAATCTGTATATTTTTTTTGTTCAGTTTGTTCATTCTGGCAATTGCGGGGTTGTTTCTGCTATCATTGTCTGTCCTTTTTTATTTTTACCGCTAAACAAAAGAATCGTAACTTTGCCGCTTGACATTTGATCATTTTATGAGTAAAATAAACAGGAAGCAGGATGCTTTAGATTACCACTCGCAGGGTAGGCCGGGAAAGATACAGGTGATACCTACTAAACCTACCAACTCCCAGCGCGATCTTGCGCTCGCTTATTCACCCGGAGTTGCAGAACCCTGCTTAAAAATAGCTGAAAATAAAGAAGACGTTTATAAATATACTGCAAAGGGCAACCTGGTGGCGGTAATCAGTAATGGTACAGCGGTGCTGGGCCTTGGTGACATCGGTCCGGAAGCTGGCAAGCCTGTGATGGAAGGAAAGGGATTGCTGTTCAAAATCTTTGCAGATATTGACGTATTTGACCTGGAACTGGACACCAAAAATGTAGATGATTTTGTGAAGATCGTGAAAGCGCTGGAGCCTACCTTTGGCGGGATCAACCTGGAAGACATTAAGGCCCCGGAATGCTTTGAAATAGAACGCAGGTTAAAGGAGGAAATGAACATTCCTGTGATGCACGATGACCAGCACGGAACCGCGATTATCTCAGCCGCTGCGCTCCTCAATGCATGCGAACTGCAGCGGAAAAAAATGGACAAGATTAAGATCGTGGTGAACGGAGCAGGAGCCGCAGCGATTTCCTGTACCCGTTTGTATGTTTCTCTTGGTGCCAAAAAAGAAAATATTGTGATGTGTGACCGTTCAGGGGTGATCCGTAATACACGGGAGAACCTGGATGAGATCAAAGCTGAATTTGCAACCAGCCGGAAACTGGATACGCTGGAAGAAGCGATGAAGGATTCTGATGTATTCATCGGGCTTTCTTCGGCCAACTGCGTAACCGCAGAAATGCTCAAATCGATGGCAAAAAACCCGATCGTCTTTGCGATGTCCAATCCGGATCCGGAGATTGCTTATGAACTGGCGCTGAGTTCGCGTAAGGACCTGATCATGGCTACCGGCAGGTCAGATTATCCGAACCAAGTGAACAACGTACTCGGGTTTCCATATATCTTCAGGGGAGCCCTGGATGTGCGGGCTACCGGCATCAATGAAGAAATGAAGGTTGCGGCCGTAAAAGCCATCGCGGAACTGGCAAAAAAATCAGTGCCTGAGGCGGTAAACATGGCCTACAATGAAAAAAACATCAAGTTTGGCAAGGATTACATCATCCCTAAGCCGATGGATTCCAGGTTGCTGACGAATGTATCCATTGCGGTAGCTAAAGCGGCAATTGAATCTGGTGTAGCACGCAAAGTAATCGGCGACTGGGAAGCTTACGAAGAAGAACTGAAACGCCGGATGGGTGGTGATGACGCGATTATGCGTGCGATCACGAATAAGGCCAAGTCTGACCCTAAACGTGTGGTATTTGCCGAGGCAGATAATTATAAGATCCTGAAAGCTGCACAAATCGTTAAAGATGAAAATATTGCGATACCGATCTTATTGGGAAATAGACGGGTAATTGAAAAGATTATAGAAGAAAATGCACTGGAACTGGATGGGGTGGAGATCATCGACCATTTTGAAGAGACAGACCTGCTGCAAAAATATGCAGAAGCATTATACCAGAAGCGCCAGAGAAGAGGCGTAACCTTGTTTGAGGCCACCAAGATGCTGCGGGACCGGAATTATTTCGGCGCCTTTATGGTGGAATTTGGCACAGCCGATGCGCTGATTTCCGGTCTGACCAAAAACTACGCTTCAACGATTAAACCTGCCCTTCAGGTAATTGGTACAGAAGAAGGCGTGAACCGCGTAGCGGGTATGTACATGATGATGACCAAGAAGGGGCCGGTGTTTTTTGGGGATACTACTGTAAATGTAGACCCCACTGTAGAAGAGTTGGTAGACCTGACTTTGTTGCTGGAACGGGCTGTGAGCAGGTTCAACATCCAGCCAAGAATAGCGCTGCTTTCTTATTCCAACTTCGGTTCGAATGAAGGTACTGTGCCTGAGAAAGTACGAAAAGCGGTGAAGATCCTCCATGAAAAACATCCTGATGTATTGGTGGACGGGGAGATGCAGGCCAACTTTGCAATCAACAATGCAATGCTGGAAGACAACTTTCCTTTTAGCAGGCTGGTGGGTGCTGCGGCCAACACGCTGATATTTCCAAACCTCGAATCGGGTAACATTGCCTATAAACTGCTGCAGGAACTGGGAGAGGCCGAAGCGGTTGGTCCGATCCTGCTCGGACTGAAAAAGCCGGTACACATTGTACAGCTTGGCAGCTCCGTACGTGAGATTGTAAACATGGTGACCATTGCTGTTTTGGATGTACAGGGAAAAGAGCGTGATGCAAATCCAAAAAGCGTTAGTATATTGAAAAGAAATTCTAAGAAGTAGGGCATGTTTGAATATATAGATGGTAAACTCACCTTTAAGTGCCCGGCCTACATTGTGGTAGAAGCCGGTGGAATTGGTTACCACATCAACATTTCCCTGAATACTTACAGTGGTCTTGCCGATGCGGAACGCTGTAAGATTTACTTATGGACACACATTAAGGAAGATGCGCATACCCTGTATGGATTTGCTGATGAGGGAGAACGCAGGTTGTTCCTTCATTTGATTTCCGTTTCAGGTATCGGACCGAATACCGGCAGAATGATGCTGTCGTCCATCACACCGAATGAAATCCAGACCGCGATTGTGAACGGCGACCTGCCCCTGATCCAGCGGATCAAAGGGATTGGCGTAAAATCCGCACAGCGGCTGGTGCTAGAACTTCAGGATAAATTGAAAAAAGAAGGTTCAGGATCATTGATTGCCGCCCCGCTGAGGAGTACGGTCAGAGAAGAAGCACTTTCTGCGCTGATCATGCTCGGTTTCGGTAAGCCGGTATCAGAAAAAGCACTCGAAGCCGCAGTTAAGACCGGAGGCGCGGAGTTGACGGTAGAACAAATGATAAAACTGGCCTTAAAGAACCTATAACCTTTTTCCCTTGAGAAATTTATTAACGCTAATTTTCTTTTTAATGGTCGGTCTTGTTGGTGGCAGGGCGTTTTCTCAGACTACCTTGCCAAGATCAGGGACCGACACCACGAAGAATAATTTTAGTATCAAGGAAAAACAACGCCTGGGCATCCGCTCACTGCGAAATCCTTTCTATCCCCTGCCTGAAAACGTGACACGTGAGGTGGAGTATGACGCATTGAACAAGCGGTATGTCATTAAAAACCTGATCGGCAACCGAATGTATGCGCCACCGCAATACCTCACGGTGGAAGAATACCAACGCCTGGTGAGTAGTGAGATCAAACGCGACAACTGGAGGGCTTTGTCTGACCAGGAGATCGCCGATGTCCGGAGAACCGGGGTGCTTCCGAGTTTACAGATCAACAGTAAGGCATTTGAGCGCATTTTTGGAGGAACAACCATCAATATCCAGCCGAGGGGAGAAGCAGAACTGACTTTTTTGGGCAGGATCAATAAGAACGAAAACCCTTTGTTCAACGAACGCCAGCGGGTACAGGGAAACTTCGATTTCAACCAGCGCATCCAGATGGACGTGATCGGTAATATCGGAACGAAGCTGAAGGTGAACATGAACTACAATACGGAAGCGCAGTTCGACTTTGAAAATCAGATCAAACTGGACTATACCGGGGGCGAAGACGATATCATCAAAAAAATAGAGGCAGGAAATGTGAGTTTGCCCCTGAATACTACCCTGATTACCGGAACCCAGGCGCTGTTTGGGGTAAAGACACAGTTGCAGTTTGGTAAACTGATGGTGAATACGGTATTTACCCAGCAGAAATCGCAATCGAAAGAAATACAGATCAACAACGGTGCGCAACAAAATGAATACCGGATCAGTGCGGACAATTATGAGGCCAATAAGCACTATTTCCTGGCCCAATACTTCAGGGACAACTACAATAAGGCGCTGTCAAACCCACCTACGATTACTTCCGGCGTGATCATTACTAAAATAGAGGTTTGGATTACGAACAAGGCGGGAAACACGCAGGATTCAAGGGATGTGCTGGGGTTTATTGACCTTGGAGAGAACAAGCCCTACAATACCGCACAAGTGAGTGGTGCCGGCTATTCTGCATTGCCTTCCGGATTTAACAATCCGCAGTTTCCGCGGCAGTCCAACAATCTGTTAGAGCAGCTACCAGCTGATGCAAGGCTCACCAATTCAAACGCCATCATCTCTTTTTTTCAGGCCAATGGAGGAACGGATAACTTTGCAAAGCTGACCTATGCCAGGAAACTGGCCGACCGGGAATTTAGTTTTCACCCGAAATTGGGTTATATATCGCTGAACAATGCCCTGAATACCGATGAGGTGCTGGCTGTTTCCTACCGTTACACGTACAACGGCGTCGAATACCAGGTGGGAGAGTTCTCTACCGATGTGCCTTTCGACCAGTCCGCCCCAAAACTGCTATTTGCCAAATTGCTGAAGAACGAAACGACTAAAGTAAACCTGCCCACCTGGGATCTGATGATGAAAAACATCTATTCGATCGGGGGCTATCAGATCAGTTCGCAAAACTTTAAGTTCGATATTTTCAGGATTGATGAAAAAACGGGGATCGAAAGACCGGTGATCACAGAAGGCGAAAAACTGGACCAGTTTAGAAAGCCCCTAAAGGATAAGTTGTGGATCCAGGTGGTGGGCCTCGACAGGCTAAATCAGCAGGATGAAGCAAAACCAGATGGAATTTTTGATTTTGAGGCAGAAAACAAACCTTTTGGTGCCAACACCAATAGCGCATTAAGCAATTCATCTAATAACGGTAACCTATCCAATACAGCATCAAATGCCATACAACCGCTGACGAATATGGTCAACGGTTATGTAACCATAGACCCGCTAAACGGAAGGATCATCCTGCCTTTGGTAGAACCTTTTGGTAAAGACCTGGCAGATCAGTTTTTGGCAACAGAACAGGCTTTTAAAGACAAGTATACTTATACCGCATTGTATGATTCGACCAAAGTAATTGCGCAGCAATTGTTCCAGCGTCAGAACAGGTATGTGATCAAGGGCAGTTACCAGTCAGAGATTTCTTCGGAGTTTAGTCTGAATGCCATCAATGTGCCGGAAGGCTCTGTCAAAGTATTTGCCGGCACGATTCCATTGCAGGAGGGTACTGATTTTACGGTGGATTACCAGGGCGGAAGGGTTAAAATCCTGAATACCGGTATCCTGGCATCCGGACAGCCGGTCAGGATTTCTACCGAAAACAACGAACTTTTTGGCTTACAGCAGCGCTCCTTGTTCGGTACGCGTTTGGATTATAAGGTCAACAACAAGCTGAACCTGGGCGGTACATTTATGAATTTGTCAGAAAAGCCGCTGACACCAAAAGTAAATATCGGAGAAGAACCGATATCCAATACAATCTGGGGAATGGACCTGAACTACAGTTCAGCTTCCCGCTTTTTAACCAAGTTGGTAGACAAGCTGCCGCTGATTTCTACCAAAGCACCATCCAGCATTACCTTTTCAGGAGAGTTTGCCCAATTGTTGCCCGGCCACCCGAAAGCATTGAACTTTGCCGGTAAGAGCGGAGGTGTGAGTTACCTGGATGATTTTGAAGCTTCAAGATCTATCATCGATCTGAAGAGCGCAATCTCCTGGCAGTTGTCCGGCACCCCGCAGTTGTTTCCTGAATCACAAGACATCGACAAGTTGAGCTACGGATTTAACCGCGCGCGGATTGCATTTTACAACATCGACCCGACTTTTTACAACAGGAGTTCGACCACACTGCCAGCCAGTCTGCGGAATAACCGGAATGAACTGTCGAACCATTACGTAAGGGAAATCATTGAGCAGGAAGTCTTTCCATTTAAGGAAATCAGTACGGGACAGGCGATCACACTGCCAACCCTTGATGTTGCATTTTACCCGACTGTCCGCGGGCCATACAATTTTACAACCACAGGTTTCAACGCTGCAGGGGCATTAAATAACCCAAGATCGAGATGGGGCGGACTGTTCAGAAGAATAGAAGCCAATGATTTTGAAGCATTGAACATTGAGTTTATTGAGTTGTGGCTCATGGACCCGAACATTTATAAACCCAACTCAGCAGGCGGGGACCTTTATTTCAACATCGGTAACCTTTCAGAAGATATCCTCAAAGACGGACGTAAGTCGCTCGAAAACGGTTTGCCGGCAGATGGTGACCCATCTAAATTTGATGAAACAAGCTGGGGCCGGGTACCAAGGCTGCAGCCAGTCGTTCAGGCATTTGACAATGACCCGAATGCAAGAAGAATACAGGATGTGGGTCTCGATGGACTGGGCAACCAGGATGAACGTTCGAAATTTGCCGCGCTGATCAGTCAGATTAAAGCCCAGTTGAATCCCGATGCGGCCGCGGAATTTGAAAATGACCCTTCTTCGGATGATTATTCTTATTACAGAAGCAGGGACCTGGACCAGGCCAATGCAGGCATCCTGAGAAGATACCAGCGCTACAATGGCCCGGAGGGCAACTCGAAAACACCTCAGCAAAGCCAGGAAGATTTTGGCGTGGAAAACTCGGCCTCTACCTCATTGCCGGACGGAGAGGACGTGAACAGGGACAACAACATGACACAGAGCGACGAGTATTTTCAATACAAAGTCTCGATGCGCCCGGGCGATCTAATGGTGGGGCAGAATTTCGTGACCGATAAGGTAATTTCACAGGTAAAACTGGCGAATGGAGCCACGCAGCCGGTGACCTGGTACCAGATCCGGATTCCGCTGGCGCAGTATCAGCAGAAAGTCGGCAATATCCAGGATTTTAAGTCCATCCGTTTTTTAAGGATGTTCCTTACTAATTTTGCAGATACCACTGTACTGCGGTTTGGCAAGATCCAGTTGGTACGCGGGGAGTGGAGACAGTACAATGCCAGCAATGAATCAGACAAGGTCATTGTAGACCAGAGTCTGGTGCCAGTGGGTGCAGACAATTCGACAATCGAGGTGGCTACTGTAAACATAGAAGAAAACGGCAAACGTACACCGATACCGTATGTCGTGCCACCAGGAATTGAGCGTGAACGTGATTTCAGCAATTACCGCGGCGATACCAGGCAAAATGAACAGGCGCTTTCTGTCACGATCAAAAACTTGAGAGACGGTTATGGCCGTGCGGCATTCAAAACAGCAATCAATGATTTCCGGTCCTACAAACACCTGGAAATGTACATTCACCTGGAGGCCTTTGGCAATACGGCGCTAAACGACAATGATGTCAATGCGTTTCTAAGGATCGGTACGGACAACCAGGACAATTATTATGAGTATACCCAGCCGCTAAAGGTAACCAACCCGGGCACGAGTGATCCATATGCCATCTGGCCGGACCAGAATAAAATGGACATCACGCTGGAAATTTTTCAGAACGCTAAACTGGCCAGGAACAAAGCCTTATTAAACGGGCAGCCATGGCCGGTAAATATACCTTTCGATTACATTGAAAATGGTAAGGTCGTCACTATAAAGGGACAACCCGATATGAGCAAAGTCAGGGTCTACATGATGGGACTGAAAAACCCGCTGAGAAATGCCGCAAACGCCGGTCGCGATGACGGACTGGATAAAAACGCAGTGGTCTGGTTCAACGAGTTGCGGCTCACCGAGTTTGACGAAAGAGGCGGATGGGCAGCAACGGCAAGGATGAATGCCCAACTGGCTGATTTCGCCGATTTAAACGTCTCCGGAAGTAAATCGACCATCGGGTTCGGTTCACTGGAAAAAAGGGTAAGCGAGCGCAACAGGGCCGATAATGTTTTCTTTGACATTTCGTCGAGCATGGAGCTCGGTAAGTTCTTGCCTAAGAAAAGCGGCGTAAAAGTGCCGATGTTCGTAAGTTATTCCAGTCAGGTGAGCACACCGCAATACGACCCGAGGACACCGGATATAGAATTGAAAAATGCACTTGATGCCGCCACAAAAGCGGAGAAAAAAGAAATCCTGAACTATGCGCAGGACTATACCACAAGGAATAGCATCAGCTTTACGAATGTAAGAAAAGAACGGACCAATCCGGATAAGAAGCCACAGTTGTGGGACATCGAAAACCTGAATGCCAGTTACGCCTATACGAAATTTGCCCACAGGGATTTTATCAACCAGAATAACATTCAGCAGACCTACCGGGCCTCTTTGGCCTACAATTATTCCGGACAGTCGAAAAATTACCAGCCTTTCAACAAGATCATCAAATCAAATATGCTGGCGCTGCTGAAAGAATTTAATTTTAGTTTGCTTCCGAACTCGATCAATTTCAGGATTGACCTGGACCGTTATTATTCTGAAAATAGTTTGCGGAACAACGATCCGAACAACTCCATTCCGATCAATACAACCTTTAACAAAAACTTCCTGGTGACCAGGGTATACGGCATCTCCTGGAACCTGAGCCGCTCGCTGACCCTCGACTTTGATGCGACCAATTACTCGATTATTGATGAACCCGAAGGCCGGCTAAACGGGCTGAAACAAGATACACTGTGGCAGAACCTGAAGCGTCTGGGCAGGACGACAGATTACAGTCACAATGTGAACCTGACCTATAATGTGCCAATCAACAAAATACCGGGCCTGGAATGGGTGAATGTAGCCACCAGGTATGGCACCAACTTCAACTGGCAAACAGAACCGCTGTCGACCTTGAGGGACCCAACGATAGATCTTGGAAACACCATCCAGAACTCAAGGATTGTCCAGATCAATCCGAACCTGAATTTTGCCAGTTTGTACAATAAATTCGGATTTATCCGGAGCGCTGGCAAAGACGGTAAAGGGCCGGGCCTTATGATAGGGCTATTGACCAGCGTGAAGAACATTGTGGGTGCTTATACCCAAAATAAAGGAACCTTCCTGCCGGGATTTTTGCCTAAATCGAGTTATTTCGGTCTGGATGATGTGACCGGTGCACCGGGTCTTGGCTTTGTGTTCGGTAGTCAGCGCGACATCCGGAACATGGCGCTCAACAATGGCTGGATCACCAGGGATACCCTGCAGTCGCAGCTTTATATCAATACGCTGAGAGAAGAACTGAGCTTTACCAGTTTGATTGAGCCATTGCGGGACTTGTCGATCACCCTGACGGCCACCAAAAACCGGACGCTGAACTATTCGACGAACTTCAGGTACGACCAGAACTCAAGAGAATTTCAGAACCAGAGTCCGTATACTCAGGGGGATTATAGCATATCCTTTATCTCTTTGAGAACAGCTTTCTCTGAAGGCTCCGGGAATACAGTTTCCAAACTCTATAATCAGTTTATGGCCAACAGGCAAATCGTTTCACAGCGTCTTGGCGGATTGAACCCCAACTCTTCAGGCTCAGCATCCGGCTTTGCCGACGGTTATGACAAAAGCGCACAAGATGTGGTGGTTTCCTCGTTCCTGGCGGCCTACTCCGGAAAAGATGCATCATCCTCAAGTCTCAACTCATTCCCTAAGATCCCATTGCCCAACTGGCGTTTGAACTATCGCGGGCTCACCAGGGTACCGTTTCTGGCAGAGCGCTTTACTTCTGTTGAACTTAGGCATTCCTACCGATCAATCTACAGTGTAAACGGCTTTAACTCATTGATCCGGTACAACGAGACGGACGGCCATGTAAGCAGCAGGGACGTCAATGGCAATTTCCTGCCGGTGTACCAGTATGCACAGGTTACCATTGCTGAGCAGTTTGCCCCACTGGTAGGGATTGACACCAGGCTGAAAAACAACCTGACCGCCAATTTTGAATTGGGCAGATCGAGGATGCTTGGATTGAGTCTGGCCAATAGTCAGCTGGCACAGTTGTCGGAAAACAACATGATCTTCGGCCTGGGTTACCGCACCAATAAATTCAGGTTCCCTTTTGGTCTCTTCAAGGGATTAAAAACAGAAAATAACATGGACTTTAAGCTTGATATTGCCGTGAGGGACAACAAAACTGTCATCTACCGGCCTGACATCAGCGAAGCTGAAGTTTCGTCGGGTGCGAAAAACATTACTTTCCGGCCAAGCATCGATTACGTGCTGAACCAGAGGTTTAATGTCCGTTTGTTTTACGACTCAAATATCACAAAACCTTATACCTCCCAGACGTTCAACACCTCGTTCAGCAATTTCGGTTTTAGTCTCAGGATTACGCTGAATTAGGATTGTTATAGACCCACAGATTAGTTACCTTTGAACACTGGCAATGGCCTGGGATGACCAAGAATAATTAACTTAAGATAATATAAACTAAGAAAAATGAATTTTCCATCAGAATTAAAGTACACCAAAGACCACGAATGGTTGAAAATTGAAGGCAATGAAGCCTTTATCGGGATTACTGATTTCGCGCAGCGCGAATTGGGTGATATCGTTTATATCGACGTGAACACAGTTGGTGAAGAAGTGACAAAAGATGAAGTTTTCGGTACCGTTGAGGCTGTGAAAACCGTATCTGATCTTTTTATGCCTGTTACTGCTACCGTTTTGGAAGTAAACGCTATTTTAAATGACAGTCCTGAACTCGTGAATTCTGATCCTTACGGACAAGGCTGGATGGTAAAGGTAACCCTATCAGATCTTGCTGAAGTGGATGGCTTACTGGATGCTGAGGCTTATAAAGCACTGGTGGGAGCCTAAAGAATGAAACTATTTAGAGAATTAAAATACCAGATCTGGACTGTCGTTTGGACTGTCGTTATTTTTATATTCTGCAACATGAGGATGCCTGATACCAGTGGGTCAGGCATCTTTTTTGAAGGCTTCGATAAGCTGGTCCATCTTGGCTTTTTTTATGTGTTTACCGTGTTGCTTTTTTATGGCAAGATCAGGCAACAGCATAATTACAGCTTCAGAATCTCGACCATCTTTAAGGTCATATTCGCTGGAGCTGCACTGGGAGGCTTCATTGAAATATTGCAATGGCAAGTGTTCACCTACAGATCAGCTGAATGGTGGGATTTTGGTTGTGATATGCTGGGTGTGGCAATGGGTGTATTCAGCTATGTACTCCTGCATGCAGGGAATTATAATAAACCTTAAAGCTATGAAAATAAGAACCACGCTTTTACTCTTGTTCCTGTGTACCGGAAGTCTGATTACCGGCTGCGGCATTTTTAATTCGGGCTGTAAATGTCCTAAGGTCAGCTACCAGACCTATCCCCGCAAATAGCGTTTTCTATATGTAAATATCCTGTTGTTAAAGCGGGTGTTATTTGGATTTATTATAGATAAAGGCTAACTTGCCATCCAATTTTAGCATCACCAATAAATGAAACTTTCGCAGCTGATTCCCGGAGAACGGGCAACCATCGTATCTTTTACAGATTTAGAAATGTCTGTTAAGCTCATGGAAATGGGTTGCCTGCCAGGTGAAGAGGTAGAAGTGGAGCGTTTCGCTCCTATGGGTTGTCCGATCGCCATACGAGTAGCAGGTTATCAGCTTTGTTTGCGTAAAAGCGAGGCTGCTATCATTATAATCGAACAATAACTTGGCTGAAAATATAAGAATTGCACTAGTTGGAAATCCCAACACCGGAAAGTCGACGCTGTTTAACCTGTTGACCGGTCTAAATCAAAAAATTGGTAATTTTCCAGGCATCACGGTCGACAAGAAGGTAGGCTATTGCAAATTGCCCGGCGACAGACAGGCCGAGATCATTGATTTGCCGGGTACTTATAGTTTGTATCCAAAGAGCAAAGATGAAAGCATTGTCCTGCAGGTGCTGGCTGACCAGAAGAATCCGAGTCACCCTGACATGATCGTCGTTGTCGCAGACGCGACTAACCTGAGAAGAAACCTGTTGCTGTATACCCAGGTTGCAGATATGGGTATACCTCTAGTCCTTGCGCTGAACATGACGGACATGGCCAGGAAAGAAGGGATTGACATCAACATCGATAAACTGGCGGAGCGCCTCGGTGTTCAGGTCGTAGCCATTTCTGCCCGTAGCAATACCGGTCTGGAAGAGTTAAAGAAAGCCATTAATAACACCAC
Source organism: Bacteroidota bacterium (assembly GCA_040387995.1). Classification (GTDB taxonomy): domain Bacteria; phylum Bacteroidota; class Bacteroidia; order Sphingobacteriales; family Sphingobacteriaceae; genus Pedobacter. The sequence continues at coordinate 57,007 of JAZKCT010000003.1, read as the reverse complement.
CAGGATAGCCACGCAACATGAAGGTGCAGACCTCCATTTATTGGCCGCTGAGGCTATAGAAGAGGCTAAAAATATCTTAAAAACAGATAACAACTATCTTGCCCTGCAATTGCTGCACCAGCAGGAACCATTGGGCCTTTTTTCTGGCGAGCAACACAAAGCATTCGAAGCAGTCAAAGCCCGTCATCATTTTGAATCCACAAAGTTGCAGGCGGCAGAGACGATAGCCAGGTACCGGTACCTCGGAACGGTGCTCAGCGGAGTGGTGACCGATACGGGCGCGGTAAAGAAATTCGCGGTCAGTGATAAGCTGGACGCTGTCCTCACCAATAGGTTTTGGGGTTTTCTCATCTTTTTTGCCCTCCTGTTTTTTATTTTTAATTCTATTTTCTCCTGGTCGTCTTATCCGATGGACCGGATCGAATATGCCTTCGGATGGCTTACTGCATTTGGGCATCAATACCTGCCTGAAGGTGTGCTCACGGATCTTTTCCTGGACGGTATCGTCGCGGGTCTCGGGGGTGTTGTGATTTTCATTCCGCAGATTGCCATTTTGTTTGCCTTCATTTCTATACTGGAAGATACGGGGTATATGGCCCGGGTGACTTTTATGATGGATAAAGTCATGAGTAAGTTTGGACTGAGCGGCAAGTCTGTCGTACCGATGATCGGTAGCCTTGCCTGTGCTGTGCCTTCTATCATGAGTGCCAGGAACATCGAAAGCTGGAAAGACCGGATCATCACCATTATGGTAGTTCCTTTGGTCAGCTGCTCGGCCAGGCTCCCTGTTTACACGCTGCTGATCTCGCTGGTGGTACCACAAAAAATGATCTGGGGATTCATCAACCTGCAGGGGCTTACCCTAATGGGGATGTACGTGATCAGCATTTTGGCGGCAGTACTGGTAGCCTTCATCATGAAGTTCCTGATCAAAGCAAAAGAAAGGTCTTATTTTATCATGGAGTTGCCTGTATACAGGATGCCACGCTGGGCAAACGTAGGCTTTACCATGTATGAGAAATCCAAAACATTTGTTTTTGAAGCAGGAAAGGTCATTATTGCCATTTCAATTGTGCTCTGGGTACTGGCCAGTTACGGTCCCGCAGACAGATTTGAGACGATTGATAAAAAATACGCCGCTATAGAGGCTAAAAAAGATAGTGTTCAAATCAGTACACTGGAAAGAGATAAGGCTGCTGAGCGCCTTGAAAATTCGTATGCGGGCATTTTAGGGCATGTAATAGAACCGACGATCAAGCCTTTGGGTTTTGACTGGAAAATAGGTATCGCCCTGATTACGTCATTTGCCGCCCGCGAAGCTTTTGTAGGTACCATGGCCACGATTTATAGTGTTGACAGTGACGACGAAGAAGTGACTACACTGACCAGTAAAATGAGGGGGGCAAGAAATCCGGACACAGGTCTGCCGGTATTTACTTTTGCCACTGCCTTTTCCCTGATGCTTTTTTATGCCTTTGCCATGCAGTGCATGAGTACGGTGGCGATAGTGTTCAGGGAAACAAAATCCTGGAAATGGCCCATGATCCAACTCGTTTACATGACTGCGATGGCCTATGTTGCAAGTCTGATTGCCTATCAGCTTTTAAAGTAATTTCTTATCTTGGCCCTTGTGGAAAAGGAGAATCTCTTGGCACAATACATGCCAGCTGTAGCGGCCCCGATTATTGCGAGGTGGATCGATTATTTTCAATGCGAATTTAAGATATCGAGAAACAGAGCGACCAAACTCGGTGATTACCGGCATCCTTTCAGGGGTGTTGGCCACAAAATATCGGTCAACAATAACCTGAACGCCTATGCTTTTTTGGTCACCACTGTTCATGAATTTGCGCATCTGCTGACCTGGAATGACCATAAGAACAAAGTAAAACCACACGGCGAGGAATGGAAACGTAATTTTAAGCGCATGATGGTGCCCTTTTTGGAGAAACAGGTCTTCCCTGAGGATGTTCAGCAGGCCATTGTCAGCTACCTCCACAACCCTGCTGCTGCCAGTTGCACCGACCTCAAACTTTCAAGGGCTTTAAAAAAATACGATTCCCCAGCTGCCACTGAAGCCTCCCGCCTGGAAGAATTGCCGGCGGGGGCATTGTTTACCATCAAAGACGGCCGCAAATTTAAAAAGGGAGAGCGCCTCCGCAAGCGATACCGCTGCATGTGCCTGGACAACGGCAATATTTATCTTTTTAACCCTTTGGCCGAGGTGATGCTTGATGCTACGGGAACGTAAACAGCTTCATGATCTGCGACTTTCCAGCTGATGTTTAGTTTGGCATCTTTAAAAAATGCCGGTTCATTTTGGATACTGTCTATCAACTGGTCTCTTTCATTCACACGTATGCTAGATCCATAACCACCAGGTATTTTGCTTTTCAGGAGCAGGAAATCGCCTTCTGCTGTGCTGATAAACTGGTCAAATACCATGTCAAATTTATTCACACCCTTCAATGCATCGTTTAGGTTGCTGAGCTCAGTTTGGAAATCGACTGGCGATACAGGTGCTTTCAGGTCTGCGAAATTTTTTGCCTGAAGTGCGCCAAATGAATCTGCAGACCGCTGTGTGGTTTTGAAAGGAGTATGATTCCTGATGTAGATCTGTCTGTCTTCAAAAAGCTCCCCCTGTCCCTGGTGTCTTTTCAAACTTTCTTTAATGAGCAGCACACTGTCGTTTTTCAAATAGTATTTGGTGGTTTTTTCAGAGATGCCCTCATTTTTAAGGTATTGTATGTACATCACTGCCTTACCGTTCCAATTGAACTTTTCAATGTACAGGGACTGTTCGGCCAGATGATAGGCCATACTCTGTTGTTTCTCGTGGTTGCTGACCTGCTTGTCCAGCGAATCAGCATAAAAATTGATGGATTGATCTGTCTCGGCACTGGCAGCAGACTGGTTGGCCAGTTCAGATTGCGGATGTTTAGATTTTGTAGTACAGGCGGCGACGATTGTTGCGGCCAACAGAGGAGCGTAAAACTTGATGTTCATATTATATAGCTTTATCGCTAATAATAAGGCTATTATCGTGCCAACTAGTAGGCCAGAAGCCTGGTTATTGTTTCAGGAAGCCTCATTTTCCCCAAAAAAATATCCTCCAGTGCTTTGTTCATGGGGACAGCAGTGTCTAAACTCGCACACCGCATGACCGGGGCATCCAGGTATTCAAAGCAATGCTCGGCAATCCACGCGGCAAGTTCGGCCCCGAAACCGCTGCTCAAGGTGTCTTCGTGGAGGATGAGCGCTCTTCCTGTTGCCTTCACGGCGTTGGCGACGGCCTGCTTGTCCCATGGCTGCAAACTTCTCAGGTCAACGAGGGTGGCCGATAACTCCGGATGCCTGTCCAGATGGTCCAAAGCCCAGTGAACGCCCAGTCCATAGGTGATGATGCTGAACTGCTGTCCGCTGCGGAGCAGATTTGCTTTTCCGATTTCGAGCGTATAAAAACCGCTGGGCACCTTTCCGGTCAGGTTTCTATAGAGGTATTTGTGTTCGAAAAACAACACAGGGTTGGGGTCTTCTATTGCGGCAAGCAAAAGGCCTTTAGCGTCCTCAGGAAATGCAGGATAGACGATTTTCAGTCCTGGGGTTTTGGTAAACCAGGCCTCATTGCTTTGTGAGTGAAAAGGTCCGGCGCTGGTGCCCGCACCTGTAGGCATTCGGATGACCGTATCCGCTTTTTCTCCCCATCTGTAATGGGTCTTGGCCAGGTTGTTGACCACCTGGTTAAAGCCGGAACTTACAAAATCGGCGAACTGCATCTCGATGACGGACTTAAAGCCATTTATGGACAGGCCAAGTCCGGCGCCAATGATGGCCGATTCGCAGATAGGGGTGTTGCGGACGCGCTCCTTTCCAAACGTATCCACAAAACCCGCGGTAATTTTAAAAGCACCACCATATCCGGCTATGTCCTGCCCCATTAATACCAGGTTTTGATGCCGGTTCATTCCGATGTTCAGCGCCTCGGAGATGGCATCTATAAACCTCATTTCTTCCAGTCTTTCTATAGCAGCGCTTGTTTCGGGAGCAATGTATGCTGGAGGAACTGGGCAGTACATTTCTGCAAGTTCTGTTTCAGGATCTGCAACGGGCTCAGGTTCCTGAAAAGCAAGTTCCACTTCCAGGTCAATTTCCTTCCGAAAGGTTGTCTGCAGGTCAAGAATCTTCGCAGCATCAAGTACCTGCTGGCCAATTAAAAAAGCTTCAAAGGTTTTGACCGGATCTTTAAGTCCCCATTGTTCAAACAATGCTGAAGGGACATATTTTGTTCCCGAAGCTTCCTCATGTCCCCGCATCCTGAAGGTCATACATTCAACGAGCACTGGCCGGGGCCTGCTCCTGATGCTTACAGCAAGGGTATGGATGGTGTCATAAACTTCGAGAATGTTATTTCCGTCTATCTGAAAACCCTCCATGCCGTAACCTTTTGCTTTATCAACCAAGTGCTCGCATTTGTACTGCTCGCCGACAGGCGTAGACAGACCGTAGCCATTGTTTTCGATCAGGAAAATAACCGGCAGGTTCCAGACGGCAGCGACGTTAAGGGCTTCGTGGAAGTCACCTTCACTTGTTGCACCTTCACCGGTAAATACCAGTGTGGCCTTTTGTCTCCCGGCCAACAGATCAGCCAGGGCAATGCCATCCGCCACAGCCATCTGCGGACCGAGGTGTGAAATCATCCCGATGATCTTATATTGCTGTGTGCCGAAATGAAAAGACCGGTCACGGCCTTTGGTGAATCCCGTTAACTTGCCCTGCCATTGGGCCATTAATTTCTGGACTGGGATGCCCCTGCTGGTAAAAACGCCAAGGTTGCGGTGCATGGGCAGAATATACTCGGAAGCATCCATGGCAAGACTGCTGCCCACTGCTATTGCCTCCTGTCCGATGCCGGAAAACCATTTACCAATCTTTCCCTGACGAAGTAAGATGAGCATTTTTTCTTCGATCATTCTGGGATAAAGCAGGTTCCGGTAGAGTTCCACCAGGAAAGCATCAGTTTTATCCTTTCTGTCAAAGACCATTCAGCAGCTAGATTTTAGGCGCTTTGTTTTTTTCTTCCCATTGCTGGGCAAACGATTTATCAGACACAACAGGCATGGTGCGGTACTTGCCCCATTTTTTCCTGAAGAGGTTTTTCAGCAGAAAATTCTTGATCTTGCCACCAATCATGTCCATTCTGGATCGCTTTTGCATTCCTGTTTTCCAGATCTTCCAACCAATCTCTTCTGCTTTGGTGTTTTCATGTCCGGCTGCAGCGTCGCGCCTGTTCAGCAGGAGCATTTTATGGATGTCTATTTTCACCGGGCAGACTTCAGAACATTTACCACACAGACTGGAAGCGTAACTCAAATGCTTGAATTCCTGCATCCCTTTCAGGTGGGGTGTAATAATGGAGCCGATAGGCCCGCTGTAGGTCGTGTCGTAAGTATGGCCGCCTATGTTTTTGTAAACCGGACAAGCGTTTAAACAGGCCCCGCAACGAATGCAATACAAAGCCTGCCGTTGTTCTTTTTGAGCGAGCAGGTTGGTCCGGCCATTGTCCAGCAAGATCACATACATTTCCTCAGGCCCGTCTGTTTCATTTGGTTGCCTTGGCCCGCTCAGTATGGTATTGTAAACGGTCAGATTCTGCCCAGTGCCATGACTGGCCAGTAGCGGCCAATACAGATCCAGGTCCGCCATAGAAGGAATGACCTTTTCAATGCCTACAATGGCGATGTGTATCTTCGGGAAAGTGGTACATAATCTGGCATTGCCTTCGTTTTCCGTCAATGCAATACTGCCGGTATCTGCGATTAGAAAGTTTCCGCCGCTAATGCCGATGTCGGCATCCAGATACTTATTTCTAAGCAGTTCTCTTGCTTTTTGTGTGAGCTGCTCGGGGGTATAGTCGAGTGGGGTACCAAATTTTTCATGAAAAAGCTTCGCGATTTCCTCTTTGCTGAGGTGCATTGCCGGAGTCACGATGTGGTACGGATGCTGGCCGAGAAGCTGAACAATATATTCACCCAAATCGCTTTCCAGAGATTCTATGTCGTGTTCTGCCAGGAACTCGTTGAGATGAATCTCTTCGGTAGTCATGGACTTTGATTTGATGACCTTCTTGCCGCCGTTCCTTTTGATAATGTTCAGGATTTCCTTTTGCGCCTCGGCGGTATCATTGGCCCAGATTACTTTGCCACCCCGGCGCTGAAAGTTGGACTCAAATTCGGGAAGGAACTTATCCAGGTTTTCCATCACGCGCCATTTGATCACATGGGCTTTTTTCTTGGAGTTTTCGAGATTTTCAAACTTAGAGAGACCACGCGCTACGGCGATGTCGTACTTTCCAATGTTATGGTTAATGGTTTTACGATGGCCTAAATCGAAAGCTTTCTCGTCCGCCTTTATCAAAAAATCTTCCGCAATCTTTGTCATGTTCAAACTTAGATAAATTTGAAGGTAAAAACAATGTGTTATTTTTTAGGAGCACCATCATCATCCTTATCCACCACCGGTCTTTTCAGGCCATTGGCCAGTTCCCATGCTGTAAAATAGACCAACCGCGCCCGCTTAGCAAGCATCGGGAAATCAATTTTACTGATCTCGTCACTTGGTTTGTGGTAATCTTCATGAACACCATTAAAATAAAATATAACGGGGATGCCATGTTTTGCGAAATTATAATGGTCTGAGCGGTAATAGAAGCGGTTCGGATCGGTACGGTTGTTATAACGCTCATCAAGCACGATGTTCACATAATTTTTATTGGCCTTTTTACCAATGCGGTCCAGGTCAGAGCTGAGCATATCGGAGCCGATGATGTAGACAAAGTTATTATCTGCCGCATGATCTTTATCCCCCCGCCCGATCATGTCGATGTTTAGGTTGGTGATGGTTTTTTCAAGCGGAAATATGGGATGTTCTGAATACCATTCCGAACCCAGCAGTCCTTTTTCCTCACCCGTTACGGTCATGAACAGAATACTTCTCTTCGGGCCTTTTCCAGCTTTTTTTGCTTTTGCAAAAGCTTCGGCGACCATCAGAACCCCTGTCGTGCCGGAGCCATCATCATCCGCACCGTTGTTGATTTTGTCGTCTCCTTCTGCATCCGGGGTAATTCCGATATGATCATAGTGTCCTGTAACGACAAGGACTTCTTTTTTAAGTTTAGGATCAGATCCTTCTAAAAATCCAAGTACATTCTCAGCCCGTACCGATTTCTCCGTTTTGCTGGCACTGATGCTCACACATATTTTGATTTCCTGGGTGGCCGGTTTCCCGCTATCTGTCATTTTGCTGACCAGCGCGTCAAGCGTGGTTCCCGAACCCGAAAGGATTTTGTTGGCGGCAACCGTGCCAATGGTTAGGACAGGAATCGTCTGGGGAACAGACATTTTAGCAAGGTTCTCCGGACTTTTCATCACCAGTTGCGGGGTCTGAAGGTAGGTTTTTAACGCATCAGGCATATTGTCCAGAGAAGGATCAATAAGCAGTACTGCAGCGGCTTTTTGGGCCGCAAGGTATTTTAGTTTGGCGTTTAAAGGCGCTGTGCCTGATCTTGCACCGGAAACAGAAGTTGTAACAGCTTTGCTGCCCGGTTCAGACCTCAGGATCATTACAATTTTACCGGTTACATTTTGTCCCTCAAATTCTTTGTCCGATCCATATCCGGCGAATAAAACCGAGGGGGCGTTTAACATAAAACCCTTATCGGTAACAGATTGAGGCATGATATAAAACTCTTTCAGTGCCTCTGCAGGCTGTCCGTCAACAGTCAGTATTTGTGAAAGGCTATAATTTGCCATGTCAACCGGCTGAAAATACCCGCCTTCAACCGGGCCTCTCAGTCCGATAGCCTTAAAATGATCTCTGATGTAGTCGGCAGCTTTCCAGCCTCCCGGCGTACCTGTTTCCCTGCCTTCAAATGCATCAGAAGCAAGCACGGAAAGGTGCTTGTATGCGTTGTCTTTGTTTATGGTCTGACTAAATTTTATGGCGTTTTTATCCTGAGCTGCTGCGGTGTAGCCAATCAATACAAGAAAGCCGAAATATAAAACAGATTTTTTCATGAATTAGTCAGTATAGTTAAAACTCGGTTATTTCGCTCCTGTACTAGCAGGATATTTTGTCGACACGGTTGCCGTGTCTGCCACCTTCAAAAGGCGTATTGATAAAAGTTGTGGCCATCTCCTTTGCCAGGTCTTCGGACACAAATCTGGCCGGGATACACAATACATTGGCGTTGTTGTGTTGTCTCGACAGCGCGGCGATTTCATTCAGCCAGCAGATTGCAGCACGGATTTTCTGGTGCTTATTGGCCGTTATGGCCACCCCATTAGCACTGCCGCAGACCAGGATGCCGAAAGTAAATTCCTGATTTTCGACTGCAGAAGCCACAGGATGTGCAAAATCCGGATAGTCAACCGAGTCAAGCGAATAAGTTCCAAAATCTTTGACTTCATATTCAGCAAGATAAGATTTTAGTATTTCCTTATATTCAAATCCTGCATGATCTGAACCAATTGCAATCTTCAATGTTTCTGTCGCCATCTTTATGCTATAAATGCTTTAGTTGTTTACTTTACTTACGCCGTACACGTCTTTGTTTCTTTTACGTTCAATACTTGCCGAAATCCAGATGCTCATTTCATACAGCAGGAACAAGGGCAATGCCACAACCATCATCGTAAACGGATCCGCCGTAGGCGTCACAATTGCCGCTACAATCAGGATAAGTACCGTTGAATACCTCCTGCTGGAACGCATAAATGCGGGCGTCATGATGCCCAGTTTCGAAAGGATGTAAATGATAACTGGCAACTGAAAGATGATCCCCGTACCTAAGGTCAGGGTCATTATCGACGAAAGATAAGAATCAATCGTAAAGGTATTCTGAATGTCAGGACTGACTGTGAAATTCGTTAAGAAGTTGATAGACAGCGGGCAAATGATGTAATAGCCGAACATGATTCCGGTGAAGAAGAGAAAGGAAGCGAAAGCGACAAACCCGCTCGCAGATTTTCGTTCATTTTCATGCAGCGCCGGTTTCACAAACAGCCAGATTTCAAACAACAGGTACGGGATACCCAGGATAATTCCCACCATTACGCATGAATTCAACTGGAGGGTAAACTGCCCGGACATTTCGGTATTGATAATCTTGGCATCTATTTTTGTAATGCAGAAATCCGCTCCGATTGAAGGAAAGCGCTCATATAATTTACACATCATCCGGTAGGTCCAGAATCCGGGGTTTTTAGGCCCCATGATAATTTCCCTGAAGATGAAATCCGTGTAATAAAATGCACCCAATGTAAATACCAGTACTACCGCCAATCCACGTAAGAGGTGCTTTCTAAGAATGTCAATGTGGTCAAAGAAAGACATCTCTGCTTCCAGTGTTTTTCCTTTTTCTTTTATAGCACCGATCAGGTCCCTTTTTTTAGTATCACTCATGTATGTTATTTGTAAAACAAAAATACCATTCTATCTAATTCAGAATGGTATTTACGTTTTAAATCTTATAAATAGTTTTCTATTATGATGCTATTCTGAAAATTCAAAGGTTTCCATAAACTTAGTGGTGAAATTACCAGCCCTAAAATTCGGATCTTTCATCAGTTTCAAGTGAAATGGGATGGTAGTTTTGATACCTTCAATTACAAATTCGCTCAATGCACGCTCCATGGTACTGATGGCTTCTTCACGAGTTTGCGCAACGCAAATCAATTTAGCAATCATGGAATCATAGTTGGACGGGATTTGATACCCGGCGTAAACATGTGTATCTACCCTTACACCATGACCACCTGGTGAATGGAAATTGGTAATCTTTCCAGGGCAAGGCCTGAAGTTATTGAAAGGGTCTTCAGCATTGATCCTGCATTCAATCGCATGCATATCCGGCAGGTAGTTTCTACCCGAAATCGGAACTCCGGAGGCCACCTTGATCTGCTCTTTAATCAGGTCATAGTTGATGACCTCTTCTGTAACGGGATGTTCAACCTGGATGCGGGTGTTCATCTCCATAAAATAAAAATTACGGTGTTTGTCTACCAGAAATTCTACAGTGCCAGCTCCTTCGTATTGTACCGCAATGGCACCCTTGATGGCTGCTTCACCCATTTTTTCCCTGAGTTCAGGAGTCATAAAAGGAGAAGGGGCCTCTTCAACCAGTTTTTGGTGACGTCTTTGTATCGAACAGTCGCGCTCAGATAAGTGACAGGCTTTGCCATACTGGTCACCAATAATCTGGATCTCAATATGCCTTGGATCTTCAATGTATTTCTCGAGATAAAGTCCGTCGTTTCCAAAAGCAGCTCCCGATTCCTGGCGTGCACTGTCCCATGCATTTTCAAAATCTTCGTCTTTCCAGACCACCCGCATGCCACGGCCACCACCACCGGCAGTAGCTTTTAATATAACTGGATATCCGATCCCATTAGCGAGCTTTATGCCTTCTTTAACACTTTCCAGTAAACCTTCAGAACCTGGTATGGTCGGTACACCGGCAATTTTCATGGTTTCCTTGGCCGAAGCCTTATCGCCCATAGAATTGATTTGCTCGGGTGTTGCCCCAATAAATTTGATTCCGTAATCACGGCACACAGAAGAGAATTTGGCATTCTCTGATAAAAAGCCGTAACCGGGATGTATGGCGTCTGCATTGGTCAATTCGGCCGCAGAAATGATATTTGGAATACTCAGGTAAGAGTCCTTGCTGGGAGGGGGGCCAATGCACACCGCCTCATCAGCGAAACGAACATGCAAGCTTTCCCGGTCAGCAGTAGAATACACTGCTACCGTCTTAATGCCCATTTCTTTACAGGTACGTATAATTCGCAAAGCAATCTCGCCCCGGTTGGCAATTAATATTTTCTTAAACATATTTTTATATAATGTTATTTGCTTTAAGCAAATATTAGATTGGTTCTACTAAAAACAGTGGCTGATCGTATTCAACTGGTGAAGCGTTTTCAACCAGTACTTTAACGATTCTGCCGGAAACTTCACTTTCAATTTCATTGAAAAGTTTCATAGCTTCAATAATACAGATCACTTTTCCTGTAGATACTTCATCGCCAACATTGACAAACAAAGGTTTGTCTGGTCCTGCTGAACGGTAGAACGTTCCGATCATAGGCGATTTTATAGTGATGTAGTTGGAAGTATCTTCAGTGGCAACCTGTTTGGTTTCCGTGGCCGACACCGGAAGTGGAGCAGCCGCTGCAGGAATTGCAGTTGTTGCAACAGGAGCTGGCACAGTAGCATGAACAACTGTTGGAGTCTGATTCGTTTTAATAGTTATTTTGAAGTCTTTTTGCTCTATAGCCACTTCATTTACGCCTGAACGAGAAACAAATTTAATTAGTTCCTGAATTTGTTTGATATCCATTTTTTGGTGTTATTTTAAGAAAACAATGTGTTTTTACAATTAACTAAGGTATGATTATTTATGATAAAAACATTAATAAGCCCACTTTAAGTACACGGCTCCCCATGTAAAACCGCCCCCAAAAGCAGCTAGTATAATGTTATCCCCTTTTTTTAGCTGGCTTTCCCATTCCCATAAACAAAGCGGGATGGTTCCATTTGTTGTATTTCCGTAACGTTGTATATTGATCATTACCTTATCCGATCCTACGCCCATTCGGGACGCGGTAGCATCGATAATCCGTTTGTTCGCCTGGTGGGGAACCAGCCAGGCAACATCATCCGAAGTCAGGTTATTGCGCTCCATAATTTCGGCAGCTACACCGGCCATGTTCGTTACCGCAAATTTAAATACGGCCTGTCCTTCCTGGTAAACTACGTGTTCATTGTTGTCGACAGTCTCATGTGTGGCTGGTCTGGCAGAACCGCCGGCCTTCTGGTGCAGGTATTGTCTTCCGGACCCGTCCGTTCTCAGGATGGAATCCATTACGCCAAGCCCTTCTTCATTGGGCTCTAAAAGTACCGCACCGCAACCATCTCCAAAAATGATGCAGGTCGTTCTGTCCTGGTAGTTGATGATCGAAGACATCTTGTCTCCTCCAACCACCAGTACTTTTTTATGTTTTCCTGATTCGATGAATTGCGCCCCTGTAGACACGCCGAAAATGAAACCTGAGCAGGCTGCCTGCAGGTCATAACCCCAGGCATTCTTTGCGCCGATCTTGTCGGCCAGTATATTTGCTGAAGCAGGGAAAGGTAAGTCAGGTGTCGTTGTGCAAAAGATAATCAGTTCAATTTCTTCTGCACTGATCCCGCGTTTTTTCAACAGGCCGTTAACTGCATGGACTGCCATGTCTGATGTACCGAGTCCTTCGCCTTTTAATATTCTGCGCTCTTTTATGCCTGTTCTGGTGGTAATCCATTCATCTGTAGTATCTACAATTGACTCCAGCTCCTGATTGGTTAATATGTAATCCGGAACGTAACCATGAACAGCCGTAATCGCCGCGTGAATCTTACTCATTTTAATCTCCTAATTGTTAAATGCGGCCTGTATTTTTCCTACCAGGCCAGTAGTCACCATGTCCCTCGACTGCAGAATCATATTTTTAACCGCTGTCGGACTGGAAATTCCGTGGCCAATAACCACAGGCGCGTTAACGCCAAGAACCGGACTTCCACCGTAATTTTCGTAGTTAAAACGGTCAAAAAATTCGTCTTTTAAGCCTCTTTTTAAAGTCAGTACATAAAAAGATTCTGCAAGTTTCAGCATCACATTCCCCGTGAAGCCGTCACATACGATGACATCAGCCTTGTCGTTAAACAAATCTCTTCCTTCCACGTTACCCACAAAATTAAACAATCTGGTGTCCTTCATCAGCGGAAAAGTAGCCATGCTCAGCATGTTGCCTTTTTCATCCTCTTCACCGATATTCATCAAGGCAACTTTAGGATCGCTGATCTGCATTAGGTTTTCTGCGTAAAGACTGCCAAGAACCCCAAATTGAAGCAATACATCTGGCTTACAGTCTGCATTTGCACCAACATCCAGCATCAGGCCTACGCCGCCACTCAGTTTTGGTAAAAACGTACAAAGGCATGGCCTGATGATACCGGGAATAGTTTTCACACTAAAAACAGCACCAACCAGCATGGCTCCGGAATTGCCGGCGCTTGCAAAAGAATCCAGTTCACCGTTTTTCAGCAAATTGAACCCGACAGAAATACTTGAGTTTGGCTTTTGAACAATTGCCTTTGTGGGATGCTCACCCATACCAATCACCTCCTCGGTATGTACATACTCGAAAAGTTCCGGATCAAATCCATGTGCTGATATAAGCGGCCTAATCTGGTTTGTATCACCGATCAGCACGATCTGCTCATCTGGTGATAACAATGGATGAGCAGCTATTGCACCCAAAACATTTGCCTTGGGTGCATAGTCTCCGCCCATTATATCGAGACCTATTTTCATAGTAAAAATCAGTTTGTGTATGAGGCAAAACTGCCCTAGTTTTCAATCTCTAAGTTAACCTTTCGAAGACTGAAAACACAAACTATTTTTCAGAAAATTAACCTATTGAGGTGTTTTCAATTACCAGTTTACCGTTGTAGTACAGATTACCATCAACGTTATAAGCGCGGTGTGGAGTGTGGATCGCGCCAGTTGTTTGACAGGTAGCCAAAGAAGGAGCTTCTGCTTTGTAGTGCGTTCTTCTTTTGTCTCTTCTGCTCTTAGAAATCTTGCGTTTTGGATGTGCCATTGCTGATTTTTTTAATTATTTTATTTTAATTTTTTTAATGCGGCCCATCGTGGGTCCTCATCTTGTTGTTCTTCGTCTTCTTCTTTTGCGCCTACTGCCAGACTTTCCAGTCTTGCGATCATCTCCTGGTCGCATTGTTGTCCATCACCATTCTCTTCGCAGATTTTGATGTATGGTACACCAACAGTGATGAATTCGTAAATGAGACCGGCTACATTGATCTCACTTTCCTTTTTGTTCAAAATAACGATCTCCAGATCATCACCCTGCAATTCATCTTCAGCAAATTTTACAATCTGCCTTTCCTGTATGCTCACTGGTGAATTAAAGGCTGACAAACATTTATCACAATCCAGCACTATTGTTCCGTTTATCCGGAAGTGCAGGATCAGCATTGTTTCCTGTTTGTCTACTTCAACCAGTGCCTTTAAGTTTCCCTCCTTTACCAAAGAGTATTCAAAAGCATCAAAAAAGCTGTTATCAATCTCAAAATCAAACTGATGTTTGCCAATTTTTAAGCCGGTGAATGGGATTGAAAATTGTTTTAGTGGTTTCAATTGTAACAAAATTTTAGCCCGCAAATGTAGGTATTAATTTGATAAACCTAAAATGTTATTTAAAAAATATGATCGACGTTAATTTGCATCATCTTTCAGATCAAAAGCAGTTTCCACCACTTTTCCTCCGGTCCTTAGCTGATTTTTTAAAAGCTCTTCCTGTTCTCTCCTGCATTTCACAATGTGGGTAGCGGCAAAAATGGCTTCAATAAAAGAGGAAGGGTCTGCAACATTTTTTCCTGCGATATCATATCCGGTGCCATGGTCAGGAGAAGTGCGTACAAATTTTAATCCTGCAGTATAATTTACACCGGCACCAAAGGCGATTGTTTTAAAAGGAATTAGTCCCTGGTCGTGGTACATGGCCAGAACGGCATCAAATTGCTTGTAAGTCCCGTTGCCAAAAAACCCGTCGGCCGGATATGGGCCAAAACAGATCACGCCCTTGTCAAATGCTTGCTGGATGGCAGGGGCAACTACATCCCCTTCTTCGCTCCCCAGCAGGCCATTGTCGCCCGCATGAGGGTTCAGTCCCAATACAGCTATTTTCGGTTTTTCGATCCAGAAATCCTTCTTCAGGCTTTCATTCATCAGAAGCAGTTTTTTGACGATCTTTTCTTTGGTAATACTTTGCGGCACTTGTCCCAATGGAATGTGTCCGGTTACCACGCCAACACGCAGGCCCTCACTGATCATAAACATCAGCACATCGCCACTTCCGCTTTTTTGCTGGAGGTATTCTGTATGGCCCGGAAACTGAAAAGTCTCCGACTGGATGTTGTGTTTGTTGATCGGGGCAGTCACCAGGGCGTCCAAATGACCGTTCAGCAGATCTTCAGTTGCTTTTTCCAGCGACAACAGGGCGTATTTTCCGCCGGTTTCGTTGGATACACCGAGGTCAATTTTTACATCTTCTTCCCAACAGTTGATCAGGTTGGCTTTTTTCGGATTCGCAGCTTCTGTATTGGCGATCACATTGAAAACAAGGTCATTGATTCCTAAAGCCTTGCGGTGATAAGAGGCGACCTTGGTGTGGCCGTAAACGATTGGTGTACAATAATCGAGAATGCGGTTCTCCGACAAGGTTTTCAGGATGACCTCAAGTCCGATCCCGTTTACATCACCGATACTGATCCCGATTTTTATTTTATTGCTCATGTCCAATTAGAAATTTGGTGCAAAATACAGAATTTCACCCTAATGTTAGTCCGATACTGGTAAAACTTTAGTTATTTTGCAGCCGTTAACAGATCTGGATATGAGTTTGGTAAAGGCAAAAAAACACTTAGGGCAACATTTTTTAACCGATAAAAACATTGCGGCTAAGATCGTGAACAGCCTGGCCCATACCAGTGAGTACAAGCAAGTTCTTGAAGTCGGCCCCGGTATGGGTATCCTTTCAGACATCCTGCTTGAACGTACCGACCTCGAAACTTTCCTGATCGATATTGATGTAGAGTCCTACCATTTTCTGAACAAAAAATACCCCCAGCTGGGCAGCCGGCTGATCAACGGCGATTTTCTTGCGCTAAACTTATCTGGTATTTTCCCAGGTAAGTATGCGGTTATCGGCAATTTTCCGTACAACATTTCATCCCAGATCTTATTCAAAATCCTGGAAAATAGGGAGAATGTGGTAGAGATGGTGGGCATGTTCCAAAAGGAAGTTGCCGAACGCTGTGCATCCAAACCGGGAACAAAAGATTACGGTATACTGAGTGTTCTGATCCAGGCCTATTATGAGGTAACTTATCTCTTTACCGTAAAGCCAGGGACATTTAATCCACCGCCAAAGGTCAATTCCGGAGTCATCAGACTCAGCCGGAACAAGGCTGAAACATTGCCTTGTGATGAGAAATTATTTTGGCGGACGGTAAAGGGCGGTTTTAACCAGCGCAGGAAAACTTTAAGGAACGCGCTCTCCGGGGTTATCCCAAGAGACAAAATGGACGACCATGCCTTTTTTGACAAAAGAGCGGAGCAACTTAGCGTTGACGATTTTATCTTATTAACACAACATTTAACCAAACTCTCCGCATAACAATGAGCAAAGGGAAGATTTTAATTGTAGACGACCTTCATCCCATATTTAAAGAACAAGCTACAGCAATGGGCTATGAAGTCCATGACCAGCCTCTCATCACCAGGGCAGAAACCCTGGGCATCATAGCGGATTATGAGGGAATAGCTGTCCGAACTAAATTTCTTATTGACCGGGAGCTGATCGATGCTGCAACCCGCTTGCGCTTTGTAGCCCGTGCAGGAGCGGGCCTGGACAATATAGACGAGGCTTATGCTGATCGGAAACAAATCCGGTTGCTTAACGCACCTGAAGGGAACAGCGATGCGGTTGGAGAGCATGCCTTAGGTATGCTGCTCTCATTGATGAATAACTTCCGTAAAGCCGACGAGGAAATCAGAAACGGTATCTGGGATCGGGAAGGAAACCGGGGTTATGAGCTGAAAGGCAAAACGGTCGGCATCATCGGCTACGGCCATATGGGTCGCAGTTTCGCCAAAAGACTGGCCGGATTTGGCGTTACTACCATAGCCTACGATAAATATAAAACCGGTTTTTCAGACGAATATGCCAGAGAGGTCAGTATGGAAGAAATCGTCCGGCAAAGCGAGGTGCTAAGCCTCCACATCCCGCTGACGGCAGAGACCCGGCAGATGATAGACGACGAATACTTCTTTCATTTCCGCAAACCGATTTTTTTCATCAATACGGCACGTGGTGAGATTGTCAGCGTAAAGGCCGTTTTGAATGCAATTAAGGCCAATAAAATTTTAGGAGCCGGTTTGGATGTACTGCAAACAGAAAAATTTCCGGCATTGAATGAACAGGAATGGTTTGAGGAACTAAAAAAATCAGATAAGGTATTATTAACTCCCCATGTTGGCGGCTGGACATTTGATTCCTACCGTAAGATTTCTGAAGTGCTTGCCGAAAAATTGAACCAGATCTGATCATTTGGCATTCCTTCATCATTTTGTTACAATTATTTGCTTTTGTGATATTACCCGATTATCTTCGTTTTTAATGAAGCAAGACTATGTAGGCAAATGCCGATGTAGTCTTGTTTGTTTTTTAGAGTCACTAACAAATAAACGAGCTATGACAGAGGTAACATATTATACCCACGATGGTTTAGAGAAACTGAAGGAAGAACTACAGTATTTGAAAACTACAGGCAGGCAGCAAATTTCCAAGGCAATAGCAGAAGCAAGAGATAAAGGCGACCTGTCGGAGAATGCAGAATATGATGCTGCAAAGGAGGCCCAGGGACTTCATGAAGCGAAGATTTCCAAAATGGAAAACACACTTTCTACGGCCAGGTTAATTGACGAGTCAAAACTGGACCTGACCAAGGTGCTTGCACTTTCTATTGTGAAGATTAAGAACATAAAAAATGGTTCTACCATGTCTTATCAACTGGTCGCCGAATCAGAAGCAGACCTGAAGACCGGGAAAATTTCCGTGAAGTCTCCGATTGCCCAGGGTTTACTGGGTAAATCAGTAGGCGATAAAACGGAGATCCAGGTACCTGCCGGTAAAATTGAGTTTGAAATATTAGAGATCAGCAGATAGCCATGGCAAGTATTTTTTCAAAGATCATCGGCGGCGAGATTCCGGCACATGTGGTGGCAGAAACGGCAGAATTTCTAGCCTTCCTGGATGTTAGTCCCCTGGTGATGGGCCATGTACTGGTCATTCCCAAAAAGGAGATTGACTACATCTTTGATATGGACGAGGAAAGCTATTTTGGGCTGACACTTTTCGCCAAGATTGTGGCCACTGGTCTGAAAGAAGCGTTCCCCTGCAAAAAGGTAGGGGTTGCAGTTATCGGACTCGAAGTCCCTCATGTGCACATCCACCTGATCCCGATGAACGAGGTCGGTGACATGAACTTCAGTAAAGCAAAGTTGCAACCGACAAATGAGGAGTTGCAGGAAGCTGCGGCGAAGATCAAAGCGGTTTTGGCTGCTGACTGATCCGTATTCAACAAATACAAAAAGGCGGGGATTTCATGTCCCCGCCTTTTTTTGCGCCCTGTTTTGCCCATTTCAGCAACAACAGCTATTTGAGTTTTTCATTGTTTTTATGCCGCTCTGCATCGCGGATGTTTTTCTTGACCATGTTTTTTTCAAGCGCTTCGGTCAGGTCAATACCGGTCTGGTTGGCCAGACAGATCAGTACAAAAAGCACATCCGCCATCTCATCGCCAAGGTCGACCGCCTCGTCACTTTTTTTGAAAGATTGTTCCCCGTATTTCCTGGACATGATCCTGGCTACTTCGCCTACTTCTTCCATTAAAATGGCCGTATTGGTCAGTTCGTTAAAGTACCTGACCCCGGTGGTATTGATCCACTGGTCTACGGTTTCCTGAGCTTCTTTAATTGTCATTTTTGATCTGTTAAAAACCAATAAAAATTATTCTTTGTTTTTGCTGTCGATCAGGATCGTGACCGGGCCGTCGTTCAGCAAACTGATTTTCATGTCAGCACCGAATATGCCGGTTTGGATCTGTTTGCCGCTTAGTGCAGACAACTGTTTGATCATGCTTTCATAAAGCGGGATGGCCTGCTCCGGTCGTGCTGCCCGGGTAAAGCCGGGCCGGTTGCCTTTTTTTGTGCTGGCAAATAAAGTAAACTGGCTTATTAATAAAATATCGCCATCAACATCTGCTAAAGCTTTGTTCATCTGACCATGCTCGTCACCAAAAATCCGCATCCCTATGATCTTTTGTGCCAGCCATTGCAGGTCCTCTCCTGTATCAGCCGGCTCTATACCCAGCAAGATCAGAAATCCTGTTCCTATCGCACCAGTAACTGATCCATTTACAGTGCAACTCGCTTCCGTAACTCTTTGTATAACTGCCCGCATCTTTATGCCCTCGTTTCATTGCCATGGAAAATGCTCAGGTAACTTTCATACCTGCTCAGTTCGATGTCACCCTCCTCCACAGCTTTGATCACCGCACAGCCGGGTTCGTTCACGTGACGGCAATTGTTAAACCTGCACTGGTTCATCAGGTCACGCATCTCCCTGAAATAATGCCCCAGTTCTTCCGGCCTGATGTCAAATATACCGAGCTCACGGATGCCGGGGGTATCTATCAGATATCCTCCAAAAGGCAATAAATGCATTTCCGCGAATGTGGTGGTGTGTTGCCCTTTGTCACTGGATTCAGAAATTTCCCCGGTTTTAATTTCCCTTCCCGGCAACAATACGTTGATCAGGCTGGATTTACCCACACCGGAATGGCCCGAAAACAAGGTCACCTTATCTTTTAGCAGCGCCTCTATCACCGGAATATTTGTTCCCTCCAGTGCAGACACCGAATAGCAGGGGTAATTGATCCGCTCGTAAATGCTTTTGTATTCATCCAGGATTTCCAGTCCCTCTTCACTAAACAGGTCAAGCTTATTAAAAATCAATACTGCAGGAATGCTGTAGGCCTCTGCCGTGGCCAGAAACCGGTCAATGAAGCCCAAAGAGGTCCTTGGTGAAGCGAGTGTGACAACCAAAAAAGCCTGGTCCATATTTGCTGCAATGATCTGCGCCTGCTTGGAAAGGTTGATCGATTTTCGGATGATATAATTCCTGCGTTCATGCAACTTATCGATTACCCCTTTGTCAGAATTGGGTTCCAGTTCAAAATCCACCAGGTCACCCACCGCAATAGGATTGGTGGTCTGGATGCCCTGTATCCTGAACCGGCCTTTGATCCTGCAATCATAATCTGTACCATCACTTGTTCGCACCTGGTACCAGCTTCCCGTTGATTTTATAACTATTCCTTGCATATATACTGGTGTAAAGGTAATAATTAGTAGTAAGTATCAAGTGGTAAGTATCAAGACGTGGCGCTTTATCAGATCTGCATCTGGTCTTGATACTTACTACTTCCTAAAAAACATTTGCGAATTAGAAAAATATACCTTTACTTTGAGGCACAGCACTGTTAGTGTAAAAAAAACACAATGTATAGCAACCTCACAATTACAACCATTACCACAACCACCACCGGGGTCACTCGGGGAAGGTAAGCTAGTGGGTAATTGAAAGACATAAAAAACCATAAAAAAGCACCTTCCTCTAACCAGGAAGGTGCTTTTTTTTTAACCGGATACTATGAATATTTTAAAATTTGGAGGTACATCTGTCGGTTCTGCTGAAAGCATCAGCACCCTGATCGAAATACTGAAATCTGAAAGGGAAGAAGAGAACCCCGTTGTTGTCCTTTCTGCTATGGGTGGGGTCACCAACATCCTGCTGGAAATGGCAGAAAATGCACGCGCTTTGCAGGATTATAGTGAGCAGCTGAAAAAAGTAGAAGAAAGGCACTTTCAGGTGATCCGCACCTTGCTTCCTGCCGCGGCACAAAACCCGGTACTGACTAAACTGAAGATTTATTTCAATGAACTGGAAGATATTTTGCAGTCCGTCTACAACCTGCGCGAACTGAGTGCACAGACCAAAGACCTGATCCTGAGTTATGGCGAGCGTTGCTCTACCGCCATGGTGAGCCACATTGCGAAACAGCAATTTCCTGAAGCAGAATATGTGGAGGGCTCCCAACTGATCAAAACGGACAACAATTTCGGACAGGCCAAGGTCAATACCAACCTCACTGAAATGCTCATCCGGGATTTTTATGAGGACCATAAAACACACCTGCTGTTTGTCACCGGCTTCATTTCCAGCAATGACGAGGGCCGGATCACCACACTTGGCCGTGGCGGCAGCGACTATACAGCAGCCATTTGGGGGGCAGCGTTGAATGCAGCGGAAATCCAGATCTGGACGGATGTAGATGGTATGCTGACCGCTGATCCGCGCATCGTTAAAAAAGCCTTTTCTTTGCCGGAACTGAGTTATACCGAAGCCATGGAACTTTCCTATTTCGGCGCCAAAGTAATTTATCCGCCTACCATGATCCCGGCCTTCTTAAAAAGAATCCCGATTGTCATCAAAAACACTTTCCATGTAGATTTTCCCGGAACCTATATCAAACACGGCACCAGTCCGTCAACTTTACCCATCAAAGGCATTTCCTCTATAGATGAGATCAGCGTACTGAACCTTTCCGGAAGTGGAATGGTGGGAAAGGCAGGCTTTAGTGGCCGCTTGTTTTCCATGCTTTCCAGGGAACAGGTCAACGTGGTGCTGATCACGCAGTCCTCTTCCGAGCACAGCATTACCTTTGCGGTCAAACCCTCAGATTCTCTGAAGGCATTATCACTGATCAATAAAGAATTTGAACTGGAACTGCAGGCCAAAAAGCTGGAATATCCTGAAGTTGAAAACGGACTTTCGGTATTGGCTATCGTAGGGGAAAACATGAAACGTACACCTGGTATGGCAGGTAAACTGTTTAGTGCGCTCGGCAGGAACGGGGTCAACGTGCGTGCCATCGCACAAGGTTCTTCTGAGTACAACATTTCAGTGATCCTGTCCAAAACCGACCTTTCCAAAGCGGTAAATGCGGTACACGATGCTTTCTATTCCGATCTGAAGAAAACCCTCCATATTTTCTGCCTGGGAACCGGTAATATCGGTAAAACCTTATTCAGCCAACTGCAGGACCAGATGCCTTTCCTGGCAGACAACAATGACCTGCAGGTCAAGGTAGTCGGCATCTGCAATACCCGCAAAATGCTATTGAACCCGGAAGGGATAGACCTCAATACCTGGGAGCAGGAACTGGACAGTCAGCAGGTCAAAGCCAGTCTGTCCGATTTCATCAAGAAGATGAAATCCCTGAACCTGCCCAACTGCGTGTTTGTAGATAATACCGCCAGTCACAACCCAATTGAATATTATCTGGATATCCTCCAGTCCAGCATTTCTGTGGTTACCTGCAATAAGCTCGGCAATTCGGCCGACTACGAGCAGTATGCAGCTTTCAAAAAGGCGGCAAGGACCTATGGCGTCGACTTCTTTTATGAGACTAATGTTGGTGCCGGACTGCCGATTATCCGCACCCTGAGGGACCTGATGCTGAGCGGTGACAAAATCAAACGCATTGAAGCCATCCTGTCGGGAACCATTTCTTACATCTTCAACAATTATAAAGACGGCACCTTGTTTCACGAGGTCGTCAAAGAAGCCCAGGATAAAGGCTATACAGAACCCGATCCGCGTGATGACCTCAACGGCAAGGATTTCATGCGCAAAATGCTGATCCTGGCCAGGGATGCAGGTTACCCGCTGGAAGAAAAAGACATTGACCTGCAAAACATGCTGCCTGCATCTTGTATGGCAGCTGGCAGTGTGGCCGATTTCTACCAGGAACTCGAAAACAATGCGGCCTATTTTGAAGGACTGCAAAACGAGGCTACCAAAGACAATAAGGTACTTCGGTACATCGGCAAAATGGAGGACGGCAAGGTCTCCATCAACCTGCAGATGGTGGACGAGCAGCATCCGTTTTTTACCCTTTCGGGAAGCGACAACATCATCTCGTTCACAACCAACCGGTACAAAGACCGTCCCCTGGTGGTAAAGGGCCCTGGCGCAGGGGCAGAAGTAACCGCCGCAGGTGTATTTGCTGATATCATAAATGTAGGTAAAAGATAAGCATGAAAGATTCCGTTAAAGTTTTCGCTCCGGCCACCGTGGCCAATGTAGTATGCGGTTATGACGTACTTGGATTCGCCGTCAACCAACCCGGCGATGAGGTAATTATGAAATTTACTGGTGGTTCAGGCATCACCATTTCCAAAATAACAGGTGATGACGGTAAACTGCCACTCGATCCAGCTAAAAATACAGTGAGTGCGAGTGTGCAGCACTATTTAAACCATATCGGCAAACCGGATACCGGGATTGAGATTGAGTTGCACAAGAAAATGCCCATTGGCAGCGGACTGGGTTCCAGTTCTGCAAGTACCGTAGCCGGTCTGTTTGCCGTCAATACTTTATTTGACGACCTGCTGAGCAACAGGGACCTGGTGCCCTTCGCCATGAAGGGGGAGGAGCTGGCCTGTGGTTATGGCCATGCCGACAATGTTGCCCCTGCATTGATGGGTGGCTTCGTCCTGATCAGGAGCTACGAACCGCTGGACATCATCAGCCTGCCTTTTCCGCAGGACCTGCATGCGGCCATCGTGTATCCTGAAGTAGATGTACCGACCAAAGATGCCCGCCAGATGATCCGTTCCAAGGTGCTGCTGAAAGATGCAGTGACACAATGGGGCAATGTGGCAGGACTCGTTAGCGGTCTGTTTATGAACGATTACGGACTCATCGGACGCAGTATGACCGATATTCTGGTAGAGCCTACCCGCTCCATCCTCATCCCTGATTTTTACACCATGCGGGCTTTGGCACTGGAAGCCGGAGCCATCGGTTTTGGGATTTCCGGTTCAGGACCATCCGTTTTTGCGCTCACCAGAGATGCAGATACCGCCAGCCGGATTACAGAAAAGCTGCAAAGCCATCTGAAAGGCCTGGCCATCAACAGCCTGTCTTTTGTATCAGAGGTAAATAAAAAAGGACCGATTATTTTAGATTAAAACGACCCGTCATTCCGAGGTATGAGGAATCTCTTGAATGAGTATAAACAAGAGATCTCTCAGGATGTTCGAGATGACGGAACACGAAAAACATACGCCAACCTAAAATGAAATTATACAGCACCAACAACCACAACCTGAAAGTCGACTTTGCCACTGCGGTGTTCAACAGCATGCCGCTGGACAAAGGTCTTTATATGCCGGTCATCATCCCGCAACTGGATGCAGCCTTCATCGATAACATTGAAAAATATACTTTGCCTGAAATTGCCTTTGAGGTCGCGTCGGCTTTACTGGAAGATGCCATTCCGGCTGCCGACCTGAAAAGCCTGATCGATGAGGCCATTAATTTTGACGCCCCGGTTGTGGAAATCGAAAAAGATACCCATGTCCTCGAGCTTTTCCATGGCCCGTCTCTGGCTTTCAAAGACTTTGGTGCCCGCTTCATGAGCCGCATCATGGCCTATTTTCTGAAGGAAAACGAAAAAACACTGGATGTACTGGTCGCCACTTCGGGAGATACCGGTGGTGCCGTGGCACTGGGATTTTTGGGCGTGCCGCATACCCGTGTGACCATCCTGTACCCGAAAGGGAAGGTGAGCGACATCCAGGAGCTTCAATTGTGTACGAATGGGCAAAACATACATGCTATTGAGGTGGACGGAACCTTCGACGATTGCCAGGCACTCGTGAAACAAGCTTTTGCGGATGAGGACATGAAGGACAGGCTGAGGTTGACTTCTGCCAATTCGATCAACATTTCCCGCCTGATCCCGCAGACTTTTTATTACTTTAATGCTTATGCGCAACTGAAGCGAAAAGGGCAGACTCCAGTGGTATTTTCTGTGCCAAGTGGGAACTTCGGTAATATTGCTGCCGGATTGCTGGCTTATAAAATGGGGCTGCCTGTCAAACAATTCATCGCTGCTACCAACATCAACGATACCGTTCCGCGTTATCTTGAAACAGGTTTGTATGAGACCAGACCTTCTGTGCAGACCTATGCCAATGCCATGGATGTAGGGGCACCGAGCAACTGGATCAGGATCATGAATTTGTTCGGCAATGACCGGGAGCAGATTAATGAACTCGTAAAGAGTTACCGTTTCACAGATGAGGAAACACTGGCAGGCATCAATGCCCTGTATTCGGACCACAACTATATCGCTTGTCCGCATACGGCCATCGCTTACCTGGCGCTCGAAAAATACCGTTCAGAAAATGAGGGTGACTATGCTGGTGTCTTTTCTTCTACCGCACATGCCTGCAAGTTTCCGGATGTGTTCCCTGCGGAAATCCGGGAGAAAATTGAGATTCCAGATCAGGTAAAAAGCCTTTTCAGCAAAGAAAGGCAAGCGACATCCATGGACAACAGCTTTAATTCCTTTAAGAAATACCTGAACAGCTATTGATTATTTTCTGCTGAACCGCATAATGGCAATATCACCCATCATGAAATTCAGTGTACTGTCGCTGGTAATGTCGTAACGGCTTACCTTTTTTAAGACCTCTACAAACGTGGCCTCTCCTTCACCCGGACAGGCCATTTTTGTCATGATAAAGGGTGCTGTAAAATTGATTGTGCTGTCGTCCGCCACCAAGACCCCTGAAAAAGAATTACAGCTGGTATTGCCACTAAACCTTTTTTCCGTGAGGTCAAATTTGATCATCGGCTTTTTGCCGGGATACAAGCCGTTAAACGCAATCCTTGGCCCCGAAATGTAAGTCAGTTCCCAGGTGCCGCTCAATCCCGACAGACCGCTATTGGCGATGCTTCCAGGCTTCATAGTGGTGCAGGCTGCAAAAAAGAGCGAGGCAACAAAGGTAAATAGGATCAATTTTTTCATGACGCGACTGTTAGGTGTGCACGGGAATATACAAAGAGTATTCCAAAAATCACATGCAGTCCACAGCAAAAATTTAAAATATGGCCTGTGCGATCTTTTTCGTTGGTTCAGGATTTCCCATCGTATAAAAGTGCAGGACAGGTGCACCCATTGCTTTCAGCTCTCTACATTGATTGATCATCCATTCGATCCCTACTTGTTTCACGTCTTTCTCCGATTGGCAAGCCTGAATTGCTTCAGTCAGCTCTAATGGAATATCCAGGTGGAAAACTTTAGGAAGACTGATCAGCTGTTTGCTGCTGGTGATCGGCTTTAATCCGGGGATAATCGGGACATTGATGCCATTTGCGCGACATTTTGCGACAAAAGACTCATAAGCTTTGTTGTCAAAAAACATTTGCGTCACAATAAATTCAGCGCCCAGGTCTACTTTGTTTTTCAGGTATTTAAAGTCCGTATCCAAATTCGGCGATTCAAAGTGCTTTTCGGGATAACCGGCTACACCAATACAGAAATCGGTTTTTTCATTGGCCATGTCGTCGTGCAGGTATTTGCCGGTATTCATGTCTGCCACATGTTTGACCAGTTCCGAGGCATAAGCATGTCCGTCTGGTGTCGGTACAAATGAGCTGTCGCTTTTGCGCGCATCACCACGAAGTACCAAAACATTGTCAATACCTAAAAACTGCAGGTCGATCAGCGCGTTTTCAGTCTCATCTTTGGTAAAACCACCGCAGATCAAATGCGGTACAGCATCCACCTTATATTTATTCATAATGGCCGCGCAGGTCGCCACCGTACTTGGGCGTTTGCGGTAAGCTACTTTTTCCAGCAATCCATTTGGATGTTGTTTATAAATATAATCTTCACGCAAATAGGTCACGTCTATGAAAGGCGGATTAAACTCCATCAGCGGATCAATGGCATTAAAAATACCCTGGATGCTTTGCCCTTTAATCGGAGGCAGTAGTTCAAAGGAGAATAAGGTCTTGCCGTTTGCGTTTTTAATATGGTCTACAATTTTCATTGTTGGATTTGTTTAAATTTTGTGATTCGTCATCTCGAAGATCCTGAGAGATCTCTTGATTAGCATATACTTACTACTTAATAAGCAAGATTCGGACTCAGCCACCTCTCCACTTCCTCTATGGTCATGTTCTTCCTAACCGCATAGTCTTCAATCTGGTCTTTGGTGATTTTACCAAGACCAAAATACCTCGACTGCGGGTGGGCAAAATAGAAACCACTTACGGCTGCGGTAGGATACATGGCATAACTTTCAGTCAGCTTCAGTCCAATCCGGTTCTCTGCATCCAGCAAGGCAAACAAAGTGCCTTTTTCGGTATGCTCCGGACAAGCCGGATAGCCCGGTGCCGGACGGATCCCCGCATATTCTTCTTTAATGAGGTCCTCATTGCTCAGGTGCTCATCTTTGGCATAACCCCAATAGTCTTTACGCACCAGTTCATGCATGCGTTCTGCAAAAGCTTCGGCCAGCCTGTCGGCCAATGCCTTGGCCATAATGCTGTTGTAATCGTCATACACCGCCTCAAATTCTGCGACCAGTTCATCGCAACCAATGCCTGTCGTCAGCGCAAAGCCACCGAAGTGATCGGGAAGGCCCGTTTCTTTTTGTGCAATGAAGTCAGACAAAGCATAGTATGGCTGATCTGCCGTTTTCTCAGCCTGCTGGCGCAGGGTATGGATCACGACTTCTTTGCCATCCACATCCAGTACAATGTCATCGCCAACTGCCTGTGCAGGCCAAAAACCAATGACAGCCCTGGCGGTCAGCAGTTTTTCGTCAACAATACGTTGTAGTAAGGTCTGCGCATCTGCAAATAATTTCTTGGCCTCATCACCAACCACCTTATCCTCCAAAATGCGGGGGTAACTTCCGCGCAGTTCCCAGGTCTGGAAAAATGGCGTCCAGTCGATATAAGGAACCAGTTCTTCCAGCGGATAATTGTCAAACACACGTGTTCCCGTAAAAGCAGGAGCAGGGGCGATCAAAGCAGGATCTATTTTATAATTGTCTTTACGCGCTTCTTCCAGCGTTTTAAAGCGCTTGTCCGACCGCTTGTTCAAATGCGCTTCGCGCGCTTTATCATATTCAGCACGTATGCCGGCAATGTACTCACCACGTGTATCTTTGTTCATCAAAGTACTCGCTACGGTCACACTTCTGGACGCATCCAGGACGTGTATCGCCGGACCGGAATAATTGGGTGCTACTTTTACAGCCGCATGGATCCGCGAGGTCGTTGCCCCGCCGATCATCAATGGGATCGTAAAACCTTCCCGCTCCATTTCCTTTGCAAAATGCACCATTTCATCCAGAGAAGGCGTAATCAATCCGCTCAAACCAATGATATCCGCATTGATTTCTTTGGCTTTTTTGATGATGTCCTGTGCAGGAACCATCACACCCATGTCTACGATCTCAAAGTTATTACAAGCCAGTACCACACCTACGATGTTCTTGCCAATGTCGTGTACGTCACCTTTTACTGTAGCCATCAAAATCCTTCCCGCAGAAGAATTCTGGTCCTGGTCGGGATTGTCCAGTTTCTCCTGTTCGATGAAAGGCAAGAGGTAGGCCACTGCTTTTTTCATCACACGGGCAGATTTTACGACCTGTGGCAGGAACATCTTGCCGGCACCAAATAAGTCACCCACAATGTTCATTCCGTCCATCAGCGGGCCTTCAATCACCTGGATCGGACGGGCATATTTTTGTCTCGCTTCCTCTACGTCTGCATCAAGGTACTCAATGATCCCCTTGACCAGGGCGTGCGACAAGCGCGATTCTACCGGTTCCTTGCGCCATTCTTCATCGCGCACGATCTCTTTGCCTTTGGACTTTACTTTATCTGCAAATTCCACCAGCCTTTCGGTGGCATCATCTCTGCGGTTCAGCAGTACATCTTCTACCAAAACCAGCAGTTCCGGTGGAATCTCCTGGTAAACCTCCAGCATACCGGCATTCACGATCCCCATGTCCATACCCGCCTGGATGGCATGATATAAAAATGCGGAGTGCATCGCTTCACGAACGGTATTGTTTCCCCTGAAAGAAAACGAGATGTTGGACACCCCGCCGCTCACCTTCGCATGCGGCAGGTTTTGTTTGATCCAGCGGGTGGCATTGATAAAGTCAACCGCATAATTGTTGTGTTCCTCTAATCCCGTCGCCACGGTCAGGATGTTCGGGTCGAAAATGATGTCCTGCGGCGGAAAGCCCAGCTCATTCACCAGTATATTGTAAGACCTGGTACAGATTTCTACTCTTCTTTCAAAATTATCGGCCTGTCCCTGTTCGTCAAAAGCCATCACCACTACAGCAGCACCATAGTTCATGATCTTGCGGGCACTTTCGCGGAACTTATCTTCTCCCTCTTTTAGCGAGATGGAGTTTACAATTCCTTTGCCTTGCAAACATTTCAACCCGGCTTCGATTACTGTCCATTTGGACGAATCGACCATGATTGGCAATTTGGAAATATCCGGCTCAGAAGCGATCAGGTTCAGGAATTTCGTCATCGATGCTTCCGAATCGATCATCCCCTCATCCATGTTCACATCAATCACCTGCGCACCGCCTTCTACTTGTTGACGGGCAACAGCCAAAGCCGCTTCAAAATCACCGCTCAGGATGAGTTTAGAAAATTTAGGCGAACCGGTAATGTTGGTCCGCTCACCCACGTTCACAAAAATACTTTCCGGGGTGATGGTCACAGGCTCCAATCCACTCAAACGCATGTTGCTATCGATCTGAGGAATCTTGCGCGGGGCAACGCCCTTCGCTTTTTCAGCGATACAACCGATGTGGTCAGGGGTTGTGCCACAGCATCCGCCTACAATGTTGACAAAGCCATGCTGGATAAAATCTTCTACCAAATGCGCAGTTTCGTGCGGCATCTCATCGTAAGCGCCAAATTCGTTGGGTAATCCTGCATTGGGATAAGCCGAAACATAACAGCCAGCCTTTGCGGAAAGTTCCTCAATGTGCGGTCTCATGTCTTTGGCACCCAATGCACAGTTGAAGCCAATACTCAATGGTTTGGCATGGATGACCGAATTCAGGAATGCCTCTGCAGTCTGCCCGCTCAAAGTCCTTCCCGAAGCATCAGTAATGGTACCTGAGATCATGATCTCTATTTTCCGGCCGATCAGCTCCTCATATTTCTTGATGGAGAAAATGGCCGCCTTTGCGTTCAATGTGTCAAAAATGGTTTCGATCAGCAAGAGGTCAGAACCACCGTCAACCAAACCGCGTACCTGCTCGTAATAGGCATCTACCAGTTCGTCGAAAGTCAGCGCCCTGAAGCCCGGGTCATTTACATCCGGTGAAATGGAAAGCGTTCTGTTGGTCGGCCCTACAGCACCGGCCACAAAACATTTGCGTCCCGGATTTGCGGCCATAAACTCATTGACCGCCTCTTTGGCAATCTTTGCGCCTTCAAAACTCATTTCATAATCCAGTTCTTCCATCTGGTAATCGGCCAGTGAAATGCGCTGTGTGCTGAAGGTATTGGTCTCAATGATGTCCGTACCCGCTTTTAAATACTCGGTATGGATGGCCTTGATGATGTCAGGCCGGGTGATGTTGAGCAGGTCATTGTTGCCCTTTACATCACAGGGGTGATCCTTAAAACGTTCTCCTCTGAAATCTTCTTCCGTGAGGACATATCGCTGGATCATGGTGCCCATTGCACCGTCGATAATTAAGATACGTTTCTCTAATTCTTCTCTAATATCCATTTAGTTAACCAATCATATGAGTAAACCATGCGCTATTTTTGATAGTGGCCAATAGCCAAAACAAGTGCCGAACACATGATGTACAAAGCTTAGGAGAAAATTGTGGGTCCGGCTAGCTGATACCAGCCAATGCTACCAATCAACTTATCTTTCAGGAACCAGCGATGGATCCAGTAGAATTTAGCACCTTGTAAGCACAGGTTGCTAAGACTTCGCAGGGTCTAATCCCTCCGTCTTTCTCTATAAGCAGTACAAAAATGCAACAAAGAAAAATCAATTCCAAAAAAAGGGAGAAAATACAGCTATAAGCCGTTCCAGACAAGGCCTGAAAGGATATACCAGGCGAGCGCAGCAGCAAAGAGAAGGAGGAATAGGTCAACGCTGTATTTATTCAATATATTCATCATAATTGGCCTAATTACAACTATTAGGCCAAATGATGAAAAAGCGGTGTTTATGCGTAAATTACTTCAAATCCTCCGTACATCGCCATCTCTGCAGAATGGTGTACAGTCAATTTCAGTTTCATTCTTTCAATCAGTTCTTTCGCAAAAGTAATGCTGCGGTGCAAATCACTGTTGCCCCTGATTTCGATTCCCCTGTTGAGCATTTTAAATTTATTCGGTTCAAACTTCTCAATGAATTTTTGAAGATCTGCGTTAATCGTCGTGTCTTTTTTCTGCATGGTCCGTTGGGTTAATGCACAGTAAATGCAAAAAAGCGCCACTTTGTTTGAAATAGATTTTCACATTGTGGATTTTTTCCACAAATTGGGTCTGGTTACACCACCTGTAGTATGAAACAAGCGCTCAATTTTTTATCCAAAAAACACCTTTATTTAGGAATAGCCCGATATGTGCTGGGTTTGGGCATGTTTCCTTACGGACTCACCAAAATCTTCAGGACCCAGTTTGTGCTGACCGGTTTTACCTGGGCGCAGTCGCAAAGTATTGAAAACATACCCGGCACTACACTGGCCTGGGCTTTTTTAGGGCATTCGGCCTGGTTCCAAATCCTGCTGGGCTTTTTGGAACTGATCCCTGCTTTGCTGCTGCTTTTTAGAAGGACGACCTTGTTGGGCGCCACACTGATGCTGCCCGTTACACTCAATGTCTGGCTGATCAATCAGGCGCTGGACCTGTGGCCGGGCACAAAAATGATTTCAGGAATTTTGCTCGTCTTAAATATCCTGGTACTGATTTTTGAATGGTCCAAAATCAGAACCATTTTCCTGTTGATGATCGGGAAGGGTTTGCGTTTCAAGTTTACCAAACCTGAAGTTGCCATCAACCTCATCTTAATCGCATTGGTCGGTTTTCTGGCCTCAAAGCCATTGGTGGAATACCGTAGGGAGCGAAATGTATTGACTGGCGACTGGCTGAACCAGCGGCCAATTGAATGGATTTTACAGAAGGAGCATCGCGGGGACAGTGTACTGGCCGACCGCAAACTCAAGATATATTTCGGGCCTTATGGGATGTACAACGAGTCGGGCGATGGCGGGTTCCAAACCAAGGTTACCTATAGTATTGATACCCTAAAGCGCAGCCTTATGTTTAAATTTGATCCGAACGAAACCGTCAATTGCAAATACGAGCTGCTTGGTAGCGACGGGTTGAAGATCACCAGGAGGCTAAAACCTGCCGGATCGCCAGAATTGATACAATACTTCCGGAAGCGGGTCATCAACGGGAACGGAGATTAGTGCAGAAAGAACTTGAAGCCATCGTTGGCGATCCCTTAATCTATGTCGAAAGCAACTTCGAACAGCGGTTCCATGCGCTTGACCAACTGGAAGATTTGCTGCACACATTGGCCAAGGACAAAGATTCATTAAGGAAACGCGTTGAAAACTTAAAGACTGAACTGGAAGAAATTGACCGCATCTTATTTTCAAGACTTCGGGCAAAAATCCGCTTAGGTAATTATACCCCTTGGGAGTTTAGGAAAATGGTCGATACTTACATCAGTCTGGATTTGGCCGATAACAGAAACCAGGAAAAAGCCGGATACGACGAACTTGATGCATTTATAAACGGCTTATTTCCTGATTTAGAGCTGCCGGAACAGACCGTAGCACTGGAGCCGGAAATGGTTTACTTCCAGAAGACCCCTGCAAGAGTTGTGTTCGAACTCATTGCAAACTGTACTTTCGCAGAAAATGATGTCTTTTTTGACTTGGGTTCCGGGTTGGGCCAGGTCAGCATTCTGGTCAACCTGCTCACAGGCGTAAAAGTCACTGGTGTGGAAATGGAGCCTGCTTTCTGTACCTATGCGCTCAGCCTTGCGTTGTCGCTAAATTTATCTGAGGTAACCTTCATCCATGTTGATGCAAGAAAGGCGGACTATTCAGCAGGGACGGTATTCTTTCTCTATACCCCATTTCAGGGCAGGATGTTGCAAGAAGTGCTTGACCTCCTGCAGCGGGAATCGCTGAATAGGAAGATCAAGCTCATCAGTTACGGCCCCTGCACGGATCACATCGCCCGGCAAAGCTGGCTCAAACCCATTACTTCAGGAGCTGTAGATACTTATAAGCTACATATTTTTGCCAGCTGAATTAAGCCTCTTCCAGCCAAACACTGTCACTCACATTAAAGCGGTCTGCCGCAATAAAGGCCAGGTACACTTCAAAAGGCTTATCAAGTTCCTCTGCAGTCAGGGAGATGAAATCCCGGCACTCCTGCCGTCTCGCACCACTCAGTTCCATAACCGCATCAGGTATATCGGGATGGTCAGTCCCCTCAGGAAAAAACACCACGATCATAGCGCGGTTATTTAGAAAGCGCGACTCCTGGTCGGCCGGCAGCTGCCAGGTAATTTCGAGGCCATCGGCGATTTTAGTATAAGCAGCCGATCGTGCAGGAGGCAAGAGCCCTTTGCTGACCAGCGCCTTACTGTAATCCATGCTAATGTCAGGATACGTGCCCTGTAGCGCATGGGTTTTGTTGTACGATACAGCCTTATTGTAGGCGTTGCTCGTGGTGCCCTCAGCTTCCATTGCAAAACCTAAATTCAAATAAGGCAGCATCGGTTTCTGGAATTTGTTGATCACCCGCATCCGTTGGTATTGAGCCAGTTTTCCCTTGGTAGGCGCCTTGCTGGTCTTGCCGATGATCCGCGTTACGTTCTTTCCTTTTAAGGTGTAGCTCACCAGATTGCCTACACGACCGTGTAAATGACCAAAAGGCCCGTTGTTTAAAGTTCCCATATCAATTGATTTGACGCAAAATTAGGGACATGAAAATAAACTGAGTGGGCAATACGGGTACTCAACAGATTTATTTTTAACAATTTTTAAGCAAGCGCCCAGCATGCGCCTGACAACTTTGGAACATCAACCGGATGCTCCAACGATGTTCCAACCATGTTGTAATGATGCTGAAATCATGTTGTACATAAGGCAGCAGTTCAGTATGTAAGAAGGAATGAATTGGCTGATGGTAAACAACATCGGGAATTAAATGTTAACCAGGTAAGCTACAGTAAGCGAACTGGTTCAGAAAAAGAAATCGTATGAAAAGTAAACTACAATTGATCGTCCTTGTCATCGCCCTAATCCAGATGGCCGCTTGCTCGAAAGCAAAAATAGACAGCGAACCAGATCCGATTGTGATTCCTCCGGCGGATGGCCCGCCGGTGGAAACAAATGCAGCCAATACCAGTTACAAGCCGGCCTTTGCCGGTCAAACCCGGGTGAACAGCACACGTACCGCAACCGCTATTGAGTCGCGCGTAATTACTTCGGGCCTCACAGCGCCGTGGGGAATCACGGTGTTACCAGATGGCCGTTTCCTGGTTACGGAAAAAGCAGGCCGGATGCGGATCGTAACCACGGCAGGGGCAATTGGCGCCGCCATCACCGGAACCCCTGCTGTTGATGCTTCCGGTCAGGGCGGTTTATTGGGCATCTGTTTAGATCCTCAATTTTCGAGCAACAGGATGATTTATTGGGTATTCTCTGAGCCTGTTGCAGGTGGCGCCAGAACTGCCGTAGCCAAAGGAAAGCTGTCGGGCGATGAAGCGTCCATCGAATCAGCAACAGTAATTTACCGGGCAGATCCGTCTGCCGGCGGTGGGCTTCATTATGGCGGGCGCATTTTATTTGACCAGACCGGAAACCTGTTGGTCAGCACTGGCGAACGTTCAGGCCTGCCTACACGTCCCCTGGCTCAATCTGTAACCGCTGCAATTGGGAAAATTGTACGAATTACCACAACTGGTTCCGCCGCACAAGGGAATCCGACTTTTGGCGCGGGCGCATTACCGGAATTGTACAGCATCGGACATCGGAATCCACAGGGTCTGGCGCTGCATCCGGTCACCGCTGAATTGTGGCAAAGTGAGCACGGCCCGCGGGGAGGCGATGAAATCAACAGGGTAATTGCAGGCAGTAATTATGGTTGGCCAACGATTACTTATGGCATTGAATACAGCGGGCAGGCTATTGGCGGGGCCATCCAGCAACAAAATGGAATGGAGCAACCGGTATACTATTGGGATCCGGTGATTTCTCCAAGTGGTATGACTTTCTATAAGGGCAACCGTGTTCCGGAATGGCAGAACAACCTGTTTATCGGGGCATTAAGCGGGATGCACATTGCCAGACTGGTGATTGATAATAACAAGGTTGTTGGAGAAGAGCGGCTCCTGGCCGATCAAAATCAACGTTTCAGGGACATTACCCAGGGAGCGGATCACGCTTTGTACGCAATTACCGATGGTGGCAGGTTGTATAAAATTGATAAGAAATAACATTGATTCCTGAGCAAGCGGTATAAAAAAGCGGCGAGCAATCATACCGATCGTTCGCCGCCTATCTAAATTAACGCTCTCGGTATATAATACGACCAAAAGCAAAGTTTATTATATGCTTGCCGAATATTTATTTCAAAGCCATTTATCTTATCTCAGCAGAATAACATAACATTGTATTCATAATTCACTAACTTAGAATAGGGTAATACAAAAACGATGTTTACATACAGCACGTATTCTGATGAAGAGCTTGTTGCTTTGTTGAAGCAAAAGGACGAACTGGCCTTTGCTGAGGTGTATAGCAGGCACTGGGACATGCTGTTTCACCACTCAAGAAAAGTAATAGGAGATACTGATGAGGCAAAAGACCTGGTGCAGGACCTCTTTGTATCTTTTTGGGGTAAGGGCGAAACGCTGGACGTGAAAACCAACCTCAAAGGGTATCTGTATAAAGCAGCGCGGAACCGGATCTTGAACCACATCCGTAATAAAAAAGTGAACCATGATTTTATAGACCTCATTGCGGCGCAGATGGAAGAATCGGAAAATGTGACGCTGGATGCAATCAATGAACGCGAGCTGGTCGCGCTGATCGACAAGGAGATTGCTTTGTTGCCACCAAAAATGAAGCTAGCCTTTGAAATGAGCCGGAAAGAGTTTCTGAGCAACAAACAAATTGCCATCGAACTGGGCATTTCAGAAGATGCTGTGAAGCAGCAGATTTCAAGGTCTATAAAGATCCTGCGGTTGAAGCTGGGTAAATATTCAGGTCTCTCTATTGTGCTGGTTACGCTTATGCATCAGAGATTGTAATTTGTGAATATGATGTATAAAAAGATATTGATCCCGAATAAAGAGAGCCACAGCTTCAGAATACCCGAAGGATTTTATGGTAAAACGGTTGCTGTAATTGTAGTGGAACTTGATGATAAGCCAACTCCTGAAGATCCTCTTCCTCCTTTTGCAGAAAAGAGAGCTGTATCTGAGTTGTTCGAAAGCTTTGGTAAAGCCCCTGATTCCTCCCCCTCAATTGAATAGATTCGTGCAAAAGCTTGGCCATTCTAAATGGTAATTTATTTACGCTGTGCCATGACTCTAGAATTTGAAAATACAATTTAGCAAAAGCAGATGGAGCAGAGTGCTAGATGTCTTTCTTTTTGTTGCACACTTATATGTTAGTGCTGAATTTTAATGACCTTTGCATACTGACTTATTACTTTAGCTCACCCCTTTATACTTATATATGAATTTTAAATTTCTTGTTCAACAGATTGAGAGTACACATATCCTCCTAAATCAGGCTGCAGTTAAAGCCGTAAATATTCATTTGACCTTGCGCAACTGGCTCATTGGATTTTACATAGTTGAATTTGAACAAAAAGGGGATAACCGATCGGCGTATGGGACTAAATTGCTCCATCATTTATCTGAAAATCTAAATCAAAAGAGGCTTTTAAATATTAATGAGCGTGAATTAAGAAGATTCAGGTCGTTTTATCAGATATATGCTAATTTCGGAAATGTTTTTTCAAAGGAAGCAATTCGGGGGACAGTGTCCCCCGAATTGGCTATCAATATAAAACGGGGGACACTGTCCCCCGAAACTGTCAGCAGCCAAACACAAATTGCCGTTGAAAGATTACTTACTAGCCTATCATTTTCGCATTTTATTGAGCTTATTGAAGTTGATGATGCGTTGAAAAGGAATTTTTACGAAGTTGAATGTGCCAAAGGACAGTGGAGTGTTAGGGAATTGAGAAGACAAATCAATACGCTATATTTTGAACGTAGTGGTTTAAGTGGAAACCCTGCGCAAATGAGTATTAAAACTCAATCAGAAGCTGAGCAGCAAAATACCTCAGATTTTATAAAATCACATTTTGCCTTTGAATTTCTAGGAATAAACGGAAAAACAATAATTGAGGAGAGCGATTTAGAAAGAGCTTTGTTAGATCATTTTCAAGATTTTTTATTGGAAATGGGACGTGGTTTTTGTCTCGAAGCGAGACAAAAAAGAATATTGATAGGGGATGAATATTTTTTTATTGATATGGTACTATATCATAGAATTCTGAAATGCCACGTCCTGATTGAGTTGAAATCAGATAAATTTAACCATGCTCACATCTCGCAGCTTAATACCTACATCAACTATTACAAAAAGGAGATTAAAGAAAATTCGGATAATCCACCGATCGGAATACTTATGGTCGCAGACAAAAACAATCCGCTAGTAGAATATGCTCTGGCAGGATTAGACAACCAAGTTTTTGTGAGCCGGTATTTACTTCAGTTACCAGATAAGAAGCAACTTCAAGATTTTATAGCCTCTGAGATAAAGTTGCTGTAAAAATTATTTTCACAAATCTGTCACCAGCGTCTTTGACAAGTGTCTTGTATTTAGTTGGACGATTATGGAGAATTCAAAACAGACTACGGAAGAGTTAATAGACCGTTACTTATCGGGAACCGCTAATGCAAATGAGCGAGACCAACTGGAACGCTTATATGCCAATGCATCGCTGCGCAGGGAGTCTATTGATGATCTGGGGATTGATGAGGTCAACCAACTTAAGAAAGAAGGCCTTGTTGCGGCATTGGCTGAGATCCGTAAGGAAAAGGGCAAGACGATGGTGCTCTGGCCAAGGATTGCCGTTGTGGCCGCTGCGGTAGCAGCGGTTGTGTTTGGGATTTGGTTTTTTAGTAGCAAGTATCAAGACGCTAGTATCAAGACAGGGAGCATAGCAAGTGTAAACGACATCGCGCCTGGTAAAAACGGTGCAACGATAACTTTGGCGAGTGGGGAAGTGATTGAGCTGAGCGGGAAGAAGAAAGGGGTGGTGATTGGGGATAAGGGTATGAAGTATAGTGATGGAAGTACAGACCCCTCTCTCCCGATGAATCGGGATCGGTTCTCCTCAGGGGGAGAGAGGAGCGGGGTGCTGACAGCACAGACAGCTAAAGGGCAGACTTATGAATTTATATTACCGGATGGGACGCACGTATGGCTGAACGCAGATTCAAAGATTTCATTCCCTAATCAATTTACTGGAAAAGAACGCAAAATATTGCTGAGCGGTGAGGCCTACTTTGCAGTAGTGCATAACGATAAACAACCTTTCAGAGTAGAGTCCAAAGGGCAAGTGGTTGAAGATATAGGAACAGAATTCAATATTAACGCCTATGCAGATGAAAGCTCAATAAAGACCACCTTGGTAGAAGGTAGCGCGCGTGTCGCATCCCTCTCTCCCCTTGAGGGGCCGATCCCGACTGGTCGGGAGAGCGGGGTAATTCTCAAACCAAACCAACAAGCTGTACTCCTAAACAACAAACTCGACGTCATTACTGCCAATATAGATCAGATCATGGCCTGGAAGAATGGCAAATTTGCTTTTCAGAAAGAAAGTCTGCAAAACATCATGACGGGAGTGGCGCGCTGGTACAATGTAGAAGTCGTATTTGAGCCCGGCTTTGAAAGCAAGCCATTTACCGGATCGATGTCCAGATTTGAAAATATATCTACCGTACTGCATGTACTGGAATTAACAGGTACTGTTCACTTTAAAGTAGAAGGGAGGAGGGTGACCGTGATGAGGTAACAGCTACAAAACTCTATTCCTATTGCAGGTTTTCCAGATTTACCCAAACAGGTGTGAAAGAAGCCAATCCCGATTCGCGGTCAGGACTGGCGGAGGTTTGGAGAACCAATAAATTTTGTTCGAATCAATCAATTAAACAACCAAACCGAAAACAAAAGTATGGAATTTTTAACTCAATTCATGCGAATTATGAGGCTAACCATCGTCATAATTACCATGGCACTAATGCAGGTTTCTGCAGCAGGTTGGGCCCAGAAAGTGAGCCTCAACCTGAAAAATGTGCCCTTAGAACAAGTGCTGATTGCTGTACAAAAGCAGACAGCCTACAATTTTGTGTATACTGAAGATGTCATTGGCAAAGCAAAGCCTGTAAACATCAAAGTCAATAATGTAGACTTGAAAGATGTACTGGAAATGTGCTTTAAAGGTCAGCCGCTCAATTTTAGTATAGAGCAGAAGACGATTGTAATTAAAGAGAAGGAGGCTTCTTTTTTGGATAATTTGATTGCCCGATTTCAGACGATTGATGTCAGGGGCAGGGTGGTAGATGAAAATGGAAATGGAATAGCTGGGGCAACTATTAATGTTAAGGGAACAAATCAATCCGTAAGCTCTGGCACAAATGGTGTCTTTACGTTAACAGGTGTTGATGAGAAGGCGGTAATTTTGATTTCTTATTTAGGTTATACTGCAAAAGAAGTGAAAGTAAAAATTGATCTGGGAGTTATAACTATGATTCTGAACGAAAACCCTCTGGATGAAGTCCGAATAATCGCTTATGGAACGACAAATCAAAGACTTACAACAGGAAACATCGGTGGTATAAAAGCGAAAGATATAGAGATACAGCCTGTTACTAATCCACTCCTTACTTTGCAAGGGCGAACTTCAGGTGTTTTTATTAATCAGACCTCCGGATATGCTGGAGCAGGGGTTAAGGTGAGAATACAAGGACAAAATAGTATACGCTATGGAAATGATCCGTTTTACGTAGTTGATGGGGTACCATATGTATCCCAAATGCTCCCTACTCGTTCTTTGGTGCAAGGAATGTCCGCACCGGGATTAAATCCAGAAGCTGGAGCAGGAAATCCTTTCAGTTATTTAAATCCTGCGGACATAGAAAGTATTGATGTATTGAAGGATGCGGATGCAACTGCAATTTATGGTTCCCGAGCGGC
Organism: Bacteroidota bacterium; assembly: GCA_040387995.1. GTDB lineage: Bacteria > Bacteroidota > Bacteroidia > Sphingobacteriales > Sphingobacteriaceae > Pedobacter. Next base: position 17,076 of record JAZKCT010000003.1, on the reverse strand, counting down.
TAATGGTGCAATTCTTATTACTACAAAGAAAGGCAAGCCGGGAGAAACAAGGATTGATGCAACTATCCAAAGTGGTGCAGGGAAATTAGGACGTAAAATGAAACTGATGAATACGCAACAATACCTAACTATGCGTAAGGAAGCATACGAGAATGATGGAATTGCAGTTCCTACGCCAGCTGGTTCAAAAGATTTTACTAATTTCGATCTTACTGTTTTTGATTCGAATCGCTACACTGACTGGCAAAACGAATTGTTAGGCGGAAGCGCAACATATAACAATGCACAACTATCAGTTTCAGGAGGCACTGCACACACTACTTTCCGTCTTAATGGCAGCTATCATAGAGAGACGACTGTGTTACCTCATGATTTTGTCGATAAGAAAGTTTCACTAGGTGCAAGCATCGATCATTCTTCGGCGAATAATAAGTTTAAGTTGTTATTTTCGGCGAATTTTTTGAATGATAACAATCTCCTTCCAAACGGAGATTACACTTCCACTTTTTTACAGTTACCACCTAATGCACCGGCATTACGTAAAAGAGATGGAACAATTAATTGGAATATGATTGAAGTAGATCCCAATAATCATGATAGTGTATCTACTTGGTTAAACCCGCTAAGTTACTTTGAAAATACCTTCCAGAAAAACACAAGTAACTTAGTGTCTAATTTAAATTTGTCCTATTTGTTAGCAAAAGGATTGTCGTTCACAACGAGTTTAGGATACACAGATATGATTTCAAGCGAATTGGTATCCTCGCCTCTAAAACAGTATTGGCCTGAATATCGCCAATACTATGAACGAAGGGGTTTTTATGGGGACAGTCGAGGTAAAAGCTGGATATTTGAACCACAAATAAATTACAACTTTAGCATTAATAAGGGCAGAGCTTCCTTACTTGCTGGCTCTACATTTCAAGAAAATTCTACCGTTGATAAGCAGATAGCCGGACTCGGATTTAGTAGCGACGAAGTTATTGGGAACTTTCAGGCGGCTTCTACAATTATACCAACAAACTCTCTGCAGGCATTATATAAGTACAATGCAGTCTTTGGTCGCTTAAATTATAATTGGCAAGATAAATATGTCATTAACCTAACGGCTCGAAGGGATGGCAGCAGTCGGTTTGGTAAGGAGAACCGTTTTCATAATTTTGGAGCAATCGGTGCTGCCTGGTTATTCAGCAATGAAAACTTCATAAAAAAGAATCTTTCATTTTTAAGTTTTGGTAAAATCAAAGGTAGTTATGGAACTACAGGAAATGACCAGATAGGAAATTATACCTATTTAAATCAATATTCAAATATTACGCCAGCAGTTCCCTATCAGAACTTTACAGGTTTGGCACCAACAGGATTGCCAAATCCATATCTTCAATGGGAATTGACTAAGAAATCACAGGCCGGAATTGATTTAGGATTTTTCAAAGACAGAATATTATTTAGCGTTAATTTTTTTAGAAATCGATCTTCCAATCAACTTCTTCCTTATTCATTGCCGTGGCAAACTGGATATGACGGATTGTTGCAGAACTTTCCTGCGAAAGTTCAAAATAAAGGCTGGGAACTTACATTGAATACTACCAACTTACAAAGCAAAGGCTTTGCTTGGTCAAGTAGCTTAAATTTAACAACCAATCGCAATCAACTTCTGGAATTTCCTGGTTTGGAGACTTCCAGTTACTCAAGTGCTTTAATTATTGGTCAACCTCTTTCGATTACTAAAGTTTATGACTATGCAGGGGTGGACCCGACAACCGGTTTATATCAATTTCGAGCAGTAGATGGTAAAGTCGTCACTTCCACTGATCCTCAAAAGGATAACCATATTATTATTGATTTAACGCAGAAGTTTTATGGTGGATTCCATAATAGCTTTAGTTATAAGGATTTTAGTCTAGACTTTCTGTTTCAATTTGCAAAGCAAATGGGCGGAAATTCAAGAACTGGATTTTCCGATTATGTTGGCATATATGTAAATCAGCCTGTAGAAGTGCTTAATCGCTGGCAAAAAAGCGGTGATCAAAAAGATTATCAGAAATTTAGCACTATTATTTCAAACGGTCGCGCCACTGGTAGTAATTTTAATTATGGGGATGCTTCATATATCAAGCTAAAAAACTTGTCCCTTTCTTATAATATTCCACCAGCATGGGCAAATACTCTTCACCTCAAAAAAGCCCGTGTGTTTACTCAAGGACAAAATCTACTCACGTTTACTAAATATGTAGGCTTAGATCCTGAAACAACTGGTCTAATTACAATGCCTCCTTTAAGAACAATCACTTTAGGGTTGCAGATCATACTATAATTCATATTAATATGACTAACATGAAACTTATATATATCAAAACATACATTTTAGCATTAATCTCAAGCTGCTATATCTTAATCCTGCCAGGATGCAAAAAGTTCATAGATGTTGATGCACCGGTGACAACCACAAATGCAGACAATGTTTTTAAAGAAGATATAACAGCCGCGGCAGTGCTAACTGGAATTTATTCTTCTATTGCCACAGAAGAAAATGGAAATACGGGAATTGCGCAATTAAATGTTCTACCAAGCTTGTCGGCTGATGAACTGAATTTAACGACTGGAATTAGTGATCAAGTGATAAATAACTATTATAAAAACTCATTAAGATCAGATGTCTCAGGAGTTTCAGGGACGGATTTTTGGGCACAGTTTTACAGGTACTTATTTCGCATTAATTCTGCAGTGGAGGGCTTAAATGCATCTAGTCAACTAACTCCCTCAGTCAAAACACGCTTATTAGGTGAGTGTTATTTTATGCGCGCCTTTTGTTATTTCTATTTGGTCAATCTATACGCTGACGTGCCTTTAATAGTTACCACAGATTATAAAGTGAACGCTGCTATGCCGCGGACTAGTACAGGACAAATCTATAACCAGATTAAAGATGATTTGATAAAAGCACAGGGTCTACTTACCGAAAATTATCTTGATGGAACACTTATAAGAACTGGAACACAACGTGTGCGGCCCAACAAATTTGCTGCTACAGCATTACTTGCACGTGTATATCTATTTTTGAATGATTGGCAAAATGCAGAGACGCAGGCATCCCTAGTATTAGCAAATAAAGCAGTATATGACACGATGCCTTTGAACGAAACATTTTTAAGTGCTACAAAAGAAAGTATATGGTCACTTCAACCGACAGGAGTGCAGACGAGTGCGAATACTGGGTCAGGAAGAATTTTTATTTTACCACCCGGTGGACCAAGTGGAACAAACTATGTCTATTTAAATGAGGATTTTGTTAATAGCTTCGAAGTCAATGATAAACGCAGAATTAACTGGATAAACAGTGTAACTGTACTTGGAACAACCTACCATTATGCTTTTAAATATAAAATTGGGGCGGTTACGTCTCCAACACTTGAATATCAGATTGTGTTACGTTTGGCAGAACAATATCTGATTCGTGCAGAGGCGCGGGCACAACAGAATAAATTGGTCGGTATCAATAGCGCTAAGTCAGATATCGACGTAATCCGCACCCGTGCTGGTTTAGATGGAACATCGGCTACCAATCAAGCAGACATGCTTGAAGCAATATTAACGGAACGCAAACACGAATTGTTTACTGAATGGGGACACCGCTGGTTTGATCTAAAGCGTAGCAAGACCATCGATGCCGTGATGGCTCCAGCCGCTGCTACAAAGGGAGGTAATTGGCAAAGTGATGATGCCCTTTACCCCATTCCGTTAAGGGAATTGCAAAACAATCCAACCTTAGTACAAAATAAAGGTTATTAAAAGCTTATCAGGAGAGCGAATTTGCGCTCTCTTCTATTTAAACCACCTGTTATGATGAATGAAAACTATCGGGCTACAATTTTGGTTCTAATCTCATTCGCGTTGATTTTTATTATGTCAACGAGCGGCTATGGACAAACCGACAAAGGAATCAATTTTTTGAAACCTAAAAATTGGGAAGAAGTATTATCTATGGCAAAAAAGCAGCATAAAAGCATATTTGTAGATATATACACGACCTGGTGCGGGCCATGCAAAGCAATGGATCAGAACATCTATCCAGATACAATTTTGGGTACAATGTATAATGAAGACTTTATATCTATTAAAATCCAGATGGACAGCACAAAAAATGATGATAGCCATATTAGGTCATGGTACGGTGAGGCAGCTCGAATTAGGATAACAGCGAAAGTACAAGCCTTCCCAACTTTATTGTTTTACTCGCCAACAGGTGATCTGCTGATTAAAGCAATTGGTTATAAGGACATACCAGCAATGACTACGCTGGCAAAATTTGCAGGTAATACAGATTTGGCTGCTCAATTGAGTACGGATTTACAGGAATACAAAAGCGGCAAGCGGGACTACCAAAAAATGATCGCCTTGAGTCGGTTTGCAAAGCAGATATTGCAGGATGACAAGCTGGCTTTGCAGATCGCAAAGGATTATAAAACTGGTTATCTTGACAAAATAGACATGACACAGTTTTTCACCAGGGAGAATATTGAATTTATTCGGGAATATGTCATTGAATTAGTGGACATTAATGACAAGTTCTTTAAATTATGTTATGAAGACCCGGAAAAGATAGATGCCATTTTAGGTGAAGGTACTGCTGAGCAATATGTGCCGATTGTGGTCGCACGTGATGACTTGAAAAGCAGATTATATAAAAATGAAAAGCCTATTGTTAAAAATCCAAACTGGGACGGGATAAAAAATACCATTAAAACCCGCTATCCTAAAATCGATGTTGATAATTTCATGCTTAATCAAAAGATTGCCTACTATGGGAAAACAAAACAATGGGATCTATATACTTTCTATATGTCTTATAAAATTAAAATAAATCCGCCTAAACCAGGCACCTTAGACGTCTTCTTCAATTTAAATGATCCAGCCTGGAATGTTTTTGAAAAATCAAATGATAAAATAGCTCTTCAGAGGGCTTTAACTTGGAGTGAGCTTTCTATTAAGCTGGAAGACAATGTACAATACTTAGATACAAAAGCAAATCTCCTTTATAAACTAGGAAGGGTAACTGAAGCTCTAAAGGTCGAAAAAATTGCAGTGGATAAACTTGAGGAGTTGTACAACAAAACTGGGAAAAGACAATTTCCAGAAATCATAGAGACCTATGAAAAAATGCTAAAAGGTAAGATAACATGGCCCAAAAACTAGGGCCGTTAATAATAGAAAACATATATAAGATGAGAAATTATGCAACTATTTTAATTGTAAACCTCATGTCAATTTTATCAAGCTTTGGACAGACTTTAAACAAAAGTTTGGATACCGCTGCGTTTGACAAGTGGGGTTATGTTAGCGAACCTTCCATTACAAATGATGGTAAATATGTTGGCTATATTTCACAGTATGGAGGTAGTAAACATCGAACGTTAACGATAAAAACAGTCACCGGAAATTGGACAAAAAAATTTGGGCCTAATATCAGTCGGTATTCTTTCCTTGGGGATAGTAAGAGAGTTTTGATACTGAACCAAGAAAACTTGTTGCAATGGATAGACCTTGGCACTAGTCGTATCTCGAAAACTTACAAAGCACCTTCCTTTCAAGTCTTTAAGCAAAATAATACGGAGTGGCTTGTGATCAATAGCCCAGAAAACACTATTACAATTATAAACTATAGAACGGAAAAAGAAACAAAATATAGAAACGTTAAAACCTATTTTCAAGATAAAGACAAAAATCTGTTGGTTTTGGTGAATGAGGATGACGCATTGTCTGTTGTTACTCTATGTAACATGGAACAAAAAGTAATCGGAACCTTTAAAGGCATCAAAAATATAACTCTGGATAACAATGGCGGTAAAATGGCTTTTATGATGAATACAGCGATTTGGATGTACAATATAAAAGCAGGCACTCTTGAGCAGTTAATTAGCGATAAATCGTCAGATGTTGACACCAGTTTATTTGTTACCGGTATCAGCAGGTTCAGTGAGGTTGGCAACCGACTTTTCATTTATCTAACTGAAAAAGCCGTGGCGCCTGAGATAGAACCGCAGGCCGTAAAAGTTAAAGTATGGAATTATAAGGATTCAAGATTAAGAACAGATCCAGGAAAAATTTTCACCGCTCAAACTTTCCTTTTTTCGATTGATTTAAACGACAAAAAAATAATAAGAATCCAGCGGCATTTTGAGAATGTACGTTTCCTGAATGATCATAATACAGACCTCATTTCGATTGAATATGTTAAAGGGGCAGATTATGAAAAGCACTGGAATAAAAAAGCCCAACCCTTATATTTCATTTACGATTACTGGACTAACAAAAGATATTCAGTCAATTTCCAACCGCGGGGTTTGTCCCCAGACGGAAAATATGTCATAGGCGTAGATAGTTTGCGGGTTAACTATCGAGTTTGGAATTCTAATACTCACAATGAATATGATCTCACCGAACATTTGGAAATAATATCAGATCAACATGGAGTAGTACTTGAAGACCTGAAATTTTGGCGCTTTGCTGGATGGTGTGATAAGCACAGTTTACTTCTATATGATGAGAATGACATCTGGGAGCTGGATGTGGCTAACCCAACCAAACACAAAAATTTAACTCATGGACTCGGTAAGAGGGAAAACCTTAGATTCACTTTTTCTGAATCACCTAGTGATGACATTTTTAATTCAAACGATGCGTTGCTTTTGTATGCCTTCAATAATGACAATAAACAAAATGGGTTTTACAAACTATCTTTTGACCCCACTAAGGAGCCTAAGAAATTAATTATGAGTAACGCACTCTATGGATTTCCAGCTAATCCTATGTTGAGTGGATTTCGCCCCATAAAGGCCAAGCATGAAAATATTTGGTTAATAAACAAAGAACGAGTAGATAGTTGCCCAAATTTTTTTGTTACAAAGAACTTTAACGTATTTACACAGGTCAGTGATATGTATCCTGAAAAAGAGTATAATTGGCTAACATCTGAACTAATAAACTTTACCACCCTAGACGGAAAGCCATCACAAGCTATCCTTTATAAACCGACTATTATCGATCCGAACAAGCGATACCCAGTAGTTATAAACTATTATGAAAAGCAATCGGACCAACTCCATGCATATTTACGACCCAACGCCCCTTCAGACAATCTAAACGTTCCATGGCTCGTCAGTCAAGGTTACATTGTATGTAAGCCAGATATTATCTATACACAAATGAAAGCAGGGGAAAGCGCTGTTGCTTCTGTTGAAGGTGTGGCGAAATATTTGGCTAAACTACCCTATATTGATTCAGCCAATGTAGGGCTAAATGGTCATAGTTGGGGTGGTTATTTAACTAATTATATAGTCACGCATTCCAACTATTTTAAAGCCGCTATTTCTTCAAGTGGTGTTTCGAATTTAGTCAATGCTACAAATTCGTTGACCCTCGAAGGCATTAATTTCTTTGATATGTCTACATTTTATAGACATGAGCGTTTCGGTGAAACAATTTGGGATAGACCTGATCTGTTCATTGGTAATAGCCCAGTATTAGATATACCTAGAATCACTACTCCCTTACTTTTAATGGCCAACGAAAATGATGGGATTGTCAATGTTGAACAAGGAATCCAATTTTTTTATGGTCTGCGCAGACTAGGTAAGCCTGCATGGTTACTTCAATATAAAGATGAGTTTCATAGTTTATTTAAAGAAAAAAATATGCTGGATTACGGTTCTAAAACCCTTGACTTTCTAGATCACTACCTTAAAGGAAAGTCAATGCCAAAATGGATGAATGAAGCAAAATAAATTGCGATGACACAACCAACTAAGATAACAGACCATATCTTTTTCCCAGCTTTTATGGATGATAGAGGTCTTCGGATATATGATTGGCCCATTAATGCGAGGTTAGGCATGACAAGACTTACTAAATTGATAGAAAGGCAACCCGAGAGCGGCCACAGTTGAAATGAGGCTTATGCTTTCTGCAGCGAAAAATAAGAACGTTGTGAAAATCGTCACCAAAAATGAGACAAATGTCAAGTTGCTGGAATTGTATGTATCTGAAGATCGTTTTTTAGTGAATGAACATGAGCCGCATTTGGCGGCCATGTTCTTAATCAAAGAGCCAATTATAGAATATATGAATAAACAAACAAGCCCACAATCAAGGATGTCAACGAATCTTGAACAAATGTTTGCTTCCGCAAGACGGCGAAATTTAGACAACACCGGTATTGTTATCGATTTTGCTCAAAACATATGGGCAGGTAGTGAAGTATGGGAGAGCTGTCAAACGGGGTTAAATAATATAAAGGTCTGAAATGCTATGAACTTGACCGTTGGAAAGGCGATTAACAAACTTCGTCTGCAGCACGGGCTGCGTATGATAGATCTGGCTGAGGTATTAAATATCAATCCGAATTTGCTAACTAAAATAACCAGAGACGAGCGGGAGCTTAGTTTTCTAATGGTGCTGCGGCTGTTGAACAGATTTGACCTGGCTATTGATGAGTTTGCCAATATGCTGTCAGACAAGGAACTGAACAGGACAGATCTTTCGACAATCCGGTATTTTCAAAAGAAAGAGCTGAACCGGGCCAGGAATAAGGGAAATTTTGAAGACAAATAAACTAACTTATACTATATGCAAGAACATCTTAAAGGCCTGAGAGGCTATTCCACGGTACACTTCCACATTATAGAAAGTGAAAAACCTTTACCAACAAATATCAAGGAGCTATTGACTCAAGCCTACAAAGACCTGAGCGATTCCTTGTTTAACGAGATGGCTGAGTTGGGCAGAACCAATAACCTGCTGGCTGCGGAAGAGGTTTTGCATGGTCTTTTGGGAGACGTGTTAACTTATCTGGGCAGGCCGGACGATGAGCTTACGGAAGAGAGGGTGGCGGTAGCTACCGTATCTTTTGGAGGATTGTCGGAACTTTTGATGCTAGTTACTGAATTTGAAAAAATACCAGATATAAAAAGGTAGTTGTTAGCATTTTTTTTGGATTGTTATTCCAAAAATTCTGCTGACTGATACAAAATTAGGGCTTCTATGAAGCAATATGAAGGGGTTGATATGGTGCATAGCTGTAGTGGGAACACTATGGCTATTTTTGAGGTTAAGTGATTGAAAATTAATGTATTAAGCGTGTATTTTTATTCTTTCGGGTTGTGTTTATATCTGAATTATTACATACTTTCGTACATATTTAATCCTATTTTAAATGCAAAATACTTTAACTGTACTCTTGTACCCTAAAAACGCAGATGTGGCTTGTATGGTACTCAAAAGTGAAGAGGGTTTTCTCCGTGAAAATCACCTGTTTAATTATTCAAAGTTCGTTGGAGACCTGGAGGCCATGGTGGCAAAACTGGCGCTGGGTGTGCCTTTTAATGATCACCTGACCATTTGTGACAAAAAGAACAATGCATATTCATGGGTGTGTTCTTTTACCGCTACAGAGGCGAGCTTGGTTGTGCTTCCTAAAAGCGGCCGGGTAAAAGGCCGGGCTTCTTTTAAATGGAATGGCCCGGTATCTGATTTTGTGAATGCTGTCACTGAAATGACGGCGAAGCTTGGCCAAAAAGGCTAGGTAATCTATTAGCCACCATTCCTCCTCTCTGTGGTGGTGTTGCTCTCTTTCCGCCTGTCAGCGGTTAAATTTTTAAATTTTTTTTATGAAAGCAATCTTGAGAAGGATTGAACTGTTGCTCAACTCGCTCATCGAAGCGGTAGACATGTGTATTAAATTGCTGCAGCGACAACAGCAGCCGGCTCCGGTAGTTATTGATGAATTGATCCGCGCGGAGGAGGTGATGCAGATTTTGTCTATTAGTCGGCGCACTTTGTACAATTATACACAATCTGGGTTTTTTGTGGTCAAGCGGATTGGGGGTACAAAGTTCTATTGTAAGGCGAGTGTAATGCGGTTAAAATGAGGTGGCGCATTTGGAAAGAGATGAAAGCAGAGCCCGTGTATGCTGATGTTTTTGTACTGCTGCGGGAAAGAGAAGTGCCAGTCAAGGCTTATTATGTGCTGCGTGGTTTTGTGCTGCTATATGGTTATTTGGAGGGAAGAGGGGAGTATGTGTGCCGGATTTATGGGCCGGGAAGCATGGTGGTATTGGATTGTTTTATGTATCGTCAGCCTTCTGTGTATATGGTTAAATCTGCTAAGTATGCTGTGTTAAGGAGTATCAGTTTTAAAACTTTGGAGCGATTGTATGTGACGATACCGGGTATGCCGGACTTTGCTTTGCAGGCTGCGGCTTCTGCTGTTTCGTATGAGAATAGGATAAGGGAGCAGTTGTTGGCACTGCCTGTAGTGGATAGGGTTGTCCAGTTTTATAAGCTATTTACTGGTTTGCTACCGGCAAGAACGAGTCCGCTGCCTGATGATGCGATTGCCTATTTTTTGGCGATCAGTAAGTATCAATTGAGGAGGGCAAGGGGGAAGTTGATGAGGTAAGCGCTAATAAAAAAAGGGCAGTCCTGATTAAATCGGAACTGCCCTTTTTTATTTATGGTGTATTACTATTTCCTTCCTCCGAAGATTCTCAATAAGAAAATGAAAATGTTGATGAAGTCTAAGTATAAGGACAATGCACCCATTAAGGCCAATTTCTTGGTGTCTGCATCCTGGATTTGTGCTCCGCTTTCTTCGATACCTGCGCCAATACGTTTTAATTTTTGAACGTCGTACGCGGTTAATGCAGTAAAGACAGCAATACCAATGAAGGCCATGACCAGACTAAAGCTTTCGCTTTGAATAAAGGCATTCGCAATTCCGGCAATGAATAGACCTACCACACCAACCATGAGGATTGGGCCAAATTTGGTCAAATCTACATCTGTAGTATAACCCAAGAAGGCCATGATTCCGAATATACCTGCTGCGCCGATAAAACAACTCATCACTGAAGATGAGGTATATGCCAGGAGAATGGTGCTTAAGCTAATGCCCAATATGGCTGCGAAAAGCACAAATAAACCGATCATCGCGCCATAAGAAAAGCGGCTCAATCCGGCGCCCATCAGCATGGACAGCCCAAGCGGTGATAGGAAGACAATCCATCCGAGTATGTTTGGTTTGCCCGTAACTTCATTAAAGAATGTGGCAAGTAATTCTGTATTGGCTGATAAGTAAAATGCAACGGCTGCAGAAATACTCAATGCCACGAACATCCATAAGAATACGCTGGCAAAAAATTTCTTTGCCACGACTCCCTGATCTTGTTTCACAAACACTGACTGTTGTGACCAGTCGTAATTATTGTTGTTATCCATGTGATTTAAAATTTATCTAAATATACTAATACTTTGACTTCTGCAAAAGCTATGCCCCTAGTCTTTTTGTCAGTATTTCTTCAACTTTTTTGAAGAACTGGAGCGGTTTGAGGGGGCGCCATGCCAAATCGTCCAATTGTCCGCCGAAGTTGATGTAGTAATCAATGTTGCTGTTCCGGAATTCATTGATGACGTGTTCCTGGAAATTGATGCCCGTGATCCAGCCGTCTTCGACGTCCTGAAACCATTCTTCATAATAACTGTCTTCGGAGGAATGGAAGTTGAGCACGTTTTCGCCAATGAGGATAAACTTGTTGATGCCTTCGTCGATCATGAGTTCGATGATCTCGCGTTTGAGCATCATGATGTCGTTGCTGATGGCGTCATTCCACTCGCCAATGAGTTCGATGATGGCGTAATTGCGGTCGTAATCGGCATAGAGCACTTTGATGTACATGGTGCTGGACCCGAAATCGTCCCACTGCGGATGGATCAGAAAATTGTAGAGTTGTTTGTCAAAATAAAACTCTGAATATTCGGTATTGTAGAATGGAGACCTTTCATCTTCTGCTGCTATGTAGTCGTCCCTCCAAAGATAAAAAGGCTCTATTTCGTGCATATAATCTATCGGTTTATTTATGACTGGCTTCTACGGCCTTGCGCACACTGCCATAGCGGATCAATAGATCGGCGGCGTGGTCGTGGTCAATATTGAGTTCGTCCATCACCATTTGGGTACCCCTGTCTACCAGTTTGTGGTTGGTGAGCTGCATGTCTACCATTTTATTGCCTTTAACGCGGCCCAGTCTGATCATGACCGTAGTGCTGAGCATGTTGAGCACCAATTTCTGTGCTGTTCCGGATTTCATGCGGGTAGAACCGGTGAGGTATTCGGGGCCGACCACAACTTCCACGGGGAAGTCACTTTCCCGGGCAATTGGTCCGCCTTCGTTGCACACGATACAGCCGGTAAGAATGCCCTGCTGGCGTGCGGTATTTAGTCCGCCTACCACATAAGGTGTAGTGCCGGATGCGGCAAGCCCGATGAGGCAGTCTTTTTCATTGATGTTGTATTGTTGCAGGTCTTTCCAGGCTTGCGCATCGTCGTCTTCTGCATTTTCAACTGCTTTGCGGATGGCAGTATCGCCACCGGCAATGATCCCAACGACCTGATCAAAAGGAACACCAAAAGTAGGGGGACATTCGGAGGCATCTACAACGCCAAGACGGCCGCTGGTACCTGCTCCGATATAAAATAACCTTCCGCCTTTTGCCATGCGCTCTGCTACTGCTGAAGCCAGTTGCTCAATTTGCGGAATCACTTTTTCAACCGCCATCGGAACGGTTTTGTCTTCATTGTTGATGCCTTTCAGAATTTCAAGTACGGACAACTGATCAATGTCGTGGTATTTGGATTCTTGCTCGGTTACTCTTATCATGCTGCTAATTTTTCCTTAGTTTATACCTCAAGCCAGGAAGCTTTGAAACGCAAATTTATCCATTTGAAACTAGTAAAACGCCTATTGGAATGTTAAAATTCGTTATTTTCTTTTTAAATCTGCACTGCTTCTCAAAATAGAAGACAATTGAAAAAGGAATGTGTTGCACGAAATGTGCGAAAGGGCTGTAAAATTTGTAAAAACAATTAAAATTCAGGGGAGTTAATGAATTAAATGAGCTGGTAAATACCTAACTTTACATTGCCTTTATCCCATGAAAAAGAATACCCGCTATAATGTCCTGATCGCCCTTACGTACTCGTTTACGCTGATAGGGGGAATGTTCATGGGATATAAATTTCTAAAGGACCAGGGCTATGAGTTTCAAAAGGGAAACGCATACGCTGACAATAACGCTGA
>JAZKCT010000003.1:0-3843 GCA_040387995.1 Bacteroidota bacterium | reverse complement strand
ACGCTGACAATAACGCTGAAAAGGTGGATGAAATTATCCACATCATCAATAAAAATTATGTGGATGATGTAAATGCGGACAGCCTGAACCATTTGCCCATCGACAGTTTGCTCCATCAACTGGATCCGCACAGCAATTACCTGCCACCGGCAAAGGCCAGTGAACAGGCGGATGTGCTGGGCGGAAATTTCAATGGTATCGGTATTGAATATTATATTTTGAAGGATACGCTGCTGGTGACCGGTGTGGTGAAGGATGGTCCTGCTTTTATGGCCGGCATCAAACAGGGGGACAAAATCCTGAAGATTGATACGGTGGAGGTGAGCGGTAAGGCGCTGCCAAGGGAGCAGATGATGGGCAAGATCAAAGGGAAAAAGGGAACGCCTGTAAAACTGACCATTATGCATCCCGGAAATGGGGAGGCTGTGGTATTGACCATCAAGCGTGACCGGGTAAAAGTGAATAGTATTGATGCGGCTTATATGCTGGCAGGGGATATCGGTTATGTGCGGATCAGTAAGTTTGGTGCGGAGACTGATAAGGATTTTGTGGAGTCTGTGCGGACGCTGAAGGTAAAGGGCATGAAAAAGCTGGTACTTGACCTAAGGGACAATGGTGGTGGTTACCTGACCGCTGCTACCGGCCTGGCCAACCAGATTCTACAGGAAAATGCCCTGATTGTGTATACAGAAGGTAAGCATGAGCCGCGTACGGATTATGTGGCGACTGGTGGTGGTGAGTTTGAAGATGGCAAACTGGTGGTACTGATCAATGAGAATTCTGCTTCGGCCAGTGAAATACTGGCAGGTGCGGTTCAGGACCTGAACAGGGGCATCATCATCGGAAGGCGGTCTTTTGGAAAAGGACTGGTGCAGGAGCAGTTTCCTTTTGGAGATGGTTCGGCGCTGAACCTGACGATTGCCAGGTATTATACGCCATCGGGCAGGAGCATTCAAAAACCGTATAAAAATGGGTATAAGGCTTACCAGAATGAAATTGATGACCGGTATGCCGACGGTGAAATTACCGGATCGAGGCGCATGGCCGGTAAGGACAGTGTGAAAAGCAGGACTTTTTTGGGTGGCGGTATACAGCCGGATATTTATGTAAAGCTGGATACGGTGGGAATGAACAAGTTTTATGCAACACTTGCCGAGAAAAAGGTATTGCCTGATTTTGTGTATGATGTGCTGGCCAACCGGTATTCTGCATCATTAATTGAACAGAACCTTTCGGGCTTTTCGGTCAGCGAAACAGATTTTAAGGATTTCATCCGCTATGCCCAGAATGACAACATCGTGGTGGATACCAAACAACTGGCTTTGTCTAAGCCAATCATTTTAAATGACCTGAAAGTATTGTTGTGCAAATACCACTTGGGGGAGGAGGGCTACTATAAAGCGCTAAACCTAAGTGACCCGGTAGTAAAGCAGGCTCTGACGAGCCTGCAATAAATTGGTTTATTTCTGTCTGAAATAGATCTGGATCGGCACGCCGCTGAAGTCAAAGTTTTCCCGCAGCTTGTTTTCAATAAAGCGTTTGTATGGCTCCTTGATGTATTGGGGCAGGTTACAGAAGAATGCAAACATCGGTGATGTTCCGTTGATCTGTGTGATGTATTTGACTTTGATGTATTTTCCTTTTAATGCTGGTGGCGGGTATTTTTCAATAATCGGCAGCATGACATCGTTTAGTTTTGAAGTAGGAATTTTCTTACCCCTGTTTTGGAAGACTTCCAGTGCTTTTTCTATCGCCTGGAAAATCCTTTGTTTGTTGACTACCGAAGTAAAGATGATCGGAATGTCGGTAAATGGCTGCAGCTTCTGACGGATCTGCTCTTCAAATACGTTGATGGTCTTGCTGTTCTTCTCGATCAAATCCCATTTGTTGACCAGGATCACGATTCCTTTCTTGTTCTTTTCGGCAAGGTGGAAGATGTTCACGTCCTGGGATTCCAGGCCTTCTACTGCATCTACCATCAGGATGACAACATCTGCTTCTTCAAGCGCTTTGATGGTACGCATCACGGAGTAAAACTCAATGTTCTCTTTTACTTTGGTCTTTTTTCTAAGTCCTGCAGTATCAATGAACATGAATTCGTGACCGAACTGGTTGTAATGGATGTGTATGGAATCTCTTGTGGTTCCCGCGATCGGGGTAACAATGTTTCTGTCTTTACCGATCAGGGCATTGATCAGTGAAGACTTACCTACGTTGGGACGGCCGACAATGGTGATCTTTGGCAGGGCGTTTTCTTCTTCAGGGATGTCTTCGAAGTGCGTGATGACATCGTCCAGCAGGTCTCCTGTTCCGGAACCGGTCATGGAAGAGATCGGGTAGATCTCGCCTAAACCGAAGCCATAAAATACGGAGGCTTCATTTTGCAATTGGGTATTGTCTACCTTATTGACTATGGTGAAAACTGGTTTCTTGCTTCTTCTGAGCAATTGGGCGATTTCATCATCCAGGTCTGTAATGCCTGTGGTCACATCGACCATAAACAACAAAACAGTAGCTTCTTCGATCGCAATGATCACTTGTTCCCTTATAGCTGCTTCAAATACATCTTCTGAGTTGGCCACATAACCACCAGTATCGATAACGGTGAACTGCTTGTCGGTCCACTCGGCCGAACCGTAGTGACGGTCACGGGTAACACCGCTAAAATCGTCAACGATGGCTTTACGGCTTTCAGTCAAGCGGTTAAAAAGGGTGGATTTGCCTACGTTTGGTCTTCCGACGATTGCGATTATGTTAGCCATGTTGTATTGTGTTATTTATTAAGGGGTTGCAAAGGTAAGCTTAATTTTCGTACCCGAAACTTTTTAAATAGTTCTTTTTGCTTCTCCAGTCAGGAATGACCTTGACAAAGGTCTCTAAAAACACCTTTTGATCCAGGAATTTCTCGATGTCCTTGCGGGCTTCGGTGCCCACTTTTTTGAGACTGGCGCCGCCTTTTCCAATCAGGATGTTTTTTTGTGAATCGCGCTCTACAATGATCTCTGCACTGATTCGGGTGATGTTTTCTTCTTCTATGAAAGCTTTGATGATGACCTCTGTGCTGTAAGGAATTTCTTTCTGGTAATTGGTAAAGATCTTTTCGCGGATGATCTCTGAAACAAAGAAACGCTGGTTGCGGTCGGTCAGGTCTTCCTTATCATAAAAAGGATCGTGCTCGGGCAAATAATCCAAAACTGTGCTTAAAATGCCTTCGAGGTTGTATTGTTTTAGTGCTGAAATGGCGAAGATGTGTTTCGGTTTCAGTTGTTCCTGCCAGAGGGCAATCTTTTCTTCTACCTGTTCCTGCGTCGCATTGTCTATCTTATTGATGAGTACGATGAGCGGGATTTCGGTGTTGGTGATTTTTTCCAGTACGTCGTTTTCATCGTGCTGCTCGTTGATGTCTGTGACGAAGAGAATCAGATCGGCATCGCTGAGTGCGCCTTTTACGGAACTCATCATCGAATCCTGCAGTTCGTAGCGCGGTTTGATGATGCCGGGCGTGTCAGAAAATACGATCTGGTAGTTTTCTTCGTTGACGATTCCGAGAATGCGGTGACGTGTGGTCTGTGCTTTGGGTGTGATAATACTGAGCTTTTCACCCACCAGGGCATTCATTAAGGTCGATTTACCTACGTTGGGTTTACCGATAATACTTACAAAACCTGCTTTGTGCGACATGGAAAATATTTTTTGAAATAAATTTGCACTGCAAAGAAACGAATTATATCTTTGCATTCCAATTCGGAAGAAGAGTTAAGGATTTAACAGAAGCTTCAAAATTGT
Source organism: Bacteroidota bacterium (assembly GCA_040387995.1). Lineage (GTDB taxonomy): Bacteria > Bacteroidota > Bacteroidia > Sphingobacteriales > Sphingobacteriaceae > Pedobacter. The sequence goes on along the minus strand of JAZKCT010000003.1, from coordinate 57 downwards.
AGATAGTGCGGGGTGGAGCAGTTGGTAGCTCGTCGGGCTCATAACCCGAAGGTCATC
>JAZKCT010000002.1:0-42472 GCA_040387995.1 Bacteroidota bacterium | reverse complement strand
GTACCCGAGAGCAGATTCGAACTGCCACGCCGTTGCCAGCACCAGCCCCTCAAGCTGGCGCGTCTACCAATTTCGCCACCCGGGTATAATGGTGCGCAAATATATACTTATTTACAGGATAATGTCAAGCCATCGTAGGCTAATTTTATATTTTCCGGTAATTCTTGTTCTACTTCTTCATGCAGACCAAGGTTATGGCTGATGTGCGTGAAATAAGTCGTTTCAGCGCCTATCAGTTTTGCAAACGCTATAGCCTGTTTCAAATTGAAGTGAGAAATGTGTTCATCCCGCTGCAAGGCATTCACCACCAATATCTTAGTGCCTTTGATTTTAAGGATAGTTTCTTCGGATACGGTCTTTGCATCAGTGATGTAAGTAAATTCGCCCATCCGAAACCCAAGAATGGGCAATTTATAATGCATGATATCAAGAGGAATAATCTTCAGGCTCCCAATATGAAAAGGCTGCTGATCGATCGTATGCATTTGTATTTGCGGTAAACCCGGATATTTCACTTCAGCAAAAATGTAGGAGAATTCTTTCTTCAGGCTTTGCTGCACACTTTCCGTAGCGTAAACGCTGATGTCTTTTTTAAGCAGGTAATTGAAAGGCCTGATGTCATCCAATCCGGCCACGTGATCTTTATGTTCATGTGTAAAGAGAATGGCGTCCAGGTCCTGCACGTTGGCCCGCAACATCTGGTAGCGAAAGTCTGGCCCACTGTCAATCACGATGGTCTTGTCCTCCGTTTCAATCAATACAGAAGTCCTTAATCTCTTGTTCCTGGGATCGGAAGATTTGCAGACGATACAATTGCATGTAATTACGGGAATCCCCTGTGAGGTACCTGTTCCTAAAAAAGTGATTTTCAAAATTGGCCGGTTGTTGATCTTGGTCCCAAACTTAGAAAAACTACCTCAAATCAACAACTTCAACGCCAGGATATTTTTTGGTATCAAATGCGAACGTACTTTCAGGTACTTTTACATTCGGAACGAAGGATTTGATCTGGTAAGTATATTTATTTCCGTTTTTATCAAAAATGACCACATTGCTGATCTGCTTTGCTACCTTATCAATGGTCAGCCGGATCTTAAAAAAGGATTTTTTATTGTCTAAAGGGGAGAGATCAATCATCTGATAAACTTTATTGCCTGATTTTACATCACCGGTGTAGAGGTATTTGAATCCTTTTTCATAAATCGTGAAAATCTTGGCCGGATTGATCGCATCGTCACTGTTATCGACATCGGCTACCTGAACTTCTTTATCTTCCTTTAGATACGTCCACTGGCTCCTTCCGTCGCTGATCAGATCCTGGTTGGTCATTTCTACCTTAAATTTATTGGCATTCGCATTCGCAAAGAGTGTCCCCTGCTGGGTCTCCTTAACTTTGGCTTGCTGATTATCGAGCACAAAGGTGAAGTCCGTTTTGATCACCTTATATGAGCGGTATTTTTTACTGACTTGCGCCAAAATGGCTTTGGCTTTCAAATCTGTCTGCTCTGTCTGTGCATTTAAAGTAAACGCAAGACCCATTAGTAGTACCGGCAACAACAACAACTTTCTCATCTTTTCGGGTGCTATATATTATTTGTTGTTCAGGTCATTCAAGAACTGTTCCAAAGCGTAATCATCCGGAATTAAAACTTCGCGCGCCTTACTTCCTTCAAATGGTCCCACTACCCCTGCTGCCTCCAACTGATCTATGATTCTACCGGCCCTGTTGTAGCCCAGTTTCAGCTTCCGCTGGATCAATGAGGTCGAACCCTGCTGGTGCATTACGATCAATCTTGCCGCATCTTCAAACATATTGTCCCTGTCGTTCGGATCAAAATCAAGTTTAGCGGACTCGGCAGCTTCATCGATGTATTCCGGCAACTGATAAGCTTCCGGATAGCCGCGCTGGATGCCGATGAACTCAGAAATCCGGTCTACCTCTGGGGTATCTACGAAAGCGCACTGCAGCCTGATGAGGTCGTTTCCGGTCGACAACAGCATATCTCCCCGCCCAATCAACTGATCTGCGCCTCCGCTATCCAGGATCGTTCTGGAGTCAATTTTGGAAAGCACGCGGAAGGCAAGCCTTGCCGGGAAATTGGCCTTGATAGTTCCTGTAATGATGTTTACAGAAGGACGTTGCGTAGCCAGTACCAGGTGAATTCCAACAGCACGGGCCAATTGCGCCAAACGGGCAATCGGTGTCTCTACTTCTTTCCCTGCCGTCATCATCAAATCGGCAAACTCATCTACAATTAGTACGATGTAAGGTAAAAAACGATGGGAGTTATTTGGGTTTAGCTTACGCCTGATGAATTTATCATTGTATTCTTTTAAATTCCTTACTTGCGCATCTTTCAGCAAATCATACCGCTGGTCCATCTCTATACAAAGCGAATTCAGGGTATTAATAACCTTTTTTGTGTCCGTAATGATCGCGTCGGCTTCTCCCGGCAACTTAGCAAGGAAGTGCCGCTCAATTTTATTGAACAGGGTAAGCTCCACTTTTTTCGGGTCTACCAGTACAAACTTCAGTTGCGACGGATGCTTTTTATAAAGCAAGGAAACCAGGATGGCGTTGATCCCGACAGATTTGCCTTGTCCAGTAGCTCCGGCTACCAAAAGATGGGGCATTTTGGACAAATCAGCGATGTAAACTTCATTGGAAATCGTTTTTCCCAAAGCAATAGGGAGATCCATCGTGGTCGTCTGAAATTTTTCAGTAGCCAGTATACTGCGCATCGACACCATCTCAGGATGCATGTTAGGCACCTCGATTCCAATTGTGCCTTTTCCAGGCATTGGTGCAATGATCCTGATGCCCAAAGCAGCGAGACTCAATGCAATGTCATCTTCCAGGTTCTTGATTTTAGAGATGCGGACACCCGGCGCCGGGATAATCTCATACAAGGTTACCGTCGGACCAATGGTTGCTTTGATCTTGTCAATCTCGATATTGTAGTGATTTAAGGTCTCTACAATCTTGTTTTTATTGGCCTCCAATTCCTCGGCATTCACATTGATCTTGTTGGTACCATGGTTTTCCAGCAGATCCAGATGCGGGTATTTGTAACTCGCCAGGTCAAGTGTCGGGTCGTAGTTCCCAAATTGCTCTACCAGTTCCTCAGACTTTTTGTCTTCTTCTGTTTTTTCAATGGTCAACTGGGGCTCTACTTTCAGAGGCAGTTCTATCGGCGGCGCTACCACAAGCGGTGGATTCATGACATTGAAGACCGGGGCAATAACAGGAGCGATGACAAGTTCATCTTCCGATCTTTGTTCAAATCTGGAAGGTGTGATGACGATATTTTGTTCCTTCTTACGTTGTGAAGCACCGAGTCTGTCGTTTACTGTAAATTCAACGGGTTCAGAGCGGACTTCATTCTCCAATTCGATATCTTCCGGTACATCGGGCAATACAATATTGTCCTCAGCCGCTTTTCGCTCCGGGAACTTAAAGTCTATGTTGTAAGCGATAATCAATACGCTCAGCGCTAAAAACGCGATCAATCCCCCTACCCCTGCTGCACCGATCTGCGCTACCAGCAATTTATTGCTCCAATACCCAAATTCACCTTCTAAAAAATGCGGGGCGTCTGATAAAAAGGAATGTCCGAAGCCAAAAACGAGCGACAAAAACAACAGGAAAAATAAACTATAACCAAAGGTTTTCTCCAGCGCAAAGATCTTCACTTTGAACAACAGGCGATAACCGATGACAAAGAATACAAAGACAAACAGGAAAGACGCGATTCCAAACCACTCATAAATAAATTGATGGGCCAGTAATGCCCCTACTTTGCCCAGCCAGTTTTGGACTACCGGAGGGATATTGACCAGCTGAAGCTCTTCATAGGTTTTGAACAAATTACTCCAGCCCCCATTCGACTCAGACACATAGCTGTAATCGTCCTCCCAGGTAAAAAGATAGGAAGTAAATGCGATTAAAAAGTAGAGCGATAAAATGATGAATACCAAACCGATGATCTTCACCAGTCTGCCATTGTGAAGGTTGAATGCAGGCATGATATCCGGCCTTTCCTTAAACGTTCTTGCTGTTTTAGGTCTTGCGCTTTGTTTATCAGCTGATTCGTTTTTAAATGAATTGGACTTAAACTGATTTCCCCTTACCGACATTTTCGTTACAAATATTAATGATCAACAAACTTAGATAAAGTTGCGTATCATTTGGTTACACATCATAAAAAATATTCTGAAATTACACAGACTGGTTAGCGTTTAGACATCCCATATCCTAAGGCGAATTCTCTTGATATAGTGCCTGATATCCAGCACCAATGCCGCCATTATGTAAAAAACGATTGGAAATCCTACCGCTAAAAATGAGGAATAGATAAAGAAAAGACGGATTTTGCTGATCGATATATTCAGTCGTTCAGCGAAGTAAGTACAAACCCCGAAACTCCGTTTTTCAAAAAAAGTAATGATTCTTTGGAACATCTTATCTGTTTAATATCTTGATTCCGATACCACAATTTAAACATTTTTTCTGACTGCAATAGCATTTATTTAATTGAAGGATCGCCTGGGAAAAGAAAGCATTGCCCGGCAGCACGCCATAGCTGGAATAGGAAGTGATAATTGCGTTCTTTTCAGCCGGTATGGCTTCTAAAAAATCGAGCGCCCTGTCCAGGAATACTTGCTGGTCCATGTATTTTCCGTAGCTAAATAAAAACAGACAGACGGTATTGATTAAAATATTGCAGACAGATTGCCGCCCCAACTGCAAATTAACGTCAGAGGCGGGTTTGTTAAAATGATAATGCCGCAGCCAGTACTCATGAACCTGGATATCCCCAAACAGTAGATACAATTGTTCCAGGTTGTCGACTTCCAGCACACTGGAAAACAGGTGATTGGATTTGCGCAGTAATGCCGACAACTGGGCTATCCGCAGGGTTGGAAAACTTTGCGGACGCGTCCTCAAAAACTTCCAGACCGATGCATCTATATTTTTTATACCGTATTTAGAAGCCAGAAACTGGTACTCTGTTTTCAGCAGGGAGGGATATTCTTCATCAAAATCCTGTTGCAGAAAGCCCGCCTGACCAAATAACAGCGCATCTACCTGAATGGGCTGATCATTGTGTTTACCGAGAAGCTGTTGCGGCAAGGAGGCTGCCAGCATCTCAAAGGGCAGTGCGTTGATTTTAAAGCCAAAATTCCGGCATAAAAAACGATAAAAGGTCTCGTTCCAGTCGCCCTTTAACCTGTCCAAAACTTCCAATACCTCTTTGGATTTTTGCTCCATCCGCTCGGCCAATAACCTGGATAAAAATCCGTTTACAGTGATCTGGTTTACAGCGCCAATCTGCTGTTGGCACGGAAAAGCCGTTCGCCCGGCAATCATGAGGACATATTTGTCCCATAGGTCAGGGTTAATCAAGTCTTTCAACACCAAAACCGGCACTTCAACACCGCTGTGCCTGTAAACGGGCTTGTCATATTCATATACGACATGCAAAATCACCGAATCATAAGCTTTATTCTTGTGGTGGCCATGCAATTCCCAGTCTGAGGCCCTCAAATGTATTTCTACATTGCCCGCCCAAAGTGTGTCCCCAATCTGAATCCTGGCATAACTGAAATCAGGTCCGGCGTCCCGGTTTAAAATGCCTGGTTTCAAAACCTCTAGGGCTTCGCCGTTGACACAAAATAGCCTAAGGGTGTTGAACAGCCGGAACTGCCAGATATAGTATAAAAAATCTTCTGATAAACTCATCGCGACTAATTTGTCGCAAATGAAGATACCAACATGATTTGGCGCTTAAGTTTTTTGTGTTTTGTAATTGGTGATGAATACACCGAGAATGATCAATACCGTCGCCACAATGATATCGGCTGTGATCACTTCATCCAAAATCAGCCAGCCCAAAAACAAAGCAATCACCGTGTTGAAATAAGTAAGGACACTAACTTTGGTGGCAGACACCTTTTTCAGCGCGTAGTGGTAGCAGAAATACCCGACTATCGACCCAAAAACGGCAAGATAGACCACCGCCATCCAGCTATGGGCGCTCCATTGCGAAACAGACGTCTCGCCTGAAAAAACAAACGCAAGTATAAACTGCACGACCGCCGAGAAGGCAAACTGGCAGAACAAGTCCAGAAAAATATTGGCAGATGGATGACTGTATTTTTTGGTATAGAGGGTACCCAGCGACCAACCCGTAATCGCAAAGCAAAGGAACATAATACCTGTTTTATAATTGGGATCCAGCAAATCCCCAAGGCCTGCCCTGAAAATGAAGGCTACGCCCAGAAAGCCGATCAACACGCCCAAAAATCCTCTCAAGGAAGGTTTTTGTAGCCGAACCGCGACACTACCCAAAAATACGAATAAAGGACTTAGTGCATTTAATAAAGAAGTCAGTCCGCTGGGAATCGTTTGTTCAGCAACGGTTGTCATCCCATTGGCCACTACAATCATCAGTATAGAAACTAACATTTGTCGCCTCAGATAAGGCCAGCCCATCCACTTCAATTCGTTTTTCCTGAGCAGGATCACCACAAGAACCAGTGCAGAAATGCTCTGCCTGATGGCGGCGACAAACCATGCGGGTATCGTTTCCACCGCTATGCTGATGCCGAGATAGGTCGTTCCCCATACCAGCGCCACACCCATTAATGCAAACAGGAGCCTTAAATCTGTTTTTACAGTCATACCAGCCCCGCAGCAATCAGGATTTCTTCCATTTCCTGTTGCAGTTTCAATGCTTCTTCCCTGGCACGCTCCGCAAAATCAGTTCCCGATGAGGCATAAATAATTCCCCTCGACGAATTGATCAGCAGGCCACATGTTTTGTTCATACCATACTGACAAACGTCTTTCAGGCTTCCCCCCTGTGCGCCTACGCCTGGAACCAGTAAAAAATGATCCGGGGCCAACCTCCTGATGTTTTCAAATTCGGCACCTCTCGTTGCCCCTACCACATACATCAACTGATCGCTTCCGGCCCAGGTGGAGGAAACACGGATCACTTCTTCGTAGAGTTTACCTTCGGGCGTCTCGTGCAATTGAAAATCGCTGTGACCGGCGTTGGATGTGAGCGCAAGCAAAATCACCCACTTATCGGGATACCCCAAAAATGGTGTCACAGAATCTTTACCCATGTAGGGCGCGACCGTAACGGCATCAAAACTCATGTCAGATTTTGCCTGGTTGAAAAAAGCATCTGCATACATCGCAGAGGTATTTCCGATGTCCCCTCGTTTAGCATCAGCAATCGAAAAAATATCTTTAGGAATGTATTCCCAGGTCCTGACCAGGGTCTCCCATCCCTTTAGTCCCATCGATTCATAAAATGCCGTATTTGGCTTGTAAGCCACACAGATATCACTGGTTGCATCAATGAGCTGTTTGTTGAATTCCAAAACCGGATTGTCATATTTCAGGAGGTGTTTGGGAATATTTTCCAAAACCGGATCAAGGCCTACACATAAAAAAGATCTCTTCGTTCTGATCTGTTCAAATAGCTGCGTCTTATTCATCAGGGGTATTTTTGTGTGCAAAGATGCCAAATTTAACAGTGACTTAACCGCAATTTTAAAACTTTTAATCCCATTCATTTTAAACATTTTTAAGTTTTTCTTGGAGATTAGTTTTCAAATACATACAATTGCAACATAATTCTCAAAAAGTTTATCTGACCATTCCAGAAAATCCCTTTAAAATTTGTTTTCAACTATCTTTTATTGCTGCACAATCTGCTTGGTTCAATTGGTAAATACTTTTTTAAAAAATTCTCTACACAGATATAATGTTTAACAAAACAGAATTAAATGAAAAGCTCACTGCAGAACTGCGTGAGATTGCAAAATCTAAAGGTATTCTAAACGCAGAAGAGCTACGTAAAGCTGAGCTGGTCGAGATCATCGCCCAGATTGCGGAAATGGAATCTGTACCTGAAACAGAAAGCAGCGAACCTGAAGAAGTGAAAGCACCTAAGGTGAAAACGCCAAAGGAGCCTTCTGCTGAAAAAACAGTAAGAAAAAGAATCCGGATCCCGGCTAAAGAAGAAGAGAGCAACAGCCAGAGGCCTTTCAACAGAGCTTCACTTTTTGATCCTCAACCTGCCGCACCGGCAGAGCGCTTCAATGAACCAGCCGTTGTTGAGCAAGCACAGCCAGAACCAAGTGCACCAGAAGCTGAGCCAGTTGAAGCTACTGAAACTGCGGTAACTGTTGCCAGTCCCGCCGCCCCGGCTCCCGCAACTACTCCTGCACCTGCTTTCGACAATAAAAAGAACAAACAACCTCAGCAACCGAGAGAGGAAATCAGACAAAAGGGCAATACCATTGGCCAGACCAGCAAACAAATAGAAAACAGTTATTCCAATCTTGATTTCGACAACACCATCACCAATGAAGGTGTGCTGGAGATCATGCCTGACGGTTATGGTTTTTTAAGATCGGCCGATTACAACTACCTGTCTTCTCCCGATGATATTTATGTTTCCCAGTCTCAGATCAAATTATTCGGACTGAAAACCGGTGATACGGTAAAAGGAAGTATCCGTCCGCCTAAAGAAGGTGAGAAATATTTTCCATTGGTACGGGTAGAGACCATCAACGGGCGTTTACCTGCTGATGTGCGTGACCGGGTTCCTTTCGACTACCTGACACCTTTGTTCCCGACTGAAAGGCTGAACCTGTTCACGGAAACCAATAATTATTCTACAAGGATCATCGACCTCTTTACGCCAATCGGTAAAGGGCAGCGTGGTCTGATCGTAGCGCAACCTAAAACAGGTAAGACCAATTTGTTAAAAGAGGTCGCCAATGCCATCGCTAAAAACCATCCTGAAGTTTACCTGATCATCTTATTGATCGATGAGCGTCCTGAAGAGGTGACTGACATGGCCAGAAGCGTACGCGCTGAAGTTATTGCTTCTACCTTTGATGAGCCTGCAGAGCGTCACGTCAAAATCGCCAATATCGTATTGGAAAAAGCCAAACGCCTTGTAGAGTGCGGCCACGACGTAGTAATCTTGCTGGATTCCATTACCAGGTTGGCGAGAGCTTACAACACCACTGCTCCTGCATCAGGTAAAATCCTGTCGGGTGGTGTGGATGCCAATGCATTACACAAACCTAAGCGTTTCTTTGGTGCAGCACGTAACATCGAAAAAGGTGGTTCATTAACCATTCTGGCTACGGCCCTTACCGATACTGGTTCGAAAATGGATGAGGTAATCTTTGAAGAATTCAAAGGTACGGGTAACATGGAGCTGCAATTGGATCGTAAACTGTCCAATAAACGCATCTTCCCTGCGATCGACATTACTGCATCCAGTACCAGAAGGGATGATTTACTGCACGACAGAGACACGTTACAGCGTGTATGGATCCTGCGCAACCACCTGGCAGATATGAATGCCCAGGAAGCTATGGAATTTGTACAGGCGCAGATCAAGGGTACAAAATCAAACGAAGAGTTCCTGATCTCGATGAACAGTTAATTCAATGATAAAAAAGCACATTCCCAATGCAATTACCTGTGCAAATCTGTTCTCAGGCTGCATCGGGATTGTTTATGCATTTAACGGGCAGCTCGAATGGGCTGCCTATTTTGTTGTCCTCTCTGGCATTTTTGATTTCTTTGACGGCTTTGCGGCAAGATTGCTGCATGTTAAATCTGCCATAGGAAAGGAACTGGATTCATTGGCCGATATGGTCAGCTTTGGTTTTCTGCCTGGCGTAGTCCTGTTTCAGTTGCTCAAACAAAGTGATTATCCTTCTGAATACCTGCCTTATTTTGGTTTTCTGGTTACGGTATTTTCAGCACTGAGATTGGCGAAATTCAATATTGATACGCGGCAGACAGAAGATTTTATTGGTTTAAATACACCGATGAATACGCTTTTTATCGTATCCCTGCCTTTTATACAGCGCGACTACCCTGCTTTGATCAGCTCAACTTTTTTGCTAATCGGCTTAACTGCTGTACTCAGCGCATTACTAGTCAGCGAAATCCGGATTTTCTCCCTTAAGTTCGGATCAAAAGGATGGAAAGAAAACAAGATTAAATACTTGTTTCTGGTAATTTCTGCGCTATTGCTGGTGTTCCTGCAGTTTGTTGCGGTACCTTTTATATTGGTATTGTACATCGGCATGTCTGTAGCCCACTTCAGACAAAATCCGGTTCAGGCTGACTAAAGCTGCTTTTCCAGAACTATTCTGGCTTCATCAAGTTGTTTATACAAGATCTCAGTAAAAGCCACTACCTCTGCACAGGCAGCAGGTATCTGATCCACATTTTTTAAGTCACGTGCATCGCTTTCAATCTGCTGCATAAAATCCTTTGCATCTTCACGGCCTACATAGACAAAAGTAGGTTTTATCTTATGCGCACTTGCCGCTACTTTAGACCAATCCTGCTCATTCACTGCCTGTTGCAGTTCAGCAATATACTCCGGAGTCTGCACCTTAAAGATGTCGATCATCTCTATAATAAACTCCGGACTGTCTCCACACATGTCCTTCAAATACGAGAGATCTAAAGGCTCATTATTTTTTTGTACGTTAATCATCTAAAACAAAACTAATAAATTTAAATTTTGGAAACTGCTAAATTGTCCGCTAAATTTTGCAATAACTCTGATACAGTAAGCTGGAGCAGCGGGTGTCTGTAATCCCGCGCAATTTCAGCAAGCGGTTCGAGCACAAACCGGCGATATTGCATCTGTGGGTGCGGGACCTGCAAAACTCCGGGCACATTTATTACCTCCTCATCAAATAAAATGATGTCGATATCGATCAGCCTTGCCCCCCACTTTTCGATCCTGGTCCTTCCCAATTCCTGCTCTATACCCAGTACCTTTTCCAATACCTGCAAAGGCTGCAAGCCTGTCTTCACGCCAATGGCCACATTGATAAAAGAAGGCTGGTCTTCCTTGCCCCATGCCTCGGTTTCGTAAAGCGCCGACTGTACGAAAACCGTTCCGACCTGCCCGCTTATTTTAGTAATCGCCTCAGCGATCAAACTGTGCTTATCCCCCAGATTACTGCCCAGTAACAAATAAACTTTTTTTTCATCAAATCCCATAGAAGGCCCCGAGGGGTTATTTTTTTTTATATTTACAAATTAAATACTTAACCCCCAAATGAGAGAATTTTTCAAGTATGTTTTTGCAAGTGTTTTAGGTTTTATCATTGCTATTTTCATCATATTTCTGGTTTTCATCGGCCTCATCGTCGGCATTGTATCCTCTCTGGATGACGAAGGCCCGGTAATGGTCAGTGACAACTCTGTGCTGTATCTTAATCTGGATCAGGCGATTGTAGAGCGCACACCGGACGACAGCTTTTCCAAGTTACCCATCATAGGTTCCGAAGGAGAAAAAAGCATAGGTTTTAATGACATCATCCGTGCGCTTGAAAAAGCAAAAACAGACGACAAAATCAAATGTATCTATCTGAATGTTTCTTCTCCCAACGCGGGTTTTGCAACCATGCTCGAAGTGAGAAATGCGCTGATCGATTTTAAAACCAGCGGCAAGAAAATCATCGCCTACAGCGAAGTGTATACCCAGGGGGCTTACTACCTGGCCTCTGTAGCCAATAAAGTATACCTCAATCCGGAAGGTGCACTCGAATTCAAAGGGCTCAGTTCAAAACTGATGTTCTTCAAAGGTGCGCTGGACAAACTGGGCATCGAAGCGCAGGTTATCCGTGTGGGTACTTATAAAAGTGCGGTAGAGCCTTTCATTACCGATAAAATGAGCGACAAGAACCGTGAACAGGTGACCGCTTACCTAAACGGCTTGTATACGACCTTCCTCGACGGCATTTCCAAAAGCCGTAAGATTCCTGCCTCAGAACTTCACCTCATTGCAGATGATTATAAGATCCGTCAGCCTAAAGATGCGCTGGACTTGAAAATGGTAGACGGTCTAAAATACAAAGACGAGATCCTCGACGAATTGAAAGCCCTGAGCGGTAAGAAAAAGAAGAACAACATTTCTTCTGTCACCATCAATGACTATGCGAAAAGCTTAGCTGATGATAAAGATGACGACAGTGGCGACAAAATCGCTGTGATCTTTGCCAATGGGGACATCAACGGTGGCGAGGGAAATAACGAAAGCATCGGTTCTGAAAAGCTCAGCAGAACCATCCGCAAAGCCCGCACAGACAGCAGCATCAAGGCCATTGTCCTTCGTGTCAATTCTCCGGGCGGCAGCGCACTTGCTTCTGATGTGATCTGGAGAGAGATCGTGCTGGCCAAAAAAGTAAAACCTGTTATCGCTTCTTTTGGTGATGTTGCCGCCTCCGGCGGATATTACATTGCCTGCGCCGCAGATTCCATCTTTGTACAGCCCAATACCATCACCGGCTCTATCGGGGTGTTTGGCGTTATCCCCAATCTTCAAAACCTGCTCAACAATAAACTCGGCATTACTTTCGACGGTGTGAAAACCGGTAAATATGCGGATATCATGAGCATGAACAGACCGCTGACTGAAGGTGAACGCCTGATCATCCAAAATGACGTCAACCATGTATACGACAGTTTCATTAGCAGGGTGGCAGATGGACGTAAGAAATCAAAGGCTTATGTGGATAGTGTCGGCGGCGGCCGTGTATGGGTGGGCACAGATGCCGTAAAGATTGGCCTTGCCGATCGCACAGGCAGTTTCAAAGACGCCATCAAATCCGCAGCTAAAAAAGCGAAAATAACAGATTACCGCATTGTTGAGTACCCTGAAATGCTGAGCCCGATCAAATCATTTATACAGGACGGAACAGACAAAATCAAAACGCATTATGCCAAAGCCGAACTGGGTGAAAGCTACCTGATCTATGAGCAGGTTAAAGCCGCCATCGCCAAATCCGGCGTCCAGACCCGTATGCCTTTTCAGATTGTAGTTCAGTAATTCCGTTCATTTCTTATGGAAAACAAAGCCATTGCCCGTACCCTTCGTCTGCTCTCCCAGTTGATGGAGCTGCACAATGAAAACCCTTTTAAGATCAAATCTGTCGCCAATGCGGCCTTTAAAGTAGATAAACTGCCTTACCCCATCAAGAGCAAGAGCCTGGAGGAAATCGCCCAGGTAGACGGACTGGGCAAAAGTATCTCGGCTAAAGTATGGGAGCTGCTGCAGACCGGCACCATGGCCGAACTACAGAACATCCTGAACGAGACACCTGAAGGGATCATTGAAATGCTGGGCATCAAAGGAATAGGCCCTAAAAAGATCCTCATCATCTGGAAAGAGCTTGGTATCGAAAACATCGGGGAACTCTATTACGCCTGCAATGAAAACCGACTCATTGAAGCCAAGGGCTTCGGTTTGAAAACGCAGGAAGAGATCAAGAAGATCATCGAATTCCAGATGGCTGCCCACGGCAAATTTCTTTATGCACAAGCGGAGCCTTTGGTCGACAAACTCTTTGAGGACTTGTCCTTATGGCTCAATACCCTTGGCAATGAACCCCTGCTTGGCATTGCGGGCGCTTACCGCAGGCGCATGGAAATCGTTGAAGAAATAGAACTGGTTGTGGGAGCTGATCAAGAGCTAAAAGACCAGATTAAAGCTTTCGAGCCGCTTCAGTTTGACGTAAAGGATGAAAATACACTGGTAGCGCTCAGCCCTTTTGGCCTGAAAATCTACCTGCACCTCGGTAGCAAAGCAGATTTTTACCTTAACCTGTTCCGCTTTACCGGCAATGAAGCGCATGTTAGGGAAGTACTAAAACTCGCCGGAAATGGCCCATTTGCAACAGAGGAAGAAATCTATCAGCAAGCTGGTTTGTATTTTATCGAACCTGAACTCAGAGAGGGTCTCGGAGAAATTGAATTAGCTAAGGCCAATCAGCTTCCTGAACTGATCCGCTACGAAGACCTGAAAGGCAGTCTGCACAACCACTCCAACTGGAGCGACGGGGTGCATACGCTAGAAGAAATGGCGCTCTATTGCCGGGATCACCTGCAACTCGAATACCTGGGTATGTGTGATCACTCCAAGTCTGCTTTTTATGCCAACGGATTGAACGAACAGCGGGTCTTCGGGCAACATCAGGAGATTGATGCACTCAACGTCAAACTGGCGCCTTTTAAAATCTTTAAAGGTATTGAAAGTGATATCCTGTACGACGGCTCACTGGATTATCCCGATGAGATTCTGAAGACCTTCGACTTCGTGGTCGCTTCTGTCCACAGCATCCTCCGCATGGATGAAGAAAAGGCGACCTCTAGACTCATTAAAGCCATTGAAAATCCCTATACCACCATACTTGGCCACCCTACCGGTCGACTCCTGCTCAGCAGAAAGGGTTATCCGATCGACTACGCCAAAGTCATCGATGCTTGTGCGGCAAACAAGGTGGTGATCGAGATCAATGCCAATCCGCTCCGACTGGACCTTGACTGGCGCTGGCACCGGTATGCGCTGGACAAAGGCGTGTTGTTGTCGGTCAACCCCGATGCGCACCGCATGGAAGGCTTCAACGACATGCGCTATGGCGTGCTTGTTGCCCGCAAAGGTGGCCTCAGCAGCGCACAGTGCCTGAATGCTTTTTCACTGAAAGAGATCAGCGAATACTTCAACAATAAAAAATAGTTTACCTTTACCGCATGATCAGTAAGCTTTGCAATCAGCTATTTCAGGAGGCTATCGACAACTACCACGTCCACAACAACATTGACCAACCTATCGAAAACACCCATCGGATTGGTACACTGGAGCATCTTTTATACCTGAAGTGCTGGATCGACACCGTGCAGTGGCATATGGAAGATGTGGTTCGCAATCCCAATATCGATCCTGTCGAAGGCCTGCAATGGAAGCGACGCATTGATGCCTCCAACCAGGAGCGTACTGATGTGGTTGAATATATCGACAGCTATTTTCTGGAAGAATATAAGAGCGTGCAACCAAAAGCAACGGCAAAGATCAACTCTGAAAGCCCGGCATGGGTGGTGGACCGCCTCTCTATCCTGGCGCTGAAAATCTATCACATGAAGGAAGAAACTTTACGTATCGATGCCCCTCAGGAACACATCCAGAGCTGCACCGGTAAATTAAACATCCTGCTCAATCAAAGAAACGATTTGTCCACCAGTCTGGACGAACTGATTACCGATATTCAAAATGGCGATAAGTACATGAAAGTCTACAAACAGATGAAAATGTACAATGATCCCAGTCTCAATCCAGTACTCTACAACCCGAAATAAGCCAAATGGGGGAAACAGCTAAAATAGCCGTCCTTCGTTTCTCCGCCATGGGGGATGTGGCCATGACCGCTCCTGTTTTAAAGGAATTCCAGGCCAATTATCCGGATGCTGAACTGGTGATTGTCAGCCGTACGCTCTTCCAGCCTTTCTTTGCAGACATCAATAACCTGACTTTCCATGCCATCGAACCAAAAGGCAGGCATAAAGGTTTTTTAGGACTTTTCCGACTTTTCAGGGAACTCAAATCGCAAAGAATCACTGCTGTTGCCGACCTGCACAACAACCTGCGCAGCAAAGTCATCACCGCATTGTTTTCCCTCTCGGGAATTAAAACTGCAACGCTGGACAAAGGCAGGGCAGAAAAGAAAATGCTGACCCGCAAAGAAAACAAACAAGTCATTCCATTGAAACTCACCGTTCAGCGCTATGCGGATGTGTTCGGAGAATTGGGCTTTCCTTTCCAACTGAAAAACACCTTGCAAAAACCAGAGCAGGAAGGCGCAATTTTTCAGGGAAATCCGGGCTTACAGAAAAACATGGACTTACAGGAAAGTATAGACATACAGGAAAACTCCGAAAGCAAACGCATTGGCGTCAGCCCCTTCGCGCAACACCTGCAAAAAGTCTATCCTTTTCATAAATTAGAAGAGGTACTCATCCAACTCGCCACCCTCGGACACCAGCTATTTATCTTCGGCGGATCTGCAGAAGAAGAAGCAATAGCCGCAACATGGTCATCAAAACATCAGAATATTACATCTATGGTTAGAAAGACCACACTGGAAGATGAACTTGAACTGATCGGCAACCTGGACCTCATGCTCAGCATGGACTCATCCGGCATGCACCTGGCCTCCTTAAAAAACACCCCGGTAGTCTCTGTATGGGGCGCTACGCATCCCTACGCCGGTTTTCTGGGATACGGACAATCCATCAACGATGCCGTACAAATCGACCTGTATTGCAGGCCATGCTCGGTTTACGGCAATGTGCCCTGTTACCGTGGCGATTTTGCCTGCATGAACAATTTATCACCACAAATTGTTGTTAATAAAGTATTAGATAAACTGAAAAGCATTAGATAAACTAAGCGCGCCAGATAAACTGAAGAACCATGACTAAGCAACTACTTTTAGTAAGACACGGAAAATCAGAATGGGGAAACGAACACCTCGCTGATTTCGACAGGCCATTAAATCCAAGGGGACACCGCAATGCACCTGAAATGGCTGCACGGCTCATTACTAAAGGTCTGGAACCACAGTTTATCGTCAGCAGTCCGGCTATGCGGGCCATCACCACAGCCAAACATTTTGCGCAGGTTTGGGACATTCCCTCCAATCACCTGGCAGAAGAACCCGCCATCTACGAGGCTGATACAAAAACCTTATTAAAGATTGTCAACAAGCTGGCCAACCAGTACGACCGCATTGCCTTGTTCGGTCACAATCCCGGCTTCACCGATTTCGCCAACTACCTGACCAATGCGGGTATCTACAACATTCCTACCTGCGGAACAGTACTCATCGAGTTTCTGATCAGCGACTGGCAGGAAGTGAGCCATTCCACAGGCAGCCTGGTAGAATTTGACTACCCAAAAAGCGCCGAGGAATAGCAAGAATGAAACAGCAAACCTGTTAATAAACGCATCTGCTAATAAACAAACCGGCTAAAAATGCAGGTGCTTTACAGTCAAACCATTATTGATCAGTTGCTTCAAGGAATTGACCCCTATCATCAGGTGTGTCTCTACAAAATTATTCGTTACCGCACTGTCACTCTCCGTAGTCTTTACTCCTTCAGGGATCATCGGCTGATCAGAAACCAGCAATAAAGCCCCGGTCGGAATCTTATTCGCAAATCCTGTGGTAAAGATCGTTGCCGTCTCCATATCCACTGCCATCGCACGAAGCGTCTTCAGGTATTTCTTAAACTCTTTGTCATGCTCCCATACCCTTCTGTTGGTCGTATAACAAGTACCCGTCCAATAATCCCTGGAATGGTCACGGATCGTCGTTGAGATCGCTTTTTGCAATGCAAATGAAGGCAAGGCCGGAACTTCAGGCGGCATATAGTCATTAGACGTCCCCTCACCCCTTATCGCCGCAATCGGAAGGATCAGATCGCCCAATTGGTTTTTCTTCTTCAGACCGCCGCATTTGCCCAAAAACAACACCGCTTTCGGACTAATCGCTGTCAGCAGGTCCATCATCGTCGCCGCCATCGGACTACCCATCCCAAAATTGATGATTGTGATCCCATTAGCAGTACAACTCTGCATCGGCTTATCCAAGCCCATAACCGGTGCATTGTCGTTCCATTCAGAAAACATGGAAACATACCTGCTAAAATTCGTCAGCAGGATATACTGCCCAAACTGATCCAGCGGCCTGCCTGTATAGCGTGGCAACCAATTGTTCACAATGTCAGTCTTGCTCTTCAATCCCTTTCTCACCGGAGAATTTACTTCTTTTACTTTTTTCGCCTTAGCGACAACCTCTTCATCTTTTTTTACATCTTTTTCTTCGTTCATATATTCTCCTTTTTTTAATTATTCCATCTTTTTTAGCTTGTTTTTATTTATTCACCGTATAGGTAGGCGCTAGCCTGGCGGGAAGAAAATGACCTTCTCAGAGAAGACATCAGCGCCCATGTTGCGAAGCTTCAGGGGATGCAGTCTTCGAAGAGAACGGTCGTTTTCTTACCAACAGGCGATTCCGTTAAACCTAAATAACAAGTTAAAAAAAATCCCCGGTAAACTACCGGGGATCAAATTCTATTACGCTGCTTTCAGCTTTTTAAAATCAGCTTTTTCAAACTTCTCGACGGCGTAGTCGAGATTAATGACCAACTCGGTGACGCCAACCTCCGATGGCACTTCAAACATCGCATCCAGCATAATCGCTTCGCAAATGGACCTGAGCCCACGCGCGCCCAACTTATACTCCATTGCCTTGTCGACAATAAAGTTCAGCACATCATCATCAAACACCAGCTTCACATTCTCATACTCAAACAACTTCACATACTGTTTCAGCAACGAATTCTTAGGCTCGGTCAGGATATTGCGCAAAGCCTGTTTGTCTAACGGATTCAAGTGCGTCAATACCGGCACACGGCCGATCAACTCAGGAATCAAACCAAAAGACTTCAAATCCTGCGGCGTAATGTACTTGTACAAGTTCTTCAAGTCCAAATCCACATCATCCTTCTTCATTTTATAACCAATCGCCTGCGTACGCAACCTGTTGGCAATCTTGCGCTCGATGCCATCAAAAGCACCACCGCAGATGAAGAGAATGTTATTCGTATTCACCGGGATCATCTTCTGGTCCGGATGCTTACGACCACCCTGAGGCGGAACATTCACTACCGTACCCTCCAGGATCTTTAAAAGCGCCTGTTGCACACCCTCACCAGATACATCACGGGTGATTGAAGGATTGTCGCTCTTGCGCGCCACCTTATCCACTTCATCAATGTACACAATGCCACGTTCCGCAGAAGTCACATCGTAGTCCGCAGCCTGCAACAAACGTGTCAGGATACTCTCCACATCCTCACCCACATAACCCGCTTCGGTCAATACCGTTGCATCGCAGATACAGAAAGGAACATGCAGGATCTTCGCTATGGTCTTTGCCAGTAAAGTTTTACCCGTACCTGTCTCACCCACCAACATGATGTTGGACTTCTCAATCTCAATCTCATCACCCTTATCCACCTTCTGGCTCAGCCGTTTGTAATGGTTGTACACCGCTACAGAAAGCACTTTCTTGGCATCATCCTGACCAATTACATACTGGTCAATGTGCGCCTTAATCTCCTGAGGTTTCAACAACGTGATCGAGGAATCCAAAGGTTTTCCTTTTTTACTCCCCAGTTCCTGTACCAGCAACTGATTGGCCTGGGTTACACATTTATCGCAAATGTATGCATCCAACCCTTCGATAAGCATTAAGGTATCCTGCTTACCAGAGCCGCAAAAAGAGCAACGGGAATCTTTACTTTGTTTAGCCATATTCTATTTTTCTTTCTTCGAAGCACCCAACACTTCGTCTATCATTCCAAAACTTTTCGCCTCATCAGCCTTCATCCAGTAATCACGGTCAGAAGCTTTCTCTACCCACTCATAAGTCTGACCAGAGTGGTTAGCGATGATGTCGTACAATTCTTTTTTCAATTTCAGCATCTCTCTCAGGTTGATCTCCATATCAGAAGCCACACCCTGAGCACCACCCGAAGGCTGGTGGATCATCACACGTGAATGTTGTAAAGCCGCACGTTTACCAGCAGCTCCAGCTACCAACAGTACCGCACCCATTGAGGCTGCCATACCTGTACAGATCGTAGCCACATCCGGCGTAATGAACTGCATGGTATCGTAAATACCCAAACCAGCATATACCGAACCACCTGGTGAATTGATGTAAATCTGGATGTCCCTGTTGCTGTCTACTGACTGCAAAAATAACAATTGAGCCTGTATAATATTGGCGTTTCCGTCATAAATGGCATCACCCAAAAAGATGATCCGGTCCATCATCAAACGGGAGAAAACGTCCATCTGGGCTACGTTCAACTGACGCTCCTCAATGATGTACGGCGTCATGCTTTTTGGAGACATATTGGTCGCTCCGATATAACGGTCTACATTCAAACCGTTGATGCGATGATGTTTAACTGCGTATTTTCTAAATTCGTCTTTATCGATATTCATAGTAATTGATTTTTTTCGTTAAGTAAAAACTGGTCATCCCGCCATTAACGCTGCCAAAGTAGTTAAACTAAGTTGCTAATTTATTGTGGGATTGTAAAAATATCTTTTATATAAGCAAGGCGGCCTTAACAAAGCCGCCTTAACTGGTATTATAAATAAAAAGCCCGGTCTCAAAAGACCTTCCCGAAAGGGATTACTTCATCTCTATAAATTTATTATAAGCGATTTCTTTTGGTTCAATGGTCGCAACAGACTTGATCAACTCAAATACCTTGATGGCTTTAACCTCATCAAAAATACGGTTGGCATTGTCTTTCTCTTTCAGGAAAGTCGCAGTGTATTCTGCCAACTGGTCTTCCGGCATCGGCGCTGGGCTGTACATTCTGAACTGGGCATCCAAACGCGCTTTAGCAGTCTGGAAAACATCTTCATATTTAATTTCGATGTTGTTGTCCTTGATCAGTTTATTCTCGATCAAAGTCCATTTCAGGTTTTTAGCAAAATCATCATAACCTTCAGCCAATTCCTCATCAGTCAGTTTTTCGTTGGTCGCTTTCAACCACCTGCGCAAAAACTCATCCGGCAAATCCATTTTCACATTTTCAGTCAAAGCGGTATAGATGTCGTTCTGCAACTTGCGGTCAGCATCCTGCTGGAACATGCCTTCCACCTCTTCCGTGATCTTAGCAGTAAAACCTGCCTCATCCGTTACGTTACCTTCACCAAACAATTTATCAAAGAACTCCTGGTTCAAATCAGATTCTTCCAGGCGGTTTACGTTTTTAACCGTTACCTGAAATTTCGAGTTTAAGTCTTTTGCATCTTCCTCACTGATGTTCAACAATTTAGCAATAATGCTTTCATTCTTGTCAAACGCCTTAGGAACATCCAGTTCAACCACATCGTCCTTTTTCAAACCGATCAGAGATGTTAAAATCTCTTTATCCACCACCTGGTCTAAACGAATAGAACCAGTTGCTACAATGCCACCTTCAAAAAGTGAACCATCGGCACCCAACTGTGCTAATTCGGCATATATGACGTCATCTTCTGCCGAAACTTCAGGGTTTGTCATTTTGCCATAGCTTCTGCGGATGTTTTTGATCCTTGAAGCCAGTGTCTCTTCGTCAGCCTTAACCTGATATTCCGTAAATTTATCTTTAGCAGTAATGGCAACATCTACCGCCGGAGCCAGTCCAACCTCATAGTCAAACTCAAACTCGTCCGTATTGTCCCATTTGAATTCTTTGGTATCGTCCAGGATCGGCAAAGGCTGACCCAGGATCTCTACTTTGTTGTCGGTAAGGTGTTTATTTAATGTTTCGCTCAACAGGTTATTGATCTCCTCAACCAGGATGCTTCTGCCGTACATCTTTTTGATGTGTGCAGGAGGAACCATTCCTTTACGGAAACCCGGAAGATTGGCTTTTTTAGCTTGTTCTTTAATCGTTTTATCAACCTTTTCAGTGTAATCTGCAGGCGCAATTTTGATCTTTACAACTGCATTTAGGTCGTTAATTTTTTCCTGTGTAATGTTCATTTTTTCGAATCAATTTTTATAGTCGTCTCGTTCAAGATCCCCGCACATAGAGAGGAGGAATTTTAATGAGTACCCCTGCAGAAACAATTTCTTAACAAGGAACTCATTTAGAGGTGCAAAAGTATATCTTTTTCTTGTATTTTTCATCTGCTTAAACAAACAATTTCAAGCCCCTGCGTTTATAGCTCAGTTCTTTTCCCGCACAAACAAAATTTGTTCAATAAAGCGTTTATCCTTGGTGTTCATCCCCCGGCAGCGGTACAGAAGTGCGTTTTCCTTTCTCAGGATCTCACAATACGGACAGCGCAGGTCTGTCTTGTCTTCCGGCATCACGAGTATGCTTTTATTTACAAATGCCTTATACGCATCAATGGTATTGTTGTCATCGCTCCATTTGCCATGCCAGTCATTGATGGTTGCATAATCAGCACCATCAAAAGAAATGGTCAGGTGCCGCTGCGCCTTTGTGTTGACCCAACTACCCTCAAATAGCTTCTTTGATGCTTTCAGCTCCGCTTTGGTCTGGGCAAATCCTGTAAAAGCCCAAAGCATACAGCCTATTAAAACACCGATCTTACAACGCTTCACTTTTTTCATTTTTGTACCAGTCCAGTTGAAGTGCAGCAATCCAGTCCTTGCCAAATTGAGTTGATGGCTTTAAAACGATGAGTTCCGTAGTCAGGTTTTGCCCAGAGCCGTTTTCAGTAAGGAAGTACGATAAGCCACTGCTCTTGTTTTCCCATACCCGAAAGGTCTTCCGCTCGCTCTTCCCAGCTTTCACTTCATCCCCGTTCACATCGAGCTCTATCGCACCCTTAGCAACCTTTGTTTGCTTAAAGATCAGCTTAGTCGCTTTATCCAGCAGGCCAATCAAAGCATCTGTCTGAGCCTGGTTATACAATTTCAATTGATAACCTGCCAATTGCCCTGTCTTTCCCTCATAATGAAAGACGACATGGTTTTTGTTTTTCCCGGTTGCGCCAGACAAGTCTGTATCCTCAAACCGCAGCACTTTCGCGTCACTGCTCCTGAAAACCTCAAAACCCCATATTGAGGTGTCCAGCGTATCTTTTGGTTCCGCCTTAACCGACTGAGCCGCCATCAGGTCGGTCAGGTTTTCGTTCAATGATAGCCTGGCCAGGTCAAAAGGCCCCGCATTGGCAGAGTTCACAGCAGTATTCTTTGTAGAATCGGTTTCGGCTTTGCTTTGCTGGTTAGAATTACAAGCTACCGCAGTCAAACAGAAAAGGATATAGATTAGGTTTCTCATAGATTGGTTCTATTATAGGATCGAATTATTTAATGAGACGTAAAACTTCGGTTCGCGACATCACCATGCTTTTTATCGGACCAAGCGCTTTCTTCCTGAGCGTAAATTGTAAACTGGTCTCCCGGTTTTTCCCTGTTTCCAGCACTTCTTCCTGACATTTCAATATCGCCGCATTCCCTGGCGTGTAAGTGATCAATCCGTCGGTGACCTGACGATC
This sequence comes from Bacteroidota bacterium, assembly GCA_040387995.1. Classification (GTDB taxonomy): domain Bacteria; phylum Bacteroidota; class Bacteroidia; order Sphingobacteriales; family Sphingobacteriaceae; genus Pedobacter. The sequence goes on along the minus strand of JAZKCT010000002.1, from coordinate 19,523 downwards.
TTCAATGTTCCGGTAATATTTGATCGTACTTACGCTTGTTGCGCTATAACTGATGTTTTTAGTAAAATAGACAGCCTGATCAGCCGAGGCGTTGACCGTACTCAGTTTACCATTTTTGTTGTAATGATAAACGCAATTCCAGGTATCTGTCACCTCGTCAGATTGACTCCTTGCAGTCACGACCCTGGCTTGCTGGATGCCTTTGGCCGTCCCCATCTTAGGAGAAAACAATAAGAGTGGCAAAACATTTGGAATAGGATAATCTCCAAGCTTGTCCTGCAACAAACCAAAGACGGCCATTACCGAATGTTTGACAAGCACAGCCTGTTTAAACTCGCTGAAATATGCAGGATAAAGTATGTAGCTGTCTTTATTAATAAAAACACCTTGCGTTGCATCATCAAAGCGGATCGTCAAGCTATCTGCCGGTTCATTCTCATCAACCGGTTTGGCAATTAAAGAAACGGCATCATTCGCAACAGCAAGATGATAAACTATCCCTTCGTTAATTACAGCACCGGTAGTGGTATAAACAGCAAGACTATCCCCTGCCCGATTGCTGACATACAACATCCGCTTGGTATTCCGAAAGCCGTTTTTATACACCTCAGTTAATAAAGTACCCGAATAGGAAGCAGGAGATTTTGTATTAGCGCTTTGTTGTGCAAAACAACATTCCGTAAAAAAGACGAAGGCCAGGAATGAGAGTAGTTTGCGCATACAACTATAACAAACTCTTACTGCTCCTCTTTTGTTTTGAAACGCTGGAACTGTGCAGACAGATTTGCCTTAGTATACGCTATATAAATTGTGTCCAGATTGTGACTATAAAAACAAAAAGCAGCCCGATTGGACTGCTTTTGATGTTTGTGCGGAAGAAGGGACTCGAACCCCCACGCCGTGAAGCGCCAGATCCTAAGTCTGGTGCGGCTACCAATTACGCCACTTCCGCAGTTAGGATTTATTTAGGACTGCAAAGATAGAGAATGTTTTCATTTTTCAAAAATGTTTCGGGATTATTTTCTCGTAAAATATCAAGCATACTGATAACCAATCCCTTTAATTTATAAAGTGATTTTTTTCCCGTGCATTTAAAAAGAATGGTGAGCGTAGTGAAGCTTTTGGGAATATTATTATTTATTGTTAAGGGATACCAGATAATATTTATCTTTGAACAGAATTTAAATAACCAAATATACGCTTCAATTAACCTCCAATAATGAAATTAGAAAACGAGTCTGGATTTGCTCCGCTTTCGGCTGCCGAGATAGAACGGACTGAAACCATTTTATATCCAAAGGCACAAAAAACTATATTGTGGATGTCTGCTGCTCTGATGGGTTTATCTTTTGCATTACCCTTTGTACAAGGAAAACGGACCCCGGCTCTTATTGAACAGATGGAATATCCGAAGGCGTTCCTGATCTTTTTCTTTGTGTTTGCTTGTTTTATTGGTTATTCCTACAAGATTTCTGTTTACAACCTTAGAACTGATTTGCGGAACGGCCAAAAGTCAGTCTTCAGGCCGAATATATCACGCAAGTCGTGGATAGGAAATGAACAGTTTGAACTGCATCTGGAAAATTTGCCTAAAGCATTTTTGAAAAAGAAGTTTATCTACCCCGCAGCTGAATCTCATTGCTTTCATGATGGTGATGTGGTAGTAATGGAATACCTAGAAAGTTCATCTGTACTGCTGAAGGTCTATGCAGAGGTATAGAGTTGGAGTTGTTTAGTGGAGGTTTCGGCAATAGTAGACAAGTAATTCTGAAACCCGCCATTCCTTTCGCTTCAAAGTGTGCAGTAATTACCATGTAAACTGTCCATTTGACTGATTTTAAGCACATTACAGATGTTCTTTTGCTGTTTGATCCAGTTAGTCCTGATTCAGATTTTAATGGCTTAGCGAAGCGCTAAGGTCAAGGATTTATGATTTGGAAAGGCACTTGTAGAGAATGATCCTGATGAGCAATTGAGAACGTTAATTTGACCTGTCGGATCTGACTAAATAAGGGTAGTGACAGTTCCAAACACGACGGCAGCTGTGTGGCAAAGTTGAAGTGGACACTTTGGTCTGAAAAAGACTGAACACTATCTCTGAAATCTCCAACATAACAGACTATAAGGTTATAATTGAAAAATATTGGACTAAAGTTCCTTCGAGTGAAGAAGAAAAGTTGAATTTCAGAACGTTCGAGGGTGATTTTTCCATTAATGTCGGACATGGATTCCACAGCAAACCTGAAAAGCTTAAATGGATTTCCTTCTTCAACTCTTATAGAAACCTTTGGGCCCACGAGGGCACGAAAGAAAAAAGATTGAATAGAGAAGAAGTGCAGTTCTTGGAAACCATCCATTCTCATTTCGAAGCAAAATCGCTAATTAATTCGACATCTAAATTCAGTTCTCTATAGTACATGTCAGTTCGGTCAGAAAGTGATTTTCAGGAACTCATTAAGCTTCAATTGCTGGATATTGTATCAAATAGCCCAGTAATTTACAAATACATAAATTTTGATACAGGTCTACTGACATTAGAGAATAGCACAATAGCTTTTAGCCATCCCCTATCTTTTAATGACCCATATGATTGTTTTATAAAGCTGGTAGACTTCAAAAAAGTTCCAAAAAATTATCGTCAAAGTTTGATAGATCAGTATTTTGCCCATCTAGATACAGCCGAGAAAGCCAAGATGCTAGCTAAAATGAGCAAGACACCTGATGAAGTAGCCATTAACCTTTTAGAAACAAAGGGTATGGACAATGAATTGGTTGATCGGGGCGTGAGTTGCTTTAGTAGAAAGAACGACAATCTGCTAATGTGGTCTCACTATGCGGATTCACATAAGGGCATATGCATTGGCTTCAACCTATTAGAACTTTACCTTAGCATGGATCGCCATTCAACTGAAAAAATGGTTGTTCTGGCAGACTATACAGATACATTTTCTCCATTAAGTTACTATGAACACAAGATAGAGTCCATCGTAAGATGGCTGAAAACGAAATCTAACGTATGGTCATATGAAGAAGAAATAAGAATTATTATGAAGGGCTTGCAGTTTAACGATATTTCCAAGTTTATTGCTGGAGTAGACCAAAGAGCCTTTAATAGTGTGTATCTGGGAACACGAGTGTCTGCCGAAAATGAAAAGGTAATTTTAGAACTCTGCAAAAAAAGATATCCAGAAGTTACAGTTTCTAAAATTAAACCGATGGAAAACCAGTTTAAATTAGAATCCTTTCGGCTGGTTTAAAAAGGGTGCTATTTCTAGCACCCTGCAAATTATCTATCGGCGTAGACTGATTTTATGCTGCTGATTTAAGCCCCATTTTTTTTGCTTCTTCAATCTGATGTGCCATTGGATTGGCAGTACCACCATAAAACTCTGTAAATGCAACAACATTGTGCCTTATTAAATTCAATATGCCAACAATAGACTTTAACTCTTCGCTCGCAAGTTTGGCGGAGTTAAATTCTTTGTACCATGTAGTGTTTGGCATATAAATGATCACATCTTGGCCGTTCCCATTTTTACCTTGCATAACTGAGTGCCATCCTTTGGCAATCAAATCTTTAATAATACGTTCGTGATCATTGTGAGCGTCAAACGTTACTAGATATTTTTTCTTCATTTTTTTATAACTTGTTTTAAAAATTTTAATAAAACCTACCAATTTTTGGCAGGTATAAACAAAAGCAAATCCCAATTGTATTATATTTATTATTAAATAATTACAATTAATTATTTGCGTATTTAAAATAAGTTTTTACTTTTGCACACCGCTTCGGAACGGATGGCTGTAAATACTTAAGTCATAATGTGGATTGACCATTCCACTACTAACTGGTCGAATTCAGTTTTAAGCTACTGCTAAATTGCAGGTAGGCAATAACTTTATACTACAAACCCCAAAAAGGTAACCCACTAAAATCACTCTTTTTCATATCAAATTGACAGTCAGGAAATTAATTTTTTAGTTACCATATCACATACCTTTTTTGAAATTTTGAACATAAAAAAAGCTGACGTTTCCGCCAGCTCTGTTTGATAATTAATTACGATTACTTACTGTTCTTCTTCTCCGTAATCTCCTTACGGATCTCACCTACCAGCACTTTCAAGCCCTGCATACCTTTACGAACCCTAGTGCCAGCGGCACCGTTATTCTGATTATAGAATTTTGCTACATCTGCCTCAATGGATGCCACGAGGTCTTTTACCTGCTGAAATTTTTGCATTTGCTTTATCTTTTTAAGTTAATAATCTAGTCAAAGGGTGCTTATCGGTACAAATTACATCGAGATTTGTCGCTGATTTGAAGTGGTTGGCTGATTTTCCTGAAAGATTGAAAGAATATAATGAGATGGAGCAAGGCGATAATAGTCCTATTTGACCTCGTATAATTGCATGCAATATTATATCGGTAGTACTGAATCGTCAGAATCAGTACTACCGTTTTTCTCACGGATGAACATTTATGCTTATGACCGGGTCCAATCAATCACTTTTGATACCATTTCCTGTTGTAAGCGGGTATTAATCGTTGAGGATAAGACTTGGTATATAGGCTTCAAAACAGCCTCCTTAGCCTGCGGAACAACATAAGATGCCAGAGCAGACCTCGCTGCTAATGCAAAGGGAGCAGATGGTAAGACTTTTCTAATCAACTGTTCTATATAGGCATTTGTTATTGCAGAAGATACTTGTGGAACACTCAATAGCTCTAGCAGCAAAGTAATTGATTCTGTTGTATCTGAGAATACTTCCTTACGTCCATTAACTAAAATCCGGTCGTCTAACCGATAAACTATAATTGTAAGTATGGCTCGTAAGTAGTTAAAACCATCTAACTGCCAATTTGCTGCATAATTATCGAACTCCAGTCTTGATAAGGAAGTTTTAGGGGAGCGCGGTAAAATAGTCCCGTTTGGCAAGACAACCAGTAGATCTGAATCATGACGGTCAACCGGGTCTAACAATAAATTATATTCTCTAATCGTCCACGGTTCCTGCGGAGTTGACAAACGACTGCTATTGTGAGCAACGGGGAAAAAATCATGTTTCGCGCCGCCCCTATTTGGAAGGGCTGTTGTAATCCTGTAATTTCTATAATCAAATTCCAACCAGGGATAAGGAGTTGATGTCAAATTTTGATAAAACTTATAACCAACTTCCTTTTCTATCCGGTTTACTTGCTTGGCATCTAATGGACGTGCGGAACGTTTCGGCCTAAAATGCTCTACATCTAGCGCATAATTATCGCCTTGAGGTAATTCGGTGTACCAGCATTTATGTATTGCATGAATACCGGGAAAGAAACGGCACTGTTCCGTCAGAAATTCTTTTAGAATCTTCCAGTCGCCTTCAGTAAAATTGGCTTTAGTGCGCCATGTAGCTAAATCTGCGTGAGTGTCTAAGTCAATCCTTGGAAAGTTAATAAAAACCATATTATCCTTTCAATAGATCGTCCATGATAGAATTTACCCGACTGTGTAAATCTTGAGTATTCACTACAGACTTTTCAAACTTTTCTGTTTCCTCCTTAAGTCGGTCTTTCACAATTTCAATTACAGGGTCGTCTTCAGTAATTGTCAAAGTTGGGTCGAGTCTGACCGGAGCAAGTATTTTCGATAAATCTTCGAACCGTTGCAAGTCTTCGTCCGAAATTTCGTAGGCGTTTTTTTTCTTAAGTAGAACTTTGTATTCTTCGTTAAGCTGAACTGACTTTTCATCAAACGTGCTGTCCAGCCCAAACATTTCCCTCAATATACCTTCTGCACCCAAACCAATTGCGTCCTCATCTGGATGCTGAGCTGTTCTGTGTCCATCTTCATTTTCAGAAATGATATGTAATTGCTCCTTTCTTAACCCGTTTATTAATAGTGGAGAATGAGTAGTCACAATAAATTGAACCTTTGGAAAAAGTTTTGAAAGCCGAGTTAATGTATCCGACTGTAAATTCGGATGTAAATGGATACCAAATTCATCAATAAGCACAATACCTGTAATTTCCGACAGCACATCACGTCCCAAATGTTTATTAAGCAAAGTGGCTCTTGTTACTAGTTCGCCAATCAATAGAACCAAATATCTATAGCCATCGCTCAACATATCGTAAGTCCTAATACCTTCAGAAGCGATTTGAAAAGCAAGCATATACTTGTCCGATTTAACGAAGATATTACGAATCCAGTCGACATTAATTATATCAGGCAAGATAATTTGGACTGCTTTTTTAAACGTATGTATAGTATCAGCAGCAAATGTATCATAGAATGCATTGGCCAATTCACTACGCTGCTGCTCTACTGTCGTTACATATAGCTTCTGAAACCAGTCGAAAACATAGGATTCCATACTTTTGTCGTCCAAGCAGTACCAATATCCTTGTTTTATCGAGCCATCTTGCGTTAACGTATCGGTAACAGGCTTTTGTTGATGAATATACTCGGTACCTATGAACATAAACAATGGAATAACACCTATTTTAAGCTCTGACACTTTATTGAATGTGGAATTAACATCCTTTGCAATGTCATTTTGAATATGGCTGGTTTTTGTATTCCTTCCTGAATAATCTTCCTTATACCGTTTCCACTCATAAGTCTTATCTTCCATTGCACCATGAGACAAATTTTCAAATGTTGCAAGAAGGATAATTTCTACCTCCCGTGCAATATCTGAGAATGGATTATTGCCAATGACACGATGCTCCCGGCTACTGATATTTAGTGAATATTGACCGGCAACATTTACCTTGACTTTTTGAAGAATAGTTGCTATGCCGATTCGTATCGCTTTTAATATTGCACTTTTTCCCGCCATATTTGGTGCAAGCAGCACATGAAGATTTAAATCCTTACGCTCTTTTGATTCGTCAGTATAAGAATCAGGAAAAAGAATCTCAAACTCATCAAAGCAGCGGTAATTTTTTAATGTAAGTTTATGAATTTTCATAGCCTTTGCTTTTCAAACGCACTAGCATCTAAATAGATGAAATGCTTATATGCCCAAATATACGTAACCCTCATCAATATCATTTAAAAAGAACTGCTTAAATAACATTCCATTTTTTTCCTTACAAGATAAATTTCAGATTCATTTTAATCAATTTTCGAGTGACTAAGAACTTTCCCCAATCCTTCTTTAAAGTTTTCCGATTTACCAGTTTTTTCAAGTATGTCGACCAGTTGAGTCCAATAGATAGTATCTAAATTTTTCATCATTTCTTTGCATATAAGATACGAAAGTGTTTGTTCAAAATTATTCCACTTCTCGTTGTAAATTATCTCATTGCGGGCCGAATTAAGATCCAATCCGTCTTTCCCTTGCACATCCAATATTAATAGAATAGAAAGTGGCCACTTTAGCATAGACTTTTTATCTCTGTTATAATATTCAGGAAACAAATTCCCAGCGTAATTAATACCATGTAGAGAAAACCTTGACTTCGATTTGGCTAAGGTAGACTGGTGTGCACTTGCTTTAATCTGACCTTCATCATTGATGTCTATTGTTGAACTGCTCTTATTGATTTCATTCTCACCTAATCGGATTTCCATATTCAGATTAAAGAACTCTCCATCAATCTCAATCTCTTTTGATAACTTATTGATATTGCTCACTGGAACACCGTCTTTTTCTAATATTCCGACTAATGCGTTGCCATAGTACCCACCCTCATTGATAGAAATTTTCAATTCCCTGATATTCTCCTCATTTTTCCAGGTGTAATCTTTAAGCTCCTCAACGTCAATTGTCTTAAAGTCCTCGTGAGTATAGGTTATTTTTTCTTTATCGGTTTCAATGGTGACTTTAAAAGGAGGATTAGGGAATACTTTTTTTACAGAGCTAATAAATTCTTCCTCAGTCATTTTCTTCCAAGGATTTTTCTCTCTTAATAACAGCTTGGTGGAAGTACCAGGGGCTTTCTTATTGCTTTTTAAAATCGTAAAGATACTGTCATGCCCTTCGATTATAATTTTGAGCGGCTTATCATAATCAAATTGTTCTTTCAATCGCTTCGTTTCAACCTCTATTGAATCTGCTATCATAAAACATGATAAAATACCTATCCCGAACTCAGATACGGGAATAAAATCCAGCTCGGATTTGGCTTTTAATTCGTAGAAATCGCGTGACTTATAGAAAGACGAGCCCACTTTAGAATAAAATTTATCAATGATCTCTTTATTCATTCCAATGCCGTTATCATTAACCTCTAAATAATCATCACCATCAACGGTGTAATATTTAACAATGACCTCTGGCTCATATGGATCTCCCCATTTTTCATGTAGTGCCATACTTAGCTTGCACGCATCTCTTGAATTTTGCAGCAACTCACGCAATGCAACTTCTGGGTTTCCGTAAAGCTTAGTACCCATTAATAATTCAATCACCTGATTTTTATTAAGTTCGAACGATGTATTTTCATAATAATAAATTGGTTCTCCAGTTATTATGTCTTTCTCTGCTTCTATTTTATCTCTGGTCACTCTAACAGGCAGTGGGATTTTATATTGGCTTGGTCTGCCTGTTGGATCAGCAGGCATTTTTGCTATGATTATTCCACAATTTTTTAATTCATCATCAATGTAGTCACAGAATTTTCTGATACTCGCTTCAATTGCAGGATGTGAACATTTAGCTGAAAAACTTATTTCATCTTTTGTAATTTTCCAGGCCTGCATAGAACGATGCTTTTGCCATTCTTCAAGAGATACGGGGTTTCGCACCGCAAGGTGTGAAAATAAAACATCGGGAGTTCGCTTGGCGTCAAAATCTAGCAAATCGGAAAGTCTAAGAATAACCCCTACAAACTGTAAATTGACAGTCGTATCTTCTCCGCACAGTAATGAGGATTCAAGTTTTAGTAATTCTAGGGAGTCTTCATTATGGCTAAAACATAGCTGCGCTAGCTCTTGCGTGAGATCAGTATCGCGATATTTAACACGATTCTTCCATTCCCTTCCTATGATTTCTTTAGCGCGTTGTGCATGAGTAGTACGGATATACTGCGAGATCATATAATCTTCCAGCAGTTGAGCTTTCGCATACTGCTTTTTTAACAATAGTCTATTTATCTCTTCCCTTTTATCAGGATAAGTTTTACTGAATCTTTCATACTCGGAAAACGTTCTTTCTTCATCAAGATCAGGCTCGCTGCCAATCCAATCTTTCTTCCATGCCCGAATTTCAGATTCATATGGTGCCATTCCTAGATCATGAAAAAATGCTGCTAGAATCAAAAGCATCATATCAGGAACCGACAATTTTTCAATATTTTCATCCGGAATTAACTTTTCCATATTATATAGAACACGGAAAAGATGTTCACCGTCATGTAAGGTGTACTCCGGCATATATTTCAAAATCAATTTGGATTTTTCATATGCATCCTTCACTCCAGAAATCACAAGTGAGGTTACTTGACCCTCTATTGCATCCCCTTCTAGTTTGGCTTTACTTTTAAACGTTCTATAGAGTTTGCTTTTGATAAGCCTCGACTCAATTTCTGCTAACCATTCGATCATTATATTCTATACTTATAGTTGTAAATTGATATGCAATGTATAATTTCAGCTGATAAACGTATACACTTGCTACTGCGTAAGTGTACGAATGCCTAAAATTAATTCCATTTCACTACTCATCAGTTGTCCACCATTGATGATCTTTTTTGGTTAGTGACCACCTTTTATAATTATTATTGTCATAAATCATTACATACAACTTGATTCCGAATCCTGACACTACGTTAAATATTTCATCATGTTGTGACTTGGGTATGCCCAATCCTATATGGACTGCCGTGAGCGCACTATCAAACGGAATGAATAAATAATCCCTTTCGTTGAAAAATATGATTCTTTTTTCATCCTCCAACTCCCAAAAGTGTGATTTGCTAAAAACAGTGTCGTCGCTTAACACCTCTAAAAAATTGGTAAAATTTTCCTCATGTGATATTTTCCTATCCCAATTTATCCATGGTTTCTTTTTTCGCTTCTGTTCGTAATTTACATTCCTCACCTGATATTTGATATCAGGTGAGGCATAATTTACAGCTGCCAACAACTTTCCTTCATCAAATTCCAGGCAAACACCTTTGTGCCTGTCTCCATAATGCGCCCACATCATTTCATTATCCCAGCCCTTCTTATTTGCGCCAGAGAAGCAGATGACCTGAAAACGGTCTTTAACCATTTGACCGAATTTGAACTGGCAATCAATGTGTGTTTTTTCAGAATAATAGCCGGGAAATAATTCTTCCAACGGTAAATTGATGCTGCCGAAAGCCCATTCATGCGATTCACGGGGATCATTCATTTGAGCGAGACTGTTTGTCCTCAGCGTCTTGCTTGGCATGATATATTTTAGAAAAGTGTCCAGCGAAGTATAATGGTAAAGCGGCATGCAGTTTTTTAGTTTACACTTATTTCTCCCATCATCATTTTATAATGTTCATGATGATCGGTATGAATAAAAATATTTTGGAACACTTCAAAGTACTTGTCAACCGTGTCTTCCTGCCGTTCTATAAAAATATCGTCAGGGATAGTGTGAGATCCATCGTTTATCCAGCATAATAACGACCTGCAAATCTCCTGCTCCTGGACATTAGAAAATTTCTGGATCAATTTATCATCGCCATATTTCCCAAGGAGTTTAAAGTAATTCTCAATGATCCTTCTCATGGTGTTTTGAATAGTTAAACCGGAACTATTATTTCGATTTTTCAATTCCATCCACAGAATTTCATAGGAACTTTGAATCGGGTTCTTGTGTTCAAAACATTGGATGGAACTGATGTTATTATTTCTGCGGAGTATCCAAAAGCATGTGTCTTTACAGTCCTGGTTTTTCCCGTCAACAAACGACACTTCCTTATGAAAATACACATTGTGGGTCAACAGAATAAGTTGTTTGATAATACCAACATCCTTCTTAATCCCTTTTATGATCTCTTTTACCATCGAACTGATCACAAATAAAACGTTGCTGTCCAGGCTAGAGATGGGGTCATCGATCACTAAAATCCGCTCCTCTGAAATGTTGTCCTCAGAAATGCTGCCCTTGGTAATCTGTAAAAAGTATAAAAACGTGATGAAGGTTATTTCTCCTTCACTTAACGTAGAATCTGCTAAACTGCCGTCAGCTCTTTGGATCTGGTATTTATTTTTTTCTGCGGGCGATGGAACAATGGAAAAATTATGAAACCCGTACGAGCTAAGCGTATGGTTGATCTGATCGATAGAAGATTGTATGCTGGTTACGTTCTTGCTCAATTTTATTATTTCCTTATTGATATCACTATGCTGCGACCTTAACGTATCAACATTGGTAGTTAGCGCGTCGATACCTAACTGTAAGCCGGACTGGTCCTTGTTAAAAGTTTCAATCTTGAGTTTGTTATCTTCAACCAGGTATCGCCAAACTTTGTCTATCAGACTTGACTTTTCCTTTGTGAAATTAGCTACAATAATATTATGGGCTACGATCTCGGTATTTGCCGTCGTGATCAATTCAGCAATACTATCGAGTTGCTCTTTGACCGAAACTAATGTTATACTTCGGCTAGGCTCTTTTACTTTGTTGTTTAATAATTCCCGATTAGAAATGAACTGGCTGTTTACGGTATTTATGAAAGCGGAAAATAGTTCCAGATTGAGTTTTGATGCATTATTGGACTTTTCTGCAAGTTCAATCTGCTGTAAGATATTGACGATGTTAAGCGCTATCCGATTGTATTCCTCTGCCAAAGTTGTGACTGATAACGTGTCTGCAAGAAACGATTCGTCAAAATAGCTCTCTAACTGATCTTTAAATCCTTCAGTTATTGTTTGGTTTTGGCAAAATGGACATGTCTGGTCATCTTGTAAATGCTTCCGCCCCTCATTTACCCAATCGTTGATATTTAATCGCTGTATGAGTTTAGCGATATTAACGTCTGCCTTACCAACTATTTTTTTACTCCAAACTGCATCATCTTGTATCGCTATTAGCCTGTCGAAATCAAAAGTGCTTAATTTGGATAGTTCGGTCGGCACATCGCCAAATATGGTTTTAGCCAGTTCTTTTAACTGGTCATAAGTAAGTAATTCACTTTTGTTGTTCTTGAATTCGGTGAGCAATTTTGTTTTAAAAGCTTCCTTAACCATATAGCCTCTGAAAGCCTCTTTGAACTCATTCTCATGCTTTTTATAAATGCTTTGCCAGACATCATCTTTAAATGCTGTATCTCTTTGCTGTTTAAGTTCTTTTTGTTTTTCCAGGGTAGCCGCCTTTTCGGTACCCTTGTCTTTTATTTTTTGACGCTCAACCTTTTTTTCATCAATAACAGCAATATCTTCTTTGGTCGCTTCGCCTAAAGTAAAGACACCATCAAAATTACCATTCCCAAAATTCCTGTCCCTGAAATCCTTATTGTAAACTAAAGCATTAACCGGCAACCCATTTTTCCATTTGAGCGAGCAATGGTTAAAGGCCTTATCCCCCGGGGCATATACGTATTTAGTAAAAGTTGTTTTACCGCTACCATTTGAACCATATATAAAATTTACCTTTTTCAGGTCCTTAATTTCAATACCTGTACTATCATATGTCGCAATATTCTTAATACATAGAGATTCGATCATAGTTGGAATTGCTCGGTTTATTCCAAATATATTTAAAAAATTTAAGCATTTCTTAGTAAGGATAAAGCAGAATGAGGGGGAGTATACAGGTCAAACTAATAAAGATGTCTAGCCAAGTCGAAACGCATCCTCCAGCAAATTGCTAATAGTTGTATATTTGATTCAACAATCGCAATAACAAACTATGAAATTTTCAAAAGTTGATCCGGATGAATACCCAGAAACACCAGTAGATCAGCCGCAACCGACTACTACTGAACTACCCATTGGGACAAGATAATTAAATAAGTAATTATTGAAATAAAGGCTGCAATGCCAGTCCATTTTAATATCGTTGATATTAATGCGATTCGCTTTGCATTTTGCTCGCGGTTATAAGTAATCCTAGCCTGGTAGTTCTTTATTTCATTTAAATGAAATGCTTTTAATTTATTTTCAGCTGTCAGACTATTCTGCAACATGTCATTGGTCAATATATCTTTGGGTTCTCTCCCAAGTACCATTGACGCCCGTGGAAAAATCAGCCTAATCAATGCTAACAGCGCAACCATGCAGACAACAACTAAGGAGCCTAAAAAATAAATATCAAGTATCCTGAACTTATGTGATTCCTTTATTTCATTTATGAGTATCCCGACAAGTGTCGATGTTACCGGCAAGTAAATCAAAAGGAGGGTAAACGCCCTGTTTGTAGCCTTATCCGCAATGTCTATTGTATGCTTGAGCGACTTATCGGCCTGTTCAAGTACAAACTGTGCCATATCTCTATCAATATGCTCCTTATTTTCGCTATTGATATTCCAAACGTCATTGCTCATATCCCTTTATAATATAATTGGTAGTCATCAAACATCCCCCAAATATCATAATAAATTTCAAGGCTTTAAAAACGCTTCATGCCCGGAGGGCCGCGCGGAAATTTGAGCTTTTTAACAGGATTAATAAACCATAGCAGTAGGTATAGAATTATAGCCCCACAAAGGGGCTATAAACTGATTAGGGAAGGATAAACAAGGTAATCGCCTGTTTGAATTTATTGGAGCACTCTGCTTGTTTGGCGTAGAGGTCAAAGCAATTATTGGTATATATGGCTAAATAGCCGTCAAATAATTGTTCGGCAAACAGTTTGCTGTTGGTTACCAGTTTGCCGTTGTAGAACTTGGTTTTCTTAATCACTTCCTCGGCGAGCGTTAACCAAAAATCGAACTGAAAGGGCTCGCTGTCCCATTGCCGTGCTAATTCTTCTTTTTGTGCGATGGTGTTTTCGGCATGCGCTTTGGTAAAAGCGATAAAGGCTTTCATTTCATTTGGAAAAAGCTGGTGCAAAGTTCTTGCTTTTTCGACGTTGTTATATTGATTGATGGATTTCATAAAAATAGAGGTTAAAGCAGGGAGACTGCGCTCCCTGCTGATTTTAATTAAATAGTAAAGCCGCTGCGCCATGCTGCGTAAACTCGTGGCAGAGGTCAAAAGCCGACTGGCTTCGGTTTAGGCCTGTGCCATACATAATGGATTTGAATTTGGCTTCGTCGCTTTTGAAGTTGCGGACGTTTTGAAAGTAGCCGGTCACCGCATTAAATGCACCGAATACAGTCCCTTTAGTGGTCTCTTCCTGCTGGGTCGGGCTAATCATGGCGTACTGGAACACTTCCTCCACCATGTTATTAAAGTGTGTGGAAAGTTCTTCTTCTGCTCCATTCTGCACATTGGCTAAAACCTCTTTGCTAGGTGCCATGGCCAGTTGTATCAGCTTTTTGACTTCCCTGTCGGTTATCCTTACTCTTGACCAGCGGTTATAAATCGCCTCCAGTTCCTCTGATAAGTTATTGGCTATACCCAGCATTTTGTGCGCTTCTTTCAGTTTATCGGTTGCGCTAGCGGTATGGCGTATCTTAATGCCGTTCACCTGATTAGCCAAAGCGGCGTTGAGCGCGTTGCGACATACTACCCTGATGGGCGTAAAAGCAATTTGGATACTGCCTAAACTATCGTGCGAGGTTGTCAGGAAAAGGTATTTTTCAATGCAGTCATTGCGCCCGACACGGATATAATCAGGCAGTTTTGCCGTGATAAAAATCCGAGCGCCATTTGATAAAGCGCCTGCCGTCTCGTATAAAATGCCGTCGTTGCCGCCTACAATGGCATCAAAGAAAGTGAAGGCGTTGACGTTCTGCAAGATTTGGTAGTCATTGCCCACCACACCTAAAACCTGTTCTGTGTCCGTGCGCACCGTGGCAAAAAAGTTCGGTACGGCTATTTCAGGTATCATGATATCCGTGTCGGGGTGGATGATGGGGCTCGAACCCTACTGTAATTTAATGCATAAACCCCACCAACCCCCTCACCCTCTCCAACAGCAAATCAATCTCTCCATCCTCAATCTTAAAATCCATTCCATACCGCGCACTACTATAACTCTTTACTAACTTATCAAAAACAATCCGATCCTCTTCCCTACCCGTAATAAACAACCCATACGGCACCTCTGAAAAACACCGGCACAGCATCAGCAACCTATACAAATTGTGAATGTCACACCGATAATCCATGTGCAATCCGATCAGCGCAATGCAGCACTGCTCCACTGCCTGATGCAACATAAAAGCGCAAACATTATACTCCTTAGTCGCCAGGCACTCAATTGCACCATTCAAAAAACCTCTTGCCCTGGACATGCCATCCGCATACCGTCGCCCCGATTTTTCCTGATGGGCTACCGATACAGGCTCAAGGGGAGTTAGCGGATTGATGTAAAACTCACGGCTGTACAGCAACTTCCCGGTACTGTACACATTAGAAAAGAACCGATAGCCATCATTTATTGACCGATCAATCCCCTCTTTTCCATGCGCAAGAATAATAACCTTCCCAAATTCATAGTGCGCATTGGCAAAATCCTGAACTGCACTTTCAATTCGAGAAACACCCTCAGTGACCATCAACAACCAATAATCACAGTAGCCACTATCTTGGACAGAACCAAAGCAGCCTTCCACTTTCTTCGATTGTTCATCCCTGTGGAAACAGTAAATCTGCAAAGGATTGTATTTGTCTATTAATTTGTGAAGGAGATAACTGATATCCCTTACCTGAGTACGCACTGCTACCGTTTGTTCCATATTGTCAATTAACCATCAAAGGCTGATATCATAATTGAACTTTCAGAAGGAGGAACCAAATTGATTATTGCAGCCATTACAAATGCAAAAACGTGGGTACCTACCTAAACGCCCCCCAAGGTACTGGTATACCGACGGAACGAATAGATAGGCCCACGTTGTTACACGGGGCACTCTTCACCTACTCTTTGTTCCGTATAAAATTACCAGTTTTTGGGGGACAAAGCTCTTGGTGCCAAATGCTTCAATATTTTTGAAGATCTCGCAAAATTATAATATTAACTCCTTACATATCTATTTTTAAAATTTAATACTCTAGTTACTGATCTGATCGAATGTTAATTACTCAAAATCGATGAGGTAAAACAACCCAATTCCGACTGCTGCTAAAGTATACAACTTTCTCCAAAACAGTCTAAAAACCACCCAATAATAGTTTTTGCATCAAATCTCAAAATTTTAGGAACATGAAAATTTGCTATTAATGTCTATCCGTTTCAACCTCTTCTCAATCTCATCAAGGTCCTTGCTCAATCCTTACAAGGCCTTTTAGACCTTGCAAGGATTGAGCAATAGCCATGACTACCACTTGGATTCCCTAACAGTTCAGACGGAGTTAGTTAAAACAGGAATATGTTAAAACCCAGCCGCCTCCCACCCATCTCTCGATCTGCTCTTTCTTATAGTCCAGTAATAGTCCAACTATAGGCCAATACGAACCTAACTGTACCTAATAGTACTTGGCTAATCAACTGATTCTAATTAATTTAGTCAAGCCGATACTTGTAGATCAAAGCCTCTGCAGATACAGCACTTAATACATTAATCAACATGGCAATAATAAAAGGCAAATTCATTACCGGTACAGCGGGCGGCAATGTTTACAAAAAATACAGAAATACGCAGGTCATAACCGCGCTTCCGCATTTTTTTCCAGAAAAAATGACCGTGCCGACAAAAAATGCGGCCGCCACATTCGGTAAAGCAAGCAAACTGGCGGGTTGGATCAGGGCATGTCTGTCCAATGTCGTTACCTCAAATTACGATGGAACGGCCGTTTATCGCCTCAATACAGATGTACTGTCCTGCCTGAACAGGGCCAAAAACGCAGCCGACCAGACCTATGATTTCTCACCTGATAGTTTTGAAGGTTTGGCAGGATTTGAATTCAACGTCCATTCCCCGATGAGATACCAGTTTCTGGTTAAGCCAATTATCGACATTAGCGAGACGAAGCTACTAGTTACTTTCCCTGAAATGAACGCACCCGAAGAACTGCGGTTTCCGAAAAACATCTCAAACTGTAAAATCCTGATCAATACGATCATGGTCGATTTGCAACATGGCCGAATCCGCTCCTGCACACCAGCTTCCCTGGATGTCAGCTATGCCTTTCCTTCCAGCGTGATCCCTGCGCATACTTTTGAGTTTGACATCATACCGGGCGTGCTTTGCATTGTGGGCTTTTCGCTGCAGTACTTTGAAGATACTTTTGCGGGCAATTTTTACGTGAACAGCAAGAGCTTCAATCCTTCTGCTATATTGTATGCCAAGATGGCGCCGGGTCAAGTTGATGCGGAATTGACAAGGCAATTCTCGAAGATTTAGTAGGGGGGAAAAAACTTCATGAATTTGACGATTTAAGTAGTCTTCGAAATTTAATTTAATCAATGGAGAGGTGTTGGTGCTTTGAAAATGTTTTTTTCTTACTTTTCCATTTGCCGTAAGATCCAATTCAAACATTCCTCCGAATCCATGACCGACCAGGAATGAGGGTGTATTTCTCCGTTTAGCCTCTTACCTTTATTATGGGTCACAATCACCTCTGCGTTCTTATTTCCCTGCAACTGCAATAGATTTATCATTGCTGAAATATCTGTGCAATTTAAGTCGTATATATCCCGATGACGGTTTTGCAATTGCCAGGAAATTCCCGGTTCAGTGTACAACAGTATTGGTGTTGTTGCAAGATATTTCGCATTTCCGCCATCTTTTTGGTCATGTGAGTATATCGAATATTTGATATAATTTTGGGGTACCTCTTGAGGAGAGCCACCAAATTCTTTTCGGTATTCTTCCATGATATATTTCCCTTCCGACACGGCAGGTTCTGAAAAGTTTCTTTCGACATCTCTTTCACACTGGTTCCAGAGATGTGCATAGTCTACAGGTGGGTCTACGCCGAATATAGCTCTGGGTTTAAGAAATGTCTCGCCTCCAGAATTTGCCCGTTCAGCATAGGTCAGTGCAAGCATACCGCCTCCCGAAAATCCACCCAGAATAAATTTATCTTTTGGTATCTGATACTCCGACACCAGTTGTTCGAAAATTGTATTTAGAAATTTGATTTCTTCATCTTTTTTTACTGTCCCCCAGTTTATCGAGGGTAGCACCACAAGAATATCCTTTTCCACAGCCAGCTTATGTAAGCTTATCTGTTTCATCACATCGTCCAACGTTTCGCCTCCGCCAGGAAGGATAACGAGTGCGGCGACAGGCTTGTTTTTGGGAATCAGCTTATTGTAAAACAACAGTAATGAGTCCTGACCAGTTGCCCAATACAAATTATGCAGATCATTAGTTGCAATTATTACTTTTTGGGAAACTTGCGCCAGGAGAATGAAAGGTGCGCTTACCATTATTGCTATCAGAATAAAGCTATTCGCTTTCATTATTAAATTTTTAGCTAATGTAGTACTAATAAACAATTTCGGATCGGGTTTCAGAATTACCTGTCTACTATTGCCGAAACCTCCAAATACAAATGATCATTATAGTTTTTCCACAAAAACGGATGTAAAATGGCTTAACGAACCGGATTGACACATTTTAACCCTTTAACTCTTTCGAAGTCGCTCAAATTTCGGGTATAAATCTCAATCCCATGTACTGATGCTGTAGCAGCAATTAAGCTGTCGCCTAGTTTCAGATTATACTTTTTGCGGATTTCAATGGCTCGATCAAAAATATCCTGATCGGGAAGAATGGCAGGTACATATTCAAAAATATCCTTAAAATACTTTTCTTCCTCTTTCTTCAACCCATGATAACCTAATACTTCAACTCTGGATATTTCTGACACTGTACAGGATTCATTTATAACTAACTCCCTTAGATATTCGTATTCGCTGGAATACGAATAAATGATAACATTACTGTCTAAAAGAAAAGCCATTCTTATGAAAAAGGTAACTCACGATCTGAACGTTGGTGTTGCTCCCATTCCGCTGCATCACCAAAAGAAGAAGATCCTGTAGCTTTGAAATTTAGAATACGATTTTTTAGATTAGCCTTGCTAGTCTTACTAAAATCAGCATTCTTCTTTTCAATCACAACGTTTAACTTCTTAGCTAAAGCAATAATTTTTGCTAGACTCTCTTCGTTATTCGATTTTAAAATGAGCTCCATAGTAATACTTCATTATGATATATACAAAAATACTAAAAATAAAGTTTCCTACATGTCAGATTAGAAGTAAATCAAATTTAAGAAAATTATCAGAATCTGAGCCTGTTGAATAGGACTAGAAAGAAAAATACTAGTGATAAACCAAATTGACTGAAATTTTGCACGAAACACAGGGTTACAGCCCATACCTTTCAGAAATATGCAGGCTTTATTTTTTGAATTTCGGTAATTTAAGTATATTTAGTCATTCATTAAATCACTCCCAAAAACTAGATTTTGTACGCCTTAGGTAGCCATTTTGTCCATTCCTAAAAAAGCTATACACAATATCAGTGTATGGAAACAAAAGAAAC
>JAZKCT010000001.1:0-148630 GCA_040387995.1 Bacteroidota bacterium | reverse complement strand
GATTAGAAAATACTGCAAAGAAAACCACAAATAGTAGAACCATTTGTAATTAGACAGAAATGAAAATATTAAAAATTATTGGCTTCTTCCTTGCTTTAGGACTTTTTCTTGAAATATATGCTTACTATAACCTTCAAGTGAGTTATAAATATGAAGTAGAGTTGTCGGATAGTGGCATCAAAATCGATGCCGGGGCCACAAATAGCGAGAAGTTGGAAAAAATACATGATCGCCAAATACGCAAGGCAGAGATATTAGACCAGCAAGCTTTAAATAGAACATTACTTTTATTGCTTTCAATAGGAGTAGTAACTGTAGGCTATCTTTATTGTCGAAAAAGGGCTCTGGAAATTAATGAGGAGTCTAAAAGTTGATCTTCTTGTATGAAGACCATTGTAATTATGGATTGAATACGTACGAATGGACATTAAGAAAGTAATAGCTCAATTTGAGCAAAACCAAGATGATTTGACTAAAAAGCTTGATCACTTAAAGAGACATATCGACGACGAGGAAGGATTAGTGCTTGAATTCGAGAAGATAGATGAAGGCTTCTTTCAAAATGATAAAGCTCTAAGTTTTTTGGCTGACGTTTTACATTTTGTGGATCGGGAAGAACGATTATCATCATATGATCTCACTGATATAAAAACCATTTACAAATTGCTTGTGAAATATTATCCAGATAACATTCAATATCAGGAAGACTTAATTGCCTTCGTCTACAATGTTATGGATGAAAAAGTTGAGACTATAGCCCTGATTGATGAAGCTGAACAACGAATTGAAAGTAAACTTAAGTTTTTGAGGCAATTGAGGTCGGAAATCGAAAATGAATAAAAAATAATAAATATGATGAGATTAGCCTTCGAGTGTGCTGGCCAAGGGCAGGAACACGACAGAAACATAAAAGGAACGTAAGAGCTTCGGGTAAAGGGTACCTTTATCCGAAGCCTTTACGTTCCAGACCCGAAGCTCTTACGATTCTGAATACTTTTAAGGTACAAGCTGTATAGTCCTAAACCATTACAATTCCTGTTTCCGGACACCAGTCTTCATTCCGCAAATTCCTGTGTGGTAATTTGTTTTTTTGTCTTGCTGGCAACCAGGTCGATGATTTCCTGATTTTTTTGTTCATCGTCAAAACCATCTGAGCGGGTACTCCATTCTGCACCATCTTTAAATTTGATGACCACATGTGGTTCGTTCAGGATATCGCCATTCGGCGCTTTAACCTTCATCACTCTGCTGAGCGATGAAATCGCTGAATAATTATAAGTTTTCACACCAATACCGAGGAAAGGATTGAGTTTGATACTATGTTCACCAAACGAAGAATACATGTCGAGTGCAAATATCGTCATCGGGATCACGAGGATGCCGACAAAGCGGAGTATATAAGTCATACCCTTTTGATAATTGAATTTATATTTCAAGTTGTTGTAGGCCATATATTCGTTCCAATCGTTTTGCAGGTGTCGCTCCCCAAAGATCGGTGCCAGTATTGCAGAAACCAATAAGCCGTCAAATACTGCAGGAAGCAGCAAAATTGCCATGTCAGGCTTAATCAGGATTCTGGCATCATCAATGCCCTCAGTCCGGGAGTCTGTGATCAGCTGGAACAACTGGAAGAAGAAAAATGCCAGTGCCGCAGTTGAAAGAAAGGTGAGACTGATGTACTTGATTTCAAACACGCGGTATTTGATCTTCAAGAGCGCTAAAGATTTGTCTGTAGTGTACCAGGAGCTCGAAACGGGAATGATTTTACTGAAAAATTTATATAATAAGAAGGTTGCTATGGAGGTCAGGATGGCTGCGATTTCATTTTGCATCTTTAACGAATCGGTTTTAGACGGATGTGTGGTTGATTGTATTTCTTTTCAATTATAATAAAAAATCCCTGTATACTTTAAATATAAAGACATACATTTAAAGTATTGTAAGTTTAAATAAGATGTTCTTTAATAAATAGATAAAACGTTTCTCATGAAATCCATTCGCGCATTCAATTTAGTTGTCCTCTCGTTTTTCATCGCTTGCTCTGCCTTGGCGCAACAGGTTGATAAAGTGATCCAGACCAGTGCTTATAAATCTTATTATTCCTATAAAGTCAAGAATCCATTGTATGTCACTTATACATTGAGCAAAGGGGGTGGCGATTGCGATCGTGACGGCTTCAGTTTCAAAAAATGTGATGAAAAGACGGCGGGAGACGATGATTATTCGGGAACGGGCTACGACAAGGGCCATTTGGCCAATGCAGAGGATTTTGCCTATGACTGCGCTTTGGATAAGGAGACCTTCTGTTATTACAACTGCTACCCGCAGACTGTAAAGCTGAACAGGGGGATTTGGAAGCAATGGGAAACCAAGTTGAGGGAGTTGTCGCAAAAGAAGCCGATTTTCATCATTGCAGGTGGGATTTACACCGATAAGCTCTTGAAGCCAGGTCATACTGTCGTAGTCCCGGATTATTGCTATAAAGTTGTCGTTGATCCGCCGACTAAAAAAATCCTGTACTGCCTGCTTTTTCCAAACGACGACAGCGGAGAAGTCCAGAAATTGTCGCTTACGGCATTGAAAGCAAAATTGCCCTATGCTCTGGTTCCCTGATGGTTTAGTAAGGCTGATTTAAGGTATCCTCTACGAAATGCACCGCATATTTCGTTAACAATTAAATCCAGTAGTCTTTTTTTCTGGTATTTCTTTTATATTTATAGGACCAAATATTAAAGAATAACAAACAGGTGCGTATGCCCGGCTATAACAACCATAACGAACAGGATCTGATCCGGCTATTTGGCCAGGGGGATGACGCCGCCTTTAAGGAGATTTATCTCCGGTATGACAAACCGCTTTATCTGTACGCTTACCACAAATTGGGAAATAAGGAAGAGGCGAGGGATGTGGTGCAGGATGTGTTTGCCTGGTTGCTGAATAACCGTGCAAACCTCAGTTTTAGCGGCTCGCTATCCGGCTATCTTTATAAATCGGTACTCAATAAGGTGTATAACATTTACAAACACAAGCAGGTGCTGAATAAATACGCCGAACAGGGTAATTTTTATGTGGATGTGGAAAGTACTGGCACAGATTACCTGATCCGGGAGAAGGACATCAGTACTGTAATTGAAAAAACCATTGCTGAGATGCCGAAGGGCATGCGGGAAGTCTACGAACTGCGCAGTAAACAATACATGACGGCCAAACAGATTGCCGAATACCTTTCGGTTGCTGAATCTACGGTCAATACCCAGTTGAAACGGGCCATGAAGCACCTCAAATTGAAGTTGGGTTTGATAATCTATGTCCTATTTATCATCAATTGAATGGTTTATTCAAAATTATTTTGCTGTAAACCAGTATATTAGTTATTTATTTAAATTTTTTATCAGGCCTTGTCACCATTTGCACTTGCTGAGTTGCCTTTAGTGATATCAGGCCAATAATCATCCCATGTAATGGAAAGAAATAAACAGGAAGAGGAACAAAAGGAGAAGTACAAGCTGCATTATTTCAGGAAGAATAACCTTCCTGTCTTGACGGAGACTGAACTTCAGGAGGAGAGCGATCTGATTTATCAGGCCCTGATGAAAGGACAGTCGGCCGGCTTGGTACCTGAACAAGCGCCTGCTGGTAAAACCAGGAAGCTTTGGTATCCTGCTGCTGCGGCAGCGGCGATGGCCCTGATCGTTTCCGGTCTTTATTTCTTCAATAGTCCGCAAACTGATGTTTTGAAACCTGTTGTTGCTGATAAAGACACTAAAATCATTGATGTTGCTCCTGGAATTCAAACAGCTACGCTGACCCTGGCCAATGGCAAAAAGATTATTTTATCTGCTGCGGCCAATGGGAAAATTGCCGAGCAAAACGGGGTGTCGGTCAGCAAGACTGCTGACGGAAAATTAGTCTATACTTTAAGTCAATCCAACAAAGATATGGGTACGCTCTCAAACGTATTCAATACGCTGTCAACTGTGAAAGGGCAGCAATACCAGGTCGTCCTCCCGGACGGTACGAAGGTCTGGCTCAATGCCGCTTCGTCCATCACCTATCCTGCTAATTTCGCCAATCTCAAAGACCGCAAGGTGCAACTCAGCGGTGAGGCTTACTTTGAGGTAGCAAAAGACAAGCGACATCCTTTTATTGTGAAAACCGACCAGCAGCAAGTGGAAGTATTGGGCACGCATTTCAACGTCAACTCGTATGGCGATGAAAAAGCGACCAAAACCACTTTGCTGGAAGGTTCCGTGAAGGTGTCTAATGGCGCAGGACAAAAGGTATTGCTGCCCGGTCAACAGTCACAGGTGGCCAGCAACAAGCTGCTTGTCGGCAATGCCGATCTTGTGGCTACAGTGGCCTGGAAAAACGGCGACTTTGTATTCGATGAAGAAGATTTCAGCAGCGTATTGCGCCAGCTGGAACGCTGGTATAATGTAAAAATCACCGATCATGGCGATCGTGGCGTGCTGCATCTGGGTGGTGCGATATCCAGGTCTAAAAACCTGTCTACCGTGCTGCGTGCACTGGAAGTAGCCGCTGAGGTTAAATTTAAGGTAAATGGAAGATCGATAGTAGTGGAATAAATGAGGATTGCAATTTTCATTGTCCTCATGACTATCGGCATGACTGGGTTCGCCCAGCGGGTCACTTTAAAGGTTACGGATGCAACATTGCAGGCCGTATTTAAAGAGATCAGGAAGCAGACTGCCTATGATTTTCTGTACAATGAAAAGCTCCTGGAAAATTTGAAGCCTGTGAATGTACATTTGAAGGATGTCAGCGTAGAACAGGCGCTGGATGCCTGCTTTTCCGGGCTGCCCTTGAAATATACCATCGCCGATCAGGTGGTGATGGTCAGTGCGAAAGATACGGTTGTACAGGCAGTTCAGAAATTGTATACCATTAGTGGCATGGTGCGCGACCAGCGGGGACAGCCCTTGCCTGGGGCTGCGGTTTATGTCAGTAATTACAAGATTGCTACAGTGGCAGACGGACAGGGGAATTATGTGCTGAAGGGTCTTTTGCCGGGAAATTATACGATCCTGGTGCAGATGATCGGCTTTCTGCCCGCCAGTCAGAGCGCCATTATTGTGGACCGCTCTACAGAATTTGATGTGGCTATGGAGGAAATGGTGCATGAACTCAACGAAGTGGTTGTGCGTCCGGACTATTTCAGGCCTTATCGCTTGAATGTCTTTAAGGACAGTTTTCTGGGCACTTCAAAGAATGCCCGTAAATGTGAGATATTGAATCCGGAGGTGATCCAGTTCGATTATGATCCGGTCAGACATATCCTGAAGGCTACGGCGACCGATTTTATTACGATAGAGAATAAGTCCCTGGGCTACCGGGTGCAGTACTTGCTGGATTATTTTGAGAAGGACGAAGAGACGAATTTTGTGCGGTTTTACGGCTATCCTTATTTTGAGGAGCTGGAACCCATAGTGGCCAAAAGAAAACGTTATGCGGAAAAAAGAAGGATGGCCTATGCAGGCTCTCCACAGCACTTTTTCAGGTCTTTGTACAACAATGTGAATGAGCCGGAAGGCTTTGTGATCAACAAAATGATCAAGGTCAGGAATGCAAAGCGACTGGCTGACAGCCACATCGATAAGCGTATCAAGTTTTATTCGGAAAGCCTCCGTAAAAAGATCAAAGTGCGGCATGCCAGTGATTCGCTGGATTACTGGATCAAAATGAAAACGGAGCCTGATACGCTGGAGGTGCTGGTCAGAAAAGAGATTTCTGCCGACTCCCTGATCAAGGAAAAACTGTTGCCACTGATGACGATGAAGTTTAAAGATGCCCTTTATATTGTCTACAAAGGCGAAAAGGAGTCATCCGATTTCCGGCGGTATCCGGAGTTTAAGATCAACAGGCCTGAAGACCTGTCCAGATACCAGATTTCGCTCGTTTACCAGCTCACCCAATCCGTCAGTTTTTATGAAAACGGTGGGATCTATGATCCCGGCTCCCTGCTCTATGAGGGTGTTTGGGCCTATAAAAAAGTAGGCGATATGCTCCCCATGGATTATGTAGTTACCGAGAAATAAAATATTATCAGCGCTTGTCCCCAATCGCGGTGTCGTTGTTGCCTTTAGAGGTATAGATTACGACATGAAACGCTCAAACCTCATCCTATTGTGTATTGCCGTTCTGGCTCTTCTGGCTTTTGTCCCAAAAGCAGAAGAGCCGATCGAGCGGTTGGTTAGTTCACTACAGAAATGGGTGGATAAAAACCCGCAGGAAAAAGTATACCTGCACATGGACAAGCCATACTACGCACTGGGCGACACGGTCTGGTTTAAAGCCTATGTGACCATTGGCAGCCGCCACCAGCTTTCTAAACTAAGCGGTGCCTTGTATGTGGAACTGATTGACGAGAAAGATTCTTTGTTGAGTTCTTTGAAACTGCCGCTTACAGCGGGTATGGCGTTAGGAGATTTTACTTTGGGTGATGAATATAAAGCAGGCAATTTCCGGATCAGGGCCTATACGCAATGGATGCGAAATGCAGGCGAGGAATACTTTTTTGACAAGAGTTTTGTGGTGGCAGATCCACTCGATGCAGGTTCTGCGGCAATTGATAAAGGAAAAGCGGTGCAGCTTTCGGGTAGTGATGTTCAGTTTTTCCCTGAAGGGGGAAGCCTGGTGAACGGGATCAATTCGAGGATGGGTTTTAAAGCAGTGGCGGCCAATGGAAGGGGTATCGGGGTAAAGGGCGTGGTGACAGATAATGCTGGTATTGAAGTGTCGAACTTTGAGACCCTGCATGCCGGTATGGGGGTGTTCAACTTCCGCCCAGAAGCGGGCAAGACTTACAAAGCCAAAGTGACTTTTAGTGATGGTTCAGAAAAGTCGATGGATCTGCCTAAGGCCTTAGAACAGGGCTATGTATTGTCTGTCTACCAGCCTGGCCCGGACAGCGTATTGGTGCGGATCAACGCCTCGCCTGCGCAATACCAGATCCCTTATGCGGTAGACCTGATGGTACAATCTGGCGGGGAAACAGTATCGGCAACCACCGTAAAAATCAATAAGGCGGTAAACTCAGTCTGGCTGATGAAGAAAGACTTCCCGAGCGGCATCGCCCAGTTTACTTTGTTTGACGGCCGGGGCGAGGCAATAAATGAGCGGATCGCTTTTATCCGGGCCAAAGACCAGATGCAATTGGTCTTGAATTCGGCAAAGAAAGTTTACAAAAGCAGGGAAAGAGTGGAACTGGACATGGAGGCACGTGATAAATCGGGGAAGCCGGTCGCGGGTAATTTCTCTGTATCGGTAATTGATGAAAGCAAGGTGCCGAATGACGAAAACGCAGAGACCACCATCTTCTCGAGCATGCTGCTCAGTTCAGACATCAAGGGTTACATCGAAGAGCCCAATTATTATTTCAGGAAAGATACGGCCGAGGTAAACAAGGCGCTGGACAATCTGATGCTTACTCAGGGCTATAGGCGTTTTGTCTGGAAACATATTTTAAGCACAACAACTGCGGGCAGCACTTCCCGGTACCCCGCAGAATCTCTCGGCACAGAGATATCCGGCAGGGTTCTGACCCTGTCGGGTAAACCTGTGGTGAACGGGCAGGTGACGGTGATGTCGCTGACGCCGGGCTTTATGGAACAGGCGAAGACTGATGCGGATGGCAGGTTTAAGTATCTGCCGATCATGCTGGCCGACAGTCTTAGGTTTGCCGTACAGGCGAGGACGGAGAAAAACAGCAATAAGGTGGAAGTGCTGCTGGACAGCATTCCAAGACAGGTAATCGGCAAGAACTGGAACATTCCGGGTTTTACCAGTAATATTGAAGAAAGCACAAAGACTTATCTGGAGAACAGCCGGAAACAAGATGATTTGCTGGGCAGGACAGGCGGACAAAGTAGGGCGAACCGGTTGAAAGAGGTAGTAATTAAGGCGCAAAAAGGTGAAAGCATCCAGTATGCGAGTCAGGGCGGTTTGCGGATCCCTGAGGGGAGTGCTGATCAGACCTATTTCCTGAAAGATCCGGGGAATTGTCCTTCCCTGAATGTTTGTCTGACAGGGCGATTGATTGGCGTGATGTCAGATACCATTACCATTCAGCGAATACAGTATGTCGATTATCCCTATTTGTCGTATGAAGGCAAAAAGGCTCCTTTAGGGATTATCCTGAACGGAAGAAAACTGGACCCGCTGGAGATCGCTGATTTTTGGACCGGAAGTCTGGTCGATCCGGAGGACATTGTGAAGATCGACATGGTCAGGTCAAACCAGGCACTCATTTCCTACGTGGGTAAAACAATGCTGGTTTATACAAGGCGGCAAAAGAAAGCACCTTACAACCCTTCAATTGCCAACATCAAGCCCAAAGGCTTCAATAAGGCCAGGGAATTTTATGCGCCAAGGTATGACCGGCCAAACATAGCGCACCAGTTGCCAGACCTGCGTTCTACGATTTACTGGAACCCGAAACTGAAGACCGACAGCCTGGGCAAGGGCAGTTTTAGTTTTTTTAATGCAGATGGGCCGGGCAGTTATAAAGTGATTGTCGAAGGCATTAACGCCGCAGGTGAACTGGCCAGGCAGGTTTACCAGTATGAGGTGACAGCAGGGCCGCAAGCTCAACTGGCAGATTTGCCTTCGGGAAATACAGCTGAACTGGTAAAGGCGATGCAAAACCTGCAGCAAAACAAGGCGGCCGAGAAGCTGTATGTGCATACCGATAAACCTTATTACAACCTGGGCGATACGATCTGGTTTAAGGCTTATTTGTTTGACGCTGCCAGTTTATCAGCTTCTAAAAGAAGCGGACTATTGTACCTGGAGCTAAACGATGACACTGCCGAAGCGGTGCGAAGGATCAGCATCCCGCTAAAAGACGGGGTCGGCTATGCCCAGATTCCGCTGAACAGAAAAATATTTCATGAAGGGGGTTATACGTTGAGGGCATATACCAACTGGATGCAGAATTTTGGAGACGATTACTTCTTTACGCAACGGTTTTACTTTGGCGTCCCTACCAAAGATACCTGGCTGGTCAAATCCAGTTCGAAAATCAACAAGGTCGCTGATAAAGACCAGCTTCAGACAGAACTGACTCTGAGCAGGCCAGATCAGTCGGCCGCCGCTTTGCGTGATGTAGAGGTCAGGATGATGGAAGGGACTAAAGTGTTGTCCAAAGAAAAACTGCAGACCGGTGCCGACGGTAAACTCGAATTCAAATATGACTTAAAGGACAAAGCGGACGGCAGGAACATCAAGGCAGAGATCAGGAGTTTGCATCCCAGCGACCACAACCAATTGTTAGTAGTCCCACTCAATGTTGCCAGAGACCAACACATAGACCTGCAGTTTTTACCAGAAGGGGGAAATCTGGTAGCAGGTCTTAAATCTCTGGTCGGGTTTAAAGCCCTGGCCGAAGACGGCAGGGGAATCAACATTTCAGGAGAAATTTACGATAGCAAAGGTAGTCTTACTGCTTCATTCAGCAGCCTGTATAATGGTATGGGCGCTTTTGAATTTAACCCGCAAGCCGGTGAGACCTATGTGGTGCGGCTCAATCAACCCGGACTAACAGACAAAACATTTGAGCTGCCTAAGGTCAGGCCAGAGGGCACGGTATTGCACATTGACAATGAGGAACAAAACGATTCGCTGGTTGTACAGCTCAGTTCCAGCGCAAAAGCAGTACAAACGGATAGTACCTATTACCTGATGGCAACTTCGAGGGGACTGGTTACTTTTGCACGTGCCATTGATCTGCAGAAGGGACTGTTCAGCATCCCAAAATCTGCATTTCCCAGCGGTATTACCCGGTTTACTGTACTGCGCAACAAAACGCCGCTGAACGAGCGGATGGTATTTATAGACAAGAAGGACAACATCCGGGTTTCTTTAACAGCCAATAAAAGCAACTATGTTAAAAGAGACAGCGTAGCCGTACTGCTTGAAGTGAAAGACAAAGACGGGAATCCCCTGAAAGGAAATTTTTCATTGGCAGTAACGGACAACAGTCAGGTGAAACCAGATACGCTGGGCGACCAAAGTATAGCTACAGCATTGCTGGTCAATGCTGATCTGAAGGGAACAATCGAGACTCCGGGTTATTACCTGAACCGCCAAAATAAAGACAGCTGGCAGGCGCTGGACAACCTGATGCTCACGCAAGGATGGGTGGGCTACGACTGGAAAGAAGCTTTTTTAGCGCCAAAACCTGTGTTGTTTGCCGCTGAAAAGCACTTTAGGGTCAAGGGACTGGTCAACAACTTGTTAGGAAAGGGGGTTGCAGGTGCGCAGATCCTGATTTCTTCTCAAAAACCCTTTTTCATCACCAATACGATTACGGATGATCATGGCAATTATGTTTTTGAAAACCTCCCGCCGATTGATTCCGGATCTTTCTTCATCCAGGCCAAAACACCGAAAGGGAAGACGATGAATTTTGGGGAGGTGACGGTCGATCGCTTCAAGGCGCCAGCCGTACCGGAGCGATTGCGGGACCAGATTTTGCCCTGGTATGTCAACAGCGATGTGGCGCAATTGAATTATGTTAAACATGTGGCTTTAAAAGCAGAGGAGGGGAGTCTGAAAACGACGGGCATCGCGCTGAAGGAAGTGAAAATCATAGACAAAAAGATCATCAAAGGTTCCTTTAACCGCAATGGTCCGGGTAATGCCGATCTCGTTTTTGATGAACAGGATATCAAAGAATCGGGGGTAATGAGTTTGTATGCCCTGCTGAAACAGAAATTACCGGGGATCCGCATCACCCAGCAGGATGGCTTTGCTACTCTAAAACTTAATGCCTATATGGTGGTGATTTCGATAGATGGAGGCGGATTGCCGATCCACATCAGTGACACGACTGCTACCCAGGAACTGTTTGACGAACTGAATGAAGTGAAAATCGCCAATTTTAAGGGACTGGAAGTGATGTATAGCCGCAAATATACCAGTGGGACTTACGAGTTTCCACAGCAGGTCATCAAGTTTCCGAGTGGTTCTGAAATCATGCAAATGAATGCGGCAGCCAGGGCGGCGGGACATGCGGCTGCCAGGTGGCCTTATTATAAACCAGGTTACATTGAAAGGTATCTTGATGCGAGGGTAAACTTTTTGTCGCCCGTCGTACGGGAGATTGCCGTGATCGAGATCACCACCGGCAATAAACATGGCTGGCAGACGATCCGAAAACCGAATGTCGCTACCCTTCGGCCTCTGCCGGTGATGCGTCCGCAGGAGTTTTACAGTCCTAAATACACGTCTAAATCTGTGGATGCGGCGGAGCCTGACTTTCGTTCAACGGTTTACTGGAAGCCTGATGTGCTGACTGATGGTCAGGGCAAAGCCAGGGTTGTTTTTTATACTTCGGATGTGGCCGGGACGTATACGCTAAACCTTCAGGGTAGTGATATGGACGGGAATATCGGCAGTTTTACTTCGGTTATTAAAGTTCAATAAATATGAAACGCTCAAACCTCATCCTATTGTGTATTGCCGTTCTGGCCCTTCTGGCTTTTGTCCCAAAAGCAGAAGAGCCGATCGAGCGGTTGGTTAGTTCACTACAGAAATGGGTGGATAAAAACCCGCAGGAAAAAGTATACCTGCATATGGACAAGCCGTACTACGCGCTGGGCGACACGGTCTGGTTTAAAGCCTATGTGACCATCGGCAGCCGCCACCAGCTTTCTAAAATGAGCGGAGCGCTGTATGTGGAACTGATCGACGAGAAAGATTCTTTGTTGAGTTCTTTGAAACTGCCGCTTACAGCGGGTATGGCGTTAGGGGATTTTACCTTGGGTGATGAATACAGAGCCGGTAATTTCCGGATCAGGGCTTACACGCAATGGATGCGGAATGCAGGAGAGGAATATTTTTTTGACAAGAGTTTTGTGGTGGCTGACCCGCTGGGTCCGGACGCAGCATATGGACTAAAAAGCAAGGACAAAACAGTTGGCGGCCTGGCTGTGACTGATCATAAAGGTGCTGCAAGCCCTCTTTCTGCCAGCGATGTACAGTTTTTCCCTGAAGGGGGAAGCCTGGTGAATGGCATCAACTCGAGAATGGGTTTTAAAGTCTTGGCTGCCAGTGGCAGGGGTATTGGGGTAAAGGGCGTTGTGACAGATAATGCTGGTATTGAAGTGTCAAACTTTGAGACCCTGCATGCCGGTATGGGCGTGTTTAATTTCCGTCCAGAAGCGGGCAAGACTTACAAAGCCAAAGTGACTTTTAGCGACGGTTCAGAAAAGACGCTGGATCTGCCTAAAGCTTTAGAACAGGGCTATGTGCTTTCTGTTTACCAGCCTGGTCCGGACAGCGTATTGGTACGGATCAATGCCTCTCCGGCACAATACCAGATTCCCTATGCAGTAGACCTGATGGTGCACTCTGGCGGGGAAACAGTATCTGCAAGCACGGTAAAGATCAATAAAGCGGTAAACTCAGTGTGGCTGATGAAGAAAGACTTCCCAAGCGGTATCGCCCAGTTTACTTTGTTTGACGGCCGGGGCGAGGCCATAAATGAACGGATCGCTTTTATACGGGCCAAAGACCAGATGCAACTGGTCCTAAATTCAACGAAGAAAAGCTACAAGAGCAGGGAAAGGGTGGAACTTGAGATGGAGGCACGTGATAAATCAGGCAAACCGGTAGCGGGCAACTTCTCGGTGTCAGTGATCGATGAAAGCAAGGTACCGAATGATGAAAACGCAGAGACGACGATCTTCTCGAGCATGCTTTTGAGCTCAGACATAAAAGGTTACATCGAAGAACCCAATTATTATTTCAGGAAAGATACGGCCGAAGTAAACAAGGCACTGGACAATCTGATGCTGACACAAGGCTACAGAAGATTTGTCTGGAAAGATATTTTAAGTACAACAACTGCGGGCAGCACCTCCCGGTACCCCGCAGAATCTCTCGGCACAGAGATATCCGGCAGGGTTCTGACCCTGTCGGGTAAACCTGTGGTGAACGGGCAGGTGACGGTGATGTCGCTGACGCCGGGTTTCATGGAGCAGGCGAAGACGGACGCTGATGGACGGTTTAAGTACCTGCCGATCATGCTGGCCGACAGTCTTAGGTTTGCCGTACAGGCGAGAACCGACAAAAACAGCAATAAGGTGGAAGTGCTGCTGGACAGTATTCCAAGACAGGTGATCGGGAAGAACTGGAACATTCCGGGTTTTACCACGAATATTGAAGAAAGCACAAAGACTTATCTGGAGAACAGCAGGAAACAAGATGATTTGCTGGGCAGGACAGGCGGACAGAGCCGCGTAAACAGATTAAAAGAGGTACAGATCACGGCAAAAAGACGGGAAAGCGCTCAATATGTTTCGCAGGGCGGGTACACCATTCCAGATGGTCATGCCGATCAGACCTTCAAAATGAGAAACGGGGAAACCTGTTCGAATCTCGGAACTTGTCTCAATGGCCGGTTGCAGGGTGTCACTTTTCTGCCCCTGGATATGGTGCCTTTATATCCTTATGCCCGTGATCCGAGATCCCAAAGTTTTGAGAGGTTACCGATGCAGGTAATTGTCAACGGCAGGAGGATAGACCCACAGGAGGCAGATGACATCTTCAACAACAATGTACTGGATCCTGCAGATGTGTTGAAAGTAGAAGTGGTGATTAACAACAATGCCCTGGTGGCGATGCTGGGCAAACCCACAATCCTCATTTATACCAACAGATCTTATGCACGCAATAAACGGTATAATCCGGCTATTGCCAATATCCGGCCCAAAGGCTTTAACAAGGCCAGGGAATTTTATGCGCCAAGATATGACCGGCCGAACATCAGTCAGCAACTGCCCGACCTGCGTTCGACCATTTACTGGAACCCGAAACTGAAGACCGATAGCCTGGGGAAGGGCAGTTTTAGCTTTTTTAATGCCGATGGACCGGGCAATTATAAAGTCGTAGTAGAAGGCATCAATGCGGCGGGTGAACTGGCCAGACAAGTGTACCACTATGAAGTTGGCGGAGAAGGCCGACAAGTCAGTTTGCCGGAACTCCCCTCGGGAAAAACTGCTGAACTGGTGAAAGCCATTCAGGGATACCAACAAAGGTTACCGGCAGAAAAGCTGTACATCCATACGGATAAACCCTATTATAACATCGGCGATACGCTCTGGTTTAAGGCCTACTTATTTGACGCCGCTACACTTGCAGCTTCCAAAAGAAGCGGCTTCCTGTACATCGAACTGAACGATGATACTGCTGAGGCCGTGAGAAGGATCAGCGTGCCGGTAAAAAACGGGATCGCCTATGCACAAATCCCCCTTCCCCGGAAAATATTTCATGAAGGCGGCTATACTATGCGGGCTTACACCAACTGGATGCAGAATTTTGGCGAGGATTATTTCTTTACCCAAAGATTTTACCTGGGGGTGCCGACCTGGGACACCTGGCTGGTGCAGTCCAGTTCTAAACTTAGCCGTGTACTGGAGAAAGACCAGTTGGAGGTGAATATTGACCTGATCCGGCCGGACCGTACGGTGGTATCGCTGCGGGACGTGGAGGTAAAGCTCATGGAGGGCAGCAACCAGTTGTCGAAGCCGCAGAAACTGCAGACCGGCAGCGATGGGAAACTGAAGCTGAAATATGAGCTGAAGGAAAAGGCAGATGGCAGGAACATCAGGTTGGAGGTAGTAAGTCTGCATCCGAACGATGGGGGACAAAGGCTCAAGATTCCGCTGAACGTAAAAAGGAACCAGCTGATTGACCTGCAGTTTTTGCCGGAGGGTGGTAACCTGGTGGCCGGATTAAAATCTATCATCGGTTTTAAAGCGTTAGCTGAAGACGGTAAAGGAGCGGATGTGTCGGGGGAAATTTATGATAGCAAAGGCAATGTAGTGAAGACCTTTTCCAGTCTGTATAAAGGCATGGGTTCGTTTGAGTTTACACCCCTGGCCGGCGAACGCTATACCGCTAAACTTTTACAGCCAGAGGCCACCGGAAAATCTTATGTATTCCCTGTTGTGAAGTCGGAGGGTACGGTGCTCCATGTGCTGAACGACGAAAAAGCGGCCAGTTTATCGATTGACATAGCGGCTACTCCAAACGCAATCGTGAAGGATAGTGTTTACTACCTGGTGGGCACTTCCCGGGGCATGGTCACCTATTCAAAAGAAATTACTGCGGGTCAAAAGTCTGTTTCCATCGCTAAAGAGTTGTTCCCTGCCGGAATTACACGTTTCACGCTACTTCGTGGAAAAACACCACTCAATGAGCGTATCGTGTTCATTGATCACAAAGACAACCTGAGGTTTTCTTTCAAAACAAACAAAGCCATTTATGGGAAACGGGAAAACATAGGGCTTTCTATGACGGTGACCGATAAAAACGGGACACCGGTAAAAGGCCGGTTTTCTTTGGCCGTGACAGACGATAACCAGGTTAAAGCCGATAGTGTAGGTAACCTTGGTATGACTGCAAAGCTGTTGCTCAGCAGCGAACTAAAAGGCAGCCTGGAAACTCCGGGCTATTATTTGTCGGCCAGCGTACCTGAACGCTGGCAGGCGCTGGACAACCTGATGCTGACACAGGGCTGGACAGGCTACAGCTGGGAAGATGTATTTGCTGCACCGAAACCACCTAAATACGAAGCCGAGCAGCATTTTAAGGTGAGCGGTACGGTAACGAATATCCTGAACAAACCTGTAGCAGGTGCCCAGATGCTGATCACCTCGCAAAAGCCATTTTTTATTAGCACCGGGATCACAGATGAAAAAGGAAACTATGTATTCGAAAACCTGCCGCAGATCGATTCAGGTTCCTTTTTTATCCAGGCCAAAACCCCCAAGGGGAGAAGTATGAATTTTGGGGCGGTGACGGTGGACCGCTTTAAATCTGCGATTGTGCCTTTCAACTTTCGGGACCAGCAATTGCCCTGGTATGTAAATAGTGAGTTAACGCAGTTAAACTATCTCAAAAATGTGGTTGCCAAAGCTAAGGAAAGTAGCCTTAAACAATCGGGCATTGCGTTAAAGGAGGTTAAAATTGTCTCGAAAAAGATCATTAAAGATTCCTATGCCCGGTACGGGCCTGGTAATGCCGACCTGATCTTTGATGCGGAAGACATTAAAGAATCCGGTACGGCGCACCTGTACCAGTTCCTCAAACAAAAATTACCTGGTTTACGTGTCGTGCACGATGAGGGCTTGCCTGCGCTGCTGCTCAATGAGCGTCTGGCTACCATTATCATTGACGGGGGAGGACTGCCCCTGGATGTGGAAGCGACCGATGTGCCCAGTACCGACGACCTGATTGATGCGATTAATGCATATACCGTAGCAAATCTGGTTGGGGTAGAAGTGTTATATTCTAAAAAATACATGCCACGATACTTTGGTTCGGTGCTCGAAGAGGGATACATCCCGCCATTCAGGGCGGAGAATTACCTGGATGTAAGGGTGATGACACCGAACCGAAAACTAAGGGACCATGCTGTGATTGAACTGACTACCTTGAATAAAAGAGGCTGGCACATCAACAGGAGGCCGGATTATGCGACTTTCAGGCCCTTGCCGGTGATGCATCCGCAGGAGTTTTACAGTCCGAAGTACACCGCCCAGGCCAAAGATGCCGCAGAACCTGATTTTCGTTCGACCCTCTACTGGGCACCGGATATCCTGACCGATCAAAATGGGAAAGCGGAGTTGTCCTTTTATTCTTCAGACATTCCTGAAAGTTACAGCATCAATGTACAGGGTTCTGATATGGATGGCAATATAGGGGGTACACACTTGAGGTTCAATACGAAAGGGAAACAAGTCATGTCGGAACAGACGATTGTAATGCCGAAAATGACACCAACCGAACTGCCAACAGGGGAGTCTGCCGAAATTGTAAAAGCTGTAGCGGGACTGCAGCAACGGAAGCCTGCCGAGAAATTGTACCTGCATACCGACAGATCGTATTATAATCTTGGTGATACGCTGTGGTTTAAAGCCTATCTGCTTGATGCCCTCAGCCTTTCTGCCTCCAAGCGCAGCGGTCTGCTGTATGTAGAACTGAACGACGATAGTGCCGAAACGGTAAGACGGATCAGCATCCCGATCAAAAACGGAGAAGGCTGGGCCCAAATCCCGCTTACGGCAAAGATCTTTCATGGGGGCGGTTATACATTGAGGGCCTATACCAACTGGATGCAGAATTTTGGAGAAGATCATTTTTTTAGCAGAAGATTTTACCTGGGTACCCCTGGACAGAAAAGCGGCTTGACAGCGAACAGTATAAAGTTAAATGAACCAGGCCAGCTTGACCTGCAGTTTTTGCCTGAGGGCGGACATCTGGTGGCGGGGCTAAGTACGGTAGTTGGCTTTAAAGCGCTTGGAGAAGATGGCAAAGGTGTCCAGGTATCGGGACTTGTGCGCGACAGCAAAGGTATTGTAGTTGTAGATTTTAAGAGTTTTCATCAGGGTATGGGCAGTTTTGTATTGAAGCCCCAACCAGCCGAACGGTATACGGCCGAGGTCAAATTGCCGGATGGTCAGATCAAAACATTTGCCTTGCCGGCGACAGCAGCTCAGGGGACGGTGCTGAATGTGGTTAACCAAAAGGACAATGAACTGTTGGAAATCAGGCTTGCCGCCACAGAAATGGCGAAACAGACCGACAGTGCCTGGTATTTGATCGGTACCTCCAGAGGTGCGGTCAATTACATCAAAACGATAGACTTCAGTCAGGGTATCTATGAAGTACCTAAAAGTCTGTTTTTTACCGGCATTGCCCGTTTTACTTTGTTGAAAGGCAGTACGCCCGTAAACGAACGCATTACTTTTATAGACCGTGAGGACCAGTTGGCCGCTACGCTGAAAACGCAAAAGACGGCTTATGCAAAGCGGGATAGCGTATCACTGGAGATCGAAGTCAAAGACCAGTACGGAAAGCCGTTGAAAGGCAGTTTTTCAGTCGCCGTGACAGATGACAGCCAAATAAGGGCCGACAGCACAGGCAATGCGGATATCGCAACCGGCTTGTTGATTTCAGCCGACCTGAAAGGAACAGTAGAAAATCCCGGGTATTACCTGAATCACAAAACGAAGCAGAGCTGGCAGGCCCTGGATCACCTGATGCTCACACAGGGCTGGGCTGGTTACAGTTGGAAAGAAGTATTTGATGCAGCTCAACCTTTGAAATACGAGGCAGAGCAATACCTGAAAGTGAGCGGTACCGTCACCGATATCCTGAAAAAGCCGGTCAAGGGAACACAAGTGCTGCTTTCCTCACAGAAGCCGGCTTTTATTACTACTGGCCTCAGCGATGAAAATGGCCGTTATGTCTTTGAAAATCTCCCTGCGATAGATTCCGGTGCTTTTTTTATCCAGGCAAAGGACCCAAAAGGAAAGACCATGAATTTTGGGGCCATTACTGTAAATAAGTTTATACCAGCACCGGTTACCACCAGCTACCTCGGACAGGCCTTGTCCCGGGATGTCAACACTGATCTCAGCCGGTTTGATGAGGTAGCCCAGGTTTCTGATCGGGGAAACCTGCAGATGGATGGCATCTCCTTAAAAGAAGTGGCCATCAAAGGCAGGAAAAAAATTCCGGGATCCTGGAATCCAAATGGGGCTGGAAATGCGGATATCGTGCTGGATGAGAAAGACATCAAAGAATCTGGTACCATGACCTTGTACGATCTGCTCAAGCAGAAAATACCCGGTTTAAGGGTTGTTTCTGATGATGGATTTCCGACTTTAAAAATGAACAATTACCTGGTCGATATCAATATCGACGGGCAGGAACTCCCCTTGCGCCTGAACAGCGGTCCGACTGTAGAAGAACTAAAAGCTGAACTGATAGACTTTAAGATCGTTTCATTTACAGGACTGGAAGTCATGTACAGCCGGAAATACACGAACCGGTTTTATCAGTTCAACAAGCCCAACAACAGGACGGAGACGGCTGCCCTAAATGATCCCCGTTTTGACCTGATGTCGGGCGGTTCGAGTACCTATCTGGCGCAGCGGGTCAGGCTGCCCACGCCAAGGCCTGTTGAAATCGCCAAAATTGTCATCACCACCAAACATCAGAAGGGCTGGTATAAAATCAGTAAGGCTGATGTCACGTCCTACAGGCCGGTGCCTTTTATGCAGGCCAAAGAATTTTACAGTCCGAAATATAAGGATGCCAGCGCGACAGCGGGTTTGGCGGATTACAGGCCGACCATCTTTTGGAAGCCAAACGTGACGACCAATTCAGCAGGAAAGGCCATGGTTTCTTTTTATACCTCAGACCAGCCTGGCAGCTATAGTGTGAACCTGCAGGGAGCCGACATGGATGGCATTATCGGAAGTTCAAAAACACAATTAAAAGTTGGATTATGAAAAAGCACAATCTGCTCCTCTTGTCGCTAATCATTCTCGGACTACTGGCTTTTATTCCAAAAGCCGAAGAGCCGATCGAACGGTTGGTTTCTTCCCTGCAGAAATGGGTGGATAAAAATCCGCAGGAAAAAGTATACCTGCACATGGACAAGCCGTACTATGCGCTCGGCGATACCGTCTGGTTTAAGGCTTATGTTACCATCGGCAGCCGCCACCAGCTTTCTAAACTGAGCGGTGCTTTATATGTAGAATTGATCGATGAAAAGGATTCTTTGCTGAGCGCTTTGAAACTGCCCCTTACCGCGGGTATGGCTTTGGGTGATTTTACTTTGGGTGATGAATATAAAGCCGGTAATTTCCGGATCAGGGCTTACACGCAATGGATGCGGAATGCCGGTGAAGATTATTTCTTTGACAAGACTTTTGTGGTGGGCGATCCGCTGAGTCTGGAAGCTGACTTTGGCTTGAAAAGTCAGGATAAAAATGCCAATCGCAAGGGTGCTGCAAACCGTAAAGGGCAGTCGGGGACGTTAAATAGTAGCGACCTGCAGTTTTTTCCTGAAGGGGGCAATCTGGTTAACGGTATCAACTCCAGAATGGGCTTTAAAGCGGTGGCCACCAATGGCCGTGGCATCGCGGTGAAGGGCGTGGTAACAGACGGTACTGGTGTTGAGGTTTCGGGTTTTGAGACTTTGCATGCAGGTATGGGGGTGTTTAACTTTCGTCCTGAGGCGGGCAAAACCTACAAAGCCAAAGTAACTTTTAGCGATGGTTCGGAGAAGTTGATTGATTTGCCTAAGGCGCTGGAACAGGGGTATGTGCTTTCTGTGTATCAGCCGGGTCCGGATAGCGTGTTGGTACGGATCAATGCCTCGCCTGCACAATACCAGATTCCCTATGCGGTAGACCTCATGGTGCACGCCGGCGGAGAAACGGTATCGGCAACGACAGTCAAAATCAATAAGGCAGTAAATTCGGTCTGGCTGATGAAAAAGGATTTTCCGGGCGGGATTGCCCAGTTTACTTTGTTTGACGGCAGAGGCGAACCCATAAACGAGCGGATCGCTTTTATCCGGGCCAGGGACCAGATGCAACTGGAGTTGAATACTGCGAAAAAAAGCTATAAGAGCAGGGAGAGGGTAGATCTTGAATTGGAAGCCATGGATAAAACAGGCAAGCCGGTAGCCGGGAATTTCTCTGTCTCCGTGATCGATGAAAGCAAAACCCCTTCAGATGAGAACACAGAGACGACGATCTTCTCGAGCATGCTTTTGAGTTCGGATATTAAGGGCTATATCGAGGAGCCCAACTATTATTTCAGAAAAGACACGGCTGAAGTGAATAAGGCACTGGACAACCTGATGCTGACCCAGGGGTATAGGCGGTTTGACTGGGAAGCGGTTTTAAGTCCTGCTGCACCGTCCGTTCAGAAGTTCAGGCCGGAATCCCTGGGTACGGAGATTTCCGGGAGGGTGGCGACGCTGGGCGGCAAGCCTGTCGCGAATGGACAGGTGACGCTGATGTCGATCGCGCAGGGTTTTATGGAACTGACTAAAACAGATGCCGATGGACGGTTTAAATATTCACCGATGATGTTGGCCGACAGCATCAGGTTTGCTATACAGGCAACAACGGACAAAAAAAGTAAAAAAGTGGAGCTGATCCTGGATGAAGTTCCTGAACAGGAGATCGGAAAGAATAAATATGTGGTTGACGCTAAATCAGGCGCTCAGGATATCGCAAAAGCGTATTTGGAGAATAGTAAAAAGCAGGATGATTTGTTGGCCAGAACAGGAGGGATCAGCCGGGTAAACCGGCTTCGGGAGGTCAATATCCGGGTGAAGAAAGCAGCTGAATTAACCTATGCCACACAAGGCGGCTTGCGGATACCAGACGGTCATGCCGATTCTGAGTACATCATGAAGGATGGAGACAAATGTCCATCGCTTGGAATTTGTCTGCAGGGCAAGCTGGGGCCGATTAACTTTCGAAAAAATGTTATAGATGGTGTATTTATCCAGAATTACCCCTATTCCCGAAACCTGCCTATTGCTGTCATACTGGACGGTCAGAAGGTAACCAGTGGTATTGAACTGGCCCAGATTCTGGATCAGAATGTTTTGGATCCGGCGGAAGTGGTAAAGGTGGACGTGGTGCGGGCTAACCTGGCATTGAGAGCAATACTGGGTGAATTTGCGATACTGATCTACACCAAAAGGGGGCGTGTGCAACCACCTAAATACAATCCGAATATGGCCAACATCAAGCCTAAGGGGTTTAACAAGGCAAGGACGTTTTATGCACCGAGATACGACAGGCCTGGTGTTACACAGCAACTGCCCGATCTTCGTTCCACCATTTACTGGAATGCGGGACTTAAAACGGATTCTTCTGGTAAAGGTAGTTTTGGTTTTTTTAATGCAGATGGCCCGGGTATTTATAAAGTCGTTGTGGAGGGGATCAACAGTGCCGGGGAACTGGCCAGGCAGGTGTATCGGTATGAAGT
Source organism: Bacteroidota bacterium (assembly GCA_040387995.1). Taxonomy (GTDB): domain Bacteria; phylum Bacteroidota; class Bacteroidia; order Sphingobacteriales; family Sphingobacteriaceae; genus Pedobacter. Next base: position 126,799 of record JAZKCT010000001.1, on the reverse strand, counting down.
TGAGGAGGGAATGTCGTCAAACTTGCCCGAACCGGTGATTGGCAACTCCAATGAATTGGTGAAAGCAATACAGGGTTTTCATGACAGAATGCCCGCTGAAAAGCTGTATATCCATACCGATAAACCCTATTATAACCTGGGTGATACTTTGTGGTTTAAGGCTTATTTATTTGACGCTGCAAGTCTGACTGCCTCCAAAAAAAGTGGTTTATTGTATGTAGAACTGAATGACGATACCGCAGAAGCAGTTAGGAGGATCAGCATTCCAATTAAAGAAGGCATCGGATATGCCCAGATGCCGCTGACTTCAAAGATTTTTCACCAGGGGAGTTATACGCTGCGGGCGTATACCAACTGGATGCAGAATTTTGGGGAGGACTGTTTCTTTACGCAGCGTTTTTACCTCGGGGTCCCGACAAAAGATACCTGGCTGGTAAAGTCCAGTTCCAAGATCAGCAAGGTCGGGGACAAAGACCAGCTGGAGATCGGATTGCTGTTGAACAAGATTGATCAGTCTCCCGTTGCGCTGCGGGAAGTAGAACTGAAGATCATGGAAGGAGACAACCAATTGTACAAAGAGCAATTGCAAACAGGAAGGGATGGCCTATTGCATGTCAATTATGCCCTGAAAGAAAGGGCAGATGGCAAGAACATCCGGGTTGAGATCAGCAGTCTGCACCCAAATGATGGCAACCAGCGCTTACAGGTACCATTAGACATATTTCGGAACCAGAAAATTGACCTGCAGTTTCTGCCGGAAGGAGGTAAACTTGTTGCAGGCTTTCAATCTGTGGTAGGTTTTAAAGCCATAGGAGAAAATGGCAAAGGTGTCGATGTAACAGGTGAAGTATTCGACAGTAAGGGTATCTCGGTTGGCTCGTTTAGCAGTTTGTTTAAAGGAATGGGCGCTTTTCGTTTCCTACCTAAAGCCGGTGAAAGCTATCATGCAATACTGAAACAAGCTGAGCAGTCAGACAAAAAATATGCACTGCCAGCAGTGCAGCGGTCCGGAACAGTGCTGAGTATTCTGAATCCTGAAAGCGAGGATTCAATACAGGTAAAGGTGCTCGCCAGCGAGGGGGCCTTACACCCTGACAGCTTGTATTACCTGGTTGCAACTTCTCGCGGGGTGCTGAGCTATGTGCAAAATATTGATCCTGCCCGTACCGCATACCGGGTGGCCAAAAGTTCGTTCCCAGGGGGAATAATCCGCTTCAGCTTGTTAAGGAACCGGGTGCCGCTAAACGAGAGAAGCATGTTTATCGATCATGGCGAGCAAATGAAAGTTGTCCTACAGACCAATAAAACCAGTTACTATAAAGGAGATCGTGTCGAAGTAGCCCTGCAAATCACGGATAAAAAAGGAAAACCTTTAAGCGGTAACTTTTCACTTTCAGTGACGGATAACAGTCAGGTAAGGGCAGATACTGCAGGGAATTATGGAATAACAGCGGGTCTGCTGATCAGTGCTGATCTGAAGGGCACGGTGGAATCGCCGGCTTATTATTTAAACCGGAAGAACAAACAAAGCTGGCAGGCACTGGACTACCTGATGCTGACTCAAGGCTGGGTGGATTACAACTGGAAAGATGTTTTTAACAGTCCCAATCTACCCCGGTTTGAGGCTGAAACGCAGTTGACGGTAAAAGGCATTGTAACCAATATCCTTAACAAGCCGGTCAAGGGTGCGCAAATGGTGCTGTCTTCCCAAAAGCCCTCCTTTGTAAGTACCTCCATAAGTGACGAACTAGGAAGGTATAGTTTCCAAAATCTGCCCGACATCGATTCAGGTTCTTTTTTCATTCAGGCCAAAACACCAAAAGGTAAGACCATGAACTTTGGCGCGGTTACGGTAAACAGTTTTGAACCCCCTGTCATTAAAAATAATGCTAAAAACCAGCTGATGCCCTGGTATGTCGACACCGATACCGTGCAGTTGAATTATGTACGGAATATAGCGAAAAGCAAAAATGAGAATCGCTTGCGCAATGCAGGAATTGCTTTGAAAGAAGTGACCATCAGGTCCAAAAAAATCATCAGGAATTCCTATAGCGACCGGCTTTATAAACCAGACCTGGTATTTGATGCACTGGATATCAAGGAATCTGCTGCCACCAATTTGTACCAGCTCCTGAGGCAGAAATTGCCGGGAATTCGGATTGACAATTCGGAAGGTTTTCCTACGCTTACCTACAACAAACGCATCGTCGACATCTTCATAGATGGGTATGCCGTACCGATCTACATGACTGGAAATTCTCATGAAACTGATCTTAAGGACCAGATGATCAGCAGAAAGATAGTCGCCTATGAGGGTCTAGAGGTTTACTACAACAGAGGTTTTGCCAACAAGGCTGAGAATGCAAGATTTTCGTTCGGACTGAATGGTGTAAGGCAGGGGATTAACAGTACCCGCGGTGCAGCAATCAGTGCCGCACAATCAAAATTTCAAAGCAATCCGTCTGAATTTTACATTCACCATCGTTTCCAGCTGGCCATGTCAAGTTCTAATAAAGCGTGGGACTTTGCTACAATTTATATAACTACCAATGCAGACTGGAATCATTCGATTAACAATAAGCCCGATAACGTTACCCTTCGCCCCCTGCCGGTGATGCGTCCGCAGGAGTTTTACAGCCCGAAATATGTGCTGAAACCCGCTGATGCCGAAGAACCTGATTTCCGTTCCACGCTCTATTGGAAGCCCGATTTGCTGACTGACGTACAGGGCCGGGCGCGTGTTGTGTTTTATACTTCAGACGTAGCCGGTGCTTACACGCTGAACCTGCAGGGTAGTGATATGGACGGGAACATCGGCAGTTTTACTTCGGTTATTAAAGTTCAGTAAATAATTTGCGGGGCTTGTCCCCAATCGCGTTCCGCCTGTTGCCTTTAGAGGTATAGATTACGATATGAAACGCTCCAACCTCATCCTATTGTGTATTGCCGTTCTGGCTCTTCTGGCTTTTGTCCCAAAAGCAGAAGAGCCGATCGAGCGGTTGGTTAGTTCACTACAGAAATGGGTGGATAAAAACCCGCAGGAAAAAGTATACCTGCACATGGATAAACCTTACTACGCGCTGGGCGATACGGTCTGGTTTAAGGCCTATGTGACCATTGGCAGCCGCCACCAGCTATCCAAGCTAAGCGGTGCCTTGTATGTAGAGTTGATTGACGAGAAAGATTCTTTGTTGAGTGCTTTGAAACTGCCGCTTACTGCGGGTATGGCTTTGGGAGATTTTACCTTGGGTGATGAATATAAAGCAGGCAATTTCCGGATCAGGGCTTATACGCAATGGATGCGGAATGCAGGCGAGGAATACTTTTTTGACAAGAGTTTTGTGGTAGCTGATCCGCTGGGTCTAGGTTTTATTGGCGGTGCTAAGGTAACAGGAGATAAAGGAACTGCCGGATCGGCGGCAATTGATAAAGGAAAAGCGGTTCAGCTTTCCAGTAGCGATGTACAGTTTTTCCCTGAAGGAGGAAGCCTGGTGAATGGCATCAATTCGAGGATGGGTTTTAAAGCAGTGGCGGCCAATGGCCGGGGTATCGGGGTAAAGGGCGTGGTGACAGATAATGCCGGTGTTGAAGTGTCGAACTTTGAGACCCTGCATGCCGGTATGGGGGTGTTCAATTTCCGTCCAGAAGCGGGCAAGACTTACAAAGCCAAAGTGACTTTTAGTGATGGTTCAGAAAAGTCGATGGATCTGCCTAAGGCCTTAGAACAGGGCTATGTATTGTCTGTCTATCAGCCTGGCCCGGACAGCGTATTGGTGCGGATCAATGCCTCGCCTGCACAATACCAGATTCCCTATGCGGTAGATTTGATGGTTCAGTCCGGTGGGGAAACAGTATCGGCAACCACCGTAAAGATCAATAAGGCGGTAAACTCAGTCTGGCTGATGAAAAAAGACTTCCCGAGCGGGATTGCCCAGTTTACTTTGTTTGACGGCCGGGGCGAGGCCATAAATGAACGAATCGCTTTTATCCGTGCGAAAGACCAAATGCAATTGGTGGTAAATGCTGCAAAGAAAGTTTACAAAAGCAGGGAAAGAGTGGAACTGGAGATGGAGGCACGTGATAAATCAGGCAAACCGGTAGCGGGTAATTTCTCTGTATCCGTGATCGATGAAAGCAAAACCCCTTCAGATGAAAATACGGAAACGACGATCTTCTCGAGCATGCTGCTCAGTTCAGATATCAAGGGTTACATCGAAGAACCCAATTATTATTTCAGGAAAGATACGGCCGAGGTGAACAAGGCGCTGGACAATCTGATGTTGACACAAGGCTACAGAAGATTTGTCTGGAAAGATATTTTAAGTACAACAACTGCGGGCAGCACCTCCCGGTACCCCGCAGAATCTCTCGGCACAGAGATATCCGGCAGGGTTCTGACCCTGTCGGGTAAACCTGTGGTGAACGGGCAGGTGACGGTGATGTCGCTGACGCCGGGCTTTATGGAACAGGCGAAGACTGATGCGGATGGCAGGTTTAAGTATCTGCCGATCATGCTGGCCGACAGTCTTAGGTTTGCCGTACAGGCGAGGACGGAGAAAAACAGCAATAAGGTGGAAGTGCTGCTGGACAGCATTCCAAGACAGGTAATCGGCAAGAACTGGAACATTCCGGGTTTTACCAGTAATATTGAAGAAAGCACAAAGACCTATCTGGAGAACAGCCGAAAGCAAGATGATTTGCTGGGCAGGACAGGCGGACAAAGCAGGGCGAATAGGTTGAAGGAGGTGCAGATTACGGCTAAAAGAAAAGAGGCAGATAGGTATGCACCGCAGGGTGCCTATATCATTCCTGAAGGACACTCCGACCAAACATTTGTGGTCAAAGAGCCAGAAGTCTGTGGTACACTGGGCTCCTGTCTGCAGGGGAAACTGATGGGTGTTTCCTTCAGACCAAGGGGTACGGTGCTGAACTATCCGCAATATGCGGGTGAAAAGGGTGTATATTTTCCGATGACGGTAATCTTAAATGGTACAAAACTCAACACAGATATTGAGGTAGGAGAACTTTTCGATTTCAACAGTTTGGAGTACACTGATATTATCAAGATCGAAGTAGTGAGGAGGAATATGGCTTTGATGCAGATGCTGGGCAGTGGTCCCGCGATCATGATTTATACTAAAAACAGTTATCTACGTAATAAAAAGTACAATCCGGCTATCGCCAACATCCGGCCCAAAGGCTTTAACCTGGCACGGGAATTTTATGCGCCGAGGTATGACAGGCCGAACATCAGTCAGCAATTGCCCGACCTGCGTTCGACCATTTACTGGAACCCGAAACTGAAGACCGACAGCCTGGGTAAGGGCAGTTTTAGCTTTTTTAATGCCGATGGACCGGGCAGTTATAAAGTGATTGTCGAAGGCATTAATGCCGCAGGTGAACTGGCCAGGCAAGTGTACCACTATGAGGTGGGCGCCGAGGGTGCAAAAACAGAATTGGCCGACATCCCAGCACCGGCAACAAACGAACTGCTAAAAGCTTTTCAGGAATTTCAGCAAAGGCTTCCGGTAGAAAAACTGTACATCCATACCGATAAGCCTTATTACAACCTGGGAGACACGATTTGGTTTAAAGCCTACTTGTTGGATGCTGCGAATTTATCCGCCGCAAAACGCAGCGGACTGCTTTATGTAGAACTCAACGACGACACGGCTGAAGCTGTTCGCCGGATCAGTATCCCCTTAAAAGAAGGTGTAGGTTATGCTCAAATCCCGTTGACGCGAAAGATTTTTCATGAAGGAGGTTATACGCTGCGGGCTTATACCAACTGGATGCAGAATTTTGGGGATGACTATTTCTTCTCAAAAAGACTCTACCTGGGCATGCCAACAACGGATACCTGGCTGGTACAGTCGAGCTCTAAAATTACCAAAGTCGCTGAAAACGACCAGTTGCAAACCGATTTGCTGCTGCGAAAGGGAGACCAGTCGGCCGCAGGGCTTCGGGAAGTAGAGGTCACAATCCTGGAAGGTGATAAACGGCTGAACCGTGAAAAAATGCAAACGGCTTCAGACGGTAAGCTGGAGGTCCGGTATAACCTGAAAGACAAAGCCGATGGCCGCAACATCAGGGCAGAAATCAGAAGTCTCCATCCAAATGATGGTGGCCAGCGCCTGATCGTTCCTTTGAACATCAGCAGGAACGATCACATTGATCTTCAGTTTTTGCCCGAAGGGGGACGTCTTGTTGCCGGGTTAAAATCCCTGGTCGGTTTTAAAGCCGTTGCTGAGGATGGAAAAAGTGCCGAAGTAAACGGTTCAGTATACGACAGTAAAGGAACCGCGGTCGCAACGTTCACCACGTTATACAAAGGAATGGGTTCATTTGAGTTTACACCCCAACCAGGAGAAAGTTATGTGGCGAGGCTCAAAATTCCGGAAGCGGTAGAAAAAACATATGCCTTGCCTGTTGCTGTTCCTGCTGGCACGGTGCTCAGCCTGAGCAATGAAGAAGAAAGCGATTCCGTGTTTGTTCACATTTCGGCCAGTCCTGGTGCATTCGCGCCAGATAGCAGCTATGTCCTGGTTGCGAGCTCAAGAGGAATGGTAACCTATGCACATAACCTGGATTCAAAAACAAGCAGGTATGCTGTAGCTAAACAGCTCTTTCCAACCGGGATAACGCGATTTAGCTTACTGAGGAACAAGACCCCTTTAAATGAACGCATTACCTTTATCGACCATCGTGACCAATTGAAGATCCAGTTAAAAAGCCATAAAAGTGAATACCTTAAGCGCGATAGTGTTGCATTGGACATTGCTGTTACCAATAAAAACGGTACACCTGTACAAGGGAATTTCTCCATTGCTATTACAGACGACAATCAGGTTAAGTCTGATACCTCGGGTAATTATGGCATTTTAGCCAGCATGCTGCTCAATGCAGATTTGAAGGGAACAATAGAGACACCAGGCTATTATTTGAACCGTCAAAATAAAGCGGGATGGACTGCACTCAATAACCTGATGCTCACACAGGGCTGGGTAGGTCACGATTGGAAGAATGTATTTTCTGGTCCCGAAGCGATCACATTTGAGGCGGAAAAATACCTGAAAGTCAGCGGAATGGTAAACAATGTCCTGAAGAAGCCAATCAAAGGAGCACAGGTCATGATTTCCTCTCAAAAGCCATTTTTTATCAACAGTACCATTACTGATGAGCATGGGATTTACACTTTTGAAAACCTTCCGCCAATTGATTCAGGCTCATTTTTTATACAGGCCAAAACACCAAAAGGAAATAAAATGAGTTTTGGTGAACTTACCGTAAACCGGTTGAAAACACCGCCTATTCCAGAGGTTTTTTTAGATCAGCAATTGCCCTGGTATGTCAATGCAGATGTGGCCCAGCTCAACTATGTGAAAAATACCGCCCTGAAGGCCGATGAGAAAAGCCTGAGAAAAACAGGCATCCAGTTGAAGGAGGTGAAGATCACCGATAAAAAAATCATTAAAAACTCCTTCAACAGGAACGGTCCGGGCAAAGCCGACCTCGTGTTTGATGAGCAGGACATCAAAGAATCGGGCGTGGTGGATCTATACCAATTGCTGAAGCAAAAACTCCCGGGACTTAGGGTAATCATGGAACGTGGGCTTCCGACAATCAGACTGAACAGGTATATGGTCGTCGTTGAAATAGATGGCGGTGGTTTGCCCGTCAAATTAAATCCCAATCCTAGTGCCGAAGAGCTCATTGAAGAACTGAGCGCGTTTAAAATTGCGTCTTTTAAGGGCATGGAAGTGCTGTATAGCCGTAAGTTTATGGGTAATTATCAAAAGGTACCCAGCACAGCTGATATTATTCCGGCTCATGTGATTGCGAAATCTGAGAATGATCTGATGACCGGTGTAGGCGAGTTCAGTTCAGCGGAAATGGAAGGTAGGTATTACGTGCCGGGATACAGGGGCGGCTATTTGGAAGGCAGGGTGAATGTGCTGACCAATGATTCGAGGGAAATTGCCGTAATTGTGATTACGACCGGCAGTCAGCGTGGCTGGTATAAAATCAGCAAGGCGGGGGTGAACAACTACAGACCGCTTCCACTGATGAAAGCCCAGGAGTTTTACAGTCCGAAGTACACCGGCAAGGCGATCGAGGCTGCTGAACCCGATTACCGGTCCACCATTTACTGGAAGCCCAGTGTCATTACAGATGCCGCGGGCAAAGCCAGGATTACATTTTATACCTCAGACCTTACCGGAAAATACAATATTAACCTGCAGGGTGCTGATCTGGATGGAAACATTGGTGGGACGAATACCAATATAAAAATAGTGGATGTCAGGACTTCGAATCAAACTAACAGATAGGTATGAAACGCGCACTGATCACATTTGTTCTGTTAAGTTCCATGGTCTTGGCAGCCTTTGTACCAAAGGTAGAAGAGCCGGTTGAACGCCTGGTGGCTTCCCTGCAGAAATGGGTTGATTCCAATCCGCAGGAAAAGGTATACCTGCACCTGGATAAACCGCATTACATGACAGGCGACACCATTTGGTTTAAAGCTTATGTGACCATTGGCAGCAGGCACCAGCTTTCTAAAATGAGTGGCGCATTGTATGTGGAACTGATGAATGAGAAGGATTCCTTGGTGACTGAAATAAAACTGCCCGTGGTTGCAGGTATGGCGATGGGAGATATCACCCTGGATGACGAACTGAGCGGAGGCAATTACAGGATCAGGGCGTATACCCAATGGATGCGTAATGCCGGTGAAGATTACTTTTTTGACCGTACTTTCAGGGTTGATGGTGTTGGGGGCCAGGTTTTTACGGAAAGCTCAATAAAAAATAAACCTGGGAATGGGAACAACAACCCATCTGCAAATGGGCTTGCGGATAAGAAGGATTCATTGAACAGAAGTGATGTGCAATTTTTCCCGGAAGGCGGTAGTTTAGTGAACGGGATTAATTCGAGAATAGGTTTCAAAGCGGTGGGTGCTGACGGAAGGGGGGTGGCTGTAAAAGGAATAATTGCAGATCAGCAGGGTAAAGAAGTTTCGGTGCTGGAGAGTTTACACGCCGGGATGGGTGTATTCAACCTGATGCCTGAATCGGGTAAAAGCTACAAGGCCAAAGTGACTTTTAGGGACGGTTCAGAAAAGACACTAGATTTGCCCAAGGCACTGGAACAAGGCTATGTACTCTCCGTCTATCAGCCTGGTCCCGATAGCGTATTGGTGCGCATCAACGCTTCCCGTGCGCAATACCAAATTCCCTATGCGGTCGATTTGGTGGTGCATTCTAGCGGGGAAACAATTTCGGCGACTACTGTTAAGATCAATAAGCCGGTAAACTCTGTTTGGCTGATGAAAAAAGACTTTCCGAGTGGGATTGCCCAGTTTACCTTGTTTGACGGGAGGGGCGAACCCATTAACGAGCGGATCGCTTTCATCAGGGCCAAAGACCAGATGCAACTGAGCCTCAGTTCAGCCAGAAAAAGTTACAAAAGCAGGGAGAAGGTAGAATTGAGCATGGAAGCCAGGGATAAATCCGGCAAGCCTGTAGCGGGCAACTTTTCGGTCTCGGTGATCGATGAAAGCCAGGTGCCGATTGATGAAAATACAGAAACGACCATCCTTTCGAGTATGCTGCTGAGTTCGGATCTCAAAGGTTATATTGAGGGACCGAATTATTATTTCAGGAAAGATACGGCTGAAGTAAATAAGGCCCTGGACAATTTACTGCTGACACAGGGGTACAGGCGCTTTGTCTGGAAAGATATATTAAGCACAGCACCTGTGGGGGCTGCTGCCCAGTATCCTGCTGAGTCGCTCGGTACCTCAATATCCGGCAGAGTGCTCACGCTCTCGGGTAAGCCTGTGGTTAACGGACAGGTGACACTCATGTCGCTGGCGCAGGGCTTTATGGAGCAGGCCAGGACAGATGCCGATGGACGGTTTAAATATCTGCCTATTATGCTGGCCGATAGCATCCGGTTTGCCCTTCAGGCCAAGACGGAAAAAGGTGGAAAAAAAGTGGAATTGATCTTAGACCATGTTTCGGAGCAGACCATTGGAAAGAATAAAAACAAGCCTGATTTTCAGGTTCCCATCAGGAAAGTTGCCGCGCAACCAAATGTAAGCGACGCCGATGCGAACGGAGTTCCGGGCTCCGCAGGTTTGAAAAACCAATCGGAAAACCTGAAAGAAGTAAACATCAAGACCAGCAAAAAATGGGGCTTTGGCAATACCATTAATGAAAGTCAGGCCGATCAGGTATTCCGGCCAAATGCTAAAATGCCCTGCACTAGCCTCAAAGAATGCATGGAAGAAATGCAAAACAACAGCAGTCTTACTTTCAGGAATGAAACAGACACCAGCAAAAGCGCCACTTGTCAGGAGCAGATCTGGATTCCTTATACCAAGAGCCGGGAACGGTATGTGGTGACCATCGATGGTTGGGTCATTTCTGCTTGCGACTATCAGGAGTTCTTGCTCGGAGATGCATCAGACGTTGATAAAATCTATTTTTCGCATGAAAGCACCGCCATTAGCACCAGGCTGGCAAACGGGGTTCCTACCAAATGTGTGATTGCCATTTATACAAAAAGCGGGAATTTTCGCAAACGGTACAATCCTGCTGTAGTCAACATCAAACCAAAAGGATTTAACAAGGCGAGGGAGTTTTATGCGCCCCGATACGACCGGCCCAATATCAGTCAGCAACTGCCCGACCTGCGTTCAACAATTTACTGGAATCCTAAAATGAAGACTGACAGCAATGGCCGGGGCAACTTCAGTTACTTTAATGCAGACAGACCGGGCACCTATAAGGTGATTGTAGAGGGCATCAATGCCGCGGGTGAACTGGCGAGACAAGTGTACCGTTACGAAGTGACCGCAAAAGATGGTCCGGTTACACTGCCGGAAATCCCTTCGGGTAAAACTGCTGAACTGGTGAGCGCTTTTCAGGGATATCAACAAAGGCTGCCGGCAGAAAAACTGTACATCCATACCGACAAACCCTATTATAACATCGGCGACACGCTTTGGTTTAAAGCTTACCTTTTTGATGCAGCTACTTTTGCACCATCCAAACGAAGTGGTTTCCTGTATGTTGAACTGAACGATGATACGGCAGAGGCAGTAAGGAGGATTAACGTTCCGGTGAAGGATGGGGTGGCCTATGCCCAGATTCCGCTACCCCGAAAGATCTTTCATGAGGGTGGATATACCTTGCGGGCCTATACCAACTGGATGCAGAATTTTGGTGATGATTATTTCTTCACCCAAAGATTTTATCTGGGTGTACCCACACAGGACACCTGGCTAGTACAATCCAGTTCCAAAATTAGCCGGATAGCAGATAAGGACGAGTTGCAGGCCAGTATTGAACTGATCCGTTCCGACCGAACTGCTGCCGGACTGCGGGATGTAGAAGTCCGCCTGATGGAGGGCAGCAATCCTTTGTACAAACAGACGTTACAGACTAATTTGGAAGGCAAACTGGATTTGAAATACGAACTGAAGGAAAAGGCTGATGGCAGGAATATTCGTCTGGAGGTGGTCAGCCTGCATCCAAATGACGGGGGACAGCGCTTACAAATTCCACTGAACATAAAGCGCAACAAGTTGATCGACCTGCAGTTTCTGCCAGAAGGTGGTAACCTGGTGGCTGGCTTGAAGTCTTTTGTTGGGTTTAAAGCTTTGTCTGAAGATGGCAAAGGTACAGACTTATCTGGCGAAATCTATGACAGTAAGGGCGTGATGGTGAAAGGATTTAATAGTTTGTACAAAGGCATGGGTTCTTTTGAATTTACGCCTGTGGCAGGAGAGCGCTATACTGCCAAACTCTTACAGCCTGAGGCGACAGGAACGTCTTATGTATTGCCGGCTGCGAAAGCTGCAGGTACGGTGTTACATCTGGTCAACAATGAGCAGGAAGCAAAACTGTCTGTTGATGTCACATCCAGTCCCGCTGCGGTCAATAAGGACAGTGTTTATTATCTCGTGGGCACCTCCCGGGGCATGGTTACTTATTCCAAAGAAATTGGCCTGAACCAAAAGCCTGTTTCCATAGATAAACAGTTGTTCCCTACCGGTATTACACGTTTCACACTGCTGCGTGGTAAAACTCCTTTGAACGAGCGCATCGTGTTTATCGATCATAAAGACAACCTGAAATTCTCAGTTACAACCAATAAAGGCAGTTATCGGAAACGGGAGAAAATAGGCCTTAGCATGACGGTAACTGACAAGAATGGCGCACCGGTAAAAGGACGGTTTTCGCTGGCCGTAACAGACGACAGTCAGGTTAAAGCCGATAGTGCCGGTCAGCACGGCATATTAGCCGGCTTGCTGCTCAGAAGTGACTTGAAGGGCCAGGTAGAAACACCGGAATTTTATCTCAATAGCACCAATAAGGATCGCTGGCAGGCTTTGGACAACCTGATGCTCACACAAGGCTGGACGGGTTACAGCTGGAAGGATGTATTCGGTCCGCCCAAACCGCCTGAATACAAAGCCGAACAGCGCCTTAGCGTAGCAGGTACGGTCACGAATGTCATCAATAAACCTGTTGCAGGTGCGCAGATGTTGATTTCCTCACAGAAGCCGTTCTTCATAGACAATACCATCACTGATGAGAAAGGAAATTATGTATTTGAAAACCTGCCGCAAATCGATTCGGGATCTTTCTTTATCCAGGCCAAAACGCCGAAAGGACAGCGCATGAACTTTGGGGGAGTAACAGTAGAGAAATTCAAGTCGGCCATAATTGAACAGAACTTTCGGGACCAGCAATTGCCCTGGTATGTGAACAGCGAGGTCACACAATTGAACTACGTCAAAAATTTTAATGCTAAAGCTAAGGAAAGCAGCCTGAAGCAAACAGGGATTGCCTTAAAAGAGGTCAAGATCGTTGATAAAAAAATCATCAAGGAATCCTACAACAGGTTCGGTCCGGGCAATGCCGACCTGGTCTATGATGCACAGGACATTAAAGAGTCGGGTACGATGAACCTGTATCAATTTCTGAGGCAGAAGATACCCGGACTGCGTGTGATTTATGATGAGCAAGTGCCGGCCTTGATGATTGGCGAACTATTGACAACCATCATTATAGATGGGGGAAGTTTTCCGCTGGAGATCGATACTTCTGAAAGGATGACGCCCGACATATTGGTCGACGCACTGTCTCAATATAAGGTGGCTACCTTGACAGGTGTAGAAGTGCTGTATTCCTACAAATATATGTACCGGTATTTTGTAAGAAATCCTAAAGGCCCGGATAAATACATTCCGCCGTTCCGGGCAGAAAACTTTCTCGATTTCAGGGTAGACGGGCCGAACAGAAAGATGCGTGAGCATGCGATCATAGAACTGACAACTACCAATAAAAGAGGTTGGCATGTCAATAGGAGGCCTGATTATGCGACCTACCGTCCACTGCCACTGATGCATCCGGAGGAATTTTACAGTCCGAAATATACTGCTGAGGCCAAAGATGCCGCCGAGCCTGATTTCAGGTCGACCATTTTCTGGGCTCCCGATGTGCAAACGGACCAAAATGGAAGAGCTGAGGTATCTTTTTATAGTTCAGATATTCCGGGCAGCTACAGTGTCAATGTACAGGGGGCTGACCAGGATGGCAACATTGGCGGTACCCATCTAAAAATAAATACCAATGGTAAGCAGCAGGCAGAGGATCGTGCAAGCACAGTGCCCAAGATTACACCCGGTGAATTGCCAAAAGGCAAGACTGCTGAAATTGTAAAAGCTGTACAGGCATTGCAACAAAGGCAGCCGGCAGAGAAATTGTATTTGCATCTGGATAAACCCTATTATAATTTGGGTGACACGATCTGGTTTAAAGCCTATCTTCTCGATGCAGCTACTTTATCTGCCTCGAGGCGAAGCGGGGTGCTCTATGTGGAACTGGATGACGATACCGCATCTGCCGTGAGGCGGATTAGCATGGAGATCAAAAACGGGTTAGGATATGCCCAGATCCCGCTGACCTCCAAGATTTTTCACGAAGGAGGATTTACGCTAAGGGCTTATACCAACTGGATGCAGAATTTTGGCAGTGATTATTTTTTTACCAGGAGGCTTTACCTGGGTATTCCTTCGCCCAATACCTGGCTGGTCCAGTCTTCCAGTAAGGTTGTCAGGAATGGTGAAAAAGATCAGCTGGAAGTCAATATGATATTGAGCCGGCCAGATCAGTCTGCAGCCGGACTACGCGATGTGATGGTAAGGATTATGGATGGTGACGATCAGCTCTATAAAGAAAAACTCCAGACGACAACTACCGGTGAACTGACAGTCCGGCATGAGCTGAAAGAAAAGGCAGATGGTAAAAACATCCGGGTTGAAATCAGGAGCCTCCATCCAAGTGATGGAGATCAACTCCTGCGTGTACCGGTAAATATCAGAAGAATGCAAAATATCGACCTGCAGTTTTTACCAGAAGGAGGACACCTTGTTGCAGGCCTGAAATCAGTCGTCGGTTTTAAAGCACTGGCAGAGGACGGTAAGGGGACAGACGTTTCAGGCGCGGTATATGATGCCAAGGGCAATCTGGTGAGTAGTTTTGCCAGTATACAGAAGGGAATGGGCGCTTTTGAAATTACGCCCAAAGCAGGAGAAAGTTATACCGCCAAATTGATTACGCCTGAAAAAAACACTAAAACCTACAACCTGCCGGCAGTTCAGGATACCGGTACAGTATTGCATATCAATAATCAAATGCTTGACGATTCTCTCGCCGTAGACATTTGGAGCTCCGCAGGAGCGATGAATCCGGACAGCAGCTATTACCTGGTCGCAACCACAGCGGGTATTCCTACTTATGCCGGGCAAATTGAACCTGGTGTTAGTCATTTTTTACTGCCCAAACAATCGTTTCCCGAAGGAATAACACGATTTAGCTTACTCAGAAATAAAATGGTGCTGAACGAGCGTATTGTATTTATTGATCATCATGAAGGGTTGCAGGTTTACCTTAATCCCGATAAACAGACTTATCATCAGCGCGACAGCGTATCGATAGCTTTAGTTGTCAAAGACAAAAACGGGTTTCCGGTAAAAGGAAATTTTTCTGTTTCAGTGACCGATGATGGACAGGTCAAAGCCGATACTGCCGGACATCAGCACATCAGAACGGCTATGCTGCTCACATCAGATTTAAGAGGTACGGTTGAAGACCCGGCTGATTATCTGAATAAAAACAGCAATGAAAGCTGGCGGGCCCTGGACAACCTGATGCTGACCCAGGGATGGGTAGGTTACAATTGGAAAACTGTTTTTGCCCCGCCGAAGCCGCCGGCATTTGAAGCGCAACTATACCTGAAAATAACTGGTCTGGTGACCAACATCCTAAATAAACCGGTCGCTGGAGCCCAGATGCTGATATCATCTCAGAAGCCTGCTTTTATCAGCACCGCGATCACTGACGAGAAAGGCAGGTATACTTTTCAGAACTTTCCGCAAATTGATTCCGGCTCCTTCTTTATTCAAGCTAAGACCACCAAGGGCAAAACAATGAATTTTGGAGCAGTAACTGTAGCGCATACTAAATTTCCTCTTGTTCCTGAAACGAACAGGGACCAGTTGTTGCCCTGGTATGTCAACACGGATGGTGCACAACTCAACTATGTAAAAACCAGGGGGCTGTTGCAAAACGAACGGGATCCTAAACTGCCCGGTATTGCTTTAAAAGAAGTCAACATCCGGAAGTTAAAGATCATTAAGGGCTCCTATTACCCTTATCCCGGAACGGCTGACATTACACTGGATGAACAAGATATTAAAGAATCCGCTGTAATGGATCTCTACCAGTTGCTGCGGCAAAAAGTCGGCGCCCGGGTGGCGATAGCGCCTGAAGATGGCAAGGCTAAACTTAAGATCGGCCGTAATAATGCAGTCGTCATAGCAGACTCCTATAAATGGCCGCTTCCGATTCGTGTCGATGATCCATTCTCGGTAGATGAGCTGATCGAAGAGCTTAGCAGCTATAAGGTGGCTGGGTTCTTAGGAATAGAAATGGGCGCCAGCCGTAAGCTAGGGACCAAGAGTTTAATTAAAAGCGATGAAGAAGAGGCCAACGAAAGGAAATCCGGAATTGTGACGTTAGCCATTTTTTTAACCACTAAGAGTGGAAAAGGCTGGTACAAGATGAATGCGCCAGACAGGGTCACTTTCCGGCCACTGCCTGTAATGCATCCAAAGGTTTTTTACAGTCCGAAGTATGCGACAACTGTTGATGAAACTGTTCCAGATTACCGCGCTACAATATTTTGGAAACCGGATGTCAGGACTAACGAACAGGGCGAAGCAAAAATTACATTTTATACTTCAGATGTGGCAAGGGGCAGTTACACAGTCAACCTGCAGGGGGCAGATCTGGATGGTCATGTGGGCGCTGCGGTCGCTACGATTAAAATAGAGAAACCTAAACCATGATCCTCACCATCTAATGAAAAACTTGCGCTCGATTTCAATTCAAATTTTCATTTGAGTATGCGGAGGTCAACGGAAAAGCCAAAGTATCTTTTTACACCTCAGACTTTTCCGGTAGTTATACTGTAAACCTGCAAGGTTGTGACATGAAAGGCAGTATGGGTAGTTATACTGGCAAAATCAAGGTCAAATGAACTAACCTTTCGCTTCAATCCATTTCCTGGCATTCACAAATGCTTCCATCCATGGTGTTACTTCATCTTTACGGCCCTGCGGATAGTTTGCCCAGTGCCACTGAAACAAGGAACGCTCAATATGTGGCATCATGACCAGGTGGCGTCCTGTGTCATCACAAAGCATGGCGGTATTGTAATCAGAACCATTTGGACTGGCCGGATAGGTGTCGTATGCATATTTGGCTACGATTTTATATTTTGATTCTTCAAGCGGTAAATGGAACCTGCCTTCACCGTGTGATACCCATACGCCCAATGTGCTTCCGGCCAGGGTAGATAGCATTACAGAATTATTTTCCGGAATGGTTAGCGAGGTGAAGATACTTTCGTGCTTGTGGCTTGCATTGTGCAGCATTTTAGGTTTGTCTTCGTGGTCTTTATTGATTAGTCCCAGTTCTACAAACAACTGACAACCGTTGCAGACACCAACAGATAAAGTATCCGGGCGATTGAAGAAGTTCTCCAGCGCTACTCTGGCTTTCTCATTGTACATAAATGCACCTGCCCAGCCTTTGGCCGATCCCAAAACATCTGAATTGGAAAAACCGCCTACGGCACCGATAAACTGGATGTCTTCCAGCGTCTCACGGCCATAGATCAAGTCGGTCATGTGAACGTCCTTTACATCAAATCCGGCAAGATACATGGCATTGGCGAGTTCCCTTTCAGAATTGCTGCCTTTTTCACGGATAATAGCCGCTTTAGGGCGGGGCTTTGTCTGGTCGATTACCGGTTTTTTACCATCAAAATGCGCAGGGAAGTTGTATTCTAATACATGGTTTTTATAATTGTCAAAGCGCTCTTTGGCTTTAACCGGACCACTTTGTTTGATATCCAGCAAATAAGAGGTTTTAAACCACACATCTCTCAAATGGTCAACGTCAAGCACCAGGGGGGCATCGGTGCCTTTGATAATTTGAAGTGAAGGTTTTGAGGTTACTGTTCCGATTTTATGAAAGGCAACTCCTTTGGCGTTCAAATCAGCTTCGATCAAAGCATCTGCCTGAAATACCACACCGATATTTTCAGCAAATAAGGTGCTGAACAGGTCTTCTTCTCCTACACCAGAAAGATCAATCAATGCACCCAGGTTCCTGTCCGCAAAACAAAGTTCCAATAAAGTAGTGATCAGACCACCACTGCCAATATCATGACCTGCGTAAATTTTGCCTGCCTGAATTAACTCCTGTAACGCATTGAAAGCAGTTTTAAGTTTGCCTGCATCTTTTACATCAGGCGTTTCATCACCAATCTTATTTAAGATTTGTGCGAAGGAAGAACCACCTAATTTATAAGCGTCGTTGGACAGGTTGATGTAATAAATCCAGCCTCTGTTCTTCTGCAGCACAGGTTCCACTACTTTAGTAATGTCATTACAGTTGCCCGCCGCAGAAATGATCACTGTGCCCGGTGCAATCACATCACCATCTTTGTATTTCTGTTTCATTGACAGGGAATCTTTTCCTGTTGGAATGTTGATGCCCAGTTCAATTGCGAAGTCGGAACATGCTTTTACTGCATCATACAACCTGGCATCTTCACCTTCGTTCTTACAGGCCCACATCCAGTTTGCCGATAAGGAAACGCTTTTCAAGCCATCCTTTAAAGGTGCCCAGACGATGTTGGACAAAGATTCTGCTATCGCAATTCTGCTCCCTGCTGCGGCGTCAATTAAGGCCGATACAGGCGCATGTCCGATAGAAGTAGCGATGCCTTCCTTACCCTGAAAATCCAATGCCATTACACCTACATTGTTGAGCGGTAATTGCAAAGGCCCAGCGCATTGTTGTTTGGCTACACGGCCACCCACGCAACGGTCGACCTTATTGGTCAGCCAGTCTTTTGAGGCAACAGCTTCCAATTGAAGCACTTGTTCCAGATATTCAGTAAATTTACCGGGATCATAAGTCACCGGCTCGTATTTCCGGTCTATCGCTTTGTCTGCCATGATCACTTTCGGCGAACTGCCAAACATATCCTTCAGCTCCAGGTCCATTGGTTTGACGCCTGTGCTGGCCGACTCAAAAGTAAAGCGATGGTCACCACTCACGGTACCTACCGTGTACATTGGAGAACGCTCACGGTCGGCAATTTTTTGCAAGGTATCCAGGTCTTTCTGGCCAATCACCAGACCCATACGTTCCTGGGATTCGTTGCCGATAATTTCTTTAGCGGACAAGGTAGGATCGCCCACAGGCAGTTTATCGAGGTCGATTTTGCCGCCAGTCTCTTCTACCAGTTCAGATAAACAGTTTAGGTGTCCGCCAGCCCCGTGATCGTGGATAGAGATGATCGAATTGTGTTCGCTTTCTACCATGCCTCGAACCGCATTGGCGGCTCTTTTTTGCATTTCAGGATTCGACCGTTGAACTGCATTGAGTTCAATTCCGGTACCCAGCTGACCGGTATCTGCAGAAGATACTGCCGCACCACCCATACCTATCCTGTAGTTTTCGCCACCCAGGATCACAATTTTATCACCCTCTGCAGGTTTTTTCTTTTGTGCCTGACTGGCTTTGCCATATCCGACACCACCTGCCAGCATAATTACTTTATCAAATCCAAGTTTGCGGCCTTCTTCTTCATGTTCAAAAGTAAGTACCGAGCCCGTGATGAGCGGCTGACCGAATTTATTTCCAAAATCTGTAGCACCATTAGATGCCTTGATCAGGATGTCCATCGGTGTTTGGTACAACCATTTTCTTTCTTCCACGCCCTGTTCCCATGCACGGCCTTCTTCTAATCTTGATAAGGCTGTCATGTAAACCGCTGTACCGGCTAAAGGTAACGAGCCTTGTCCACCAGCCAGTCTGTCCCTGATTTCACCACCGGAACCTGTAGCAGCACCATTAAAAGGCTCTACTGTAGTAGGAAAGTTATGGGTTTCAGCTTTAATGGAGATCACCGATTCAAAATCACTCAAGGCGTAATAGTCAGGAATGTCAGCACGCTTAGGTGCGAATTGCTGCACCACTGGTCCTTTTATGAAGGCTACGTTGTCTTTATAAGCAGATACAATCTCATTAGGGTTTTCTTCTGAAGTTTTACGGATGAGTTTGAAGAGTGAACTTGGTTTTTCCTCGCCGTCGATTACAAACTTGCCATTGAAGATCTTATGTCTGCAGTGTTCTGAATTGACCTGTGAAAAGCCAAATACCTCAGAATCGGTCAGTGGCCTGCCCAGTCTTTCTGCCAGTTCGTTGAGGTAGTTTACTTCCTCCTCACTTAAGGAAAGGCCCTCTTGTTTGTTGTAGCCTGCCACATCTGTGATTTGCAGAATAGGTTCCGGCTTAACATTTATGGTGTAAATGTCCTGATCCAGTTGATCATATTTTTGTGAAAGCATCGGGTCGTACCCTGCAAAATCTTCTGCGACTTTTTCGAACTCCTCAATCCGGATGATATCCTGGATGTCCATGTTTTGCGTAATTTCCACCGCATTGGTACTCCATGGTGTGATCATCGCCGCACGGGGACCAACAAAATAACCGGTTAAAGTGGTTTCGTTTTGTAGTTGCGCGCCGCCAAACAGCCATTCAAGTTTCGTGATATCAGTTGAGGAGAGGTTTCGTCCTATTTGTAAAGCGAAAACCGTATTGGATTGGCCTAAGAAGAAATAAATCATGCTTTTTTTTTGAAGATGCAAATTTAGCTTTTAAATTTTAAAAGCATGACTATCCGATGGATTATCTGCGACAGATAGACATTTTTATTAAATTTGAGGCGGTATGGAAAGCATTTTTAAGTTTAAGCAATTTGAGGTGAATCAGGAGGGTTGTGCGATGCGGATCAATACAGACGGCGTATTGCTCGGTGCGCGCTCCATGCAGGCCCATCCCTTGCATATCCTCGATATTGGCACTGGGACAGGTGTGGTTGCCATGATGATGGCCCAGCGTTTTCCGGATAGTTTCGTGGATGCGGTAGAGATCGATGAGTCTGCTGCATTTCGGGCCGGGAAAAATTTCAGCATGTCAGCATTCTCCTCCCGGCTTCGCATTTTCCATACGGCTATAGAGGCCTATGATACGGAAATCTCCTACGATCTGATTGTGTCTAATCCACCTTTTTTTGTGAATGATCTTAAAAATGCCGAAGACAGAAAAAGCCTGGCAAGACATGCTGATGCTGCATTTTTTGAATCGGTACTGCATAAGGCGGCCAGGATGCTTTCTCCCGGCGGACTGCTTTGGCTCATACTTCCGGTTAAGCAGGCTGATATCTTTATCGCTGAGGCTATTGCGCAAAATTTATTGCTACAGTTTGAAATCAGCATTTGTTCAGACCAGGATAAGCCGGTCATCCGAAAGCTATTTGCATTGGGACGAAGGCCAGTACTGGTAAAACGGGAGACATTATTTATTTATGAGGCACAGGGCATCCATACCGCCCATTACAAGCAATTGCTTAAAGAATTCTTTCTCGCTTTTTGATGGTTTTAAAGCAGGAAATCCCGCAGTAGTGATACTGCAGGGTTTCATACACATAAAAATTAACCGATAAAATTTTAACGGCAGCGTACGCTGAACCTTGCTGTTATGTTCAGTTCATTGTTGGCTGCATTATAGATGGCTGAACCACTAATGCCGTTGCTTGAGGGGAACACAAAGTCCCGGGGTTCCATGGTAAACAGCGGCGACTGGTACCAGATATAGCTGTTATAGGCATACATATAATATCTGTTGCCATTAAACAGTTTCATGCTGTATTTTCCGCGGCTTCCGGTAATTCCTGTGCCAAAAGCATATTGAATAATGCCTCTGTTTACATAAACATAGGTCCAGGCGGTTTGATTGAGTGCTGCTGCACCGGCATCGTAAAGGAAGAACCATCCTGAAGGCATCAGGTTGATGTTTTTATTGCTGCAATGGCCAAGAACATTCAGGTTCACATTGATCAAAGATGGTGCTGCCGGACTTCCGAAGCTGAGGTCGACCACACTTTGGCTACAAGGATTGAAAAGACCAGTTTCTGCTAATATCGGTAAACGGGGATTTAGATATAAGTTAAAGCTACTGATCACGACTTTACATTGTGCAATATCTGGTACTGCCGGAAATACCACAACATCGCCATCGTGTACATATTCTCCATGTGCACCTGCCAAATACTGGTTGTTAGGTGTAACAATGGTCACATCATAGATTCCGCTGTTACCAGCTCCGCAATGGATGCGTACGGTCAATGGTTTGAAGCAGGTACCATAAGGACGGCCTGCAATCGCCCAACTCCAGTCCAGATTGAAGCAGCAAAGGTGGGAAGTTTCAAAATTTGCAACTAAATTGCCATTGCCATCTTTGACAATTGTGACCTCTCCTTCACTTTTCCACTGACCGGTTTCTTCGTTCAAACTCCATAGCGGAACAGTGTCTCCTGATTTTATGTTGTTTCCGGTCACAAAATTCGTAGTGTTTGGATCTAGTTTCATGCTCACCTGGATTGGCTTGGAAAACTGCTTTACAGCCTTACCATCTGCTGTCATATTGATAGAGATCAATCCGGCAGATACGAAATTGATGGCATTACCACCATTGATTTGTTTGCCGGACTGATCTATCACGTTGGTCGGATGAAAACCTCCCGGAAATGCACCGTACGAAGTAGTAGAAACTGCGCTGTAGTCGACAATTTTTGAAGTCAGCGTGGCAGCGTTAATGGCAGCTCCGTTCTCGTCACGCATTTGTGTGCCTGCCTGGATCTTAACCTGTGCAGTTTCCACCATACCTGGTCTTGCAGGCAAGTTTAAGGTTGTGCCACTGGATACACCGCCTGACAAAGTAGAGTTTGCTACCAACGTAGACGTACCGCTGGGTGGGTTTGCATATTCAATAAGGCCAATGTCAACTACTGAAACCGAATCTATTGTGATGGTCACTGTCTGCGAGACAGGGGCGAAACCCGGGACTTCGGCAGAGACATTAAAGGTTAGGGGATTCGATGCTGATGGGCTGGCATTGCCAATCAGCGACAATGGAAGAAAGCCATGGGAAGTTTTAAATTCTGAGGTGCCGCCTCCATCCATTTGTACAAGGGCTGCGTCTCTGCCGGATATTTTGATGTTGAAATCTCCAGGTTGATTGGTTGAACTGGTATTGGCATTTGCGAAATGCAGCAATACAGGAGACTTAACGAGTTCACTTTCATTGACATTGAGTTCGATGCCGTCGTGCGGTTTTTTACAGCTGTCCAGTAAAAGCATGACTATTGCTGACATAAACAATAGAAAGATAATGGCAAGTAAGCTGATCTCTTTTCTGGAGCTGCCTTGTGAGTTAAATTTAGAGGTGGTTTTCATTTTTTTATTAATTAAGTCTGAAATTGAAATTGAGTTGAACAACAGGTAACCAACGGTATCCCTTCATATTTTCATTGAATCTTTTGGCATTTTCTTCATTGTCTGACAGCATTTTTGATCCGGTGAAGGAGGTGTTGGGACTGGATACATAATAGGTTCCCAGATCAAGATTGATGTTAAATAGTTTGTTTGGGAAGCTTTTGAAAAATCCTAAGCCCAAATACGGG
The DNA here is from genome assembly GCA_040387995.1 of Bacteroidota bacterium. GTDB lineage: Bacteria > Bacteroidota > Bacteroidia > Sphingobacteriales > Sphingobacteriaceae > Pedobacter. The sequence goes on along the minus strand of JAZKCT010000001.1, from coordinate 103,618 downwards.
GCAATGCCATCCCATGAAACTTCAGCGTTTAAAGTGCCGATCTGATCTTTGGTGACGGCCTGGTTGCCGAAGCTATAGCCGTTTGAAGGAAGGATCATGGCATTGGCACTTCCTTCGATCAGATAAGATGCACCACCGACAATTCTGAAATTTCTATTGTTAAAAGGGGAATAGTCCGCCATCAGGTGTACATTGGAAAACTTGCTAGACAACAGTCCCTGTACATCGAACCCTGAAAAGGTGAAGGCCTTGTCTACATCTATTGGAATAATGCTAAATCCGACCCTGCCGGAAATTTTAGAATTAAAACCATATTTGAAATCAGCGCCAATACCCTGACTGCCGGCCAGGATTTGCAAAGACAAAGGTTTTTTGAACTGAGATTTAGCGCCGTTCGGTACGATCGTGCCGCCGGGAGCTTTCTGCTGTCCAGCTGCGGTCAGACAGAGCAGAAAAATAAAGAGTGTAACGATTAGATTTTTCATGTTGTTTTGGTTATTTTTAATAACACAATTTTATCACATCGGTAAAGGGTGTACAATACAAAGCAGTTGGTATTTTTCGTACAGGAAATGTAACATAGCTTTACAGATAAATAATACGAGCCAAATGATTGATGAAAAACTATCCCTGATCATTGCAGATGATCACAGCTTATTTATAAACGGCCTTTGTATGTTGTTGCAAACCGAAGCAGATATCGACATCATGGGCATTGCCGGAAACGGCAAGGAAGTATTGACCTTGTTGCACACCCAGGCTCCACATTTGCTGCTGCTGGACATCAACATGCCGGGTATGAATGGCTTTGAAGTGCTCAAGAAGGTGAAGTCCTATTATCCAAAAATAAAAGTGATCATGCTTTCAACATACAATGAGGCACACCTGATAGAAAAAGCAAGAGATGCAGGCGCAAATGGTTATTTGTGTAAGAATGTCGAAAAAGAGGAGCTGCTTTATGCAGTGCGATCTGTAATTCAGGGTCAGACCTGCTTTCCGTACAAGCAGACCATAGTAAATTCTACTTTTGATGAGTCCGATCCGTTTCTGAAGCAATTCCAGCTCACTAAGAGAGAAACGGAACTGCTGCAGTTTATCAAACAGGACTTCACGAACCAGCAAATGGCCAATCATCTGCACCTTAGTATTTATACTGTGGAAACACACCGCAAGAACATCATGCAGAAGTTGAACCTGAAAAACCCTGTAGAACTCAGTAAGTTTATTACGCAGTATAACTTATAAGCGGGTTTTGCTAAGGAAGGGAATGTAGATAGACACAAGAGTGCCTTTTCCTGCCTGTGAGTCAAACTCCACCTTACCATTCAGAAATTTGACTCTTGAAAACATGTTATTCATGCCCATGCCCTTGAAAATGTCAGGGTTGCTGGTGTCAAATCCGATGCCGTTGTCTTCAATAGTCAAACTGATATTCTCCTCATCCCTGATCAGGGAGATGTCCAGCCGGTTTGCCCCGGCATGTTTCATGACATTATTGACGCTTTCCTGTAACACGCGGTAGAGGATGATCTCAGTTGTCGCATCAAGGGGTTCATCAAAGCCCTTACTAAAAAAGTTGACCGTTATGGTGTTGTTTTCAATATTGCCAATAAACTGTTTGACTACTTGTGCCAACCCGGTTTGATTGAGCGCCCAGGGCATCATGTTGTGCGAGATGGTCCTTACTTCCCGGAATCCATCGTCAACCAGTTGGATGACTTTTTCAAACCTTTCCCTTTGTTCCTCATCTGCAAAGGGCAATTCGGTGCCAATGACCCTTAAATTTATTTTAGCTGCGCTCATGGTCTGACTCACACTGTCATGGAGGTCCTGTGCAATTCTCTTTCGTTCGCTCTCTTCTGTGTCAATAATCGCCTGCATAGCCGTATTGCGTTGCTTCAGTTGCATTTGTTTATAATAGATGAAACCGATCACAAAGGTCAGCAGGATAACGACCGCTATGCCGACCATCCAGTAGTTCCGCTTGGTGATTTCAAATTGCTGTTGCAGAAATTGGTCCTCCCGCTGTATAATTTCATATTTGGTCTGCAGTTCGTCAACAGTTTTTGAGTTCCTGGTGTGTTCAGGGCTGCTCAATACCATTCGCTTTTTCAGATAAGCCAGTGATTTTTTATAGTCCCCCCAGCGTTCGTAAAGATCCGCCATTTCGTTGACCGCACTGCTTTCCATCTCTGTATAATTAATCCTGTTCGCAAAATTGATGCAATTTCTTAGCGCCTCAGCGGATTCAGGAAACATCCTTTTACCTTTATAGAGTATGCCAAGATTAAAGTAATTGATCGCCATGGCCAGCGTGTCGTTCAGGTTTCTTTTGATTTCGATGGTTTTTAAAAGGTCCTGTTCAGAAACTGTTTTTTGACTAAAGCTTCCCATTACATCACCCATAAACTTGCTGCTATAAATCTCCGGGCTGTTTTGTTGGGTTTTTTGTGCAAAATTTAAGGAATCCCCAATGTCATAAGCCTGGCGCAAATAGCCCAGTGCTTTGTGAAAGTTATTGGTTCTTTCGTGCAGTGCGCCCAGCTGGTTCAAAGCAGTCATCAAAACACGCCTTTCTCCGTTTTTTGGCGTGCAGACCATGACTTTGTGGTAGCACTCGATAGCACGGATGTAATCTTTTAATTTGGCATACCTTCTTGCAAGTTCCGCATAGCCTTCTGTCAGTAAATCCTGCTTCCCATAGGTCTTCAGCATAGCAAGCGCCTGATCATAGTAATAGGAGGCTGAGTCATATTGATGCTTAAAATAACACGCCTCAGCGCGTTCTTTTATTAAAAGCGCCTGAGTCAGGCCTGAATTTTGTTTTGCATGAACGGGATCATCCTTTCCGGACCTTGTGGCTTGCTGACCAAAGCCCAGGAGAGATAACGAGAGAAAAAGAAGAAAAAGATATTTCATATCGGATATGGGTTCCCGATTAAAGATAGCAATTTCGAACTTATCCCGGATTCATTTACCAGGAATGGTAAGTGTCCTGTGCAAAAACGTGCAGATTCACCACAGCCAGTAGCACCATAGTCGAAACGATGGCTAAAAATAAAAACAAATTTTGTCTGTTTCTGGCCTCAATAATCCTGGGGATTTTACCCGTGCCTTTGACTTTATTAAATTTTATAAAGTACATCCGGGATAATACGATGAACGTTACAGGAATGAGATAAAGTAAATACGCTAGATTGCTCATAAGTATAGTATTTGATGATACAATTTTCGTGAGAACTGGTAAGGCAGACAATACCAAGCAGTTGGTATTTTTTTAGATTGCGATAAAGCGTAGATTTACAGCAGTTATTAAAAACCAATTTAAACGATGGTCAACTGATGAGCTGTATATTGAAAAAATACCTGCGATTTTTTCTTGTCTTTTTCTTCTGTACAGTTTATGCAGATACCGTTTTCGGACAAAACGAGTTCGAAGCCGAACTGCAAAAGAAAACAGATTCATTGATGTACACAGGTCATGGTGTCAGAGATGTCCTGTATCCAAATTCAGTTTTGCAGAGCCTGACCATACCGTCAGGCTGGGGTGGTTATGGAACTTATATCTTTGGTGGAATAGGAGGAGACTATCGTCAGCCTTACAGACAAACTGCAGATCTTATTTCATTTGCAGGTTTTTGCATAGGCAATCCCCAGAAATTTGTCAATCTTGCATTCAGCATCAACAACACGGATGTATCTAATATCGGCAATTTCTCCGGTAACCTGACGATTAGCAGACATGTGTTTACAGGCAGCAGCGTTTCGATAGGTGCTCTGCAGATGTTTGCAGACCGGCGTGTTTCCGACTCTCCGGGCTATACAGTTTATTTTGCCTTCAGTCACGCCATACAATCTCTCCTCTCTCTGGACCAGCGAAGTTCGAAATTGAGTTATACAGTTGGAATTGGTACAGGACGTTTTTATAAAAAAAGCCCGATGGACGTTCTTAACGGCAAAGGAAAGTATGGTACCGGAATTTTCGCCGGGCTATCTTATGAAACATTAAAATGGATGAATGTAAATTTAGAATGGTCAGGTATGAACTTAGGATGTTCTTTAGGAATCAAGCCGTTAAATGCGCCTTTGGCCATTGGTTTAGGGATTACGAACCTGACCAGATATTCTGCCGATAAGCCAAATTTGTCATTTGCGGTGAGTTATCCGCTTTCTTTAAAAAGGAATTAGATGAAAATATTATATAGAATTGCACTAATTTGGGTTGTGTTTGCCAGTATCTCTGAGCAATCAGCTGCGCAAAACAACCAGTCCGACTGGAATGTGCCGCCGCCGCTGCCGCCGGCCAATACGGCTAAGGCCGGTACCGCTAACGGTAAAACCACTACTGGCAAGTCAGTTGTACTAACATTGACCAACATTCCGGCTGTTTCATTGTCAGCCACACCGGCTGCGCAACTACCAGCACTAGCGGCCGTTTCCAGTACCCCACCGGTAGTAAGTGCCCCCGATCAGCCAGCTGTGTCAGGCGTTTTGACCGGACTTCCGGAAATTCCGATGCCATCTGCGCCACTAGAGCCAAATATGCCTCAGCAATCTCTCCATGATGCTATAATTCCATCTAACATCGATTTACCGCTTCCCGCTGAGCCAGATTTGCCGGCATTTCCTGCTGAGCCTAAGTCTTCGGGACAAATACGGTCTTCAAAAACCTTTTTACCCTTGATGCCGGGGCTTGTTAGTCTCCCTGCACCATCGCTGCCTGCCAATACTATATTCAGTAGCTGGTCAATTCCGGGAATACCGGAAAGTTTACCCGTTAAGCTGTCTGTGACAGCCGAAACACAAGGAATTAAACCACGTAGTAAAGGCAATTCACCACGCTAACATGAAAACCAGACCAACCAACCCCAAATATATCATCATATTGCTCCTCATCCTGGTCAATACCATCACGTATGCCCAGGTGAAATTTAATAAAGGAGATGAATTTCAAAGACAGGTGCTTACAAAATCCAGCTGTGTACTGCAACGGGGCAGCCAAACGTTACACGTAAGCTCTTATTCAATTGTGTTCAAAACTTATAAAGCCTCAGATGCTTCAGATAAAGGCGCTTCCTTTGTAATATCCACTGATAAGGTCATCGACACCATAAATGCGATGGATCAGACACTGATCTATAATTCAGTTAAACCTGCAGATCCAAACTCAACCATCCAACTGGGGCTCCAGAAGTTGGTAAATGGCAAGTCGACCGTTTCAGTCAACCACAAAGGAGAGATATTAAGCTCGAAAAAGGCCGCTCTGGTCAGTGACACACTTTTGTCATTCACCGGGATACAACCGGAGGCTTTAACTCCAGGAAACACCTTGCAATTTATGATGGATTTTCCTGTAAACCCGGCATTCAAAAAAGGCTATACCTGGGTAAATACCTCCGCTAATGCTGAAACCAGCTATACCATTTATGCGATAAATGGACGGACAACAACGATTACCTATAAAACCTCGATACTGGGCGGAAATCTGAACAGCCGCGTAAATGGATCCGTATTGGTAGATAATCTAAGTGGCCTTATATTAAAACGCTATTCCCAAAGCGTATCTACAGGTTATGAAATGGTAAACGGGGTAGTGTATACTGCGACCAGAAGAACTGCAATCACAGAACTTAATAACAAAAAGTAGCAAAATAAATTTGTGTAGCTGAATAGCTACGTATATATTTGTAGTCAAATAGCTACACGATGAATTTAAGGAGAGATGTATTTCAAGCCATTGCTGACCCGACAAGAAGGGCCATATTGCTTTTAGTGGCTTCGCAGTCGATGACGGCTGGGGCAATTGCGGCCAATTTTAACACGGCCAGACCTACTGTTTCAAAACACCTGCAGATACTCACGGAATGTGAGTTGCTCAAACAGGAGCAAAGTGGCAGGGAAAATTACTACTACCTCAATGCGAAAAAAATGAAAGAAGTAGCTGACTTCATCGAGCCTTTCCGTCAGATGTGGGATGACCGCTTTAATAAATTAGAAGCCATTATGAAAAACTACAAATCAGAAAAATAGCGTTGTATGGAACTAAAAACAAAAATTAATGCCGAGGATGGCAAACAGGAACTGGTCATCACGAGGGAATTTGACCTTCCCTTAGAATTGTTGTTCAAAGCTTACGTAACGCCTGAAATTGTGGAACAATGGATGGGTACCAAAGTGCTGAAGCTTGAAAACAAAACGCATGGTGGTTACCAATTTGAAACTACAGATCCCAAGGGAAATAAGCATAGATTCAATGGGGTCATCCATGAATTCAGTCCAAACCATAAAATTACCCGGACATTTGAAATGGAAAACACGCCTTTTCCTGTCTGGCTTGAATTTTTGGAATTTGAAAAGGCAAGTGAAGATACCAGCAGGCTTAAAATCCATGTTGTGTACAGATCCGTGGCAGACAGAGACCAAATGTTGCAAATGCCGTTCGCGCAGGGCCTGAACTGGGCACATAACCGATTGGAAGAAGTCGTAAATCAATTAAAATAAACACCATGACAAGAAGAAATAAAATCGTCTACTGGATTGCAACACTCTGGCTTGCACTGGGCATGTTATCGACCGGAATCGTGCAATTGTTAAAGTTGAAAGAGGAAACGGCAATGATGACCAGTTTGGGCTATCCACTTTACTTTTTAACCATAATAGGTCTTTGGAAAATTTTAGGGGTTTTAGCAGTATTGTTGCCTAAACAGCCTTTGCTAAAAGAATGGGCTTACGCTGGTTTTTTCTTCGCCATGTCCGGCGCAGTATTTTCCCACCTCGCCAGCGGAGACGGCCCAAAAGAATTTTTCGGACCGGTATTATTATTAATCCTTACCGTTGTATCTTGGTACTTCAGGCCTGCAGATAAAAAAATCAATTCAGTTCAGCCATAATTAAAATCATATGAATAGCGATAAAAAAGAATTGTCAGCACTGCAAAGCGAAGAGCTGCTTAACGTATTGAAAACCCGTTTCGAAAAGAATACCGACCGCCATAAGAACCTTAACTGGGATAAAGTAAAGGCAAAACTGGAAGCCAATCCGGAAAAATTATGGTCGCTCGACGAAATGGAAATAACTGGTGGAGAACCTGATGTTGTTGGGTATGATGAACAAACAGATGAGTATATTTTTTATGATTGCTCAGCGGAAAGCCCTAAAGGCCGCAGGAGCTTTTGTTATGACCGTGCAGCACTGGACTCGCGGAAAGAAAATAAACCAGCCAACAACGTTATGGACGTGGCACTTGCTATGGGTATTGAGCTTTTAGATGAACAACAATACCATGAGTTGCAACAGTTGGGGAAATTCGATACAAAAACCTCAAGCTGGATAAAAACACCTGCTGAAATCAGAAAACTTGGTGGTGCCATTTTTGCCGATTACCGATATGGTAAAGTCTTCGTATACCACAATGGCGCCGAGTCTTATTACGCCGCCAGGGCATTTCGTGGCGCATTGAGGGTCTGATTTTAGCCATTGTTTTTTTATATTTAGATCATGAATGCGTTTTATCTCTCTGAAATAAACATTTACCCCATTAAATCTCTCGGAGGAATCAGTCTGCAGCAAGCTATGCTAGAGGAACGAGGATTACAATACGACAGGAGATGGATGCTCGTTGACGAGGAGGGAATGTTTATCACCCAGAGAAAGCACTTCAATCTGGCGCTTTTGCAAGTTAATATTGATGAAAGCAGAATTGTCATAACCCATAAATCAAATGCTGAACAAACAATGTCATTTTCCGTGGATGAGGCTATGGAAGAACCGATACCTGTAACCATATGGGATGATACCTGCAATTCGCTCGAGGTAAATGCCCAGGTAAGCTCCTGGTTTTCCGATTTTTTAAAAATACCAGTAAAGCTGGTTAAAATGCCCTTTGGAGAGGAAAGGCGCGTTGACCCGAGATATGCGGCCAATAATGAGGTGGTCAGTTTTGCTGATGCATATCCCTGTCTCCTTATCGGTCAGTCTTCCTTGGATGGCCTCAACGAACGGCTGGCAGATCCGGTTCCCATGGACCGTTTCCGCCCCAACCTTGTATTCACTGGTGGAGAGCCGCACGTAGAAGATAATTTCGAGCGTTTTTACATAGGTGACAACCTGTTTTCGGCCGTGAAACCATGTGCCAGATGTGTACTTACAACTGTAGATCAGCAAACTGGTATTAAAGGACAAGAGCCGCTAAGAACGCTCGCGGGTTATCGCACCAGCAATAAAAAGGTGATGTTCGGACAAAACCTTGTCCATGAAGGGTCGGGGATGTTGCGTGTTGGTAATGAGTTAAAGGTAAAGGACTGGAAACCGATATAAAAATATAGTTATGAATAATCTTGAACGGGTATACAGAATGTCTTTTGCGGGTGTCTATCCACACTACATCCGAAAAGCAGAAAAAAAGGGACGTACAAAAGCTGAAGTAGATGAAATTATATTTTGGTTGACCGGTTATAATGACAAGGCATTACAAAAGGTGATTGATGATAAAATAGATTTTGAGACTTTCTTTGCCGAAGCCCCGCAACTAAATCCGAATGCAGTTAAAATAACTGGGCTTATTTGTGGATATCGTATAGAAGACATAGAAGATCAGCTAATGCAAAAAGTCCGTTATCTAGACAAACTGATCGATGAACTTGCAAAGGGGAAGGCCATGGAGAAGATTCTTAGAAAATAATTTGCGTTATGAGTCAATATTTTGACTATTTTCCCAATATTTCGGTTAATAAAAGTTTAAATAAATAAAGTTAAAAACCACTTCCAATTATTTTGTTGCTATCTGGTTAATGTTATATTTGTTCCGATTAAAGTTTATAAACTATGTCGGGGGACCAATCACAATTTTATCTTAGTGCAAAGAAAATATGGAATACTGTCGTAGAGAAAGATTCCGAACGTCCACATGAGCTGGAATTGGAGCTTGACCTGCACAAAAAGCTGCTTCACCTTTTCCAGCCAGGAACATACTATTATTATGTTTTTAATATTTTTCAGGCCGACTTTGAATTGGTAAGTCCGGGTGTAATAACTGTGCTTGGTTATGACCCAGAAGAAATAGACATTCATCTTTTTTTAGAAATACTGCATCCTGATGACAAGCCCTATTTCTTAGAGTTCGAGCGGCGTATTACGGAATTTTTCAAGGCCTTGCCGTATGAAAAAATTCAGAACTACAAGATGCAGTATGATTTCAGGATGCGCACCAAAGACAATCGTTATATCCGGCTGTTACACCAGGCGGTTCAAATAGATTTTGATGAATCCAACTTCTATCGCACGCTGGATATTGATACCGACATCACCCATATCAAACCAGATGGCATACCCTGTTTCTCCATCATTGGTCTGGAAGGTGAGCCATCTTACTACAATATTGACATCACTAAAACGAATGCGTTAGCCAAGTCATATGACCTGTTTACACGCAAAGAGCGGGAAATTCTTAAGCTAATTATAGAAAATAACAACAGCAGGGAGATTGCTGAAAAGCTGTTTATCAGTCCGCATACCGTAAACGCCCACCGCAAAAATATTTTGAGAAAAGCCCAGGCCCAGACACCGCTTGAACTGGTAGGTAAAGCCATACGGAACGGATGGATATAGTCCATAAAAATAGCTAGCACTGGCTATTTTTTATTAAGTAGGTGTTCTGGAAATTAGTGACGTACAAACCGCCACATTATGCCAACCAAACTATCTCTGCAGAAGGGTCTTTACGGCTTCTTTTGCCTCCTGCTATTGCTTAGCAGTCAACAGGGTTCCAGCCAAGGCTATACCCGAAAAAGCTTAACCATATTAATTACTGAATTCAGCGATGGCATGCCCATACCAAGTAGCTATTTTAGTTCACTAAGGGTGTCCGACCGGCATGATTTTAATGATATCGGAACCAACACCATTGAGCCTGGCTTTTCTTTTGCCAGTGCGGAAAGCTTCACGCAAGAGCAATTGCGCCAAAAGCTCTATGAAGACCGAATCCCAAATAAGATTTTACAAAGTATCCTGATTGACAAAGCGACCAGGGCAATGACTGTAGCCAATGTGCAGGAACGCGGATTATACAATGCTTCAGATAATGAAATTGTTGCAGCTCAACACTCTGCTAGAGGACTTGATATTCTGAAAGATGCAGGAGTAAAGTTATTGAGCAATATTTATTTTGTGGTTATCAAGCCAACCAGTTATACAACGAGCTATAATTCAGCGAGCAAAGGTAATGAACATGCGATCAGTGGTATAAGTTACCTTTATCAGCTGAACCTCGATTCAGCCTATATGGCTGGAAAGTTTTGGGAAGATTTTTATTTTGAAAAGCCCAATACGGACATGTACAATAAGCTGATGAACTACGATTTTCCGCTTAAATATACAAGCAGGTCATTCAGCGTGACTGTAAGTGATCTGGATGTGGTCAATAAGGTCAGTTCTGGAATCCAAATGTTCGCAAACGCCATGGCCAACAAACAAGCTACAGCAGATGAGAGTACATTGACCAGAAAGTCAGAAGGACAAATTTATGGCGAACTCATGCAAAAGGTATTGGGCCAGTCACTTGGCACAATCGAATCGGGAAGTGACTTTTTAATGAAAGGTTCGGTTTTCAAATCACATCCTTTGCTGTCAAAAATAGGCCGCAAGGAAAGTATCAGAACAGACCAGCTTTTTGAAGTGACAGAAAATGTGTTAGACGAAAAAACAGGCACTCGTCGCGAACAACATGTAGGCTTTGTGAGGGCGAAATGGGTGGCGGATAACCGCTCAAGAACCAATGGGCTTTCCAAACCTTCTTCTTTTTACAGGATTGCTTCCGGACCGATCCGTAAAGGAATGCAGCTGAAGGATTATTCAGCGTATGATAAGCGGTGGACGATCGGCGCAAGTTACAATACCGATTCCATGTCTGTGTTCAGTGGCTATTTTCTAAACTTTGAGTACATGACCCATGCCTTGCCAGGCCTGAACGTTGGGGTAGATATTGGTTATAACCCGAAGCTGGTGACAGAAAGTCTGGAGTACAATGGTGATCCCGATTTTGGCGCCTTGCATGGAGAGGCCCTCGTCGGTACGCTGACCCTGCGCCAGAATTTTAGCTACCACCGGTTGGTCATCACACCGACGTTCGGAGCCCTGGGTGGTTATGCTTTTGTCGATCATGGTACTGGCTTCACGATAGGTACTGACGAGCCAACGTCCAGTAACATTAGCAGGGATTACAAAAAAGTGGGTGGTGTGCTGCTGGGTTATCTGTATGGCGGAGATGTCGGCATCAACCTGGGGCGGACACTGCAACTGCGGGCAGGGGTCCGGTTCTCTGAGGTGGTGGATGTCGAGTACAAGTCGGCCAAGGATGCAGAGTACGAGTTTCCAGTCTTTACTCCGACGTATAAAAAACAAATATTCACGTTTGGACTCCGTTTCGGACGACTTTAATACTAGGGGAAATGAGACATATTTTACTGATTCTAGTAACCATGGGACTGTTTTCCGCCTGCGGAACTAAAAAAGAACTGGTTCGGACCGGGGCCTTTTATGATATCGCCCCGCGTTTTGTCCGTACAGAGGGTAGTAAGGATTATTTCCTGGTCTATGGTAAAGGAATCAATGAACAGGCATGCCTGGGCAATGCGAGTGTTTATCTATTAAAAACGCTGATCTACCAGGGATCCAGGGAAGGTACCAATATTGCGCCTCTTTTAAATGAACCGAAGTCGATAGCAACCGTAAAAGCGCAGGAGCAGACCGTCATAAACGGTTTGCTCCTGCGGACCGGTCTCCTGGAAAGTGGCGGTAGTCCGACCAACCGCATCAGGCAATCGACAGATAAAGATGCCTTGTACAACATGTCATTTGAGATCGGTGTGAACAGAAACCTTTTAGCAACAGAAATAGCCAGATTTAAATAAGAGCGACTATGAATATTAAAGTGATGGTATTTGCGTTGCTGTGCGGACTGATGTCTGTGACGGCAGGATATGCGCAAAAAGAAAAAGATAAAAACAAACTCATGGATGATGAGTACGAAGTTAAATTCCTGAGGACAGCAGTGGAGGGCACCATCCTTTTTAAGGTCTATTCCTATGGGAAAAATGAAGATGCCTGCATTGAAAATGCCAAACGTAACGCCATTAAGGCGGTATTGTTTACAGGAATCCCGGGGTCCGATCTGCAAAAGCCTCTGGTGACTGATGCCGGAGCAATTGAGTCGCACAAAGATTACTTTACAGCTTTCTTTAAAAAAGGAGGAAAATACCTGCAGTATGTGGCGCTTTCGACTGATGGCTCTATTGATTCTGAGGACCGCCTTCGCGTAGGAAAGCTGACAAAAATAGGTGTGGCAGTATTGGTGCAAAAAGCAGCTTTGCGTAAGGAGATGGAAGATGCAGGGGTGATCAAATCATTAAGCAGCGGTTTTTAAGAAGAGATGTTATGAAAAAGATTTTTAGTTCAATCCTACTGGTCTTGCTGGCCTTGCAGGGATACAGTCAGGCAAAAAAACCAACCATTATGGTCGTCCCTTCCCGGCAGTGGTGTATATCAAAGGGCTACTTTACCTCCTTTGATAACTTTGGTGCCATAGAAAAAGTACCCGACTATCAGAAGGCCTTTGATGAAAATCCGGACCTGCTTCTGGTGGTTTCAAAGATCAACACCTTATACACAGACCGTGGATTTGAATTGCGGGATTTAAGTCAGATGCTGTCTTCGATCGGCAAAGGTTCTGCTGAAGATGCAGCTTTAAACATGGACAGGGCAAACAGTGGAAAAGGGGCAATAGCAGAATCCTTGTTCGACAAGCTAAGGAATGTGGCAAAAGCCGATATCCTCATTGAAATCCAATGGACAGTAAATGCTTCCGGGCCCCAGAAATCAGTCACATATATCATGCGGGGACTGGATGCTTACACAGATAAACAAATAGCCGGTGCTGAGGGTACAGGGCCAAGGTCTATTTCTTCAGACATGCCCTCACAATTGGTAGAGGCAGTATTGCAGCACATTGATAATTTTAATGCACGCCTGCAGGCGCATTTTGACGATCTGTTTGTCAATGGCCGGGAAATCAAGGTGGAACTGAGAAGGGACGCGGATTGGGCAAAAGACTTTGAAAGCGAATTTGGTTCGGATGAACTGTCCTTCCAGATTGAAGACTGGATTGCAAAGAACACCGTAAAAGGCAGGTTCACTACGGATGAGGCTACAGAGAATAAGCTCGTTTTTAGTCAGGTCCGGATCCCGATGTACGATGACAACCAACGGCCTATAGATTCCCGCGCTTACGGAAGGAACCTGCAAAGATTTCTAAGAGCGGCACCATTCAATATTGACGCAAAGATAGTAACAAAAGGCCTGGGCTATGTCCAACTCATCTGTGGACAAAAAAATTAAGATTATGTGGATCAAAAAAATACGAATCGCAGCACTGGCAATAGTGTTGTCTACAGCAATGAGTGCTTTTGCACAAAAGCAAACAGACATCAGTCTGACGCCGGTAATGGACAATAGTACTGGTGATTTTAGCGAATCTACCAGGGCAATATTGCTCAATAAAGTCAGAGCTGGAATTACCGCCCAGGGCCATGCCGGTTCAGAAGTGTCAAGGTTCATTGTTCTGGTGAATCCTGAAGTCACAGATAAGCAGCATAATAACCAAAATCTGATGTTCACCTACACTTTGCAATTCAGTGTGATTGACCTGGTAATGGACAAAACCTATAGTAGTTTTTCCCAGCAAATGGGTGGGGTAGGAAAAACACCCGACCAGGCATTTGCTGATGCCATTCGCAGACTAGACCTTTCTAAAAGCCGTTTGTCGGCCAAACTCAGTGCATCTGTGTCGGAGATGCTAAAATTCTATAATGCAAACTGCGGACACATTCTGGAAAAGTCGCGGTTGTATATGGCTGCCGGGAAGTATGAAGCAGCCCTGGGTAACCTTGCTTTTCTGCCCGACCTGTCCAGCTTAAGCTGTAAAAAAGAATACAACACACTTTTGCTAAGTGTACTTAAGCGGTATACCGCTTATAAATGTCAGGCGCAGTTAACCGAGGCAAAAAAGGAATGGAGCCTGAACCCTACGGTAGAAGGGGCGAAGTCTGTATCTGCGATCTTGTCCGGCATTACACTCAGTGCCGACTGCAAAAAGGACTTTGATGTGCTGCTCAACAACATAAAAGGCAAGCTGGAGCACGACCAGTTTGATGAAAAGGAATTTAGTAAGCAAATTTTAAAAGGATATATAGACATAGAGCGTGATGCAATTTCCGCATCAAGAGATATTGCCGTGGCTTATTACCAAAATAATTTTTATAAAGACTACTATTATAACGGTAAGGATTATTGAATCTTAAAATCTTCATAAAGAAGGGCTGATTTAAGATATTTGATTAAAGTATTTTTATCTTACCGCACAAGTTTAGACCTTATGAAGTTATGGCCCATTTTCGTGCATTGCAAGTGTCGATATGCGCGACTTTATGCCTGCTGTCTCTTCTTGGTGTTGTTAAAGACTACTTTTCCGTCATTTGCAAGTTCATATGGCCCAGTATATCCTTACACGCAAAAAACAGAAAACGGAAAAGTAAAAATCCACGCCATTCCATATGGAGTTCATGATGGACCTTATGGATTAGGAGAAACATTTGTCTATTCGGGCGGAAAGCTGCTATATAGCATTGATAAATATTTCACAAATACGGTCTTCAGTTATGGCAACGGCGAGTTTTTAATCGAGATTGACTTCTGGCCTAGGTTTACCAAGGGGAGGAGTGTTAGAGAATTTAACGGGACTATAACCACGCCACCAAGAACTTACGACGGTAATGCAGCATACATCTACAAGAAAGGCAAGCTTTTCAAAACCATCGCTTTTAAAGACTTAAAAATAGACACCGCTACCTTAAGGGTCGCTAAGTATGACGATGATTTTGCCTGGTGGCATTTGCCCGATTATATGACTAAAGATCCGCTGAAAATTGCGATGGATGAACATTTGGCCTATCTGGAAAATGGTAAATTGTTCTTAATCAGTTCGGATAACCAATTGATTAGCATAGATATTGAGAGCGGTGAAATTAACAATACACCAGACGCATACCAAGTTTTAAAGGGAAAAACAACCTGGACAAATAGCTTTGCTAAACGCCGTTACCACAAACGCCGCTATGGCGATAATTTTTATTTACCTCGCCTGGAAGGCGGTAAATCAATCGAATTAAGCCTCGCAGCGTTTCTCCAAAAAAAACCGCAATACGAACTCTAAAAGAAGATGATGCACTTATTCGAATTTATATTCATACACTGCTAATCAACAAACAAGGAAAGTGCGAACTAGTATACGTGTCTGCAACTATAAGAGCTGATACTAAGAAAAGCTGGGGTGAACTTGAATACGACAGCGGGCTAAAAGCCTTGATTGAAGACTGGTTTATGCGTCAAAATTATAGAACCAACTCTTTTCCCCGGGGATTTCCTAAATTCAAATACTCTGATTTTATATATTTAAAGTGATGAAATTGATGGAGAATCAAAGCCGGGTAGTGAGGTTGTGGCGAGATGGTGGTAGAATGCTGAGTAGTCAACGGGCCTATGGAAGTTCCGGGCTGCTTTAGTTAATACAAAAGATTCTCTATTTTCCGAATCGTTCGGTTTCTTGCGATTATGTATACGCAATAGAGGAACAACCAGAAAAAAACAACACCAAATGTCAATGGTAAAAATAGTAGGGGCGAAAACATTGATTTAGCGAGAAGGGAAGGAATTATGACTGCAGCAGCAATGAATACCAGCCAAACTATAAACAGTATCCTAAATCCTTTATGAAGTTGGGTTTTGATGTTAACGGTTGTTTGCTGATGGTTGATAAATTCAAAGCTTCCATTTAATACGCATGCAATTTCGATTGGTGAAGAGCCGATGACAGTAAACGCATTCTCCTGAAATTTCCCAATCAATTTCTTTTTTGTTATCTGTCTGGAAATAGGTCTTTTGTCAGGCAATATAAGCGCATTATGATACAATATGTCTTGTATTTCCGGTTTGCCTTTACTTATCGTCAAGCAGTATTCATCTTTAATCGCAAGCGTCATATTGGTTCTACTAATTTATGAAATAGGCTTAGAAGGGAATATCTTCAATCCAATTACTATATTTAATAACAATTCTTTTTTTAATGAAGTTAGCGCTTTTAAAAGTCTCTATCGAAATAAATAAATATTCCGTTTCAAAAGCAAAAGAATGATACCTCGGGGCAAACTTTATATCAGTTACAGGGATCTAATCAAGGGCATGTATTACTGCCTTAGCGACCGCTTTCGATCAGAAAATGTTCCCGTATTTAGAGAAAATAAAGAAGACCTCATTTGCCTATCTGTAAGAACGGGCTTTGATCTGGTATTGACTGCGTTAAACTTTCCGCGCGGATCTGAAATGCTAGTGACGGAAATTAATATACCAGATATGTTTAAAATTGCTGACGAGCATGGCATCAACTTAGTTCCCCTTGCCGTTAGTAAACACAACTTAAATATTTCATTGGCACAGCTTGAGGCAGCAATTACACCAGCTACCAAAGCAGTACTGATTACCCATCTTTTTGGTGGAATTATGGAAACAGATGAGATCGTTGCTGTAGCCAACAAGCACAATCTGTTGGTGTTTGAAGACTGTGCACAGGCCTATGCAGGTAATCTATACAAAGGAAATCCCGAATCTGATGTTGTAATGTTCAGCTTTGGGCTGATTAAGACCAATACGGCTATTAAAGGCACCTTACTTAAAATAAAGAACGCTAGATTATATGATGAAGTTAGCGTCTTAAACGGGAAATATCCAGAGCAAAAAACAAGTGATTATTTCAAAAAGCTGATTAAAGTAGCCTTTGTTAAGTTCCTCACAACGAAAATGATCTATACATTGCTCTATAAAATAGTTAAAGCTAAAGGGCGGGATTTCGATGAAGTACTTGGCGGTTTTACCAGAGGATTTCCCGGGGATAATATTTTCTCCCAAATCCGTCACCGGCCGTGTACAGCTAACAAAAGATTATTGCATTATAAATTGAAAAACTTTAATCAAGAGGCAATTAATTCCCGAATGAAGTTGGCTGCCGATATTTTGCATAATATACCAGACAGTTATAAAATAGGCTTTAGAAATAACCTACATACCTATTGGGTAATCCCGGTGGAAACCAATCATCCAGACCGACTAATCCAGTATTTACGCAAGAATGGTTTCGACGCATCCCAAAAAGCTTCGAGTTTAGTTCGCATTGCAAATCGTACTGAGGTCGATATCAATGAAGAATTGTTACTTGAAAATCTTGTTTATTTGCCGGTTGATCCAGGGATGAGTAAGGAGGATCGCTTTAAAATTAGTCAATTGTTGACTAATTTTAACTGAGCATCAAAACACTAAAAATAATGACCACAACCAGCCTTGACATGCCTAAACACCTTCTGACATACGATTAATACACCAAGATTATGAGAATCGCTTTGGCATCCGCTCCCTTTCCTGCATCACTTTCAGATGGCTTGTCTTGGCTGGAAAAATCGGTGAGTGAAGCCGCAGCGCAGCAAGCTGAGATTATTTGTTTTCCGGAGTCTTACCTGCCCGGCTATCCTGGAATGGCTTACCCACCGGAAGAAGGATCGCCTCGGCTCATTCTATAGCTGTTATTGTACCCATGGACTGGCACTCTTCAACAGGCATTCTTAATATTGCTTATGTCATTTCAGGCGAATCCTGATAAGGCTACGGGCTTACTCGCCAAAAGGTTCAGGAATGAGCTCTACTATTGATTTCATTTTAGTTTATTCACGGCCTCTTCAGACGACGCTAAAAAATTAACTTGTTTGCCTTTATTACTTTCATAAATAAAATCCCTGATGCTCTGACCGGGATATTTTTCGAACGAGCCAACAATAGCTAAGTGCATCCTGTAATTGGAGAATTTCTGCAAAATTTCTCCGGCAAGCCCTGTTTTAAGGTCAAAAAAATCAGGAGTAATGTTCTTTTCGTGAATGATGATCTTGTCAAAATCCTGGTAATAAAGGTCAACCATAAGTTGCAGCCCCTCTTCAGCATTGTCGATCAGTATTTCTTCTGAAGTGACTTCAGCTATTTTGCTTTCGCCGCTTGTATGCGCTTCAATCTTCATGTCAATAAATATTCGTTAAATATATCTATTCTTTTCAAAAGCGTCTTGCCGATTGTGCCGCGTAACGTTATCCTTTTCAAGGCGCCATACAGGAGAAATCTTTCCGGCCTCTAACTGCCCTCTAAGGCGCGTCTCTAGGCCCTTTCTAGGGTCATAGCCCCAGAAAGGGCGCTATGATACCTGTCTGATTTGGTTAAGTCGGCAGAAAAGATTTAGTTGCGGAAAGTATACATTATAGCAGGAATTGGGTATTTTTGTAATCTAACTTAATATAAAGAAACAGAATGGGAATTTTAAAGAATGGCCCCTTTGGCGGTATCACCGGCACAACGGGTGGCTTAACGAGTTATTGGCTTAATGGCCAGAATGTAACGCGGGTAAAATCTGGTAAACGTAGTCATCAAAGTTTGAAACAATTGGCGAACTGTCAGGAAATCAGCGTGCTAAATGAATTTTTTGAAGATATTTGTCCGCTGCTCAAGGTCGGCTTCGGCAATGAAGCATTAGGAACAACCAAAAACTATCACAATATCGCTACCTCCTACAATAAAAAGAACGCCATCAAGGGAGAATACCCGGACTTGGAGATGGATTACCAAAAGGTGCTGATCAGCCGGGGGAATCTGATACCTCCAACTGGCGTGACCGTAGAAGTAGTAACAGCCGGTTTGAAGTTTAACTGGTACACAGATGGCTGGCAAGGTGGTTATGGACTTGACCAGGTCATGCTCCTTGCTTTCGATCCCGAATCGAAAGAAATAGCCTATATAGCTTATGGTGCTCACCGCTACTAGGGGCATGATATACTGGAACTGCCGGATGACATGAAAAACAAGCCGCTGGAAACCTATATTTCTTTTGTGGCGATAGACCGGACGGATGTAGCAACAAGCTTGTACACCAGGTTTACCGGTTAGGCCACAAGCTCAATATTGTTTAAGTTTGTGCTATGGTAAAAATTGGTCTGCTTTCCGATACTCATGGTTTTTTAGATGATGCTGTTTTCAAACATTTTGCGGACTGCGATGAAATCTGGCATGCAGGAGATTTTGGCGCAGATGTAGCGGGCAAGCTTGCCGCTTTTAAACCGCTACGGGGGGTGTATGGCAACATAGACGATAAAGAGATCAGCACAGTTTATCCTGAAAATTTGAGGTTTACGGTAGAAGGGCTTGATGTCTGGATAACACACATCGGTGGTTATCCAGGCAAGTACGCTCCCCGGATCAGGCCTGAAATTTATGCCAAGCCACCGAAGCTCTTCATTACCGGGCACTCACACATCCTCAAAGTGATTTACGATAAAAAAATAGATTGTATGCACATCAATCCTGGAGCAGCAGGAAATTCCGGTTGGCACAAAGTAAAGACGCTGATCAAATTTAGTGTGTCAGCCGGAAAAATACATGACTTAAGTGCCATTGAAATAGGTAATCGATAACGGATTATGACCTGATGGTCATCGTAGCAATTTTAGTCGGTAAACTGCCGTTTAATACCCAGCTTCTTCATTTTCGAACTGAGCGTAGTCGGTGGCACATTGAGCACTTCTGCGGCACCTCCTGAACCCCAGACTTTGCCTTGGCAGCGTTTCAATACGGACAGGATGAACTCACGCTCGTTTTCATAAAAGGTCTTAGCTCCCGGGTTTTCTCCATGCTGAGCAACAGTTTGCCGTTGTGACGGCAGTATGATGTTGGTCAGGATGCTGGTTTTTGACAGCAGAATTGAACGCTCGATCAGGTGTTCCAGTTCGCGGATATTGCCGGGCCAGTTGTACATTTTAAGCTGATTTAAAGCTTCTTCAGTAATCCCGACCACATTTCTTTCTGTTTTTTCACTATAGAGCCTGATGAAATGTGTGACCAGCGCAGGGATGTCCTCAATTCGGTCTCGTAAAGCGGGCATGACCATCGGGAATACATTTAACCGGTAGTAAAGATCCAGTCTGAACCTGCCCTCGGCTACCTCTTTTTCCAGGTCTTTGTTGGTTGCCGCGATGATCCGCACATCAATCTTAATGGGTGTATTGCTACCGATGCGTTCAATTTCTTTTTCCTGAAGGACACGAAGTAGTTTGACCTGCAGGTCCATAGACATCTCGCCGATTTCATCGAGAAAGATAGTACCTCCATTGGCCTGCTCAAACTTCCCGATCCGTTTCTCATGCGCCCCGGTGAAGGAGCCTTTTTCATGACCAAATAGTTCTGATTCGATCAGGCTGGCGGGCAGTGCCGCACAATTGAGCTTGATGAATGCCTTTGCTTTTCGGGCTGAGCATTCGTGGATGCAGCCGGCTATCCGTTCTTTTCCTGTTCCGCTTTCGCCAAGGATCAGCACCGAAGTGGAGGTAGGAGCGACGCTGCTCAACTGGTCAAATGCATTGAGAAGCAGGTGGCTATTGCCGACAATTCCTTTAAAATAGGGCTGAACAGCAATTGCGGGACTTGATGTGCTGTCGTCCCTTACTGATTCGTCGTCCTGACCGATGATCATTTCTACGGTCTTTGTAAGAGGTCCCTGAAGTTTGCTGATCTCTGCAGTGTAGTCCGACAGGTAGGCGCCGGGCTTGCGGCTATAAAAATAAAAATGAAAGGTTCCCCCATTTTTTAACATCAGCTGCATGACCAGGTTGGAGCGCATTCCAAACGTTTCCCCAACTAAGGTGTCATAGCGGGATTTGTCTTGCAGCAATAAGTCCAATACTTTTCGTGTTTGCCTGGTGATGTTAGACAGTTCTGCCGGGCGGATGACCTGGTACTCGTCAAATCCAAGCCGCAAGAAACTCGTTTCATCAGTTGATAGCAGATCGGAGCCCGCAGAAAGGTATTCAAACGGAATAAAGGATTGTAACGCCATGGCAATCTTCAGCAGTTTTTCCTCCCTTGGTTCCCCGCGTTCCACAATCGCTGTCAGTTGTTTTTGCAATAAAGATTCTTTGCGGAGCTTGGTCTCCTGGCTGTTTTGATAGCGGTATTTGGCGATTTCCAGGGTGACAAGCAAATCTTTTTCCCGAAAGGGTTTTACGATGAAACCATAAGGCTCAGTAGTTTTTGCGTCTGCAAGTATCTCCTGGTTAGAATTGGCGGAGACATAAATAAAGGCGATGTTCTCCTCCTTCAGTTTCTTTCCAAGGTCAATGCCGGTGAGTTTTCCTTTCAGAAAGATGTCAAGCAATACGAGGTCTGGGCGGTCGTTTTCAATCATCTTCAGGGCAATGTTTACCGAGCGGGCTATACCTGAAACGTTATAACCGGCTTTTGTAAGACTGATCTGTATGTCATTGGCCTCGACAAACTGATCTTCAACAATTAATACTTTTTCATTCATAACTAATAGGGGAGTAGGTGGATGTTTCTTCCTGAACAAAGGCAATCAGGATTGTGGTGCCGCTTTCGCTGCTGATTTGAAACGAGCCGTTCAGGTCTTCGCTGAGACCCTGCATCAGGCTCATGCCCAATGTACCACTTTGCCAGCTGTCAAAATCAGGAGGCAGGCCGGTTCCATTGTCTGCAATCTTCAATACATAATTTTCTTTTTTCAGTTGTGTCAGGTGGATACTGATCTTTCCGGGTCTGTTGCCCGGAAAAGCATATTTAATGGCATTCGTGATGGCTTCATTGAGGATCAGACCGAGGGAAACTGCTTGTGCAGCATCCAATTTGAGGGGCGCGATATCCGTATCAAATATCAGGTGCTGACTGCTGAAACTGTCTTTGAGGTATTCGATCAGTTCCTGTATATACACCGGTAGGTCGATTACCGCGATATTATTGGACTGGTACAGTTTCTTGTGGATTAGTGAGATGGCCTGGATGCGGTTTTGACTGTCTTTGATCGCCAGCAGGGCAGCTTCATCATTCAGGTAGGACAATTGCGTACTGAGCAGGCTCATCACCATTTGCAGGTTGTTTTTTACACGGTGATGAACTTCTTTGAGGAGCCATTCTTTTTCCTTTAGCAGATGCTCTAGCGAGGTGTTTTTCTCGTGGATCACCTTTTGCTGGAGCTGCAGCTGGTTGTTTCCCCTTTGCTTGATCCTGTAGCGGCTGTATAGCAGGATTAGAATGACAGACAGCAAAAATACACCGCCGAGGGTAATGTTTTTAGCAGCTTTTGTCTGTTTCAGTTCTGCAGATTGGAGTTCCGCCTGTTGCCTGAGCAGCAGGATGTTTTGTTTTTGCAACCGTAGGTCCCGGTCTTTGTTTTCTGTTTCATACTGGATCTGGAGTTCTTCAATCTGCCTGCTTTTGGTTGTATTGAATATGGAGTCGTTCAGCGTTTTGTGCAGGCTGAAATGTGCGATGGCTTGCAGGTAATCGCCCAGGGCCTTGTCTACCTCGTACAGCAAGTAATTGAGATCCCGGACTCTAGCCAGTGATGAAGTGCCAGCCGTAACATTAAGGGCAGCAGTCAGGTGGTACCTGGCTTTCTGATAGTCCTGTCTTTCCAAATAGAACTTACCGATGTCCTGATGCGCAATTGACATACTTTCATCGGCAGAATTACTCTTTTGGTAGCATCGGATCATTTCCAGGTAACTCTGTTCGGCTAGCCGGTAGTTTTTTGTAGCATTGCACAGGTTGCCCATGACCTGCGCCAGAATGGCCGTGTCCTGCAAACTTATTGGGGGATTTTTTTTCTTAATGCGGAACACAAGACTGAGTGCCTTTTTCTTGTTCCTCTTCAACAGCTGGGCGGCGAGCAGGTTGGTGGTTCTGTAAATAATGTAATTTGCGGAATGTTTCTTTTCCCTTGCATCGAGTGCCTTTTCATACCATTCGATGCTTTTGCCAGTTTGCCCGAGCCCATCATAAAGCAAGCCCATTTCTCCGTAATAAAAATCAGCCGAAGTGGTGTCTCCGCTGATGCGCATGTTCCGGATGGATTCCATGGCATATTGCAGGCCCTTGTTGAAGTTTCCCTTGTAGCGGGACACGACGGCCAGCAGAAAGGTAATGCTCTGCCTGTTTCTTGCAGCTGCGGTTTTGATATCGAGTTGTAATACCTGCAGCAGCTCCTTTTCCGAAAGATTAAGTGCGCCCTGGTCCAGGTACACACTGGCTACACTCAGTCTCGCCCTGATCATTTTGTCCGGATTCCCAGCTGCTTTGAACAAAAGTGCGGCAGATTGGTAGTAAGACAAGCGCGCCCGGTAACTGGCACTGTCGCGCGGGAGACGGTCGGCCAGTCGCGTTAAGGAATCTCCTTGTTTCTCCCGATTTTGAAAGGCATGCACCTGCAGTGCTGCCGTAAGCAGGATAAAAAAGAAGGCGATATAGCAGGTCCGCGGATTTAACATGATGTACTACGATATTTCGTGGTTTTTGTGCTGTTTCACGAAATATCGTGGTAACATGGCGTATGCGTTGTTGTTAACTATTTGTTTATTAGTTGTTTGTGTTTGTGGCATTGCATTGGCGGGCAAATATACTTTGTATGTTCTTTCAAATTGGATATTCATATTTATAGATGGTTAGCTCTTGAGTACATTATTCATGTACTAACATTTAAAGGTATTCAATTTTGCCAATAAACTAACCAATAGCCGCGTATATAATTAACTAATTGCATTTGAGACCTTAAAAACGCCGAAGCCTATGTAAAAATAATTTACCTGAAAAGTCTATATGTATTTATGTATGTACAAATAAACTGACCAACCTATACAACCAAACCAGTTATCTAAACCATTCACCAAACAAATTATGATGTATCGAAAAATTTTTACTTACCTGAGGGTGAAATACCTCTTATGTTTTCTACTCCTCACGACCTGGCACCTGGTCCTTGCCCAGGTGCCGGCGACGATAGTTAGCGGCAGGGTCAACGATCAGGCAGGCCTTCCGTTGCCCGGAGTGAGTGTACTCTTGAAAGGCAGCAGTAATGGTATCCTGACCAACAATGAGGGTGTTTATTCTATTAAGGCGGCCGATGCAAAAGGCATACTGGTGTTTACCTTTGTCGGCTTTAAGAAGCAGGAGGTTGCCATCGATGGCCACAAGACAATCGATATCACTTTAGCGGAAGACAAAAGCGATCTCAATGAAGTTGTGGTCGTTGCCTATGGCCAGCAAAAGAAAGAAAGTATGGTCAGTTCCATTACGGCCATCAATCCAAAAGAACTCAAAGGTCCTACAAGCAACTTGACGACGATGCTTGCAGGCCGCTTGTCGGGCGTTGTGGCCTATCAGCGCAGTGGCGAACCCGGTGCGGACAATGCACAGTTCTTTATTAGGGGGATCACCACTTTCGGATCGGGTAAAGTAGACCCGCTGATCCTAATTGACGGAATGGAGTCGACCTCTAATGCGCTCGCGCGCCTACAACCGGATGATATCGCAGGATTTTCCATACTTAAAGATGCCGCGGCATCCTCTCTTTATGGAGCAAGGGGCGCCAATGGCGTCGTTTTGGTGACTACCAAATCGGGGATCAGCGGCAAGACCAAATTCAACGTAAGATTTGAAAACTCAGTGTCTTCCAACACCCAGAATTTTCAGCTGGCCGATAACATTACGTATATGAACCTGGCCAATGAAGCTGTACTGACCCGGAATCCGCTGGGCGTGCTGCCTTATTCGCAAACTAAAATAGACCGTACGGCAGCGGGAGTCAATCCTTACCTGTATCCGAGCAACAACTGGATTGATATGCTGATCAAGGACTATACGATGAACCAGCGGTTCAATATGAACATGACAGGCGGCGGTGCTGTGGCGCAATATTATATTGCGGGAACGTACAATCAGGACAATGGGGTGCTAAAATCAGAGAAGCGCAATAATTTTGACAATAATGTCAAGCTGAAAAGTTATGAGGTACGCTCGAATGTCAACGTTAAACTGACGCCCACCACAGAAGGTATTGTGAGGACTTCCGGAAGTTTTGACGATTATAACGGCCCGGTGAGTAGGGTTGGGACAAGCGGATTAGCCGGTTCGTCCGTTTTTGCCAGTGCCATCTCCTCCAATCCTGTATCTTTTCCTGCCATATTCCCGGCTTCCGCAGCTGATAAAGTTGCTCATCCTTTGTTTGGAAATGCTTCCTTAACCGGTCAGGGGCCAGGCTACAGTAATCCGTATGCGCAGATGGTCTCTGGTTTCCAGCAATACAATACTTCCACGCTCAATGTACAACTCGAACTGAAACAGGACTTTAAATTTGTAACACCGGGCTTAAGTGCCCGGCTAATGGCTTATACCCAGCGTTATTCTTATTTTGACTTAAGCAGGGCGTACAATCCTTTCTATTATTCGGCCAGTCCTACCAGCGCCGATGGTAAATCTTACAACATCAGCCTGCTGAACGAAGCCACGGCCACAGAATACCTGAACTACCGTGAAGGCAATAAATTGCAGAACACGACCACCTATATGGAGGCGGCTGTCAACTACAGCAAGACCATCAAGGAAAAGCATGCCATTACCGGACTACTGGTTACCATATTGAGAAACTACCTGAATGCCAATGCAGGTGATCTTCAGTCTTCCCTTCCGTTCAGGAACCAGGGACTTTCCGGAAGGTTTACCTATGCTTATGACAACAGGTATATCCTGGAAGCCAATTTTGGTTACAATGGATCGGAGCGCTTTGCGGCAAATCACCGTTATGGTTTTTTCCCTTCTCTGGGCGTAGCCTGGAATGCAGCCAATGAAAAATTCATGGAGCCGCTTAAATCTGTAGTTTCCAAGCTCAAATTCAGGGCTACTTATGGTCTTGTGGGTAATGACCAGATCGGTGCAAGTGGGGATCGCTTTTTTTACCTGTCCAACGTGAACCTGAACGATGCAAATCTGGGTTCCCACTTTGGTACCAATTACAGCTATACTAAAAACGGGGTATCGATCTCCAGGTATTCCAACGAGAATATCACCTGGGAAAAAGCACAGACGACCAATATCGGGATGGACCTAGGCCTGTTCAGCAACATGAACATTGTTGTGGATGTGTACCGGCAGCACCGGAGCAATATCCTGATGAACAGGGCATACATCCCGAACACCATGGGACTAAGTGCGGGTATACAGGCCAATGTGGGTGAGGCAGAAGGACAGGGGATTGACGTGTCTATGGATTACAATAAGAGCTTTGGGAAAATGTGGCTGCAGGGCAGGGGTACTTTTACCTATGCCACCAGCAAATTCCTGGTCAATGAGGAGCCAAACTACGCCAGTAACCTGAGTTATCTTTCACGCGTCGGAAATCCATTGCAACAGGTGTACGGCCTGATTGCAGAACGGTTGTTTGTCGACGATGAGGAAGTGAAGAACTCGCCCTACCAGAACTTTGGTGAAGTGAAAGGCGGGGACATCAAGTATAGGGATGTGAACGGCGACGGACAGATCACTTCGCTGGATGTGGTGCCACTGGGTCTGCCTACGACCCCTGAGATCGTCTACGGTTTTGGTTTATCGGCCGGTTACGGCAATTTCGACGTCAGCGGTTTCTTCCAGGGATCGGCCAGATCTTCTTTCTGGATAGATCCGGTAAGAATTACTCCTTTTGCGTTTAACGGAGGTCAGCAAAATGGATTGCTGGAAGTCATTGCCAACGACCATTGGTCGGAAGACAACAGGAATGTAAAGGCTTTCTGGCCGCGTTTGGATCAGAACGTGAGTTCGAACAATACCCAGACGTCCAACTGGTGGATGCGCAATGGATCGTTTCTGAGGTTGAAAACGGTCGAGATCGGCTATAACTTCAGGGAGAAGACCATGAAAAGATTCGGGATCGGCAGTTTGAGGCTCTATGCCAATGGCAGCAACCTTTTTGTGAAAAGCAGTTTCAAACTGTGGGATCCCGAGCAGGGAAGTAATGGATTGGGTTACCCGGTCCAAAAGGTTTTCAATTTTGGACTTAACGTACAATTCTAATTCTAAAAGAAATCGACATGAAGACATTTAATAAATACCTTATTTTATCCGTTGCCGCCTTAATGGTGCTGTTTTCTGCCTGCAAAAAGAGCTTTCTTGATGTAGTGCCTGATAATGTAGCGACCATAGACAACGCTTTTTCCAACAGGAATGAAGCAGAGAAATTTCTGTTCACCCTGTATGCCAATCTCCCTCAGGAAGGACATCCTGAAACCAATCCGGCAATGAACACGGGTGATGAATTCTGGATCTACTGGCCGATCAGCGGAGAAGACTTCTGGTCGCTGGATCCTTACAACATTGCACGCGGACTTCAAAACAAGGTATCGCCCAAGATGAATTATTGGGACTCCTTTGACGGTAAATCAATGTGGCAGGGCATCAGAAACTGTAATATTTTGCTGGAGAATATCGATAAACCGGCAGATCTGGAACCTTATGTGAAATCGAGATGGGTTGCCGAAGCTAAATTTCTGAAAGCCTATTTTCACTGGTACCTTTTCAGGATGTACGGACCCATTCCCATTATTGATAAAAATCTGCCCATTACTGCCAATATTGAGGAAGTAAAGGTGAGCAGACAGCCTGTAGATTCGGTGGTGAATTACATTACCCGGTTGCTGGATGAAGCTGCGGGCGACGGCAATACCGGCCTGCCGGATAAGATCACGAGTCTGGCTACTGAGCTGGGCCGGGTTACACGGCCAGCTGCGCTTGCAATCAAAGCAAGGGTACTCGCGACTGCTGCGAGTCCGCTTTTTAACGGAAATACAGACTACGCCAACTTTAAGAATCCGGACGGAACGTTATTGTTCAATTCTACGTTTGACCAGAATAAATGGGTAAAAGCTACTGCCGCTGCCAAGGCCGCGATCGAAGCTGCTGAAGCTGCGGGTACTACGCTGTATCATTTTGTGCCAGGCGCATTGGCTGTGAGTGATGATATCAAAACAGAGATGAATATCCGGAATGCCGTTTGTGAGAAATGGAACAGCGAGCTGATCTGGGGAAGTACTTCCTATGGAAACCCCACAGGTCCGCTTCAATTGTATGCTTGTCCGCAGCTGCAACCCAGCTATATTAACCTCAGCTTGAAAGGTCAGCTTGCTCCGACGATGAAAATGGCCGAGCTGTTCTACACCAAAAACGGTGTGCCGATCACTGAAGATAAGACCTGGGATTATGCCAACCGCTTTAACCTCAGGAGTACGACTGCTGCGGATAAAGCCCTTCAGGCCAATTACCAGACGGTAGGCCTTCACTTTGATCGTGAGCCCCGCTTTTATGCGGATATGGCCTTTGACGGCTCCAAATGGTTTATGCAGGATGGAAATCATGACATCCAGGCCAAATCTGAGCAATATGCTGGCAAGAAACAGAGTCGCCTGTATTCCGTAACTGGCTATTATACCAAAAAACTGGTCAACTGGAACCTGGTGGAAACGCAGACTTCGATCAACGTGGAATCTTATCCATGGCCGGTAATGCGTCTGGGTGACTTATATATGTTGTACGCAGAGGCATCCAATGAAACCGGAGATCCGGCAACGGCGCTCAGTTATGCCAATAAGATCAGGGAAAGGGCAGGACTGAAGAGTATAGAAAGTTCCTGGACCAGTTTCTCTACAGATCCGGGTAAATATACGACCAAAGCGGGCTTGCGCGAGATTCTTCACCAGGAACGGTTAATCGAGATGGCATTTGAAGGCAGCAGGTTCTGGGATTTGAAAAGGTGGAAAACGGCCGCTCAGACGCTCAACCAGCCGATCTATGGATGGGACATCATCAGACCAAGCTATGCCGATTACAACCGGAAAGTATTGTTGTTTACCCAAAGTTTTGTGAGTCCGAGGGATTACTTCTGGCCGATCAGCGAGAACAACTTCCTCGCTAATCCGAAACTGGTGCAAAACCTGGGTTGGTAATCCAATGATCCATTAACTATTAAACAGAAGACAATGAAAAAATTGATATATATATGGAGTATGGGACTGCTGCTGATTACCGCATTGCAAGCCTGCAAAGAAACCGAAGTCACCAATTTTGTGGATGATGGCCAGGCACCAGGGCCGATCAGCAATGCTGTGGTGGAAAACCTGAGCGGTGCAGCCAAAATTACGTACAAACTGCCCTCAGATGGCGACTTGCTCTACGTAAAAGCCATTTATACCTCCAAGCAGGGCGTGGTTAGGGAAACCAAAGTGAGTTATTACAACAACAGTCTGACTGTGTTGGGTTTTGGTGACACAGATGCTTATGAGGTGACGCTCTATGCAGTAGACCGGGGCGAGAATGTTTCACCGCCACTTTCAGTGACGGTACATCCGACAAAAGCCCCTTTTGCACTGGTTCGCGAGGGCATTAAAGTTATCCCCGATTTTGGGGGCATCAACATCAGCTTTTCCAATCCGACAGAGGATAAGATTGCCATCGTGATCCTGGCCACTGATTCGCTGGGAAATTTCAGCCCTTTCAATACCAATTATACTGATCTCAAAGAAGGAAATTTCAGTACCAGAGGCCTGCCCTCTGTAGATACTAAATTTGGTGTCTACATCCGCGACCGCTGGGGCAATATCTCGGATACGCTGATCACTACCCTCAAACCGTTGTTTGAGATCAAACTGGACCGCACCAAAATGAAGGGGGTTAGTCTGCCAACAGATGCCCCGCTGGGTTATAGCGGTTCGATCACCTATCTGTTTGACGGCGAGCTGGGCAACGGCGGTTATTACCATACCGGTGACGCAGCTAAGATGCCGCAGTGGCTTACGTACGACATGGGTGTTTCCGTAAAACTGAGCAGGATGGCCTGGTTCATGAGACAGGGTTTTTATTACAACCTGCACAATCCGCGTAAGGTAGAGATTTGGGGAAGCAATAACCCTTCGCCGGATGGAAGTTTTACCAATTGGGAACTCCTGGCCGCTTATGAACAGAAAAAACCTTCGGGACTGCCAAACGGACAATTGTCCAATGCCGACAATGAAGCGGCGGCCGCGGGTGAGACGATCACGTTCCCGCTGAATACACCACAGGTAAGGTACATCAGGTTCAAAACGCTCCGGAACTGGTCGGACGGAACCTATGTGAACTTCAATGAAATCATGATGTGGGGAGCTCCTCAGTAACAGAAATATCCAAAAAAAAGAAATTATGAAAGAGATAAAATACATCATTTGTTTTCTTGCTATAGTCGGGATGTTTGCACTTTCCTGCACCAAAGAAGACGCCTATAAAAAATTTACAGCAGGGGGGGAGATCACCTATCCGGCCAGGGTGGATTCCATCATTGTGCAGGGTGGTAACAAACGCATCAGACTGCGGGTCGTGCTGGGCAGCGATCCTTCGATTGCTAAATTAAAAGCTTATTGGAACAACCGTGCAGATTCGATCATCGTTCCTGTAGTACGCAGCGGCACCGGAAAAGATACCGTCAATATTGTTGTAGAAAACCTGAACGAAGGTGTCTATAATTTTGACGTCTATACTTTTAACGACAAAAATGATATTTCAGTCGTAAAGCATGGCACCGGGAGCGCCTTTGGTGAGGGGTATGCCAGCACCATTTCCAACCGGGTCATCCAAAGTTTGGTGCTCGCTGCTAATGGTAGTACGCAGATCAATTGGATGTCGCCACTGGCCGGGGAGAAGTTCATCGAACTAAAATACAAGGACAGTAAGGGAGCGGACAAAATCGTAAATGTACCCGGCGGACAGCTTGTTACTGAAATTTTGGATTACCAGGATGCTGGTGTATTGGCTTACAAATCGGTCTACACGCCGGACAGCAATGCTTTTGATACCTTTAGCAAAGACTACTCGACCGCCAAACTGCCGGTCTACGAACGGCAGGTGCCAAAAGCCGGTTTTTCTGAAAAGATCCTGCCTACCGATGTACTCGAAGGGGGTTTTGGATGGCTGATGCCTTCGCTTTGGAACAATACCTATACCGGTAATGGATTTGCTACCGAACCAGGCAAACCGCTTCCGGTATGGTTTACCTTTGATATGGGTGTTGCCGCAAAGATCAACAGGTTTTTGTTCTGGATGCCGAGCGACCGGATTTTCCGCCTGGAATCGGTTAAAAAATTCGAGATCTGGGGTAGTAATGAACCCGCCGCTGATGGCAGCTGGGCCAGTTGGACACTGCTGCGGACCTGCGAAAGCATCAAACCTTCGGGTTCTCCGCTGAATACCAATACTGCTGAAGATGTGGCAGCTGCGGCAGCCGGACAAGAGTTTGTCATGCCGGACGGTACACCAAAAGTTCGCTACATCAGGATCAAGGTATTGTCCAACTGGGGCAATGGTTCTTTCCAGGCGATAGGGGAATTCACATTTTTCAGTAAAGAGCGTTAAATTCTGACTAAATTCCGTTTTTTAATATGTACACACAAATTAACAAAAACAAACACTAAATGAAGGTTAGGAAATCATTAATTACCAGTTTAATCATTTGTACCTGTTGTCATATCTCGTATGGACAGCTTTCTTTGCCAGCTTCGGCCGCAAAGAAGGCTGCAACCATCCGGCCGATGGCAGATTCTGTAAAAGTAATGGCCGAGCGGCTGATCAAAAGCGGGTTTAATGCCGGAGATGGCTATGGGGAGGTCTGGATCAGGGATCTGAACACCTTTATGAACGTGGCCTGCCGGGTGAATGACAAGGCAATCATCAAGAAACACCTGATCACTTTTTTTCAGTTTCAGCAGGCGGACGGCAGTATACTGGATGGCTATGTACCCAATCCAAAAGGATCGGGTGTGCCTTACAATTACTACCATTCAAAACTGGCACCGGAATACGCCGGACATAAAAACACGGTAGAGACCGATCAGGAAACTTCATTGATGCAGGCAATTGCCAAGTACATCAAAAGTACGGGCGACCGCGCCATACTGAAAGACACGGTAGCCGGTGCAACTGTACAAAAGCATTTGGAAGAAGCCATGCAGTTTTTACTGAAGGAGCGCTTTGATGCTGGGCATGGCCTGATCTGGGGTGCGACAACATCGGATTGGGGCGATATACAACCTGAACACGACTGGGGTGTGGAGATCAACAGTGAGACCCACAAGGCGATTGATATTTATGACAACGCAATGTTCATCATTGCCATCAATGATTATCTTGGTTTTGCTGAGCTGTCTGCCAAAGACCGGGGCTACTGGGGACGTGTAAAAGCTGATCTGAAAAAGAATGTGCGCAAGCATTTATGGGATACCCCGCGTCAGAAATTCAGGCCGCACATCTATTTAAATGGTTCGCCTTTCCCGGCTTCACTCGATGAGGATGCCATTTATTACCACGGTGGTACTACTATTGCGATGGAGGCTGGATTGCTGAGTAAGAAAGAAGTGAAGCAGGCTTACCTGAAAATGCAGGAGAATGTGCGCAGTGCGCACGCAGCAACTATTGGTCTGACGCTATACCCGGTCTATCCTGCAGGTACTTTTAAAAACGGAGGCATGGGGCCGTATTCCTATCAAAACGGGGGTGACTGGACCTGGTTTGGGGGAAGGACAGTTTCTGAGCTGATCCGTTTTGGGTTGATTGACGAGGCTTATGAAGCCCTGGAGCCGATGCTGCAGCGGGTACTGAAGAATAAGGGTTTTTATGAATGGTACACGCCGGACAACCGCCCGCAGGGCTCTTCCAGTTTCAGGGGAGAAGCCGGTGTGTTGTGGACTGCGATCAGTCAGCTGGAAGGCAGCTTGAAGTAATGGTGGATAAAAAATATTTAACGATATGAGAAAGATACAGAGGATGACTAAAGGACTGCTGATGCTGTTGGCCTTGTGCTCGATGGCTTATGGTGCGGGAGCACAGAATAAGGTGATCTGGAAAATCGGCGAAGCCGATAATAAAAGTGAAGGTATGGCGCTGGCGCCATCAGGATACAAACACTTTTTAGAAAATGACTTTGGCTGGGAGGACCGTTTTTTCCTGGTGGGTTATTCTAAAGCTGATAAAGATTGGCCTTATGTATTGCCCGGCCCGGTTGACGGCTGGGGCGGTACTGGCGGAACTTCAGGAATCAGGACCCATCAGGGAAATATCCTGTTTGGACTGGCTTCATTGCCTGAAAAGGGTGACTGGAAACTGGTGGTCGATCTGGTGGGGTACCAGGGAGAGTCTCCGGCCATGTTTAAAGTTAGCGTAAATGGAAAAGACAAAGTAACACAATTGCCCGCTCGTCCGGGCGACAAAACCGTGGAAGGAGACCTGAGTAAATCGAAGGAATACAAAATGGAATTTCCGCTGAACGGTTTGCTGCGCAGGGGTGGGAATGAAATCATGATGACCACACTGGAGGGCTCCTGGCTGGTTTTTGACCAGGTCAGATTGGAAGGGCCTGAGGGGGTGAAGCTGCTGGACGCTAAAAATTTCTTTTTAAGAAGCGTAAAAGCTGCGAATTATGAGCTGTCTGAATCCGGCAGGCGCTTTCAGCCTTTGTTGGTGGATGTGCAGCACCTTTCCGGACATCCGCAGATTACGGTGAAGCTGGATGGATCAGAAGTGTTTAAAGAAGTACTGGACAGTTCGAGATATCAGTTTGAAGTGCTTATGCCTGCTGTAAAGACAGCAAAACAAAGTAAATATGAAATCTTTAATGACGGCGTACTTACAGAAAGCGGCAACGTCAAAAGAGCGCCGCAGGGTCAGTTTACACCGGCCGATTATGTAGATACGAAAATGGGTACGGCGCATTCTCGCTGGATGATCGCACCCGGACCCTGGATGCCTTTCAGTATGGTAAAGCTGAGTCCGGACAATCAAAATTCCGGCTGGCAGGGAGGATATGACCCGATCTACGAGAGCGTAGGCACTTTCAGTCATATTCACGAATGGACGATGGCTGGATTAGGAACCTTTCCGGTAAACGGCCCGCTGAAAACGAAAGTGGGTGATGAGCGTAAAGGCAATGACGGATACCGTTCGCAGATCGACAAATCATCAGAGGAAGCCCCGTTGGGTTATTATAAAGTCAATCTGACCGACTACAACATCAAGGCGGAGCTTACTGCGGCCACAAGAAGCAGTTTCCAAAAGTATACTTATCCGAAGGCAACAGACTCCAGAGTGATGATAGACCTGAAAATCCCTGCGGAATATGGTTACAGTCTGAAGGATGTAAACCTGAAGAAAGTAAGCGACTACAGGATTGAAGGGACGAGCAGGCAGTTTACGCCCGGTGCCTGGTCGGGCGACGTGAACCAGGATTATACGATCCATTTTGTGATGGAATTTGACCAGCCGATCCGGAAGTTTGGAACCTGGAAGAATGGTGTCGTGAGTGATAAAGACCTGGTGAATACAGGTGACTTGAAAAATGCCGGTGCGTATGTCGAGTTTGACACCCGGAATAACCAGGCAGTCCAGTTGCGTACAGGAATCTCTATGGTAAGCCTGGGAAATGCAGCCCAGAACCTGGAAGAAGAGATCACGAAGCCTTATGGCTGGAGTTTTGAAAAAGTGAGAAATGGACAGCGAGAAGCCTGGAATAAACTGATCGGACGTGTGGCGATCAGTACGACCGACAGAAGGGAAAAGATCCGTTTTTATACCAATATGTACCGGGCGCTGAGCCGGAATACCTGGAGCGATCTGGATGGCAGTTGGGTGGATGCCTTTAAGAAGGTTCAAAAACTCAAGGATCCCACTTCCCTTGCTTTGGGTTGTGATGCCTTTTGGAATACCTTCTGGAACCTGAACCAGTTCTGGAACCTGGTGACCCCGGAGTGGTCTTCCAAATGGGTGAAATCCCAGCTTGCTATGTACGATGCAAATGGCTGGCTGGCCAAAGGTCCGGCGGGTATGAATTATGTGCCGGTCATGGTGGCAGAACATGAAATTCCCTTGATTGTAGGGGCCTACCAGATGGGGATCCGCGATTATGATGCGGAAAAAGCATTTGAAGCAGTCAATAAAATGCAGACCACGCCTGCTCAAAAGGTGGGTCTGGGTTTTGCGGGCAACAGGGACCTGGTTACCTACCTGAAACACAAATATGTACCTTATGATGAGGGCAGGTTTTCCAATACATTGGAGTACTCTTACGATGACTGGACGGTTTCTCAGTTTGCCAAGGCCTTAGGTAAAAAAGACAAGGAAGCAGAATATGCGCTTCGCGGTAATTACTGGAGAAATGCGATCGATAAAGAAACCGGTTATGCACGCCTGCGCAAAGCAGACGGCAGCTGGATGCCGGATTTCGATCCTTTCAAATCAGGCGCCAATGAGCACTATGTAGAAGGAAATGCCTGGCAGCTCACTTATTTTGTGCCTCAGGATGTACCCGGGCTGGCCAAAGAGATTGGCGTGGACAAGTTCATCGACCGCTTGTCATGGGGTTTTGGTGAAAGCAACAAGCTGAGGTTTAATGCGCCAGGTGATCAGTATTGGGATTATCCGGTGATCCAGGGCAATCAGCAGTCGATGCACTTTGCGTTTTTGTTCAACTGGGTGAAGAAACCATGGCTTACGCAGCAATGGAGCCGCGCGATCATCGACCGCTATTATGGTTTTGATCTGGCAAATGCTTATTTGGGAGATGAAGATCAGGGACAAATGAGTGCCTGGTTTGTGATGGCAGCATTGGGATTGTTTCAGACCGACGGCGGCTGTAGCGCAGATCCGGTTTATGAGATCGGAAGTCCGCTTTTTCCTAAGGTGACCATTGACCTGGGCGAGCAATATGGCAGGGGCAAGTCCTTTACCATAGAAGCGCCGAATGCTTCAAAATCCAATAAATACATACAAAAAGCAACGCTGAACGGAAAAACACTCAGCTCCTTTAAATTCCCTGCAAGTGAATTGCTGAAAGGCGGAAAACTGGTGCTGGAAATGGGTGCTGCCCCCAATAAAAACTGGGGTATATAAGATAATAGTTTGGTCCCCGGCTGTGGGTTGCGCAAGCGACCTGCAGCCTTTTTATTGCCTGCGGCTTTCTACCGTGTAGACGAAGCTGTCTGCCTTGTAGTAACCCAGATTATATTCCACAGGACGTTCGGCCTGGTCAAACACAAAGCGCTTGCGGAAAAGTATAGGGCTCCCAACTTCGGTTTCCAGTTTGGATGCGATGAATTTATCGGCACCCCTGGCACTGATTTCTTCTTTGGACAGCTCAGTAATGATGTTAAAATCTTTTTCAAGGATGTCGTAAAGTGGTCTTTTGAAATCCTCCTCGCCGGTCAGGCCGGTACGCGGATGAAAGTAAGAGACAAAATAGACAAAAGGACCTTCCGGTTTGCCGCGGAGCCGCTCCAGTTTCAGTATTTTCTGGTCAGTTTTTATGTTGAAAAAATTGGCGATCATTTCTTCAGGATAGATCCAGCTCACATGCAGTTCGAAATTGCGGATCGGAATGCCACGAGCCTTCATTTCCTGGGAAAAACTGAGCCAGTTGACCGATTTGGAACTAATAGTCGCATCGGCTACTTTGGTGCCTACTCCTTTTTTTCTGATGAGCAGTCCTTCGTAGACCAGCTTGTTCAGCGCCTGTCTCAATGTGGTGCGGGAGATGGCCAGCTGATTGGCCAGATCCACTTCATTTGGTAGTAGTTTACCGTTTTGAAATTGAGGATCCTTAATCATTTTGCGCAGCAGATCTTCAGCCTGAATGTGAAGAGGTATGGGGCTCTTATGGTTAAGTGATAATTTCATTGGTATATGAGGTTAGGTAGATTTTAAAAGCGATATTGCTCTGTTCTGCCCCGCTAAAATATGAAAATATTTTTGTAAAGGAGGATTTAATCATTATGTTTGTACATGTTGGATTTTTAATCCATATATGTTTGTACATGTATCCAATTCGATAGATAAAACAATAATAAAGATATGACTGTAGCTCCTGAAAATTTGGAAGAGGGAAAAGAAACGATGACTCCGGAAAAATGGAGAGACAGCACGCAGCCGCTGTTGCCCCCAAAACTCACAGGAGGTCCGGTGAATCGCTTAACTTACAATCCTTTTCCTTACCAATCTTTGGGTGAGCATCAGATTTTTACTGGTTATTCCTCGTTGGCTGACTGGATCGTTGCGGAAAAAACGGTACTGATCGATGGATATGGTGGCGTCTTCTATGGAGAGGTTTATCAGCAGATTCAGGCTGAACTGGCAGACCGGGGCGTATTGGCCAACTGGCATTTTACCGAAGATTATTTGAGGCCAGAGCAGGAAATAGAAGAATTGGTCGAGCCATTTTTAAGTCAGCCCGCTGATGTATGGGGCAAGAAAGCAGCGCTAAGCCTGGAAGATTTCTTTGTCGATGAGCTAAAGTCAATCCTTCCGGATCCCGGATTTGAGGTAAATATTGTCATTGGGATCGGGGCCGGACTGTCTGGTTGGAAGTCTGGCATCGTTTATATTGATATTCCAAAAAACGAGATCCAATACCGGATGCGTGCTCAAACTACCTTAAATATTGGTAAAACCCAGCCTGAGGCTCAGTTTGCTATGTACAAACGGTTTTATTTTGTGGATTGGGTGGTCCTGGACAAGCACAGGAACCAACTGCTGGACAGGATAACAATCGTGGCAGACGGGCAGCAACATCCGGGCCTGAACTGGATGTTTAATTCTGATTTGACAAAAGCGATGAACAAGCTGAGCCGCAGTGTATTCAGGGTGCGTCCCTGGTTTGAAAAAGGCTCCTGGGGGGGACAGTGGATGAAAGCACACATCAGTGAACTGAACAAGGAGGAAGTCAACTATGCCTGGTCTTTCGAGTTGATCACTCCCGAGAACGGACTGGTTTTCGAGAGTGATGGCAATTTGCTGGAGGTGTCTTTCGATTTTCTGATGCAGTTCGAGTATCAGGCTGTTCTGGGCAAACGCGCTACAGAATTTGGACCATATTTTCCAATCAGGTTTGATTTTCTGGATACTTTTGACGGTGGGAACTTATCCGTACAATGTCACCCGTCGAAGCGTTATATCCAGGAAAATTTCGGTGAGGCGATCACACAGGATGAGACCTATTACATTCTGGACAGTAAGCCAGGAGCAAGGGTTTACCTGGGTTTTCAGGAAGATATTGATCCTGAAGCATTCAGATCTGCGCTGCAGGAAAGTCAGCAGAAAAACGAGGAACTGGAAGTTGAAAAGTATGTGCAGAGTTTTCCATCGAAGAAGCATGATTTATTTCTAATTCCAAATGGGACGGTACACAGTTCTGGTGTAAACAATATGGTGCTTGAAATCAGCGCTACGCCTTATATTTTTACGTTTAAAATGTATGACTGGCTGGCGCTGGACCTAAACGGAAATCCGAGACCGATCAATATAGACCGTGCTTTCGATAACCTGAGGTTCGAAAGAAAAGGCAAGCTGGTCGAAAGGGAGCATATCTCACATCCGGTGGTTCTGGAGCGCGGGGCCGACTGGGAACTCATTCATCTTCCTACACACCAGGATCATTTTTACGATATACACAGGATAGAATTTGATACGGAGACCAGGATGGAGACCAACAACTCCTGCCACGTCTTAATGCTGGTAGAAGGAACTGGTATTGGTCTGGAAGTAAATGGTGTCATCCAGGAATTTGCCTATGCAGAGACCTTTATTGTGCCTGCTGCAGCGGAATCTTACCGCTTGTTTAATACCACATCTGAAAGGGCAAAAGTGATTAAGTCATTTTTGAAGATGGAGTAACCAGCCGTTCGACCTGCGAACTGGAACTTGCCTTTTGTCAGTACAAAACCAATAGTTAACCAAATATTGTATGAACAATTCTTATAAATTTTACCTGTCTCTGATTACAGCAGTGGCCTCTATCGGGGGACTTTTGTTTGGCTTTGACATGGCGGTGATTTCGGGCGTCCTGCCTTTTGTAGAAAAACAATTTGCACTGACGCCAGTTCAGGAGGGCTGGTTTGTTTCTTCCGCACTTGTGGGGTGCATTGCCGGCGTTTCATTTTCAGGAGACCTGAGTGACCGGCTTGGACGAAAAAAATTACTTTTCTTGTCAGCGATTCTTTTCTTGATTTCTGCGATAGGATGTGCCCTTGTGCATTCACTCGACTGGCTGATTGTGGCCCGTCTGACCGGCGGAATCGGCGTAGGCATTGCCTCTATTGTAGTTCCCCTTTACTTATCAGAAATTGCTCCAGCTTCTATTAGAGGCAGGTTAGTAACCTGCTACCAACTGGCCATTACTGTCGGGATCCTAATGGCTTATGTGACCAATTCATTGCTGCTTAGCTATTCAGAGAGCCATGCCTCATTATCGGGTACTTCTCTTTTAGACATGGTGTTTGTTCAGGAAGTTTGGAGGGGCATGTTTAGTATCGGTACCATACTTGCTTTGTTGTTTCTGACTGGTCTGTTCTTTGTGCCTGAAAGTCCACGCTGGCTGATCAGAAAGGGATTTATAAGCCAGGGGATGGCGATATTGAAGAAAATCAATAACGGTAAAGACGAAGCCGCCAGGGTAGAGCAGGAGGAAGTAAACCGCGAGTCTGCCCTGGATGGTGGGACTTACAAAGCGCTTTTTGCGCCTAAGTTGAGGAAAGCCATGCTGTTGGGGATCATGCTTCCCTTATTTTCACAGCTTAGCGGCATCAATGCCATCATTTATTACGGCCCCTCTATACTCAATGATTCAGGCATTGCGTTAAGCAGTTCATTTTTAGGACAAATTATCTTCGGGCTTGCCAATCTGGTCTTTACATTTATAGCCATCTGGAAGGTAGATGACTGGGGAAGGAGACCACTCTATATTGTTGGCACCGTTGGTGCTACGCTGAGTTTGATTGCTACAGGTGTCTTGTTTCACTTTGGTATGGTAACCAGTATATTTTTGATTATCAGCGTAACCGTATTTCTGGCTTGTTTTGCATTTTCACTAGGCCCGTTGAAGTTTGTTGTTGCTTCAGAAATATTCCCTACCAAAATCAGGGGCAAAGCCATGGGGATCAGTATAATGGTCATGTGGGTAGCCGATACCATTATGGGTCAGGTTACGCCGATCCTGTTGCGGGAAGCAGGTACAGCAACTACCTTCTTTGTTTTCGCCTTCTTTTGCGCAGTCGCGTTTGTTACGGTCTACACCATGCTACCCGAGACTAAAGGGAAATCGCTTGAAGAAATTGAGTCATTCTGGGAAGACAGGAAATAGTTTTTATTGTAGAGAAGGCGGCGGATTTTTAATTCCCCAGTTGACGTTTGGTTTATTGCCCATTACAAATACCAGTTCGCCGCCTTCCATCAATTCGTCTCTGTACATCCAGCAGTTGTCCAGATTCTTCCCATTGAAGGTGGCTGACTGGATATAGATATTTTCTGCCGAATTGTTCCTTGCCGCGATTAGTAGTTTTTTGCCATTTCCAAGCTGAATATGGGCAGTTTCAAACAGCGGACTACCGAACTGAATGACCGGACGTAAATCAGTAAGGCCTTTTACGTCGAAAAGTCCCAGTGCGCTGATTACGTACCATGAGCCTAGTTGTCCCTGATCCTCATCCTGGCCGTAGCCATAGCCATGGATGCGTTCGATGCCATAGAATTCATTGCATATCGCCCTTGTCCATTTTTGGGTGAGCCAAGGTTTGCCTGAAAAATTAAATAACCAGCTGACATGCAGATTTGGTTGATTGCCATGGTTATAGCTGGCATTGATGCCTGCAAAAGCATCGATTGTTTTTCCTCCACCAAAGCCGTTCTTTTGCGCATTTTCAAAAATGCCATTTAGACGGCTGTTGAACTCCTGTTGCCCAATCGCCTTAATCAAACCCTCGGGATTTTGAGGTACATAAAAAGTATATTGCACGGCATTACCCTCCTGAAATCCCCTCCATGGCTGCATCGGGTCAAATTTATCAATGAAAGAACCTTCCGCTTTTTTTGGCTGGATCAGTTTGCGTTCTGGGTTAAAAAGCAACTTCCACCCATCAGATTTTTTAATGAAGGTATTGTAGTCCGCGGTTTTACCCAGCGATTTGGCCATTTGAGCCAATGCAAAAGCGCTGTAGCAATATTCCATCGTATGAGAAGCCGAGAACTGAGAACCAGTTGAATCTGTTGTATTCGCGTCTAAAAAGGGCACAAAGCCATGATCCATAAAGGCCTTAACATCCATTTTACCAGATCCTACCAAACGGTTTTTCCAGCTGTCTTCATTGGCTTTGATGGCTTTGTATGCCAGGTCTGTATCGTAATCACGTATCCCTGAATTAAATGCGGCTGCAATGGCCAGCCCGACAAAATTGGTACCGACGCCAGAAGTAAATTGTCCATTGGATACACCATCGGCAAACCAGCCCCGGCTCTTGTATACCTCCAACTGTGTCTGCACATAGTCTTTATAGCGCTCTGGATAGGACAAGGCCCAAAGTTGGGTCAGATTCCAAAAAGCGCCCCAAATGGCATCTGTGTTGTAAAAATTGTAGGTAGGTTTGCCATTTTTGCGTGGCAAATGGCCTATTGAATCGTTGCCATATTTCGGAAAATCTCCATTCACATCGCTGGCTATACCACGGCCCAGAAGTGCATGATACAGGCCAGTGTAAAATTTAACCTTATCGTCTTTCTTTTGTCCGGTAACATACAACTTGCCAAGTTCGTTTGACCATACCTTTTGGGCCTGTTCTTTCGCTTTTTCGAAAGTAAGTGACTCAGCTTCTGCTATCAGATTGGCCTTTGCATTTTGAACAGAGGTATAGGAGAGGCCGACCTTTAATTCTATGGTTTCCTGATCGGCTGTATGATATTCAAAGAACAGCCCGGCGCCCTTTCCGCTTGCAGTCTTACTGCTTTGCTGTACACCTTTGTCGCTAAAGGAGCCCGTGCTGAGCGGTTTTTTGCTGACCTCACCATAGAAGAACATCGAGATTTTTCCTTTTGAATCATATTGTCTGATGTATTTTGGGTAGGTGGTCACAAAACCCTCAAAATGCGTGTCGTCCACCATTCTTACCTCTGCGTCACGCACTTCATCGCTCTCACCCTGCTTATTACCAATGTCCAGCAGGATTCTCGATTGGTCATTTTTTGGAAAAGTGTACCGGTGAAAACCGACACGTTCTGTGGCAGTGAGCTCTGCGGTAATCTGATAATCATCTAACAATACCTTATAATAACCGGGCTGCGCCAATTCATTTTTACGCTCGAAGGCCGAACGGTATCCTACTTTGGGTCCGTTCAGTTCGCCGGGTTTGGTTCTTAATTCCCCCGTCGCAGGCATGACGGAAATCCCACCAATCTGCCATTCATGAAAATGTACAAATCCTTCAATAGAAGTATGTCTGGTATCATAACCTACCGCTTCCCAGCCGGAAGGATTTCCTTCATGGCCATTTGTAGAGGGGGCCAATTTAGCCATACCATGGGGTAGGGCAGCCGGGGTGTAGAAAAACCATCTGCTATGCGCTGTACCGATGTTGGGATCAACATATTTTAAAACATTTTCGCGACTTGCCATGCAGGAACTAAAGAGTGCAGCCGACAGTAAAAAGAAGTAAAATCTATGTGTGAACATGATAGGGTTTGTTAACTATTTATGTACAAACATATCAATATTATTTTTAATTTCTAATTTATCCGCTGCTTAATGTACAGTTGCGCTTTTTAAGTTCAAACGACTGTTGGTTTGTCACGAAACATTGCCCCGCACCAATCCAGACAGCAGGCTTACTGTCTGTGATTGTGCACTAAAATGACTATGGTGCCTTAAAGGGATTAGGAATGATAGGCAACAGAAACGTTATACAGATCGTACCAATCCTGATGATCCAGTTCAATAGAAAACGCGTTTACTGCATTTCTGATGCGTTGCTCATTGGTGGTACCCAATAACGGCAAAGCGCCCAGTTTAAACAGCCATGCCACGGCCAGCGACTCGATGTTGGCATTGTATTTTTTACTCAGCTCTTCCAGCTTTTCACGGACTTTAACTGCCTGTGGGTCGGTACCCACTGCAATTCTTCCCTCAGCAAGAGGCGCGTAAGCCAATGGACGCATATAGCGTTGTTTGATGTAATCAATCTGCCCATTGTCCAATGCCTGTGTACTCAGCAAGTTGAGTTCAATGTGGTTGGTCACAATAGGCTTGGTCAGATAAGAAGCGAGTAATTGGTGCTGAAAAACGGTAAAATTGGAAACACCGATGCTTTTGATCTTGCCCGATTCTTTCAGTTTATCCAGCGTTAAAGCCGTTTCTTCCAGGTTGGAGATCGGATCCAGTTTGTCCAGCAGGAAAATATCAATGTAGTCTGTCTTTAGTTTCCTGAGCGAACTTTCTACACTTTTTAGGATGTGTGCTGCAGAACTGTCGTAATGCCTGACCCTGATTTCAGGATTTTGCGGATGAGGGATTTTTAATCCACATTTCGTAAACAGCACCACGTCTTCTCTTTTAAATTCTCCGGAACTCAGGAGATTGCCAAATAACTCTTCGCACTGGAAAAAACCATAGTTCGCACCATGTTCAAAGGTGTTGATACCCAGTTCAAGACAGAGATGAACAATTTTTTTCATTACAGCGGAGGCATCTTTCACCTCGTCCCACCTATAAAAACCGTATACTGCCGGAGAAACTTTGGGACCTGCGTCCCCCATATAAACTTTTTGCATGAGCTTTCTTTTACCTGAATAAAATTGCAGAAATGATATTGTTGTTAGCAAATATAAATAAAGTACAATAAATTAGCGCCCTTTACCAGAAGTACATACCCATGTCTTATAAATATATTTTGGTCGTTCTGTTTTTTATCTTTTGCCAGTTGCCCGTAAAGGCGAATTTTGCATTTGATACCAATTCGATTGCGGCCTACAAGGCGATATTTGATCTGAGATTGAATGATGCCCGGAAACTTATTGCCGAGGAGAAAAGCAAATACCCGCAAAATGGAATCTCTGTTTTGCTGGATAACTATGTGGATTATATCGCATTACTAACTTCAAATAACAAAGCAGACTACGAACTATATAAAGACCGCAGGTCTGAAAGGATAGACTTGCTCGAAAAGAATGAGGAGAACTCTCCGTATTATCTTTTTGCACAGGCGGAAGTTTATTTGCAATGGGGGCTCCTTAAAGCAAAGTTTGGCGACTATACCTCCTCTACCCTGGATCTTAGAAAAGCACAGGGCTTGTTAAAAAAGAATGATGAAAAGTTCAAAGACTTCCTGCCCAATCAGAAAAGCCTTGCACTAATCGATGTGATATTTGGTGCCATTCCGTCTAATCTGAAGGGAATAGCAGACTTTTTTGGGGTACGGGGGAATATCGTAACCGGGGTAAGGAAACTGGAGACTGTTAAGCAACACATTCCCGGTTCTAAATATGAGTTTTACAATGAAGAGGTGATCTTTCTGTTGTGTTTCATCGATATCGATATCCTGCACAACAGGAACAATTACAACAAGCTTTTTGCATTTTTGCA
Organism: Bacteroidota bacterium; assembly: GCA_040387995.1. Taxonomy (GTDB): domain Bacteria; phylum Bacteroidota; class Bacteroidia; order Sphingobacteriales; family Sphingobacteriaceae; genus Pedobacter. The sequence continues at coordinate 59,190 of JAZKCT010000001.1, read as the reverse complement.
GGGCATGAGCGACAAGAGCATGCTCAAGACCTATCTGAAAGGTTACATCGCCTTCAAAACAGGGCGCAATGATACGGCGATTACCTACCTGGAAAGCATTTCAAAATCGTCCATTTATGCGCCTTTGCCGATGGCCAGTTACCTGCTCGGTAATGCCAAGTTGTGCCGTATGGACAGCGATGCCAATGTCTATCTGACCAATTACCTGAAAGAATACAAGGGACTTAATTTCATAAAAGATACTTACCTGAAGTTAGCTTACCATTATTTCTTGAAAGGTGATATGTTGGGTTATGCCAATTACCTGAAACTGGTGCGGAGCAAGGGCCATACCACAGATGAAAAAGACAAGCAGGCACTGAAGGAAGCAAACGATACCAAACCCGATCCTGATTTGCTAAAGGCGAGGCTTTATTTTGATGGAGGATATTACCAGAAGGCACTGGCAGAGCTTAAAGATCATGACATCAATGATTTCAAAACCACCCGTGATAAAATAGAGTTTCATTACAGGCTTGGCAGAACATACGATTGTATGAACCTGTTTAATGAGGCGGTGGCCAACTATCAGAAAGCCATTAACATGGGCAAGACAGAAACCTATTATTTCGCGGCCAATTCAGCCTTGTTTGCGGGAATCCTGTACGAGGAACGAAAGGATACTGCAAAAGCTGCCTACTATTTTAATACCGCTTTGAAAATGAAAGGCCACGAGTACCAGAATAGCATTGATACCCAGTCGAAAGACGGCCTGGAGCGGATTAAGAAGTAGTGTACTGGGTGGGCTCGTCAGTAAACCTGATGTTTTGCGCAATGGACTTGCGGTGGTGTAAGTTGACCTGCGTTTTCAGGGACTCAAAATCGTATGTGGCATTGCTGCCGCAATCTAGAAGATTGTAATAGAGGGTAGGTTTTGTACTTTCAAAATATTCCAACACATTGCTGCTCCATACCAGCTGACACTTGCCTTTAATCTGAGGGATGATGTGGTTTAGCCCGTCCTCAAAATGGATGTGCCGGATGTAATGGCTTTCCAGCCTGGCCTGGGGATAAAACAGCAACAGGTTGCCCGGTCTGGATAAAACTTCAGCAGCATAGGCAAAACTTTCTTCAATAGAGCGCTTTCCGGGATCTACAGAAAAACTGCCAATATAGCGGAGCCACCAGTTTTTCTCCATCTGTTTTTTCAAGGACATGATATAAAGCCTCCTCATTCCATTTTTTTTGCCGAATACCCTGTTGGCAAGATAATAGGCAAGGAAGCCATCCAGGAAGCTGAAATGATTACACATTAAGAGATAAGAATGACCCGGCTTAATGTCAATTTCCTTGACCTTGATCTTGTTGAGCCTGCCCCTCAGGAAAATCCCGACAAACAGTGCACCCCACCAAAAGAAAAAGGGATGAAGCGGTCTGGACTTGATGATCATAATAATAAAGCGGCTAATCTGGATGCAAAATTCTGGTTGATCATTTCGTGGTTTTCATCCAATATGACGATTTCTGAAGGTTTATATTTGCTGAAAAAGGCCTTGCCTATAGACGGCAGATAATTCCTGTCCCGTTTTCCAAATATAAAAATACTTTTGATGTTATACGTTGTGAGCGAACGGATCAATTTAGCCTCGTCTGTTTCCAGTAACCTCAGGTATGTAAAGCAGGCGTAAAGGGCAAACCGGAGTTCGGGTGTGCCTACTTCTTTAAATAAAATATCTCGGCCAACAGCATCGATCAGTCTAAGCTTTTTAAACACACTGAGCAGGTTTAGTGTCGCTTTTTCACTGAGCATCAGCTTCTCCAGAATCTTGTTGCCTGTTTTGCCTTTACCAAAAAAACGGATCAATCTGCCAGGGTTTAGAGACGAGGGCGCAGCTACAATGTATTCTTTGACCATTTCGGGAAGTTCCTCTACCACGACAGTGGCATAGTGCGATCCCATCGAGTAACCGATGACGGAAAATGATTTAATTCCTTCATGCCTGCAGAAGTCGGCGATGAGTTCGGCCAGTTGACTTTTTTTAAGCCCTTCTTTTACCGTAGCCAGGCTCTGGTTTTTCAGCACTGTGTCTTTGTGAAAAAGCAGGTCGAAGCCCCAGAAGGTATAGTGATCGCCTAGTTGTTCTTCCAGTAACCGAAATTGCTTTCCATGCATCCCAAAGCCATGAAAACAAAGCATGTGTTGAGGCCCATTGCCAAACTTATAGTAGTGCAATTTGATAAATGGATGCTCAAAGTAATGACTGGTCATATCTTTTCAGCGATGGCTATGGCCCAGGCATAGTCACCATCATGGGATATGCTCAGGCTAATTTGAACGTTTTTTCTTGCCTCTGGCAAATGCACACCTGGTTTGCCGGCTATTTTATCGCGGATGATCTCTATGTTTTTCCAGGAAATAGGGGCGGGGTCTAATTGTTTAATTGCTTTATATACCGCTTCTTTAGCCGCCCAGGTGGAGGCGTAGCGCAGCAGCGAATTGTCAAATCGGTCACAGTACGCAATCTCGGCCAGGGTATATACTTTATGTTTAAACAAGGGATTAAGGGATTGCTGGAAATCAGGAATAAAAACAAGATCGTTACCTACTACAAAATTTTTTTCTGCAGTTAGTACTTCAACTGATTTTAAGATTTCCTCATTCATCTACACCCAGTCCCATGATGTTAAACCCGCCATCTACAAAATGGATATTACCGGTAACTTTCTTCGAAAGATCTGAAAAATAATAGAGCGCAGCATTGCCTACATCACCGGCGTCGATATTGCCAAGCGGAGCAGTGACTTTAGTCATTTTTCTGAGTTTGCGCACCCCATTAATACCTCCTGCGGAGGTTGTCATGACCAGGCCAGCAGATACCGCATTGACCCGGATTTGTTTGGCCCTGAAATAGTCTGCCAGATACAATACAATATTTTCAAGGGCAGCTTTACTGATGGACATGCCCGCATAACCAGGAAACACCCTTTGCGAGGCATTGTAGGTAAGCGTTAAGATAGAAGCTTTAGGCGACAGAAAAGTCTCAGCAGCCCTGGCAATCCTCAAAAGGGAATACGCACTGATGTTGAACGAGTCCATGAAATCCTCAAAAGGAATGTTCAGATAAGATGGAGCAGGAACATCACTGCCGGGCAGACTGTAGCACATCACTTGCTGATTGCCAAAAGCTACCCCATGTAAAATATAATCAATAGGGCCGAGTTGCTGGTGTACGAATTCAAGGAAATCTGTAATTTGTTGCTCATTCCTGACATCCACATCCATGGCGAACCTGCTGTCAATGCCCAGTTCAGACAACAAATGCAGCACGTTTAATTTGGTATCCTCTACATAGCTGAGTGCTATTTTACAGCCAGATTTGTGCAGCTTCACAGCGACGTCATAAGCAATGGAGCTGTCGTTTCTTACTCCAAAAATAACAGCGACTTTGTCTTTATTGTCAATCATGTTTAATTGTCTCTCGAAATGGACATTGCGCTGTTGGTACCGCCAAATCCATAATTTAAACAAACGATCTGGTTGATTTCTTTATCAATGGTATCCAGGGAAATCAGATCACGGTAGGCTTCCACAGGTTCAGCGGGGCCATTCCAGTCTGTAGATTTCTGAAAGGATTCCAGTTCAGGGTTCAATTTCACTGCATTCAGACAAGGCAATACCTGCTGCTGCTCCAGCATCAGGATCGCTGTGATCAGTTCCACAGCTCCTGCAGCACCCAGCATATGTCCGAATTGTGACTTAGGTGCAGAGATCTGGTAATCTTTATTGCCCATCACGTCTACAACACTCAGCAACTCAATCGCATCGCCAATAGGCGTAGAGGTACCATGCACCTTTACCACATCCGGTCTGATGTGCAGGTCGTCGATCAGTCCTTTCCATAGCCGCTTCTGGCCAGAGAACGAAGGGAAGAACATATTGCCGTCACCATCAGAATTGTTGTGGTAGTTGTCGATAACCGCCAGGATATTTGCACCCCTTGCCTTGGCCATTTCATACTCTTCCAGTGCAACAATGCCACAACCAAAAGAGCAGACAAAGCCGTTCCTGTTCACATCAAAAGGTCTGGAACTTTCTGCAGGAACAAAACCTTTGCTTAGTACCTGCATCGCGTCAAAACCTATAAATGTTTCCAGCGAAGTGCCTTCCACACCACCAGCAATTACGCGGTCCTGCAATCCGAATTTGATCAGACGATAAGCATAGCCAATATTGCCAAGCCCTGTGGCACAAGCAGAACCAATGGATTCACAAACACCCCTGTTTTTAATCAGACAGGACACGTTGGCCGCATCCCGGTATACCATGGCGCGGTCTACTGTATGAGAACCCGCAAGCCTGGTTTTACGTTTCAGTTCGAAGAAATTATGCCATGCCGTCCTTAAAATCACGTGTCCGGCACCACCAGAACCGACCACTACACCTGTTTGTTCAGACTGTGTTTCTGAGGTTGACCAGCCTGCCATTTTAATGGCTTCCTGTGCACCGATCATAGACCAGATGCTGCCCACATCAGCAGTAGATAAATTGCTGTCGGGAATTCTGCCGAGGTGATCGATGTAAGTTTCCGGGTAATCTGCCGCGAGGGTCGAATAAATTGCTTCAAGATCCATTTCTGGTTCTGTAATATAACCTGAAACAGTAGAACGGATGTTTTTTCCATGCGCAAGAGCCAGGTCCCAGCTTCTGATGAGGCTGTCACCGTTAAACAGTTTTTGTTTAAACTCAGACAAATCCTTACAATCCGGAAACGCGCCACCCATGCCTACTATGGCAACTTTTCTTCCCTCAAGAGCCATAACTATCCCCTTTCTTTTGTTCTTAAAATCAAGTCAACAATATCCTTAACCTTTGATCCCAGATCGTCGATGTCATCATCTTCAAATTCTACATCAAACTTCTGTTCTGCTTTGGCAGCAATGTTGATCATTTCTGTAGAAGGTGTATTCAAATCAGCAATAAAGTCAGTTTCTTCAGTTACGTTTTCCAGTTTAGACTGGTCAATCGTTCTTACTGTCTTTAAAATTTCTACTAATCCGTCAATTATTTCTTGTCTTTCCATGCATTCAATTATTTAACAATTTTTTCTCTTTTAATTCCTTTACCCGTCATCTCAAACAGCTCTGTGATCAGGGTAAAATCTTCACTCAGTTCATAATTTAGGAATTGCTCCTTTGTATAAGTGCTAAAATAAGCATCAATATCCAAACCTTTAGGGACTTTATAAATTCTGCCATCACAGGTCATCTGTCTGAACTTGTAGAAAGTGATCTGTCCCATGCTGATAAAGGTGTCGCCCTCCTCCAGATAACCCTTGAAATTCACTTGTCCGATACTCACAAAAAGCGGTACAAAAGTAGCCTTCAAATAATCAAATGTGCATTTCTGTTTGATGGTTTCAGAGTATCCGCTGCAGGAAACGATGGTTGCCTGTGCAAAGGCCTCAATCTGGTCTACACCCCTGAAAACGCCAAAATGATCTTCAACATCTCTGGCTGTAGGTGTATAACTGGCAACGATGCCCGTGTCGGGTACATGCCAGAGGTATTTGTCACATAAGGTCTTTTTTGGACCGTGGAGCAGTATGCTTGAGGGCGGGGTTCCTAAAAGGTTCTTCATTTATCTATTAAAGGTATTTATTAAAATAACCCACCGTTTACGTGGATGTTTGTGCCATTGACATAAAAAGCCTGGTCCGAAAGCAGGAAGGAAATCATATCTGCGACATCCTCCACTTTTCCAAACCTTTTGGAAGGGATCATCTTTAGGTATTTTTCTTTTTCAGCCTCTGGTAATTTACCGGTCATGTCTGTTTCTATAAATCCGGGAGATACGCTTAATACCCTGATGTTGTGTTCCTCATTCAGGGCAGCCGCCTCCTGTGCCAGTGATTTGGAGAGGGCGACAAGACCTGCTTTGGTGGCCGCGTAGACAGATTGAAATGCATTGCCAGTTTGGCCGACTACAGAGCTGATGTTAATGATCACACCACTCTTCGACAAACTGAAAATTTTCATTGCTGTCTTGCAGATCATAATCGGAGCTCTCAGGTTTACATTGAGCATCGTATCTATCGCTTTTTCAGGTTGAAAGATTAGTGAATTGTCAAATGTAACGCCGGCATTGTTGATTACCCCATAGAGACTGTCGCCATGTTCTTTCTTCAGGCGTTTGCAAAAATCAGCCACCTGTTCAGGATCTGAAAAATCGGCACAAAGGAATTGGCTGTTGGGTATGTCATCAGTAAAACTTTCGGTACTCGAAGCATGCAAGATCAGCTGGTAATCAGCAGAAAGCTTTTTAGATATCGCTAAACCAAGGCCTCTGCTAGCTCCGGTTATTAATATCTTTTTGTTTGTCATGTAGGGTAATGATTTTATGGGCTAAATATGGGTATTTTTTTTCTTTTTATAATAAGCTGGGGTTCGCTTTCTCTGCTTCAAACTGGGCATCGATACCCAAAGCAGCCTTGTTTTTTGATGCTGCAACGGCCAGTACATCACAGCGCTCGTTTTCAGGATGGTTATTATGACCTTTAATCCACACAAACTTCACAGTGTGTAACTTATAAACGTTTAGAAACTGCATCCAAAGGTCTTTGTTCTTCTTTCCTTTGAAGCCCGTCTTTAGCCATCCAAAAACCCATTTTTTTTCTACTGAATCAATCACATACTTGGAGTCTGAAAATATAGTGACTTGCTGTCCATGTGCTTTTAGCGCGTTCAGTCCGACGATAACAGCCAAAAGTTCCATACGGTTGTTGGTGGTCATTCTGAATCCCGCACTGATTTCTTTGTAATGTGCACCTGAACGCAAAATCACGCCGTAACCTCCCGGGCCAGGATTGCCACTGGCTGCGCCATCAGTATAAATTTCAATCATAAGTTGACAAATCTAGCTTTTTAAGCGCTATAAGTTGTTTTTTAAAGCACATTTAAGTGTTTGTGAAAATTAAACCAACTGTAATATAAATGGTTAAAAGAAAAAACGGCCCAAATTTTAAAATTATTTGAATAGAATATTTTTAATCGTACTTTTGTAGCGTTGAAAAAACACGGTGGTTGTAGCTCAGTTGGTTAGAGTATTGGTTTGTGGTGCCGAGGGTCGTGGGTTCGAGCCCCATCAGCCACCCCGAAATTTCAAAAGGTCAAAATCTTAAAGGTTTTGGCCTTTTTTTTGTCCGATAAGTCTCTCTTTTATAGATAGATATGTTGTGCTATTTCGTTCATCTTGTTCGATAAGTGCCAATTTAGTATGTTATTTTTTGGCTGAACCAGGAAGCTGATCAGGTATCGTTTTCCCTCGACTGATGATTTGTCGTAAAAACCGTCCAGTTGTTCAATATTTTGCATAACTTTTAAGACTAAACCATGCATATTTAGCAAATCTAGGGTTGACTAAAAATAATATTCATTTTTGCAAAAGCATAGGATTCAATACCAGTGAGACACCTGGAATTTTGACAGATAAAGATTTGAATAGGTCAAGGGGACTGGCTGTCAAGTGTCCTTGATCTTTAGATTATAAAACTATTTTATGAAAAGGCTCTTTAAAATATAAGATTAACCGATTAAAGATCATTTGTAAATTTTTCTGCATCTGCATACCATCTGCTGTTTTCATAATTGTTCCAGGCTAGCCAAATAGAATTATTAAATCCCTTTTCGATTTCGTTTGTTATATCGATATGAAAATGCTAATGATAACTATCACAGGAAGTTTGCTCATGTTGACCAAGCCTCCAGAGCGGCCTTTGAGCCAGAACGTAATTGAGCTTGTTTCTAAAAAGGGTGATACAGGCCAGTCCTTAAATCCAAAAGCTGAAATTAGCCATCCATCGGCTAAAGTAATTCCTGCAACTTGGAAAGGCAAGTATACCGCATACTTCAGTTATGGAGATATTGCTGGGCAGAATGCTGGCTGGTCGCTAGAAGTAGAGATCACAGACAAAACGATCACTGCCAAAGCAGAAGGTTTCCAAATGGCATTTGTAGATGAGTTAAGTGCTAAAGTAAGTGGTTCGAAACTAATCTTAACGCATCTTAAAAATATATCAGGCTATAAAAGGGGTAAAGCAATGAAACCGGAGTTCATATTGAGTAAAGACAACGGCAAGTATTACGTCCAGTCTGAATGGATAGATGGTGATGTACAAGCTAAGCCTACAGCATTAGGCTATCAAATTGATAAAGAAAACTAGGTGTTACTATTAGACCAATATGTGTAGTTTGTAGAATGGACATTATTTACCTACGAGCATACTATTTTTAAAAACTTTGCTCCATTTTTCTACAAATAGCACGCCTAGTGAAGGTTGCTTTATAGCCACGAAATTAGAATACAAAGCCTGATTGCCCTGAATGATGTAATAGAGCTGCGATTCGGGCGTTTTACTATTGTTAAAGTAGGGCGATTCGACGCGGAACAATATCCATGGGGCCCCCGATTTGATTCCCTTCTCAATTATTTTCAGCTTGGCTTTCGGCGCATTACTGAGTGTACGACTATAAGTCGCGTTCATCGCCTTTTCTACAGAAACTGATGTTGTGCCCATCATAGAAACCATGGTGGCGATGATTGTCCATTTATTAATCGATTCATTTCCGGGAATTAATTCAACCATACGTGTGTTTCCACTTTTTTGCTCTGAACCAATTTTCCATTTGTACTCACCCGGCCAGGCAATCTTTAAGTTTTCTTGTGCATAGGTAGGGTTAGCTATACCAATTAAAGCTAAACAGATAACGACGAATTGCTTGCTCATAATGCTGTGTTTTTATTGAACAACATTTTTGCTCTCGTTTAGTGTTAATTTATTACGACTAAAAATATCTAAGGAAGGTGTCACAGGGCGTTTGATATAATAAGCGGATGGCTTGGTCATGTTTTTCGCCATCCTAATTATGGGTAAACTCTTGTCCATGGACCTAAAGTATTTCAGCACGCTGCGATGATCTCTTCTTTTGGGTAGGTTAAGCGCAGATGGCTTTTATGAACTATTTCGTGAAGTCTCAAAAAGAGTTTTGTGGCGACCTAAAAGTAAGCTAATAGATGTAATGTTGCTATTTTAATTGAATTTACATTTTTTACAATTCTTTTTACAATGTTGTTGATGCTGGAATGAAGTGGCTAATGTAGGTTTGGGTAAATAATAATGTTCATATGAAGCCAAAAACTAATTTATTATTTCATATGCTGATGTGTTTTTCACTGGTGGTTTTTGCCCAGCAAAAAGAAAGCTGGGTAGGCAAGCCGATTTCTGAGTGGCCAAAGATTGCGCTGATCAACGAGGTGCAGTTTAAAAATGGTGACCGCTATGTTCATTCTTCTTTTAAGTATGCGGGTACAGGTTTTTTAATTAGCAGTGGTAAGGACACGCTGGCAGCTACCGGCAAGCACATTCTCTGGATCGCAAAAAACAAGCGGAGTAAAGCAACAGAACTCAATTCTGAGCTTAAAGAATGGGTAATGCGGCCAAAAGGTGATACACAGGATTCGGCAGTGATCGGCGAGTTGCTAAATGAAGACCCTAATGAAATGCTGGAGGGCAGGGGCTCTACGGTACAGGACCGCGACTGGATTGTGTTTACGGTAAAAAAGAGTTCGCCAAATTTATATCCGCTGAAGCCCCGCTATACACAGGTTAAGCCGGGAGAGAAGGTGTATATTTTGAGTTGCGCCTATGACGACAGTCTATGTATGGTTCATGAAGGAAAAGTTTATCAAAAATATGGAATGGATATCCTGATTGAGCGGGACATGAAGACGCATAAGGGAGGCTGCAGCGGCTCGCCGGTAATTGATGCAAATGGATATCTGATCGGGATCATTACGGGCAGTGCGGGTTCTAAGGTTGGTAATGTATCTGTAGCGATCTCCACAGAATACCTGAAGGATGTGTTGGATAAAAAACAGGGGCTCAATGAGCCGAAGAAGGACTATGGTGAGTTGGTTTACAATACAGTAATCAAGGAGGGTATAGCGGCGGCGACCAAGCTATATCAGAATCTGGTTAAAAACCCGAAGAATTATTATGTGTACAACTTGCGTAGCCCAAACCGTAATGGTTTGAGAGAGACCGCCGAAAAGCTACTAGCTGAAGGGCGCAATAACGATGCTGTGGAGATTCTGAAGTTTAACATCAAAGTAAACCTTCGATTTTATGAGAATTACAATTTGCTGGGCAAAGCTGAGCTGGCGGCCGGAAACAAGGCTGGAGCGATTGCTGCGTATCAACAATCGGTAAAATCGAATGACAGTAAAGACAACGAAGCTTTTACCGCACTGGAAAAATTAGATGGTAAACCTTAAGAAATGAAAAAGACATAGACATAATGGTTTTTTGCTCTTCAATTCAGGGGGATTCAATCCATCATTGCGGTGGACCACACTCGGGAACATTGCTATTTATTTGTTCGATCAATTGCGCGGTACTTCACACGAGGTAGAAATTTTTTATTAAAAATTTGAGAAACCGAATAGTTGCATATATATTTGCAACCGATTAGTTTCTTAATTAAATGTTATAAGCGAATGAGACGAGATATATTTCAAGCTATTGCAGATCCGACAAGACGGGCTATCATAGCCTTGATAGCATTACAAGCGATGACCCCTAATGCCATCGCCGAAAATTTTCAAACAACCCGGCAAGCGATATCGAAGCACTTGCGCATTCTCACAGAATGTGACCTTGTAAAACAAGAATATCAGGGTAGGGAAATTTACTACATGCTTGAAATTGAAAAAATGAAAGAAATAGATAAATGGTTAGCCCAATACCGGAAAATTTGGGAAAGCCGATTTAATCAATTAGACCAAGTTTTATCAACACTTAAAAAACAGAAAAAATGAACAATTTACTATTTGATTTTACCGTTGACAAGGCAAACAAAACGGTATTTGTAGACAGAGAATTCGCAGCCGACCTATCATTGGTATGGGATGCTTTTACTAAACAAGAAATTCTTGACCAATGGTGGGCACCCAAACCATGGATTTCAAAAACAAAAGTGATGGATTTTGAAGTTGGTGGAAGAAGATTTTACGCCATGGTTAGTCCTGAAGGCGATGAGCATTGGTCACTTCAGCAGTATACTGCTATAAGTCCAAAAACCAATTTCAAATATTTAAACTCTTTTGCAGACAAAGAAGAAAACCCTGAACTGCCTGGTTCTGACTGGGATCTCAGCTTCAGCGAAGAAAATGGAACAACAAAAGTGAGCATTATAATTAAAAATGATTCACTGGAGCGTATGGAAAAAATGATTGAAATGGGTTTCCAGGGCGGATTTACCATGACATTGAACTACCTCGAAGAATTATTGGCCACGTTATCTCAAAAATGATTATGGCCACGCAATGCTACTAATCCAGAAATAGGGCAAAAGATCTTTAAAATCTTTTGCCCTATTTTTATTTCCATTAAACTATTTATTCATTTCTATTAATGAAGCCATGTTGGCATTAAAGTCAGGCAGATTTTTGTCCAGCATAGAGAAGAATTCAAGGTCTGCGGCTTCTATACACATGATTGCCCTTTGAAGCACGGTTTCGCCGCTTTCGGTCAGGCTAATGCGCTTTGCCCGGGTATCAGTTTTATGTTCGCGTCTGGTGATGAATTTTTTTTCCTCCAGTGTGCGCAGCACTTTAGATACCATCATCCTGTCTGCATTTCCCTGGTTGGCGATATCAACCTGGGTAACATTGTCACTTTCTCTGGAAAGCCAGGCGAGCGCGCAGAGCAGTGCAAATTGAGTTTGAGTCAGATCCAGGGGATCGAGTACCCGCTTCTGCTTGCGCTGCCATAACATGGTCAGCTGTCCGAGCAGGTATCCGGGGCTATCCTGCGGACTTTTGAAGTGGAATTCTATTTTTTTTGACATGTTAATTTGGTTGTAGAAAAGTGATGTTGTATCCATCTGGATCTTTTACAACCAGTGTTTTTCCGAATGGCGTGTTGTTGATGGGGCCAGTAGGAGTGACTTCCTTTGATATAAGTTGTTGCTCCAGGTCTTCAATAGTTCCATCAATAGCAAACCATAGCGATGCACCGACGCCAAGTTCTTTGCCCTCCAGGTTTACTATAGGCTTTCTGATAGCAAAGCTAGCCTCGCCTTTATTATATTTGAAGATACAGGCCTCAGGGTTGACTACAGCTATTTCAAAGCCAAGTTTGTTGGTGTAAAAGTCTCTTGAAATGTCCAAATCCCTAACTTGAAGGGAAGCAAATTCTAATTTTCTCATCGTGTCAATTTTATTGTTGTCGCAAATATAGTATATGCGACAACAATATATGCAATATTTTTAGAATGTTTATTTTATTCCAATTACTGACATGTTCAATTGCGATGATGCTCATCATCCTTCAGTTGGAGAATAGAATTTCAAAATGAGGTGTATTCAGTAAGCTAGAGCACACAATCGCAGAAATGGAAGAGTTGACTAAACCGTGACCGCTAGCCTGCGGACCTATCCTTACATTTGGTCATAAATCATGTAGTCAATGAAGAAAATAGGATTTTTATCGTTCGGACATTGGTCTGATCACCCCTCATACCAGACGCGTACCGCCGGCGATACCTTACTGCAATCCATAGACCTGGCTGTTGCCGCAGAAGAAATCGGTTTGGACGGTGCCTACTTTAGGGTCCATCATTTTGCGCGGCAGTTGGCCTCGCCTTTTCCGCTGCTTTCGGCCATCGGAGCGAAGACCAGTAAAATAGAGATCGGAACGGGTGTGATCGATATGCGGTATGAAAACCCGTTATATATGGTAGAAGATGCCGGCGCAGCCGACCTGATTTCAGGTGGCCGATTGCAATTGGGTATCAGCAGGGGTTCGCCCGAGCAGGTTATTGAAGGCTGGCGTTACTTCGGTTATCAGCCTGAAGAGGGAGAAACCGATGCCGATATGGGCCGAAAAAAAGCCATGGAGTTTTTAGAGCGTTTAAATGACAATGGATTTGCCGAGCCCAATCCTAACCCCATGTTCCCAAATCCGCCGGGTTTGTTGCGCCTGGAGCCTTATTCTGAAGGATTGAGGGAACGCATTTGGTGGGGTGCCGCCTCCAATGCAACCGCAGTTTGGGCTGCCGAGAACGGCATGAATCTGCAAAGTTCAACGTTGAAATTTGATGAAAGCGGTAAACCATTCCACATCCAGCAGGCAGAACAGATCAGGTTGTATAAGGAAGCCTGGAAGAAAGCCGGTCAGCAGCGCGAAGCCAGGGTTTCAGTAAGCCGTTCGATCTTTGCACTGGTCAACGATCAGGACAGGTATTATTTCGGACAGCAGGGAAAAGGATCGGATAGCTTTGGTTATATTGAGGCTGATAAACGGGCAGTCTTTGGCAAGAGCTATGCAGCCGAACCGGACCAGCTCATCAAAGAACTGGCGGCGGACGAAGCAATACAAGAAGCGGATACAGTACTATTGACGATCCCAAATACCTTGGGCGTTGATTATAACATCCATGTGTTGTCTGCTATTCTGGAGCATGTTGCCCCTGCATTGGGTTGGCGCTAGTTTAGCTTTTTCTTGCCGAGTTGGCATTAGTAGCTACTGTCGCAGTCTTTGACCTGAATTCTTTGGGAGATAGGCCGGTATGCTTCCTGAAGAACCGGACAAAGTAATTGGCATACTCAAAGCGCAGTAAGTAGGCGATTTCTGTCACAGGGTAACTGGTGTAACTTAGGTATTTTTTAGCTTCGCGGATCAGCCTTTCCTGCAACAGCTGCCCGGCCGGTTTCCCTGCTTTTTCCTGGCAGATGCGGTTGAGGTGCACAGGGCTGATCTTCATTTGGCTGGCTATGCCGCTGATGGTCGTGTCACCGCCAGCCAGCTCCAATAACTGTAGAAATCTCATGTAGTGTCTGTTGGCCGGCGTTTGTTTTTGGGTACTTACTGGTTCCTCTGAGTTTTTCAGGCGATAGATCAGCAGCAGCAATTGCTGCATGCAGGCACGCAACATGGCTTCTTTTCCAGGCAGTGGATTAGCAAGTTCACGGTCTATAAAGTCGATGATGGTAAGGATGGATTCTGCAGAATAAAGTTCCTCAAAATTGCAAACAAGGGATACCTGATCTTCCGGCCATTTAACCGAAATGCTTTCGGTAGTTATGGTTTGATAATGGGTTTGACTAAAGCTGAGAATCTGGCCAGAGACTTCAGGGTTGAACCTGAAGCCATGCAGGGCAAGGGGCGGAATGAGCAATACGCAAGGGGCCTTTAATTTTTCCTGGCGGTCAGCCTGCGATAGGTCAAACGTACCACTGGTAATAAAAAAGATCTGCCACATGCCCTGGTGAAGGTGGGGCTGAATCTCCCAATTAAATGCCGGACTTCTGGTCTCCAATTTTTCCAGGTAAAGCTCACCAATCTGCTCCTTGTTCGCGCGATCGCCATACAAACCCTGATATTTGATCAGTGCCTTATTTTTACCCAGGCGTTTATCCTCTGCTGTCATTAGGTTTGCTTTGTATCCTTAAAGGTTGCAAATTTAGCTTTATTTGTTTGATTCTCTACCGAGATTTGTAACAATGGGAAATGAAACACATAAACTACAATTTAAAGGTTCGACGGGATTGTTGCTAACGCTGGGCGCACTAATCGCGCTCGGCCCTTTTTCCATTGACATGTACCTGCCTGCTTTTCCGGCAATCGCAGGCTCCCTTCATACCGATATCGCCCATGTTGGGTATTCGCTGAGCAGTTATTATGCCGGGCTTTGTGCCGGGCAGCTGGTATATGGCGTACTGATTGACCGCTTTGGCAGGAAAAAGCCGCTTAGAGTAGGGCTATTCATTTATATTCTGGCAACGGCAGTTTGCGCGATGGCCTTGAATGTGCAGATGCTGATTGTAGCGAGATTGATGATGGCCCTGGGTGGCTGCGTCGGACTGGTTGTAGCCAGGGCGGTGGTCACCGATTTGTTCAGTCCGCAAGCCAGGGCAGGGGTACTCTCCAAACTAGTACTCGTTATGGGCGTATCGCCGGTCATTGCACCGAGCATCGGCAGCTTTGTTAACCTCACTTTAGGCTGGCGCTGGGTGTTTCTGGTCATGGCGCTAATTGCTGTGCTGATCCTCTGTATGATCCAGCGATTTTTGCCCGAGAGCAAGCCAGCTGATGAAAGCGTTCCACTGAAGTTTTCCGGTATCGTCAGGGAATACCTGGTGGTCTTAAAAACGCCGGGTTTTCTGGTCTGTGCACTGGCAGGGAGCATCAGTTATGCCGGTTTATATGCCTACATTGCTGGTTCACCATTTGTTTTTATGGCGCATTATGGTATTTCTGAAAGCAATTTTGCATGGGTTTTTGCGCTCAACGCTGCCGGGCTCATTCTGGGCAGTCAACTCAATGGATTGTTGCTCAAACGCTATACGGTCGAAAAGTTGACACGCTCCGCCATGGTATTGCTGCTGTTATCGGCTTTAATTCTGGTACTGGCCGCCATTTGTCGAGCCGGCTCAGTAATTATGATTGCCGGAATTTTTCTGTTCCTGTTTTTTCTCGGCATCATTAATCCAAATACAACAGCCATGGCATTCAGGCCTTTCAGTACTGCGGCTGGTCGTGCCTCAGCCATGCTGGGCAGCATACAGATGATCTCCGGTGTCTTGAGTTCCTGGCTCGTCAGCTTTTACGACGGCTCCTTAGCAGTGATGCCGCTTGTGATGCTGGGCTGCGCTGCGGTAGCTACCATCATTTTGTTTTACAATTCCGTTAATTCCAAATATCAATGAAAATGAACTTTAAAAAATATACGCTAACGGCATTTGTTTCCGGACTTGCGCTTACCGCCATTGGGCAGTCGCAGAAAACGTATCCGCTGGATTTCTCTGGCAATCGTTACCAGGTAAAAGAAGTTGCTGTTGCTGGCAACACTTTCCAGGTCAGGGCATTTGAAAACATTGTCTATGTGGGCAAGCCTGTAGATACCAATGTACAGGTCATGAACATTTACATTCCTGAAGCTTATTTTCAAGGCAAGCTGGTTGGCAGATATTCGGCTGCTACTGCACCAGTCTTTTTTCCCAATCAGGTTGGTGGCTACATGCCAGCCAGGCCAGCTTCGCTGCCGTCTACGGCCAACACACGGGAATCTGCCTTGCAGGTAGCCTTGTCCAAAGGTTACGTAGTAGCCTCGGCCGGTGCGCGGGGAAGGACGAGTCAGGACAACAATGGCAGACATACCGGAAAGTCTCCGGCTGCATTGGTAGACCTCAAGGCAGCGATCCGTTACCTGAAATTTAACGATAAAAAAATGCCTGGCAATGCGGCTAAAATCATCACCAATGGTACGAGTGCCGGTGGGGCAATGTCGGCACTGCTGGGCGCCACGGGCAACAACGCTGATTTTATACCTTTTCTAAAAGCACTAGGGGCAGCCGAGGCAAAAGACGATGTTTTTGCCGTATCAGCCTATTGCCCGATTACCAATCTGGATCATGCAGATATGGCCTACGAATGGCAGTTCAATGGCCTGAACACTTACCAGCAGCGGGGCAGGCCATCTGCATCGGCACAAGCTGTCAATTTACTGAATGATGCCCAAATCAAAGTATCGGCAGAATTAAAGTCGCTCTTCCCGGCTTATGTGAATGCGCTTAAGTTGAAGGCTAATGAGGGAAAGTTACTGAGTCTGGACGATTCCGGTGAAGGTAATTTCAAGGAACTTGTCAAATCTTATGTGATCGCCTCTGCACAAAAAGCGATGGACTCAGGTGCCGATTTATCGGTACATCAATGGCTTACTGTTATTAGCGGCAAAGTCATAAATCTTGATTTTCAAGGCTACGTGAGGTACATGGAGCGGATGAAGACCCCTCCGGCTTTTGATGCTTTAGACCTTTCTAGTCCGGAGAATCAGGAATTTGGGGATGAGACTATTGATAAAAAACATTTTACCGGTTTTAGCCTGGCACGTGCCACGACGACAGCGGTACTTGCTGATCTTGCTGCGGTAAAAATGTTAAATCCAATGAATTACATCGGTCAGCCTAAAACAAATACGGCAACGCATTGGCGGATACGTCACGGCGCTAAAGACAAGGACACGGGTCTGGCGATCCCCGTTTTGCTGGCCACTACGCTCAAAAATAAAGGATATGAAGTTGATCTGGAATTACCATGGGATAAACCCCACAGTGGAGATTATGATCTTGACGAATTATTTCAATGGATGGAGGCAATCAGCAGGTAAGATAGTTATCACCTCGAGCGCAGCTCCTCAATACCTCCTGCGTACCTGCTGCGCTAAAAAGTACTTTTAGTGGGGCAGCTGCGCGGCAGAAGCGCAGAAATTGCGCGGGAAGCCGGAATAATTGTGCTAAATAGCCGGCAAGCTACCGGCCAAATTTGCCGTTTTTATCTAACCGGCAGCAAGGCGGAACCAGAATTCAGAACCCTGGCCTTCCTTGCTGCTTACAGCGATCTCGCCCCCATGTCGCTTGACAATCTCATTGGAGATATACAGACCAATACCCAGACCATTGACGGCGTCTTTTGGCAAGGTCGACACGCGATAAAAACGCTCGAATATTCTTTCCTGCTGGGCCGCCGGGATGCCAATTCCCTGATCTGTGATCGATGTTTTGATGTGACCGTCTTCCAGGCTCAACTTTATTTCAACTGTAGTTTTGCCAGGAGAATATTTAATGGCGTTGTTCAGTAAATTGGAAATGACCTGTGCGATGCGGTCTTTATCGGCATATACAAGCGCTGGTCCGAAGGTAGAAAAATTAAAGGTATGCTCCTGATGGATCGCCTCATGCGCGGCAATAACCTCTGGCAGATAGGTTGTGAGGTCTAGATAGCTAAAATGATAGGGCAATTCGCCATTTTTTATCCGGGTCACATCAAGCAGGTCTTCGATCAGGTGGACCAGCCTTTCTGATTGGTTTTCAATGCGCTCTATGATCTTGATGTCCTGTTCCCGCTCTTCTTTCTGATGCCTTTTTTTCAAGACCTGTATAAATCCTTTAATGGAAGTGACGGGTGTTTTGAGCTCATGCGAAGTGATCTGTACAAAATCTTCCTTTTGCAATTCTAATTCAATCCGGTTGGTTACGTCTCTGTATTGAAATACGAGGGAACTGATTGACTGCTCTTTACGCAGATCCATTACTGTTCCTTCAATCCAGATCCAGCCTCCGCTTTTAGCTTTGATCCGTGTTAAAAATTCCATTTCTGAAATCTCCTGTTTCAGCAATTGTTCGAGCTGGATGTCAAATGCTACCCGCTCATCGGGATGCAGCAGACTTTGTATAGAAGTTCCCACCAGTTCCCCGGATTGTGCGCCAAGCAGGATGTTTACGGATGGCGAAAGGTAGCTTATCTGGCCATTTTGATCGGTCATCAGCATACCTTCTGCGCTTTTTTCGATGATTCCCCTGAAACGTTGTTCGCTTTCGCTTAGTTTTTGCTGGATCTTTTCGATGCGGCGGAACAGACCGGAAAGCAATAGTCCCTCGGCCAGGAAAATAAAATTAGCCACGCCAAAGATTTCAGATTGGGGCTGGTATTTTGGTTGTATGAATAAGAAAGATAACAATACGCAACTCACCGTGGCAATAATAGACGAGCGACTGCCGCCATAGGCTGAGCTGATAAAAATGACGCCGAAAAACATCAGGTATGGGGTTCGGTAACTGACCTCAACCAAAGGATGCAAAGTGATCCAGGTAGCAAGGCTGGCCAATAGTACCGGAAGGGCGATCTGTAACCAGTAGTGTTTCTTTAGCAACTGATGCATGTATGCCAATGAATTAAATGAGCGTAGTTTTTTTGAACATGTTACCGGTTTGGAGCCTAAATTACAAAAACTTATTTGAACCATAAAAACAAGTGAATTTTCACAGCGAGCATGTATAATTTCAAAATAGAAGCCATGTGAATATCCTCAGCTGGGGGAATATCTAAGCTAGTTTTCCAAATAGGATCACGCTACTCTAATCTCATAAAAGTCTTGCAGGACGTCAAAAGCTTGTTTTCTTTTAAACCGCGCTTTTTTAAGTACTTTTTTTGCCGGCGTGTTTTGACGGTTCACAACAGCGCCGATGCTTTCAATACCTTGGTTTAATAACTGGTCTACAACGGCAGGCAGCAGTTCGCTCATCAGATAGCAGCCGCTGGCAAAACTCGCCAGGTAAAACTCTATAAAAAACGGATACCTGTCTATTTGGTAATGTTCGCGCGCAAGGGCAGGGGAGATGAGATCAATCATCCCGACGACTTTCCCACTGCGTTTATCAGAAATAAAATGCAGATAGTTGCGACCGGAATGGAAATTGATGATCATCGAGCGCAGGAAATGCTCGGCTTCTTCCAGGCTTTGCAATCTTTTTGCGGGCAGGTAATGCAGGGTATGGTCATCGGATAGGATGCAAAACACTTCATTGGCAAGTCCTGTAAACCGTTCGAGATCCGAGGGCCGGAAACTGTGAATTAAGAAGTGGTCATTTTCAAAGTGGATGGGGCTGATCATTGTAAGGCTAAGATAGAAAATTTACAGTAATTTGTTTTCTTAAAAAATATTTGTGCAACCAAATGGTTGTTGTTATATTTGACAACCATTCGGTTGTATTATGATAGAAAGAAGAGATGTTTTTCAGGCGATAGCCGACCCCACAAGAAGGATGATCATTCAAAAATTGTCCCAGGGCCCGCTCAACATTGCGCAGATTGGAGAAGATTTTGGGGTGAGCAGACAGGCTATTGCCAAGCACATTAAGATCCTTAATGAATGCGGCATTATCTCTATGAGTCAGAAGGGACGGGAGCAAGTCTGCGAAGCGAGATTGGAGCACTTGGATGCAGTTACGGACTGGGTCACGGAATCCCGCAAACTCTGGAACCAGCGATTTGATAAACTGGATAATTTTCTGGCATCAATTAAAAAATAAGAAATATGAACGCTAAACAAAAAGAACTTTTCATTACCCACCTGTTTGATGCGCCCAGGGAAATCGTATTTCGGGCCTGGACAGACCCTGAGCAATTGGTACACTGGTATGCGCCAGACGGTTGCAGTATCGAATTTAAAGCCATCGACGTCAGAGAAGGCGGCTATTTTCATTCTTGCATCCATGACCCTGTCCATGGGCCGTGCTGGGTGAAGGGAAATTACCTGGAGGTCGTGCCTGATCAAAAATTGGTTTTAACGATGGTCATGTCCAATGAGGCAGGTGATTCCATTAGTTCGGTAGACGCTGGTAAAACGGAGGACTGGCCGGAGGAACAGGTCACGACGGTTACTTTTGAATCGATTGGTATGCAAACGAAAGTCAGTATCCATCAGACGGTTTCAGAAGAAGAGGCCAAGAAAACTGGTGCTTATCAAAGCTGGATCAAAATGTTTAATAAACTTAATCTGCTGCTAAAATGAAAAGCACGATACTATTAGCTGCTTTAGCAGCGCTGACCCTATCCTCCTGCAAAAATGCCCCGGTTTCTGAAAAGGGCTATGCAGAGGTCAACGGAATTGAAATGTACTATGAAATTCATGGACAAGGTAAAGCCCTGGTGTTGATTCATGGTGGTGGGTCAACCATTGAGTCCACATTTGGAAGGATAATTCCAATGTTTGCTAAACACAGAAAAGTGATTGCTGTCGAACTGCAAGCTCATGGGAGAACTAGCGACCGCAATAAGGATTCCTCCTTTGAGCAGGATGCCGATGATGTTGCCGCGCTTTTAAAGACGCTTAAGATCGAAAAGGCAGACTTTTTTGGTTTCAGTAATGGCGGCACGACTACAATGAAGATCGCCATTCGTCACCCCGAAGTGGTTGATAAAATCATTTTGGGTTCGGCTCTTTGCAAAAGAGATGGTGTACCTGCCGCATTTTGGGATTTCATGGAACAAGCAGATTTGTCCAACATGCCGGCTGAATTAAAAGACGCTTATCTAAAAGTTGCAACCAGTCCATCCGGTCTGCAGGTCATGCACGATCGCGATGCAAAAAGAATGGTAAATTTTAAAGACATGCCGGATTCTTTGATCAAATCGATCAAAGCAAAGACGCTGATTGTTGTAGGAGACAAAGACGTGATCAGACCGGAACATGCGCTTGAAATGCAAAGGCTTATTGCTGGTTCTCAGTTGCTTATTGTCCCTGGTGTGCATGGGGAATACATTGAAGAGATTACTACGTTGAAATCAAATTCAAGACAGGCATTGTTTGTAGTGCCTATGCTGGAAGGGTTCCTTGGTGAATCAAAATAAAAACAATAGCCATTTCTTTAGCTTATATTCGTCATAAAAAGCATGAAGCCAAATTACCTCCTGCTGTCGGTTTTTTTGTTGAACCTGGCATCTTTAAAGACGATCGCACAAAATACTGATGGGCAAAGCAATAAACCTGCGCCTGTTGCCACTTCCAATACACTAACATCAATCTTGGATAAGCAGGTGGATTCCGTTGCGCGTCAGTACATTCAAAAATCCAATACCGTCGGACTGAGCATCGGGATCTTAGTTAACGGAGCGATAAAAACTTACGGATACGGTGAGATCGTAAAAGGAGAAGGCAACCTTCCAGATGCCAACACCATATTTGAGATTGGTTCGATCACTAAGACTTTCACAGCCAGCATTCTGGCTTATTATGTCAATCAGGGAAAAATCAGTTTAACAGACCCAATTACGAAGTACCTGCCGGACTCCTTGCTGGTCAACCCTGAACTGAACAGCATCAAAATCATCAACTTAAGTAACCATACATCGGGACTGCCTTCTATACCGCCTAACTTTCTTCCTAACATGGACCCGCTGAATCCGTACCTACATTATGATGAGGCGTTGCTGTTTGCCAATTTGAAAACCTGCAAACTGGCCACCATTCCCGGAGAAGTGTATGCCTATTCCAACCTATCGGTGGGCTTGCTGGGCGTCATTTTGCAAAGAGTTAGCGGCAAAAATTATGAGCAACTTGTCAAACAAGTCATCACCGGGCCGTTAAAGATGAGCAACACCGCGCAGATATTGACCCCCAAAGCAACCAAGCAATTCACCGCGGTTTACAACGCAAAAGGTACAGAGACTAAACCCTGGGATTTTAAGGCCCTCGCAGCTTGCGGATGCCTGCGTTCTACGGTCAATGACTTGCTGACCTATGCGAAAAACAACATCCACTGCGACAATACCGTGTTGTCGAACGCTTTTGACCTGACACATCAAATCACCTTTTCCAAAGAACCTCTTGTCGGGCTGGGCTGGCACGTTTTCCAGATTAAAGGAGCCAATTATTACTGGCACAACGGCGGAACCGGCGGCAGCCGGAGCTTTTTAATCTTCAGCATTGAACAGAAAATGGCTGCAGTGGTATTGTCCAATGCTGAAGTTGGTGTCGATGAAGTGGGACTGGGTATATTCAAGAAAATGCTCGGCAAATAAAAAGTGCTTTACTGAAGAGGGACTAATCTTCTGTCTTCTCTTCTCTGTTAAAATAAGGCGAATGAGCCAGGTATTTCAGGATAGACTCCGGATCCTTGTCCTTCACTTCTTGCTCCGTAAAAGATTGCAGGTGACCGAGTTTCAGCAATGATCCACAGCCGGCTTGTTTAAACAACTTACTCAACACCGGGTTTTGATCTATATGGTAGGCATTAAAAGCCGGGAGATTATCGATCTGCAGGAACTGTTTATCTGCCTTTTCAATTTCCAGTAACTGCGCCAGTTTTAAGCCCTCTGGCGTACCATTATTGGTTAGGAAGAGGAAAGTATGCACCACGATTTTATCAGCATGCAACTTTACAACCAAGTAGCCTACTTTTTCATCGGCTACGGGATACATGACTAAACTTCCTCCGGGAATGACATGGTGCGCTATCTTGTCTTCGTTAAAGATGTGAAACAAGATTTCATGCATCACGCCCGGCACTATATTGATCCTTTCTTTCAGCCTGTCCAGCGCGTGTTTGTGTACATAAACGGGTAGGGGAATGTCCAGACTACCGGTTTTGAAACCTAGTAATGAGGGTTTTACTTTAGAAAAACGCCATTCAAACTCATGGTTAACCCAACCAAGCCGTCTTGCCGGATTTTTATGTGCATCCAGTAATTCATAATTCAATTCCGGCTTAAATGTGCGGATGATTACGTCATTTGTTTCATTAAACTGCGAAAAGCAGGTTGTCTCCGAGATATCCATGCGGATCAGGCAGTCGTTAAAATCGCCAAGCAGACGGGTAGACTCCTCGAGGATGTCAAGAATGAGCTGCTGTGCCTCCTCATAAGGTTTCGTTCCATATAAGTATGGCCGGAAATGTACCAGCATGTCTTCATATTGGGGATTCTTGTCTTCATTCAAAGATTGCATCGCATTCAATAGTGTGATCCCCTCAGATACCCACCATTGCAACGGAACTTTGTTGCCATTGCCTAAAGTCAACTCATGCTGCTGCATGGAGTAATTGATGAATTTGTTGATGTGGACAATCTTAATGCGGTCAATTGTCGCATCAGCATGAGGCTTGGCTTTTAGTACAGAATACCGAAGCTCATACAACTTTTCAATCCAAAGTAAAGGAATTTTGGCGGTATGCTGCGGCCCCGCATAGCGGTCAATCAGTTCTTTGATCCTGGTGATAAACCGTGTTTTGAGCTCGTGTTGCTGCTGTTTTTTCTGTGCATTGGCCTTTTCGGCAGCGGCTTTTTTCTTTTTTCTGTCCATCAGTTTAATTTATGAATGGTGCTAAAGTAATTAAAAAGCGATCCCTACGAATAGGGGACATAAAATTTTTATTTGCCAACTGTGGCCTTTATGGCCAGGTCAGTAAAGTCGGGCGAAAAATAACGGTACGGAAGCCACTCTCTTCTAAAATTCATGCCCCACATGTTCAGATTGCCCGTTTTCACAGGAGAGATACCGATCGTGGGACGGTAATTGATTACCCGGTCCGTTTGGCCATTGGGATTATTCCATCTCACATAACCCATGTTGTGAAAATCCCTGATCCACTCTACGGCAACAAAAAATTCATGTTCTGGGAGTACGACGTTAAGATCCGTCAGGTCGACCTTCATCTGTCTCCTGCCATTGCTTTTTACCTCAATTACCTTCGAACACAAATCCCGGCCAGGGCCACCCGTCAGGCTGTCCAAACCATAGATGCGCACGCGAAATTTGGTATATTCCATGTCCACAAAGTTCATTTGCCTTTCATAATTTAAGGTGAAGACAAGTCGATAAATGGTGACATTTTTAAGTACAGCACCAATCTTAGGCGAATCAAACCGCTGGGCCAGTTGCAACCACTCAAATGAAGCTGCTCTGGCATTGACACCCGCATAGTGTTCGATATCGCTCCAGTCAAAATCATTGAGCAGCGTGTCAGGTTTAGGGACCAACTGCTTCGTCTGAGCCAAAAAAGGAACTTTCGTCAATAGAATGCTGTCCCTTCCTTTCAATTCCCTGAGCTGAAATTTGGAGACATTGTAGTTTTGGGCAGCAAAAATAATGGTGTCCCGCATCGTGGATAAGTCGCCCGGAATACTCAAGATCCCATCCATCTCGGTATTGATGGCCAGCTTCGCCCTGATGATGGAAACCGAAACACTTGGAATGGGCAATTTGGTCTCGCCGTCGACGATGTGAAAGACGTTTAATTTGTCCTGGGCATAAACATTTGTAGCCAAAATCAGGAGCAATGCGATCAGTAATCTCTTCATGGCTTAATAGCTTATAGTGGCTGACAGGGCAATTTCACAGCTCTTACCTTCGTGTAGCGAATCATGGAGCTGCCATTTGTTTTCCTGGTTTTTAACCCAGGAAACATCAGGTTTTTTCTTTGTGTATTGAATCAGCGCAGGCTCGTAAAGCGTGGCGTATTCAGATACATCTTCCAGCAACTGGTTTCCCTTTTTAGTAACCTTACGTACTTTTGGTGAATAATTTAGCTTGATGACTTCGTTGAAAGGGATGTGCAGCCATTCTATCGCCACGAAAAACTCAGCAGGAGTGATGATGATGTTGTCTTTGCGGAGATCAAGTTTCACCCAAAGTGCCTTATCTGTCAGAGTGATCATTTTACTGAAGAGGGGCGTGTCCGGCGCGCCGCTCTTCGGGTCTACCGACAACACATGAAGCAAAAAACGAGTTTTGCTGTGAGAAGTTATCAGAGGCCGGTCTGGATACTTCATCTCATCCAGCTCCCTTCTTCCCAGGTCTACGCCGGTCAGCACTACATTTCCCTGCGGGGCAGTGAACAGTTTGGCGATAAAGCGATATCTCGGCGAAAAGGGATAGGTGATGTTTGGCGGAAAAGGGTAAGTCTTCGCTTCGGGAGGATCTTCCATGATATTGCTGAGGATAAACCCATTCAAACGAAGCACTTTAAGTTTTTCATTGGTAATATTCACCTCTTCCAGTGCTGTGCTGGTGGGAACCAGCGAAATAAAGCCGTTCTTCTGATAAGAACCGGTGAAGAGTTTGAAAGTCTGGTAGCCTACTGAACTAAAAATGAGCGTATCCTTCAACAGAGAATCAGCGCTTGCCAGTCTGAAATAGCCCTGCTCATTACTCGTTACCGTGATTTTTTCCCTGGCCAGTCTTACATTGACATTGGGTACCGGGGCTTCGGTTGTTTTGTTGATAATCTGTCCTTCAAACACAGTCTGTGCACTGGCGCTAAGGAAATTAAGGAATAAAGCAATTCCTAAGAATAACTGGAGAAATTTGGAGCGTTTCATATACTAAGATAAGATTTGTTGGCTAAAAAACAGATCTATCCTTTTATTTCCATACCGCGGCGTCCGGAACAATGTTTAATATCTAATGCTGAACCCTTGCACACGAAAGCAATTTAATCAGTACGACTCAAAACCAGCGCTGCTTGCCGCTTCGGATCCGTAAGCGCAAAACCGTCTCCTCCCTGAAAGCGAAAGATGACGATCGGGAACTCTGTTTTTTGGCCCGGTTCCAGGATCTTCACCTGTCCAGAGATCATGAGATGCAGGTTCATAACCCGGCCACGCCGGAAACGGAACTGCAGGGACCGCCCATCTACGATGACATTGTGCAGGCGCTGACCCTCCAATTGTTGCTGCAGGTCTTGCTTATAGACATTTAGTTTTTTATGGACAACCACCTCGATACTTTCTAGTATGCGGTCTTTAAATCTACCTTCCAGATTCCTGGCGTAGGCTTCCAGTTCGGATGGCTCAGACATTTATAATCCTTGCTTATAATGAATGGTCAAATTTCTCAAGTGTAAAGGTCAGGGGCGGTTCACCATTAATAGTGAGACGGATATTCGTGCCATCCTGTTCGATCCCAAACTCCTCCATCCAGGTCTCGTCGCCTTTGCGACTTGCACCATTGAGCTTCCTGGTAATTGCTTCGTAAACCCAGTCCATGTTAAATGAGGGGTCTTCTTCCACCGTATTCGCCTGCGATACAATATTAACTACCCCAGATCCATCTGATCTGAACAGGAAAGTGGATTTAGAAAAGTCCGCTTTTAATGTTTGCAGCACTTCCGGATGCAATTGCTCGGCATATTCAGGAACAGTAATGTCAATGGTCTTCCATTCCCCGATAAGGAAGTCAGAAGTAGTCGAAGGAGCTTTTGCAAATGTCATTTTAAAGTTCAAGAGATGATGTGGAAATTAAATCCTGCCCAAAAGTATTAGAAAAGCTAAGCTGTCGCAATACCCTTTAGTAGGTATTTTTTAAATGCGTATGGGCCTGCAAAGACCCATGTGCATTTATCATTAAGCGTTCCAAATAAATGGAGCAGTATTAAAATAGGTTTCCTCATGGAGCTGCCTGATCAGGAAAGCAGCAATATTTCCGGCATCTATTTTACTCCCCAGACAGTCGTCTAGCGCCACCTCCACTTCAGTAGTAGCCTTACTAAAGTTGATGAAAGGGACACGTACCAGTGTCCACTTTATAGCGCTGCGCGTCAATAAGGCATAGGCTTTCTGTCTGTCCTCCTGAATCACCGGAAAGTTTGTTTTCATCCAGTTCGTCGCCGCAATGGTGTCAGGCCCTTTCTGATCAAAGGTCGTATCTACATTGATGCCTGCTACTAAAATATACCGCGTGATCCCATGTTCGATCATGGCGGCTAACACATTCCTGGTTGTCTGTTCTGCAACTAAAGGCTCTCCCGGACGCTGGCCGATGGTACTGATCACTGCCTGACAGCCTTCAATGAGGCTGTTCAGCACTGAAACATTAAGCGCATCGCCGTGGACTATTTCTATTAAGGGATTTGTTATTTGAAAGGCTTCCGGGTTTCTAAGCAGCACTTTGACGCTGTACCCTTTTTCTATTAACTGGCTAATGAGGTATTGCCCGGTTCTGCCACCGCCACCTAAGACGGCTATTTTCGTAATCTTATTCATTGTTTCCTGTAAAAATTGATCAATATCTCTTTTCGACCCAAGCGCATGTGGCTCAGGTAGCTTACAAAATCAAATCCTGATTTTGTAATGATGTCAATATTTTACAAGACAATTTTAATGAGACAAACATACGCAAATAATGAATTTTACGACGAGACAAATAAGATTGGTTTTGCAGGGGCCTTACTGTAGTCAACAACGTAGGGCATACGCCTTAGAAACGCCTTTACATCGGATAAAGGTACCCTTTACCCGAACCTGTCCCGTTCCTTTTATGTTCCTGACCTGTTTCTGCCCTTACCGAGGATGTTTGTATAGTGCTGGAATAGCTTTATGAGTAACACCGCTATATCAGGATGAACGACGGCCATTGGAGGGAGTACCAAGTAGGTGTTGGAGCAAACCACCAAGTCAAGGTTATTGTTCATCAACATTGGGCCTCACCGATTGATTGGTAAATAGTTACCGGAAATTCAAACTAAGAAACTTAATTAAGATGGGTAGGTAGAAGCTGTAATAATCTTCAACATCGACACACAATACCCAGACAACTTCTTCAAATCCTCAGCGTCAACACAAAAATCTTCAGTATACCTGACCTTTATATAACTCCCAACTAAAACGCCAAACAGGCGCTCGTCATCAAGGTCACCCGGAAAAAATAGTTGATAAGGCTCATCGGCAAAACATCTGCACAACATGATCAGCCGCCTCAAGTTGTGAATGTCACAGCGGTAATCCATGTGCAAACCGATGAGCGCTATGCAACATTGCTCTACTACCTGATGTAAATTAAATACGCACAAATTGTGCTGGCCTTTCGCCATGCATTCCATGGCGCAGTCGATAAAACCCTGTGCCAAGGATATCCGATGTTCAAAGAATTTCTTTGTTCGGGTACCAGCTGCAATAATGTCAAAATCAGCGTCATGAACTAGGGGTGGGACGCTGTTCCAACTGTACAAAAGCTCAGCGGTCTTATATACGGTTATAAAAAATCTGTTATTTGAGCCAATTGCTTTGTCTATTGACTCTTTTCCGTGAACAAGAATCGTAATTTTGCCCTCGTCATAATGCGCGTTGGCAAAATCCTGAACCGTGTGTTCAATTCGTGTGCTTTTCTCGCTAACCATGAGCAGATGGTAGTCGCAAGTGTAGCTGTGGCTTGCTAGGGCAAAACAGCTAATCTTTTCACTTGATTCCAAATGTTTTGCAAAGCAAAACACATAAAGCGGTTGAAATTTATCAACCAGCTTTTCCAGAAAATACGAGAAATCTTTATTGTTCTTGAAACCTAAGTCAGAACTAGGGTTAGAACTTAGATCGAAACTAGGATTAGAACTTAGATCGGAACTGTGGTTAGAACCTGTATCGGAACTAGGATTAGAACTTAGATCGAATCCTTGATTGGAATCTAGATCGAAACCTCTCCAGGCTCGGGTTTCGTTAGGCAATGGCACTAACTCAAATGTCTTTTCTTCAGTTTGCTGCATATTCGAATGGCTATCAAATCAATATCCAGGCTAACATTATAACTGAACTTGGTTAGGATTGGAGATAGTCTTCAGTTGTATGCTTAATGACCGTTAACGAATTTACAGGATATGCAAAAACGTGGGTACCTACCTAAACGCCACTCGAGGTACTGGTATACCCACACCGACAAATAAGTAGGCCCACGTTTTCACGTGAGCACTTTTCACCTATTCGCTTGTCGATGTAAAAATTACCAGTTTTCGAGTGACAAAGCTCTTGGTGCTAAATGCTTCAATATTTTTGAAGATTTGGCAAAATTATAATATTAACCTTATTTCATATCTATTTTTAAATTTATACTCTTTCAACTCGGCAAATCGGGACGTTTCTATTACCACATCAAGCAGATAAAAACAACCATTTTCGATCTCTGCTAAAGTATATTATTTCGGCCAATAAATACTAAAACCGGCCTAATAATAGTTTTTGGGGCGATTCTCAAAATTTTGATAAGCTCGCGAAGACGCTTATACTTGCGAATCAAGTGGCTTCTCTTGCTGAACCCCCAGATTGGGTTAATTGCTGACTGTTTCCACTTTTTCGTACTTATAAACCTGCATTCTTCCAGTGGCTTTAAAGATGCTGTCTTGCTGCAGATCCTTTCGGTACTCGGTCAGGATCACAACGTCTGAACTGATAAAGATCGCTTGATGATTGTTTTCTACCTTTCCATCTCTGGAAAAAAACGAGGCTGGTCCCTCTTTTAGCACCTGCGCTCTATACAAATCCCTTTTCCATTTATAAAGCGTGGTGTCGTCATCACTAAATTTACTTTTTTTACAGCCCAGTGCTGCAAATATTAGGAATGCGATTAAAATGTACTTTGTCATATGAGTTCGTTTCTTGAAATAAGTAAATAAAAACGACATCGTCAAATTTGCTGTTGCTATTTAACATAAATTAACTGAAGGTGATCATTGAAAATGGCAGGCTTGCAAAGGACCATATTTGTCTGTTTGATATTGCAGAAGATTACCGATGTTTCTTTTTTAAAAGTCCTTTAGTCAATGTAATCGATGTTCACCATCAATTGCGCGGGCTGCCCAATAAATACGAAAACCGCCCCAATAATAGTTTTTGGGGCGGTTCTCGAAATTTCGTTATAGTATTTAATGAATTTAAAGCTCTTCTGTCACGCAATATCGCGAACCGTGTCAAGCGAAAATTCGATTTAGCAGGATCTAATGTGCCGGTGCCGCAACTGGCGCCTTTCTTTGCCAGAAGAATAAGATGAGGAACAACACAATCAGTACTATTGGGAAAGCAAGCATTTTGGTCAGCGTTTCCTGACCAGCTGCCAATTCTAAAGCTGCACCGCTCAATCCCTCAGCGGTTTTAGCCGCCTTCGAAGAATCAATCCATGAACCGATAAAAGGTTGGAAGATGGAAGTTGAAAACATACCCACACCACCTACGATGGACATACCCAGCGCGCCGCTCAATGGAACGCGCTGTGCTACTGCACCGATCATGACTGGCCAATTGAAACATACACCAAGTCCGAAGATCACTGCTGCCAAATAGGCAATAGGACCAGTAACTGTGCTGAACATATAAATGCCGATTAGGGCAAGGAACGCACCGCCCAACAATACACCAGTCTGTCCCAATGCAGCTACCACAGGTCCTGTGAATAGCCTTCCTAGTGTCATTACACCGAAAGTCAGGGCCAGTACCAGCATCGCATCAGCACCGCTGCTGCTCAATACAACACTTACCCATTGGTTAGGACCAAACTCGGTAATCGCAGTAACCGCCATACAGATGAAAAGGAAGATGAAAAGCGGTGAAAGCATGGCCTGAAAGTTTTTACCGATCGAGGTTACACCTTCTACATGTGGCTTAGGAAACGATTTACCGAAAAATATGATGGCATAAGCAATAGTAGGGATCATCAACACCCAAATCTGGGTCTGCCAGGTAAAACCGGCATCCGTCATGAATTTGGAAATCAAACTGCCCAGAACAATACCGCCAGGGAACCACATGTGGAACCTGCCCAGCATTTTATTTAATTTACTGTCGTCATACATGTCTGCGATCATTGGGTTACAGGCAGCTTCTGTACAGCCATTACCAAAACCGATGAAAAAGGTAGAGATCAGCAATCCGGTATAACCGCCGGCATAAATGGTCAGCAAGATACCAATGGTATGGGCGATTACTGCGATCTGCATGATGATTTTTGGCCCCACAGAATGGTAGAAAATTCCACCAAGGATCATGGAAATCGGAAATCCAAAAAAGAACATGGAGTTGATAAATCCAAGCTGTTCAGCCGACAGACCGAATTCTGTTCCCAACTGAGGAAGAATACCTGCCCTGATACTAAAGGAGAAAGCCGTGGTAATGATTGCGAGACAACTCCCGTTAAATAGTGCACTTCTGTTGATGTTTTCGTTCATAATGTGATGGTTATTTGGTTTGTGTCCGAAATATACAAACTAATTTGGAATTTATCTATCTTGATGCGGGTGTCAAGTATATTGTTGCAATTGAACCTGCTGATTTGTTCCTGATTTTGTAACCTTGTATGCCAATTCCGGCTTGGCTAATTCGGCGCAGAATACTGCCAAAACCTTGCTGCAACGCTTGCAGAAGCTTATTACCCTTGTCCTGATATCACATTCGCTTCACTTTATCTGTAGGTTTGTTCGATTCTTGGTCGATGATCATACGTTTTATCTTCGATTTGCAATCGATTGTAATTCGAACTTGTATCGACTTAAAATCGAAGTTCAATCGACGAAGGGTATTGAGATCTTCAAATTATGGTTGGATTACGGCAATGGTAATAGTGATCCGCAAGCGTTGTGCAGATGTAGTGCGGGTGTTCGGTAACTGGCAAGCTTACAGCTTTTCTATTTCTTCAATACTGAGTTCTGTGATTTCGGAGATTTTATTTATGCTATACCCTTTGGCTTTAAGTTTTGTCGCAATTTTTACATAGGCATCATGTGCACCTGCATCCTTTTCAGTTTTCATTACGCTATAATAATCCCATCTCTGTTTCGTTTTTGCACTGATCATATCCTTTTCTTTTTTTGTTAAATTAATGTACCTCGCCACTTCGCAAAATTGGATCAGTAAATCTTACAGCTTTTCTATTTCATCAAGACTAAGTTCAGTCAATTCAGCGATTTCTATAGCTGAGGCACCCTTTTTCTTAAGTTTGATCGCAGTTTTTAAAGCGTTTTCATGCGCCCCTTCTTCACGGCTTAAATCCTTTTCAGTTTTCATGACGCTATAATAATCCCATCTCTGTTTTGTTTTTGCACTGATCATATCCTTTTCTTTTTTTGTTAAATCAATATACCTGGCCGCTTCGCAAAACTGAACCAGCTCTGGTTCAGTAAATGAATCCGGCACTTTTTTTAAATGATTCAGATGTTTAAGCGCGTAAATCCATTGTTCCAGACCGCTTGCCAATTGCTCCGCAGTCTTGCTAAAATTGCAAAACTCTATATAAGTGAAAGCCAGCCTTTCGCTAAATACCTTTCCCGTTCCAGTGTGGACCAGCGCGATGTCATGCAGCCAGGAGTCATCGGCGTCGGTGCCAATGGTAAACTCTTCCAGCAAAGCAATCACATACACATCCTTCAGCGCGTAAGCCCATTGCTTGCGGTTACCTCGTGGTGCCTGTTCGGTAATCAGCCTCGAAGCATAAAAGAGCGAACGCTCTTTGAAGTTGGCCTGTAACTTTCTTTGCATCTCGACCAGGAAAAATCTACCATTCTCGTCTTTACAAACCATATCAATTACAACACCGCCTTCTAAGAAGGTATCTCCGGGGTATTCGTTTTTTAGTACTTCCAATGAGACCACTTGCCGTTTTCCCTCCAACACATGATTGATAAAAGAAATGCTGAAATCTGTGTTTTGCTGGGCGGCAAACAGGCGTTTGAATCCAATGTCACCAAGGGGATCAAAGAAGTATGGGTCCTTATTTCGGGTACTGTTTGCGTAAGCAAGTATGGGTTCTGCAAGTGTATTTTCAGGATCTACTTGTGTCATAAAACTGGAATAAGCTAAGACAAAAATACGCACTTCATGTGAAATAACAAGGCATTATTATACTAATTAGATTTATTTATTATTTATAAATTAATATATTGGTGTATAGATCAATTTATTGGATTGATTTCCAAAATTTAGGAATTTAACGATTCAGCGCATTCAACCAGGGTTATTTCAAGTTGTTTAAATAAGTATATTTGCCAAGTTAGCTGCTTTCGACATGGGTAAAATCAAAATTGATGAGGTCAAGAAAACCTGGTTTCAAATAGCGAAGAATGTTTCGTCAAGCAATGCCTCTTTTGAGCTGGAAGTCTATAAAAAGCTCCAGGACATGATCCATGTAGGCGATTATTACTACTTTATCTTTAATTGTTCTGATGCACGGGTCGAATTTACCAGTGCAGCTGTAAAACAGGTTTTAAAACTCGATTCGGCTGAAGATTTTACTATAGAACATCTGCTATCGATTATCCATCCCGTAGATTTACCTTACTTTCTGGATTTTGAAAATCGGGTTACACAATTCTTTAACGAGTTGCCTCCTAAAAAAGTAATGAATTATAAGGTAAGTTACGATTACAGGGTGAGGAGAAATGACGGTACCTACATTCGGATTTTACAGCAGGCAGTTACCATCCAAAGTGATGAGAATGGTGCGGTGCTCCGGGTTCTGGATATTCATACTGATATTACACACCTCAAGAGAACGAATGGTTCGACCTTATCTTTCCTTGGTTTAAATGGCGAAACCAGCCTGCATGATGTCAGCGTTGGCCGTGTGGCCTTTAACCCTGAGAAATCACCGTTTACAAAAAGAGAACGGGAAGTGCTTGATTTGTTGTTGCAAGGAAAGACTAGTCAGCAAATTGCACAGGAACTTTTCATCAGTAAACTAACTGTAGATGGACATCGTAAAAAGATTCTGAGTAAAAGTAATTCAAATTCAACGGCAACGTTAACATTGAAAGTCATCAATGAATCTTAGGGGTACTGTAGCGTTTTGATATTTTGCTGCGTTTAATTAGAAAAACCATTAGATTATGAAATTATCTGCTTTGTCATTGCTGTTCCTGTCCCTGCTTTTTGTCGCCTGTAAAAAAGACGGTACTGAAGACCCTAAACTTAATGCCTCAGACTCCTTTCTTCCGATGCAGATTGGTAATTATTGGAGAATGAATGCAGAAAATTATACGGAAATTCAGGATACATTGCGTATCAGTAAAAAACTGTATTATAAGTTCTATTCTTTGATAGGGGGTGACGCTTTCTCGGTGAGTTATTTAAGGATCGATAAAGACAACCAGCTTTGGGAGTCGTGGCCGTCTTCTGATGGTAAGGAATACCTGAGGGCCAAGTTTAACGCTAACGTAAATGATACGTTTTTTACGCTCAACGACCAGACGGTGAACGACTATAAGGTCAAAATGATCGAAAAGACAGATGATAAAAGGTCGTTTGAGTTTGATATGGTTTACCACCCGAATCTCGCCGGGCATCCGCATACGGTTACTTATATCAAAGGTTTAGGTTTTCCCGGTGACTGGACCGGGCTGAAGATTGATGGTAAGGTTATAAAATAGGGGATGGCTTAAATTTATAGTCATCCACCTCGGGCTCGACGACCTTAGAGACAACTTTGCCATCTTTGTATTTAGTTACACTAATGACGTGATAATCTTTGGGGTCTGTCCAGCGAGGTTGGGGAAGTTGACACCAATATGTACCTAGTACCCAAGATTCCGATAGTTTTCCGTATTCATCGTATTTATCTTGATAGACCAGCTGTATTTCCGCACCGTATTTGTCTTTTTTTTGCTGCCAGCTGTAACTGGCTAATTTGACCCCATTTTCCCGGTAGTCTGTTTTCTTTTTCCTGGTCTGTCTTGAATACAATTTACCACTCGGATAGAATTCCTGAAATCGCCTGATTAATTGATTTGTCCGTTCCTTTATTTTTGTTTTTCCATTTGGGTAATAGGTTGTTTCAGACCACTTTGAAGGTCTTCCAACGAAAACATTGTACTTTACGGACTTGTGGTAAGACTTTAAAACTCCGCTACTATCAAATGCTTCAAACGTATAGCGTTTTCGGTAAGAACGCTTACGTCCTTTCATCTTTCCGCCAGGATAGAAATAAACGATGCTGTCCTTTATTCGTCCCGCTTTGAAATTCCCCCGCAACTTTACGGTGCCATCTTCAAATAGCTCTTCCGCGTAGCCGTTTATCGGCACATGGCAGCGCATGTAAATTCGTTCGGCATGCAGTTCAGGTCCTATAAACTCATATACATCAGGAACTTTATAGTTGAATATGACCAAACCGGTGTCTAGGATCTCTACTCTACTGGAGTCCATGAGGGGGCCGCCATCATTAAAATGAATATAGTAATTATTCGGGCCCGGAAGTGTAACCGTTCCATTTACAGGTTTATATACCAGCTCCTCTGATTCACTTTTAAAGTATACCAGACTGTAGGAAGTGTCGAGCTGGGCTATGGTACTGCAGGATTTAGTCAGGTAAAATTGAAAGCGGTAGTTTTGTGCTTTGCAAAGCTGACTGCTGACAAAAAGAAGTAAAGTGAGTAGGTATTTCATAGAGCGGAGAACTTCATACTCAAATGTAATCTAAATGACTATAACAATTAAGCATCTATCTCTGCTCAATCTGCTTTTAGATTGTTTTTATGTAAATTAGCAAATGGACCTTATGTCCAAAGAACTGATTTTTAACGCTCAACAGATCTAATCATGTCATTCTTTTATTTCAGAATCTTCTTAATCCTTGCCTTTTTCAGCATCATCCAAACTGAACTCTTCGCCCGGCAAGGCCTGATGCAAATAGAAGGAAAGGTGGTTGATGCACAGGGCAAAATGCCACTTGCAGGGGCGACCGTGTACCTGGATAACACCACCAGGGCGACGGTGAGTTCTGAAAGCGGGACGTTCATTTTGAAAAACGTTCCGTCGGGCAATTATCAGTTGATCATCTCTTATGTTGGCTACAATT
This sequence comes from Bacteroidota bacterium, assembly GCA_040387995.1. Taxonomy (GTDB): domain Bacteria; phylum Bacteroidota; class Bacteroidia; order Sphingobacteriales; family Sphingobacteriaceae; genus Pedobacter. The sequence goes on along the minus strand of JAZKCT010000001.1, from coordinate 23,274 downwards.
CGGCATCGGTTGCTGTCAATGCCCAAAACCATCAGCGGTTCACAGTAGAACTGGAGTCAGATGCTACGCTATTGAATGAAGTTGCCATTGTAGTAAATTCGCGTTGGCAGGAGTATTTTAATACTTTCAAGACCTATTTTCTGGGAAAACAGGGGCTGCAATGCAACATCGCCAATCCGAAAACGCTTCATTTTGATTACAATGACAGCACTAAAGTTTTGACCGCCAGGGCAAGCCAACCTATAATAATTGAAAACCGGGCTTTGGGCTACAGGTTGCACTATGACCTGACTTCCTTTGTTCATTTTTCTGGCCGTACGCGCTATGCTGGCACAACCCGATTTGAGGAGATAACCCCAAAGGATAAAAAGGAATTGAAGCAATGGAAGGCCAACCGGGAGAAAGCCTATTATGGCTCTTCGATTCATTTCATGCGGTCGCTGGTCAACCAAACATTAAAAAAAGAAGGATTTGTGATGCAGAGAATGGAAAAAACAAAGCGCATTGTGGGCAGTCGAAACATTTTGCTGGGCTGGCAGGGAAATGAATACCTGTCGCAGGACACGATCATCACCTTTCGCTGGAAAGGAAGGGATTACGACCCGGAAGATGCCACCATTGCGCCGGGAGTCCTTGTTACCACGCCTTTCGGGAAGAGTTCAGGGTACAATATACTATATCCGGGAGCGGTTCCGTACGAAAACATCGTAAAGGTCACATCTTCGACTGAGAACTATAAACTCTCTTTTGCGAATTCCTTGTTTGTAACGTATAAAAAGCGGCTCAGTTCTTTGTCTACGTCCATATTGACGATGCTGATGCCGGAAACTTTTGTGGACGTCCACGGGAATCTGGCGGACCCGCATGCGGTGATCAATGAAGGATATTGGGCAACGCTGCGGGTGGCAGACCAGCTGCCTTTTGATTACGTTCCGGAATAACGGGTGTTGATGGCCAATTCTAGCACATTCCATTTGCAACGTCCTTTTTTGCAAGGAGCAAAAAGCCCTTTACCTCTTTTAGCTGCTTTATTTTGGCATCAACTTCTCTTATTTTCTTCTCGACAATCCCAATCTTCTCGTCAACGGTCAACTTATTGTCAAACCAGTCTCGTATCAGTGATTTAATCTCAGCTAAAGTAAAGCCAGCTTTTTTTGATTCAATGATCCAGTCTACTGTCTCCACCAAGACTTCATCGTAGTGTTTGTATTGATTTGATTTGACGCTTTCGTTCGTTTCCCCTTTTATCAATCCGAGATTTTCATAATATCGCAAGGTGTGAACGGAAACTCCGGTTCGCTTAGAAAGTTCATTTATTAACATAAGGCTGAAGTATTGTTGATAAAATTTTGGAAGTATAGACCATACTCTATACTTGTGTATTACAAAAGTAATGTCCTTCTTTGTCAAAATGAAACCTACATGGCCAAATTCAGAAGAGTTTTAAAGCGCGTCACGATTGTTTTTCTCAGTATCATTTTCATCTTTATTGCAATAGTTTTCCTCTATATGAAACAAGCTCAATTCGGCAAAGCCCCAAAAGCAGAGCGTCTGGAAAGGATCAAACAATCGCCCAATTACAAAGACGGCAAGTTTCAAAATATTCATTATACACCTGAACTGGCGGAAGGCTACTCCATGACGCGGGTAATCTATAAACAGTTTTTTAAGAAAGCGCCTGGTAGAAAACCGGTGGACCGCATTCCTTCCGTTAAAATTGATTTGTTGAAACTGCCTCTTGATCAGGATGTGTTGGTCTGGTTCGGGCATTCCTCTTATTTTATCCAGTTGGATGGCAAACGAATTTTGATGGATCCGGTTTTTAGCGGCAACGCCTCGCCGGTTCCGGGTACCAACAGGTCGTTTGAAGGCACAGATATTTATACGGTAGAGGACCTGCCTGCTATTGATTATCTTTTCATCTCTCACGATCATTATGACCATCTTGATTATGAGACCATTTTAAAACTCAAGGCAAAGACCGGAAAGGTAATCTGTGGTTTGGGCGTGGGCGCCCATTTTGAAGATTGGGGCTATGACAAAACGAAGATCATTGAGGGCGACTGGCACGATAGTGTCGCTTTGGCTGATGGTTTTAAGGCGTTCATCACCCCGGCAAGGCATTTTTCGGGCAGGGGACTGACCAGAAACAACACTTTATGGTGTTCTTATGTATTGCAAACGCCTTCGATGAAGATATACATGGGGGGCGACAGTGGCTACGATACGCATTTTGCTGAAATTGGTGAACAATTTGGTCCGATTGACCTGGCGATGATTGACAACGGGCAATATGACCTGGCCTGGCGGTTCATACATACCTTACCTGATGAGGTGTTGAAAGCCGCTAAAGATCTAAAGGCGAAACGATTGTTTCCTGTTCACTCTTCTAAATTTGTATTGGCCAATCATCCCTGGAAGGAACCTTTGAGTGTCATTACCGACCACAATGAGAAGGATTTCCATTGCCCGGTGATAACGCCTAAGATCGGGGAGCTGGTGTATTTGAAAGACAGCAAACAGGTGTTCCCAAAATGGTGGGAGGGAGTCCGGTAATTATTTGTCGGCCTGTACCACACGAAAACTGAAATATTTGCTAGGTTTCGCAGGGTTGTAGGTCATTCTATTAACCATGTGACTGTCCGTTTCATCGTTGCCCTTGCCCATACCACGCAATATGCGTTGGGTTCCGGTAGCGGGGCCTTTTGGATTGTTCTGTGCTTCTGCTGTATATGGCGCGTACCAATCTGAGCACCACTCAAATGCATTGCCGGTCATGTCGTGTAGACCCAGTTCATTCGGGAGCTTTTGGGCTACCGGCATCATGTAATATTCGGTGTTTTTGCTGTGCCAGGCAACATCGCCTAAATTGTCGCTTCCACTAAATTGAAAGCCCTTGCTTTTTTTGCCACCTTTTGCTGCGTATTCCCATTCTGCTTCTGTAGGCAGGCGATGGGGTTTACCGGTTTTTTTGCTCAGCCAAATGCAGTAGTCTAGCGCATCTTGCCAGGTTACATAGGTGATAGGGTTCTTTAATTTCGCAGGAGCTACTGAAACCTCTTGGGGTATCTCTTTCCCTGTGGCATTGCAAAATAGCTGGTACTGCTCTATTGTGGTTTCTGTTTTGGCAATCATAAAAGTCTTTAAGGTGACTGCATGGGCTGGACGTGAGTACGAACCTCCCACGCCTTCTGTATCACCAAGGGTGAATGTGCCACCATCTACTTTGATCATTTCGGGATATTCCTGTGCCTCGGCTGTTCTTGCGATCAAAAACATGAGTATTAGAAAGAGACCTGTTTTCATTTTTGTCATTGGTTTATATTTTTTATTTACTTTAAAGTATGCTGGGTGGTTATAATACCCGTTAATTTTCTTTAATTGGTCGGTAACGGATAATTAAAGTGGCTCTACAACCCGAAAACCGAGCGTATTCAGTTTTGTGGACGGGGCCATTTCCTTTCTTGCGGCAAGCCGGCTTTCGGACTGGCTACTGTCCCAACTGCCTCCCCGGCTGACGCGGTTGGTGCCATATTGTGCGCCTTTTGGATCGTCGTCGGCTACCTTAATCCAGTGTTCGTACACCAATATCTTGCCGTCTTCCTTATAAGGCCCATATAAATCCTGACACCATTCTGCTGCATTTCCGTTCATATCGTAAAGGTCCAGTTCATTTTGTCCTTTCTGTCCTGCAGGATGGGTTTTTTTACCGCTGTTTTTTCCGTACCAGCCTACAATGTCCAGGTTGTCGGAACCTGAATGCTTATAGTAGGTAGCCTCATTACCACCCCTGGCTGCATATTCCCACTCGGCCTCTGTAGGCAGGCGATACTTTTTCCCTGTTTTGGTGTTCAGCCATTTACAGTATCCTTGCGCATTGTGCCAGCTTACGTTTACGATAGGGTGGTTGTCTATCCAGCCCCAGCTTGGTGCCTCTGGCATTTTAATGCCAATTTCAGTGCAAAAAAGCCTGTACTGCGCCACTGTGATTTCAGTTTTGGCTATTTTAAATTCTTTTAGCGATACCTCATGTACTGGTTTTTCGTCTTTATTACCATCGCCACCCTGATCACCCATTTTGAACTCACCGGTTTTAATAGTAACCATCTCTGGCAGGTTTTGCGCCTGCGCTTTCGTGTAAAAGATTGTGAGTATTAAGAGTGCTATTTTTATTGCTTTCATTTAAAGGGTTTTTATATGTTTTTTGTGTTGCCATGAAGTCTTTATGCACAGCGTCTCTAAAGCCAAAAATAGCTGAATGGATGCTTTAAAAATATACCAATTTATGGGGGTTTTTCATTGAAGCAGGGATTCTGGAGAAAGTAGCTTTCTCAGGTCGTCCTTTCAGTCCGGTATAATGCATTCTTGATATGCTGGTGTAGATTAGATGGCGTTGTAATAGGCATATATTTTAGGTATTTTTGAGTGTATATGTCCTTCGATCCCAATACGCATTTTATATCCCAAATTGTTAAATGATTATGAAGAAGTTATTGCTCTGCCTGTGTTTCATATCCTTTCTGTTCTGCTCTGCTGATGCACAAAAGACGAGACAGCCAAACATTATTCTGATCCTAACAGATGATATGGGTTACGGTGACATCAGTTGTTATAACGGAACCTATAAAACGCCAAATATTGACAGGCTGGCCAGCGAAGGGATCCGGTTTACCAATTATTACAGCGCATCGCCAATTTGTTCGCCATCAAGAGCGGGTATATTGACGGGCATGCAACCTGCAAGATGGAATTTCACTTCATTTCTGGACAATAAAAAGCACAACAAAGCTGCGGAACAGGTGAATTTCCTGGATCCTAAGGCGCCTAGTATTGCCAGGATACTAAAAGAGGCAGGTTATGCCACCGGGCATTTCGGCAAATGGCACATGGGCGGTGGTCGAGATGTAAAAGATGCCCCCGGCTTTGCGCAGTATGGTTTTGACCAGTGGAACAGTACTTACGAAAGCCCTGATCCTGATCCCTTGCTGACAGCTACCAACTGGATCTGGAGCGAGAAGGACAGCATCAAAAGATGGGACCGTACGGCTTATTTCGTAGATAAAACCCTGGAATTTCTAAAGCAAAATTCGGGTAAGCCTTGCTATATCAATTTGTGGCCGGATGATGTGCATACACCCTGGGTGGCCGGAGATCGGGCAACCGGGCGCTATCCGGGCAATCCTGAGGAAGAAAAGAGTTTTGTCAATGTGCTGAAGGAGTACGACCGGCAAATGGGCCGGCTAATGGAGGGATTGAAGAAATTGGGGATCGATGAGAATACCATTGTCATTTTTACTTCCGACAATGGGCCGCTGCCAAATTTCAGGCAAGACCGTTCTGCCGATATGAGGGGTAGCAAATTGTCCTTGTACGAAGGCGGGATCCGCCTGCCGTTTATCGTCCGCTGGCCGGCTAAAATAAAAGGTGGATTAACCGATACGGCTTCTGTGCTCTCTGCACATGACCTGTTGCCTACATTTTGTAGCCTGGCTGGAATTAAAGTTCCACCAGGGTTTAAGTTTGATGGGCTGGACAAAAAAGCTGTTTTATCTGGCCAGCCTTCTAAAGCCAAAAGAACCTTGTATTGGGAATATGGCCGGAATAATGTGGCTTTCAATTATCCCGGACCAAAGAACAGAAGCCCCGCCATGGCGATAAGGGAAGGTAATTGGAAATTCCTGATGAACGCTGATGGCAGCTCCAAAGAATTGTATGACTTGTCGAAAGACAAACCTGAATCTAAGAACCTGGCTGCCGAATATGCTGATTTGGTCAGTACGTTTGCTGACAAACTGCAAAGCTGGTGGAAGTCGCTGCCGGTAATTCCACAGCCTTAAAAGCCAAATGCTGTGATTATTTTATAGGAGACAAATGTCACTCCACAACCAGCTCTTTTCTATACAGTGATCTTTTATAGGCTCCTAAACACTGCACCAGATACCTCCCTTTTGCCAGCTTTACCTGAACTATATCTTTCCTTGCAGGAATGATTTTTACGAAGAGGGGTACTGCAGTGGAATCGCTGAGGTAATTTGCCTGGTTGTAGATCAAAAAAGCAGCGATGCTGTCATTCTCTGCAGATAGGTCAGGTACGTTGACAGCGATGTCCTGAGTTATTGAGGAAAGGGGAGCGTTGATCGGTTTATCCTGCATATTGATGTTATTCCATACCATCAGATCGGTAATGGGCGTCAGGGCTTTACCTGAATAAACAAAAACCTCTTCCTTGTTAGCGGCATCCAGGTTCTGGCAGACACTTGCCATCAACCTGGTCTGGTCGATCGTAAACGGATCTATCCCTGTCAGGTCTTTGAAATGTCCGGCCATCTTTTTAGGTGAGGCGGTTTCTTCTATATGTCCATAGCCGGCAAGGACAACCAGGCGGCAATCTTTATTCTTTTTGTAGATCTGGTCGGCCAGATTCTGCGCCTGACCCTGTTCCCGGTCATCTGCTTCAGATTCGTAGTTTACAATGGTAAACCCGATTGCCTTTGCTTTCGCAATTAAATTGGACATGACCGGATCTTTGGTGTAAAAGCCGTCATCAAGGTTAACAAAGCCGGTTTTCATAATGTTCGCCGGATCCCCCACGGCTTCCAGTGCCAGATGCGTAAACCCTTGTTTGTACAGACTGTCCAGCATTCCGCCAACAAAATAAGCATGTTGCGGAAGGTGGTGGGAAGTATTGAACATCACCACTTGTTGCGCTTTGGTCTGTTTCAGTATGGCCGCTGCTGCGGGCGACAAGTCCTTGGCATCCAGATCTTCTTTTTTAAAGAACATGGAAGCTGCTGCTGATTTGCTGACCAGTTCCACATCGCCGCAAAATGAATAATAGGTGGCAAGCAACTGATCTAGAAGATTCTGATCGAATTTTTGGGTGTAGTTGTTTCTGCTTTCTGCCAGATTGAACGGTGCCAGATAACCATGTTCATCGAAGAAATTGTTGGAGTCGTCCAATACGTCAAAAACCGGTGTCGTCATTTCACCATCCTTGATGCGGGCTGCAGTGTGCAGCATGATCGTATTCAATGTTTCAATATAGCCTACAGCATCTTTAGAAGAGAGGTAGTGAATGATGGATAAGAACCTGTTTTGGTCCAGACGGATCAGGCCCTCCCAGGCATCCCTGTTTTTGTATTTAACGGTTTTGAGCAGGAAGAAAATCTTGCCTTCACGCACCATTTTGTATTCGTCAAGGCGGACAGTTGCAGGATCTCTGATTAAACCGATGACATGGTTGTGGTCGGCCCGTGGTTTGGTGGAAAACAACAGTTGATCAGACTTGCCAGTTCCGAACTTCCTAAGTGCTTGCTTGTCAGTATGTGACACCTTTGGCATGATGCTGTCTTTATTGGCGCTTCCAAAATCGATTGGCAGATCTCCATAAAGCGCTGCGCCCACCTGCAGATTGTCATTGATGTAATGCGTTAAATATTTAGTTTCAACCCGCCCGCCTTTGCTGTAGGTGTAGGAACGACATCCATATTGGACAACAACAAATAAAGAAAAGAGCAAGAGGTTGATGGAGAGGCGCATGGTATTTATTCTTTTTTAATTTCAGCAACGCTGAACGGTTTGTATGGACTTAGGTTAACCGTGACATTTCCGTTTGAATCGTTGTTTTTATCTCCTGCAACTTCTGCACTGAGTGTGTAACGTGCCTTAGGTTTATATTTGTCTACGCTTAGTAAATAAAAATACATATTTTTTTTGAATGGCGTACCCCTGTATTTGTCGGCAAGTGATTCATGGGCATCAGCGGAGATTTCAATGCCATTCTCCAGTAGTTTGACGTTTTTTACTTTCAAATAGGACTGCCCTGAAGTAAAAAGAAATCCTGCCTGAACCCTTCCGTTGGTATATATTTTTGGTGTGACATCAAAAGTGAGGGTTTTAAATTCGGTGCTGATCTGTGCAGGTGTCCAGCTTGAGGTAATGTAACCTCCGGCTTTGTAATAATCCATCTTTAAGGTGTCCAGTCTGCCATAATTTACAGAAACCCTGTTTAGAAATTCAGGCAGATCCTTCTCTTGTCCCGATGTCCATGCAATTTCGGAAAGGGCCAATAGCCTGGGAAAATTCTGGACATTCATGTCCTTCACTTCCTGCGGCACAGCAGGCCACATGTTGGCCTGGATACCCAGAACATACTTACGTTCGGTTTCGTTGAGCGTGGCCAGGGGATTGTAATTGTAAACCTTTTCCAGGGTATTGGCGCCACCATAGTTCAGGTCGGCCATGGTGCCATCGTTTCTGTCCTTCTGACTGATGTCAAAATAAAGCGGTCCTGTAGGGCAGGCCACAGTATAAAAACCGTATTTGGCTGCATCCTTTACTGCGCCCGCGCCGATCCAGGACATGATCGCTGTATTTTTGGGCAGGTTGGCGGCATCCTCAAGAATGTCGTTCCATCCGATGGGCTGTTTACCTTTACTGGCTACAATCGCACTGATCCGTTTCACAAAATAGCTCTGCAGTTCTTCAATTTTTTTCATACCCTTTTCTTTCATAAACTGCTGCACATGAGGCTCGTTTTCCCAAAGACGGTGTACCACTTCATCTCCACCAAAATGAATGTATTTGGAGGGAAAGAGGTCTGCTATTTCACTGAAGACATTACCGAGAAAAGTGTAAACCGCCTCTTTGGTCGGATCCAGCGGATTGGGTGTAAATTGCGCGCCCCAGTAATTGTAGGAGTCCATGAAGGAGATCACATAGTCCGGTTGGGTCTTGCTGTTCACACCCAGTTCAGGATGCGTAATGATGATCGGCCAGCAGTGACCGGGTACATCTATTTCGGGTACAATACTGATGTTTCTGGCTTTCGCATAGGCAATCAGATCCATCATTTGTGCCTGCGTATAGTAGCCGCTTCTTTCGGCTGGCTGCTTACTGCTCTCGCCAAAAACGGTTGTCTTTTTTGAAGTGAGTTCCGGATATTTCCTGATCTCTATGCGCCATCCCTGGTCATCCGTGAGGTGAAAATGCAAGACATTCATCTTGTACAAAGCCATAATGTCCAAATATTTTTTAATAACCTCTACCCCGTAAAAAGTACGGCTCACATCCTGCATGTAACCCCGCCATTGGTATTGCGGGTGATCTTTGATCAGAACTACAGGCAGGGTCCAGCTCACATTTTTAACCAGCGCTTTGCTTTCTATAGCATGGGGCAGCAATTGGCGTATGGATTGAATGGCGTTAAATATGCCCTCTTTACTGGCAGCTTTGGCGACTACAGTATGTTCAGTGACATTCAGGGTATAGGCACCTTTGACGGTGTCAGTAAAATCTTTTGTGATGATGAGAGAGATGCCCTCTCCTTTTTGTGCTGAACCGGCATTTTTTATCTTCAGTTGATAACCTGTAGACTGGTTGAGGATGGCTACCAGAAATGAAGCCTCAGGCAGCGCTTCCTTTGAACTGTAAATCAATGTCCCGGGCCTTAGGATAAACTGACCCTTGCCAGAGGTAACAGATACTGGTTTGGGAATAATAGAGATGGGGTGTTCTTGTGCAGCTGTTGACAATGTAACGATCAGTAGGGCAAAGAAACTGCTTATTTTTAGTTTGTTCAATTTGTTGGAAATCATGACTGGAGATTGCTTTTGACTAATGTAGCCAAACTTGCTTTATTTACGCTGCACAACCGTTTGCGCGAAATTTCTAAGCGCATCATGCATGGAAGGAACTAGGTTACTGTCTAGAGCAGGAGGACAATCATAAGGTGCCTCGTTTTGCGACAAATGGATTTGGATGGAAGCAGCGACTTCGCTTATATTCGTGTGACTATAAGCATCAGCCATTCAAAATATGGGACTATTCGACAAGCTATTTGGCAAAAAACAAGAGGTTCAGCAAGAAATTCAGCCTCTGCAATTTGATATCACAAAGTTATCAAAAACTGAGGAAATGCTGGATGAAGATTTGTTTTGGGCCATAGTTGATGAGTCGCCCAAAAACACAGACCATTTGGATGACCAGGAGCTCTTCCTGATCAAAGCAATCGAAAAGCTGACGCCACAGGAAATGATTGGTTTCCGGCTGCGGACGGATAAATTGCTTTTCGATTCCTACACTTCTGAAATGTGGTGTGCGGGCTACCTGATGAATGGGGGCTGTTCTGATGATGGCTTTGAGTATTTCAGAAACTGGGTGATTTCCAGGGGCAAAGACACTTATTACAAAGCCAAAGAAAACCCGGATACGCTGATCAGCCAGGTTGGCGACGATATTGAAGATTATGACTTTGAAAGCTTTTGGTACGTTGCGCTGGAAGCCTTTAATAATAAAACAGGCGAGGATTTATACGATTACATTGATGAAGAGCTTTTTCTGACCAAAGAGGGGCACTACCCAAAGTTTGATTTCAATTGGAAGGAGGAAGATCCGGCGAGCATGAAGAAGATTTGTCCGAAGTTGTTTGACCGGTTTTGGGGTTAATCGCTTAGTTATTGGGACTGAAATACAAAGAACCCGATCGCAATTAAAGCCAATATCATCAGCACAAACAACACGATCTTAATGGCGCTTACCGGACGTTGTCCGATTACCTCGCCTGTGCTGGCATTGACGGTGAACTGGTAGATTTTGTTGTTGTAATTGTAAGCGCTGGTCCACACCGGCAACATCAGGTATTTGATCGCTTTGTTGAAATATTCTGTATCGGCACCGTCAATCGACTGTTCATCGCCGCCAATATCATTTGCAATTTCCGATCTGATTTCGCCTTCTGTTTGTTCGATGGCCATTAATAAGCCCTGTTTCGGGTCGACCTGATAAGTTTCTGAACGGAAACCGCTCATGTAGCGTTCATCAAATTGAACCAGTAAGTTGAAGTTCCAGGGTTCAAGTTTAGTTAAGGTCTTGTCAGAAAGTGATTTACTAGCCGGAACGAGGAGGTCGTAAAAACTGCAATTTACCCTGCCAGATACAGATGACCAGCGGGTATGGCGTACCTGCCTTGTTCTGGTCTCGTTTTTTCCATTGACATTTTCTGTATAGGTTTCTGTAGTGTAGTAATAGTCGCCCCGCTGACCCGTATAATCGGTTACCGTATCGGTATCATAAGTCCAGTGTGGTAAATAAATGCCCTGTAGTGCTGTTGAACTGCCAGTTACCTTGCCAGCCAGGTCATTTGGCGCCCACCATAACCCCTTCAGCCATTTCTGAAAACAGTCCATCCCCTGTTGCCGGTTGAGCTCAAAAGGCAAAATATAATGCGGCGGTAAGTATTGCTGCCCTTCCTGCGGACTCAATACCAATGGGGCAGTGCAGAATGAACACTTGTCGGAGGTCACAAAGGAGCTCAGGACGGTCTGCGAACCGCAATTGCTGCAGTTGACCACCTTCATGCCATCGGCTTTTTTGTTTTGGTCGATGCCAGCTATAAAACGCTCATAGTCAACAGATACTATCTTATTGCTGGTTTGCTTGCTTTCTATAACATTGCTTTCGCCGCAATGGTCGCACTTGAGCGTTCGGGTGCCGGGAGCAAAGTAAAGTAGGGCCCCACAGCCGTTACATTTTAAAGAATGATTGACAGCACCGGGGCTGATTACATCGTCCATTTTAGGATTGAATTAAAGGTCAAAAAATAAGGAAGGGCTGAACTTTAGAAGATAAGGCTGAACTTTAGCAGACCAGAATACTCAAAGCTTTTTGTTAACTGCTTTTATTGCTTTAGACCTGCATGAAGACAAGCCTAAAGCGTTATCGCAGCTAAGCCAGCGGTGGAGGTTCATGATCAAACAATTCACTAACCGATCCGGCCGGAGACCAGGCTGCCATACCTTTTTTCCAAACTTGTGTTTCCTTGCTGATCGTACCGGTAGCGATCAGGGCTTTAATCTCAGCCAGACTATGCGGGCCATCGGCTTTGCCTTCTTTCGCGAAATGGTATTCTACAGTGTCTAAAGGTGGGGGAGCTGAAGGGCTTTTTGCATTAGGGTCAAACTGGTTGGCCTGAAAGATATTGCCTACCTGGCCCATCATGGCTGCGCCAACACCAAGCCCCATACCAGCGGCACCGAGGTTGCCGCCAATGGTATTCTCAGCAGATTTTTCAATCGCATTCGCTGCCTGAAACTGTGCATAGGCGCCTAGGTTGCCAATAATGCCCATCTGGCTGCGTTTGTCCAGCGCCGCTTCTACTTCAGGCGGCAGGGATACGTTTTCAACCAGTAATTTGGTGAGGTTGAGACCGAGTTCAGCAAAATCAGGCTGTATGCTCTGGGTAATCAGTAAACCCACTTCGTTATAATTGGCGGCAATATCCAGTACGGGTATTTTGGACTCTGCCACGGCATCCATGCCACGGGCGACTACAGTATTGCGTAGCTGCTCGTTAATGTCTTCTACGCTGAAATTGGGGTTGGTTGCTGTGATCTGGGTTAAGAAAGTTTTTGCATCCAGTACCTTAAAATTGAAGGAGCCAAAAGCACGTAAGCGCACTGGTCCGAACTCGGCATCGCGAACCATGACCGGGTTCTTCGTGCCCCATTTTTGATTGGTGAACTGCCGGGTGCTGACGAAATACACATCTGCCTGAAATGGGCTGTTGAAGCCATATTTCCAGCTCATCAAGGTCGTCATGATCGGAATGTTCTGCGTGCTCAGTTCGTACATGCCGGGGGTAAATACATCGGCGATGCGGCCCTCATTCATAAAAATGGCGACCTGTGATTCACGTACGGTCAGTTTGGCGCCCATTTTTATGGCGTTGTCATTGCGTGGAAATTTCCATACCAAAGTATCCTGGGTGTTATCTACCCACTCAATGACATCTATAAATTCGTCTAAAAGTCTGCTAAAAAATCCCATAGGGTGATGCGTTGTAAATGTGAATACTAAATATATGTTTTATTCTTAAATCTATCCAATATTCGATTAGAATGCTGATCCCCGGTAAATGTTACAGTATACAATAGATAAGGTCATTTGGAATAGGACTTTTTGCCTTATCAACTGTCCTACTACAAATGCCTGGCCTGATTTCAAAAAATAATTGTATTGTATTTCGGGAAAACCTATATTTATTTTAAGGTCACCTAAATATTACCTATTGAATTGACCATGCTGAACACCTCAGCACAAACCAAATTAACCAAATAACCAATGAACCGATATAGTTTCGCAATGGCCAGATTTTACATGGTTGTACCGTGTATTTTTGTGCTGTTTTCCTGCTCAAATTCAAAAAAAGAAAAGATTGTTGCCGGCGAAAAGCAACTCTTCACCCTACTTGATTCTACAAGTACCAATATCCTGTTCAACAATACAGTAAGAGAAGAATTTGATGGCCATGTTGATGGCTTTTACCAGGGTTTTTACAGCGGTGGAGGAGTGGCGATTGGGGACCTCAACAATGACGGACTGGATGATATCTACTTTTCTGGTAATATGAATGGTAATAAACTGTACCGCAACCTAGGGAATATGAAATTTGCCGACATCACTGAAGCGGCAGGAGTGGGCGCAAGGATTCCGGGATGGAAAAACGGGGTCAATATGGTAGATGTCAATGGAGATGGCAAGCTTGATATTTATGTTTGTTATGCTGGCCGACAAGCCGGCCCGCTGTCAAAAAACCAATTGTTCATCAACCAGGGTACGAATAAAAGAAGGCGTGCCGGTTTTTAAAGATGAAGCCGAGGCATACGGACTGGATGATCCTGCTTACAGTACCCAATCTGTTTTCTTTGATTATGACCGGGATGGGGATTTGGATCTTTTCCTGATCAATGACAATGTAAAGGTGCTTAGTAATCTGGATGACATCACCATACAGGAACTGAAAAAGCAGGATGATCCGCTGGCGAGCTCGAAACTTTACCGAAACGACAACGGGCACTTCAAAGAGGTAACCAAACAAGCCGGACTGATGTTGTCCACCTTGTCATACGGCCTGGGTGGCGGGGTTGCCGACCTCAACGGCGATGGCTGGCCGGATATTTACTTATCCAATGATTATTCGATTCCAGACCGGATGTACATCAACAACGGAGACGGTACTTTTAGCGATCAGTTGCCCAATAAACTTGATCACATTTCTTTGTTTTCCATGGGCAATAACATTGCCGATGTGAACAATGACGGTCTGCAGGATATTTTTACACTGGACATGCTTCCGGAGGACAATAAACGTCAGAAGTTGCTGTCGGGACTGGACAATTATGAGTCCTTCAACATCAATTTGCGCAACGGATTTTTCTATCAATATGTACGCAACATGCTGCATATCAATAATGGTAACGGTACTTTTAGTGAGATAGGGCAGTTGGCCGGTCTCTCGAATACCGACTGGAGCTGGGCACCCTTGTTTGCCGATTACGACAATGATGGCTGGAAAGACCTCTTTATCACCAATGGTTTTATGCGGGATTTTACGAATATGGACGTGCTTAAGTTCAATGAAAACTACATGCGCAGCCTCAACGGACAGATTGAACCAAAGGACTTACTGGCCATGCTCAAAAATGTACCTTCTTCGGACGTGAAGAATTACATCTATAAGAACAACGGCGACCTGACTTTTGCCAATAAGGGCCTGGCATGGGGGGTCGATATCCCTTCAAACAGCAATGGTGCTGCCTACAGTGACCTGGACAATGATGGCGATTTGGACCTGGTGGTCAACAACATCAACAGGGCAGCCTTCGTTTATCAAAATGAAAGCAATGCGGCTACCAATCATTTGAAAGTCAGACTAAAAGGTGCCGGTAAAAACACCGATGGACTGGGTGCTTTGATCACAGTTTTTAATAAAGGCAAACAGCAATGTCTGGAGCAAATGCCATCTAAAGGTTATTTGTCCAGCGTGTCCCAAAACCTCCATTTTGGATTGGGGAAAGACAAAATGGTTGATTCAGTCAGGGTCGTATGGCTTAGCGGCAAACAGCAGGTGCTGACTAAGGTTGCTGCCAACCAGCAAATGGTGTTTGTAGAAAGTGATGCGAAAGACACGTATCGCAAACCACTGGATGTGAAACCTATATTTACCGAAATACCATCGCCTATAGCCTCTACACAGGTGAAGAATACCATCAATGACTATAAACGTCAGCCGCTACTGGTCAACGCATTATCCTTTACCGGTCCGTGTATGGCAAAAGGCGATGTAAATGGCGATGGCCTTGAGGATGTATTCGTTGGAGGAGACATCAACCAGCCAGGTGCTTTATTTATCCAGCAGAAAGGCGGCAAATTCAGTAAGAACCAGAAGCCATTTGTCATTGACGCGGCAAGTGAAGATACAGATGCGATATTTTTTGACGCCAATGGGGATGGACATGCTGATTTGTATGTAGTAAGTGGGGGTTATAGCAGTTTTAAAGACAATGATCCATTGTTTCAGGACAGGTTATACCTTAACGATGGCAAAGGCAATCTGACGAAGTCTGTCGGTGCTCTTCCCGAAATGTGGGTCAGCAAGAGTTGCGCGAGGGCAGGCGATTTTAATGGCGATGGCTTTGTTGATTTGTTTGTCGGCAGCCGCGTTACGCCATCCAGATATCCGGAGACGCCGCAAAGCTTCCTCCTGGTCAACGATGGTACGGGCCACTTTACGAACCAAATCAAACAAATGGCACCAGAGCTGGAGCAGATCGGGATGGTGACAGATGCTGCGGTGCTGGATTTGAACGGCGATAAGAAGCAGGATCTGGTGGTTGTGGGCGACTGGATGCCGGTCTCTGCGTTTGTCAATGATGGCGGGAAACTGAAGAACAAGACCATTCAGTATTTTGACAAGAAATATAGCGGCTGGTGGAACACCCTGAAGGTAGAAGACATGAATGGCGATGACAAACCAGACCTGGTATTGGGTAATCTTGGGCTGAACAGCCAGTGCCGCGCGAGTGATAAAGAGCCTGCGGAGCTTTGTTATAAAGATTTTGACGACAATGGCGCAATGGATCCTATTCTGTGTTTTTATATTCTGGGCAAAAGCTATCCTTACCTGAGCCGGGACGAGATGCTCGATCAAATGAGCATCATGCGGCCACGTTTTCCGGACTACAAGAGTTATTCGGAGGCTGGCATGAAGGAAATCTTTACAGAAGAGGAGCTGAAAGGCTGTAAGATACTAAAGTCCAACTACCTCAAGACAGCCTATTTTGAACGTGGAGCTGATGGTAAATTCAAGGAAAAATCCTTGCCGGTGCAGGCCCAGTTCGCCCCGGTGTACACCATTACCTGTCTGGACTATGATGGGGATGGCAACAAAGATTTGCTGTTGTGCGGCAACATTAACCAGTCACGCATCAGGTTTGGCAAGTATGATGCGAACCACGGTGTGTTGTTAAAAGGAAACGGCAAGGGCGGGTTTACCTACGTTCCTGAATTGCAAAGCGGCCTTAAGTTGAAGGGCGATGTGCGGAGCGCAGTTACGATAAACAATACTTTGCTGATTGGCATCAACCAGCAGAAGTTACGGGCGTTCCAGTTTACTCGGTAAAACTCCTTGGGTGACTGGCTACCCAGTCATCTCAATAATTTTGGAATAACTGCTCAGAAAAGAGTGATGGCTGCAAAATTATTATCGTGATCTATTTGAGACAATCGTTAACTTAAGGCGTTTTTTCCCGTTAGTGCAGGAAAAGCACCATATAAATCAATACTTTTTTATCCCTAACCTAATGAACCTTACCAAATATGTCATCTTGATTTTGACCGGCCTGTCATTGTCTGCATGTGAACCCTCTGCTGATGAAAAAGCTGCTGCTGAGATGACAACCATCATCCAGAAAGAGTTGGCCGATGACAACAATCCGGATAATATCTTTAATTCGGAAGCTAAAATGGCCGCTTTGAACGCCGCGCTTAAGACAGCAGACGCCGATGCCACGTTACACCTCGATTACGAACGTGCCAGGGTATTTATGGAAAAGGGAGATATCGATAGTGCAATTTTACTGTTCAACCAGGTGCACAATGCCCCTGTGGTGAAGGGTTCTTATTTTGACCTCAACAAACTGGAGCCGGAACTGGCGTTTGCTTACCTGCGGTTGGGAGAGGTCAACAACTGTCTGAACAACCATACTGCTGAGTCCTGCATCTATCCGATTCAGGGCGGAGGATTGCATAAGGATCCAACAGGTTCTACTAAAGCCATTGAGCTATACGAAAGAATTCTGGCCAGGAACCCAGATAATCCCGAGGCAATGTGGCTGATGAATATCGCCTATATGACTCTGGGTAAATATCCGGATGGCGTACCCAAAAAATACTTGTTACTTAACCCTTATCCTGAAACTCATCCAATGGTTCCTTTTGAAGACCTGGCCGCAGACCTGAAGGTTAACGTAAGTAACCGTGGCGGAGGGGTGATTACCGAGGACTTTGATAATGATGGTTACCTGGACATTGTGACCTCAGCATGGGGCGTGCAGGACGCTATGCATTATTTTCACAACAATGCCGATGGGATCTATACCGATCTTGCAAAAGAAGCGGGTCTGAGCAGCATCACCGGAAGTTTGAACATCAATCAGACCGACTACAACAATGATGGTTTGAAAGATATTTTTGTCTTACGCGGAGGATGGAAAGGTGAACTGGGCAAGAGCCACAATTCTCTTTTGAAAAATAATGGCGATGGCACTTTCAAAGAAGTAACCATTCAAAGCGGTTTGCTTTCCATGCATCCTACGCAGACTGCAACCTGGAATGATTTCAACAATGATGGCTGGGTGGATCTATACATCGGCAACGAAAGTTTTCCTGGTAATATTAACCTGCAGGAGCCCTGCGAGCTTTACCTCAACAATCAGGATGGGACTTTTACCAATGTAGCTGCGGAAGCAAAAATAGACCTGACCCTGTTCGTTAAGGGGGTGACTTCGGCGGACTACGATCACGACGGTTGGATGGATATTTTTGTAAGTGGAATGGGTGAGCGGGTGCTGTTTCGAAATAAGGGGATAAAAGGTAAAATACCTGAATTCGAAAACGTGACCCAACAGGCTGGTTTCTCAGCAGAGCAGAACAGTACTTTTGCGACTTGGTTTTTTGATTTTGACAATGACGGCTGGCAGGATATCATTGCCTGTGATTATTCGTTTAACAAAACACTGGCTTTCGTTGCCGGTCAGGAAGCAATGGGCAAGAATACGGATTACAAAGGCCAACCGGTCTTATACCGAAATAACGGCAACGGCACGTTCAAGAACATTACCAATGAAGCGGGTTTATTTAGATCTGTATTTGCCATGGGTGCTAGTTTTGGTGACGTTGACAATGATGGATGGCTGGATATGTTTTTTGGTACCGGAAACCCGCATTATGATTCGCTGATCCCCAACAGGATGTTCAGGAACGAGTCCGGCAAAGGTTTTAGCGAAATAACAAGAGCGGCCCGTGTGGGAAGCTTGCAAAAAGGACACGGTGTCGGCTTTGCCGATTTGGACAATGATGGCGATCAGGACGTGTATATCGATCTTGGAGGGGCTTACCAGGGCGATGCATTTCCAAGTGCTCTTTATATGAATCCTGGTCAGAACAAGAACAACTGGATCAATATAGATCTGGAAGGTGTCAAATCCAATAAGGCAGCCATTGGCAGTCATGTTAAACTCTCTGTTGTGGAAAATGGCAAGATGCGTTACATCTACAGGGATGTCAATTCCGGAGGAAGTTTTGGTTCGGCACCACTCAGAAGAGAGATCGGTATCGGATCAGCAAGCCTGATCAATGAGATCGAGATCAAATGGCATGGGAGTGGATTGGTCCAAAAGTTTAAGAACGTGAAGCCCAATCAATTTATAAAGATTAAAGAGGGCCTCAATGAAGTTAACCCTGTTAAACTTAAAATACTTAACTTCAAGAAATTGGGCGCTAAAGCCCACCACCATATGGTCATGTAATTTGTCTCAGATATCGAGATAATAATGAAACCTTAGTGCCCTTAGCATTGTTTTGCAGGTAAAAACCTGAATATCATGGGCCTTCAGCAATACAAAGAAAAACGTGATTTTACCAAAACTGCAGAGCCTAAGGCTGGTAAGTCAAACGACAAAGGTAAATTACAGTTCGTCATCCAGAAACATGATGCCTCCCGTCTGCATTATGATTTTCGTCTGGAAATGGATGGCGTACTGAAAAGTTGGGCGGTACCGAAAGGGCCTTCTACCGATCCGAAAAATAAACGCCTGGCCATGATGGTTGAAGATCATCCTTTTGACTACAAGAGCTTCGAGGGTATTATTCCTGAAGGAGAGTATGGCGGTGGAACAGTGATTGTCTGGGATGAGGGTAGTTACGAGCCGATAGAAAAGATCAAAGGGAAGAAAGCACAAGAAAAGCACCTGCTGGAACAGCTTAAGGCCGGCTCCTTAAAGATCATTCTTCACGGACAGAAAGTAAAGGGCGAGTATGCACTTGTAAAAACGCATGGCATGGGTGAAAATGGCTGGCTGATGATCAAGCACAAAGACGAGTTTGCATCGGAAAGCGACGTTACCAAGAAAGACAAGTCTGTTTTGTCGGACAAGACCATCGCGCAGATGGAAAAGACCAGCGATAAAGTCTGGCAACACGGGCAGGAAGAAACGCTGAAGAAACCGGTTAAAAGTCGTGGTAAAGCAGCAAAGGTTGTGGCAGCGAATTTTGAGGATACGGAGCCGGATGCGAGTTCTGATGCAGAGAAACCCCAAACCATACATGCGGACGTGAAAGCGCTGTTAAAAAAAGCGCCTAAGTCCAAAATTCCGATAGGGATGAAGCCCATGCTGGCCACCCTGGTCGACGCACCTTTTGATGACCCGGACTGGGTTTATGAGGTGAAGTGGGACGGATACCGGGCTTTGGGCTTTTGCCTCAAGAATGGAGATGTACAAGTGCTATCCCGCAATAACAAGCAGTTCAATGAGAAATTCTACCCCATTTGCAAGGTATTGCAGAGTTGGAAGATGGACATCGTGGTGGATGGTGAAATACTGGTCATCAATGAAAAGGGAGTTTCAAATTTCGGGGACCTGCAGAACTGGAGAAGTGAGGCAGATGGTGAATTGGTTTATTATGTGTTCGATCTGATCTGGTACGATGGCAAGGACCTGACCGAACTTCCTCTTAGTGAACGCCAGGCAATTCTTGCGGCTGTATTGCCTCAGGATGATGACCGCATCCGGCTCAGTAAAGTTTTTACAGCCAAGGGCAGGGATTTTTTCAACGCGGCAGCTAAAATGGGACTGGAAGGGATCATTGCCAAAAAATCAGACAGTCTTTACAGCAAAAACAACAGGTCTAAAGAATGGCTGAAGATCAAGGTCAGCAAACGTCAGGAGGTGGTCATTGCTGGTTTCGCCAAAAATGAAGATACCCCAAAGCAGTTCAGTTCACTCTTGCTGGGCGTTTATGAAAGCGGCAAACTGCAATACGTCGGAAAGGTCGGTACGGGTTTTAATGAGCAGGTCCAGAAAGAAATGATGTCGCAGTTCAAACCTTTAATTACGGACAAAAGCCCATTTGAGGAAATACCGGATGTCAATAAGCCTTCCCGCTTCCGGCCAAACCCGCCTAAGGCTAAGGCGACCTGGCTGAAGCCTGAGTTGGTATGCGAAGTGGCTTTTACAGAAATAACCAGTGATGGTGTATTTCGTCACCCTTCTTTTGAGGGTATGCGGGTCGACAAAGCAGCGAAAGAGGTAGTTAGAGAAGCGGCGGTGGAAACCAAGGCAATTGTAGCTGTTGAACTTCCTGATGAAGCTGAGACAAAGCCTGAGCAAAAGGACCAGCATGCCTCGGCGGTCAGGCCGCCAAAATCTGCCGGACGAAAAAGCCTGCTCAACCCAAAAGATGAAACGCAGGTCCGCAAGATCAACGGTCATGAATTGAAATTCACACACCTGAGTAAGTTGTATTGGCCTGAAGATAAGGTGAGCAAGCGGGAGATGTTCAATTACTATTACCAAGTGGCAGATTACATTCTTCCTTATCTGAAGGATAGGCCCATGTCATTAAACCGTTTTCCGGGCGGTATTCACGCGAAAAGTTTTTACCAGAAGGATGTCAAGAATAAGGCGCCGGACTGGGCAGAAACTTTCCCCTATACGACCAGCGATGGGGAAGCTAAAGAATACTTGTTGGGCAATGACGAGGCCGCCTTGCTCTGGATGGCATCACTCGGCTGTATTGAAATGAATCCCTGGTTTTCCAGGAGTAAATCGCCCGACAATCCTGACTATTGTGTCATTGACCTTGATCCCGATAAGAATACTTTCGATGAGGTAATCCAGGTAGCTCAGATGGTGAAAGACGTATGTGATCAGATTGACGTGCCTTCTTATGCGAAGACGTCTGGTTCAACCGGAATCCATATATATATCCCGCTGGGGGCAAAGTACAGTTACGATCAGTCTCAGATGTTCGCAAAGATCCTGGTGACGCTGGTGCACCAGCAGGTACCCGAATTTACAAGTCTCGAAAGGATGATCGCTAACCGTAAAGGAAAGATGTACCTGGATTTTTTACAGAACCGCCCAGGAGCGACTATTGCCGGGCCTTATTCGCTAAGACCTAAACCAGGAGCGACCGTTTCCATGCCGCTGGCTTGGGACGAAGTGAAAAAGGGAATGACCATGCGTGATTTTACCATCTTTAATGCGGTGGACCGCTTAAAGGAAACCGGCGATCTGTTCAAAGGTGTGTTGGGCAAAGGGATTGACCTGGCCAAAGCGGTGAAAAAAGCCAAGGAAGTTTTTGGTTAAAAACAATCAAGGCTTAGACCGTAAAGATCTAAGCCTTGATTTAATTTGTTTAGCTGAGGTTTAAGCAACAGCTGAGATCAATTGACTGAATTATTCCGCAACAGCCTGCTCGTTGATAAAGCTTTCAGCGATTTCTGTCAAGGCTACATCAGTTGCTTTTTCATTGTCAAGCGTAAACTGCAGCAGTTCTGCTACTTCAGTATGCCCCATCTGTTTGGCAAATGCGACTAATGTACCATAGGTAGCAATTTCATAATGCTCTACTTTTTGAGCGGCAAGGATCAATCCCGCATCGCGGATCATGGTTCCTGTGTCCGTGTCTTCAATAATTCCTGTACCTTCTTCCAGCAAACCAGCCATGGCATCGCATTTTTTAGCCTGTGGTTTTTCTTCCAGTAGGGCGAATACCTGCTCCAGTGTAGCAATATGCGTGTTGGTTTCTTCGGTATGTTTTTCAAACGCAGCGGCAAGTTCAGGGCTGGTTGATGCTTTTTTCAATTTAGGCAAAGCCTTTGCCAAATGTTTTTCCGCCCAGTAAATGTCTTTCAACTCGTCAACAAAGAATTCATGAAATTCCGAATCCTCCATTTTTCCGGTTTTGCCGGATTTGTCTGAAGAAAGTTTAACACTAGAACTTTTTGCTGCTGTGTCCGCTCCGGTAGCTGCTTTTTTAGATGTTGTTTTTGTAGTTGCCATTGTATCTGTGTTTTATAGGTTATAGATACCCACTAAACGTTCTCGGAATAATGTTGTTTAATAAATTTTTAATATTTTTTTGTAAACACAGCGGAGGCACATTTCAGCGCTTTGAAGTACGGTTTCTGGCAGGTTTCCAAAGGCACTAATCCGTCGCGGTGCATTTGTATTGCGCTCGCACTGCGCTCGTATCATGAAGCACTCTCCTTCGGGTGCTGAAGGGATCACCTAGTGGTTCTGGTGCAGCGTAGACCTAGATGACCATACTGAGTACCAAGTGTAAGGCGCAGGCACTTCAGGCGGAAAACGATTGCTTTAGATAGTCGAATTGAAGCTGGAATGGAAGACGGGATGAGGGTGATTCCTGGCACATACTTACCGACAATTTCCCTAAAAACAAAAACCCTGCTAATCGTGCGATTGCAGGGTTTTTGTGATTTGATATTGGTCTTGTGATCCCTCTGGGATCATATATCTTATTGAAAAAGCCCACTTACAGCGGGTTTTCAAAGCTATTCCGAAATGGGTCACCTAATGGGTCACCATTTTATTTAACTTGATTTGTATTATTTTAAAGAACTCTTTGTGTAACAAAGATAGTAAATCATTTTCCATGAATAGACCATTTACTATAAGAATGATACGCACGAATAACTAATGATGTTCTAAGCTGCAAGAGCAATATTTAGTGCCCAGTCCTGACCACAGTTTTGGAGACAAAATTTAACTGCCGCCGAATACTCTGAATCCGGATGGGCCAGGTCGCGTAATTCTTTCCAAATCGCAATAATATCGTTTTGTCGTGCGATGTCATACACTGGAGGTTTCGGCAATAGTAGACAAGTAATTCTGAAACCCGCTGTCCATTCCT